>DASZBX010000139.1:0-48374 GCA_035943635.1 Actinocrinis sp. | reverse complement strand
CTCGGGAACCTCCGGCCACAGCACCGGCCGCATCGACATCGCTCACACCTCAATCCAGCCACGACCCCCGCAGCACCAACCCCAAGACTTCCGCACCGCGACGACCAGCCACAAGAGCCTCAGAAATTAACCACCAGGATCGCACAAGGTTCTACCTGCAGCGTTGGCCCTCGGCCAGGGCGATGGGGGTGCTACGCGGCAAGATCCGTGTGGCGACCTCTCGATCCCGGACCGAACGGCCGGTGGCCGATGTGGTGACCGACCTCAACCCTGTACTACAGGGCTGGTCGGCCTACTTCCGCAACGAGAACTCCGCGCGGAAGTTCAACGCGGTCGACGGCTACGTCCACGAGCGATTGGCGATCTTCGCCAGTCGGAAACACGGCCTCGCGGGCCGGAACTGGACCACCCGCTACACCTATGGGTGGATCACTCGGCTCGGGGTCTTCCGCCTGACCGGAAACGTACGCGGGGCGAGGGCGCATGCCCAGCGGTGAACGATGTCGGAAAGCCGTGTGCGGGAGAACCGCATGCACGGTTTGAAGCGGCGGGGGCTGGAAACGGAGCGTCACACGCCACCGCGCCAGTCCCCGACCCTACTCAGTGCTCGTTGATATACCGCTCGACCCTTGCGATCGATTCGGCCGAGGATTCGAGGGAGGTGTCAAGCCGTAGTTCAGGCTCGACAGGCGACTCGTAGGGGTCGTCTACGCCGGTGAGGCCGTGCAACAGGCCGGCGCGTTGCCTGGCATATAAGCCCTTGACATCCCGTTCGCTGCAGACGGCGACTGGGGCGTCGATGTACACTTCGACAAAAGGCAGGCCAGCGGTGACGTGACGGCGGCGTACAGCAGCGCGGCTGGATGCGTACGGAGCGATCACCGGCACGAGGACCAGGGCTCCTTCGCTGGCAAGAGTGAGGGCCACTTCGCCGATCCGGCGGACGTTCTCCTCACGGTCGGCCCGGCTGAAACCGAGGTCCTTGCATAGGGTGCGGCGAAGCTCGTCGCCATCCAGCATTTCAACCCTGCGTCCCCTGGCCAGGAGTAGCTCGGCAAGTCCGGTGGCGACAGTCGACTTCCCGGAGCTCGGGAGGCCTGTGAGCCACACTGTTGCGCCCGTTCGGACGCCTAGAGTCGGCCAATCGCAGTCGTGAGGGACAGCTACGGACCGGAGCACGTCGCGCAGTCGCCGGGCGAAAGCACGAGGATGCGAGACGAAGCCAGCGTGGCCACCGGGAAACTCAGCCGTCTGGGCGCCCGACCCCCCCGCCAGTGCCAATGCCGTGTCATATGCCAACTGTCCCTTGGATGCCTCTCCCACCCCGACCACGACCTGCGGCCCGCCAGCCCGCAAGAGCGTCAGATCAGGCAGGTAGTCGGTCGCCGGACCGATGATACGGTCGAGGAAGAACGCACTATTGTCAGCGATCCGACTCATGCGCGAACCAGCCGCGGCGGCGGATTCGGGACTTTCCGGGGTACCGGCCGGATGGCGGGCAGCGAGCAGCCCTGCTCCGGCGACGAAGCTGCTCATTGCCGGGCCGACACCGTCCCGACCGCGGATCCTGAGCACTTCGGGAACGAGTGCCAGGCGCGGGTCGGCCGGAGGTAGCAGGCGGACAGTCGGAGGCTCGTGAGCGACCACGCCGCGCACCGCTTCCGGGTGCCCGGCTGTCAGTTCCAGGGCGATGTGGGCGCCGCTGCTGGTTCCGAAGACAAGCGCCGGCCCGCCGCCGACCGCGCACAGCAGTTCGTACGTATCGGCCGCGTGCGTGCTCACCGGGATTTCAGCCTGCGGTTCATCGCATCTGCTACGGGATAGCCCCCGGCAGTCGTAGCGCACGACGGTGAAGTCGGCGGCCAGGAGTGGCGTCACGCCGTCGAAATCACGGGTGTCATCGGTTCCCCCGGCTATCATTATGAGTACAGGCCCTGATCCGGACGTCTCGTAGTACAGCGTCGCGCCGGGCACCTTCAGATGACCCAAGTCTCTCCTCCTCCTTCCGTCCGCCCGCCTGGGGTTCGGACACATGGAACGACTGACACTCAGGCGCGGTCGGGGCCAGCGGTTCGCCAGCCCCGACCGCGCCGCGCGCTCAGACAAGGGCGCCGGCCTGCTGCAGCACGCCGTCTGCGGCGTTCCCGTCATTGCCTGCCTCGACCGCGGCGCCATCAGCCTCCGCCGACTCGCGCTGCACCCGCAATTCACCGGTCAGGAAGTCGGCGACCGCGCTGACTGTGGGGTTGCTCCACAGGATCGTCGGCGGCAAGTCGATCCCGAACCGCCGATGCAGGCGCACCCGCAGTCCAACCGTGAGCACCGAGTCGACACCTAATTCGATCAGTGGTTGGTCGACGTCGATGTCCGTGGTAACGAGGTTTAGTTCAGTCGCGACCTGCTCGTGCACGGTGTCGCGCACGACGCCGCCCAGTTCCTCGTCGGCGATCGCCCGCCAGTCCGCCGGCCCGGTGCCTGGCTGCTCCTGTTCGGCCTGGGCGACACTACTGAGCTGGGAGAAGACCGGCAGCGAGTGGTCCGGCAACACCCGCAGGACCACGTAGTACGGCAACCGGAACCGGTCCGCGAAGGCCCACGAACGGAATGCCTCAGTCGCGGAGATGCCGCCGAGGCCACGGGACTCTGCCTCCAAGATAGTGGTGCCGGAGGTGGTCTGGCCCATGCCCACCGCACGCCACTGGGTCCAGGCCAGACTGGTCGTCTCGGTGTGCCCGCCCGCGTGCCGCAACGAGGCGAGCGCGTCCATGAACGAATTGGCCGCCGCGTATCCGGCCTGGCCGGTGAGCCTGGCGTACTGCCCGCAAGAGGAGAACAGGGTGAAGAAGTCCAGCGTCCCAGCCGGGAAGAGCCTGTGCAGCACCATCGCTCCGCGCGCCTTTGGGCCGAGGGTGGTGCGCAGGTCGTCGAGATCCGTCTTATCCACCATGGCGTTGGACACCACTCCGGCCGCGTGCACGATGCCGCGAATCGGCGGGAGCTCGAGTAAGGAGGGGTCGAGCGCGGCGGCGACAGCTGCCTGGTCGGAGACGTCTAGCGCCAGCACCCGAACCGTCACCCCCTGGGCTTCCAAAGCCAGCACCGCGTCTATCTGCGAGCGGACCGCGGGATCCTCGATCTGCTCCCAGGCCGAGCGCGGCGGCAGCCCGCGCCTCCCGGCCAGCACCAGCCGGCGCGCCCCATGGTCGGCCAGGTAGCGTGCCACCTCGACGCCGATCCCACCAAGCCCGCCGGTGATCAGGTAGGTACCGTCCGGACGGCAGGTGAGCGGTTCGGCGGCGTCGTGCCGCTCGATCCTGGCCAATCTGGCCACGAATGCGCCATCCGCAGTGAGCGAGACCACCTCCTCTGTCGCGCCGAACCGATTGATCAGGTCCAGGATCAGGGCTGCAGTGCCAGCTCCGACCGAGGCAAGTTCCTCGTCCAAGTCGAGCAGGCCGCCGCGCAGGTCAGGGCGTTCGCCGCCGATGATCCGGGACACGCCCCAGAGCGGGGCGTGTGCCAGCGCCGCCTCGTTCTGCGGGTCGCGCACACCCTGGGTCACGCACCACACCTTCGGCGGGACAGTGCCGTTCGAGCTGCGCGAAACGACCTGGGTCGCCTCGACCAGGGTCCATGCGCAGCGTTCGGCAGCCTGTTCGGGAGTCTCGCCGTCGAGCATAGCGGCGGGAGCGAGCAGGACCACATCTGGCTGCCCGTCTGCGAAGTCCGCCAACTCTTCCACGCGTTGCATTCGGCGGCTAGTCACACCGCTGTTGGTAAAGTGCTTGGCCAATGGCGCGATGACCGACTCGTCGCCGAGCAGCGCCACGGAGCGCACAAGGCGGGTGGCGCCTTCGGTTAGGTTGACCGGTTCCCAGGCGAGTTCGTGTACGAGGTCACGCGGTCCCACCGCGCCGCCTGGACGGTCCTGGACCAGGGTGAACCGCAGTCCGGTGGCCTCACACACGACGTTACCCTGATCGTCGGAGACCAGCACGTCGATCGTAGTGTCCGGCGAGGCGGGCGAGCGGGTGGTGTGCACGAAGATACGCCCGGGCGGAGGGCCCGTGAAAGCAATCGAATCCAGATTCGAGGAGGTGCGCAACATCTTTGAGGTCTGGCTCGTCACGAGCACGCCGCTTACCGTCAGGGCGCCGTCGATCACGGCGGTCCAGCTGCTCGGATGAAGTTTAGGCGTGTGGTCGATGGTCACCACGGCAAATTGCTCGACATCGTTGCGGCGCAGTTCCTCGACAACCCAGGGGAAGGTGTAGCCCTCCACACCCATGTCGCAGAAGATCGCATCCACCTTCGCCCAGGTCCACACGTCGGGGCAACGGGAGCGCAGCACGTCTAGCGACTCCATCGGGCGAGAGCCGATCACCGGGTCGCGCAAGACGGTCGCCGTGGCGTGGGTGATCCACTCCAGGTCCTGGCCGACCGGGTCGGCCCCGTCCTCTCGGCGGATCCGGCTGGCCAACCGCACCTGGTTCTGTTCAAGCACGACCTGCACCGCCCGCGGGGGCATGGGAGCAAGCGGGGTGCGCAGCACGATGTCGGCCAGGCCACGCCGACCGCCACCATGTTCGGCCGCGGCCACGAAGGAGTTGATCACAACCGAGGCCGGGACCGTCTCGACGCCGACGACTTTGTGATCCTGGGCGTAGGGGCGGCTGGCCATGTCCAGGTAGGTCTGCCACACCTGCCGAACCGGCGTGCCAGCGACGGTGCTTAGCCCGCCGAGAAGAGTGTGCGCCTCAGGGTCGTGGCCGCGGCCGCGGCCTTCCTCAGCGTTGTCCGGAAAGATCCAGTACGGGCGGTGCTGCCAGTGTGCGGCCGGGATCGGCAGGAGGTCCCCGTCGTGTTCCGCGGATTGGCCCCAGTCCACCTGCACGCCGGCACAGTGCAGCGCGGCGAGGTTGGTCAGCAGGGTCGCCAACTCCTGCTGGTCTCGGCGCAGTGTCGGCACGACCCGCGCGTCGCGCACTGCGGCCTCGTCCAGCGTCTCGGTGATCGAGTGGGAGACCACCGGGTGCGAGGAGACTTCGAGGAAGGTGCGGGCGCCGTCGGCCAGCGCGGCGCGAACGGCCTGGACGAACCGGACCGGAGCGCGCAGGTTGGTCTCCCAGTAGACGCCTTCGCGCGGGTCGGTGCCCCGCGGGTCGTCGAGCGCGGTGCTGTAGAGCGTGATCTGCGGCGTCGTGGCGGACAACCGGCTCGCGGCCTGCCCGACCTCCGGGAGCACCTCGTCGACGTGCGGACTGTGGAAGGCCACGTCGGTGTCGACCCGGCGGGCTTCGAGCCCTTCGGCCGCTACCTCGGCCACGAACCGCTCCACCGCGTCCTGGTCACCGGAGACCACGCAGGAACGCGGGCTCGCGGCGATCGCGGCGACCAGGTCGGACCGGCCGGCCAGCCGCTGCCGGGCCTGCTCGAACTCCAGGCCCACCAGTGCCATCGCGCCGTGCCCGGCGGCGCGCTGCAGGGCGGCGGCGCGGCGGCAGGCGAACCGGGCGGCCGGTTCCCGCTCCAGTGCGCCGGCCACCACCGCGGCCGCGATCTCGCCGACCGAGTGGCCTATCACCGCGGCCGGCTCGATCCCGCGCGAACGCCAACTGCTGGCCAGGGCGACCTGCATCGCGAAGGTCATGGCCTGCACGGTGGTCACGGTCCACGGGCCGCCGGACTCGATCATCGCGCGCGGGGTCCAGCCGAGTTCGGCCTGGAACACCTCGGCCAGCGCGTCGATCTCCGCGGCGAAGGCCGGGTCCCGGGCCAGCAGTTCCCGGCCCATGCCGGTCCACTGCGCGCCGTGACCGGAGAACACCCAGACCGCGTTCGCCCTGGCCGGGTCGGCCCGGTCGGTGACCAAGCGAGCGGCCCGTTCCCCGGCGGCCAGGGTCCGCAGCAGGCCGAGCAGTTCGGTCGGTGTTTCGGCGACGACGGCGCCGCGCACGGGCAGGTGCGAGCGGCGGCGGGCGAGGGTGTGCGCCACGGAGCCGAGCGGCGCGTCCGAGTGTCCGGCCACCCAGTCGGCCACCGACCCGGCCAGCGCCCGCAGGGCGTTGTCCGAGGTGGCCGACAGCGGGAAGACCCTGGGCCGGGGCGCGGCCGGGGCGGCCGCCGCGGCGGGCGGTGCGGCCGGGGCTTCGCGCAGGACCAGGTGGGCGATGCTTCCGCCAACCCCGTAGCTGGAGATGCCCGCGATCCGGGGCTGATCCCCGGCCGGCCACAGCGTGGTCTCGGCGACCAGCCGCAGCCCGGAGGCGTCCAGGTCCAGGGCCGGGTTGGCCTCGGTGTGCGGGCTGGCCGGGATCCGGCCGTGTTCGAGGGCGAGGACCGCCTTGATCACCCCGGCGATACCGGAGGCGGCCTCGACGTGGCCGATGTTGGCCTTAAGGCTCCCGAACAGCAGCGGGTCCCCGGCCGGCCGGCCGGCGCCTAGCACTCCGGCGATGGCACGGACCTCGGCGACGTCGCCGAGCGGGGTGCCGGTCCCGTGCGCCTCGACGTAGCCGACCGTGGCCGGGTCGATCCCGGCCCGCCGGTACACCTCGCGCAGCATGTGCTCCTGGGCCTCGCTGTTGGGCGCCATCATGCCGTCCGAGCGGCCGTCCTGGAACAGCCCGCTGCCCACGATCACGGCGCGGACCCGGTCCCCGTCGCGCTGGGCGCCGGAGAGTTTCTTGAGCACCATTACCCCGGCGCCCTCGCCGCGGCCGTAGCCGTCCGCGGCCTTGTCGAAGGCCTTGCTCCGGCCGTCCGGGGAGGTCGCGCCGGCCGCGTCCAAGGCGACGATCAGCGCAGGGGTGGCCATGATATTGATCCCGCCGACGATCGCCACCGGGCACTCGCCGCTGCGTAGGCTCTGCGCGGCGACGTGCAGCGCGGTGAGCGAACCGGCGCAGGCGGTGTCCACCGCCATGCTCGGGCCGCGCAGGTTCAGGAAGTAGGAGATCCGGTTGGCGATGCCATAGTAGGTGGTCCCGTTCACGGCCCAAGCGCCGGTCCGGGTCAGGTCTTCGAGCAGCCGGCGGCCGTAGTCGTTGGAGTTGGCCGCGGCGAACACCCCGGCCTCGGTGCCGCCGAGCGAGTGCGGCGGCACGCCGGCGTCGCCCAGGGCCTCCCAGGCCAGTTCCAGCAGCATCCGCTGCTGCGGGTCCAGGTATTCGGCCTCGCGCGGGGTGATCTGGAAGAACTCCGCGTCGAAACCGCTGATGTCGTCCAAGTAGGAGCCCTTGCGGGTGGTGCGGCGCAGGATGGCGGTGGCCTGCGGGCTGCTGCCAGCGTACGAGTCCCAGCGCTGGCCGGGCATCTCGCTGACCGAGCTCGCGCCGTCCACCAGCCAGGACCACAGTTCCTGCGGAGAATTCAGGTCCGGGGCGAACCGGCAGCTCATGCCGATGATCGCGACGGGTTCGAGCCCAGGCGACGCGCTCATGCCCGGTCACCTCCCTCGGCACCGGCGGCGAGCCGCTCACGCAGGCTGCGCGGACGCAGGTCGGTCCAGACCAGGGTGATGTGGCCGAGGCAGTCGTCCTTGGCCCCGCTGAAGCCCTCCTCACTCCAGCCGTCCGGTATCCGTCCGTCGGCCGGCCAGATCGAATACTGCTCCTCATGGTTGACCACCACGCGGTATACGCGGTCTTCGGTACTCATTGCGGTGCCGTCCCTTCATTTCCGGGTTCTCTGGACGCAAGCAGAGAACCGATGTATCCGGCCAAGTCCGTCGGCGACGAGATGGCCTGTGCGTCGACCGGCTCGGCGAGCGCGCGCCGGTCGTCGGTCCGGAACCGGTGCAGCCGCCTGGCCGCCGACGGATCCGGGCCGGCGGCGATCTGGGCCGCGATGGCGGCCACCCAGACCTCGCCGGAGTCGAGTCCGCCCACCCGCCGGTACCAGTCGCGGTCGGGTTCGGCGGCCGGCTCGAAGCCGGCGGCGCGCACCCCGGCCAGCAGCCCGGCGGCGCCGCAGACGACGTTGGGGATCGCGTTGACGTACCGACATCCGTCCGGATCAGCGGGTTCGGCCGCCGACAGGACGGCGCGGGCCGCGGCGTCGGCCGGCAGTGCCTGGAAGAGTTCGTTGTCCGGGTCGGCGAAGCTGGCCGGGTACCGGCCGGTCAGGATGATCGCCTTGGTCCAGTTCCAGATCGCGTCCGCCGGATTGATCTGGTACTCGGTCCGGTCGCCGAACACGCTCGGGGCCCGCACCACGAGCGCGGGCACGCCCAGGTCCGCGGCGTGGGCGAGGTAGAGTTCGGCCACCGCCTTGGACCGGACGTAGCCGGCCCGCTCGGGGGCCAGCACGGTCAGCGGCCCGGCCTCGATCTCGGCCCCGCGAGGGTGGTCGGCCGCGTCCAGCACGGAACCCGTGGACACCAGGGTCAGGTGCTTGCGGGCTCCGGTCGCGGCGAACTCCAGCAGCTTGCCCGCGCTGTGGGCGTTGGCCGCGGCCAGCGGGGCGTAGGGGTAGACGTGGTTGACCCAGGCGGCGCAGTGCATGATCCGGCCGATCCGGCCGGTCAGCGCGTCGTAGGTCTCCGACGCCAGACCCAGTCTCGGTTCGCACAGGTCGCCGGTCACCGTTTCGAGCAGACCGGAGTATTCCGGACGCCACAGCTTGAGCCCGGTCAGATTCCCGATCACACGTTCGCGTCCTTGGTCGCCGCGGACCAGGCAGGTCACGTGATCGCCCTGCGACAGTAGTTCGGCCAGGACGAACGCTCCGACGAAACCGGTCGCGCCGGTGAGCAGGACGGCGTTCCACGGCGCGGTGGCTGCCCGCGGCCGGGTGGCGGCGCGCGGCAGGTGGGCGAGGCGGGCGGCGACCTCCTCGGTGACGGCGCGCAAGTCCGCGTCGGCATCGGGGGCGGCGGCAACGGCAGTGGAACCGGCGTCGGTCTGTGGTTGCGCGGCCCCGGACCCTGCACTGGCGCGCAGTTCGGCCAAGGTGTCGGCCATGGCTTGTAGTTCGGCGTGCTGGAAGAGGACCTCCATCGGCATGTCCACGCCGAGTTCCGCGCGGATCCGGCCGACCAGGTGCACCACCATCAGTGAGTGTCCGCCGAGTTCGAAGAAATCGTCCTCGGCGCCGATGTCCGGCACGCCGAGCAGTTCGGACCAGATCCGGGCCAGGGCCTCGGCCTGCGGTCCGACCGGTGGCACCGCCTGACCGTGTCCGCCCGGCGCCTGGCCGCGGGCGGCCAGGGCGTGCCGGTCCAGTTTCCCGTTGCGGGTCAGCGCGAGTGCCTCGACCACGACCACGGAAGCGGGCACCATCCAGTCCGGCAGGGTGCGCAGCAGGCCGCGGCGGATCCGGGTCGCGGTGACCTCGGTCTCCGGCCGGCGCACGACGTACGCGGTCAGGGCCTTAGCCCCGAACCGGTCCTCGGCCACCAGCACGGCCGCGTCGGCGACCTCGGGCAGCCGCAGCAGCGCGGCCCTGATCTCGCCGAGTTCGACCCGGTGACCGCGGATCTTATGCTGGTCGTCGGCTCGGCCCAGGTAGACGAACTCTCCGTCCCGGCGGCGCAGGGCCAGGTCCCCCGAGGCGTACATCCGGGCGCCGGGTGCCGTGGAGAACGGGTCCGGGAGCATCCGCTGCGCGGTCAGTCCGGGCGCGCCGAGGTAGCCGAGGGCGACTCCGGCGCCGCCGACGTGGATCTCCCCGGGGACCCCGGCGGGCACCGGTTGCAGTTCCGGGTCGAGCAGGTACAGCGCCAGGTCCGGCAGCGGGTCGCCGATCAGGGAGCGGTCCTGGGCGAGGTCCTGCGCCACGAACCTGCGGAAGGTGACGTGCACGGTCGTCTCGGTGATGCCGTACATGTTGATCAGCCGGGGTTTCTCGTCGCCGAACACGCCGACCCACTTGGCCAGCGCGGCGTGGTCCAGGGCCTCCCCGCCGAAGACGACGTGGCGCAGGCACAGCGGCCGCGGATCCGAGAGCACCACCCGGGCCAGTTGCCTGAACGCCGAGGGCGTCTGGCTGAGCATGGTCACCTGTTCGTGTTCGAGCAGTTCGGCGAACGCGTCGGGCGCCCTGGTGGTCCACTGGGGGACGACCACGAGACGGGCGCCGTGCAGCAGCGCGCCCCACAGCTCCCAGACGGAGAAGTCGAAGGCGTAGGAGTGAAAGAGCGTCCATACCTCATCCGGTCCGAGTTCGAACAGTCGGCCGGCCGAGGTGAAAAGCCGCAATACATTGGCATGGGTGACCACGACACCCTTGGGCGCTCCGGTCGAACCGGAGGTGTAGATGACGTAGGCCGGTGCCGAGGCGGGCACGTCCACGCCCGGAGGCGTCTCATCCGCCTCGGTGAGCGGAGCCGCGGCCCAATCCAGTTCCAGGACCGGCGGCGGGTCCTGCGGCAACCGGTCGAGCAGATCGGCCGTGGTCAGCACCGCGGCCACCGCGCAATCGGCGAACTGGGCGGCCGCGCGGTCCGCCGGGGCCTCCGGGTCCACCGGAAGGTAGGCCGCTCCGCAGCCGAGCACGCCAAGCACGGCGGCCACCAGGTCGACGGTGCGGTCCAAGACGAGTCCGACGATCGCCCCGGGCCGCACGCCTTGATCGCGCAGCACCCGGGCGATCCGGTTCGCCCGGTGGTCCAGTTCGGCGTAGCTGAGCCGGGTTTCCTCGTCCGTGACGGCGATCGCGTCCGGGCGGGCCGCGGCCTGTTCCCGGAACCGGTCGTGCAAGGTGCCGACGACGGCTGCCGGCTCCAGCACCCGGACCAGGCCGGCCGACTGCCCCCCGGCGGTCAGCGGCAAGGTGGCCACCGGGCGGTCCGGTTCGGCGGTCCCAGCAGTGAGCAGGCGGCCGAGCCGGTCGGCGTAGTCCGCCACGGTGTCCTCGTCGAACAGTTCGTCGTCATACGGCAGGTAGCCGACGACCCGGTCCTGCTCGCACCAGAGCTCACCCATCAAGTCGAAATGGGTCGCGCCCCCGTCGAGGTCGGCGAAGCCCACCTGCAGCCCGGGCAGCCGCGGTGGTTCGGGCGCACCGTCGCGCAGGCTGAAAGAGGTCTGGAAGATCGGCGTCCCGCCGCGCCGGCGGGCCGGTTGCAGTTCGTGCACCAAGAGGTCGAACGGCACGTCCTGGTGCACCATCGCCTCGGCCAGCGCGTCCCTGGTCCGGATGATCAGTTCGCGGGTCGACGGACGCCCGTCGAGCCGGATCCGGATCGCCAGCCAGTTCAGGAAGTAGCCGACCATCCGCTGGGTCTCGGGCTGGGTGCGCCCGGCGACCGGCACACCGATCACCACGTCTTCGGCCCGGGTGAGCCGGCCCAGGAGCGCGGCGTATCCGGCCAGGAAGACCGCGAGCGGGGTGGTGGCGTTCTGCCGGGCCAGATCCCGGGCCCGATCCAGCAGCGGCGGCGCGAACTGGACCCGGTGGAACCGGCCCTGGCTGCGCCGCACCGGCGGCCGCGCGTGGTCCAGCGGCAGGTCGAGGGTCTCGGGCGCGTCGGCGAGCCGGTCGCGCCAATAGTCCAGGTGCGTGTCCAGGGCCGCGCGGCCCATGGTCTCGCGCTGCCAGTAGGCGAAGTCCGGGTAGTGCAGGTCCACCGGGGGCAGGTCGGCTCCGAGGCCGAGTTCGCTTGCGTACAGCGCCCCGAGGTCTTCGAGTAGGATCCCCAGGGACCAGTAGTCGGAGATGATGTGGTGCTGGGTGAGCAGGAACAGGTGCCGATCGGGCTCGATCTCGTGCAGTGCGCAGCGCAGCAGCGGGCCGGTCCGCAGGTCGAACGGCAGGTTCACCGAGGCGGAGGCGTCGGCGCGGGCCCGTGCGGCAGGGTCGGCCGCGTCGCGGTGCGAGTGCAGGTCCAGTGGTACGCCGACGTGGTCGAGCACGATCTGGCGCGGGCCCGCGGTGGTGTCGGCGAACACGGTCCGCAAGGCTTCGTGCCGGTCGGCGAGCCGGCCGAGCGAGCGGCCGAGCGCCGCGGGGTCGACCCGGCCGACCAGTTCCAGCGCGATCGGCACGTGGAAGATCTCGCGCCGGGCGAGCAACTCGTTCATGAACCAGAGCCGCTCCTGCTCGTAGGACACCGGCAATCCGGTGTCCGGTCCGGCCGGCGCGCCCGAGCCAGCGGGGCGGCGGCGGATCTGCCGACCGTCGTGCCAGCGATCTGCCAGGATGCGTTCGAGCAGGCTGCGCTGGGCCGGGCTGAGCGCGGCCAGGCGCCGTTCCAAGGCGCCGGCGGGCTCCGGCTCGGCGTCAGCCGCTGCTTCCTCGCGCGTTTGCATCGATCCTCCTCTTTCCAGGGGCGGCCGCCGGCGCGTCAGCGCGCGGTGAAGCCCCCGTCGACGAACAGTTCGGACCCGGTGCTGCCGCTGGACTCCGAGCTGGCCAGCCACAGGCAGGCGGCGGAGACCTCGGCCGCGGTGACCAGCCGGCCGATCGGATGCTGGCCCGCGGACCTGCTCTCGTAGTCGGCGAGGCTCGATCCCATCTCCCGGGCCACGTCCGCGGTGCTGCGGGTGCCCAAGGCCTCGTCGGCGGCCACGGTGCTCGCGCACACGGTGTTCACCCGGATCCCGAAATGCCCGTACTCCAGGGCCAGGGCCTTGGTCAGGCCGGCCACGGCGTGCTTGGAGGCGACGTAGCAGGAGTACAGCTCGAAGGCAACCCGGCTCCCGGTCGAGCCCATGTTGATGATCGAGCCGGAGCGGCAGCGGACCATATGCGGCAGCACGGCCTTGCAGCAACGCCAGGTCCCCCCGAGGTTGACGTCTAGGACCAGGTTCCAGTCCTCCTCGCTCACCTCGTGCGAGCGGACCCCGCCCGGTACGAGCAGGCCGGCGTTGTTGACCAGGATGTCGATCCGGCCGAACTCGTCGATGCCCGCGGCGACCGCGGCGTCCACCTCGGCCTGGGAGCGGACGTCGGCGACCGCGGTGACCACGGTGCTGCCGATCCTGCGGCAGGCCGCGGCCGCGGTCTCCAGATCCTTGCGGCCGGCCAGCGGGTTCGGTCCCGGCACCCGGGCCAGGTCGACCAGGAGCAGGTCCGCGCCCTCCCGGGCGAAGGCGAGCGCGTGCGAGCGGCCGAGCGCGCGGGCCGCCCCGGTGATCATCGCGACCTTTCCTTCGAGTCTCATCGCTCCCCCGCCCCGGTGGCCGCAGCGACGGCGGGCCGGGCCGGGCCGGCCAGGCCGGCCCCGATCCGTTCCAGCGCGCCCGCCAGCACGTCGATCGAGCGGAGGAACTCCGGCAGGACGATGTGCTCGTCACTGGTGTGGTCCAGGTGCGCGTCGCCGGGACCGTAAGCGGCCATCGGCACGCCCCAGGCGTCCACCACGTTCATGTCCGAAGTCCCCGCTTTCAGTTTCAGCACCGGTTCGCCGCCGTGCGCTTTGATCGCCGCCCGCAGCCGGCTGGCCACCAGGTCCCCGCGCGGGCGCCGGACCGCCGACACCCGCTCGTCGAAGCGGAAGGCGCCGCGGCCGAACCGGCGCAGCCTGCGTTCGAACGCGTCGAAGTCGAAGCCGACCGGCACCCGGCAGGTCAGGAAGGCCTCGGCCCGGCTCAGGTCCCCCTCCAGCCGGACCAGCTTCGCCGCCGCGGCCTCGAAGGCGACGGGATCCGCGGAGCGGGAGACCGCGGCCAGGTAGTCCTGCACGGTCCGGGCGAACTCGGCCGCGGACTCGACCGCGGAGGGCTGCGGGCTGCTGGTGTGCAGCGGCGGGGTGGAAACCTCGTACCAGACCCCGACCCGGCCCTTGTAGCCGAGGCAGACTCCGTCCCAGCCGCTGGGTTCGCCGATCACCACGGCGTGCGGCGCCGGCACGGTGTCCATCAGGTACCGGGTGCCGCGCGAGCCGGGTTCCTCTTCGCCGACCGCGCCGACCAGGTGTACCCGCACGCCGCAGGTGCGCGCGGCGGCGCAGGCCATGGCGACGAAGGGGCCTTTCGCGTCGACCGCGCCGCGGCCGTAGAGCAGGTCCCCGACCCGGCAGACCGGGACCTGGCCCGGCACGGTGTCGATGTGCCCTAACAGCATGATGGTCGGCTGGTCCGGCGGACCGATCAGGCCGTGCACATTGCCAGCCTCATCCACATGGGATTCCAGGCCTATCCGCACCAGTTGGTCGGCCAGAAACGTGACGAGCCGACCTTCGCCTCCCGATTCGGACGGGATCGACAACGCGGAGCTCAGCAGCCAGGTGGGGTGGTCGGTGGCGGAGATCATGGCTGGCTCCGTTTCGGGCTGTCCGCGGGCGCGATGTTGCGGCCGGAAAGGACCGTGGTGCCCGCGCCAGCCAGCGCCGCCCGCACCGGATGTTCGACGCAGCCGGATCCGATCATCACCGTCGGCACGGTGGCGGCGGCCAGCCGGGCCGCGCGTACCTTGTGCCGCATCCGTCCTCGGGCCTCGGGCGCGTCCGCGGACAGTTCGCCAATGACGCTGCCGGGGTCGCTCGGGTCGCGCAGCACTCCCGGTGCGTCGGTCAGCAGGAACAGGGCGCTCGCGCCGAGGGCGGCGGCGATTTGCGCGGCCACCTGGTCGGCGTCAACGTTGAGCAGTTCGCCCTGTGCGTCGGCGGCCGGCGGGGAGAGCACTGGGACGACGCCGCCGGCCAGCAGGGCCGGCAGCGGGCCGGTTCGGACCTCGGTGACCTGGCCGGAGCGGTCGTCGCGGATCAGGACTGTGCGCCCGTCCTCGACCGAGCGCAGGACCTGTTTGCGCCGGGCGGTGAGCAGGCCGGCGTCCGCGCCGTTGAGCCCGAGAGCCTGCACGCCACGGGCCCGCAGGCCGCCGACCAGGGCGGGCTTGACCCGGCCGAGCAGGGCCATGGCGAGCACGTCGAGCGTCTGCGGATCCGTGCGCCGACTGCTGGTGCCGTCCGGGGACTGGATGATGCGCGAGGGCACGCCGAGCCGGGCGGCCAACCGGTCCACCTCCCCGCCGCCGCCGTGAACCAGGACCACTCCGGTGCCTTCCGCGGTAAGCGCTGCTATGTCGTCCAGGACCGGGTCGGGGCGCACCGCCCCGCCGATCTTGATCACGATGATCCCGTCGATGACCGTCTCCCCCCTCACGCCGGGCTCAGGCCGGGGAATTCCAGGCCCGTGCGCTCCGCCAGGCCGACGGCGACGTTCAAGCTCTGCACCGCTCCCCCGGCCGCGCCCTTGACCAGGTTGTCCAAAGCCGCCACGGCCACGATCCGGCCGCCGTCCCGGTCCAGGTCGAAACCGAGGTCCAGGAAGTTGCCGCCGGAAAGGAACTGCGGGTCGGGCAGCCGGTGCAGGCCGGCCCGGCGCGCCACGAGCCGGACGAACGGCTCCGCCGGGTAGCTGGCGCGGTAGGCATCCCACACGTCGGCCCTGCTCACCGGGCTCGGCGGGCGCACATGCAGCACCACTTGGACTCCGCGGACCAACGGCACCGCGGTGACCGTCATCCGGGTTCGCGCGCCGCACAGCCGGTCTATCTCCCGCTCGTGCCGGTGCCCGGCCGCCTGGTAGATCCGCATCGCGTGGTGGCGGACCGGGTGGTGCGTGGCTTCGCTCAGCGCGGTGCCCGCACCGCTGGAGCCGGTCCGCGCGTCGACGATCACGTCGCCGTCGACCAACCCCGCGTCGACCAGGGGCTTGAGCGCCACCGCTGCGGCGGTGGCCATGCAGCCGGGCACACTGATCCGGGTCGCCCCGGCCAGTTCGGCCCGGAACAGTTCCGGCAGGCCGGTCCGGTAGCCGTGTTCCGCGGCCTGTTCGGGGTCGCGGAAGTCGGTGCTCAGATCGACCACTATCCGCGCGGCCTGGTGCACCCGCTCGTGTATCCGAGCGAACTCGCCGTGCGGAAGGCAGACGAAGGCGACGTCGACTGGTTCGAGTTCCTCGGGTTTGGTGAACACGATCGCGCCGTGGTGTCCGAGGTTGGGGTGGACGTGTCCGAGCGGCCGGCCGGCGTGCTTGCGCGAGGTCGCCTGCGCCACCTCGATCTCGGCGTGCCCGAGCGCCAGCCGCAGCAGTTCGCCGCCGACGTAGCCGGCCGCTCCGATGACGGCCGCTTTCACCGGTCCACCCGGGTCAGGGCGTGGTTCACGATCTCGTCCGCGATCTGCAGCCGCGGGTGGGCCTCGGCCAGGCCGTGGAATTCCGCGGCGCCATTGACTTCCAGCACCACGCGCCCGGTGTCGGTCTCCAGCAGGTCCACGCCGAGCACCCCGCCGCCGACCGCTGCGGCGGCCTGCTCGGCCATCCGGGCTAGTTCGGGGTCCAGCGTGCGGGCCACCGGCCGGGCCCCGCGGGCGGTGTTGCGGACCCAATGCTCCGACTCCCGGGTCATCGCGGCCAAGGCCCGGCCGCCGACCACTAGGACCCGCAGGTCCCGCCCGGCAACGAACTCCTGCGTATAGGCCAGGGACTGCATGGGCGAGGGAAGCTGGCCGCGCAGGGCGAAAACGGTCTCGGCCGCCTCTGGATCCGCGGCCCGGACCACGCCGCGGCCCCAGGAGCCGTTGACCGGCTTGACCACGGCCGGATAGCCCACTTCGGCGGCAGCCTCGGGGCCACGCGTGGCGTCAAGCGCGATCGCGGTGCGCGGGGTCGGCAAGCCGGCTCCGTGCAGGGCCAAGGTGGTGGCGATCTTGTTGTCGCAAAGCTGGAGTGTGTGCACGGAATTCACCACCGGAGTGCCCGTCGCCTCGCACAGGCGGCTGACCTCCACCCGCCTGGTCGCGGAGACGGCGCGGTTGAGCACCACGCCCCAGGGCGGGCGCGGGGCACCGACCCGGTAGACCAGGGCACGGTCGTCGACGTGCGCCCAAGGCAGCGCCCGGCGGCGCAGCGCCTCGAACAACATGCGTTCCTCGGCCCGAACACGAGTGGCGACGACGGCGAAAGTCTGCATCGTCCGCTCCGGCGCGTCCCGCGGCCCGTCACTCGCCCCAGTCCTCCTCCACCTCGGGGGCAAAGGCGAGCACCACCGGGGCGACCGCGACGACCTCCAGCTCGCTGGCACATTCGCCGCACACCACGACCTCGGCGGCCATGACGTCCTCGGGCACGTGCACGGACCCCCGGCACTCAGGACACTGCACCACGGTCGCAGCCGCCATTTGTTGCCTCCCGTAGACTGATGTCGCTAGTGTAATGACTCTACGAGGGAACCTAACACAACCTGAGCCGAACACACTACAGTTATGAGAGTTCGACAGTGGCCGATTCCACGTCGCTCGAGTTCGCCCGCACCCACACGTCAGTGGTGGTGGACCTCACCCGACAGCTCAACAATGTCGCCTTGACGACACTGCACACTCTGCACCGTGGACAGTTGAACGTCTGGGGTAACAGTCTGCCCGCCGAGGCCCTGCCGGCCAAGGATCTGACGGTCGACGGGATCACCTTCGCGCTCGCGCGCGGCGACGGTTCCGAGCCGGACAACATCCGCTGCGCCGGGCAGCACCTGGACCTGCCGCCGACGCCGGGGACCTGGTTGCACCTGGTGGCCGGTTCGGAGCGCCGCTGCGAGGAGTTCGTGTACCTGCACTACGCCTCCGGCGCGGTCGATCCCGAGTGGCTGCGGGTGTCGGATTTCTGGCCTGCCCGACCGCATTTCGGCGAACTGCCGGCCGTGCGCACCACGCAGATGCACTATCCGCACCACTGCCAAGAGCAGCTGGGCGGCCAACTGTGGGCGGTCCGCGTCCCGGTCCGCCGGCGGGAGCCGTTGTGCGGACTCGGACTGCCGGACAATCCCGCGCTACACGTCTTCGCCCTGTCGATCGAGGGTGTGCGGTGACCTCGCTGACAGCCGACGAACCGGCCGTCTGGTACGACGACCTGTGCAGTTGCCTCCAGGTCGACATCGCGTACGTGCTGCGCGCCGCGGGCTGGGATCCGGTGCAGGCACTCGGTTCCGGGTGGCGGTTGTGCGCGGCCAAGGCGGCAGTCGAGCCGGTGGAGTACTACCACCCCGCGGGCGAGGCGCTCGAAGACTACTTCTGTCTGCATCACCCGGTGAGCCTGCGCTGGCATCAGCCAGCAGACGCGGCGCAAGCCCACCGCAACCTGCTCGGTGCCCTGGCTCGGGGCACACCGCCGATCGTGGCCGTGAACAACTTCCACCTTCCGTTCCGCCCGGCATACCACGACGTGCACGCGGCCCATTTGCTCCTGGTGACCGGCTTTGACAAGGACCGGCAAACCTACCGGGTGGTGGACCCGTTGCCGCCTGCCTTCGCCGGAGACCTGCCGCGGTCGGTGCTCGAAGAGGCACGCGAGCACATCAGCATCGACGACGAGAGCGATCCCTTCTTCTCCGGCAACCGGCCGTCCTGGCGCTGGCTGGAGGTGCGCACGACCGGGCCTCAGCCACAACTCCACTGGCCATGGCTGCGCACTGTGATCCGTGGCAACATCGACGCGCTGCGCGAACCGGGCCAGGGCCTGTCGGCGCTGGCCGAGCTGATCGCCGATCTGCCGGACCGGGTGACCCGCGAAGGCGCCAGGCCGCTGCGGGAGATCTACGTACTCGGGTGGCCGGCGCAGGCGGAGGCTAGCGTGCACAGCGCCTTCCTCACCGCCGGCGCCCGGCAGCTGGGCCGGCCCGGTCTGGCCGAGGCGGCCCGGTGGGTGGACGCGGTCGCGCACGCCTGGACGGGCTTCCGGGTGGCCGCCGCGCACGAATCCCGACAGCCTCGCCCGGATCCGGCCCGGGCCGCGGCGCTCGGCCGCCGGGTTCTGACGACCTGGGAGCAATGCCTCCAACGTCTGGAAACCATGCTCGAGGAGCGAATATGAGCGGCACTCTCGCCATGCTCGGCGGCCCGAAGGCAGTACCGGCGGGCCTGGACGGCGGACCGTGGCCGGTGATCGAGGCCGAAGACGAAGCGGCCGTCCTGCGGGCGCTGCGCGGCGGACGGCTGACCGCCACCGCGGCCGGGGAGACGGAGGTGGCCGGACTGGAACAGGAGTGGGCGAACTTCGTCGGCGTCGCCCACTGCGCCGGTGTGGGCTCGGGCACCACGGCGCTGTGGGTCGCGCTGACCGCGCTGGGAGTCGGCGCCGGGGACGAGGTCGTCGTACCGGCCCTGACCATGAACGCGACCGCGCACGCGGTGCGACTGTCCGGTGCGACACCGGTGTTCGCCGACATCGAGCCGGACACCTTCACCGTCGACCCCGCTCAGGTCCGGGCCGCGATCGGGCCTCGCACCGCCGCCCTGCTGCCCGTCCACCTGCACGGACTGCCCGCGGACATGGGCGCCCTGGTGCGGATCGCCGTCGAGGGCGGGCGGAATCTGCCGGTGGTCGAGGACGCGGCCCAGTCGCACGGCGCCACCTACCGCGGGGCGGTCACCGGCTCGATCGGCACACTCGGCTGTTTCAGCCTGCACCCGAGCAAAAACCTGCCGACCTGTGGCGAAGGCGGTCTGATCACCACGGATTCGGCCGAACTGCGGGCCGCCGTGGAGATGCAGCGCAACTTCGGCGAGCGGCCGCCGACGACCACCCGCGACTACGTCGCGTACCAGCCGGGGACCAACGGCAGGCTCAGCCCGCTCCAGGCCGCGTTCACCCGCGCCCAGCTGCGCCGTTTCCCCGCGTACGCGCAGACCCGGGCCGAAGCGGTCGGGGAGCTGCTCGGCCGCCTGGCCGCGCTGCCGGGCCTCGGCGCGCCGTTCGTTCCCGGCGACCGGACACATGCCTGGCATATCCTCCGGTTCCGAATCCGGCCGGAGGAACTGGGCTTGGCGGACGTGCCGCTAGCCGCGCTCCGCGCGGCGTTGCACCGGGCGCTGCGGGCCGAGGGCGTGCCGGTTTCCCAGTACCAGGCGGCTCCGCTTCCCGCGCACCCTGCCTTCCGCGCACCTGGCCGCAGTCTGGCGCAGATCGCGGCCGACTACCCGGTCGCGTGCGCGACCATCGACGGTTCGCTGTGCCTGCAACGGCGGCATCTGGGCCCCGCGGCCGGACCGGCTCTGGCGGCCTATGCGGACGGGTTCGAAAAGGTGTGGGCGCATATGGACGTGATCCGGCAGATGGCCAGATCCCGCGCGGCGGCGCCGGGCTGGCGCGACGCAGTGAATGAAGGCTGACATGGGTATCGCTGCGGACGCCGTCCGGGCCTCGGCCGGGAACGACCTTCCAGACAACGACCGCCAGCGGCCGGACCACGGCCCGACGGACGCCCGACCCGGCCCTGCCCCGGCAGGGCCCGCAGCGCCCGGCCCGGCCGGACCGGATCCCACCCGAGGCCTGACCGAGCTCGCCCGAAGGCTGCGCCGCGCCATCGTCACCCAGGCCGGTTCGCCGCAGGGCGCGCACGTCGGTGGCAGCCTGTCGTGTGCGGACATCATCGCCGTGCTCTACGGCGCCGTACTCACGGAATCAGACACCTTCGTCCTGAGCAAGGGCCACGCCGCGCCCGCCCTCTACGCGGTGCTGGCCGAGACCGGCCGGATCGACCCGGCCGAACTGGCCACCTACGCGACGGCTGGCAGCCGGCTGTTCGGCCACCCGCCGCGCGGTCTTCCCGGGGTGCCGTTCCCGACCGGCTCGCTGGGCCACGGCCTGAGCCTGGCCGCCGGGCTGGCCCTGGCCGAGCGGCTGCACGGTTCCCGCGGCCGCGCCTACTGCCTGCTCGGGGACGGCGAGTTGCAGGAGGGCAGCAGCTGGGAAGCGGCGATGTTCGCCGGGCACCAGAAGCTGGGCAACCTGGTCGCGATCATCGACCGGAACGGCCTGCAGATCACCGGGCCCACCGAGGACTGCGTCGGCTTGGAGCCGCTGGCCGGCCGGTTCGCCTCTTTCGGTTGGACCGCCCGCCCGGTCGACGGCCACGACCTCGACGCCTTGCGCCGCTCGATCGAGGAACCGGCACCCGGCCCGGTCGCCGTCGTCGCCACCACTGTGAAAGGACGCGGCGTGCCGTTCCTCGAAGGCAAGACTTCCAGCCACTACGCGACCCTTTCCCCGGCCCTGGTGCGCCGGGCCATGGCGTCGCTGGACCGAGGCGGGGTCCGATGACCGGCGGCAAGTCCCAGCCGGCGCCGACCACCGGCGAAGCCGGCGAGGACAAGTCGCAGCCTTCCGTGGATCCGCGCGCGCAGTATCGGCAGGCCTTGGTGGAACTGGCCGAGCAGGACGAGCGGGTGTTGTGTCTGGACTCGGACATGGGCGGCTTGGCGGAAACCTTCGGTGCCAGGTTCCCGGACCGATACATCAACGTCGGCATCGCCGAGGCCAACATGTTCGGCCTCGCCGCCGGGCTGGCTGCCCGCGGCTTCCTGCCCTACGCCCACACCATGGCCGCCTTCGCCACCATGCGCGCCGCCGAGCAGCTCAAACTCGACCTCGTGGGCAACGGCCTGCCGGTGCGGGTGGTCGCGACGCACGGCGGCCTTTCCGCCGCCCACTTCGGCACCAGCCATTACGCGCTGGAAGACCTCGCCGTGGTCCGGGCGCTCGGCGACATCACCGTGGTCGTCCCCGGGGACGCGCGGGAGATCGGCCCGGCCCTGCGCGCGGTGCACGCCGTGCCCGGCCCGGTGTATCTGCGGCTGGGCCGGTCCGCGACCCCCGCGCTGCCCGGCGACGCCGCGGGGTTCGACCTCGGCCGGGCCGTGAGCATGCGCCCGGGCACCGACGTCGCGATCATCGCGATCGGCCCACAGCCCGCGCACCTGTCCCTGGCCGCCGCCGAGGAACTGGCCGCCGCCGGCGTGTCAGCCCACGTACTACGCATCCACACGCTGATCCCGCTGGACGCCGAAGGCGTCCTCGCGGCCGCGCGCTCAACCCGTGGCCTGGTCACGGTCGAGGAACACCGGCCCGCGGGCGGCCTGGGGGACGCGGTGGCCGAGGTGGTCGCCGCGCACCACCCGGTCCTGCACATCCGGATCGCGGTGACCGGCCGGGTGGGCACCGTCGTGCTGGGCCATCTGGCGGCGCTGGAAAGCGCCGGGGTCAGCACGGCGGCGATCCGGGACGCCGCCGCGCGCGTGCTCACAACCAACCGAGAGAGGTGACCGACATGCAAACCGACGGGAACGACGGGGCCACGGCCCCCCACGACATCCTCGACCAAGAAAGACCGGACGGGCCCGGCGCCGGCCCGGCCGCCGGCAGTACCGTCGACCGGATCGCCGGGCTGTTCGGCCGGGTGCTCGGGGTCGGCGGCGTCGGCGCGCAGGACGATTTCTTCGTCCTCGGCGGCACCTCCTTCTCCGCGATGGAGCTGCTCGACGCGATCGTAGAGGAGTTCGGCTGCCGGGTTCCGGCCCGCGCCTTCTACCGCGCCACCGGCGTGGCCGAACTGGCCGGCGAAGTGGAGGACCGGACCCGGGCGCCGCAGGGCTCCCCGGCCGCGGCGTCCCCGGGCGGTGAGTGAGATGCTCCTGTCCCGCCCGCCGTTCGAACCGGTCGACGTCAAAAGCATCGGCCTGCTCGATTCCGCGTACTACGCCTCCGGGAACCCGCACGCCGTGTGGGCACACCTGCGCGAGAACGAACCGGCCTACCTGCACGACCCCGGCGACGGGCGCGAGCCGTTCTGGGTGTTGACCCGGTACGAGGACGTGTCCCGGGTCTTGCGTGATCACGAGTACTTCTCCTCACGACGCGGCACGATGCTGTGCATCATCGACCTGAGCATGCCCGACATCGCGACCGACGACATGATGCCGGACACTGACCCGCCCCGCCACCGGCAGCTGCGCGAACCGCTCAACCGGGCGCTCACCCCGCGCGCGATCGAACGGCAGGAGGAAGCGATCCGCGCGATCGTCCGGGAGACGCTCGCGCCCGCGCTGGACGGGGAGGTGTTCGACATCGCGCAGGCCGCGCTGATGTTCCCGATGGCCTTCACCGGCACGCTGATGGGCCTGCCGAGGGAGGACTGGCGGCGGATGTCGGAGCTGACCACGATGACGATCGCCTACGACGACCCGGACTACACCTCCGGCTCACCGACTGCCACCGTGCGCCAGGCACACCACGAACTGTTCGCGATCTTCCGTGACGAGGTCACCCGGCGTTCGCGCACGGACCCCGGCGACGACCTGATCGGTGTGATGCGTTCCATGGACGTGGAGGAGGGACCGCTGACCGAGCGCCAGTTGATCCTCAACTGCTACGCGTTGCTCCTCGGAGCCAACGTGACCACCCCGCATGCGCTCAGCACCATGATCGCGATGATGGCCGAGCATCCGGAACAGTTCCGGGCCGCCCGCGAGAACCCCGGGCTGCGACCCGGGTGCATCCAGGAGGTGCTGCGCTGGGCGTCGCCGGCCAGCCACTTCATGCGCTACGCGGTGCGCGAGGTCGATTTGCACGGGCAGAGCATCCAGCCCGGGGACCCGGTGAGCGTGTGGCTCGGCTCGGCCAACCGGGACGAGACCGTGTTCGAGGATCCGTACCAGTTCGACGTCTCGCGCTCCCCGAACCGGCATCTGGCTTTCGGCGTCGGACCCCACTACTGCATCGGTGCGGGACTGGCCGGACTCGGCCTGCGGATCTTCCTGGACGAACTGCTGGATCTGGTCGACGGCGTCGAGCCGGCCGGCCCGGTCCGGCACCTGGCCTCGAACTTCGTGGCCGGCTTCAAGAACATGCCGGTCCGGTTCACCGCGCGGGCCGGCCGATGACCACCGCCCCGGCCGGCGCGATCGGGCGGCGCAACCGCGGCTCGTGGTTCGACCACCGGTTCCGCTCGCACCGGGCGAGCCACAGTCTGTACTGCTTCCCCTTCGCCGGCGGGACCTCGGCCTACTACGCGGACTGGGCCACTCTGTTCACCGGCCCGATCGAACTGGTCCCGATCCAGCTTCCCGGACGCGGGCCCCGGATGGCCGAGCAGCCGGTCACCGAGGCCGCTGAAGTGTGCGACGCCCTGGCCGCGGTGATTGCCGACTGCCCGACCCAGCCGTTGCTGTTCGGGCACAGCATGGGCGCGATCCTCGCGTTCGAGGTGGCCCGGCGGCTGGACCCGGCCGCCCGCGGGGCCGGATCGCGAGCCGTCCCGCCCCGCCCGGCCCGGCACCTGTTCGTCAGCGGGCGTCCGGCCCCGGCGATCGCCCGGCCGGTGCAGCCCGTCAGCGCGCTGCCACGGCCGGAACTGGTCCGGGTACTGCGCGACTACGGGGCCGCCGGCGAGGACATCTTGGAACACGAGGAACTGCTCGACCTCCTGCTTCCCACGATCCGCGCGGATTTCCAGCTGATCGAGGGGTACCGGTATCTGGCGGGGCCACCGTTGTCCTGCCGGATCACCGCCTGGTGCGGCGACAGCGACCCCGACGTCAGTCCCGAGGTGATGCGCGGCTGGGGTGAGCAGACCTCGGCCGGGTTCGAGTTCTCCGTCCGCCCCGGCGGGCACTTCTTTCTCACTGGTCTGCAGGCCGAGGTGGCCGAGACCATCCACGCCGCGGTGACGGGGGCCGACAATGACGCAGTCTGATTCGCTACAGCCCGCCGAACCGGGTCCGCCCGGCCTGCTGATCTTATGGAGTCCTCCGCGGTGCCGGTCCACCGCCTTCCTGCGGATGATGCATCAGCGCGGCGACTTCCAAATCGTCCACGAACCCTTCTCCCGTTTGAAGGACTTCGGGGAGAGCGAGGTCGACGGCGTGGCGTGCACCGATGAGCGATCGCTCATGGACGCGCTGCTGGCGGCCGGGGCGAACCGGGCGGTGTTCGTGAAGGACACCACCGATTTCCACTATCCTGGTGTGCTCGCCGCCGAGGACTTCCTGCTTGGGGCCACCCACTCGGTCATCATCCGCGACCCGCGCGAAGCCATCGCTTCGCACTATCGGTTGAACCCGCGGCTGACCCGGGACGAGATCGGTTTCGCCTGGGTGCGGGAGATCTACGAGGCAGTGGCCGCGACCGGCGGGAAGGTCGCGGTACTGGACTCGGACGACTTGGTGGACCATCCCGAGCAGACCGTCCGGGCTTACTGCGAGCAGGTCGGCATCCCCTTCCTCCCCGAAGCCCTGTCCTGGTCGGCCGGGGCGCTGCCGTCCTGGGAGCAGACGATGCGCTGGCACACCGAGGCCGCCGCGAGCACCAAACTGTATCGCGTCTCGACGATGCCGGCGCCGGATTTGTCGGACGATCCGGTGCTCGGCGGCTTCTTCCGGTTCCACTTCCCGCACTACCAGTGGTTGCGGGAACGGCGACTGAAGATCGCCGAGGACGCCTAGGACGCCTGACGCGCGGTCCGGCCCACGGGTCGGACCGCGCACAGAGCTCAGTCCTGGGCTGCGCCGACGATCACTTCGGCCAGTTCACGCACCGTGGGCCGCTCGTAGAGCGTCGCGACCGCGACCGCCCGGCCGAGCCGCTCGGTCAGCGTCCCGGCGATCCGCACCACCCTGATGGAATCGCAGCCGAGGCTGAAGAAGGATTCGTCCCGGCCCACCCGCGGCACGCCGAGCACCTCGCGCACGGCGTCGGCGACCAGGGACTCGGCTGGCCCGCTGGGCGCGCTGAACCCGGCCGCGGGTTGCGTGCCAGCCGCCAGCACCGCCACCGGGTCGGGGGCTCCGGCCCGGTCCCGGATGATCCGCGGCACCGTCACCACCCGGGCGAAGACCCCCTCCCGGGCGAGGGCGGCGGCCACCTCGCGGCGCACGGCCGCCGGGTCGGCCGAGGGCTCCGGTTCGACCGCGACCACGATCCGGCCCTCGGTGAACTGGTCCGCAGCCAGGTACGGTTTCAAGTAGGGGTTGCCCGGGTCCACCCCGATCATCAGGTAGGGCGCCTGGTGGTGCAGGGCGGCCAGCATCAGTGCCACGCCCTCGTCCGGGTCGATCAGGCGCAGGCCGCGCCGGCGGGCGGCGGCGGTCAACGGACTGCCGTCGTTCATCCCCGGTCCGGACCACATGCTCCAGGCCAGGCAATGCACCTCGTGCCCGCGCGCCGCCCACCGATGGCAGTAGGCGTCCACCGCGGCGTTGGCCGCGGAGTAGGCGCCGAAGCCGCTGCCGCCCAGGAAGCCGTTGACCGAGGAGAACACGACGGCCGAGGTTCCCGGCCTGTCGGCGAGCAGCGCGTCGACCGCCGCTGCTCCCTTCAGTTTGGGCGCCAGCATCCGGTCGAGCCAGGCTGCCGTCTCCCGGGTCAGGTCGTGGGCGGACAGGTCAGCCCATTGCGGCGTGACCGAGGCCCCGGCCAGGTGCCACACCGATTGGAGGGTGCCGGCCCACCGGTGTTCGGCCGAACCGACCGCCTCGGCCAGTGCGGATGCGTCAGCCACGTCGATTGCGCGGTATTCGACGTCGCCGAGCCTGCGCAGCCCGGCCAGTACTTCGTCCCGGCCCGAGCCGGCCAGGTCGGCTTCCGGTGTGCGCCCGACGATCAGCAGACGGGCCCCCGCGGCGACGAGCAGGTGCTCGGCGACGGCCCGGCCCAATCCGCCGAGGCCGCCGTTGACCAGGGCAGTGCCGCCTGGGCGCAGTACCGGGGCAGGCAGGTCGAACCGTCCGGGCGATTCCAGGACGCGCAGCCGCGCCGCGTACCCGGCAGCTCCCCGGATGCCGACCAGACGATCTTGCCAACGGCCGCCGAGCAGACCGGCCAGTTCGTCTCCGGTCGCCGTCGTCGGCGCGTCGACCAGTCGGACGGAGGCCAGGACGCCCTCGGCCCCGGCGGTGCGGACCAGTCCGGTCAGCGCGGCGCGGCCCGGGATCAGGTCGTCGTCGGACAGCACGCCGACTGCACCTTGGGTCAGGACGACCAGTTCGGCCTTCGGCAGTACCCGGTGCAGCGCGCCGAGTGTAGCCAGGAGACGCGCTGGTGCTTGCTGCGGATCGACCGGCGGCCCGGTCTCCACCGCGTATCCGATCCACGTGGGCCGGCCGTATGTCGCCGTCAATCTGGTCAGGGCCCGATCGTGTTGTTCGGGATCAAGCAGGTCGGCTTGGATGCGGCCTGAGCCGAGGTCCTGGAAGTGCGTGCCGTGCGAGAGCACTGCGACACCGCCCGGTATCCGCTCGGGCCACTCGGCGCCGGGCCGCGCGTAGACCAACACCACCTCGTCGGCTCCCGCCGGCTCGGCCTGCGCTGGCTCGGTCTCGACCCGGGACCAGACCTGCTCCAGGAGCCACCCGTCGTCGGCCTGCCTGGTCACGTCGGGCCCGCCGCCGAACAGGCGGTCGTCGAATCGTCCGGCTTGGAGCGCCTCCAGCAGCCGTTCGCGCTGCACCTTGCCGCCCATCGCGCGCGGGAACTCCGCCTCGGTGACCGGTACGATCCACTTCGGGCGCAGCGCGAGGTCGCGAGCGAGCGCGGTGCGGATCGCGGACACGGTGCCGACCACGTCGTCCGGCGAGTGCGCGGACCACACGAAGAAAACCAGGATCGCGTCCGTTCCGGTGTCCTCGTCGTGTAGGCCGCACACGGCCGCGCAGGCCGGGACCACACCGGAGACCTGCTCGACGACGGCTTCCACCTCGTGCGCCGGGTAGTTGGCCCCGTTGACGATCACCATGTGCTTGCCGCGTCCGGTCAGGGTCAGCCGGCCGTCGCGCAAAAAACCGAGGTCGCCGGTGTCGAACCAGCCGTCGGCGGTGAACCCTGCCGCGTTGGCCGCCTCGTTGTGCAGGTAGCCGGCCATCACCGTGCTTCCGGCGACGTGCAGATGGCCGACCCGGCCTTCGGTGCTCAGCGCACCCTGCTCGTCCACGATCCGCAGCCGCACTCCGGACACCGGCCGGCCGACCTCGGTGAGCAGCACGGATCCCGGGGCGCCGGGGTCGACCTGGACCAGGTCGCCGTCCAGGGAGGCGGAATCGACGGCGACGGCGCCGACCGTGCGGTCGTGCAGGTCGAGCCGGGAGTAGGTCACCCCCGAGGAGGTCTCGGACATGCCCCAGCAGGGCACCATGGCGTCTGCGGGCAGTCCGTGCGCGGTGAGCAACTCCAGGAAGCGGTATGCGGTGCGCGCCACCACGGCCTCGCCCGCGTTGCAGATGTTCCGCAGATTCGACAGGTCCCAGGTGCCGGCTTTGATCGCGTCGTCGAGCTTGTTGACCAGGGCGAAGGCGAAGTTCGGGGCCCAGGTGTTGGTGGCCCTGAACCGGTCGACCCAGTCGAGCCAATTCAGCGGGCGCCGCAGCATCGACTCCGGGCGGGCGTTGACGTGCTCGCACTGCAAGAACACGTCGCGGACGTTGAACATCACCATGCCGCCGACGTGGTCCAGTGGCATCCAGTTGAACGAGACCTCGTCTTCGGTGAATCCGTTGGCTTCGATGGCCGCGTGGGTGCGCGCGACCAGAGTCCGGTGCTTGTGCTGGACGCATTTGGGGGTTCCGGTGCTGCCCGAGGTCAGCAGGTTGACCGCGGGGTCGTCGGGTCCCGCGGGGAAGGGATCACCGGGAGGTGCGGCGAGCAGCTCGGGCAGCAGGGCTGTGCGCAGGTCCCCTTGCCAATACCGACCGAGGTCGGCGACCTGGTCGTGCAGTTCCGCGTCGGCCACGATCGGCGGGTGTCCGAGCAGTTCCCAGGCCGCGTTCAGCTTGCGGGTCACGGAGTTCTCGGCCCGGTATTCGGGCGCCGGGCCCACGGCGGTGGGCACGTGGCCGCCGAGGACGCAGCCCCAGAAGGCGGTGACGAAGCTGCGGCTGTCCGCGCACTGGAGCAGGACCGGGCCTCCGGGGCCCAGGCCGAGCCGGCCCAGGCCGGTGCGCACCCGCAATGCCTCGTCCAGCAGTTGGGCGTATGTCTGCCGGTCGGTGCTGCCGTCCGGCAGCAGATAGGTCGTGCCACGGCCGGGACCGGCCGCGGCGGCCGCGAGAAGCGCCTCGGTGAGGGTGCGGGCCGGCGCCGCCAAGGGCGGCCGCGGCGCGGGGCCCTCGGTGAGGGCCGGCCGGTCCCGGGGGATCGGCGCGCCCGGGGACCGGGTCCCGGTCGTGGGCGCGGCGGCCGGATCGGCGGCCGGGCGGTGCCGGATTGTGCGGTCCAGCACTGCTGCCGCGTCCGCCGCTCCGGGCACCGCGGCGGCGATCCGGCCGATCCCGTCGAGGTCCTGCCGCGTCGTCCGTCCTGTGTCGGCCATTGCTTCCATCCCGTGGTCAGTCGGCGGTCGGGCTAGTGGCGAGCACGGCGTCCGCAAGCGCACCCGCAGTCTGCTCGACGTGGTCGTTGACGAAGTAGTGGCCGCCGTCGACCGCCCGGTAGGTGTGGCCCGCGGTGGTGTGACCGGCCCAGGACGCGGCCGCCTCGGCGGTCACGATCCCGTCCTGGCGTCCGCGCAGGGTGGTGACCGGACAGGGCAGCGGTGGGCGCGGGCGATGGACGTAGTTTTCCCACAAGGCGAAATCGGAGCGCAGCAGTGGAATCAGGACGTCGAGCAGCTCGGTGTTGGCCGCGACCGTCGCGGGCAGGCCGCCGCGGCTTCGGATCACGTCGAGCAGTTCGGGGTCCGGCAACGGGTGCAGGAGCGGTTGCGGAGGCGGCAGGTGCGGGGCTGCCTGGGCACCGGCCACCAGGCGCACGGGCCAGGCTCCGGAGCGTTCGCCTATCGCCTGAGCGATCTCGTAGGCCAGCAGTGCACCGGCACAGTGCCCGTAGAAGGCATAGGGCGCCGATGTGTAGGGGCGCAGGGCGATCGAGCACGCGGCGATCAGGTCCGGCAGTGAGTCGGGGGCCAGCTCCCGGGTCCGGTCCTCGCGCCCGGGCAGCTGGAGCACGATCACCTCGATCTGCTCGGGCAGCAGCGCCGGCAATCGGCTGAAGACCGAGGCCCCGCCGCCGGCGTAGGGCACGCAGATCAGCCGCAGCGCGGGGGCGGGCCGGGCCGCGCGCCGGATCCAGCGCGAGTCGGCGGTGAACGCGGCCGGCCGGGCGCCGGGCGCGGCACGGTCAGACAAGGCCGCCGCCTTCGGCCAGGGCGCGGGCGAGTTCGGCGATCTCCTCGTCGGTTCGGCCTTCGACCAGGTCCAGGGCGCTGGCCAGGGAGTCCTGCCGGACGTGGGCGTGCTGGACGGCGGTGTCCACCGAGGCGGCCAGGGCACTGACGGTCGGGTCGGCGAAGAAGTCCGCGATCGGCAGTTCGACGTCGAACACGGCCTTGACCCGGGACGCGAGCCGGATGGCTTGCAGACTGGTGCCGCCGACGGCGAAGAAGTTGGTGTATTTGCCGATCCGCACCCCGAGCAGGGGGGCGAACACCTCGTCCCGGACCCTGCGTTCGGTCGCGGTGCCCTGTTCGTCGTCCTCGGCCGGGTCCTGCCCGGTGAACTCCACCGCGGGCAGTGCGCGCCGGTCGATCTTGCCGCTGCGGGTGAGCGGCACCTCGGCCAGCGGGATTAGCACGCCGGGGACCATCGTCGGCGGCAGCAGGGTGCCGAGCGAGGCCCGGACGGAATCCAGCTGCAGGTCGGCTCCCGGTTCGGGAACGACGTAGGAAATGAGCAGTGTGCCGCGGTACGGGTCCACCGCCACGTCGGCGACCGCACGGGCCACCCCGGGGATGCTCTGCAGCGCCGCCTCGACGTCGCCCAGTTCGATCCGCACGCCGCGGACCTTGACCTGCCGGTCGGCCCGGCCCAGGAAGCGCAGGTCGCCGTCCGGGCCCCACAGAGCCAGGTCCCCGGTCAGGTACATCCGGGAGCCGGGCGGCCCGTAGGGGTCGGGCCGGAAGCGCTCGGCGGTCAGCTCGGGCCGCCCGAGGTAGCCGCGGCCGACGCCGAGGCCGGAGACGGCCAGTTCGCCGACCGCGCCCGGCGGCATCAGCTCCAGGTCGGGGCCGAGGACGTAAGCCCGGTGGTCGGCCATGGCCCGCCCGATCGGCGGCGACTGGGTCCACCGGCCTTCGCACTTGAGCGCGACCACGGTCACCGTGGTCTCGGTCGGGCCGTATCCGTTGTAGAAGTCGCAGTGCTCGGCCCATCGGGTGGTCAGTTCGCCGCTAAACGCCTCGCCGCCGACGAACGCGACTCGCAGGTCCCGGTAGCGCTCCGGGGAGAGCAGCTCCATGATGGCCGGCGGAAGATCGATCACGGTGATGCCCTGGTCGGCCAGGATCGCGTCGAGGGCGTCGAGCGAGGAGCGTTCCTCGTCGTCGACCAGGTAGAGCCGGGCGCCGGAGAGCAGTGCGCCGAAGATCTCGAACACGGACACGTCGAACCCGGGTGAGGCGAACTGCGGGATCCGATCCTGCGGGCCGAGTCCGAACATCGCGCGCACGGTCCGGATGAAGGCGGTGACGTTGCGGTGCTCGATCAGCACCCCCTTCGGCGTGCCGCTGGAGCCCGAGGTGTAGATCACGTAGGCGAGCGACTGCGCCGGTGCGGGGACTTCCGGCGGGAAGCTGCCGAGCCAGGACAGGTCCTCGCCCAGGTCCAACGCCTGCACCAAGCCGGCGAACAGGGGCATGGTGTCCTTGGTGGCCAGGGCCAGGCGCGCGCCGCAGTCCCCGACGATGGCGGCGACCCGCTCGGCCGGCTGGCTCAGGTCGATCGGCACGTAGGCGGCCCCGGCCTTGAGGACTCCGAGTATGCCCGCGACCATCATCGGGCCCCGGGGCATCAGGATCGGCACGGTCTCGCCCGGCAGCAGGCCCTCCCAGCGCAGTTTGTGCGCGATCCGGTTGGCCCACAGGTCCAGGTCCTGGTACGTCATCTCCCCGCCGCGCCAGACGAGGGCGACCCGGTCCGGGTTCTCGCGGACGATCTGCTCGAAGAGGTGGTGCACGGCCTGTTCCGGGTGCTCGCCGGTGGCGGCGTTCCACTGCGTCAGGATCGCGGCACGTTCCTCGGTGGTGGCCATCGGCAGTGCGGAGAGGGCCTGGGCCGGGTCGGCGCAGCCGGCGGTGAGCAGCGCGGCGTAGCGGCGGGCCAGGCGCTCGGCGGTGGCCTGCTCGTACAGGTCATTGGCATAGCGCACCACGACCTCCGGGACGGGCGCGTCCAGGTGCACTGTGATGGAAAGTTCGAAGGTGCCGATCCCGGTGCCGATCTGTTCGGCCGTCAGCGTCAGGCCCGCCGCGTCCGCCGGTTCGTCGGCCGCGGGCCCGGACTCGAAGCCGATCTGGACCAGCGGCAGCCGGCCGGGGTCCAGGTCGATCCGCAGGCCGTCGAGCACGAGCTTGAACGGCAGGTCGCCGTGTTCCACCGCTTCGGCGTGGCGGCGGTGCACCGTGTGGACCAGGTCGGCGAAGGACGCGGAGGGGTCGGTCTCGACCCGCAGCGGCAGCAGGTTGCCGCAATCCCCGATCAGGTCCTCCAACGCGAAGGGACCGGACACGTCCCGGGACACCCCGATGATCAGGTCGGTTTTGGCGGTGTGCCAGGCCACGAGAGCGAAGTAGGCCGACAGCAGCACATCTGCCGCCGGCACGCCGAGTTCGCCGGCCACGGTGTGCACGCGCGCCGCGGCCTCGGCCGGCAGCGTCTCGCGGGCCGTCCCGCAGGCCAGTGACAGTACCCGCGGCCGTGTGTGGTCGGCGGGCAGTTCGGTGCTCTCCCAGCCAGCGAGCGTGCGCTGCCAGTATTCGGCCGACCGGGCCGCCTGATCTCCGGTGGTCCATTCGCGCTGCCAGGTGGCGTACTGGCCGAATTGCAGGTCCGAGGTCCAGGCCGGAGACCGGCCGTCCCGGCGGTCCCGGTAGGCGGCCGCGAGATCCGTCTTGAGCACGCTGATCGAGCGGGGGTCCACGGCCAGGTAGTGGCTGACCACGATCAGCTCGTGCCGTTCCGGCCCAAACCGCAGAAGCCTGAAGCGCACCAGCGGCTCGGCGCTCACGTCGAAGCCGGTCCGCAGCTCGCCGGACACGATGCCGCTCCGTAGCCGCGCGGGCTCCTCGGCCTCGGTCTCCGCCTTTTCCACGACGAGTTCGACCCGGTGTGGCGGCAGTACCGCCTGGGTGCCCTCGGCTTGCTCGTGGGGGAAGACGGAACGCAGCACGGCGTGGCGTTCCAGGACGTCGTTGAGGGCGTCCGTGAGGGCCGGCAGGTCGAGCCGGCCGTTCAGCACCAGGGCGAACCCGAGCCCGTAGGCGGTGCTGCTCGGCGCTATCCGGTCGAACAGCCACAGCTGTTCCTGCCGGTAGGACAACGGAGCGGAGCGGACCCCTCGGGTGACCCCGTCGAGTCCTTCGAGGAACGCGTCCCTGCGGTCCGCCGGAAGTTGGCGCAGCCGCCGCAGCAATTCGCTTGGTTGACTCATGCTTCCCGCCTCATGGTCAGATACCACAAAGTCTTCGTAGACTTGTACACTCAAAACACTACAATAATCTAGTCGGGCCGAACACCGGCAGGGAGTACAGAATGGACTTCGGCGTTCCGGCGGCCACCGTCGAATTCGACCGCGAGGTACAAGGCATCCTCTCCGATCCGCGCACCGCCGAGCTGATCCGGGCCGTGCACGAACGCGCCGACGGCATGGACGGCGACGTGCGTGAGCTGTACCGACACCTGGGTGCCGCGGGCATCTTGGCCCCGTCGTGGCCGACGGAGTACGGCGGACGGGGATTGGACTACACGGCGACCGTCGCCCTGTTGGAGCAGATCGTCGCGCACGGAATACCACAGAGTCTGTACTACATCTCGGTCCAGATCGTTGGATCCCTGATTCTCCAGTCGGGGTCCGAACAGCAGAAACAGTCTTTGCTGCCGGAGCTGGCCGGCGGCCGGCTGACCATGTGCATACTGTTCACCGAGCCGGAGTACGGCTCGGACCTGGCTTCGGTCGCCTCGCTCGCGGTCCCCGACCCGGACGGCTCGGGTTGGGTGATCGACGGCCGCAAGACGTACAACCTCAAGAGTGCGTACGCGGACATGGCCTTGTGCGCGGTGCGCACCGACCAGCAGACCAACCGCTATCAAGGGTTGAGTCTGCTACTGATCCCGATGGACGCGCACGGCGTGTCGGTGCGCCCGATCCGCAGCCTCGCCGACGAGCAGTTCCACGACATCCGGCTGGACGCGGTACGGGTGGACTCCGCAGCGGTGATCGGGAGCGCCGGTTCGGGGTGGTCCCTGATCACCCGGTTGTTCGCGGCCGAGCGCAGCGGACTGGACTACTACGCACGCGCCACGCATTGGCTGGATCTCGTCGCGGCCCGGCTCGGCGCGAACCCCGGGCCCGGCCGCCGGGGCCTGGCCGACCTGGCCCGGCACCGGACCAGGCTCGCCGCCAGCCGGTTGCTGACCTGCCGGGCCATGCAGAACCTGCAGGAGGACCGGACCGACATCGCCCAGGCCTCCATGGCGAAATGGCACTGCAGCGACACCGCGCAACGCATCTCCTGGTGGTCGCTGGAGGCACTCGGCAGCCAGGTGTTCGACCCGGTTCCGGGCAAGGACAACGCCGTGCTGGAGGCCGCGTTCCGGGAAGCACCCGGCCTGACCATCTCCGGCGGCGCCTCGGAGGTGCTGCTCGACATCGTCGGCGGCGCCCTGGTACTCGACGACACTCTCAGTGGGAGCTGAACCATGGACCTGCGTCCCGATCCGATCCAGACCCGTCTGGCCCAGGCAGTGGACGCCGCGCTGACCCGGACCGGTAGTCTGTCCGCCGAACTCGCCGCGATCGGGATTCCGGCGCTGGGCGCCCCGGAGCGGCTCGGCGGCTTGGGCCTGGGCCTGGGCGCCGACGTGATCGTCAACACTCGGCTGGGTTTCGCGCTCCAGCCCCTGGCCGAATACCGGGAGACCGCCTTGGCTCTGGAGCTGCTGACCGCCGAAGACGTCGCGCCGGACGTCCTGGCCGACATCTTCAAGGGCCTGCGGCACGCCACCACGGTCGGCGCGCACACCGAACCGCTGCTGCGCGTCGGCCCGGAGGGGCTGCTGCGCGGCGAATCAGAGCCATTGGCGGCGGGAGACTTCGCGCTGGCGGTGGTTCGGGCCACAGCGGACGACGGCGTGGCGCGCTGGTTCACCGTGCCGTCCGACGTGCTTGCCGACCCGGCCCAGACCTCGGCGCGCACGATCGAACTCCTGGGTGTCCCGCACATCCGGCTGCGCTTGAGCGGCGCACGGGCCGTCCCGCTGGAACTGCCCGGCGACAGGCTAGCCAAGGCCATGGACGGCGCCCGGATGCGCCAGGCCGCCTTGCTGCTGGGGCTCGCCGACCGGATGTTCGAGGTGGCGCGCGGGCACGTGAACCGCCGGGTCCAGTACGACCGTCCGCTGGTGGAACTCCAGACCGTCAGCCACCGCCTGGCGCGCCTGGTCGGCGAGGCGGACGGCTGGCGGATGGCGCTGCACGAGGCTACCTGGACGTATGACCGCGGCGAGACCCGCGGAGTCGAGGTGGGGGCGGCCGGGTTGCTGGCCGCCGCCGCGGAGCACGCCCAGTCGGCCACCCGCACAGCCCTGCAACTGCACGGCGTGCGCGGCATGCTGGCTCACTCCACTGCCGCGGCGGCCTACCGGATCGCCTCGGTGGAGTCGGCCCGATTGGGCACCGCGGGCTCGTTGTGGGCGGTGGAGGGCGAGCGGCTCGCGCGCAGCAGTCGATAAGACGGCCGTTACCAGTGCCGCGGCCGGGAAGAGGCAAACCTTCCCGGCCGCGGCACTGGCAGTACTTTGCCGGCTCGGGCGCTCGGGCGCTCAGTCGCCGACGAGATCCTGCCGCAGCAAGTCCTGCAGTTCGGCGGGCGCGTGCAGGAACGAATAGTGGTTGCCCGGTAGGACGTGCTTGGCCACCGGGCCCCACGCGGCCCAGCCGCCCATCAGCTCGTGCGGGACCTCGACGTCCCGATCCCACCCGATCACAGTCAGCGGGCAGGACACACGGACCGGTTCGGCCCGGTGGTAGACGCGGTTCGCGGCCAAGTCCGCCTGCAGGACTTCCACGTACAAGTCGAGCATGTCCTCGGACGGGTTCGGGTTGCCCAGTTCGGCCAGCAGGCCCACCAGTTCGGCATGCAGCGCGGGACCGGTCATGCCCAGGAAACGGCCGTACGGGCCGTCCTGCGGGGCCACCTGGGAGGAGAGGAAACACCTGGTCGGCGCGGGCAGGCCCAGTTCGTCGATCCGCAGCAGGGCTTCGAAGGTGGGCAGGGCGCCGCCGCAGTGCCCGAAGATCCCGTAGGGCCGATCCAAGTGCGGGGCGATCGCGTCCACCAGGTCCACGGCGAGGTCCCGGTAGGTGCCGAAGTGCTTCTCCCGCATCCGGTTTTCCCGGCCGGGCAGCTGCAACGGCACCACCTCGGCTGGGCCGAGCGCCCCGGGCCAGCCGTGGAACATCGAGGCCCCGCAGCCAGAGTAGGGCAGGCAGAACAGCCGCGCCCCGGCGTCCGCGGCGGGCGGTTTGAGAAACCAGGTCGCCCTCGGCACGATCGGTCCGTTCCCGTCTCCGCGTCGCCGCGGGTTTCGTCCTGCACTGGAAGGCTCGGAGCTTGGGGCCTGAGGCCTGGAGCTTGGGGTTCAGGGCTTGGTCGCCACGACCGCGCCGTTCGCGCCGGGTGCGCGGAAGCGGACCGTGCGCGGGTCGGTGAAGCCCGCATCGGTCAACCAGTCCTGATATTCCCGGGCAGTGTAGTTGCGTCCGTGCGTGCCGATCAGCATGTTCACGCTCATCAGGGCGGCGTCCAGCGGGCCGGCCTTGTCGTCGTCCACCAGCAGTTCGCTGATCACGATCCGGCCGCCGGAGGGCAGTGCGCGGAAGCATTTGGCCAGCAGTTCCCGGCTAGCCGGCTCGTCCCAGTCGTGCAGGATCATGGACAACAGGATCGCGTCGTGCCCGCCGGGCAGATCGTCTTCGGCGAAGAAGTCGCCGGTGAACGTCTGGATCCGGTCCGCCAGGCCGGCCGCGTCGATCCGGGTGCGGGTGTGCTCGCAGACGTGCGCCAGGTCGAACACCGTGGTCGACAGGTGCGCGAACCGCCGGCAGAGCTCGATCGCGAAGGCTCCGCCGCCGCCGCCGACGTCCAGCAGGCGGGTGGTCGCGCCCAAGTCCACCGCTTCGGCCAGGGCGGCGGCGGTGACCCGGGACAGCGGGTACAGCCCGTCCCAGAACCACAGCGGCCGGTGGTCGGTGTCGAAGATCTCGGTCGACGGGGTGGCCGCCCACCTGGTCGGTCGGTTGGTGCGCACGGCCTTGTCGATCCGCAGCCAGCCGGGGAAGGCGAACTCACTGAGCATCCTGATGTAGTCGCCGAAGTAGTCCTCCTGGCCGCGGACCAGGTACCGGTCGGCGACCGGGGCGTTGACAAACAGGTCCCCGTTCTTGGCCAGCAGGCCCATCGCGGCGCACGCGGTCAGCAGCATCTCGGCCGGGCGTTCGGCCACGCCGATCCCGGCCGCGGTCTGCGCCGCGTCCGCGCCGCCGACCTTGGCCAGGAAGCCGAACAGGTCCACGCCCCGGGCGGCGACCAGCACCTGGCTGACCCAGAATCCGGACATCAGTTCCACCAGGCCGTTGACGTCGAGTTCCGCGCCGACGGCCGATCGGCCGGACGCGAACACCGGGTCGGACTCCATTTACCGCTCCTCCTGGCTGTCGGGTTCCTGCGTGGGCCGGCCGAACCGCACCGGGATCCGGTCGAAGACGATGTGCCGGCCGTTCTCGAACGAGCGCCGGGGTTCGCCGGTGGCCCGGAACTCCGGGTGCCGGGCCAGTTCGCCGAGCACGACCTGGAACTCGAGCCGGGCAAGTTGGGCGCCGAGGCAGTGGTGGATGCCCTGCCCGAAACTCAGATGCCGGTGCGAGTTGCCCCGGTCGGTGCGGAACTCGTCCGGGTCGGGGAAGACCGCCGGGTCGCGGTTGCCCGCGTCGAAGAGCAGCACCACCCGGGAGCCGCCGGGGATCGGCACGCCGCCGACCGTGACCTCGCGGCTGGTGACCCGGGTGAACCGGTCGGTCGGGCACCAGCGGCGCAGTGCCTCCTCGGCCAGCACCGGGCCGAGTTCCGGTTCGGTCCGCAGCCGCTGCTGAAGCTGCGGCAGGTCGGACAAGTACCACAGCAGCCTGCTGATCGAGTTCATCGTGTTGTCGTGACCTGCGACGCAATACGAGACCACGATCGAGTACAGGGTCTCGTCGGGGACGGGCTGCCCGTCGACCCTGATGCCGGCGAGCCGGGACAGGTAGTCGTCGCCGGGTCGTTCCCTGGCCCGGCGCAGCTCGGCCGAGAGCAGGTCGTGGTACGCGGGCCAGAACCCGCTCGAGTCCGCGGCCTCGGACAGGCCGCCCCACAGGGTCCTTGTCAAGCCTCTAATCTCGTTCTGCGCTTCCGGGGACAGTCCGATGACCAGGCCGAGGGCACGCAGAGCGAAGGGTTCGGCCAGTTGCGCGTGCAGATCGCCGCCTCCCTGGTCGACCAGCGGTGCGACTAGGTCCGCGGCCAGCTCGCGCAGCGACGGCTCCAGCCGGCGCACCTCATCCGGTTGGACCGGCGGTGCCATCAGTTCTCGAATCCCGGCGTGCTCGGGCGGGTCGAAGTCGATCGGCGCGAATTTCGGCATGCCGGCGGCCCGCGGGAAGTGCACGCCGGAGCCGGACAGGAAGACGTCGTGGTCGCGCAGCGCGGCTCGCACATGCTCGTACCGGGCCAGGATCCACATCCCTCCGTGAGCCGGGGAGTAGATCGGCCCGGGCCGGTTGGCGAGTTCGCGGTGCACCGCCTCCGCCACGTCCGGGGTGTAGTCGGGATCGTGCCAGTCGAAGGCCGCGGTGAGCCGGTCGACCGAGGTTTGCGCAGCCGTGTCCATTTCCCCTCCCAAGGTTCTATCGCGGGTGCGAGCCTTCATCGGGCGCGCGGCGTGATCCGGGGCAGCGGTACGTTGTGCGCCCCGCCCGCGCGCGCCGCGGCCACCCGCTCGGCCAGTTCGGTCAGGTCCTCGGCCGTGAACACTTCCCGCAGGTCGATCCGGATCCCGTATTCCTGCTCGATCCCGGCCTGCAGTTTCGCGGCGAGCAGGGAGTCGCCGCCGAGCCGGAGGAAATTGTCGTCCGCGCCGACCCGGTGCACGCCCAGCAGCCCGGCGATCAGTTCGGCCAGCCGGGCCGCGACCTCGCCGCGCGGGGCCCGGTACCCACGTTCCGGACGGTGCCCGCGCCAGTCGGCCGGAGGCAGGGCCAGCCGGTCGATCTTGTCCGAGGTGTTCACCGGCAGCCGGTCCATCCGGACGTAGGCAACCGGGATCATGTAGCCGGGTAGCCGCTGGTCGAGGTAGTCGCGCAGTATCTGCGCGGTGGCCGTGCCGACGAAGCACGCGACCAGGTCGGTGCGGCCCTCCTCGTCGGTCACCGGGGCCACGCACACCTGGGTCACGTCCGGATGGCCGCCCAGCGCCCACTCCACCTCGCCGAGCTCGACCCGGTATCCGCGGACCTTGACCACCTCGTCCATCCGGCCGTGGTGCTCCAGGACGCCGTCCGGGCGGCGGCGGCCGGCGTCCGCGGACCGGTAGAGCCGGGTGCCCGGCGCGCCGAAGGGGTTGGGCCGGAACCGGTCCGCGGTCAGGGCCGGCTCGCCGAGATAGCCCAGGGCCAGGGCCGGGGAGTCCACCCAGAACTCGCCGAGCGCGTCGCCAGCGACTTCGGCCAGGTCCTCGTCCAGCAGGTGGACGTCGACCCCGGGCAGCGGCCGGCCCACCGGCGGCGGCGCGGCCAGGTCCGTCGGCGTGGCAGTGCCCGGGCTGCGCCGGGACTCCCAGGGGTGCAGAGAGTTGGCGACCTGGAACGCCTCCAGTGAGCCGTAGGACACGCCGACCTCGAACGGCAGCCCGGCCGGTGCCCAACGGTTGAGTTTGGCCCCGCCGAGGGTCATGATCCGCAGGTCGCAGCGATCCGGCCAGTCCAGCCGGGTCAGCAGTTCGCCGAGCGGGGTGACCACGAACGCCTGGGTGATGCCGGTGGCCAGCAGCCAGTCCCGCAGGTCCGGCGGCGAGCCGATCACCTCCTGCTCGGCGATGTGGATGCTGGCTCCGGACCACAGCAGCCCGCCGACCTCGTTGACGGCGATGCCGGCTCCGGCCGGGCCGAGCCAGGACCCGCGGTCCGCGGCCGAGGTCTTGTTGATCGCCGCGCCTTCCCGGGCGCCGTGCGCGAGCCAGCTGTGCTGGGCCAGGACTATCTTCGGCCGCCCCGAGGATCCGGAGGTGTGCATGGCGAAGGCGAAGTCGTCCAATTGGACCCGGACGCTACCTGCGGCATCGCCTTGCGGGTCCTGATCAGGCCAGTCATCAAATTCGTGCAAATCGAGCAGGAGCAACGGAACCGTCTGCGCCAACCGGTCGTCCTGCGCCGAACGGCCGCCGAGGACGAGAGCGGGGTGAGTGGCCTCTATCGCCCGGATCAGCCGGTCGGCGGGCGCGTCGGGGTCCAGGGACAGGCAGACTGCCCCCGCCTTGAGGGTGGCGAGCATTGCCAGGACCCATTCGATGGACCGTCCGAGGTGAACGCCGACCATGGCGCCGGGCCGGACGCCGCAGGCGGCCAGCCGACGGGCCAGCCGGTCTGCGCGGCAGTCCAGTTCGGCGTAGGTGAGCCGGTCGGCGCCGCGTTCAATCGCGAGCGAGTCGGGGTGGTGCAGCGCGTGCCTGGCTACCATCCACGGCAAAGTCTGGTCCGGCCGGGTCTCGTGCGCGCCGGGCTCGAGCACGGCGAGGAGTTCGTCAGACATCGGGAAACCACGCCCCTTCGGGTATTCGCCGGCTGCCTCGGCCGGTCACAGCTGCAACCGCAGTTCTTCCGGGACCTCGTCGGTGATCTTCTGCACGGAGCCGACGAAGATCCACAGCACCGCGGTCCAGGCCAGCCCGGCCGCGACGAAGAAGACCACCGCGGTATCGGCGAAGGCTGCGGCGATCGCGCTGCCGAGCAGCGGCCCGACCGCGTTCGCCCCCCAGACGAAGGGCAGCGAGACCCCGCCGACCCGGCCCATCGCCTGCGGCGGGGTGGTCTTCTGGATCAGCGTCATGATGCCGACGTTGGCGATCGGCGAGGTGAAGGAGGAGATGCACTGGGAGACCACGATCACCGCGAAGGCGAAGCCCTTGCCGCCGGAGGTGGCGGCCGGCAGCAGCAGGAACGCCAGGCCCAGCAGCGTGTGGGTGAGGATCAGGGTGCGGCCCATGCCCAGGCGCGCGTTGATCTTCCGGGAGAACATCGCACCGAGGATGATCGACGCGCTGCCCAGCCCGAGCGCGAGACCGAGCTGGGCGCCGTTGAAGTGCAGGTTCCGATAGGCGAAGACCACGATCATGGCGAGAGTCAGCGACACCGCCATGTTGCCGAAGGTGGCCATCAGCATGAGCGAGCGCAGCAGGCGGTTGCCGAAGGTCAGCTTCGCGCCGCCCCGGAGGTCCGCCAGGGTGGCCTTGATCCCCCGGCCCGAAGCCGCCGGCGCGGCCCTCTCCTTGTCGATCATGGCCAGGCCGATGATCGAGGCCACATACGACAGGGCGTCGCCGGCCACCGCGCGGGCCGCACCCACCGCGCTGACCAGCCCGCCGCCGATCGACCGGCCCAGTACCTGGGACACGGACACGCTCAGCTGCGTCTTCGCATTGCCCTCGGCCAGGTCGGCGCGGTCCAGCAGCTGCGGCATGAGGGCCTGGTAGGAGAGCTGGAAAACGACGTCGAAGACGCCCTTGAGCGCGGCGGCCGAATACAACTGGGCCATAGTCAGACCGCCGAGCGCCGCGGCGATCGGCAGCGAACCGAGGATGAGCATCCTGGCGACGTTGGCCACCTGCATCAAGGGCTTGCGGCGCAGCCGGTCGGTGAACACACCCATGATGGGCGCGAGGAAGATGAACGGCAACCACTGCAGAGCGACCAGCGCGGCCACCCCGAACGCCCCGGCGCCGAAGACCAGCACCGCCAGCGAGGGCAGCGCGACCAGGCTGATCTGGCTGCCCAGCAGACTGATGGATTCGCCGGACCACAGCAGGAGGAAGTTGCGGTTGCGGTGCAGCACGGACCGCGGCTTCACCGTTTCCCCGTCCCGCTGTTGCTCTTGGAGGGCTGGACGATCGGTCATCTGTATCCACTCCGGGGTTTCGCCGTCGAATCCGATACCAGGGCAGGGTCTCGGCTGCCCGCAAAAGGCAACAACAGTCTGCAAGACGAGCGCGACAGAGTCTAGCAGGAAGCACACATCCCGCCTACCCGAACTGTCTGCTCGGCCGCGCTCGGAGAAAAGACACTGCACGCACACCACGAAGCCTAGATCAGGCTATATTGTGCTAGCGTGGCAGACATACAACAGGACGTCCCGCTGGCTCCGATCCAGGAGCACTTCTGGGGGGCCGGCACAGCCGCTCCCGCCGACGGATCGCAGACCGAGTGCGTGGCCGTACGCATAGACGGCGCACTGGACCGAGGCTCGCTGCAACGCGCCCTGTCTGCCCTGTTCGAACGACATGAGATCCTGCGCAGCATAGTCGTCGACGAACACGGCACACCTGCGCTGCGCGTTCTTCCCGCATCGCCCGAACCGCCGCTAAGCTGGGCAGACATCACCGATCTGGCCGATGCGGACCCGGAATCTGCCCTGGCGCAGGAACTGGCCTCCTTCGCCAAGACCATCCTGGATCCGGCCGTGGGCCCACTGCTGCGATTCCGGGCCGTCCGGATGCACGACGACACCACCGTGCTGGCGCTGGCGGTTCACCACCTGGTTTCGGACGCGACCAGTGTGCGCATACTCCTGTCCGAGATCAGCCGCGACTACACCGCCGCGTTGCACGGACAACCGTCCCCGATCGCGGCGCCCGAACTACAGTATGCAGACTTCGCCGTATGGGAACGCGACGTTCTGCTACCCGAGGCCGAGAAGACAGACACCGACTTCTGGCGCAAAACCCTGCACGGCGCGCCCGATCAACTCGACCTGCGGCCGGACCGACCCCGGCCCGCGGTCAAGGGCACGCTCGGCCGGCGCACCGACTACCTGGTCGGCGGCGGGACAGGTTCGAGTCTGCTCTCCTTCGCGCGCGCTCACCGCACCACACCGTTCGCGGCGGCCCTGGCCGCCTTCGCCGCCCTGGTCACCCGCTCCACCGGAATCGAGGACTTCCTGCTCGGAACCCTGTGCGCGAACCGGACCACCCCCGAAATCGAGCAGCTGATCGGCCAATTCGCGAACACGGTGCCGCTGCGGGTCGGCACCGGCGGCGACCCCGGATTCGCCGAGCTGGCCTCGCGGTGTGCCGCGGCCGTCGCCGACGCCGTGGACCACGGCCGACTGCCGCTGAGCCGGATCACCGACCTGGCCGGGCGCCGTCGCGACCCCAGCCGCACTCCGCTGGTCCAGCACCTGTTCCTTCCGGCAGTGGACGCGATCGGCGAACCGTCCTTCGGCGGCGCTGCGGCGCGAAGCATGCCGGTGCGCCGTGAACGAGGCAGGTTCGACACGATCGTCGAGGTCGCCGTGGAGCAGGACGGCGTGCGGATCTGGGTCGAATACGACTCGGCCGTCTACACCGAGCACGGCATCGACATCTTGGTCGACGACTACGAACGGATCCTGCGGACCTGGAGCGCGGCACCGGACACGCCGCTGTCGAGCCTGCCGATGGCCGGTCTGGCCCAGGCCGGCCCGGCCCGACTGGCGAGCGCGCTCGGCCTGAACGGTTCCGACACGGTCGGACTGCCCGGCGATGCAGAGGAGGCGGCGCAGTTGAGTGCTGCCGCAGCCGCGGTCGGCGCGCGCATCTTGGACTCCGAGAATGCGGCCGACGCAGCGATCATCCTCGTATCCGACGGCAAATTCGGTACGTACACGGATATGACGAGCGCACAGACCCTGATCGCCTCTGGGCCTGTGCCAGCCGCGGACCTGGCGCGGCTGCGCGAAGACGCGGGGCGGCGCGCTTATCGACTGATAAATCTGTCAGGCGACACCGTGCTGGCCGCGGAACTCACCCACCTACCCGCAAGGTGGCCCGTCCTGCTCGGCGGCGACGAGGACAGACTGCGGATAGGCGACGGGCGGACCTCCCCTTACAGTCCCGCCACGCTCCACTTCGACGGGGCAGCCACCGCCCTGACCGTGCGCCGCAATCCCCAGGGCGAGCTGGAACTCGTCGACGGACTGGAACTGCTGTCCGAACCCCCGCAACAGACCGGCACCGCGGATCCGGATGACACCCTCCTGGCTCTGATCTGCCTGATCTGGGCCCAAGCCCTCGAAGTGTCGCAGCTGGACGCCCAGGCAGACTTCTTCGTCGAAGGCGGGCACTCGATGATCGCGGCCAGGCTGATCGCCGACCTCGCCGACAGCCTCGGGGTCGCCGTCTCCTTGCGCACGCTGTTCGAAAACCCCACACCGGTCGAATTCGTCGCCGAACTTCGCAAGCTGCACCCGCGACTCGACGACCTGCTCGCCTACGTCGCCGATGAATCCGACGGAGCCGACGGATACGACGACCAGGTGGTCGAGCCCCGAACAGCGGCGCAGACCGAGCCCGGATCGGCCGCCGACGGACGCGACCAGGCTGTGCGGCCCGGGCCGGCCCAGCCGACCGAACCGTTCCCGCTGCTCGCCGCACAACGGCAACTCTGGCTGGCCGAACAGGCCAACCCCGGCGCGCTGACCCACACGATCCCGTTGCTCCTGCAGATCACCGGGCCCGTGGACGAGTCGGCCTTGCGCGCGGCGGTCAGCGACGTCGTCGAGCGCCAGGATGGCCTGCGCGCAGTCTTCATCGAAGCAGGCGGCGAGCCGGTTCAGCGCATCGTGCCCTATGGCGGATTCGACGTACCGATCGTGGACCTGCGCGACCTGCCAGCAGCCGATCGCGCCGCGCGAAACAGCGCGCTGGGAAGGGACACCGCATACAGCGGGTTCGATATCGCCACCGGCCCGCTCCTGCGAGCCCGACTGGTCCGCCTCGGCGACGAGCAGTGTGTGCTTCACCTGCTGTTCCACCACCTCGTCACCGACGAAGTATCCATGACGATCTTCATGCGCGAGCTGTCCGCGTTCTACGTCTCCCGCGTAGAAGGCCGACCGGCGGCACTAGTCTCCGTGCCCACCGACATGCGCGAGATCGTCCGCGCAGAGCAGGAACTGCTCGCGGGGCCCGAAGGCGAGCGCTTGCGGCGGTTCTGGATCAGGACCTTGACCGGAGCGCCTCGTCTGGTCCTGCCGACCGACCGACCGCGGCCGGCCAAGCCGACCTTCGCCGGGGAGTTCCTGAGCCGGCCCGCCTCCCCCGAACTCGGCGAGGCGATCACGGCGTGCGCCCGGCAGCACCGCACGACCGCGTTCACCGTCTTCTGCACCGGAGTCGTCGCACTGCTGCACCGGCTGACCGGGCAGACGGACGTCGTGCTCGGGGTGCCGACCGAGAACCGGACCGTCCACGGCTCGCAGGCGCTGATCGGGTGCTTTCTGAACGTTCTGCCATTGCGGGTGGACTGTTCCGCGGACCCCTCGTTCGCCGACTTGCTCGATCGGGTCGGTCGGAGCCTGCTGCGCGCCTACGAGAACCAGCGGCTGCCGTTCGCCGAGATCGTGGAATCCGTCCGGACGGATCGGGTCCCGGGGGTGCACCCGATCTACCAGGTCACGTCCGAGCTGCAACTGGCGAACTGGATACCGTTGCAGCTGCCTGGGTGCGAGACCTCGTACGAGCTCGTCTCCCACGGCACCGCCCGCTACGATCTGTCGTTCCACGCGTTGATGCAGGCGGGCGGCGCCGCGGTGATGCTGGAAGTCAACACGGATCTGTGGGACCGGGAGACCGGACTGGGCCGGATCGACCAGGTGGGCACGCTCCTGGCCCGGGCGACGGCAGATCCGGCGCTGCCGTTGTCCGGGCTCGGTTGCTAAGCCGCGACCCGGCCGATCCGGCGCCGGGCTCACGCCATCCGCACCTTGAGACCGGTCAGTCCACTGGCCCGGGCCACGTGGCCGGCCTCGGCCTCCAGCGCGGCGGCCGGCACCGGCTCCGCCTCCGGGAACAAGGTCACCACCAGATCCGCACCCTCGGTTTCCCAGATGCCGACCACCCGGCCGGCCCGCACGACGATCGGCGAGATCCACCCGGCGGTCCGGCTGACCTTCGCCCGGTGTGCGGCGGGCAGCAGGATCGGATCCTTCGTCCCCGGTCCGAGGATGTACTGGTCGAAGGCGCCGAGCAGGCGCACCTGATCGGCGGGGACCGCCTTGGCGAGTTCGTCGACGTGCTCGGACAGCACGAACGCCTTGCGGCCTTCGATGTCTACCGCGGTCAGATCGCCGCCCAGTTCGGCGAACCAGCGGCGCAGAACCGGTTTGCTCAGGCTGTTGCGGGAGAGCCAGGCGTCGAAGACCTCCGGGGAGGCCGGACCATAGGCGCCGAGATAGGCCGAGATCACCGCCGAGGCTGCCTCGTCCGGTTCCGGCGGCGAGGTCCAGCCCGGGATGAGGCTGGCCGGGTTGGTGAAGGTGACCTTCGTTCCGCTACTCGGCCCGTAACACAACGCGCCCTGCCAGGCCAACGGCTTGAGGACCGCGCCCCAGCCGGAGCGCAACTGGTCGGCCAGGCCGTGGAAGCGCTGGTCGGCGACTAACGCGGTGACCAGTTCCTCCCGGGTGAGCACGGCTCCGTCCAGGATCGTGGCGACCGCCTCGGTCAGCTGGTCGATCTCTTTCGGTGTAGCGCCGAACACACGCTGCCAGGACGGTTTCGCCCAGGTGCGGGCCGAGGCCATCAGCGACAAGTAGGCGCCCGCCTCATTGGAGCGCAACAGGTGCAGGGTGCCGCGCATCGCCCAGGTCTTGACCAGCGAGCGGTCCTCCAGTCCGCGCCGCACCCCGTCCGCCTCGGGTTTGGCCTGCCGGATCTTGACCGCGAGTTCGGCGGCCGGACCGACCTGCGCCTGGATGCCGCACAGCCGGCTGACGATCTCGCCGGTCCCGGCCCGCCCCCGGGGATCGACGAACTGCCGCCGCAGCCGCCAACCGAGCACCTGATCCCAGCTCACTCGCATTGCCGTCTCCTTCCGCCGTTGTCGAAAAGTTTTCGCGCGCTCGCAGACTTTCTCAAGCTACACACAGACTGTAACGGAGCGGGGGCGGTGGCGTGCTGCAGACACGAGACGTGACATGAAGTGGATGGCCGGTTCTTAAAGTCGGCACCAGCGTGGCGAATTCCTCAGGAAGGGACGGCTTCGGCTACGTGCCCGAGTTCGTAGCCAGAGCCAGACCCTCACTTCAAGTCCTGCGCCAAGTCTCCGCTCCGACGCAGCCGGTCGACCCAAGCCTGGGCCGTGTAGCGCGGGACCTTAAAGTGGCGCGCCAGCTCGCCGACGCTGTGGGTCTGCTCGAACACGGACTTCACATCCGCAGGCATCTTCCGGTACGGTCGTTCGGAGGCGACCACCGTCACGTCTTTTTTGAGCGGCCTGCCCTGCGCCACCGGCGCCTTGGTCAGACCCGGCGAGCCCGCCTCGACGGCGAACATTCCGCCGAACGCGCGAGCCAGCATCTGAAAGTCGATGCCGTTCGCCGCCTCGGCCGAGATCTCGCCGCCTTCGGAGGCGCGCACTGTCAGCTCGACGAGTTTGGCGTCTCCGTCGTTGGAAAGCCGCAACACCGCACTCACGGCAGCGAGCATGACATCCGAGTCGTCACCGTACGCCTGGACATTGATTGTGCACACTCTGTTTGGTTTCAATGGGACCACCACCTGACCACTCAATCGAACAACCTTACGGTCCGATCCCCCTCGCGCCACGCTATCGAACAGCTTGTGGACATAGTACAGTAAATATTCAAACATCAACTTCTGTGGGTTACACTTGGTCGGCACCGAAGTATGTGCGCTTACCAACACGCTTCGACACCTGCCCGACCGAGATCATCTGCAAGCCCGGCCCAAGCGTAGACAAATTTGATTGAAATTGCGACTTTCACGAACGCTCAAGGTCGGCCAGACATACGATCAGCAGACCTAGCCGAAGTGTCCATGTCAAGTCTGCATGATATTTCCGAGCATTTGCTGTGGTATAGCAAAATTTCGCCTATGATTGATACAGTTTCGGGACCACACCCCTACACTCTTCGGGTCCTGCACCCGTCCAGTCCGTATTGCCCGGAATGCGGGTCAGAGGTCGGTCGCCCGCACACACCGACGATCTCATCAGGCTACGAATGAAGTTCGCAGAGACTTCGCCCACTATGCCTTCCCCCAATGGAGGTCAGATAAGGCTCTTCGCTCTTGGAGTCGGCACATCCATTCACCTCCATTTGTCTTACTCTGCCGTTGGTATCCGCTCCTGCCAGGTGATTCGCATCTCGGTCGGGCTGCGGTAGCCGAGCGAGGAGTGCAGTCGCTGCTCGTTGTAGGAGGTGATCCAGATCTCGATGTCCCGGCGCTGTGGGATCCTGGTGGTTAATTTCTGAGGCTCTTGTGGCTGGTCGTCGCGGTGCGGAAGTCTTGGGGTTGGTGCTGCGGGGGTCGTGGCTGGATTGAGGTGTGAGCGATGTCGATGCGGCCGGTGCTGTGGCCGGAGGTTCCCGAG
>DASZBX010000138.1:0-32063 GCA_035943635.1 Actinocrinis sp. | reverse complement strand
CGCGCCTGAAAACCCGGCCACAGCCAGGACGTAGGTCGGCAACGGCACCCACGTCGAGCGGGCCCCGCCCCGATGGCTCGCGCCTGAAACTCGACCCTGCCGAAACGCAAGCCGGCCATGAGACCTGAGTTGAGCAGGCCTACCCCGGTGGCTCGCGCCTGAAACCCGACCCCCTGCCCATCGCACGACACCAGGCCCAATCAACCATCCCCTACTCCCGTGGCCTACTTGCCCGCGATCAAGATGACCGCGGCAGGACTGTCGCCTGCGCACCCAGCGCACCACTCGGGATGAGCTCTACGGAAGTTGACCGCCGCAGAAAACCGTGGTGATTTTCTCGCGTATAGAAACTCTCCGATCGCCTGACCCTGCGCGGAAAATCACCACGGGCCGCCTTTGACTTCAACTCAATCACCGCAACCCAACCCACCGCTCAGCCGCACCCACCCACCCACCCACCCACACCCATCCACCTCAGGCTTCGTGGTAGCACCACCCCGCAAGTGGGTGGTTCCTCCCTCGTTCCAACCCACCCCAAACCGCCACGCTTGAAGCATGAACTCCACAACCGCGAACCCCACCACCAGCCCCACCACCAACCCCACCACCCCAGCGATCGAAGCAATCAACCTGACCAAGTCCTACGGCGCCAAAACCGTCGTAACCAACCTCAGCTTCACAGTCCGCCCAGGAAAAGTGACCGGCTTCCTCGGCCCGAACGGCGCCGGAAAATCCACGACGATGCGCCTGCTGCTGGGACTGGAACGCCCGGACACCGGCCAAGCGCTGATCAACGGCAAGCCCTACGCAGACCTCAAAGCCCCCCTGTCCGAAGTGGGCGCGCTGCTGGAAGCGAAGGCCTTCCACAAGGGACGTTCGGCCCGCAACCACCTCCTCGCCCTGGCCCAATCCCAGGCGTTGCCCGCACGCCGGGTGGACGAGGTGATCGACCAGGTCGGACTGCACGACGCGGCCAAGCAACGGGCCGGAGGCTACTCGCTCGGCATGTCCCAGCGCCTGGGCATCGCGGCCGCGCTGCTGGGCGACCCGCGGATCGTGCTGCTGGACGAGCCGGTGAACGGACTGGACCCGGAAGGCGTGCTGTGGATCCGGAACCTGATGAAGCGATTGGCGGCCGAGGGACGGGCCGTCCTGGTCTCCTCCCATCTGATGAACGAGATGGCGATCACCGCGGACCACCTGCTCGTGATCGGCCAGGGACAGCTGCTGGCCGACTGCTCGACCGGTGAATTCATCCAGCGATACACCGACCCGCAGCTGTACGCCGCGACCCCGGACATCGCCCGACCGGCGTTGCTGGAGGAGGCCTTCATGCGCCTCACCGCAGGGAAAGCCGAGTACTCCAGCCGGTAACACCGCGGTATCCCCGCAGCAAGCCCCGCCCCATCCCGCCCCGCAACTCCGCAACTCCGCAACACGAGCCACAACCCATGCCCCCCCACCCACACCCCCCAAGGAATAAGACAATGACCACAGCAACCCTGCCCCGCCCAACCACCTCCGCCCCCTCCCACGACCCCCGCTTCGCCGACCTGCTCCGCAGCGAGTGGACCAAAATCAGAACCCTCCGCTCAACCACCTGGTCCCTCCTCACCATGGTGATAGTCGCGCTCGGCCTGAACATCGCAGCAACCTCCGTCTACACGGCCAAGTTCGCCACCCTCGACGCCGCCACCCAGGCCCAGTTCAAAGACAACACGATCGGCCTGATCCTCCAACCGGGTGCGCAGTTCGGCCAGGTGGCAGTCTGCGTGCTCGGCGTACTGCTCATGGCATCGGAATACTCCACCGGAATGATCCGAGCGTCTATGCTCGCCGCACCGCGCCGCACACCCGTACTCGCGGCAAAGGCAGCCGCATTCGGCGCGCTGGTCTTCATCCTGGCCGAGCTCGTCGCGCTGCCCTCCTTCTTCATCGGATCGGCCATCACCAGCAAGCACGCCTCGACCTCCATCACCGACCTCAGCACCATCCGGGCCGTCCTCGCCTTCGGAGTCTTCATGGCGCTGATGGGCCTGATCTCACTCGCGATCGGCACGCTCGTGCGGCACCCGGCGGCCGGGATCAGCATCGTGCTGGCGCTGCAATTCGTCGTCCCGGGCCTGATCAGCCTGATTCCCGGGATGCTGGGCAAGCACTTGGCCGACGCGTTCCCGTCCAACACCGACGTGATCATGGGCACCGGGCCGACCGAGGTCGGATCGTTGACGCCGCTGCAGGGGTTCTGCTGCTTGCTCGGCTGGGCCGTGGTGCTGCTCGGGGCGGCCTGGGTCTCGATCAAGCGGCGGGACGTGTGAACACGACAGCGCCGCCGGCCCCGGCAGAAGCACCCGGATACGCCAGACTATGAACGTGACCATCAAGCGCGCGCTGCGGGAGCCCCTCTCGGCGCGCGCTTCACGCGAACTGGGCTACTCGATCCTGAGCCTGCCGATGGCCTACCTGGGCTTGGCCCTGGTCATCGCGACCATCGGGTTGGGCATCCTGTCGATGGTCGTGATCATCGTTCCACTGCTGCCGATCTTCCTGTCGGTCGACCGCAAGTTCGCCGACCTCTACCGGTTCCTCGCCCGCGTCCTGCTGAAGCTGCCGATCGTGCGGCCGGTCCGGGCGCCGCGGCAGCGGGGGCTGCTCGGGTTCCTGGTCTACTTCCTGGCCGATCCGATCGCCTGGCGGGCGGTGGGTTACTTCGCGGTGCGGTTCGTGCTCGGCACGGTGCAGGCCCTGGTGGCCTTAGCGTTCTGGATCGAGGGGCTCGTCCTCGTGTTCTACCCGGTGATCTGGAAGCTGGAGTCGCCCACGCCGCATCTGGTGGACGGGCGGATGGTCAGCGGGCTGTCGATCGGGGACTTCTACTTCGACACGATTCCGCGCGCACTGCTCGTCACCTGCGTCGGCGTGCTGGTCGTGGTCGCGGCGCCGTGGGTGGTCCGGGGGCCGCTGGTGCTGGACCGGTGGCTGATGGTGCGCCTGCTCGGGCCGACGGAGAGTTCGCTGCGGATCGTGGAGCTGGAACGGACCCGCAGCAACGCGATCAACGAGGCCGCGATGACCCTGCGGCGGATCGAACGGGACCTGCACGACGGCGCGCAGGTGCGCCTGGTCGCGCTCGGCATGCGGCTCGGGCGGGCCGAGGGCCGGCTGGACCGGGGCGATCCGGAGCAGGCCAAGGCCCTGCTGCGCGAGGCGCGGGCGGAGGTCAAGGAGATCGTGGTCGAGCTGCGCGAGCTGGTCCGCGGGATCCATCCGCCCGCGCTGGACGCCGGGCTGGAGGCCGCGCTGACCACGCTGGCCGCGCGGTCCCAGATCCCGACCACGGTCCGGGTGGACCTGGGCGACCGGCCGAACGCGTCCACCGAGACGATGATCTACTTCGCCGCCGCCGAGCTGCTGGCCAACGCGGGCAAGCACAGCCACGCCGAGCAGGCCTCGATCGGCCTGGCCTCGGACGGGGCCACGCTGCGGCTGACGGTCGCCGACGACGGGGTCGGCGGGGCCACCCTGACCGGGACCGGCAGCGGCCTGCGCGGCCTGGCCGAGCGGGTGCGCACGCTCGACGGCACGCTGACCGCGAGCAGCCCCGGCGGCGGACCCACCATGATCACGATCGACCTGCCGCTGAGCCCGCCCGCCGATTCGAAAGCCGATTCGAAAGCCGAGAGGTGAACCGCACACCATGCGCATCGTGATAGCCGAGGACGCCGTGATTCTGCGGGTCGGCCTGGTACAGCTGCTGGAGGACGAGGGGCACCAGGTCGTGGCGGCGATCGGGGACGCGCAGGCGATGATCGCCGCCGTGCACGAGCACCGGCCGGACATCGTGATCTGCGACATCCGGATGCCGCCCACGCACACCGACGAGGGCCTGCGCGCCGCGATCGAGCTGCGGGCGGCCGATCCGGACCTGCGGATCCTGATCTTCTCCCAGTGGGTCGAGACCCAGTACGCCAGCCGGCTGCTGGCCGGGAACCCGGCCGGGGTCGGGTACCTGCTCAAGGAGCGGGTGCTGGACGTGAAGGACTTCATCGACGCCCTGAACCGGGTCGCGGCCGGCGGGACAGCGCTGGACCCGGAGGTGGTCGGCCAGCTGATGGGCGCGAACCGGGGCCGGGCCGCGCTGGAGTCGCTCAGCCCGCGCGAGCAGGAGGTGCTGGGCCTGATGGCGCAGGGGCGGTCGAACTCGGCGATCGCCGGGGACCTGTTCGTGACCGAGCGGTCGGTGGAGAAGCACGTGGCGAACATCTTCACCAAGCTGACGCTGCCGGTGTCCTCCGCGGACCACCGGCGGGTGCTGGCGGTCCTGCGCTACCTCGGCATGTGAGTCATGGATGTGAGTCAGTGCCGGCGCGAGCCGGCCTGGGCGTGCTGGACCCGGCGGGTGCCGAACAGCTGGCGGTGCGAGCGGCGGTCGGCCGGGAAGGAGGTGCGGCGGATCGAGGTCAGCAGCGGCAGGCTGAAGTGCACCTGCGCGCCGCCGAGCGGGGAGGCGTCGATGGCCAGGCGTCCGCCGGCGCGTTCGGCCAGTTTCTTGACGATGTCCAGGCCCAGCCCGGTCGAGCCGATCCCGCCGGATCCGGCGCCGCGCTGCAGGGCGGTGTCGGGTTCGGCCAGGCCGGGGCCCGAGTCGTCGACCAGGACCGTGCTGGTCTCGGCGGCGGTGTGCACGGTGACCTGGAACGCGGTGCCCTCCGGGGTGTGCCGGAACACGTTGCCCAGGACCGCGTCCAGGGCCGCGGCCAGTTCCGGCGCGGGCACGCCGACCGGGGCCGGGCCGGAGGCGCCGTTCAGCTGCCAGGGGCGTTCCTGGTCCTCGGCCAGGGCGGACCAGAAGGCCATCCGCTCGGTGACCACGGTGGCCAGGTCGCACGAACCGCCCTGCGAGGCGCCCTGCCGGGCGCTGCGGATGATCGCGTCGACCTCCTGCTCCAGCTTGGTGATCGCGTCCCGGGTGGCGTCGGCGGCGGGGGTCTCGTCCAGGGCGGCCGCGTTCAGCCGCAGCGCGGTCAGCGGGGTGCGCAGCCGGTGCGAGAGGTCGGCGACCAGTTCGCGTTCGGTGGCCAGCAGGTGCACGATCCGGTCGGCCATCGTGTTGAAGGCCTGGCCGACCTCGAGCAGTTCGTACGGCCCCTGGGTGGTGATCCGCACGCCGACGTCGCCCTCGCCCAGCTGGCGGGAGGCGTCGGCCAGGTGCCGGGTGGCCTTGACCAGCCGGGCGCCGAGCTGGTCGGCCAGCAGGATGGAGCCGGCGATCAGGGTCAGCGCCACGCCGCCGAGGATCAGCCAGGCGTTGAGCACCCCGCGCCGGGACTCGGCCGCGTCCACGTAGACCGCGATCAGGGTGTGCTGGCCGCCGCCGACCAGTTCGGGCTGGAGCACCTCGCTGCCGCCGGGCACGCCCAGGGTCACCGCGGCGCCGTTCGCGTCGGCCGCGATCAGCTGGGTGGTGGTGGCGTGGTCCACCCCGACCACGGTGCCGTCCGGCAGCAGCACGGCCACGTTCTGCGGCCCGGGCAGGGTGGCCAGGGCGCGTTCGAGCGGGGTGTGGTCGGTGGTCAGCGCGAGCAGCGGCTCGATCGCGGAGATCCGGCTCTGCGCGGCGTTGAGCGCGCGCTCGTCGGCGATCCGGTCGACCACCACGGCCAGCGGGATCAGGAAGGCCAGGGTCACCATGCTGGTGACGGCCAGGGCGACTTTGACCAGCGCCCATCTCATGGTCGTGGTTCCGACAGGCGCACCCCGACGCCCCGCACGGTGTGCAGGTAGCGCGGGGCGCTGGCGCGTTCGCCGAGCTTGCGGCGCAGCCAGGACAGGTGCACGTCGATGGTCTGGTCGTCGCCGTAGGGCAGCTGCCAGACCTGGGTCAGCAGCTCGCGCCGGGTGACCACCTCGCCCGGGCGGGCGGCCAGGTAGGCCAGCAGGTCGAACTCGCGCCGGCTCAGGTCCAGGGCCCGGCCGTCCAGGTGCGCCTCGCGCCGGCGCGGGTCGATCACCAGGCCGCCCACCCGCAGCGCGGCCGGCGGCTGGTCGGCCCCGGCCCGGCGCAGCAGCGCGGTGATCCGGGCGGCCAGGTGCGCGCCGGAGAACGGCTTGATCAGGTAGTCGTCGGCGCCGGCGTTCAGCAGCCGGATGATCTCGGCTTCATCGTCCCGGGCGGTGGCGATGATCACCGGGACCTGGGTGATGGCGCGCAGCATCTTGAGTGTCTCGGAGCCGTCCAGGTCGGGCAGGCCCAGGTCGAGCACGATGATGTCGCCGGGGTCGCGGTTCGCCTCGCGCAGCGCGGACAGGGCGGTGCCGGCGCTGCGCACCGCGTGCCCGAAGACGGTCAACTGTCGGATGACGGCTGATCTGACTTCCGGATCGTCTTCGACTAGCAGTACGTTCGCCATAAGCTGTGAACATATTAGATTCGCGGGAGAGAGGGAACAGGTGGCCACTTCTTCTCGGGTCGGCGCACCGATCAAGCTGGCCGTGTGGCTGGCCGTGACCGCGAGCGCGGTGACGGTGGCCTGGTTCGGCATCGACTCGGTGGTCGGAGCGCAGGCCGTGGTGGCTCCGCAGCTGCTCACGCCGGTCGACGCCAGCGGCTCCGAGGGGGCCGTGGTGGACGGCGGGGCGAGCGCGGGCGGGTCCGGCACACCGACCGCGCGGCCCATCGCGACCACGCCGCCGCCGGTCACCCCGAGCGCGACGCCGACCGCCGGGCACACCACGGCCCCGGCCACGACGGCGCCGCCGACGGCCGGTTCCGGCACGTCGGGGACGACCGGACCGTCCGGCAGCGGCCAGCTGCGCCGGTTCAGCATGGTCGGCGGGGTCGCGGTGGCCCAGTTCGACGGGAACAGTGTGAGCTTCGTCTCGGCCACCCCGAGTTCCGGGTACGAGATGAAGGACTGGATCGAGACCGGGCAGGAGTGGCTGCGGGTCGACTTCACCGACTCTTCCGACGCTGCCATCGTGTACTCGCTCTTCATCACCTGGAACGGATTCTCCCCCCAGTGGACCGAGGTCGGCCCGAACTGGTCGCAGACCGGTACCTGACCGACGGGTCGGTGCGGCCCCGGCGCGGGGCGGACACGGCCGCCTGTGCTTTCCATCAGATCACTTCATGGGCAGATTTTTACGTATCCGCACACAGCCTGCGGGACCCCTTAACACTGCTTAATCCGGCTTTAACCACCGGCCGCGCCCGCGCGTCCGGGCGTTCGGCGTGCCCGGAAAAGCCCTACCCCGCGCTTATTTACCGGCGGCTTACCGGCCCGCTGGGAGAGTCGAACCACTGCGACACGGAGATGCAGGGGCGACCAGTAGTGGAGGAAAGCGTGAAGAGATCAGTGGCGTCGATCACCGCCGCCGCGGCGGGTGCGTTGCTCTGCGCCCTCGCCCTGACCGGTTGCGGTGCGGGGCACCGGCAGGCGGACGGGTCCGCCGGCTCGGGCCCGGTTGCCGGCAGCACCGCCTCGCCGGCCAGTGCGGCCCAGGGCGGCGGGGGACAGGGCGCGGCCCCGGCTCCGGCCGGCACCGGTACGGCGCAGATCGACCAGAGCCTGAACCAGATCGACTCCCAGCTGAGCGGTCTGGACACCGAGGACGCCAAGGCGAACCAGTCGCCGGCGGACAGCGACGGAAACTGAAGAGTTCACAGTCATGAGGAGAAGTTCGACCATGAAGCAACTCCCGCGAATCAGCGCCCTCGCCGCCGGCAGCGCGCTCGCCCTCGGCCTGGTGGCGGGCCCGGCCATGGCCGCCGGGGCCACGCCCGGCGCGACCGCCGGCGCGGGTAAGGGCGGGGCCGGCCTGAGCTCGGTCCAGGCGCTGGCCGCGACCCGGGTCAACGGCCGGATCGCCGAGATCAAGGCCCTGCAGATGGCGGTGTCCGCCGCGACGAACCTGACCTCCGCGGACAAGACCTCGCTGAGCAACCTGCTGAGCACGGACCTGACCGCGATGAACGGCCTGAGCACCAAGATGGCCGCGCAGACCACGGTCGCGGCGGTCCGCGCGGACGAGGTCACGATGGTCGACGACTACCGGATCTACCTGCTGGTCGCGCCGAAGACCCACCTGACCATCGCGTTCGACACCGAGGCGTCCGTGATCACCAAGCTGCAGGGCGTGTACAGCGTGCTGTCGGCGAACGTGGCCAAGCAGACCGGCGGCGGTACCTCGGCCGAGAAGTCCGAACTGGCCGACATGCAGACCCAGATCGGCAACGCCCAGTCGGCGCTGAACGGCCAGGTCAGCGCGGTGCTGGCGATCCAGCCGGGTGCGAACGCGGCCGCGATCTCCGGCCAGGTCAAGCCGCTGCGGACCACCGCGCAGGGGATCCGCAAGGACCTCGGCCAGGCGGACTCGGACGCCAAGCAGGTGCGGACCGCGCTGAAGTAGGCGGCGGCGGACGGCGCGTGGTCCCGGCGATTTCAGATCCCGGCGCCGCGCGCCGTCCGCGTGCGCCGACGCGGGCGAACCTGGCGAACCGCGCGGTCGGGCCTGGCGGGTGGCGCGGCTGCGCTTATATTGACCTCGGGGGCGCCGGGCGACCGTCCCGGCGCCGATCACCGACCCGAGGAGTGGCGCGATGCCGCTGGACACCGCCCCGGTCGTGCCGCCCGGCACCGTGGGGTCGACCGAGCAGCCGGTGCTCCAGGCCGGCGGCCTGCTGCTGCGGGCGTGGACCGAGGCCGACGCGGACGCGATCGTGGCGGCGTTCGCGGACCCGGCGATCCGGCGGTGGCACGCGCGGACCGTGGACACCCGGGCCGAGGCCGCCGAGATGATCGCCGGGTACAACCGGGCCTGGCGGGCCGGCCGGTCGGCCCACTGGGCGATCGCCGGGCCGCGGGTGATCGGAAGGGTCGCCCTGCGCACGATCGACGCTGCGGAGGGCCTGGCCGAGGTCGCCTACTGGATCGCGGCGGCCGAACGCGGCCGCGGGGCCGCGGTTCAGGCGGCCGCCGCGGTCAGCGAATGGGCGCTGAACGTGCTCGGACTGCACCGGCTCGAACTGGCGCACTCCGTGCTGAACACCGCCTCCTGCCGGGTCGCGCAGAAGGCCGGGTTCGCGTTCGAGGGGACCAAACGCAGCGCCTGCCTGCACGCGGACGGCTGGCACGACATGCACCTGCACGCCCGGATCCGCGGCGACACCTGACGATGCCCCGCCCCGGCTTTCGCCGGAACGGGACATCGTGGGCGGTCAGGACAGCTGCTCAACCGGCGTTGGCGGCCAGCGCGAGCCCGGGCTCGCCGGCCAGGTCGGCCGCCGCCTGTGCGTCCCGGTCGGCCTGCCGGCCCGCGTCGGACTTCACGTGCCGCAGCAGGGCCGTCGACACGGCCGCGCCGGCGACCATCAGCACGATGCAGACCACGGCCGCCAGGTGCATGCCCTGCACGAACGACTGCCGGGCGTGCTCCAGCAGGTCGGTGCCGGTCTGGCCGGGCAGCGTGGCGGCGGTGGCCTGCGCGCCGCCCAGGGTCCGGGCCGCGGCCGGGGCCGCGCCGGACATCAGGTGGTGGTAGACCGCGGCGCCGATGCTGCCGAGGAAGGCGACCCCGACCGCCCCGCCGATCTCGTTGCCGGTCTCGGACAGGGCCGAGGCCGCGCCGGCCCGCTCGGCCGGGGCGGTACCGATGATCATGTCGGTGAGCAGCGCCACGATCATCCCGATGCCGAAGGCCAGGGCGATCGCGCCGATCAGCACCACCGCCACCGAAGAGTGGACGTGGACCTGGGTCATCACGACGAATCCGGCCGTCATGACCAGGAATCCGGAGCCGATCACGGTCGCCGGGCGGATCTTGCGGGACAGTGCGGTCGCGACGGCCACCGCACCGCCGACCGCGAGCGGCGCCGGGAGCGACCAGAGCGCGGCGCCCAGCGGACGGTAGCCGAGCACCAGTTGCAGGTACTGGGTGCTGAACAGGCCGAAGCCCGCCATCATCGAGCCGGCCAGGATGTTCGCCAGCATTGCCGCGCTGAACGTGCGGTGCCGCAGCAGACCGAGGTCGATCATCGGGTCCGACATCCTCAGCTGCCGCAGGACGAACAGCGCGCCCACGATCAGACCCGCCGCGATGCTCGCCTCCACGCTGGTACTCAGCCCGTTCTGCGCCCACTGCTGCACTCCGTAGACCACCGGGAGCACCGCGCCGAACGAGAGCAGGGCGCTGACCAGGTCGAACCGTCCCGCGCCGGCGGCCCGGTACTCCGGCAGCAGCAGCGGGCCGGCGATGAGCAGCACGAGCATGATCGGGACGTTGACCAGGAACACCGAGCCCCACCAGAAGTGGTCGAGCAGCAGCCCGCCGACCACCGGGCCCAGCGCCGCGCCACCGGAGAAGGCGCCGGTCCAGACGCCGATCGCGGTCTTGCGCTCCTTCGGGTCCTCGAACATGTTGCGCAGCAGCGCCATCGTGGACGGGGCGATCGTGGCGCCGGCTATGCCCAGCAGCGCGCGGCTGGCGATCAGCTGGTCGGCGCTGTGCGAATAGGCCGCGGCCAGCGAGGCCAGGCCGAACGCCGCGCCGCCGGCCAGCAGGAGCAGCCGGCGGCCGATCCGGTCGCCGAGCGAGCCCATGGTGATCAGCAGGCCGGCCAGCACGAAGCCGTAGACGTCCAGGATCCACAGCTGCTGCGAGGCGCTGGGCTGCAGTTTCGCGCTGATGAAGGGGACCGCGAAGTAGAGCACCATCGTGTCCATCGAGACCATCAGGGCCGTGAGGGTCAGCACGCCCAGGGCGATCCATTCGCGGCGGCCGGCTCTGGCGGGGGCGGTGTGAGTCATACCGAGAACTGTACGAACGTCTTAGACATTCGTCAAGTACAATTGTCTGAAACGGACGTTTGTCTCGATTAGGCTGGTCAGGAGCCCGGATGCGGGCGGGGGCACCAGAAAGCAGGCGGCCCGGTCGGAGTGGATCCGACCGGGCCGCCTGCGGAACCACTCGTCTAGGAGGTCGCCTCGCGCTGGGCGGCGAGCCGGTCGACCAGGTGGGTCAGGGCCGGCAGGGCGGCGTCGATGGCCTCGCGCTCGGCCGGCTCCAGGTCGGCCAGGGCGGCGGCGATCCGGCGCTGGTGCGCGGCGTTCCAGTCGGACAGCTGGGTGCGGCCGGACTCGCTCAGGTCGACCACCGCCGCGCGCCGGTCGCTCGGGTCGGTGCCGCGCTGGATCAGCCCGGCGTTGATCATCTGGCTGATCAGGCCGCTGACCGTGGAGGGGGCCAGGCGCAGCCGGCCGGCCAGGTCGCCGACCCGGGCCGGGGCGGTCTCGGCCAGGGACTGGAGCAGCTCCACCTGGGCCATCGGCAGCGACTCCCAGGGGTAGTCGGCCCGGATGCTGGCCCGCAGGACTCGCCGCAGCCGGGCCACCACGTCGGTCAGCGCGTGGGCGCTGCCGCTTCGCTCGCTCTGGGCCGTCGGCGCGGCCGGAACACCACTTGTCACCTTCGTACTGTACCGGTCCCTCGCAAGGCCGCTGCGCTCGGTGGACATCACATTACGGTATGTGACTGGCCCAAAGTATTTTGGTTCCCAAGATAATCGGGACTAAAATAATGTCGTAAGTCAAGCTAAAGACCCGGTCCCCGGGTTAGCGAGCGGAGAGGGGCACGTCCGGTGAGCCTCGATCTCGACCCCAGTTCCACCTGGTCACAGGCCTGTGCCCGGATGCTGCCGAGCGAACGGGCCCGGCCCGCGCGGATCCGGGACTGGCGGCACGGCTGGTGGCTGGCCGTCGGCGCGGTCTGCTTCGGAGCCTTCATGGGCCAGCTCGACGCCTCGATCGCCACCCTGACCTACCCGGCTCTGCGCACTGAGTTCCACGCCACACTCGCCCAGGTCGAATGGGTCTCGCTCGGCTACCTGCTCGCGCTGATAGCGCTCCTGGTCCCGGTCGGCCGGTGGTCCGACGCCCGCGGCCGCAAACTCTTCTACCTGTACGGATTCCTCGTCTTCACCCTGGCCTCGGCCGCCTGCGGCGCGGCCCCCGACCTGGCCGCGCTGGTCGGGTTCCGGGTGGTGCAGGCCTTCGGCGCCGCGATGCTCCAGGCCAACAGCGTCGCCCTGGTCACCACCAGTGCCCCGCGGGAGAAGATGCGGCTGGCGCTCGGGGTGCAGGCCGGGGCCCAGGCGCTCGGGCTCGCCCTCGGGCCGACCCTGGGCGGGGCGATCGTGGCCGCGTTCGGCTGGCGCTGGGTGTTCCTGGTCAACCTGCCGATCGGCCTGGTGGCCCTGGCGGCCGGGCACTTCCTGCTGCCGCGCACCCGGACCCGGGCCTCGGTCGCCCGGTTCGACTGGCCCGGGCTCGGCCTGCTCGGCACGATGACCACGGCCCTGCTGCTCGGGATCTCGGCCGCGTCCGGGCTGGACCTGCCCACGCCGGTCACGGTCGGCCTGTTCGGGCTGGCCGCCGCCGCGGCGTTCGGTCTGGCCGGCCGGCTGCGCCGGGCCGCGGAGCCGTTGATCGACCCGGTGCTGTTGCGCACCCGGCAGATCACGGCCGGACTGGCCGGCGCGCTCGGCGGCTACCTGCTGCTGTTCGGCCCGCTCGTGCTGGTACCGGTCGTGCTGACCGAGCGGGGGACCAGCCTGAGCACCTCGGGCCTGGTCCTGACCGCCCTGCCGGCCGGATTCGCGCTGGCCGCGCTGGGCGCGGGCCGGGTCTTGCCGCCGGGCTGGAGCGACCGTCGCCGGGCCCTGACCGGGTCCGCGGTCGCGGCCGCCGCGCTGGCCGGGATGGTCCCGGCCCCGCCCCGGATCGCCTGGCTGGTGCCGCTGCTGGCCGTGCTCGGCCTCGGCCTGGGCACGTTCACCCCGGCCAACAACACCCTGGTCATGGCCGCGATCCCGGCGCAGGCCGCGGGCACCGGCGGCGGCCTGGTGAACATGACCCGCGGGCTGGGCACCGCGCTCGGCGTCGCGCTGGTCACCCTGACCCTGCACCTGGTGCCCGGCTCCGGGATGCGCGCCCCGGCCGGGCTGCTGGCCGTGGTCGGGCTCGGCGTGCTGGCCGGGAACCTGTTCCAGCCGCGCGGCGCGGCGCACGACCCGCTGGCCGGACCCTGCCCGCTGGACTGAACACGCCCGACGGATCCCTCAGCCCGGCCGGGCTTCGCGTTGCTTGGGAAAATACCATAGGGGGGTATAGTATCGAGATGGAAAGGGGCGGCTATGCACGGCTACACGGCCAAGAAGGAAGACCACCTCAAACGGCTGCGGCGGATCGAAGGCCAGGTCCGCGGCCTGCAGCGGATGCTGGAGGAGGACAAGTACTGCATCGACGTCCTGACCCAGGTCTCCGCCGCGACCAAGGCACTGCAGGCCGTGGCACTGAGCCTGCTCGACGAGCACCTGGCGCACTGCGTGGCCCAGGCGATCGAGAACGGCGGCGCCGAGGCGGACGAGAAGATCCGCGAGGCCTCGGACGCGATCGCCCGGCTGGTCCGCGCCTGAGCGCCGCCGCCGGACAGCACCCACCGAACCACCGAACACCGGAACCAGGGACTGAAGATGACCAGCACTGTTTATGAAGTCACCGGCCTGAGCTGCCAGCACTGCGCGAACTCGGTGACCGAGGAGCTCACCAAGATCGGCGGGGTGGCCGCGGTCCGGGTCGACGTCGCGGCCGGACGGGTCGAGGTCGACAGCACCGCCGCGCTCGATCGCGACAGCGTCCGCGAGGCGGTCGAAGAGGCCGGCTACCAGCTGGTCTCCTGAACCGCGGGAGCACAGATCCGAACCCTGAATCGGCCGAGGAGGTCGGGATGAGTGTCGAGGTGGCGGCCGAGCCGCAGGAGCCGCAGGCCGCCCGGGAGGCGTCGGTCGACCTGGCGCTGACCGGGATGACCTGCGCCACCTGCGCGACCCGGATCGAACGGAAACTGAACCGGCTGCCGGGCGTGGCGGCGAGCGTGAACTTCGCCACCGAGCAGGCCACGGTCCGCTACCCGGCCACCGTCGACCAGGCCGACCTGCTCGCCGCCGTGGCCGCGGCCGGATACCGGGCCACCCCGATCCCGGCCCCGGGCGAGGACCGCGCGGACGAAGGCCCCGGCGAACAGGCGCAGGTCGAAGCGGCCGCCGCCGAACGCGGCCCGGCCCGCGAACTGCTCGACCGGCTGCGGATATCCGCGCTGCTCGCCGCGCCGGTGATCCTGCTCGGCATGGTCCCGGTGCTCCAGTTCCGCAACTGGCAGTGGTTCAGCCTGATGCTGGCCGCGCCGGTCGTGGTCTGGGGCGCCTGGCCGTTCCACCGCGCGGCCGCCGCCAACCTGCGCCATCGCGCGGTCACCATGGACACGCTGGTCAGCCTCGGCGTGCTGGCCGCGTTCGGCTGGTCGCTGTACGCGCTCTTCCTCGGCGGCGCCGGGCAGGCCGGGATGACCATGCCGTTCACCTTCCGGACCGACCGCTCCGGCGGCGCGGACCACATCTACCTGGAAGCGGCCACCGGGGTGACCGTGTTCCTGCTGGCCGGGCGCTACCTGGAGGCCCGGGCCAAGCGGCGCTCCGGCGCGGCCCTGCGCGCGTTGCTGGAACTGGGCGCGAAGGAGGTCGCCGTGCTGCGCGGCGGCGCCGAGCGGCTGGTCCCGGTCGGCGAACTCGCGGTCGGCGACCTGTTCGTGGTGCGCCCGGGCGAGAAGGTGGCGACCGACGGGGTCGTCGTGGACGGCGCCTCCGCGATCGACGCCGGCCTGCTGACCGGCGAGTCCACCCCGATCGAGGTCCGGCCCGGGGACCCGGTGACCGGGGCGACGATCAACGCCGGCGGACGGCTGACCGTGCGGGCGACCAGAATCGGCGCTGACACGCAGCTGGCCCGGATCGGTCGGCTCGTGACCAGCGCGCAGACCGGCAAGGCCGAGGCGCAGCGCCTGGCCGACCGGGTCGCGGCCTTCTTCGTGCCGCTGGTGCTGCTCCTCTCGCTCGGGACCGGGCTGGTCTGGCTGGCGGTCGACGGCGGGGCGGGCGCGGCGTTCACCGCGGCCGTGGCCGTGCTGATCATCGCCTGCCCGTGCGCACTGGGCCTGGCCACACCGACCGCGCTGCTAGTCGGCACCGGCCGCGGCGCGCAGCTCGGCATCCTGATCAAGGGCCCCGAGGTGCTGGAGTCGACCCGGCGGATCGACACGGTCGTGCTGGACAAGACCGGCACGGTCACGACCGGGCGGATGAGCCTGATCGCCGTCGTGCCGGCCGAGGGGGAGAACGCCGAGGAGGCGCTCGGCCTGGCCGGCGCGGTCGAGCACGCCTCGCAGCACCCGATCGCGCGGGCCGTGGCGCGGGCCGCCGCCGAGCGGGCCGGAGCACTGGCGGACGTGCGCGACTTCGCGGCGCTCGACGGAATCGGCGTGACCGGGACCGTCGCCGACCGGCAGGTCCTGGTCGGGCGCCCGGCCCTGCTCGCCGGCAGCGGCCTGAGCCTCCCGCGGCAGCTGGCGGACGCGGTGGCCGAGGCCGAGTCGGCCGGGCGCACGGCGGTCGTGGTCGGCTGGTCCGGCGCGGCGCGGGCGGTGCTGGTCGTGGCCGATACGGTCAAGCCGACCAGCGCGCAGGCCGTCGCCGAACTGCGGGCCCTGGGCCTGGACCTGGTCCTGCTGACGGGTGACGGCGAGGGCGCGGCCCGGGCGGTCGCCGCGCAGGTCGGGATCGACGAGGTGATCGCCGGGGTGCTGCCGGCCGGGAAGGCGGACGCGGTGCGCCGGCTGCAGGCGGCCGGCCGGGTGGTGGCGATGGTCGGCGACGGGGCCAACGACGCCGCGGCGCTGGCCCAGGCCGACCTGGGCCTGGCCATGGGCACCGGCACGGACGCCGCGATCGAGGCCGGGGACCTGACCCTGGTGCGCGGGGACCTGCGCTCCGCGGCCGACGCGATCCGGCTCTCCCGCCGGACCCTGGCGGTGATCAAGGGCAATCTGTTCTGGGCCTTCGCCTACAACGTGGCCGCGATCCCGTTGGCCGCGCTGGGGTTGCTCAACCCGGTGATCGCGGGCGCGGCGATGGCGTCGAGCTCGGTGTTCGTGGTCAGCAACAGCCTGCGGCTGCGCGGCTTCCAGGCCCGGGCGGCCGAAGCGGCCGACTGAGCCGCCAAGCTCGACGCGGGCGGCTCAGCCGACGCGCGGACCTGCGGGAGCTCGGTTAGTTTCGAGGTGATCAAGCTGACTCCTCGACCAGACGGGACGCCGCGTGGCCACAGCCGAGTTCCGAGCCCCGGACCAGCCCGACCTGCTCGTGCCGACCGTGGACGCCGGGGACGCGGGGTACAGCAAGGGTCTGAAGCCGCGCCACGTGAGCATGATCGCGATCGGCGGGGCGATCGGCACCGGACTGTTCCTGGGCACCGGCGCCAACCTGGGCAAGGCCGGGCCCTCGCTCGCCCTGTGCTATACGCTATGCGGCGTGTTCGCGTTCTTCGTGGTGCGCGGGCTCGGGGAGATGGTGCTGCGCCGCCCGGCGACGGATCCGGCCGCCGCCATGGCCGGACGCCGCTCCCTGCGGCATGCTGGCAACCAAGACCTGCACCCCCAAGGGAAACCACTGACCAAGGAGTGAACGTGTCTGCTGACGCTGTGGGCGGTCGGTCGAAGAACCTGGTGCTCGCGGCGATGATCTTCGCCGTGGCGATGACCTTCATCGACCAGACGATCATCTCGATCGCGGTGCCCGAGATCCAACGGGAGCTGAGCCTGTCGGCCACCGGCGTGCAGTGGGCCGTCAACGCCTACCTGCTCTCGCTGGCCGCGCTGTTCGCGTTCGGCGGACGGCTGGCCGACACGCTCGGCCACCGTCGGATCGTGACCCTGGGCGTGATCGTGTTCGCCGGGTCCTCGGCCCTGTGCGGGTTCACCCCCAAGGGGAGCCTGGCCGAGACCTGGATCGTGGCCTTCCGGGTGCTGCAGGGCGCGGGCGGGGCGCTGATGTTCCCGGCCGCGCTGGCGATCGTGGTGCAGACCTTCCCGCTGCGCTCCCGCGGGCGCGCGCTGGCCCTGTTCTTCGGCATCGCCGGCGGCCTGACCGCGATCGGCCCGCTGCTCGGCGGCTACCTGACCGAGTGGACCTGGCGGGCCATCTTCTGGGTGAACATCCCGGTCGCGCTGGTCGCCCTGGTGCTGATCTTCCTCTCCAAGCCGGTCACCGAGTACCGGCCCGCGCCGATGGACTACCGCGGCCTGGTCCTGATCGTCGGCGGGGTCACGCTGAGCGTGTTCGGCTTCCAGCAGGCCCAGCTGTGGAGCTGGGGCAATCCGCTGATCGGCCTGTCGATCGCGGCCGGGGCGGTGCTGCTGGTGGTGTTCGCCGCGGTCGAGCGCAGGACCGAGTCGCCGCTGATCAAGATGGACATCTTCAAGGTGCGCCCGTTCCTGGTGCAGAACCTGGTCCTGGGGATCAGCATGCTGGTGTTCGTGCCGGTGTTCTTCTTCTCCAGCGAGTACGCGCAGATCTCGCTCGGGTACCAGGCGCAGAAGGCGGGGGTGTTCCTGCTCTACTTCTTCGTCGGTTTCGCGGTCGCCTCGCAGATCGGCGGCCGGATGCTCGACCGGGTCGGGGCCAAGCGGCCGGTGGTGCTCGGCTGCGTGCTGACCGCGGTCGGCTTCTACCTGTGGGCGGGCAAGGTCACCACGCTCGACTTCAACCAGCAGCAGTGGTTCATCGTCCTGTCCGGAGCGGGCCTGGGCTTCATGCTGACCCCGTCGAGCACGGACGCGGTCAACCGGGCCTCGAAACTGTCCTACGGCGAGGCCACCGGCATCACCCAGACGGTCCGCAACTACGCCGCCAGCCTCGGCCTCGCCGTTCTGGGCACGGTCCTGGTCACGCAGGTGCGCACGAAGGTGAAGGCCTCGCTGATCGCCCAGGGCATGCCTCCGGCCAAGGCCGCTGTGGCCGCGGCGAACGCCTCGCAGGGCCAGGGCCAGAGCGGCAGCACGTCCAGCATCCCGGCGTTCTACCGGCTCGACTTCGCCGAGGCCACCCGCACGATCTTCTACGCGATGGCCGGGATCATGGCGGTGGCCGCGATCGTCGCCTTCCTCGGGCTCAGGGCCGGCGTGCAGGAAGACCTGCCGGGCACGCCGGGGGAGCAGGAGGCCGAGGCGACGGTCGGGTAGGCGGCGAAAATCGCGGGCCGCGACCGTCGCGGGCTCCTAGACTGGCCGGATGTTGCGAGGCGAGCTGGTGGTGTTGCGTCCGTGCACCGAGCAGGATCTTCCGGCGCTGGCCGTGATCCGGGCCGCGGACGAGGTGGCGCGCTGGTGGGGCGCCGACGACTCGGCCGGGGAGTTGGCCGACCCGGAGACCCAGGTCTACTCGATCGTGTTCGAGAACCGGGTGGTGGGGTCGATCCACTGGCACGCCGAGGAGGAACCGGACTTCCGGCACGCCGGGATCGACCTGTACCTGGATCCGGCGGTGCACGGCCGGGGCCTGGGCACCGACGCGGTCCGCACGATGGCCCGGTACCTGGTCGGCGAGCACGGATTCCACCGGCTGACGATCGACCCGGCCGCCGCGAACACCGCGGCGGTGCGGGCCTACGCCAAGGTCGGCTTCAAACCGGTCGGCATCATGCGCAAGTACTGGCGCGACCCGGACGGAGTCTGGCAGGACGGACTGCTGCTCGACCTGCTGGCCGAGGAGCTGACCTGAGGGTCAGGGCTTGAGCAGCACCTTGATCGCGGTGCGGTCGTTCATCGCGCGGTAGCCGTCGGCGGCCTGGGCCAGCGGCAGTTCGAGGTCGAACACCGGCGAGGGGTCGAGCCGGCCGTCGAGCACCTCGGCGAGCAGTTCCGGCAGGTAGGCGCGCACCGGCGCGATGCCGCCGCCGACCGTGATGTTGTCGGCGAACAGCTTGCGGATCGGCAGCGGCGCGTAGCCGTCGGTCAGGTCCTGCGGGACGCCGACGTAGCCGATCGCGCCGCCCGGGCGGGCCGCGGCGACCGCGGTGTCGAAGGCCTCGCGGGTGCCGACGCACTCGAGCACGCTGTCCGCGCCGACGCCGCCGGTCAGCTCGCGCAGCGCCGCGCCGACGGCCTGGGCGCCGCGCACGGAGATCTGGTCGGTGGCGCCGAACCGCCGGGCCACCTCCCAGCGGGCCGGGTTGGAGCCGAGTACGATGATCCGCTCGGCGCCGAGCCGGCGGGCCGCGAGCACCCCGCACAGGCCGACCGCGCCGTCGCCGACCACGGCCACCGTGCCGCCGGGCGCGACGCGGGCGGACAGGGCGGCGTGGTGGCCGGTGGACATCACGTCGGACAGCGAGAGCAGGGCCGGGGCGAGTTCCTGGCCGGTGCCCTCGGGGATCGCGACCAGGGTCCCGGTCGCCATCGGCACCCGGATGTACTCACCCTGGCCGCCGTCCACGAGGTGTCCGCTGGGCTGGGTGGCGCCCCAGCCGCCGCCGTGCAGGCAGGACGGCTGGATGCCATGCCGGCAGTTGGCGCAGGTGCCGTCGGAGAACATGAACGGCGCGATCACCCACTGGCCGGCCCGCAGGTCGCCGGTCTCGGAGCCGGCCTCCTCGATCACGCCGATGAACTCGTGGCCGATCCGCCGCCCGTTCGGGATTTCCGGCGCCGACTTGTACGGCCACAGGTCCGAGCCGCAGATGCACGAATGGGTCACCCGGACGACTACGTCGGACGGCTCCTGCAGTTTGGGGTCGGGAACGGTCTGCACGCGGATGTCTCCGGCGGCGTACAGCAGGGTTGCGAGCATCGGACTGCCTTTCGGGCTGGGGCGGCGCGGCCGGGAGCGGTTGCGCCGGTCCGCGGCCGGGTGCTTGGCTGAACCGGCGGGCCGGGCCGCCCGCCTGGGGAGGAAGGGCCGCCCCGAGCCTATGCGGGGCCGCGGCCGGGCGCGCGCCGGGGGTGCGAAATAGTTGAGAGGTAGTACTGTCGAGACAGTGAAGTTCTTTCGCCGCCCGCTCCGATGAAGAAGAAGGTGTCCCCGTGTCCACCACGGCTCGCGAGTACCATCTGGCCGCCCGTCCGAAAGGCCTGCCGACCGAGGCGGACTTCCGGCTCGTCGAGCGCGAGCTGCCGGATCCCGGCGAGGGCCAGATCCTGGTGCGCAACGACGTGATCTCGGTCGACCCGTACATGCGCGGCCGGATGAACGACGTGCCCTCGTACGTCCCGCCGTTCAAGCTGGACGCCGCCCTGGACGGCGGCGCGGTCGGCACGGTGCTGGCCTCCGGCGACCCGTCGGTGCCGACCGGCGCGCAGGTGCTGCACAACGGCGGCTGGCGGGACTTCGCCCTGTTCCCGGCGAAGTACGCGACCGTGCTGGATCCGCAGCTCGCGCCGGTCGAGGCGCACCTGAACGCACTGGGCTACATCGGGCTGACCGCGTGGGGCGGCCTGCTGGAGGCGGGCGAGTTCAAGGCCGGGGAGACCGTGTTCGTCTCCGGTGCGGCCGGGGCGGTCGGCTCCCTGGTCGGGCAGATCGCCAAGGCCAGGGGCGCCGCAAGGGTGATCGGCTCGGCCGGCGGCCCGGCCAAGGCCGAGGCGCTGGTGTCCGGGTTCGGCTTCGACGCGGCGGTGGACTACAAGGCCGGGAACCTGCGCAAGCAGCTGGCCGCGGCGGCCCCGGACGGGATCGACGTGTTCTTCGACAACGTCGGCGGCGAGCACCTGGACGCGGCGCTGAGCGTGCTCAAGCTGCACGGCCGGGTGGCCATGTGCGGCGCGATCTCGGTCTACAACGCGACCGAGGCGCCGACCGGCCCGCGCAACCTCGCCCTGGCGATCGGCAAGCGGCTGACCCTGCGCGGCTTCATCGTCTCGGACTACGCCGCGCGGCAGGAGGAGTTCCAGACCGAGATGGCCGGCTGGCTGGCCGAGGGCCGGATCAAGACGGTCGAGACGTACGTGGACGGCCTGGAGAACACCGTGGACGCGTTCCTCGCCCTGTTCAGCGGCGGCAACACGGGCAAGATGCTGATTCGCCTGTAAGGGTTCTGCCCCGGGCGCGGTGGACGGTCGTCCGCCGCACCCGGGGCTTTTTCGTGCCCTGACACGGCGGCCCGAAAACCCTTGCCCGGGCGGGGAAAACGGCGCAGAGACACCGGAAAGCGGACCTTTGCCCGCGCTTGGTTTGCCCCGGTCCCGAGTTACGCCAGTCTCCAGGCTATGAAGACCATTCATATGCACCGCACTGTCAGGGTCCTGGCCGCCACCGCGCCGGTCCTGCTGGCCGGAGCCCTCGCCACCGCCGGACCGGCGGCCGCGGCGACGGCCGGGGCCCCGGCCACGGCCGCCGCCTTCCCGCACTTCGACCACCGGCTGCACGCCGACAGCTTCTGGGCCGGATACGCCGACACCGGCACGGCGAAGTTCACCTCGATCAGCGGATCCTGGACCGTGCCGAAGCTGGACTGCGCGACCACCAAGAACAGCTCCGTCTCGCCCTGGCTGGGCCTGGACGGCTGGTCGTCGGACACGGTCGAGCAGATCGGGTTCGACCAGGACTGCCAGAGCGGCGTGGCCGGCTACCACCCGTGGGTGGAGATGTACCCGGCGAACTCGATCTACTTCACCGAGACGCTCAAGCCCGGAGACGTGGTCACCGCCTCGGTGTCGGTCAGCGGCACCACCTTCACGCTGTCCGAGTCGGACACCACCCAGGGCTGGACGAAGACGTACACGAAGACCGGCAACGACAGGCTCTCCTCGGCCGAGGCGATACTCGAGGACCTCGGCAGCGGGATCGGGCAGGTGGCCGACTTCGGCACGATCCCGTTCACCGGCCTCACCTCCAACGGCAAGCCGCTGGCGACCGCGGGCACCCCGAACTCGACGAACCTGGAGCGCGGCAGCACCCTGCTGACCAAGAACTCGGCGCTGACCGGCGGCGCCTTCACCATCACCTGGCTGCACGCCTGACCTGGTGCCGCGGCCGTGACTGCGGCTGATGAGTCTGTGCACTGACCCGCCCGAAAATCTAGACGAGTTGTTCCGGATTCTGGCGCCTGAGCCGAGTTGCTGGTAGGCGGATTGACCTGCCGGGTGAGTGCGCCGCGTCAGAATTCGGAACAACTCGTCTAATGCAGAGACTCGTCAGCCGGGCCCGCGGTGAACCCGGTGAAGCAGACCGTCAGGGCCCTGCTTCCGGGGGAGCAGCACATCGGCCCGGCGCCCGCCTGGGCCGCCGGGTCGAGTGGGGCCAGCCGGACCAGCTGCCAGGGCTGGTCGCCGGTGCGGGCCCGGATGGTGACCGCGTCGCCGGAGCGGCTGGCCCGGACGGTCACCGTGCGCCCGGCCCACTGCGGCACCCGGCCGGTGGACCAGTCCGAGAGCCCGCGGGTGACCACGGCGCCGAGCTGGGGGAAGCCGTCGGCGAACTCGATCCCGGCTTTGATCCAGGTGCTCTCGTCCACCCGGACCATCAGCCCGGCCTGGTCGAACTGCTCGGCGAACTCGGCCACGAACGAGACCTCGACCGCGCTGCCGACCGGGAAACCGGTGAGCAGGCAGTGGCCGTTGTCGTGCACGAAGCCGTAGGACGTGGTCCGCCAGAAGTCGCTGTCCGGGTGGGTGGTGACGATCATCGTGTCGCCGAGCCGGGTCACCGCGGCCGGCGGGTTGAGCCAGTCCGCCTCGCTCCAGTCGACCGGCCGGGGGCCCGGCGGACCGGGTGCGGCGGCGGGCCGGGACGGGGAGTGGTCGGTCACGGCTGCCTCCGGGATCGTCGTCCGCGGACCGGACTCTAAAACCGGCCCGCCGGATCGGCAAGATTTTGCCGAGAGTTGTCGATTTATCTCGCAGAATTCTCAGCTGGTGCTCATCTTCGGTTCAGCTCGGGCCGGGGCCAGGGCCGGGTTGAACACGGAAGTGCCCAGGGCGGTGCGCCGGACCGCGACGAGCCCGTCGTAGCGGGACAGGTAGCGGTAGTTGCCCACGCCCCAGTTCTGCCGGAAGTCGTCCCGGGCGTCCTCGGGATCGCGGTACACCAGGTCGAGCAGACCCAGGGTGGCGGCGTATTCGAAGACCACGCACAGGGCGTAGCGTCCTTCCAGGATGTCCCAGTCGCCGAAGCCGGGATGGCCGAGACTGCCCTGGTCAGGGTCCTCCAGGTACAGCCGCCAGAGCGCGTCGGCGCTGCGCGGGACGACCAGCGGCGGTTCCTGGTCGCGCACGATCCGCAGCAGCCGGTCGACCGGCACCCAGCCTTCCAGCGGCAGCGCGGACAGGCCGGCCGCCACCGCCGCGCGGCGCTTGGTCGGCGCGGTCAACGTCGCCGGGATGCGCTGGCCGCGGATCGCGTCGACCCGCATGAGTTCGTCGATCGGGGCCTTGGTCAGCCACCGGGTCCACAGGCCGGCCAGGGCGGCGCGCAGGTCGGGTTCCTCGGCCGCCGGGAGCGTGCGGCCGCGCGCGGTAGGCCGCATCCACGGCCCGTCCAGCAGCGCCAAGCCGCCGGAGAGCAGCAGCAGGGGCCAGGCGAAGCCGGCGATCTCCTCGTCCGGGTAGTAGTCCCCGCGGACGAGGACCTCCTGGACCATCCGGACCGTGATCTCGCTCGGCCGCCGGGAGTTCTCGCTGCACTTGAGCTTGCCGCGGCCGACCAGGGTCAGCACCTTGCGCAGGTTGGCCAGGGCCTCGGCCTCGGTCTCGCGCACGGCCAGGTCCGGCCCGAACAGCTTCTGCACCTCGGCGGCGGTGGCCGCGGCGGCCTCGCCGGCCGGGTCCGCAGCGCTCGCCGGGGCGGGTTCTTCGGCGGGTTCCGGGCCGGGGGAGCCGGGGGCGTCGGCGCTGATCGTCACGCCCCCACTGTATCCCGGGGCCGCCCGGCCTCCGGCGCAGTCGCGATCATGCCGCATGCAACGGTCGTCCTCCAGAGCGAGACCGCCGGCAGCGCGTTCGTGTCCGGGGTCAAGGCGACGGACGTCGGCGTGGCCGGCACGGTCGAGGACACCTACCCGCCGGCCACCCCGCCCTTCACCATCACCCAGGGCACCGGGAACAAGGGCCGGAGCCCGACCCCGACCCCGACCTACTTCCCGAACCCAGCCTGATCAGAACCCTGAGTACATCGCTGATCTGACGCTGGAGACGGCCGTGGCCCGGACGACGTCGCCCCGTCCGGGCCACGGCCCTTATGCGTTCCGGCCCGGGCGAGCAGGCTCACAGCTCCCGGGTGGCGTGCAGTTCCACGACGTCGCGCAGGGCGCGTTCGAGCACCTGCGGGTCGGCCGAGGCGATGGGTTCCAGGGCCAGCAGGTAGCGGCACACGATCATGCCGATGGTCTGCGTCATGACCAGGGCGGCGCGCAGCTCGGCGTCCGGGTCGTCGGGCAGGGCGGCCAGGAACGGCGGCCGCAGCTGCGTCTCGAAGATCCGCTGGACCTGGGCCACCGCCTCGGGATGGGTCACGGCGGTGCGCACGACCAGGCGTTCGACCTCGTTCTCGCCCTTCTCCCAGTGCTCGACGAACGCGCGGGCCAGTCCCGCGGCCAGCTCCTGCGGGCTGACCGCGGCCGGCGCGGGCAGTTCGAGGTCGACGGCGGCGCTGGCCTGGAAAAGCCTGGCCTTGTTGCCGTAGTAGCGCATCACCATCGAGGCGTCGATGCCGGCGTCCGCGGCCACGGCCCGGATGGTGGTCTTCTCGTAGCCGTCGGCGGCGAACCGGGCCCGGGCCGCGGCCAGGATCGCGGCGCGGGACTGAGCCGAGCGGTCGGTGAACCGCGGGGCGTCGGTGCTCATCGGCGGGGGCCTTCCGTGGGAGTCGATGCCGTCACTATCCGTTGGCCAACGCTTGTTGTCAATCGTGGGCGCGATGCTCAGCGGCCGGCGCGGCGGTCCACGACGCGCTGGAACTTGCCGGTGGAACGCTCGACCGCGCCGGGATCCAGGACCGTCACCGCCACGCTCACCCCGACCCGGTCCCTGACTCCGGCGACCAGTTCCGCGGCGGCCTGCTCGCGGCGCCCGGCCGGGCAGTCGGGGCGCGCCTCGACCTGCACCGTGAGCCGGTCGAGCCGGCCGGCCGTGGTCAGTTCGAGCTGGAAGTGCGGGGCCAGGCCGCCGGTGCGCAGCACGAGCTCCTCGATCTGGGTCGGGAACACGTTCACGCCGCGCAGGATGATCATGTCGTCGCTGCGGCCGGTCACCTTCTCCATCCGGCGGAAGGCCGGCCGGGCCGTGCCGGGCAGCAGGCGGGTCAGGTCCCTGGTCCGGTACCGGATGATCGGCATCGCCTGCTTGGTCAGCGAGGTGAACACCAGCTCGCCGAGTTCGCCGTCGGGCCGGGCCGCGCCGGTCTCCGGGTCGATCACCTCAGGATAGAAGTGGTCCTCCCAGACGTGCAGGCCGTCCTTGGTCTCCACGCACTCCTGCGCCACGCCCGGGCCGATCACCTCGGACAGGCCGTAGACGTCCACGGCGTGCAGGTCGGCGCGTTCCTCGATCTCCTGCCGCATCTGCTCGGTCCACGGCTCGGCCCCGAAGATGCCGACCCTCAGCGAACAGGCGCGCGGATCCAGGCCCTGATTCTCGAATTCGTCGAGCAGCGCGAGCATGTAGGACGGCGTGACCATGATGACTTCGGGTTCGAAGTCGTGGATCAGCTGCACCTGGCGCGCGGTCATGCCGCCGGAGACCGGGATCACCGTGCAGCCGAGCTTCTCCGCGCCGTAGTGGGCGCCGAGGCCGCCGGTGAACAGGCCGTAGCCGTACGACACGTGCACCCGGTCGCCCGGGCGCCCGCCGGCCGCGCGGATCGAGCGGGCCATCACCGTGGCCCACATGTCCACGTCCGCCTCGGAGTAGCCGACCACGGTCGGCCGCCCGGTGGTGCCGCTGGACGCGTGGATCCGGCGGACCTGCTCGCGCGGCACCGCGAACATGCCGAACGGGTAGTTGTCGCGCAGGTCGCCCTTCGTGGTGAGCGGGAACTTCGCCAGGTCGGCCAGCTCCCGGCAGTCTTCCGGGCGCAGTCCGGCGGCATCGAAGGCGTGGCGGTAGAACGCGACGTTGTCGTACGCGTGGCGCAGGGTCTGGCGCAGGCGGGCGAGCTGGGTCGCGGCGAGTTCGTCCGCGGAGAGGCGTTCGGCCGGGTCGAGCAGGTCCGCGGCGGGGGCCGGGCCCAACCGGCGGGCGCCGGCGGCGTGGGGCGAGAGGCTCGGGTCGGACATGGTCAGCGCTCCTCCTCGGGTGGGGCCGGCTTGCGGGAGATGGTCCGGCTGCGGCCGCGGAACTCGGCGACGAGCTCACCGTACGTGTCCGCGCCGTCGGCCGGCCGGGCTGCGTCACTCGACTCGCCGGGCGGGCGGCGGTAGACGGTCACGTCGTAGATCCCGTTGCGGCCGAAGCGGGTGCGCTCCTCGGCCACGGCGGTCAGCAGGTCGCCCGCGCGGGCCGGGGCGACGAAGGTGATGTCGGCGCCGGCCGCCACGGTGACCGGGCCGTGGCTGTTGCACGCGCAGGCGAACGCGGTGTCCGCGAGCAGGAAGACGAAGCCGCCGTGCGCGATGGCGTGGCCGTTGACCATGTCGGCGGTGACCAGCATCCGGGCGGTCGCGCGGCCCTCGCCCGCGGCCAGCAGCTCGATGCCGAGCCGGTTGGACGCCGCGTCCGCGTCGAACATCTCGTGCGCCGCGTTGCGCGCGGGCGCCTCAGGCCGGGACATACCGGTCACCACCTCCACTTGAGACCGAACGGTCGGCCGGCTGCTGGTCCGGTCCATCATGCCTCCCGGCGGGGCCGCCCGGGTAGGGCGGACCGGGTGACGCCGGGCGGCCGTGGCAACGGGAAACACGCGGCGGTACGGCTGCTGCGGTGCGGATTCCGGGGGTATCGCGGCGGCCGACCGCCGTAGCCCGCGGTCTTCCCGGCCGGCGGCGGCGGGTTCCGGCCGACGCGGCAGTGTTCGGATTCACTGTGCGGCTCCAGGCTGCGGAAACAGGATACTGAAGGGCAACATGTTCATTTATGGGACACGGTATTACCCCACCGGCAATCCGGGTACCCTCGCCGTTATGCCAATCGCCAATCTTTGTTCCCGGGCCTACCTGGCGGCCGCGGAGTCGGCTCTCGAGCTCCTCCAGGAACCGAATGTCAGTGTGCGATGGACCGATCCGAGTGCGCTGCGGCACTTCTCGGTGGGCGGGCTGGCCGCGCACCTGGCCCGGCAGATCCTGAACGTGCCCGAGGTGCTGATCGCGCACGCCGCGGACACGCCGCCGGTCACCCTGTTCGAGCACTACCGGCGCTGTGCGTGGAACGACTCGGACCCGGAGAGCGTGGCGAACAAGGACATCCGGGCCACCGGCGAGCGGGCCGCGAGCGACGGGCCCGACAGCGTGCTGGCCCAGGCCCGGCGGGCGCTCGGGATCGTGCGCACCGAGCTGGCCGAGGACGAGACCGGGCGGTCGGTGTTCATGCCCTGGGAAGGCTGGTCGCTGTCCCGGGACGACTTCCTGCTGACCCGGACGGTCGAGCTGCTGGTGCACTCGGACGACCTGGCGGTCAGCGTGGGCAACCAGGCCCCGGTCCTGCCGGACGAACCCCTGCAGCTGGTGATCGACCTGCTCACCCGGCTGTCGATGTACCGGTACGGCCCGCTCGCGGTGCTGCGCACGCTGGCCCGGGTCGAGCGCGCGCCGGGAAGCATCGCGGCGATCTGATCCGGCGCCCGCGGCGCGTCCGGCCGGGCGCATGCGGCAGGTATATCAGATCTGTGCTACCAGGGCGTAGCGTTCGTCGCCGACCGGGCGGCCCCACAGTTCGGCCATCGCGCCGAGCTGTTCGACCCGCAGCTCGGCGACCAGCGGTTGCAGCTGCGCGGCGAGGTCGTCCGCGCGCACGCCGCCGTCCCACCAGTAGCCTGCGATGGCGGCGGATTCCTCGGTCATGCGCCCCATTCTGGCCCGCGCGGCCGAGCGCGGGTCCGGCGGCGCGCCGGGTATCGCAGGATCATGACGGACGGCGCCGCCCGGGACGGATCCCGGACGGCGCCGCGGGTGGCGCGACGGCGGCTCAGCCGTTGTACTGCACGATGATCTTCGTGAAGTCGTATGGGTTCTGAGTGATGTTCGAGCAGGTGCCCGGGGCCCAGGCCTCCACGGCCCCGGCCGGGCACTGGAAGTCCCGGTTGACCGACCAGAACGAGAACCAGGCCGGGTGGTTGGCCTGGGCGAAGGCCAGCAGGGTCTGGAAGTCGGACTGCAGGAACAGCTCGGACGGCTGGTCGGTGTGCCCGTTCATCAGCTGGAAGCCCAGGTGCGACCAGGCCTGCGCGGCGGTCCAGCCGTAGATCGAGCCCAGCTGGGTGACCGCGTCCCTGGCGATGGCCTCGGTCTGCGCGACCTCGGTGCCGGCGGTCAGGCCGGTGTCGAAGTCCATCGCGTTGATCACGTCGAGCCGGGCGCCGTCCGCCTTGGCCTGCTGGATCTCGTCGGTGCCGGTGCCCGGGAAGCCGATCGTGGTCATCGGGATGGTGAGGGAGACCTTCAGGTTCGGGTCGTTCTTCTCCAGGATCGCGATCGCGCCGAACCGGACGCCGGTGTTGGAGTCCAGCGCGGTGTTCTCGTAGTCGAAGTCCACGTGGGTCAGGTTGTACTTGGTGATCACCGACTGGTAGGCGTCGGCCAGCGCGGAGGCCGAGCCGCAGGTGCTGCCGAGCTCGGTGCCGTTGTAGCCGCCGAAGGACACCGCGACGTCGCCGCCGGCCGCCCGGATCGCGTTGACGTCGGCCAGGACCGTGGTGTCCGAGGAGACCGGCATGGTCGCGTCCCCGTCCCAGGCCGGGGTGCAGCCGCCGGAGTCCAGCACGAAGGCGAGGTTGAACTCCTTCTCGCCGGACTGGCTGATGATGCCGGAGACCGGGGCCGGGTTGTTGTCCACCGGCATGAAGTACACCGGGTGGGTGAACGAGCCGGCCGGCGGCGGGCTGACCGGAGTGGTCGGCGGCGCGGTGGTGGGGGCGCTCGTCGTCGGCGGGGCCGTGGTCGGCTTGGCCGTCGGCGACGAGGTGGTCGGCGGGGCGGTGGGCGCGGAGGTGGTGCTCGGCGGGGCTGACGGACCGCTGCCGGCCGGGCCGGTCAAGGACAGGTCGTCCGCGTGGTAGGTGCCCTCGGCGTACCAGCCGTGGGTGTAGACCTGCAGGCTGGTCTGGCCCGCGGCGGTGGTGAAGGTGGTGGTCAGCTGGGTCCACGAGGTCGCGCCCGGGGTCCAGGTGGAGGTGCCGCCGGTGATCCCGAGGTAGACGTAGCTGCCCTCGACGTAGCCGCTGAGCGTGTAGGCGGAGTTCGGCTGCACGGCCACGGTCTGCGTGCACTGGGCGTCGTCGCTGCTGGTGGCGGCGCCGGCGAGTGCGTAACCGCCGGAGTGGACCGGGCTGGTCACCACGGATCCGGTGCCCGCGTCGCAGGTCCAGCCGGACAGGGAGCCGGACTCGAAGCCGGGGTCGGCCAGCAGGTTGACCGGGGCGGCGTTCGCGGTGCTGGCCAGCACCGCGGCCCCGCCGACGGCCAGGGCGAAGGTGGTGCCCACGGCGATCATGGCGCGGGCGCGGCGGGGCGAGGCGGGGGAGCCGGGACCGGACGGCGAGCCGCCGGACGGGAAGTCGGGCGCGGAATGCGGTCGGCGCATGGGGTGGCAGGTCCTTTCGGGGACGGGCGGATGGGGCGCTGCGTGGTCAGCGGTGCGGTAAAGGACGTTGCGCCGACGCCGCGTCTGCCGAACACCGAGTGCTTACTGTGCCGATAATTGGACTAGACCAGTGCCGGCGTCAAGGGGCGCCGGGCGGTTTTCTGGAACTGCCCGGTCCGGCGCGGGCCGGCGGGCGCGGATCCGGCCGTCCGGCGCACCCGGCGCACCGGCACTGCGGCGCCCGATGGCATGCCCGAACCGGACCCCGCGCCTACGATGGGCACTGTCGTCAATCATGACAACGGACCCACCACGGGCGAGGCGCCAGCCGGCCCGGGAAGAGGTATCCCATGGTCCTGCACAAGCGCATCGACGGCGGGCAAGAGCACCGCCGGGTGACCGTCAACCCGCTCTACAGCCAGGACGGCGCGCTCGACGAGATCCCCCGGTTCCGGCTGGCCGGGCCGGGCATGCCGGCCGAGAGCGCGGCCCAGGTGATCCGGGACGAACTGGTGCTCGACGGCAGCGCCCGGCTGAACCTGGCCACCTTCGTGACCACCTGGATGGAGCCGCAGGCCCAGCAGCTGATGGCCGAGTGCTCCGACAAGAACATGATCGACAAGGACGAGTACCCGCAGACCGCCGAGCTGGAGCACCGCTGCATCAACATCCTCGGCGACCTGTGGCACGCGCCGCCCGGCAGCGAGGCCACCGGCTGCTCGACCACCGGGTCCAGCGAGGCGGCCATGCTCGGCGGCCTGGCCCTGCTCTGGCGCTGGCGGCAGCGGCGCCGCGCGGCCGGGCAGCCGGCCGACCGGCCCAGCCTGATCATGGGCTCGAACGTGCAGGTGTGCTGGGAGAAGTTCTGCCGCTACTGGGAGGTCGAACCGCGCTACGTGCCGATGACCCGGGACCGGCTGCACCTGGGCGCCGCCGAGGCCGCCGCGCTGTGCGACGAGAACACGATCGGCGTGGTGGCGATCCTGGGCTCGACCATGGACGGCAGCTACGAGCCGGTGCTGGAGATCAGCCAGGCGCTGGACGCGGTACAGGCCGAGCGCGGGCTCGACGTCCCGATCCATGTGGACGCGGCCTCCGGCGGCTTCGTCGCCCCGTTTCTGCAGCCGGATCTGCAGTGGGACTTCCGGGTCGCCCGGGTGCAGTCCATCAACGCCTCCGGGCACAAGTACGGCCTGGTCTACCCGGGCATCGGCTGGGCACTGTGGCGCAACGTGGACGCGCTGCCCGAGGATCTGGTCTTCCGGGTCAACTACCTCGGCGGCGAGATGCCCACCTTCGCGCTGAACTTCTCCCGGCCCGGCTCGCAGGTGGTCGCGCAGTATTACAACTTCCTGCGACTGGGGTTCGAGGGGTACCGGCGGGTCCAGCAGGTGTCCCAGGACATCGCGATGGCCCTGGCTTCGGCGATTGCCGGACTCGGGCCGTTCGAGCTGCTCTCCGACGGGAGTGAGTTGCCCGTGTTCGCCTTCAAGCTGCGCGATGATGTCACCGGGTATACGGTCTTCGATTTGTCCGAGCGGCTGCGGCAACGCGGCTGGCAGGTCCCGGCGTACACCTTCCCGGCCGATCTGCAGGATGTCGCGGTCATGCGCATCGTCGTCCGCAACGGCTTCAGCCATGATTTGGCCGGAATCCTGCTGGATGACTTACGCCGCCAAGTCGCCTTCTTCGAAGCCAACCCCCGCGCCGACGCCACCTCGGCCATGGTGGCCAAGCGTGAGCCGTTCCATCACTGATCCGGGCTCGGCTCGATTGTCTGCGGACTCGAATGTAAGACATCGACCTATCGAAGGTGGCAACTGGGCGATTCTGCTCCGGCACGAGGCGCACGCCAGTATGATTTTCGACTACTAAGCGTGCCTCTTTCGTGATAGTGGAGGGTGCAGTGGCAACTGTACGGCCCACGTGTGCAACCTGCGGCCGTACGGTCGTCGAGCAGGGCGCGGCTTTGACCGTCGAAGCTGCGAGAACCACAGACCGGAGTGAACCCGCGGTAGCTTTCCTGGACGAGCTGTCGGTGAGTGGCGAAACGATCGGATTGCGGCTAGTGATCGTGGAGATGGGGATCTGTGATCAAGCCGCCTGAAAGAGAGCAGCATCGCCAGCTCGGGCCGAGCTACGATCGACCCGAGGAGTGCGCGACACTGCGCAGTGTCAAGACTCTCAGCGTTTCGGCGAGGCATCTGGTGCCGAGGAAACCGTCATCATTGGACCTGCTCATCAACCGCGGAATTGGTGATTCTGGTAACCATGTCGCCTACAACATCACCTATAAAATGGACATCAAAGACGACCTCGAGTTTCGCTGTTTTGGCAGGGTCGCTCTGGTGGGTGTGACTGTTGGCGTTTGGGTCTGGCGGCCTTGGCTGTGGCCGTAGGGTAGAACCGTGGATGAACGGCTTGTAGTGCAGGTAAGAAACCTGCGTCAGCAGGGT
>DASZBX010000137.1:0-104590 GCA_035943635.1 Actinocrinis sp. | reverse complement strand
GCCGCTCGGCGCGGTCAGACCGTTCGACGCACCATCCTGATTCACCGCGGAACCACGCAGCACAGCAAGAATCCGCCGACCGTTGGCCACCGCATCCGACAAACGCTCCAGTAGCAGAACACCGACACCCTCGGACCAGCCCGTGCCGTCGGCGCCGGCGGCGAACGCCTTGCAGCGGCCGTCGGGAGACAGGGCACGTTGACGGCTGAAGTCGACGAAGACCCAGGGCCGGGCCATCACGGTCGCTCCCCCGGCCAGCGCGAGATCGCACTCGCCGCGGCGCAGCGCCTGCGCCGCCAAGTGCAACGCGACCAGCGACGACGAACAGGCCGTGTCCACCGACACCGCAGGGCCCTCCAAGCCCAGGGCGAAGGACGAACGGCCGGCGACCACGCTCGACATCCCGGCGATCCGGTGTCCTTCGACCGCGGGCAGCCGGTCCAGCAGTGCGGGCTCGTAGTCGTGGTACATGACGCCCGCGTAGACACCGGTGCGGGAACCGCGCAGCGACCGCGGATCGATCCCGGCCCGCTCCACCGCCTCCCACACCACCTCCAACATCAACCGCTGCTGCGGATCCATCGCCAGCGCCTCACGCGGCGCGATCCCGAAGAACTCCGCATCGAACTCAGCAGCCTGATGCAGGAACCCGCCCTCGCGCACATACGACCGGCCGGGCTTATCAGGATCCGGATCGAACAGGCCCTCCAGGTCCCATCCCCGATCCGTCGGGAAGCCCGAGACACCGTCTCCGCCCGACGCGACCAGGTCCCACAAACCCTCCGGCGACTCGACGCCTCCGGGCAGCCGGCAACCCATCCCGACGATCGCGATCGGCTCGCGCACCGCGGCCACCTGCCGCCGCAGCCGCACACCCTCCTTCACCGCATCCCGAAGAGCCCCCACCAGCTCTTGCACCGAACCGGCACCGGTATCAGGACTCGTCACAGCTCAGCCCCCTCACGGGCGAGAGAAATCAATTCGGCCAGGTCCAGCGCGTCGATCGCGGCCTCGTCGTGGGCGAAGGACACCGTGAGCCGCTGCGTTCCGGCCGGCTCGGCGACTGCGGCGGCGCCCGGGCCGCCGGGGCCGGCCGGGTCGTCGGCGACCTGGCCGAGCAGGTAGGTGATGACGGCGATCGGGCGCGGGTGGTCGAACACGATGGTGGTCGGCAGGCGCATCCCGGTGACCTGGATCAGCCGGTTGCGCAGGTCCATCGCGATCAGCGAGTCGAAGCCGAGTTCCTTGAACGCCCGGTGCACGTCGATCGAGTCGGCCCGGCCGTGCCCGAGCACCTCGGCGACCTGGGTGCGCACGAGTTCGGCGACCAGCCGCTCGCGGTCCTCCGGGATCGGCACCGCGGCCAGCCGGCGGCGCAGGTCCGGCGGGGCCGCGGGCTCGGCCGCGGGGCGGCGGACCGGGCGGACCAGGGCGCGCCAGATCGGGGACAGGTCGGCCGCGTGCTCGCGCAGCGCCGCGAGGTCCACCCGCGCGGGCGTGACGGTGGCGCGGTCGGCCGCGAGGGCGGCGTCGAACAGGGCCAGCGCCTGGTCGTCCGGCATCTGGATCAGGCCGTTGCGGGCCATCCGACGCCGGTCCGCGGCCGACAGTTCGCCGGTCATCCCGCTGGCCGCGGCCCACAGGCCCCAGGCCAGCGACACCCCGGGCAGGCCGGACGCGCGCCGGGTCGCGGCCAGTCCGTCCAGGAAGGCGTTCGCGGCCGCGTAACCGGCCTGGCCCGGGCCGCCGAGCACGCCCATCACCGAGGAGAAGAGCACGAACGCCGACAGGTTCGCCTCGGCGGTCAGTTCGTGCAGGTGCCAGGCCGAGACCGCCTTCGCCCGGAACACCTGGTCCAGGTCGTCGGCCGACATCGCCGGAAGGGTGGCGTCGCGCAGCAGGCCGGCCGCGTGGATGACCGCCGACAGCGGCGGCGCTTGGCCCAGTGCGGCTGCCAGGGCTGCCCGGTCCGACACGTCACACGCCACGACATCGACCTGCGCGCCCAACTCGCCCAACTCGCGCACCAGTTCAGCCGCGCCCGGGGCCGAGGGACCACGGCGCGACATCAGTACCAGCTGCTGGACGCCCCGGTGCTGCACGAGGTGGCGCGCGAGCAGTCCGCCCAGGGTGCCGGTACCGCCGGTGATCAGCACCGCGCCGTCGCCCAGATCGACCGCATCAGGATTCTGCGTCGCTGTGACGCGGTCCAGGCGGGCGGCCGAGACCTGGCCGGACCGCAGCATGAGCTGGTTCTCCGACTCCGGCAGCCGCAGCAGGCCCGGCTCGTTCAGCAGGCCGGATTCCCGCAGCAGGCCGGAGAGGTCGGCGGCCGCGGCGTCGGCGTCCACATCGACCAGGACGAACCGGCCGGGGAACTCGACCTGGGCCGAGCGCACCAGGCCCCACACGGCCGAACCGACCACGTCCGACCCGGCCGGTCCCATCGCGCCCGCGGTGATGACGACCAGGCGGGAATCGTCGGAATCCGTGGTCGGCAACCATTTCTGCGCCGCGGCCAGCACCCGCTGCACCTCGGCCCGGGCGGGTTCGGCCTCGGCCGGGTTCCGGTCGCCGCCGGCCGGGCGGGTGTCGAGCAGCACCGCGCAGCCGGTCGCGGCCAGATCGCTCGCGCCGTTCCAGATGAGCCAGGGTACTGACCTGCCGGAGCCCGACGCCGCGGGGACCCAGCGCACTTCGTAGAGGTCGTGCTCGCCGCCGGCCGGGCCGGCCAGTTGCCCGGCCCCGACCGGTCGCAGGGTCAGGCCACTGATGGTCAGGACGGGTTCGCCGTGCGGGTCGGTCACCTCCAGGGTCACGGTGTCGTCCGTCACGCGGGCGATCCGGACGCGCAGCACGGACCCGCCGGTCGCGTACCGCCGGATTCCGGCCCAGGCGAAGGGAAGCAGCATGCCCTGGTCGGCGCCGCCGGGCAGCAGCACGGCTTGGACCGCGGCGTCGAGCAGCGCCGGGTGCACGCCGCGGTAGTCGCCGCTGGTCCCGGCGTCGTCGGGCAGGTGTATCTCGGCGAAGAGTTCGGTCCCGCGGCGCCACGCGGCCCGCAGGCCTTGGAATACGGGGCCGTATTCGTAGCCGCGGTCGGCGAATCCGGCGTAGGCGTCGGCGATGCTGACGGCCTCGGCGCCGGTTGGGGGCCAGGCGGTCGATGCACCGGTCGGGCGAGCCGGGTCGTCGACGATCAGCGTTCCGGTGGCGTGCCGGGTCCATCCGCTGAGGGATCGGTCGTCGTCCGTTCGAGTGAAGATCTCGACCTGCCTGCGGTCGTCGGCGGCGACGCCGATCACCACCTGGACGTCGACCGTGCCCACTTCGGGCAGGAGCACGGGCGCCTGCAGAACCAGCTCTTCGACCTGGTCGCAGCCGACCTCCTGCCCGGCGCGCAGGGCGAGTTCGACCAGGGCGGTCCCCGGGAGCAGCACTGTGCCGCCGATCCGGTGGTCGACCAGCCACGGGTGCGTCTGCTGCGACAACCGGCCGGTCAGGACGACGCCCGCGCCGTCCTGCGCGAGGTCGACCGCCGCAGCGAGCAGCGGATGCGCCACGGGACGCAGCCCGGCCGCCGCGGCACTGCCGTGCGCGCCCGTGGGCCGGTGTCCGGCCGGTGTGTCGAGCCAGTAGCGCTGCCGTTGGAAGGGATAGGTGGGCAGGTCGACCACGGCGGCGCCCGAGTCGGCGAACACCCCGGCCCAGTCGACCGTCGCGCCGTGCACGTAGGCGGCGGCGAGGCTGGTGAGCAGGCGCCGGCGGTCGTCCGCGTCGCGGGTCAGGGTCGGGCCGGCGGCGACCGGCACCCGGAGTTCCTCCGCGATCTGCTCGATCGCGGTGACCAGAACCGGATGCGGGCTGACCTCGATGAAGAGTTGGTGCCCGGCGGCGATCAGGGCCCGGACGGCCGGGTCGAACTGCACGGTGTCGCGCAGGTTGCGCCGCCAGTAGTCGGCGTCCACCGCCGCGGGGGCGACCTGGGCGCCGGTCACCGTGGAGAAGAAGGGCACTGATGTCGCCCGGGCCGGGACCGGGGCGACCGCGGCGGCGAGGTCGTCGGCCACGGCCTTCATCTGCGCGGAGTGGAACGCGAAGTCCTTGGTGCCCGGGCGGGTGTCGATGCCGTCGGCCTGGCAGGCCCGGGTGAACTCGGCGATCCGGGCCGGGTCCCCGGCGACCACGACCGAGGCGGGCCCGTTGACCGCGGCGACGTCGAGTCCGACGGTGAGCCGGTCCTGCGCCTGCTCCGCGCTCAGCGCGGCCCAGACCATCGCGCCCTGCCCGGCCAGGCCCGAGCCGGCCAGCAGCCGGCCGCGGGTGGCGATCAGCTCGGCCGTGTCGGCCAGGGTGAGCACCCCGGCCACGCAGGCCGCGGCGATCTCGCCCCGGGAGTGCCCGACCACCGCGGCCGGGCGCACGCCGTGCGACTCCCACAGCGCGGCCAGGGACACGCTCACCGCGAACAGCAGCGGTTGGCCGACGTCGACCCGGTCCGGCGGGGGCGTGCCGTCCTCGCCGCGGATCACCGCCAGCAGGGACCAGTCGGTGTGCGGGGCGAGGGCTTCGGCGCACTGCTGCATCCGGGCGGCGAACGCGGGCGAGATCTCCAGTAGCCTGCGGGCCATGCCGGTCCACTGCGAGCCCTCGCCGGAGAAGACGAAGACCGGGTGCTCGGACACCGCCCGGCCACGCACGGTCCCGGTGGCCGGCCGACCCTCGGCGACGGCGCGCAGGCCACTGAGCAGTTCGGCCCGGTCGCGGCCGAGCACCACGCAACGGTGGCCGAGGCCGGCCCGGGTGGTGGCCAGGGACCAGCCGACGTCCAGCGGGTGCGGGCGGGTCGCGGCGTCGGCGAGCTGACGGGCCTGCCCGATCAGCGCGGCCTCGGTCCCGGCGGACAGCACCCAGGGCACCAGGTCTTGACCGACCGGCAGCCGGGCCGGGTCGGGCGCGGCGTCGCCGATGCCGGGGTGTTCGAGGATGAGGTGGGCGTTGGTGCCGCTGATGCCGAACGAGGAAACCGCCGCCCGGCGTGGGCGCCCGGCGTCCGGCCACGCCCGGGACCGGGAGAGCAGCCGCACCGCTCCGGCGGACCAGTCCACGTGCGAGGACGGCTGGTCGGCGTGCAGGGTCTGCGGCAGCACACCGTGCCCCATCGCCTGCACCATCTTGATCACCCCGGCCACCCCGGCCGCGGCCTGGGTGTGCCCGATGTTCGACTTCAGCGATCCGAGCCAGAGCGGTTGGTCGTCCGGCCGGTTCTGGCCGTAGGTGGCCAGCAGTGCTTGGGCTTCGATCGGGTCGCCGAGCTTGGTGCCGGTCCCGTGGCCTTCGACCGCGTCGACGTCCGCGGCGGACAGGCGGGCGTCGGCCAGGGCGGCCCGGATCACCCGTTGCTGGGACGGGCCGCTCGGCGCGGTCAGGCCGTTCGACGCGCCGTCCTGGTTCACCGCCGAACCCGCGACGACGGCCAGGATCCGATGGCCCTTGGCGAGCGCGTCCGACCGGCGTTCCAGGACGAGCAGTCCGGCGCCCTCAGACCACCCGGTCCCGTCGGCCGTGTCGGAGTACGGCTTGCAGCGCCCGTCCGGGGCGAGGCCCTGCTGGCGCGCGAACTCGACGAACATACCGGGGTTGGCCATGACCGTGACACCGCCGGCCAGCGCCATCGAGCACTCCCCGGCGCGCAGGGCCCGGGCCGCCAGATGCACCGCGACCAGCGACGACGAGCACGCCGTGTCCACGGTCACGGCCGGGCCTTCCAGACCCAGCGTGTAGGAGATCCGCCCGGACAGGACGCTCGCGGTGGTGCCGGTCAGCCGCAGGCCGTCGGTGCCTTCGGCCGGTTCGTGCAGCCGGGGCCCGTACTCCATCGCGGTGCCGCCGACGTAGACGCCGACCCGGTCCCCGCGCAGGCCGTCCGGCCGGATCCCGGCCAGTTCGACCGCCTCCCAGGCGGTTTCCAGCAGCAATCGCTGCTGCGGGTCCATCGCGGCGGCCTCGCGCGGGCTGATCCCGAAGAACTCGGCGTCGAAGCCGGCGGCGTCGTCCAGGAAGCCGCCGCGCCGGGTCTGGCCGGCCCCGAGCCGGTCGCCCAGGGCGGCCAGGTCCCAGTCCCGGTCGGTCGGGAAGTCGCCGGTGGCGTCCACGCCGTCGAGCACGGCCTGCCACAGCTGCCGCGGCGAGGTGATGCCGGACGGGAAGCGGCAGGCCATGCCGATGATGACCACGGGGTCGTGGTCCGGCGCGGTCGGAGTCTGCGGGGTTGAAGCCTGCGGGGTGGTCGGCTGGTCCGGTGCGGCTTCGGTGTCCGGGATGGTCGTGTCAGGGGCGGTCGTGTTGAGGGCTTCGCGTAGGTAGGCGATCAGCGCGTCCGGGGTCGGGTAGTCGTAGATCAGCGAGCTGGGCAGGCTGACGCCGGTCCGGCGCAGCAGGGCCGCACTCAGCTCCACGCCGGTCTGCGAGTCCAGGCCGAGTTCTTTGAAGGTCCGGGCGGTCGGGACGGCGGTGACGTCGTCGTGCCCGAGCACTTGCGCTATCTGCGACCTGACCAGGGCCGAGATGTCCTGGACCGGCTCCGGCGCGGGTCCGGGTGTGGTCGAAGGCTGCGTCGGCGGCGTTGTCGTCGAGGGCTGCGACAGTGACTGGTCGGGCAGGGCGGGCGTGGCCGGGATCTCGGCGAGCCAGTGGCGGCGGCGTTGGAACGCGTACGTCGGCAGGTCGATCCGGCGCGCGCCGGAACCGGCGAAGACCGCGTCCGGATCGATCGGGGTCCCATCCACGAACGCTGTCGCGAGCGCCCGAAGCGATCCGTCCGGGTCGATCTCGGCGAACTGCGCCGCGGCGTCGGTTCCGGCTTCGACGAGCGCCGCGTCGTCACGGCCCTGCGCGAGTGCCGCCAAGCCGCGGAGCAACTCGTCGCGGTCGCGCCCGGCCACCACGGCCCGGTGCTCGAAGACCGTGCGGGTGGTGAGCAGCGACCAGCCGACGTCGACCGGGCGCAGCTCCGAACGGTCCGTCAGATAGGTGTGCAGCCGGGCGGCCTGGGCCCGCAGCGCCTGGACGCTGCGCCCGGACAGCGGCCACAGCACGGGCGCGGCCGGGTCGCCGGAGTCTGATTCCGGGTCCCGCCGCGGTGCCTCTTCGATGACCACGTGCGCGTTGGTCCCGCCGAGCCCGAAGGCGCTCACCCCGGCACGCCGGAGCTCGCCCGCGGCCGGCCAGGGCTCCAGCTCCCGCTGCACGCGCAGGTTGAGCCGGTCGAGGGCGATGGCCGGGTTCGGTTCGAGGTAGTGGAGGCTGGCCGGGAGCGCCTCGTGCTCCAGGGACAGCAGTACTTTGAGCAGGCCGGCTATGCCGGCGGCCGCCTCGAGGTGGCCGATGTTGGTCTTGACCGAGCCGACCCGCAGCGGCCGGTCGGCCGGGCGCCGTTCGCCGAGGGCGGCGCCGAGCGCGGCCGCCTCGACCGGGTCGCCGACCGCAGTGCCGGTGCCATGCAGTTCGACGTAGTCCACGTCCGGCGCGGCGAGGCCGGACCGCCGGTGCGCGAGCTCGATCACTTCCCGCTGGGCGTCCGCCTCCGGGATGGTCAGCCCGGCGGCGGCCGAGCCGTTGTTGACCGCGTTGCCGCGGATCACCGCGCGCACCCGGTCGCCGTCGGCCAGGGCCCGGTCCAGCGGCTTGAGCAGCACCAGGCCGCCGCCCTCGCCGCGGACGTAGCCGTCGGCCCGGGCGTCGAAGGTGCGGCAGCGCCCGTCCGGGGACAGCGCGCCGGCCGCGGCCAGGGCCAGGGCGGTGTCCAGGGCCAGGTTGAGGTTGACCCCGCCGGCCAGCGCCGCGGTGCACTCGCCCGCGCGCAGGCTCTCGCAGGCCTGGTGCACTGCGACCAGGGCGGAGGATTGCCCGGAGTCGACGATCTGGCTCGGGCCGCGCAGGCCGAGCAGGGCGGAGAGCCGGTTGGCGATCATGCTGCGCAGGGTGCCGGTCGTCGTGTGGGTGCCGATGCCGGCCGGGCCGAGCCGGGCGCGCAGCAGGGCGTAGTCGTCGAGCGCGGCGCCGACGAATACCCCGGTCGGGCTACCGGACAGGGCCGAGGGAATGACGCCGGCGTGTTCCAGCGCCTCCCAGCCCAGTTCCAGGATCAGCCGCTGCTGCGGGTCGGTCGCCGCGGCCTCGCGCGGGGACAGGCCGAAGAACTCCGCGTCGGTCAGTCCGGGATCCTCGATGAACGCCCCCCGGCGCGCCGAATCAGCCGCCTTCGTGGCCGGAACGGCGTTGTGGTCCCACCGGTCTGACGGGACGTCCGTGACCGCGTCCCGGCCCTCGGCCAGCAGCCGCCAGAACGCGGCGGGGTCGGCCGCCGCGGGCAGCCGGCACGAATATCCGACGACAGCAATGGGGGCGATGGAATTCATGAAAACCGATTCCTCGAAATTGCTCGGCGATGCGATCGACTTCCTTTATTGCCCTGGCCTGAGAACAGTCGACGCTTCCGCCGCCGCTGATCCAGATCATTCCGCAGCCCGATATCGTCTCGATGGCGTCCGGTGAGACCGCATGTCGCGGCCTTGCCCATTCAATCGATAGCTGGCTACGGTGGCCCGAGGAGCATTCCATTCGTGCTACCGCCGAATGAACGACTATTGCGGGCATGTTGAATCTGCAATTCACATACACAGCAGGAGAAAAACGATGACCCTGGGTTATCTGTTCGGCGGCGGAGTCGGCAGTGAGCCGCGCGGCGTCGACCTGTACCGCGCCTACGCCGTCGTGCGCGAGCTCTACGAACAGGTGGCGCAGTGGACCGGTCTGACGGTCGGCCAGATCCTGGAGGACGACCTGCCCGAGGAGCCGGAGGTGCGCCAGAGCGTCGGCACCATCCGGGAGTCGGTCCACGCCCTCGCGGTGCATGACGTGCTCGCGGAGAAGGGCCTGCGGCCGATGGCGCTGGGCGGCCTGAGCCTGGGCGGCATGTCCGCGGCCTGCCTGGCCGGGGCGGTCGGCCGCCGGGAGCTGTTCGAGATGCTGGCCTACGCCCGCGACACCCCGCCGCTGCCGCCGGACGCGGCCGAGCAGGGCCTGGCGTTGGCGTTCGAACCGGCCGGCGACGACTCGGGCCGGTACCGCGGCGCGGGCCGGGACGGGGTCTACCCGGCCGGCGTGTTCGGCCCGACCGCCGACGGTTCGACCACGATCCTGATGCTCTCCGGCGTGCAGGCCTCGCTTCTGGCGCTGGCCGCGGAGCTGCCGGAGGGCACGGTGATCCCGCTGCCCGGTCGCGCGATGGCCATCCACTCGCCGCTGCGCATGCATTTCCGAGAGTTCATGGCGCCGTACATCGACGCGATGCCGTTCGCCGACCCCGAACTGCCGCTGATCTCCTGCCTGGACCGCAAGGTGCTGGTCAGCGCGGCGGACGTGCAGGACGCGTTCCAGCGCAACCCCACCGACCCGATCAACCTGGTGTACATCTACGAGGCGATGAAGGACGAGGGCGTGCGGCTGGGCTTCGTGATGGGCGGCTCCATCCCGGACGGGGTGCTGCGGTTCCCGTTCCCGGTGGTGCACGTGGACCGGCCCGAACACATCGAGCAGGCGCTGACCACGGTCTTCGAGCTCGGCATCGACGTGCCGGCCGCGCGGGTGTCGCGATGACCGCCGTGGCGGAGCCGGCCCTGGGCGCGGGGCTGGGCGCGGACGCGGGACCGCGGGCCGCGGAGTGCGACGCGCTGATCGAGTCGTGGTTGCAGACCGACCTGGACGAGTGGACCCGGCACGTGATCCGGCGCACGTTCGACCCGGAGACCGGCGCGCCCTACTGGTTGCAGCGCGCGGGCGGGCTGGATTTCGAGCCGCGCGACATCACGCGCTACGACGAGCTGACCGCGTTCGGGCCGTTCCCGCTGGACATCCTGCGCACGCAGGACCCGGCCGACCTGGTGCCGCTGGCCGTGCCGCGCCCGCTGACCGGGCGGGTGTGGGACAGCGGCGGCACGACGGGCACTCCGTGCCGCACGTTCTACACCCCGGCCATGTTGTTGCACCGCGGGGCGTGGCGCCGGTGGTCGTTCGTCGCGGAGGGTTTCGAGGCGTACCGCACCTGGTTGCAGGCCACCCCGACCGGGCCGCACCTGATCGGCAACGGCATCTGGGAGGCCACCGAGCTGCATGCCGGACTCGTCTACTCGGTCGACATGGACCCGCGGTGGGTCAAGCGGCTGATCCGGGAGGGCCGGCTGGCCGAGGCGAACGAGTACAGCACCCACATGATCGAGCAGATCGCGGACGTGCTCGGCAGCGGCCGCGTGGACTACCTGAACACGACCCCTGCGTTGCTCCAGGTGCTCACGCGGCGCCATCCCGACCTGGTCGCGGCGCTGCGGGGCGTGCGGCTGAGCGGCACTCAGGTCAGCCCGGACATGTACCGCGACTTCGTCGCCGCGCTGAACGGGGGCATCTGCGGGCGCAGCTACGGCAACACCTTCGGCAACGGCGCCGGGCTGCCCGCCGAGCAGAACGGCGAGATCCTGCCCTACGCTCCCAACTACCCGCAGGTCACGATGGCCGTCGTGGATCGGAACGACTGGTCCACGACGGTGCCGTACGGCGCGACCGGGCAGGTCCGGCTGACCGTGCTGCACGAGGACCTGTTCCTGCCCAACGTGCTCGAACGCGACCAGGCGCTGCGGTTCGACACCGGCGCGGCTTGGCCGTCTGACGGTGTGGCGAACGTCCGGCCGTTGCAGATCACGAATACCGCGCCGGAGGGGTTGTACTGATACCGGTTCGGCCCTGAGATCCGGGTCTTGGACGCCGATCGGTGTCCGAGGCCCGGATCTCGATTATTGGGCGCTGAGTCGTGAATCAGGACTAGACCACGGCCCCCGGAACGCATTCCTCCAGCGCCTGGACCGCCGCGAGCGGGCCGCCGTGCCGGCGCAGGATCGCGCCGAGTTGCGCGGCTCGGTGCGCAGCGCCGTTGGCCAGAAGTTCGGCGGCGGCCTCGGCCATTGACGTTGTCGTCGACGTACTCGAACCGCGGGTCGAAGCGCTCGCCGACCAGCCGGGACAGTTCGGCGGTGGCCAGGGTCGCCGCGAACGGGACGCCCGCGACCCGGGAGGAGACCGGGACGCTCGGCTTCGGGGGCGCCGCCCAGGCGGCGGTGTGCGTTGTCAGGTGCGGGTTTCGGCGGCCGCGCTGCCAGGTGCGGGGGCAGTCTGCCGGCGGTGGCGGGTCAGTCGGCGGTCGGTGACGGCGACGGTGGCCGCGACGGCGACCAGGGCGCAGTCCATGAGCAGCACCGGCCGCGCGCCGAGGCCGACCAGGCTGCCGGTCACGGCGGTGCCGGCCGAGGCGGCGGCCACCTTGAAACCGGCCATGATGATGAAGACGTGTGCGCGGGCCGCGGGTGGGGAGTAGATCGACCGCACGGCCAGGGTGGAGGTGAACAGCACCGCGTTGCCGGCCCCGGCGAGGGCGAAGGTGACCAGGGCCACCACGTAGTTCGGCGCGGCGGCGCACACCCCGACGGCCACGGCGTTGACCGCGATCAGCCGGATCGCCAGCCGCTCGGGCTCCCCGGTGAGCGGGAACGCCCCGGTCAGCAGGGCGCCGCACAGGGTTCCGGCGCCGAACGCGGCGCCCAGGGCCGCGCCGGCCCCGACCGAGTGGCCGAGCTGGCGGCCGAAGACCACGGCGACCACCATGATGCCGCCGGTGCCGAGCGAGGTGATCATCGTGGCGGTGGTGATCCGGCGCAGCGGGCCGACGCCGAGCACCACTTTGACCGTGTCGCGCACCGCCATCGACGCCCCGCCCGCCGCGGACACCGCCTGGTCGGCCGGCAGCAGCAGGAGCAGCAGCCCGGCCAGCACCGCGGCGGCGCCGAGGGTGAGCACGGCCGCCAGCGGCCCGGTGACCGCGGCCAGGGCGGCCACCACGGCCGGGCCGATGATCGTGCTGACGCCGTAGGTGGCCGAGTCCCAGCCCTCGGCCCGGCGCTGGGCGCGCTGGTCCCCGCCCACGATCAGGGCCAGCCGGCTGCTCAGGCCGCCGGTCATCAGCGGATCGCACAGCCCGCCGAAGGTGACCAGGACCGCGACCACCCCGATCGGTGCCCGGCCGAGCAGCAGCGCGCCGCCGGACAGGGCCAGCCCGTAGACCACGAACCCGCAGGACAGCAGTCGGCGCGGGTCGCGCACGCTCTCCAGCCAGCGCGCCATCCACGGGCCGGCCACGTTGGGCGCGGTCAGCAGGGCGGCCAGGATCCCGCCGAGCGCGGCGCCGCGGTGGGTGGTGCCCAGGGTGAGCGAGACCAGGGCCACCGCCGCGCCGCCGTTGGCCGAGCGGACCAGGGTGGCCGAGGAGAGGTAGACCGCCAGCGAGCGGCCGCGGGCCCGGGCCGGAGCCTCGGGCGGCGCGGGAGTTGCCGCAGACGGGTCGGGCGCGACGGGTGCACCCGGCCGGAAAGGTGTGCGGGGAGGCGCGGGAGTCCGGCCGGGAGCCGGGCCGCGGGTCGGCGCGGCGTCCTCGCGGGGTGGCGGGTCCGAGTCCGTGGACTGATCGGCCACGGCTGATGCAGCGTCTCTCCGGACCTGGTCGGTCACAGCTCCTCCGTTGTGGCGCGGCGTGCGGTCGGCTGGGGTTCGGTGGGCGCAACGCTCCAGGCCGGACGTCCGTCCCGGTCCGGCAATCCAGTGTCCTGCTGATCTGGGCGAAGTCCGGGGAAGATCGGGCTTGTGCGCATGTCGCGCGATCCGGTCGGCGGCGCCCGGTCGGCCGGCGCAGCTTCCGGGCCGGTAGGCGCGGCGCCCGGCCGGGGCCCGTCCTTCATACCCGTTGCGCCGGCTTCAACCGGGTGGAAATCCGAGTTCCGGTCGATCATGACAGGGTTCGTTGACCCTCATATCCACCCTGACCTCCCGGATCAGGCCCCGCCCTACACGATAATTTCCGGGGCAAACAGAGAACTGATGTAATTGGTATCACAATTCAGATGCATTGCGCATAAGTCGCAGGGTTCTGGTCATTGCCCACCGCCGGCCGTCCGGGCACTACCCGGGGCGCGTGCTGGTCGTGCCCTGTACCGGCGGCGACGCCCCCGGCCAGGCCGAGGGCTGGCGCCCGCTCGTCGACGACCTGACCGTCCGCACGGTCGACACCGACCACTTCGGCGTCCTCGACTCCCCATACCTGGCCGTCCTCGCCGGCCACAGCGAAGAGTTCCTCGCCGCCCGGCTGCGCCGCAGCGTGTTCGCGGGCGAGCCGCTGACGCTCCAGCAGGCGGCCGCGTGGCAGGCCGCCGCGCCCGGGTCGACCGTGGACAACCTCTACGGCCCGACCGAGTTGACCGTCACCTGCACCGGATTCCGGTCGGGATCGTCCTCGGCGGGCAGGTCGATCGGCTGCCACGACTCGGCCGGGACGTCCGGCAGCAGCGCCGGCACCGGCGCGTGCGGCGGCTGGGCGCCCGGGGTGATGCCGCGGGCCGCGAGCGTGGTCCACAGGGAACTGAGCGCCTCTTCGGGATCGCGCACGAAAGCGCTCTCCCGGATCCGCCAGAACTTCCAGCCGGCCCGGATCAGCTCGCGTTCGCGGTGGATGTCCTGGCATTGCTGCTCGACCGAGTCGTGCCAGGAGTCGCCGTCGCACTCGACCGCCAGCTGCGTCGTCTCGCCGTACACCACGAGGTCGATACGTTTCGCGCCGACCGATATCTGCGGCGCGACCACGTATCCGCGTTCGCGGATACGCCGGAACACGCGCTGCTCGAACAGCGAGTCGAACGCGGGGTGTTCGCGTTCGCCGGTGACCTCGGCCAGGTCCGGGACCATCATCCGGACGGTCGCGGGCGGCGGCGTGCTCATATAGGTCAGCAGCGAGAACCGCAGGTCGTCGCTCTTGAGCCGGTCCGGCCGGACCGAGCTGAACAGCCACATCTGGTCGCGCGCGCGGGTGGCCGCGACGTTGAACCGTCGCTGGTCGTTCAGGCTGCGCAGCATCTTCGCCGGGGTGACCGCGACCATGGAGAGCAGGATGACGTCGCGCTCGTCGCCCTGGAAGTCGGCCGGTCGGCCGACCCGGATCCGGTGCTTGAGCCGGGTCGGGGCGTCGACGCTCTGCGCGATCAGCTGCTCGATCAGCTGGGCCTGCGCCGTACCCTGCAAGGTGATGATCCCGAAGCTGCGCCGGTCGTAGCGCGGGTCCCGCAGCAGCTCGACGACCTTGGCCACGATCTGCTTGGCCTCGACCGGATTGCGGATCCGTTCCTCGCGGCCCTCCTGGTAGGCGCCGTCCACGTACTCGACCCGCAAGGGGTCGAGCCGGTCGGCGCCGAACTGGCGCAGCGGGGTGAGCGTCTCGCGGTAGAACTGCCGGGAGGACCAGCCGATGATCTCCGGCATGCTGCGGAAGTGCTCGGTCAGCCGCACGGTGTCCGGGAAGCGGGCCGAAAGCAGTTCGTAGAGGTTCATCCCGGGCTTGAACATGTCCCGGTCGCTGCGCGCGATCTCGGCCAGGTACTCGTCCAGGTGGTCGTAGAACCGCTGGTGTTCGCCCCCGCCGAAACTCGGCACGCACTGCTTGTCGTCGCCGACCACGATCACCCGCGGGGCGAGCCAGAGCAGGAACAGTCCGTCCAGGCCGACCTGGCTGGCCTCGTCCACGATGACCACGTCGAAGCTGTCCGGTTCGGCCGGGAGCGTGTCCACGACCTGGTAGAGCGGCATGATCCAGACCGGCACGGCGCCGCGGGCGACCGTCATCGCGTCGCGGGCGGCGGCCCGGGCCCGGGCGGCGTAGCGTCCGTCGCCGGTGCCGACCGCGGTCAGGTGGCTGCGCAGCTGGGCCAGCGCCTGGCGCTGGCGCCGGTCCAGCCGGCCCAGGCACCGGCGCCAGCCCTCCGCGCCGGCCAGTTCGCCGGTGGTCGCCAGCAGCCGCGTCTCCAGCACGCCGAGTTCGTCGTCGAGTTCGTGCTCCCGGCCGCCGGCCCGGACCGCGTCGGCGTACCGGGCCGCCACGGCCCACGCCCACGCCCGGGCGACACCGGACAGGTCGTCCCAGCGCTGGTTGTGCGGGTCGTCGGCGAGCGATCGGGCCAGGGCCCGGTGCACGGCGTGCAGTTCGTGGCCGAGCGCGCTCATCTGGACGACGTCCTCGTACTCGCGCGCGGCTGTGGCGTAGTCCTGATACGCGGCGGAGTAGGCCGCCGGGTTGCGGGCGTGCACGGCCGCGTGCAGCGCTTCGGCCTCGGGCGCGGGCGCGCTGCCCTGGGGCGCGGTGAGGGCGGCGGCCAGGGCGTCGCGGGCCCGGACGTCGGCTTCCAGGTGGATCCGCTCACGCGCCGTGCTGATCGCGGCGGTGAACGCGTCCCAGCTGTCCATGCTGTTCAGGTGGACGCGCACCTCGTGGCCGAGCAGCTCGCGCTCGAGCTGTTCGAGCACGGCCGCGAACCGGCTGACCTGGGCCAGTCCGCGGGCCCGCTCGGCGTACCGCTCCAGCCGGTAGGTCAGGTCGCCGCTGACGGCCGGGACCTCCGCGCTGCGCCAGAGCGCGTCGATCTCGTTCGCCGTCGTGGTGATCTCCAGCATGCTCACGATCGTCGACAGGTGGGTCTCGGAGGTGGGGTCCGGGGTGACGCCCTCCACGGAGCACCGGGCCAGCAGCGGCCGGACCCGCGACTGGGCTCCGGCCGGGAACCAGGTGCGCGGCCGGCCGCCGTCGCGCAGGTGCGCGCGCCAGTCCCGGGCCGCGCCGAGGAACTCGGCCAGCTCCTCGGCCGAGAGGTTCGACGGCAGGGTGACCGAGCCGAGGTAGTCCACCGCGGCCAGGGAGTGTTCGACCGTCGCCAGGGTGTCGGCCAGCCGCTGCCAGATCCGGGTGTTGCGCCCGGCCAGCGTGTCGGAGATCGCCTTGGGCCGCCAGTCCCCGGCCGGGCGGCGCCGGGCCCGCGGGTCCAGGCCGATCTGGTTCAGGCAGGTGTCCGCGCCGGCGACCAGCCGCTGGATCTTGGTCAGGCTCGGCACGCTCAGCCGGGCGATCCGCTCGCCGGCCGGGCTCAGCGGCCCGGACGCGCCCGCGCGGGCGTCGATCCGCGAGAGCAGACGGGCGAACACCTCGGGCGCGAGCACGGCCTGCGGGTCGGGGAACCACTGGTCACGCCGCCCGTACTGGTCCAGCTCGACGGTCCGCAGCAGGTCGCGCAGCTGCCCGAACTGCCCGGCGCCGAGCGGCAGTTCGCCCGGGCAGCCCGCGGGCGGCTGCGGCATCCAGCCGTGCCGGGCCCGGTTCCGGGCGACCGCGCGGTCCAGCTCGACCAGCGTGCCCTGGTATCCGGGGGCGGGCCGGTGCACGGTGGCCTCGACCACTCGCAGGACTCGGATCTCCTCCTGGAGCTGGTCGCGGCGGCGCAGCAGGGCGTGGTAGCGGCGGCGCAGGTCGTGGGTCTGCTCGTCCAGGCGATCGGCGTCCATCGTGGCGGCGCGTTCGGACAGGGCGGTCAGGGTGCGTTCGAGCGCGCTCGGGCCGATGGTCCGGTCGCCGGTGGCCAGCAGCACACACATGTCGCGCACGGGCGCCGGGATCAGGTCGCGCAGCACGCTCAGGGCCTGGTCCTTCTGGCTGGTGACCAGGACCCGCTGGCCCTGGGCGACGAGCGCCGCGGTCAGGTTCGCGATCGTGTGCGTCTTGCCGGTGCCCGGCGGGCCCTGGACCACGACGGCGGTGTTCGGGCCCAAGCGGTCGAGCACCGCGCGTTGTTCGGCGTTCGTCGGGAGCGGGAACAGCGGGTCGTCGCGCAGTTCGGCGAGCGGCCATCGGCGCGGGCTGCGGTTCCAGCCGGCCCGTTCGTGCGCTTCCAGCGGCGCGACGAGCTGGGCCAGGCCGAGCGGGACGCGGGCCTCGGGACGGTTGAGGTCGGCGATGATGCGGTCGTAGACGTCTGCGACGGCGTTCGTGTTGCGCGGGCGCAGGATGATCGCCGGGGCCAGGGTCACGACGCAGGCCGTGGGCTCGTTGTCCGCGGCGCCGGTGCTGCTGCTGCCCTTGCTGCTGCTGGCTTTCCCGGCCTCGACAGCCGAATCGGCATCCTCCTGCGGCACCTGCCATTCGGCGCTGTACCGGACCGGGAAGTCCAGGGCCAGGTCCGCCCATTCCTCGATCAGCCCGGCGACTGCGGGCGCGAGCGGGTGCTGCGGGCTTTCGGCGATCCGGTCGTGCACACCGGAAACTCGATCATGGCGATACTCCTCCTCTTCGGAGAGGAATTCGCGATCCTCCAGCCGCAGCGCCGAATCCGGGTCCAGGGCGACGATGATCCTGGCCGCCTTGTCGACCGTGATCCGCGCGCTGCGGGTGACCAGGTGCCGGAAGATCTCCTTGCCGTCGGCCGTCTTCCAGGTGACCAGGCCGATCGCGAGCACCACTTCGAACGCGTCGTCCTGCTCGGCCATCGTGCGGGCGAACCGGGTCAGCCGCTCGTGCAACTCCTGCACCGGCGCGACGTCCCGCCGACGTTCCGCCCAGGCCCGCCACTCGGATATCCACGCCTCGAACGCGTCCTGAGTCTCCCGCGCCGGCGATCCGCGCTCCCCCGCGGCCGGACGCAGGTGCGGCTCGCGCCCGGACGGATCGTTGACCTGCGCCGGGTCGAGCCGGTCGCGCAGCCCTCCCGGCGCCCGGGGAGCCGGTTCCTGCGACACGTAGTGCAGGGCGAGAACACCGGTGAACTCGTCGGCGTCATCGCGCCCGGAGGCCACCGGCGCGTGGTCGACCACGTCGCCGAGCCAGACGATGTCCGTCAGCTTGCTGATGTCCCGCACCGGACTGCGCGCACTGCGCACCAGGTCCCGCAGGTACTCCGCCAAGCCGATCGTCGACTTCAGGAGGTGAGAATTCCGTGGCCCACGAATCAGCTCCGACACCTACAACCCCTCACGGTCTCCGCACCGACTAACCTCATTGTGCCAGAGACCAGACGCACTCCCATGGTCATCGCAGCACTTCCCCCGATCCGAGTGCCGGAGCGCACGCCGCGAGCACCGGCTCCCGCGTCACCGGGTCGATGTTCAGTACGATGCTCGGGCCGGCGATCTTCTGCGCCGGCGCGGATCCGGGCTCCGGCTCCGTCGAGCCCCTGACCGATCGGAGTCTTCCCATGGCCGACCTCGCCGACTGGATTGCGGCGGTCCGCAGTTCGCACGACCGGTTCACCGCCCTCGTGCTGCCGCTGGACGACGAGCAGGTGCAGCACCCGTCCTACGCCGACGACTGGTCGGTCGCCCAGGTCGCCTCGCATCTGGGCAGCCAGGCGGAGATCTTCACGCTGATCCTGGAGGCCGGGCTGACCGGCGGCGAGGCACCGGGCGGGGAGAAGTTCCGGCCGATCTGGGACGTCTGGGACAACCGGCCGGCCCTGCTCCAGGTGACCGAGAGCGTGCGGGTGAACGAGGAGTTCGTCTCCCGGATCGAGAAGCTGTCGCAGGCCGAGCGGGCCGACTTCTCGGTGAACTTCTTCGGCCGGCAGCTGGACCTGACCGGGTTCCTGGGCATGCGCCTGGGCGAGCACGCGCTGCACACCTGGGACATCGCGGTGGCCCTGGACCTGGCCGCGACCGTCTCCCCGGACGCGGTCGAGCTGCTGATCGACATCCTGCCGGGCACCGTCGCGCACGCCGGACAGGCCGCCGAGCAGGCCCGGACCCTCGCGATCGAGACCGTCGACCCGGTCCGCCGGTTCACCCTGACCACCGGGCCCGAGGTCGCGCTGACCCACGACAGCGCCGCCGACACCGCGCCGGCCCAGCTGGTCCTGCCCGCCGAGGAGCTGATCCGGCTGGTCTACGGGCGGCTGGACCCGGAGCACACCTCGGCCGGGCTGCCCGGGCACGAGGTCGTTCCCGAGCTGCGGCAGGTCTTCAAGGGGTTCTGACCCCGCCGCGGCCGAAACAACGCTGCGGACGGCCGCCGTCCACGAACAGACGGCGGCCGTCCGCAGCCGTGGCAGAACTCCGGCCCTCGAACTCAGGCCAGCGGTGCCAGCGCCTCGGCCAGCGGGGCCAGGATCGCCGGGGTGTGCGGCGGCGGCAGGTAGACGATCGCGAGGTCCAGGCCCACCTCGGCCAGCGCGGCCACGTCCTCGGCCACCTGCTGCGGGCCGCCGTCGGGCTGCAGCCGCACGTGGCTGGACAGGGTGATCTCCTTCGGGTCGCGGCCGATCGCGGCGCAGTGCTCGTGCAGCACGTCCCGCTTCTGGGCGAAGTCCTGCGGCGAGCCGCCGACGAAGTTCCAGTGCTGGGCGTAGCGGGCGGTCGTGCGCAGGGTGCGCTTCTCGCCGCTGCCGCCGATGCAGATCGGCGGGTGCGGGCGCTGCGGTCCCTTGGGCTCGTTGCGCGCGCCGGCCAGTTGGTAGTACGTACCGTCGAAGTCGGTGGTCTCCTGGGAGAGCAGGCTGATCAGCACCTGGCAGGCCTCCTCGAACCGGTTGCTGCGCTCGCGCGGGGTGCCCAGCTCGATCCCGTAGGCGCCGGACTCCTGCTCGTTCCAGCCCGCGCCGATGCCCAGCTCCAGCCGGCCGCCGGAGATCACGTCGATGGTGGCGACCATGTTGGCCAGCACCGCCGGGTGGCGGTAGTGGACGCCGGTGACCAGGGTGCCCAGCCGCAGCCGCCGGGTCGCCTGGGCCAGGGCGGCCAACGTCGACCAGCCGTCCAGGCAGGGGCCGGTGGTGTCCCCGACGATCGGGTAGAAGTGGTCGAAATTCCAGCCGGACTCGAACAGGTCGATGCCGTCGGCCTCCTTCCACACCGCGAGCAGGTCGGCCCACGTGGTGTGTTGTTGTGCCGTCTTGAAGGCGAAGCGCATGGTTCAGGCTCCTCAGCCGCAGTCTGGGTGTCACGTTCGCCACTGATTATCCGCGGCGCGCCGGACATTGCCTCACTCGATCGCCAAGGGTGTCTCCTCGGCGTCCTCCAGGGTCTCGTTGGGTTCCAGCGACTCCGGCGGCCGGCGGATCTCCTGCGTCACGGCCCAGACGATCGACACCAGCGGCACCGCGACCACCGCGCCCAGGAACCCGGCCACGATCCCGCCGGAGATGACCGACAACGCCACCGCCACCGGATGCAGCCGCACCGACCAGCCCATCACCAGCGGCTGGAGCACGTGCCCCTCGATCTGGCCGATCACCACGATCAGGATCAGCACGGTGATCGCGGCCGTGGGCCCGCGCCCGGCCAGCGCGACCACGGTCGCCACCGCCATCGCGATCGGCGACCCGGCCAGCGGGATGAAGCTGAGGAAGAACTCCAGCACGGTCAGTGGCAGCGCGAGCGGGACGCCCAGGACGTACAAGGAGATCCCGACCAGGATCGCGTTGGTGCCCGCGATGATTATCGTGCCGCGGGCGTATCCGGCGAAGGTGTGCCAGGCGGCCCGGCCGCACCGGTTCCAGACCGGCTGGGCGTTCTGCGGCAGCTGCTCCTCGAACCAGTGCCACATCCGGTCGCCGGAGTTCATGAAGAAGATCGAGCAGAACACCGCCAGCGCCAGCACGGTGAAGATCTCCGCGACCGTGCTGGCCTCGTTGACCACCTGGTTGATCAGGGTCGCCTGGTGGGTCGCGATGAACGAGGTCAGCTTCTGCTGCAGCCCGGTCAGGTTGGACGGCTTGACCCGGAACGGCGCGCCCTCCAGCCAGGTCTCGATCCGGGCCAGGCCGCCGCGGAAGTCCGCGGTCAGCGCGGTGGAGTCGTCCGTGACCGTCATCACGATGCCCCAGAACAGGGCGACCAGCGCGGCCAGGGTGCTCAGCAGGGTGATCAGCACCGCCAGCGGGCGCGGCATGAACCGGGCCAGCAGCGAGACGAACGGCCGCAGCAGGGAGCTGAACACCAGGGCCAGGAACACCGCGATGAACACCAGCTCGAACCGCAGCAGCAGCTCGAAGATGACGTAGACCCCGACCCCGACGATCAGCAGCCGCCACGCGTAGGCCGCGGACACGGCCAGCGGGCTGGGCACCGGCGGTACGACCGCCACCTGCACCGGCCCGCGGGCGCGGGTCGGCGCGCTGCGTGAGGCGGCCGGCTCCGCGGCCGAGCGCGGCCGGCTGCCCCCGGCGATCCGGATCCGCTGCGGCGCCATCCGGCCGGCGGAGACGCCGTTGACCCGGACCGGGCGGGTCTGCCCGGCGAGCCCGCCGTCGGCGGGCTGGTTTCTGGCCGAGCCCGATCCGGAGCCCGGACCTGGGTCCAGACGTGCGTCCGTCCCCGCGCGCAGGCCTCGCACCTGGTACGGCCCTCCAGCGGGGCGCCCCGCTGGACCAGATCGGTCCGTGTATGCAGTTCGGGCGGCCCGGGCCGTGCGGATCAGCTTCGACGCGCGTTGCGCCGCCCCGCCGATTGTGCCCGCGATCCGCGAGGGTCCTGCCTGTTCGTCGTTCACGCCACCACCGTCTCGTGTCACACCGTTGAGCGCGGTGTCATCGGGCGCGGGCGCCCGGTTCCGCTCCGCGTCACGGCTAACCCGCGAACCCGGTTTGAAACCGGATTCGCGTCCCGGCGCACCACACCTTACGCCGGACGGTCCGAATATCGCGCGCATGATCGCCCGTTCCTGAGGTAAGCGCGCCCCAGACCGGTGCCCGTGTGCACCATCACGTCGGGTCACTGCGCTATGGTCGCGGCCATGACAATGAAGCCGGGACGTTCTTATCCGTTGGGGGCCACGTACGACGGCTCCGGCACCAACTTCTCCCTCTTCTCCGAAGTGGCGGAGAAAGTCGAGCTGGCGCTGATCGCCGACGACGGAACCCAGGTGTGCCACCCGCTGACCGAAGTCGACGGGTTCGTCTGGCACGGCTACCTGCCCGGCGTCGGCCCGGGTCAGCGCTACGGGTTCCGGGTGCACGGCCCGTACCAGCCCGACCAGGGCCAGCGCTGCAATCCGGCCAAGCTGCTGCTCGACCCGTACGCCAAGGCCATCGACGGCCAGATCGACGGCGACCAGTCGCTGTTCTCCTACCGCTTCGAGGACCCCGAGCAGTTCAACGACGACGACAGCCTCGGGCATACCATGCTCTCGGTGGTCACCGACATCGCCTTCGACTGGGGCGAGGACAAGGCCCCGGACCTGGCCTACCACCACACGGTCATCTACGAAGCTCATGTCAAAGGCCTGACGCAGACCCATCCGGCCGTGCCCGAGGAGATCCGCGGCACCTACGCCGCGATCGGGCACCCGGCGATCGTGGAGTACCTGGTCTGGCTCGGGGTGACCGCGATCGAACTGATGCCCGTGCACCAGTTCATCCAGGACCCGCACCTGGTCGAACACGGCCTGACGAACTACTGGGGCTACAACACGATCGGCTTCTTCGCCCCGCACAACGCCTACAGCTCCTCCGGTTCCCGCGGGCAGCAGGTCACCGAGTTCAAGCAGATGGTCAAGAACCTGCACGCCGCGGGCATCGAGGTGATACTCGACGTCGTCTACAACCACACCGCCGAGGGCAACGAACTCGGCCCGACGCTCTCGTTCAAGGGCATCGACAACGCCTCCTACTACCGGCTCGTCGACGGCGACGCAGCGCACTACTACGACACCACCGGCACCGGCAACAGCCTGCTGATGCGCCACCCGCACGTCCTGCAACTGATCATGGACTCGCTGCGCTACTGGGTCCTGGACATGCACGTCGACGGCTTCCGTTTCGACCTCGCCGCCACCCTGGCCCGCCAGTTCCACGAGGTCGACAAGCTGTCGGCCTTCTTCGACCTGGTCCAGCAGGACCCGGTCGTCTCCCAGGTCAAGTTGATAGCAGAGCCCTGGGACATCGGCGACGGCGGCTACCACGTGGGCAACTTCCCGCCTTTGTGGACCGAGTGGAACGGGCGCTACCGCGACACCGTGCGCGACTTCTGGCGCGGCGCGGACGCGACCCTGCCCGAGTTCGCCTCCCGGCTCACCGGCTCGGCCGACCTCTACCAGAGCGACCGGCGCCGGCCGCTGGCCAGCATCAACTTCATCACCGCGCACGACGGCTTCACCCTGCGCGACCTGGTGTCCTACAACGACAAGCACAACGACGCCAACGGCGAGAACGGCAACGACGGCGCCAACGACAACAGCTCCTGGAACTGCGGCGTCGAGGGCGAGACGGACGACCCGGCCGTGCTGGAACTGCGCGGCCGCCAGCAGCGCAACCTGCTGACCACGCTGCTGATCTCCCAGGGCGTGCCGATGATCGCGCACGGCGACGAACTCGGCCGCACCCAGCAGGGCAACAACAACGTGTACTGCCAGGACAACGAGCTGGCCTGGATCGACTGGCACCTGGACCAGCCCCGGCAGGACCTGCTGGACTTCACCCGGCGGCTGGTGCACCTGCGGCGAGAGCACCCGGTGCTGCGCCGGCGCCGCTTCTTCCACGGCGACGCGCCGGACGGCGGCCTGGGCGACCTGGCCTGGCTGCTGCCGGACGGCAACCGGATGCAGGACGACGACTGGGCCTGGCACGAGGCCCGCGCGATCGGGGTCTACCTCAACGGCCAGGCCATCTCCGAACCGGACCAGAACGGCGAGCGGGTGGTGGACGACTCCTTCCTGATCCTGCTCAACGGCCACCACGAACCGGTCGACTTCCAGCTGCCGGGCACCGGGTACGCCTTGAAGTGGCACGTGGCCGTGGACACCGCGCAGGTCAACAACGACGGCAGCGAGCTGGCCGCGGACGGGACCGTGCGCCTGGAGGCCCGCAGCACGCTGGTCCTGATCGTCGGGCGCGACTCCCAGGAGGCCCTGACTCCGCTCATCCCGTCCGGCGACGACATCCCCGGCCTTCCCGGGACGCAGCCGCGCCGGACCGGGCGGCGGCGCCGGTTCTGGCAGTCTTGAGCCATGACCTTGACATCGCCGAACCCGCGCGCCACCCGCCAGCCGACCGCCCCGGCCCGCCGCCAGCTGCTCGTCTCGATCGGCGCGGGCCTGGTCGCCGGGGTGGTGGGCGCGGTGCTCGGCGCGGACCGGGTCGCGGCGCTGATCGGCTGGGACGCCATGGCCCTGGTGTACTGCGTGTGGATCTGGGTCGCGGTCTGGCCGCTGGACGCCAAGACCACCGCGCGCCACGCCAAGAGCCAGGATCCCGGCCGCACCCAGGCCGACCTGGTACTGCTGGCTGCGGCCGTCGCCAGCCTGGCCGGGGTCGGGGTCGTCGTGTTCGGCGCGGGCCACGTCCAGGGGACGGTGCAGTACCTGCTCGCCGGGCTCGCCGTGTTCTCGGTGTTCGTCTCCTGGACGCTCGTGCACACCGTGTTCACCTTGAAATACGCGCGCCTGTACTACTCCGCCGGCGCGGTCGGCGGGATCGATTTCAACGAGGACGACGATCCGCAGTACACCGACTTCGCCTACCTCGCCTTCACCATCGGCATGACCTTCCAGGTGTCCGACACCAACATCAAGACCAAGCAGATCCGCCGCACGGCGCTGCGTCAGGCGTTGCTGTCGTATCCGCTGGGCGCGGTGGTCATCGCGTCGACCATCAACCTGTTGTCCGGGCTCGCCAAGTAGCCGGGAGCGGGTACCGCGGCCGACTGAGGAATTCGCTGTTGCCAGCGCAGAAGCAGTACCGGAGAATGCTGAGTATGTCGACGCTGCCGCTGGACTGGATCGCCACCGCCTTGCTTGTCGTGGTCGCTCTTCTGCTGGTGGGGAACGTCGTGATGCGTGCCCGGCGCGGAGATCTGCAGCAGCGCTACTACAAGCTGCAGTCGGCGACGTTCCTCTGCTTGGCAGCCGCCATGATCACCGCCGTTCCAGGCACTGCTCTGAACCTGTCCTCGCAGGTCGGTCTGGTGCTCTCCGCCATCGGAATGGTGGAAGACGTGGCAGCTCTGGTGCTCGCGATCATGACCATGGCCAGCCGTGAGCCGCGAGGGCGGAAGGCGGTCGACCTGAGTCAGCCGCGCTCCGCCCCGTCCGGCGAGTAAGACTCAGGACTCAAGCAGCAGCTGTTGGAGCTCGGCGGTGCACATCATGTACCCGTCGGGGGTCGGTATGCAGTCCAGGTAGTGGGCCAGGTCGGTGCGCAGGGCGAACACGCGCACCGGGGTCCCGGCGACGCTAGCGGCCTTCACCACCCGGCCCACGCCGTCCATCACGGCCGGGTGCCGGGTCTCGTAGCTGTCGGCCACCAGGTGGTTGTTGCGGTCGGCGGCGAGATAGAACTGCACCAGGTCCTTCGTGCCGACGAACAGCTCGCTGGCGCCGGCCGCGCAGATCGCCTCGGTGGCGTGCACCGCCGCGGGCGTCTCGATGAACGCGGCCACCGGCACCCCGGGCGGCACCCGGAGGTGCTCTTTGAGCCGGGCGAACTCCCCGGCGTCGTTGAGGAACGGGATCGACAGGTGCACCCGGTCCGCCTCGCCGCCGAGCCGGGTGCGCAGCGTCCCGAGCACGGCGTGCAGCGCCTCGCGGTAGGCGCCGGACCCCAGCAGCCAGCGGGCGCCGTGCAGACCCATCTCGGGGTTCGGCTCGGCCGTGACCTCGGCCAGTTCGGTCACCCCGGCCGCGTGGTCCGAGCGCAGGTCCAGCAGCCGCAGCACGATCCGCTGGTCGGGCAGCAGGGCCCGGACGAAGGTGCACAGCCGGTCCGCGACCGCCCGGCCGTAGGCCGCGATCTCGGCCGGGCCGCCGGCCAGGGCGTCCAGCGGGCGCAGGCCCGCGGCCAGACAGAGGAACTCCTCCCGGATGAAGAAGGACTCGACCCGCTTGGCGTTCGGCCCGCACGCGTTGATCGTGGCGATGTCCTGCAGGTCCGCGATGACCGCGCAGGCCGAGCCGAGGTCGTCCAGCGCGGGGGCCGCGGCCGCCGGGCCGCCCGGCCCGGCGGCCGGGCCGGACCCGATCACGATCGACTCGCTCTCCAGGTGCAGCGTCACTTCGCCGGCCAGGTCCGCGAGGTCGGCCGGGTCGACCCGGAGCACGGGTATCCCCCGGCCCCGGCACAGCGACTGCATGTGGCCGGTCCGGCCGCCCGCGCTGCACACGACCGCGCGCGCGGCCACGATGGCTTCGTAGAGACCCGCTTCGAGCGAAGGGGTGATGAGTATGGATCCTTCGAGCGCACTCGTGGTGCGGTTACAGACTCCTCGCAGCACGTCGTTGCCGCCGCCGGTCAAGAGGAAGCCCTGAATGCGTCGCCCGCTCAACTAACCCTCCGGGTCGTCAGTGTTCGCCAGTCCCAGCTGTCGGCGCAGCTGCCGCGGGGTCACCGACACGTCGGTGAGACGTCCGACCGCGGCCCGGCTGACGACCGCCCGGATCAGGCGGTCACGCTGGGATGTGTCTATCGGGAGGGTGCGCAGAGCGGCCACGGAACGGATCTGCGCGTCCACCCGGGAGTCGAGCAGTTCGCGCTGGGTCCGGATCCGTGCGGCCAGTCTCCGCACCTCCATAATGACAACGTGCTCGAATCCGTCCCCGGCCGCTTGTTCCAGAGTGCTGACAAAGCCGGGATATCCGGTCAGGTGCGCGGAAACGCCGCCGCCGTCCTCACCCAGTTCCAGGTGCTCGACCACGTGCGCGGCGACCGTGATGGACTGGTTCTTGATCGTGGCCAGATTGAACGCGAACGCGCCGGTCCGGCCGTTGCGCACGATCTCGTCGCCCTCCCGCAGCACGCCGACCGCGCAGACCGGCCCGGACGGTCGGCCGTCCGGACCGAGCAGGCGGCCCTGGTCGTCGACTTCGACGCCGCGCCCGGTGCGCCCGTGCGGCACGGCGTATCCGCGGCGGAGCAGGTTGCGCCAGAGCGGCTGGGCGACCCGGCCGTAGTCGGGCTCCCGGGCGAAGTTGGACACGACCAGGTCGGCCTCCACGACCTGCGGGCCGGCCGACGCCGCGGCCGGGGCGGCGATCGAGACGACCAGGCGGCCGGAGCCGGTGGGCGTGATCTTCTCCACCCGGCCGACCAGCAGCCGCACCGAGCCCGTCGCCGAGTCGCCGTCCGGGTGCATCGCGCGTTCGATGACTGACATCGTGTAGTCCACCGCGCAGACCCGGAGTACGGACACTGCGGTGCTGAACTCGTCCAGCAGGCCGCGCAGGTCCGCGGACGGGATCTGTTCCAGGGCCTGGGGAAGGTACGGTTCCCACGCCTTGGTCACCCGCTCGGAGAGCACCGCCGGGCCGATCTCGGGGTGCTCCCGGACGACCGTCGCACACGCCTGCTCCCATTCGGCCCGGACCCGGGCGAGGAACTCGGTCCGGTCGCGGTACGGCTCCAGCAGCGACTTCGGGCAGGGCAGCTGCACCACGCCGTGTTCGTGGTCCTCGGGGTAGGTCCGGAAGAGCGTGCCGGACCGCGAGATCAGGTGGATCGGCCCGGTGTGGCCCTGGCGCAGCAGCAGCGCGGCCGAGTCGTAGGCGCTGAGCACCGAGCCGACGATCGCGACCGTCGCGTCCGGCCGCAGCGAGGCCAGGGTCCGGATCGCGGCCGCGGAGTACGGGTTGCGGATGAACGCCGGGTGCCCGGCCACCTCGGCGGCGAACGGCGGCTCGCGCAGCTCCAGGCCGGTGGCCAGGATGACGTGGTCGGCGGACAGGGACTCGGTCGCGGCGGGCTCGGTCATGGCGGGCTCGGTCGTGGCGGGCTCGGTCGCGCCGGGCCGGCGGATCGTGACCTGCACTCCGGTGGGGCGGATCTCCAGGTCGAGCGCCTCGCCGTCCACGTCGACCAGGACCACCCCGGGGCCGGCCTCACGCCGGGCCTCGGCCAGCCGGGTGGTCAGGTAGTCCTGGAAGATCCGGCGGGGCGCCGGGCCCTGTTCGGCGAACTCGAACGTGTCCCAGGGGGCCGGCCAGCCGGCGCGGTCGGCCTCGTGGTTCGCCCAGCGGACGAAGTCGAGCACGTCCTCCCGGAACGCCGACATCCGGCCGGCCTGCACGTTGAACACGTGGTCCCACGGGTTGCCGTCCCGGTGGTAGGCGACCCCGGCGCAGCGGTAGTCGGCGCGGCGTTCGAGCAGGACGATCTCCAGCGGCTCGCGCGCGAAGCACAGCAGCCGGATCGCGGTGGCGGTGCCCGCCAGGCCCGCCCCGACGATCAGCACTCGGGGGCGTGCGGCAGTACGGATCATGACGGGTTCTCCCTGGGGACGACGCGGACTCGGCGGCAAGCGGGCGCGGGGCGTGGGGCGGCAGGGCGACCGAGGCCGGGCAGCCGGACCGGGCCGGTCCGTCCTGTCCAGGGATCGGTCATCGACGATGAAGGCACTGATTCATCGTGGGTAGAGCCAGTGCTCTGGTTCGATATTAGTGTCCTGAGCCGGGTTGCACAGCATGTCCGGGCCGGGGAATGTTCGGGGATTCCGGCCGATCGGCGGGGTGGATCAGGGTTCGAGCGCGGCGAGCGCGGCGCGGGCGCCCCGGCGCAGTTCGTCCTCGGGCGCGCCGCCGCGCGAGCGCATGTTCACGCCGTAGGCCACCAGTGCGAGCTGCTCGGCGGTGGCGTCGAGATCCAGGCCGGGCGCCAGTTGCCCGGCCCGCGCCGCGGCCGTCAGTGCGCTGCGCAGCGCGGCGCGCAGGCGCTGGTGGTGCGCGGTCAGGACGGCCTGGATCTCCGGTTCGGCGTGCGCCGGGTCCAGGTGCGCGTTGGTCACCAGGCAGCCCCACCGGGCGTACTCGCCGCCGCACCGGGCCCGGACGAGCTCGTCGAAGAAGTCCGCCACGGCCGCCAGCCCGCGCCCGTCGGCGGCGAGCCGGTCGAAGGCGGGCTGGGAGTGCCGTTCCAGGTACCGGGTCAGCGCGGCGCGGTACAGGTCGCGCTTGCTGCCGTAGGCGTTGTAGAGGCTGGAGCGGTTCACGCCGGTGGCTTCGACGATGTCGCCGATGTTGGTCGCGGCCTCGCCCCGGCGCCAGAACAGCCGCAGCGCGCGCTCGAGGGTCAGGTCCGGGTCGAAGTGCTTGACGTCCGGCATGCTCACCACCTCGTTCCTCGGGCTGTGCCCTCCATGGTATTGCGCCCGCCAAGAGCGGCGATTATCTTGGAACGCATGTTCCATGATAATGCCGACCCGTCCGGGAAAGGTCAGGGCCGATGAGCCTGAACGCCGAACTGCAGACGTTCTACCAGGCCCGGCGGCTGCAGATGCCCGCCGACGTGCGCGACACGATGGCCCGCGCGACGCTCGCCCTCACCGAGTCCGGCCAGGCCGAGCGCGCCGTGTCCGCCGGGGACCGCGCCCCGCTGTTCGACCTGCCGGACGCCGCCGGGCAGAGCGTGCGCCTGGCCGAGGCGCTCGCCGCCGGACCGGTGGTCCTGGTGTTCTACCGCGGCGGCTGGTGCCCGTACTGCAACCTCGCCCTGCGCGCGCTGCAACAGGTCCACGACCAGATCACCGCCCGCGGCGCCCGGCTGATCGCGCTCTCCCCGCAGACCCCGGACGACTCCGCGGCCCTGGCCGACAAGCAGCAGCTGACCTTCGACCTGCTGACCGACCCGGGCTGCGAGACCGCGAAGCTCTACGGCCTGTCCTTCGACATCGGCGACGAACTCGCCGCGGTCTACCAGCGGATCGGCCTGGACCTGGACCGGACCAACGCCGGCCACGCCCGCACCCTGCCGATCCCGGCCGCCTACGTGATCGCCGCCGACGGAACCATCGCCTGGTCCCTGGCCGACGCCGACTACACCAGGCGGGCCGAACCCGCCGACGTCCTGGCCGCCCTCGATCGGCTCGGACGGGTTGACGCGGTCTGAGCCTTCTTCGGTGTCGGCCCGGCTCGCCCAGGCCCGGCTACGTCCGGCCCGCGGTCCTGGACCTGGCCGGGGACGTGGCCGGGGACGTGGCCGGGCGTCGGGTCCTGGACGTCGGCTGCGGCGCGGGTCCCTGTTCGAGGCGCTGCGCGACCGCGGCGCCGTCGTGACCGGCGTCGAGCCCGGCGCGAAGATGCTCGACCTGGCTCGGCAGCGGCTCGGCGCGGACGCGGACCTGCCTCAGGCGATCCGCTGCCGTTGGCCGACCTGCGCCGCGTCCTGAGCACCGGCGGGCGGCTCATCGTGGTCGCCGACCACCCCTTCGTCGTCGAAGCCGCGTAAGTCAGTAGCCGATGATCGAGCGGGCACGCCGGCCGCGGCACCAGGGCACCTGTGTGGCCAGGATTTGGACGATTGTCCTGGCCACAAAGGTGCCCTGGCATCTGTACATGGCGAGCGAAGAGATCGAATACCCTTTCACCCCGGCGTTCTTCCGGCCCGGATCGGAACGCGAGGCGCTGGAGAGCCATCTCGACGTCCAGCGGGGAGGGATGCTCCGGAAGATCGACGGGGTCGACGACGCGGCGGCCCGCACGGCGCCGACCGCGAGCTCGCTGACGCTGCTGGGCCTGGTCAAGCACCTGGCCATATGTGAGCGCACCTGGTTCCAGGCCGGTCTCGCTGGCCGCGTCTTCCCGGGTGAGTGGCCCGAGGCGCAGGACCGGGAAGAGGGCTTCACCGTCGACGAGAACGACACGGTCCGCGCGCCACGCCGGCCACGCGGACATCATCCGCGAGACTCTCGACGGCGCCCGCGGCGTGTGAGACGCCGGCCGGACACCGCACGGGCAACGACAACCACAGCGGCAACCACACCGGCATCGCGAAAGTGCTCCCCACCCGACCAGGGAGAGGAGCACTTTCGCGAACACCCACATCAGAACTGCGACACAGCGCTAGCGAGCCGGCTCGACCTGCCGGAAACCGCCGCCGAAGAACAACAGCGGGTCCAGCCCCGGATCGCGCCCGACCCCCTGCACCGAGCCCAGGAAGATCGAGTGGTCGCCGCCGTCGTACACCGCCGCCAGCCGGCACTCGAGCCAGGCCAGCGCGCCGGCCAGGATCGGGGCGCCGGTGTGCGGGCCGGGGGCGGCGTCGACCAGGTCGAACTCGTGCTCGCCGCGCGGCCTGCGGTGGTCGGCGAAGTACCGGGCCACCTGCTCCTGCGGGGCGGAGAGCACCGAGACGGCGAACGCCTCCCCGGCCAGGATCTGCGCGTGGATCGCCGCCTCGCGCACCACGCACACCAGGACCAGCGGCGGGTCCAGGGAGACTGAGGTGAACGAGTTCGCGGTCATCCCGCACGGGACCGCGCCGCCGGCCGTCACCACCGTGATCCCGGTGGCGAACATGCCGAGGGTCGAGCGCAGCTCGGCCCGGTCGGGCGACGGGTCCAGGTCCGGCAGCCGCCGGACCGGCGGCCGGGGCAAGGTGGCCGGCCGCCCTTCGACGTGGGTCATCGGCGCTACTCCTCGCCCGTGGCCGGGACCAGCTGGCGCGGCCCGGCCTCGGTGGTGGTCGTGATGGTGGTGGTGGTGACCGTGGCGACGGCCGGGACGGCGACCTGGATCGCCGGGACCGCGTACCGGCTCAACGCCTTGCGCAGCGTCTCGGGCACCCGGGACGGCCTGGTGTCGGTGTTGGGCCCGCGCATGCACGCGATCCGCTGCCGGCCGCGCGCGATCAGCTCCTCGCCGCCCTCGCGCAGCCGCACGTAGTCGAACGCGAAGCCGATCTGGGTCTGGGTCAGGTCCTCCAGGCGCATCCGGATCGACAGCGCGTCGAAGGCCGAGATCTCCTGGAAGAACTCGCACTCGCACTTCAGGGTGAACAGCTTCAGGTCGTCGCGGATGTCCGCCAGCACGTCCGGGGCGTGCTCCAGCAGGAACATCTCCCGGCACCGGCCCTGCCAGCGCAGGTAGTTGACGTAGTACACGTTCCCGACCAGGTTCGTCTCCTCGAACCCGACCATGTGCCGGTATTCGTAGTACGGCTCCATGGCTACTCGCCGCCTTCCGTCATCATCGTGAACATCACGGGTTCGCCGACCCCGCGCAGCAACGTCGGGAAGGTCGCGATCCGGGCCGCGCCGGAGCGCAGCAGGACCCAGACGTCCGGGCGCGGCGGGGCCGCGGTGATCGGGTCGACCCGGGCCCGGCCGTGCTTGCGCAGGCACTCGACCGCGCCCCACACCCGGGTCGCGGCCAGGGACAGGCCCTCGGACCGCTCCCGGGCCAGCAGCCGGGCCAGGGCCAGGCCGTCCGCGCCGAGCAGGTCCGCCCAGGCGGTCTCGGTGCGTTCGGTCACCAGCTGCACGTCGCAGGTGGCCGGGCGCTCGCCGGTCACCACGAAGGTGACCCCGGCGCCGTGCGCGGCCGAAAGCCCGGCCGCGCCGTCCACCTCCGGCTTGCCGTCCGGACGGTACCGTACGGTCGCGGTCCGGCCGAGGGCCCAGGTCACCGCGGCCAAGGTCTGCCGGCGCCGGATCGCCCGGCCGTTGCCGGCCGTCTCTTCCGCGCTCGGCCAGACCACGCCGCGCAGCCCGGTCGAGAGCATCGCCTCGGTGCGGCGCTCCAGGAAGGGGCCGAGCAGGGCCGGCACCCACGGGCCGGAGCCGTCCTGCTTGCGCACGGCCTGCAGCCGCAGCCCGCGCCAGTACTCGACCACGTTGCCGGCCGGGTCGCGGACATCGAGGTCGTACACGTACGTGTCACCGTCGTGCAGCCGCTCGGTGGCGTGCAGGGTGAGCTGGCCGGCGGCCCGCACGGCGGCGGGATCGGCCGGGCTCAGTTCGCCGACGCCGGCCGGCAGCAGGGTCGCGTCCGGCACGCAGCACTGGATCGCGTGCATGAACGTGTCCCGCGCGCCCGGGTCGCCCAGGACCAGACCGGCGGGCATGAACCCGGCGAACCAGGGGTCCGGCGACGCGGTCGAGATCTCGGCCACGCAGCTGGTCGCGGCCAGGTGCCGGTAGCCGAGCAGCCGCTGGAACCGCCTGCCCTGAAACAGGACCGGCCCGTACAGGTCCTCGGCCGCGCTGACCGGGAGCCAGGGCGTGTCGGCCGGGACCGGCAAGAGGTCCGCGGCTGCCGCCGGGTCCGGAATATCCGCGCCGCCCGAAGCCGGGAAGCGCAGGGTGGCCCGGAAGTGGTCGGCCTGGAATCCGGTGTCCTCGCTGCGGATCACCGCCTGGACGACGCCGTCGGCCAGGGCCAGGGTGGCGATCCGGATCGTGCGCCGGCCGCCCACCGGGACCACGATCGGCCGCAGGAACTCCAGGCCGCTCAGCGTCGGGGCGCCGGTCCGGCCGGTCAGCGCCGTCGCGACCTGCGACATCGCCTCGATCCCGAACACCGCGGGGAACAGCAGGTCCCCGTCGAGCAGGTGGTCGGCGAGGTACAGGTCGCCGTCGGCGGACAGGTCCGCGTCCACGACCAGCTCGACCCCGGGGTAGTGCACCTGGACCCGGTCGACGAAGCGCAGCAGCGGCAGTTCCCGCTCTTCCAGCGCGATGGTGGGCAGGCCCTCGGCCCGGCCCATCACGACCACCGAGGCCGGGGTGGCCGGGTCGGCCAGCAGCCGCCCGAGCAGGGCCACGCCCTCGTCCGGGGCGATCGGGTCGATCCCCTCGCGCATCAGGGACTCGAGCACGCCGAGCCGTTCGCCCATGCCCGCGCCGGACCACACCGACCACTCCAGGGCCAGGCAGCGGCAGAGCGGGTAGTCCTCCTGGACCCGGCGGGTCAGGTCGGTCAGCCAGTCGTTCGCGGTGGCGTAGTCCGCCTCCCCGCGCAGCCCGGCCCGGCCGATGATGCTGGCGAAGGTCACCAGCAGGCGCAGCGTGCCCGGGTCGACGGCGGCCAGGACCGCCTCCAGCCCGGCGATCTTCGGGGCCAGGGTGCGCCGGAAGGTCGCCTCGTCCAGGTTGGTCAGCGCCTGCGGGACGTTGCGCCCGGCGCCGTGCAGGACCGCGGTGACCGGGCCCAGTTCCGCGCGGATCAGGTTGACCGCGGCCTTGACCTCGTCCGGCGAGGTGACGTCGGCCTGGACGTAGCGGAAGTTCAGGCCCGCGGCCGCCATCCGGTCCAGGTTCGCGGCCAGCTCCGGGTCGGCCGCCGGGTCCGAGCGGCCGAGCAGGCCCACCCCGGCGCCGGTGTCCCGGCCCAGGGCCAGGGCGCACTCGGCCGTGATGCCCTTGCCGCCGCCGGTGACCAGGAGCACGTCGGCCGAGCTGAGCGGGCTGGGCCCGACCGGCCCGGCCTGCGGCGGCAGCGGGCGCAGCACCGGGATCCGGCGGGTGCCGGCCGCGTCGTAGCCGACCTCGCTGAACCCGGCGGTCGCCTTCACGTCGGCGACGATCCGGGCCACGGTGTCCGTGACCTGGGCATCGGTCGGGTCCTCGGCCAGCGGCAGGGTGATCACCGTGGTCGCGACGGCCGGGGCCTCCAGGTGCAGGGTCTTGGCCAGGCCGGCCGCGCCGCGGCGGTCGCCGACCACCACGAACCGGGCCGGGCCGGCCAGCGAGAGCGCGCCGCGGGCGGCCGCGATCATCAGGCCGACGTGCTCCTCGGAACAGTCCCGGGGCAGACACAACAGCGATCCGGCGCCGAGCCCGGCCCGGCCGAGCGCGGCGTGCAGGGCCGCGGCGAAGGGGTGCCGGTCGGCGGCGAACAGCTGCCACTCCCCGCCCCGGCCGCGCCCGCCGGCCGGCTGCGGGGCCGGCGGGCCGGCCTCGGCCGGGACCAGCTCGACCGAGAAGGCCCGGACCCAGGGCGCGACGCCCGCGGCGTCCGGCCGGGCCGGCTCGCCCGGACCGTGCGCGGTGTCGGCCAGTTCGTCCAGCATCGCGGCCAGTTCGGCCAGGGTGGAGGTGGCGAAGTTCGAGGTGGCCAGCGGCGCGGAGATGCCGAGCTCGCGGGAGGCCTCGTTCACGATCTGGCCGACGGTGATCGAGCTCAGGTGCAGCTCGTCCAGCGGGTTGCTGTCGGCCCGGACCGCCGCGAGCGGCAGTTCGGCCCGTTCGGCGGCCAGCCGGCGCAGGGTCTCCAGGGTGTCCGCGGCCTCGAACGCCGCCGCGGCCGGGTCGGCCGAACTCTGGCCGGGAGCCATCGCGCCGGCGTCGGTCTCGACACTGGCCGGGCGGGCCCCGGCGGGCTCGGCGGCGACCAGCGGGTTCGTGGCCTGATACCCGGTTCCGGGCGCGGGGGCCAGGTTCCGGGTCGCGGTCGCGAAGTCACCGTTGGGCGCGGACTCGCACGGGCTGGCGAAGAAGTGGAACTCCTTGTCCAGCGGCAGCGGCCGGGTGAACCGGTTCCGGTACAGCGCCTCGTGCAGCACCGGCGCGCCCAGGGCGAAGGCCGCGGCCACCGCGTGCAGCAGCCCGGCCAGGGACGGGCTGTCGGTGTCCAGCGAGATCACCGGGACGGCCGGGGCGATCTCGGCCGCCAGGCCGCGCAGCACGTGGCCCGGGCCGACCTCCAGCAGCAGGTCGACCTCGGCGGCCAGCGCCCCGGCGGCCTGGTCGAACCGGACCGGGTCCAGCACCTGCCGGGTCAGCAGGTCCGGGATGTCGGCGTCGGCCGGCAGTTCGGCGCCGGAGACGGTGGACAGGATCCGCCGCTGCGGCGGGTGCAGGCGCCCGTCGGCCTGCAGGCCGGCCAGGTAGGCGTTCAGCGCGTTCGCCGCCGGGGCCACGGCCGCGGAGTGGAACGCGTGCGAGACGTTGATCCGGACCGCGTCCAGTCCGGCCGCGGCGGCCCGGGCGCAGACCCGTTCCACCGCGTCGACCGGGCCGGAGACCACGGTCTGGCGCGGGCTGTTGTACCCGGCGATCACCACCGGCTCGCCGGCCAGCAGCGGCTCGACGGCCTCGGGCCCGGCGGCCAGGCCGGCCATCGTGCCGTCACCGTCACCGGCCTGGGCCATGATCCGGCCGCGGGCGGCGGCCGCCTCCAGCGCGGTGGCCTCGTCCAGCACACCGGCCCAGTGCAGCGTGGTCAGCTCGCCCAGGCTGTGCCCGGCCGCGCCGACCGCCTCGATCCCGAGCTCGGCCAGCACCCGCAGGCCGGCCACCGAGGAGGTGACGATCCGCGGCTGGGCGACGTCGGTGGCGACCAGGTCGCCCTCGGTCGGCAGCCCGCTCGCCCGGTAGAGCTCGTCCACGGTCTCGAACCGGCGGCGCAGCGCGCCGCCGTCGCCGCGCCGGCCCGCGCCCTGGCCCGGGAACAGGTACCCGATCCTGGGCGCGGTCGCGCCGGCCAGGCCGAGGTAGACGCCGTCGGCGGAGTCGAGCACCGAGCGGGCGCCGTGGTCGAGCAGGGTCAGCAGCTTGCCGAACTTGCGCTCGGCCTCCTCCGGCGCGGTGGCGACCACCGCGGCCCGGATCGGCCGGCCGGCCAGGTCGCCCTGCAGGGTGGCGGCCAGGTCGCCGAGCTCGGCGTAGGACAATCGGGCGCTGAGCGCGGCCAGCTGGGCGATCCTGCCGCGCAGCTCGGCCATCCCGGCCGCGTCCACGAGCAGCAGCTCGGCGTCCTGGCGGGAGCGCACCAGCCGGGCGGTGACCCGGCCCAGCTTCTCCTTGCGCACCCCGTCGGCGTGTTCGAGCACGACGTGCGCGTTGATCCCGCCGAAGCCCATCGAGGACACGCCCGCGCGGATCGGCTCGCCGGCCGGCCACAGCTCGGCCGTGTCCGGCACCCGCAGCGCCGGGTTCGGCCCGGTCAGCTCCGGGTGCGGGTCGACGTGGCTGGTGGCCGGCGGGATCACCTGGTGGCGCACGGCCAGGATCGCCTTGAGCAGCCCGGCCACCCCGGCCGCGGCCTTGGTGTGGCCGAAGTTGCCCTTGACGGTGCTGAGGTACGCGGGCGGGGCGTCCGGGTCCGCGGCCCGGCGCTCGGCCGAGAAGGCGCGCAGCTCGGTGGCGTCGCCGACCGCGGTGCCGGTGCCGTGGCCCTCCAGGTAGCCGACCGTCTCGAAGCCGAACCCGGCCGCGGTGTAGGCGCGCTGGATGGCCAGGCGGTGCCCGTCCGCCTCGGGCCGGGTGATCCCGCCGCGGCCGTCCGAGGAGTAGCCCCAGCCGGCGATGGTGGCGTAGCGGAACCGGCCCTGGGCGATCGCGTCCTCGTCGCGCATCAGCACCAGCATGCCGCAGCCCTCGCCGGGCCAGAAGCCGTTGGAGCCGCGGTCGTAGACCCGCATCTCGCCGGTGGCCAGCGCCCCGGTCTTGGCGAAGCCGATCACCTCGAACGGGTCGATGCTCAGGTCCACCCCGCCGGCCACGGCCGCGTCCATGGTGCCGGCGACCAGGGCGTTGCACGCGGTGGCCACCGACAGCAGGGAGGAGGAGCAGGCGCCGTCGACGGTGTAGCCCCCGCCCTTGAAGTCGAAGTGGTTGCAGACCCGGCCGGCGATGGTGTTGGCCAGTCCGCCGGCCAGGGTGTCCTCGTCGATCGGCGGGAACGGGCTCTTGTAGCGCTCTTCCAGGGTGCCGAGGAAGTCGCCGAGTTCCGCGTCGCCCCAGCCCTGCTCGCGCAGGGCCGCGCCGACCGTGCGGCGCACGTACGGCCAGCGCAGCCGCATCAGGTTGGCCCGGCTGAACTCGCCGGTCAGGGTGTTGCCGATCACCACGCCGGTGCTGGTCCGGGGCAGGCCCTCGCCCTGGGCGAAGCCGGCGTCGGCCAGCGCCCGGGCGGCGGTGTCCAGGGCCAGCCAGTGGGTCATGTCGGTGGCCCGGTAGGTGCTGCCGGCCACCCGGTGCTCGACCCGGTCGAACTCGTAGCCCTCGATCACCGCGGCCTTCCGGGTGTAGAAGCGGTCCGGGGCGGCCGGGTCGGGCGAGTAGTAGTCCTCCTGGCGCATCCGTTCGTCCGGCAGCCGCCGGAAGGCGCGGCGGCCGGCCAGCACGTTCTCCCACAGTCGGTCCGGGGAGTCGGCGTCCGGGTAGCGGCAGGCGATGCCGACCACGGCGATCCGCCGGCCGCTCACGCCGAGGCCTCCGCTCCGTCGAACCAGGCGGCCCGGGCGGCCCGGGCCTCTTCCGCGCGCCGCTGCCTGGACTTCTGGTAGAAGTGCACGGCCCACCAGCCGAATCCGCGCACGGCGCAGACGATCGCGGTGGCGTAGAAGAGGGTGTAGACGATGTTGAACATCATCAGGGCCGCGTAGGTGAAGGCGACCGCGGAGCCGAACATGAACTGGGCCCGGCCCTTGCTCGGCGTGGTGCCCGGGTCGGTGACCATGTAGTTGGTGTAGAGCACGAAGGCGACGCCGGTCATCACGCTGAGCGCGGTGAACAGGGCCACGTGCCAGATCCAGTGCCGGATGAAGGCCTGGATGGCGAAGGCGCCGAGCCAGCCGACGATCAGCGGGGTCCGCTTGGTCAGCAGGGCGTTGATGATGGTGCCGGAGGTGACCAGGATGATCGGGACCATGATCCGGAAGAAGGTGTTGGCGTTCTCGGTGAACTCGTACGGCGGCGCGATGCTGACCCAGCGGCCGAACAGCAGCAGGACGACCGTGATGCCGAAGTTGGACGGGTTCATGAAGTGGCGCATCCGGCCGGCGATCGGGGCCTGCAGCCAGTGCTTGGCCGAGACCGCGACCACCACGCCGAGGGCGATCGGCAGGTACTGGTTGTTCGCGTACAGCAGCATGTTGACGGCCAGCGCGGTGATGTGCGCGGGCAGCAGGAACTCGTACACCCCGCGCAGCCCGCGGCCGCGGTACTTGGGGGCGCGCCGGTGGCTCCAGCCGCTGATCGTCTCGAAGACGAACTCGGTGGTGTAGGCCAGCAGGACGGTCAGCAGCGGCCAGAGCCAGGGCTGTTCGAAGCCGAGCATGGTGTAGCCGAAGACGTTGAACACGCTGATCGAGATGGCGAAGTTGCGCAGGGCCAGGTAGCGCTTGTCCGGTTCGGGTTTGGCCGGGCCGGCCGGGGTGGCCGGGGCCTGGGGCGGGCGACTGCCCGCCGGGTGCTGTTCCTGGACGATGGTGCTCATCAGCTGGAAACCTCCTTGGCGACGCTGGACAGCATCAGGGTGTGCACGCCGGGCTTGAGCTGCATGGTCTGCTGGTGCAGGGTGCCGCTGGTGTCGCGCCACTGCACGTGGACGGAGACCGGTCCGGTGTCGGTGCCGAGCCCGAAGTGGACGTCGAAGCTGCGGTAGCCGCCGTGGCCGCCGCCGCCGTCCAGCTGCGAGATCTGGGTGCCGTGCGCGTCGGTGACGGTGACCGTGGCGCCGTAGGCCGGGGTGCCCACGCCCTCCAGGCCGGTGTTCGCCGCGCCGTCGGTGGACGGGCGGTAGAGTTCGAGTTCGAGCGAGTCGCCCAGGTCCGGGGACTGGTTGGCGTAGAACAGCGGGGCCGCCCACTGCTGGGCCACGGCGAAGTCGAGCACGCCGGTGCCGGTGGTGTCGCCGGTGGCGATGCCGCGGGACGGGGTCTGCTGGTTCAGGCCCAGCTGCGAGCTGACGTCGACGTAGGTGCCGGTGGAGTTCTTGGCGTAGAACGCGAAGGACTCGTGGCCGGCCAGGTCGTCGCCGGGTTGCAGGTTGGGCCACATGGCCGGGTTGGACAGCAGGTCGTCGTTGGACATGGCCAGTTCCTGCAGCCACGGCCAGCGGTTGATCGTGCCCTTGACGAAGCCGTCGGCCTGCACGACCTCCTGGCTGCCGTCGTTGAGGAAGTCGGCCATCTTCACGTCCCAGTTCCAGCCGGTCCAGGCCACGCCGTACTGCTGGGCCTCCTGGGTGAACGGGGCGATGCCCTGGCTCAGGTCGGACTGCATCGCGGCGTCGTCCGGGGCCTGGTTCATGAACAGGAAGTTGCTCTCCTCCAGGCCGAAGGCGACCGTGATGTTGCTGACCATCAGGTCGAACTTGCCGTTGTCGGCCATGTCGGCGAAGTCCACGCCCATGCCCTTGAAGGAGCCGTTGCCGAGCACGAAGGACTTCGGCGTGGTCGCGGTGCGCTGGCCGTCCGCCTCGGCGAACTTGATCTTGCCGGGGGTGGACTCGTTGTAGAGCAGGTGGCCGTGGCCGAAGTCGTTGGCCAGGTACACGTCCGGCAGTCCGTCGCCGGTCAGGTCCGCGCCGGAGATGGCCAGGGTCCAGCCGGTGGAGTCGCCGTAGGGGATGGCGCCCTCCTGCTGGATGTACGCGGCGGTCGGGTGCGCTCCGCCGGTGGCGCTGTACCAGGACAGCACGTGGTCGCCGCCGCCGTTCTGGGCGTGCGAGAGGGAGCTGTTCATCTGGACGTTGGCCAGGCCGTCGGGGTCCAGGACGTCGGAGTCGGGGAAGTAGTTGCCGATGATGATGTCCGGGTGGCCGCTGCCGTCGAGGTCGGCGACGTAGGCGGCGTCGGTGTTCCAGCGCGGGCCGTGGTACTTGCCGTCCAGGCTCGCCTCGGGCACCAGCTCGGTCGGCTGGTACGCGCTCGGCGAGGGGGTGGCCGCGGTGGACTTGGGCAGGAACAGGATCGGGGTGCGGCCCCAGTAGGTGACCAGGAAGCCGATCCGGCCGTCGCCGACGAAGTCGCCGGGGGTGCAGCCGGTCGGCGCCATGGTGTCGTCGATCGGCAGCGGGGCCGCATCGAGCACGAACGGGGTGAACCGGTCGGCGGCCGGGGCGGTCGGCGTGTAGGTGACGACGACCTCGTTGGTGCGGGTGTCGACGATGCACATGCCGTCGGCCCGGCCGTGGCCGGTGACGTCGTTGATCGAGGTGCTCGCGCCGACCGAGGAGATCCAGGAGACGATCTTCCGGTAGGCCGGGTTGACCGTGCGGACGGTGTTCATGTGCTGGTCGTCGTAGCCCGGCGGCAGGGCGATGGACATCTGGGCGAACTTGTACTGCGCGGCGGTCTGGGCCGCTCCGGTCACCGCGACCGCCGAGGACGCCGCGAAGAACAGCGACGAGACCACCAGCAGGGCGGCCAGCCCGGGTATCAATCTGCGAAATCGTTCGGAGAACGTCACCGCAGCCTCCATCTCCCACATCGGCAAGTGAATTGATGTTCCTACACAGGTATCAGAGTCATGAGATTAGTACGCCGGATGCCGTCCGGATCCCGGCGCCCGGGGTCCGCGAGACCTCGCGTCCCGGCATCCGGCGGACCGGCGGCGGGCCCGGATCCCGGCCCCGCCGGCAGCCCCCGGCCGGAGCGGCCGCTCCCCGGGACCGCTGCCCCGGATCCACTGCTCACCTGTTCGAGCATGCGACGTAGCTGGTCGACCTGCTTCTCCCACGTTGCCCACCGGCCGCGGGAGGCCGCCGGCGGCCCCCGGCCGGCGGCGCCGAGCACGATCAGCGCACTGCCACGGGCACGCATGGCAAGTTCGGAGAAGATTCGCCGCCCGGCGCGTGTGATGCTCGTGGCGGTGACTACGCCACCGGTCCTGCGCCGCTGCCGCAGCAATCAGCGGCATCGAATACACCTACAGGTATACCCGCTTTGAAGGATGTCCAACTGTGACTACGTATGATGAGATAGTGGTCGGATCCGGATCGGCCGGCGCCGTGCTGGCCGCCCGGCTGAGCGAGGACCCGGCGCGCAGAGTGCTGCTGCTGGAGGCCGGCCCGGACTTCCCCACCCTGGAGCAGACCCCGCAGGACCTGCGCAACGGCAACGCGATGTCGCTGGTCGCGCACGACTGGCGGCTGCGCGCGGAGATCACCGACGGGCGCCGGATCCTGTTCCCGCGCGGGAAGGTGACCGGCGGCTCGTCCGCGGTCGGCGCCACGATCGCGCTGCGCGGGGTGCCCGGCGACTTCGCCGACTGGGCCGCGGCCGGCGCGCCGAGCTGGACCTACGACGAGGTGCTGCCCTACTACCGGCGGCTGGAGGACGACCTGGACATGGACGGGGAGGTGCACGGGCGCGGCGGCCCGATCCCGATCCGGCGCTGGCGGGCCGAGGAGCTGACCGGGCTGCAGCAGGCCTTCGTCGAGGCCTGCCTGCGGGCCGGCTTCCCCGAGGTCAAGGACCACAACCAGCCGGAGGCGACCGGGATCGGCCCGATCCCGTCGAACCGGCGGGACAGCTCCGTGCGGGTCTCCACCGCCACCGGCTACCTCGGCCCGGCCCGCGGGCGGGAGAACCTGGAGATCCGGCCGCACAGCCTGGTGCACCGGGTGTTGTTCGACGGCACCCGGGCCACCGGCGTGGAGGTCTCGGTGGACGGCGGACCGGCCGAGCGGATCGAGGGGCGCCGGGTGATCCTGGCGGCCGGCGCGGTCGGCTCCCCCGCGATCCTGCTGCGCTCGGGCCTGGGCCCGGCCGACGAGCTGCGCCGGCACGGGATCGACCAGCTGCTGGACCTGCCGGGCGTGGGGACCAACCTGGTCGACCACCCGCGCAGCGGCGTGTTCATGGTGCCCACGCCCGGCGCGCTGCACCCGAGCGACCCGTTCCTGCAGACCATGCTGCGCACCACGGCCGCCGGGTCCGACAAGTTCAACGACCTGCAGTACTACATGGTCGACCACTTCGACCTGCAACTGTTCCCCGAACTGCAGATGCTGGCCGGCGCGCCGGAGATCTTCGGCGTGATGGTGGTGCACCAGCGGCCCGAGTCCCGCGGCCGGCTGGTGCTCTCCTCGGCCGACCCCGCGGCCGCGCCCACGATCGACCTGAACTTCCTGTCCACCGAGCGGGACGTGCAGATCCTGGTCGACGCCGTGCGGGTGTGCTGGGACCTGGTCAACCAGCCCGGGATCCGCGAGCTCGGCGAGGAGTTCGTCGTGCTCACCGAGAAGATCATCACCAACGACGCGATGGTGCGCCAGTACGTGAAGCTGAGCCTGGACAGCGCCTACCACCCGGTCGGCACGGCCCGGATGGGCGCGGACCCGGCCGCCGGCGCGGTGGTGGACGAGCGCTGCCAGGTGTTCGGCGCGCAGGGGCTGTACCTGGCCGACGCCTCGGTGATGCCCGACATCGTCAGCTGCAACACGAACCTGACCTCGATCATGATCGGCGAGCGGGTCGCGGACTGGCTGCGCGCGAGCTGACCGGGCCGCCCGCGCCCCCGGCCACCCGGATGCACGGGCGGATGCACAAGGCAATTTCAGAGATGGGTAACCAGGTCCGGCCCTGCCACGATGCTTCACAACGAGCCGGCCGGCACACAAAGGAGACAGGTAGATGGACGGAAAACTGACCATGATGCCCGGGGTCCGCGTCCCCCTCGTCGAGGAGGCCGACGCGACCGGCCGCACCGCCGAACTGTACGCGCTGATCAAGTCGACCACCGGCATCCCGTTCATCCCGGACATGTTCCGGCTGGTGTCCACCCGGCCCGAGCTGCTGGAGGTGCTGATCACCGGGTACAACGGGGTGTTCAGCAGCGGCCTGCTGCCCCGGGCCACCCGGGAGATGATCTCCGCCTGGACCTCGAAGGTGAACGGCTGCCCGTACTGCGTCGGGACGCACAACTGGTTCCTGGCCCAGTTCGGCGGCAGCGCGGAGCTGACCGCGGCGATCGCCGATTCCTCGACCCCGGAGGACCTGCCGGTGGACGAGCGCACCAAGGCCCTGATGCGCCTGGTGACCAAGGTGAGCACGGACGCGCCCCGGATCACCGACGCGGACTGGGCCGCCGCCGGGCAGGCCGGCTGGTCCGACGACGAACTGCTCGAAGCGGTGTTCTGCGCCGCGCTGTTCAACTTCATCAACCGGCTGGTGGACAGCCTCGGGCTCGGCTCCGCGCTGACCCGGAGCCGGATCTCGGCCCAGGACGCGGCCGAGCCGGCCGACGTCGGCTGACCGGCCGCACCGACGAGCACCGAACCCGCCCCCCGTCTAGTCAGGAGAGTCACTGAGATGACACCCTCGCGCGCAGTCCTGCTGACCGGCGCCTCGTCCGGCACCGGCCTGTCCTCCGGCACCGGCCGGGCCACCGCGCTGCGGCTGCACCGGGCCGGCTGGCCGGTCTACGCCACCGGCCGGAACGTGGAGGCGCTGGCCGACCTGGCCGCCGAGGGTGTCACCACCCTCTACGTCGACGTGACCGAGGAGAAGTCGATGGTGGCCGCGGTCGAGCGGATCACCGCCGAGCACGGCGCGGTCGGCGTGCTGATCAACAACGCGGCCTACAGCCTCAACGGCACCATCGGCGAGACCCCGATCGAGCAGGTGCGCCAGCAGTTCGAGACCAACGTCTTCGGCCTGTCCCGGATGACCCAGCTGGTGCTGCCCGGGATGCGGGCCCAGGGGCAGGGCCGGATCGTGCTGATGTCCTCGATCTTCGGCCTGTTCGCCACCCCCGGCCGCGGCTACTACCAGGCCACCAAGCACGCCCTGGAGGCGATCGGGGACTCGCTGCGGCTGGAGGTGGCCAAGTTCGGGATCAAGGTCGTGCTGATCGAGCCGTGCCCGATCCTGGGCGGCTTCGTGCCGACCACCGTGGGCGACCTGGACCTGGCCCCGACCGGCGACCCGGGCCTGTACGACGAGTTCTGGGAGTACTTCGTGCAGTGGCACGGGGCCTACCGGGAGACCGACCACCCGACCGGCCGGGGCCGGACCGCGGTCCGGGCCGAGACCGTGGCCCGCACGATCGAGCAGGCGATCACCACGGACGACCCGAAGATCCGGTACCGGCTCGGCCTGCCCACCCGGCTGCTGCCGCGGATGCGGGCGACCATCGGGGACCGGGGCTGGGAGCGGTTCGTCCGCTTCTTCTTCCCGATCCCGTAACCGGCCGGACCGCCGCGCGCGGCCGGGCGGCAGCCGGAAGGACCGGCTGCGGCCCGGCCGCTTGCCGTTTCCCGCAAACCATCTCAGAATGCATACTAAATCCCCTGTCACACCCCGCCGATGCCCCCGAGGTGACGTATGACGCCGACCCCCGATCGCGGCCGGTTCGTCCGCACGGCCCTGCGCGACCTGGCCCTGGTCCAGATCCGGCACGTGGGCAGGGTCCGGTACGGCCCGGCCCAGGGCCGGGACCTGGTCGGCCGGGTCTACCGGGAGATGGAGCGGGACTTCGGCGTGCTCGCCCCGCCGATCGCCCTGCACGCCCCGGCGCCCGAGGCCCTGGCCGCGAGCTGGCTGATGCTGCGCGAGGCGATGATCGCGCCCGGGCAGGCCGGCCGGCTGGCCAAGGAGGCGGTGGCCACCGCGGTCTCGGTCGGCAACACCTGCCCCTACTGCGTCACCATGCACAGCTCGATGGTGCGTTCGCTGGCCGACGGCGCGGACGCGGCCGCGCTGGCCGGGGACCGGGCCGGGCAGGTGGCCGATCCGGCCCTGCGCGCGATCGCGGCCTGGGCCGGGGCCGCGGCGGCCCGGGACGGCGCCACGGCCGTCCCGGCGCCGTTCCCGGCCGCGCAGGCGCCGGAACTGGTCGGCGTGCTGGTGGTGATGCAGTACCTGAACCGGATGGTCAACGTCTTCCTCGGCGACGTGCCGCTGCCCCCGGGCGTGCCCAAGCTGGCCACCGGGCCGGTGGCCGGGGTGCTCGGCGGCCTGATCCGCGGCGGCGCGGACCGGGCCGCGCAGCCGGGCGGCTCGCTGGACCTGCTGCCGCCGGCCGGGCCCGGCCAGGGGGCCTTCGGCGGCCCGGGGTCCGATCCGGGCTCCGATCTGGCTTGGGCGGCCGGGAGTCCGAGCGTGGCCGAGGCCTTCGCCCGGGCCGGCGCCGCGATCGAGCGCGGCGGCAGGGCCAGCGTGCCCGAGCCGGTCCGCGCCCTGCTGCTGGCCGAGCTCGACGCCTGGGACGGCCGGCCCCGGCCGCTGCACCCGGGCTGGCTGGAGGAGCCGCTGGCCGCGCTGGCCCCGGACCACCGGCCGGCCGGCCGGCTGGCCCTGCTGACCGCGCTGGCCTCCTACCGGGTGGACCGCGGCGTGGTCGGCGCCTTCCGGGCCGGGCAACCGCAGGACAGCGCCCTGATAGAACTCGCCGCCTGGGCCGCGCTGGCCGCGGCCCGCCGGGTGGGCGGCTGGACCCTGCCGCAGGCCGGGGGCGCGCGGTCGGCCGAGCCGGGCGCGAACTCGGCAATCAGCGAGAACTGATCCGCGTGCGGCCGATCTACGCTGAACCTGCCGGGCCCGACAGGCACCTCGGCGATCCAAGGTAATCAGACAACTGCATCGCGTGACAAAAACAGCGGACGGGTGTGGCCGACGACGTCGCACTCTGCTATTCTCTGACTTTGAGTGGATATCAACCCTTTAGTTGTCTTTTGCTTGAAGCCCACCGGGCTATCAGCGCCCACGCTCATCAGACTCTTGTCGCCCACCGCGGCCCGGCCGGGCCCCACCCCGGCGCGGCCACCGGTTCCGCGGCGCCGGTTCGGAGCCGGGCGGCACCGATGCCGGCCGGGCCCGGACATCCGTGCACCCGGCCGCCGCCGGTACCACGAAGGATCGCCGCACTGCCGTCCCACGCGCCGACGCTCCCCCCTCACCGAACAGTCCGGAGGAACCATGCAGAAGGCCATTGAACGTGCCATCGCCACCATGTGGGACCGGTACGACCAGCCGCTGTCCCTGGCCGAGGTGGCCGACACCGCGATCCTCAGCAGGTTCTACTTCTCCCGCGTCTTCCGCACCGTCACCGGCACCTCGCCGGGCCGGTTCCTGGCCGCGATCCGGCTGCAGCGGGCCAAGAACATCCTGCTGGAGAGCACACTGAGCGTCACCGACATCTCCTACCGGGTCGGCTACAACAGCCCCGGGACTTTCACCAGCCGATTCACCGGCAGCGTGGGCATGTCCCCGACCCGGTACCGCTGGATGTCGCACGTCGGCATGACCCCGATGCCCGAGCAGGAGCCGCCGGTCCGGATGACCGCGCCGTCCGCGGCCGGGCGCGCGTTCGGCGCCGTGCACGGCCGGCTGGACATGCCGCAGACCGACACCCCGATGCGCATCTACGTCGGCGCGTTCAACGGCCCGATCGCCCAGGGCCTGCCGGTGTCCTGCGACATCCTGGAGTCCTCCGGCTCCTTCCTGCTCAACGCGGTGCCGACCGGGACCTGGTACATCCGCGCGGTCGCGGTGGCGGTACGCGACGTGGACCCGCGGCCCTGGGCCCGGCGCCCGCTGCTGGTCGGCGCCGGGCATCCGGTCGAGATCCGGGCCGGCCTGCCGGTCAAGATCGACATCACCATGCACCCGACCTGCACACTGGACCTGCCCGTGCTCCTGGCTCTGCCGGAGCTCGACAGCCGCAAGGTGCCCGAACTGACCCGCCGGATCTTCCGCGAGCCGCGGCGCGAGCCGTCCGATTTCGAACTGGTGAGTTAGGAGGCTGCTGTGCTGCGCCGGGAGGGGGCGAGCGAGCCCGGCGCGCAGCAGCAGGGCATCGGCCGCCGTGGTGGCCGCTCCGATGGCCGGAGCGGTCACCACGGCGGCCGATCCGCTGCCCCGCCGGGGCGGGCCGGGGCACCGGCCGGTCCGGCGGGCCGCGGTCACCCGGCCGCGGCCAGGTCCTCGACCGGCTGCGCGGGCGCCCGGAACGGGCCCCAGGTGAAGGCGGGAAGCCACGGCGCCGGATCGCCGGCCCGGAACAGCCGCGCGATCTGCGCGGGGGTGCGGCGCCCGGTCAGGGAGCGGTACAGGTCGTGCCGGTGCCCGCGCAGCACGGCCGTCGGCGCTCCCCCGCCGACCGTCCACTCGGCCCCGGGGGTCTCGATCCGCAGCCCGGCCAGCCCGCGCCGGCCGGCCGCGATCGAGAACCCGGCCACCACCAGGTCGAGCGAACCAGGGTACGAAGGATGGTCGGCGTCGACCTGCGCGCCCAGGGCCTGGTGCAGGTCGATCTCGTGGGTGAACACGTCCATCGCCAGGATGGCCGGACGCAGCCCGGCCAGCCCGTCGATCAACGGCTCGGCCCGCTCATTGGTCCGGGCCCACAGGGCGAGCAGCTCGGCCATCGGGGCCTCGGTGGGCGGCAGCGGCTCGCCCGGGGCGACCTGCGCGGTCCGGCTGTCCACCTTCCGGCAGATCTCGACCACGTGGGCCAGGATGTCGCGCACGGTCCAGTCCGGGCAGGCCGGGATCGGGTGGTCGCCGACGTCGGGGCGGTCCTGCAGCAGGCGGGTCACCCGTTCCCGGGAAGCGCGGTAGGCGACGCTGTACGGCGCCCGGTCCCAGGTCGGCGCCGCCGGTTCGGCCGGTGTGTCCGCCGGCGTGCCGGTCGACGTCGCGGCCGTGGTCTGGTCGATCTGTTCGATGCTGCCCACTTCGGCTCACTCCTGTAGTCTCGACGGTCAGGGCCGGGTCCGGCCCGGCACCTCAGCCCACTGCCACTCCGGCTCCGGTCCGCGGCCGGGGGATCCGGCCTGCCGGGCGGTGATCCGTCCTTCCCGGTACAGCCAGCCGACCGTGTCGGCCATGGTGTCCTGGGCCGGTCGTGCACTGATACCGAACGTGCCGCCCTCGGCCACCCGGGCCGCGCAGGCGCAGGTGTATACGGCCCCGAATTCGGCCGGGATGTGCCAGGGCCACACGTGCTGGACGCAGTCGGCGAGCAGGCCGAACGGGTACATCGCCCGGGCCGGCAGATACCCGGTCGGCAGCCGGCGGCCGGTCGCCGAACGCAGCACCCGCAGATAGTCGCGGGTGCTCAGGTAGTGGTTCGGGCCGAAGTACCGGGCCCGTCCGCCGACCGGGGCCGGGTCCGGCGCGGGCGGGCCGGGCTGGAACAGTGCGGCGTGCAGGGCGGCGGTGTCGCGCACGTCCCCGAGCGGGAAGCCGCCGGTCGGCCACAGCGGCATCAGCCCTCGAAGGGTGTCGCGCAGCCGGGCGGTCTGGTCGCCCAGGTGCGGGTCGTGCGGGCCGAGCAGCGCGGGCGGGTAGGTGATCACGACCGGCGCGCCCTGGCCCTGGTGCCGGCGGGCCACCGCCTCGGCGGCCGCCTTGCTGGCCGGGTAGGCCGCGCGCGGTCGGCCGACCGGCAGGTCGGCGCGCAGTTCCCGGCCCTTGGCCGGCATCAGCGCGGCGACGCTGGAGACGTAGACGACCGGGTCCGCGCCGACCCGCCGGGCCGCGTCCAGCACGACCTCGGTGCCGAGTTCGTTGATCCGGCGCAGGTCCGAGCGCCGCCGGCTGTCGAAGGAGTAGACCGAGGCGGCGTGCAGCACCGCGTCGGCCCCGCGCAGGGCCGCGGCCACGGCGGTCCGGTCGGTGACGTCCGCGACGGCGACGTCCACCGCCCCCGGGTCGATCCCGAGCGGGGCGAGCGCCGGGGCGACCCGGGCCGGGTCGCGCACCACCAGCCGGACCCGGAATCCCGCGCGCAGCACGGCCGCCACCGAGTGCGACCCGACGAAACCGGTGCCACCGGTCACGCATATCAGCATCTTCCCATCCCCTCGCCGGCGCGGACGTGCCGTCGCCATCGAGCATGCGGCGGCGCGCGGCGGCAACCTTCTCCGACCGTGCCGAACCGGCTGCGGCGGTCCGGCGGCGGGCACGGCGCAACCGGGCCGCAGGGCGTGGTCGACCCCTGCGGCCCGGTTGCGGCGAGGGCGAGTGCGGTGACGGCCGCGCCGGTTACCCGGAGACCGTCGCCAGTTCGCCGCTGATCTCCTCCAGCCGCCGCTGCCTGGTCTCCGGGCCGACCCAGAGGAAGAGCAGGGCGGCCAGGAACAGCGGCACGGCGCTGATCGCCGCGGTCGCCGCGATCGACGGGACGTGGGCGGCGGCCACCACGACCGCGAGGATCAGCACGCCGCCGACCTTGGTCATCCCGGCCGCCAGTCCGGTGCCGCGGGACCGGATCCGGGTCGGGTAGACCTCGGCCGCGTATCCGGCGACCACGGCCACGATCGAGCTGACCCCGGACAGCGGCACCACCAGGAGCAGCGAGAGCAGGGTGCGCTCGTGCGCCAGGTTGTTGCCGGCCACCACGAAGCCGAGCAGGGCCAGCGCGGTCAGGGCGCAGAGCGTGACAATCGTCTTGCGGCTGCCCCAGACCCCGTACATCCAGGCCACCAGCACGGTCAGCGGCAGGCCGAGCAGCGCGGCGTCGCGCACCACGTAGTCCGAGTTCACGGCCGAGTAGCCCAGGTGCTGCAGATTGGTCGGCACCCACTGCTGGAAGCCGTAGGTCACCAGGCCCAGACCCAGGCCCAGGACGCCGATCACCAGGGTCGGGGCGATCAGCGGGCGGCCGAACAGGTGCGCGTAGCTGCCGCGGGCGCCCGCGCCGGCCGGTTCGAGCTCGGCTTCCGGGATCTGCTCGGCCCGGGCGCCGTACCGGGCCATCACGGCGTCGGCCTCCGCGGCCCGGCCGCGGGCCAGCAGGTAGCGCGGGGACTCGGGGATCCAGTGGTTGAGCGCGATGAACAGGATGCCGGTGGGCAGGCCGAGCAGCCACAGGATCCGCCAGCTGTAGGTCGGGGTCAGGTCGGCGGCCAGCCAGCTGGTGATGGCGTACGCGCCGGCGATGTCCCCGCCGATCAGCACCATCAGCCAGCCGCGGTGCCGGGCCGGGATCGACTCGGCCATCAGGGTGAAGGTGATCGGCAGCATGCCGCCCGCGCCGATCCCCATGAACAGGCACATCAGCAGGTTCCAGGAGAAGCCCGGCATCGCCCCGCAGATCGAGGTGGTGACGAACAGCATCCCGGCGAACAGGATCGAGGCCCGCCGGCCGATCCGGTCGCCGAGCGAGCCCCAGATCAGCGAGCCGATCACGGTGCCGGAGATGCCGACCAGGGGCAGCCAGGCGACCGAGGTGTGGCCCAGCGGGTTGGCCGGGGACTTCAGGCCGTACTCGTGCGCGACGCCCGGGGCGACGAAGCTGAGCGTGGTCGGCTTCATCACGTCGATGGTGACGGCCAGCGCCATCACGATCAGCAGACCGACGTGCCGCCGGTTGATCGGGGTCTCGTCCAGGGCGCGGACCCGGATCCGGGCGGCGGACCGGGAGATCTCCGCGGAGCCGAACGGGACCAGCCCGTAGAGCACGGCCAGCAGCCCGAGGCCGATCAGGACCATGCCGGTGATCATCGTGGCGTCCGGCTGCATCCCGGCCATGACGTAGTGCATGCTGCGGGCGTCGTAGTACATCGGCAGGTGCAGCAGGACTCCGGCGACGCAGGCCGCGGCGCCGAGCCAGAACCAGAGCGGGTGTTCGAACCCGGATCCGGCCCGGTCGCGGCGGGCGGCGGACCGGCCGGCCGGCGCGGCCGGCGGCAGGTTTGCGGGCGGTTCTACGGACATGAGGATCCTCACGTTTGTCGGCGGGAAAATCGGCTGTCACAACGAAGGGCACACAGCAAGACCCTGAGCCGGGCGCAGGGTACACGCCGGCCCAGGGGCCCGCTGGATCACTTTCTCAGGGATGGAATACACCCCTCAGGTCACGCAGTGTACTGTCATCGGCAGGCCTCCGCGAGCCCTCAGCGTGAGCATCGGCTCGGCCACCACCTGGTAGCCCGGAGTCAGCGAAAGCCGCAGGTCGCGGGCGAGCGCGGCCAGCACGACGGTGGCTTCCATCATGCCGAGGTTGTTGCCGACGCAGAACCGGGGTCCGGCGCCGAACGGGATGTAGGCGTACCGAGGCCGGTTCGCCGAACGGCCCGGGTCGAACCGCTCCGGGTCGAAGCGCTCCGGGTCCGGCCAGAACTCCGGGTGCCGGTGCAGCGTGTACGGGCAGACCAGCACGTCCGCGCCGGCCGGGACCCGGTAGCCGCCGATCTGGTCCGGCGCCAGCGCCGAGCGCGGCAGGATCCACACCGGCGGGTACAACCGCATCACCTCCTCGACCACCATCGTGGTGTAGGTGAGCCGGTGCAGGTCTTCGTACCCGAATCCGTCGCCGGAGAAGACCTCGACCGCCTCGGCGTGCATCCGTTCCCACACCTCGGGATTGCGGTCGATCAGGTACAGTGCCCAGCCCAGGGTGCTGGCGGTGGTGTCGTGCCCGGCCAGCAGCAGGGTGATCAGTTCGTCGCGCAGGCGCTGGCGGCCGACCTGCGGGTCGGCCTCGTCCCGGGTGGACTCGATCAGCCGGGACAGCACGTCGTCGCCGTCGCCGGCCGGCCGCCCGGAACGCTCGGCGACCAGCCGGTCCACCACCCGCTCCAGCTGCGCGTCGGCCCGGCGGAAGGCCCGCTGCTTGGGCAGCGGGACCCACAACGGCACCGAGTTGAGCGACATCATCTCGAACATCGCCTGGTCCTGGACCGCCTCGAACGCGTGGCCGAGCTCGCCGAAGGCGCCGAGGTCGGCGTCCAGCAGGGTCCGGCCGAGCACGCCCAGGCTCAGGTCGGTCATCGCCGCGCGCATGTCCACCGGCCCGGCGCCCTCCTGCGCGCGCAGCCGGCCGACCAGCTTCGCCGCCTCCTCGGCCACCGCCGGGGCCTGCTTGGCGATCCGCTTGGCCTGGAAGGCCGGCTGGATCACCCGGCGCTGCTTGCGCCAGGCGTCGCCCTCGCTGGTCAGCAGGCCGTCGCCGAGCACCCGGCGGGCGTGCACGAGGCCGATCCCCTTGTGGTAGTTGGCGGCGTTGTCGGCCAGCACGTGCTTGGCGTGGTCGGGGTGGTTGAAGAAGTAGAGCGTCTTGGGCCCGAGCGGCAGCCGGACCGCGTCGCCGTACTCGGCCGCCACCGAGGTCATCACGGACAGCCGGTCCCGCGCCATCTTCATCAGGAGGCTGAGTGTGGCGGTGCGCGGCGGGCCGGGTACCCGGCCGGTGCGCGGCGGCGCCGCGTGTGCCGCGGTCACTTCGCGCACCAGCCCGAGGCGGCGAAGTGCCCGGCGATACTCTGCCGCCAGGCCTCGTAGGCCGGCAGCAGCGACTCGTCGTAGGGTTCGGCCGGCTGGGTCTCGTGGCAGATCAGCGCGGCCTCCTCGGGCGTGACCCCGCAGAACACCCGGGTGGCCAGGCCGGTGTGCTCGACCACCAGCCCGGCGTCCACCCGCGCGGTCGCGGCGAACGCGCTGGCCTGGGCGACCTCGGGGCGGTACGCCTCGGCCCGGTCCCAGAACGCGCGCAGTTCCCGCTGGTCCCCGCCGCCGGCGTAGGTGGCGGCCAGCCCGGCGCCGCTGTACAGGTCCGGGCGCCGGGACTCGGGGAACTTGTCCAGCATGGTGGCGACCAGTTCCGGGTCGGTGCCGCCGACGAACCACATCGCCCGGCCGATCCCCTGGTCGATCACCCGGTCGGCGTACCAGCCCGGGCCGTCGGCCGGCCACGGGAAGGCCGGCTCGCGGTACTGCTGGTGCACGTACTTGTCGGTCTTGAAGTAAGCCTGGTGGAAGCCGTAGCCGTCGAGCACCAGCCAGCGCAGCAGCCGGTCCGAGCCCTGCACGCCGGACCAGCGGAACCGGGGCAGCCGGGCCATCGCCCAGCCGACCCCGACGTTGACCATGTACACGTGCGCGTCCCCGCGGCTGCCCAGCAGGTCCTCGACGTGCCGGCGGCCGCCGAGCGGCAGCCCGTCGCGCACCGCGAAGCCCATCGCGGCGCCCTCGTAGGCGAAGCCGCGGAACCGGCGCGGGACCTGCTCCAGCCGGGCTTCGGCCTCGGCCGCGGTCCGGGCCTCGGCGGCGTAGCCGTAGCCGGTCAGGAAGGCCCGGCCGACCGTCTCCAGCAGTTCCCGCGATTCGGGCGACTTCTCGGTGAAGCCGCGCACGGACATCTTCGTCTCGGACATGCTGGGCGTCAGGATGCGGCGCCGCAGCGCAGCCCAGGAACCGACCATCACGTTCTCCCCTCATCGGGTGTATCCGCACCCCTGCGGTTGTCTCCCCGATCGTGGCGGCTGCCGGCGGCGGCGCCCACTTCCAGCGTGCCCACCCGGGCCGCGGTCCGGGGGCGGGCCGGATCCGGGTCGGCGCACCGATGCTCCGGGCCGCGTGCGCCGCCCGGCCGCCCGCTCCGACCGGGCAATCCGGAAGAAGCCGGGAGCCACCGGGCCGGGTGATACTCGCGGAGCGTTTCGCCCGCCCCGGCGGCCGATCCGGCGATCGAACCCCGCTCATCTGCACGCCTGTTCCTTTGCACGTCTGCATGTCCGCACGTTCCACCACGCGTCCACCCATGGAGGTACCGCTGTGCCGCACATCGCGCTCAACGACGAGGATCTGCCCGGGATCACAGGGCTGATGCACTACCGGCCGGAGACCGCGGCGCCGCTCAACGCGCTGGCCGAGGTCCTGCTCCGGGGCGAGAACTCGCTCACCCCGGGCGAGCGCGAGCTGATCGCCGCGCGGGTGTCCACGGTCAACCGGTGCGAGTTCTGCTCCTCGAGCCACGCCGCCTTCGCCGCGGCGCAGCTGGACGGCGGCGTGGAGCTGGTCGAGCTGGCCCGGTTCGACCCGGCCGCCGCGCCGCTGCCCGAGAAGCTCAAGGCCCTGCTGGAAATCGCCTCCGCGACCGCGGCCGGCGGCCTGGCGGTGACCACGGAACTGGTCGGCAAGGCCCGCGCCGAGGGCGCCACCGACCAGGAGATCCATGACACAGTCCTGATCGCCGCGGCCTTCTGCATGTTCAACCGGTACGTCGACGGCCTGGCCACCCGTCCCGCGCGCGAGCAGCACTACTATCACGAGCACGCCGAGGGCATCGTGAAGCACGGGTACATCGGCACTGCGCCGCAGGTTCCGGCGCAGGCCGAGGCCGCGGCCGTCTGACGTCTCGGGGCCGGGACGGGCCGTCGCGCCCGTTCCGGCCCGCCGCGTTCGGGGCGCGGCGGCTGCCGTCGATGCGAGCAGGACAACGGGGAAACGGGAACGGGACGCGCGGACCGCGGTACCCAGCAGCACACCGCGCCACATCGCAGTGCTATGACACCTGCACTCGCTGCACCGACCTCGTCGCCGCCTCGACGCTGTCGCCGGCGCCGACCATCAGGCCACAGACTTGCGCCTCGAAGCAGGCGTCCGCGCTGTAGGGCTCGGTGAGGTAGCCGCCGAGTTCCAGGGTGACCAGGCCGTGCAGCGCTATCCACATCTGGTGCGCGATCAGCTGGGCGTCGCCCTGGCGGAACCGGCCGGCCTCGATGCACCGCAGCACGCCGCCGACCAGGATCTCCAGGGTGAACCGGCCGTACTGCCGGTCGTCGTCGGTCAGCGAGAAGCCGGCCAGGCTGGAGCCGCCGAACATCACCGTGTAGATGGCCCGGTGGTCCAGCGCGTTCTGCCGGTAGGCCCGGCCCAGGGCGGCCACGTCGGCCACCGGGTCGTCGGTGGCGCCGACCGCGGTCATCCGGCCGTTGAGCCGTTCGAAGCCCTCGTGCACCACCGCCCGGACCAGGTCGTCCATCCCGCCGAAGTGGGTGTAGACGGCCATGGTCGAGCTGCCCACGTCGGCGGCCAGCCGGCGGGTGGTCAGGGCCACCGGCCCCTCCTGCGCCAGCAGCCGGGCGGCGGCTTCGACGAGGCTGGCGGCGAGGGCGGGGTCTGCTTGGCGTGGGCTCACACTTGACATGGTTGCACCCCGGGGGTAGAACTAAACCACAACGTCGTTATGTAACGCCGATATGGAACAGGTGGACAGCCATGAGCGCTCAGCCGGAAAGCACGCCGCACCACTCGGCCGGCGGCTACCGCCCGGTCGCCGACGAGGTCACCGTCCTGCGGCCCGAGGTCCGCGGCGCCCTGCCGCCGGAGCTGGACGGCAGCTTCCTGCGGATCGGCCCGAACCCGCTGGGCCGGACCGACCCGTCCCGGCACAACGCGCTGACCGGCGACCCGATGGTGCACGGGCTGCGGCTGCGGGACGGCCGGGCGCAGTGGTACCGCAACCGCTGGGTGCGCACCGACCGGGCCGTGCGGACCCTGGGCGGCCTGCCCACGCCCGGCCCGCGGCACGGCCTGAGCGAGGAGTGCAACGGCAACCTGCTGCGGCACGCCGGGCGCACGTACGCGGTCGGCGACGGCGGCGTGCTGCCGGTGGAGCTGGACCGGGAGCTGGCCACCGTGGCCCGCGGCGACTTCGACGGCACCCTGCCGGGCGGCTTCAGCGCCCACCCCGAGCTCGACCCGGTCACCGGCGAGCTGTACGCGGTCGCCTACCAGCACGACCTGCCCTACCTCCACTACCTGACCATAGGCGTGGACGGCCGGGTCCGCCGGGCCGAGCCGATCGCGACCAAGAGCACCTCGATGATGCACGCCTTCTCGATCACCGACCGGCACGCGGTCATCTACGACCTACCGGTGGTCTTCGACCCGCAGGCCGCGACCGCCGGCTCGCGCCTGCCCTACACCTGGGACGACGGCCACGGCGCCCGGATCGGCGTGCTGCCGCGCAACGGCGGGGACGCCGACGTGCTGTGGATGGACGTCGACCCCTGCTACGTCTTCCACGCGCTCAACGCCTACGAGTCCGGCCGCTGGCTGGTCCTGGACGTGGTCCGGCACCAGCGCCTGTTCGACCGCGACCGGCTGCGCGCGAGCGAGTCCGCGCCGTCGCTGTGGCGCTGGACGGTCGACCTGCTCGCCGGCACGGTGACCGAGGAGCAGATAGACGACCAGTGCGAGGAGTTCCCCCGGCTCGACGACCGGTTCAAGGGCACCCGGCACCGCTACGGCTTCGCGGTCGGCATGCGCCCCGGGGACGGTGGCGCCCTGGCCGGTCCCGCCCTGCTGCGGCACGACCTGGACACGCGCCGGACCGAGCGGCACGAGTTCGGCCCCGGCCGGGAGACCGGCGAGGCGGTGTTCGTCCCCCGCGCCGCGGACGCCCCCGAGGGCGACGGCTGGCTGCTGAGCCTAGTCTACGACAAGTCCACCGACCGCAGCGAGCTGTCGGTCCTGGACACCGCGGATTTCACCGGCGAGCCGGTGGCCACCGTGCCCCTGCCGGTCCGGGTCCCGCACGGATTCCACGCCTCCTGGATAGGCGGCAGCTGAACGGCCCGGCCGGCTCAGTGCGTCAGGCCGCGGATGCAGGTCTCCAGGGCATGGTCCAGCACGGCCGCCCGCTCCGCCTCGGGCAGCAGCCGCAGCGGGCCGCCGAGGAACAAGACCGCGACGCCGTGGATCGCCGACCAGGCCGCGAATTCCGCATACGGCCGCCGCCCGGCGGGCATCCGACCACAGGCAGCCAGATCGTCCAGCACCTTCACCAGCGAGGCGAACGCGTCAGTCTGCGAAAAGTCGGCGCCGCCATACGACGACGACGCCGCACCGCTGCCGCTCGCGATCCCTATCTCGACATCGACATCGACATCGACACAACTGCTTCCGCCGCCACCAGTTCCGCCGCGCTCAGCCCGGGCGGTCGCCCGCTCCGGCCACTCCCCCTGATGATGAAACGCGGCGGCGAACAATCCGGGTTCGGCAAAGGCGAAATCCAGATAGGCCCGGGCCGCGGACCGCAACCGGGCCACCGCGAGTTCGCCCGGCTCAACCCGCGCATCACACCCCTGCACCGCCGCGCCGATCCACCGCGTCAACTCGCCCAACGCCCGGCTCTTCACATCCGCCAGCAGATCCCCCTGCCCGGCGAAATGCCGATAAGCCGCGGTAGCCGACACCCCCACCTGCCGGGCCGCCTCCCGCAGCACCACCGACTCCGGCCCGCCTACGCGGGCCAGGCCGAGCGCCGCCGCAGCGAGAGCGTTGCGCAGATCCCCATGGTGGTACGAGCCGCGCGAACCGATCGTCGTCACCGTCCGCGGCGCTCAGGCCGCGGTGCGCACGGAGGCGGTCAGCGCCTGATACAGCACCGGCATCGCCTCGGCCTGGAAGTCCACATCCGCATCGAAGGCCTTGATCATGCCCTCCAACACCAGCAACGACAACAACGGAAAGGCGAACTCCGCCGCCGCATACAACCCGAAATCCTGCTGCAGCCGGAACAACCGCGGCGCGAACTCCAGCAGACTGAACTCCCCGGCCAGCGCCCCCGAGGTCTCGCCGACCAGCTTGTCCACCCCCGCGTCGAACCCGGCCCGGTCGAATTCGGCCGGCACCACCGCCGCGCTCTCGATCACGATCTGCGCGCAGCGCGGCCCCCGCCCCTGGGCCATGTTCATGAAGAACTCGGCGAACTGCCGCCGCACCGGCTCGGACAACTGGACCACGAAACCCGCGTCCAGGATCACGATGTCGGACTGCTCGGTGAGATAGAGGTTCCCCGGATGCAGATCGCAGTGCACCAGGCCGTCCAGGAACAGCATCCGGAACACCGCGTTCAAAATCGTCCGCACGATGCTCTTGCGCACATCCAGGCCGAGCTCCTCCGGCCGGAACTGCTTGAGGTCGGCCAGGAACTCCATCACGATGGTCTCCCCGGTCGACAACTCGTCGTACGGCTCCGGCAGCCGGACCGCGGGCAGCGTGCGCAGGTTCCGGCGCAGCGTGTGCAGCGACGCACGCTCGGCGGCGAAGTCCAGCTGATGCATGATCGCGGCGCCGACCTGCTTGACCATCGCCTCGGCCGGGGCCTGGCGCTGTGAGGGCAGCTTCTGCGCCATCCGCGCGCCGGCCGCGGCCAGCCGCAGGTCCATGTCCATCGTCCGGGCGATCCCGGGGCGGCGGACCTTGACCGCCGCGGTGCGCCCGTCCCGCAGCACCGCGCGGTGCACGGTGGCGATGCTCCCGCTGGCCAGCGGCGCCCAGTCCACCGAGGCGAACGGCCACTGGTCCGGCTCGCCGTAGGCCCGGCGGACCACCTGTTCGATCTCGGCCCGGGACGGCGGCGGGACCTGGTCGGTCAGCCGGCCCAGCGCGCCGCACAGGGCGGGCGGGATCAGGTCGTGCCGGGTGCTCAGCAGCTGACCGGCCTTGATGTAGAACGGCCCCAGGTCGGTCAGCAGCGCCGGCAGGGTGCTGACGCGCTCGCGGCGCCGGCCCCGCGGCGTGCCCAGCCGCGCCACCCGCGCGGCCCCGAGCCCGGCGAAGTACCGGGCCAGCAGGAAGCTGACATGCCCGAAGCGCGCGGCCAGCCGGATCGTGCCCGCGGGCCTGGTTTCGCTGTCCATCGACGGTCCCCTCACCTGACATCGTCCGAGGTTGAGACTGGTGCGGATGCGGACCGGGACGAGACACGGTCGACGCTGTGAGATCACTGAATCGCAACTGCCGGGGTGCCGCAAGGGCTGCCGGCGAAGTGGGCACGGAGGAAGAAAGGGGGCCCGGGCGGTCGCACGTAGCGCAGTGCAGGCGCAGCGGCCTTCCTCGCGCGTGCCCACTTGCGCAGCCGGGCCGCCGATGGATACCTTCCTTGCATGATGCAAGTTACACGCGGATGGACAACTCCCGACCTCGGCTCGGGGCAGGTACGACGCACGGCCGCACGCGGCGCGGTCCGGCTCCGGCTCCCGGTCCGGCCCCGGGAGGTGAGCTAGCGGTGCCCTATGTCAGCGGGGCCCGCCTGGGCAGCGTCATCCTCGGCAGCGCCGACCCGGCGCGGCTGGCCGCCTGGTACCAGGCCGCCTTCGCGCCCGGGGTGGCGATCGTCGACTCCGTGCTGCGGCTGCGGATGGGCGCGCTGGTCTTCGAACAGCGCGAGGACGTCGGCGGCCGGGCCGCGGAGCCGGGACGGATCGTGCTCAACGTCCAGGTCGACCGGTTCCCCGCGCTGGAGGCACACCTGCGGACGCTGGGCGTGGAGTGGCTGCGCGCCCCGGAGCAGGTCCCGCAGGGCTTCATCGGCACACTTCTGGACGCGGACGGGAACCTGGTCAACGTCATCGAGATCACCGGCTGAACCGGCCGCCCGCGTGCCACCGAGCGTCCCTGCGTGCCGCCCCGCTCCGCCGCCGACCCACCGGCGGCGGAGCGGCGGCGTCACCGCTCCGCGCCGGCGGACAGGGCAACCCGCGAGTGCATCAGACCCCGAGCACTTCCGAGGCGAGCGCGGTGCCCTGGACCCGGGCCGCGATCTTGGCGAACGCGGTCTCCCGCGAGGTGGACAGGTCGTCGGCGAAGGGCGCGAATCCGCAGTCGTCGGTGCTGCCGAGCCGCTCCGGGCTGACGTACCGGGCCGCCAGCAGGATCCGGTCGCGCACCAGCCCGGGCGTCTCCACCGCCGGGTCGATCGGGTCGATCACCCCGACGAACAGGCGCTGGTCCGCGCGCAGGTGCTCGGCCGCGATCGCCAGCACCCGGCCCGGATCGGCCTCGCTGGCCAGTTGCAGGTAGACGTTGCCGACCCGGATCCGGAACAGTTCCGGCAGCAGGGCCGCGTAGTCGGCGTCGAGGCTGTGGGTGGAGTCCTGGTCGCCGCCCGGGCAGGTGTGCAGGCCGATCCGGGCCCGTTCGGCGTCGGCGAACCGGTCGAGCAGGCGGTTGTTGAGCTCGACGAAGGAGCCGAGCAGCTGCCCGCTCGGATCGAGCTTGGTCGCGAGCCGGCCCTCGGTGAAGTCCAGCTGCACCGTGCTCGCGCCGGCGTCCAGGCAGCGGCGCACGTCCGCCTCGGCCTCGTCGATCAGGTCGTCCAGGAACTCCTCGCGCGAGTAGTCGGCGATCGGGTCCTGCGGGTAGAGCAGGCTCAGCGCGGACGGCGCGATCACCGCCTGCTTGACCGGCACGCTCGCGTACTTCTGGGCCGCGCGCAGGTATTCCTCGGCGTGGGCCCCGTAGCGGAACGGGCCGGCCGCCAGCCGGGGCAGCTGCCGGGTGTGCCCGTCCGCGAACGGGATGACCGCGCCGTCCGCGGCATACCGGCCGGAGCCGGACAGCGGGTAGGTGACGAAGCTGGGCTTGGTCTGCTCGCCGTCGGAGACGACCGGCGATCCGGTCGCCTCCAGGCGTTCGACGGTGTCCCGCAGGGCGGCGTCGAAGAGTACTGCCAGCTCGTCCGCGGAGAGGGTTCCGGCGGCCTGCGCGGCGAGGCCGGCGACCAGGTCGGCGGGCCGCGGGATACTGCCGATCTGTTCCGTGGGAAGGCTCATGGCGTTCAAGTTACCAACTTAACCAGGGGTTTTATACAGAATTCGGCGACCGGGTGAACTGCGAAGCTCTGTTCGATTGTCCGCCGCATGCGCGGCTGGCGTGCTGAACTGTGCCGACGCAGCCCGCGACCGGTCGACCGGCCGGCGAACATCGCCCTTCCGGGTGACACGGCAACGACGTGTCCTGGCACACGAAGCACCCCTGATCCGGGCTGCACGCTGCTGCACGCGCAGCTTGGATGCACCACGGCGATAGGGTTGCCGCCGTGACTTTTCGCGATGCTTCCAGGACTGCGACAGTGCCGATCGATTCCGCGGCCCGCCCGGATCCGGACGCGCGACGGCGTTCGGCGGTGCTGGCCACGTGCTGTCTCAGTGTGTTCATGGCGGGTCTGGACACGACGGTCGCGAACGTCGCCCTTCCGTCGATCCAGCGGCAGCTGAACGCGTCCGTCAGTGCCCTGCAATGGACGATCGACGTCTACACACTCGTCCTCGCGTGCCTGCTGATGCTCTCCGGCTCGCTCGCGGACCGGTTCGGCCGGCGCAGGGTGTTCCAGACCGGGCTGGGGATGTTCTCGGCGGGGTCGCTGCTGTGCAGCGTGGCTCCGTCGGTCGGCTGGCTGATCGCCTTCCGCGGCATGCAGGCCGTGGGCGGTTCGATGCTCAACCCGGTGGCCATGTCGATCATCGCCAACACCTTCACCGACCGGGCCGGGCGCGCGAAGGCGGTCGGGGTGTGGGGATCGGTCGCCGGGCTGAGCGGGGCCAGCGGGCCGGTGCTCGGAGGCCTGCTGGTCAGCGGGCTCGGCTGGCGCTCGATCTTCTGGATCAACGTGCCGGTCGGGCTGGCCGCGATCGTGCTGGCCGGCCGGTTCGTGCCGCAGTCGCAGGCCGGCCACGCCCGGCGGTTCGACCCGTTCGGCCAGCTGATGATGGTCGCGCTGCTGGGCTGTGTGACCGGCGGGATCATCGAGGGGCCGCGCAGCGGGTGGGACTCGGCGCCGATCGTCGCGCTGTTCGCCGTCGCCGTGCTGGCGGCGGCCGGGCTGGCCGTGGTCGAGCCCAGGCGGCGCGAGCCGATGATCGACGTGCGCTACTTCCGCAGCGCTCCGTTCTCCGGGGCGGCGCTGATCTGCGTGGCCGCGCTGGCGACGCTCGGCGGATTCCTGTTCCTCAACACGCTCTACCTCCAGGACGTCCGCGGCTACAGCGCGCTGCACGCGGGACTGCTGACCATCCCGATGCCCGCGATGCTCACCGTGTTCTCGAACATCTCGGGCAGGCTGGTGGCCAGCCGGGGCCCGAGGCTCCCGCTGATCGCAGCCGGAGCGCTGATGACCGTGAGCACGGGCCTGCTGGCCGAGGTGGGCGCGCACACGGCCGCGTGGTACCTGATCGTCGCCTACTGCCTCTACGGCGCCGGGATGGGCCTGGTCGGGGCCCCGGTCACCAACACCGCGCTCTCGGGGATGCCGCGGGAGCAGGCCGGGGTCGCCGGTGCGATCGCCTCGACCTGCCGCCAGTTCGGCGGGGCCATCGGCGTCGCGGTCACCGGCGCGATCATCGCCGCCAGCACGGCCGGTTCAGCCGGGTTCACGCACGCCGACCATGCCGCGTGGGCGGTGCTCACCGGCTGCGGCGCGATGGTCGTGCTGCTCGGAGCCGTATCCACCGGACGCTGGGCGCTCGCGACCGCGCAACGCAACGGCGCTCGCCTGGAACAGCAGCCGGAACCCGTCGACTCGCCCTAATGATCAGACAGTCGGATCGCGGTTCTGCCTGCGGCGTGCGCGGCGGGGGCAGGACCGGTGGCAGTGCATCCTATCCGGCGAGATCCTGTTCGAGCAGGTCGTTGTGCAGCAAGGTCGCGACCGTGGCGCCGTGTCCGGCCGCGCCGATCGCGAGCAGGCTCGGTGACGCGGCCGTCCCGGCGGCCCAGACTCCGGGCACGCTCGTGCGGCCGGCCGGGTCTGTCGCGACGGCGATCCCGTCGTCGGCGGGTTTGCAGCCGAAGCGGCCGGCCACGTCGGTCTGCGGGTGCTGGCGGGTGACGACGAACACGGCGCGCCGGGCGTGGGTGGAACCGTCCTGGAGTTCGAGTCCTTCGAGGCGTCCGCCTCGGTGGACCAGCGTGCGCACCGGGGTGCTCAGCACCGTGACGCCGGCCGCGTCCATCCGGGCGGCCTGATCGCCGGTCAGCTCGTCCCCGTCGGTGAAGAGCAGGACGTCGTCACTCCACCGGCTCAACAGGGCCGCACGTTCCACACCCTTGGCGGCCATTCCCCGGATGCCGAGCTGGGCGAGCGGCTGCCCGCGCACCTCCCAGCCGTGGCAGTGCGGGCAGGCCACCACGTCGCGCCCCCACAGGTCGGCCACGCCCGGCACGTCGGGCAGTTCGTCGCGCAGGCCCGTCGCCAGCACCACGGCCCGCGCGGCCCAGCTCTCGCCGAGCGCGCCGGTCACGAGCCAGCCGGTCCCTTCCGGCGCCGGTTCGGCCGCGACGATTGTGTCCTGTTTCCAGTCGACCGCGTACTCGCGCAGGGCTGCCTGGGCGGCGGCGCGCAGCTGCGGCGGTGTCGGGGCGTCCTGCCCGTAGAAGTTGTGCACGTGGGCCGCCGGGGCGTTGCGCGGCGTGCCGCCGTCCATCACGAGGACGCTGCGGCAGGCCCGGCCGAGCGTGAGCGCCGCCTGCATCCCGGCGAAGCTCCCGCCGACCACGACCACGTCGGATCGAGCAGTTTCCATCCAGACACCAACCCCTGAGACTCGGCCGCGACGAAGAGGCGCCTGATATCCATCATCCAGGATATGAGACGAATCATATCTCTCCTCGGACGGATCATGTCGCAGCCGGCCCGGCCGTGTCCACGACGTCCCGGCAGCCGAGACACCGCCGCCCGCCCGGCCGGGCTCACGGGAACCAGAACAGCCGCAGCGCCGCCGGGCCCAGCCACGGCTTGCGCCCGTACGGCAGCATCCGGCCCCGGGCGATCTGGCCGCCCCGGCCGGTCCGGCCGCTGGCGACGAGCAGGAACGCGACCGGATCGAGCAGGATGTGGCAGTCCGCCCGGCCCGAGCCGGCCGCCGGGTTGCGGGTGACGGTGACGTTCCCGTCCCGCACCGCGGCGCCGATCGTGACGCCGCCGCGCACGTGGAACCGCAGGTCCGCGGTGAGTTCCTGTGCCAGCCCGGTGTTGACCGTCTTCGGCATCATCGGCGGGAAGACCAGGCTGAGCACCAGCCGCGCATGCTCCGGATCGATCCGGAACCGCTGGCCCGAGGCGCGGGCGAGGTCCACGCTGTGCAGCAGGCTCTCGCTGAGGAACAGGCCGACCACCGCGCTCAGCGGCACCGTGTCGCCCTCGCCGAACCAGGGGCTGCGGCACCGCTCGTGCGGGTCCCGGCCTGCGGTCGCCTCGACCAGTGCCCGGCCCCGTTCGCCCAGCAGATCCGGGATCCGGGCGCGCTCCTCGCGCGGGATCAGGTCCAGCATCAGGGTGTTCAGTTCGCCCAGCCGGTCCCTGAGTTCGGGCCGGGCGGGCATGGAGTCCATCCAGTCGCCGAACGCGTCGGCCGCCGACTCCGCGTAGGCCAGGCACACGTTCGCCAGGTGCACCGCGACCTCGCCGACCGTCCACGGCACGAGCGCCGACTTCGCCTCGGGGTCCCGGATCCCCGCGATAAGGGCCGCGGCCTGCGCGGCCACGATCGGGATCGCCCGGCGGCCGGCCGCGAAGTCGGCGGCGACGCCGGTGTCGGTGCTGCGGGCTTTTCGGGTGCTCGGCATGGGATTCTCCGTCGGATCGTTCGGACCGCCCGCGCGCATCGTCCCGCCCGGCCGGGCCCGGCGCTTGTCCGACGTTGCCCTCCCCGCCCCGATATAAGGACCCGGATGACCATGCGGGGCTGCTCCGGCGAGCAGGGCAAACTCCGAGAAGCCAACCGGTCGCAGCGCTGTGATGCTCAGTCCACAGGTCGCCGCACCGCAGAACACCCGCCCGCACCGGGCCCGGCACTCCTCGGTCGCGCGGTCGACATCGCTGTGCGCGCAAGTGTTTCGTCCAGAGGAGAGAAGGCCAGCACATGATCACGCTCGACACTGTGAACGTGAAGATCGACGGGATGACGGCTACGGTCGAGTTCAACCGCCCGGAGAAGAAGAACGCGATGAACCCGCAACTGCACCGGGACATGAACGCGGCCCTGGACGCGATCGAGGCGGCCGGGACGGTCAAGGTGGTCGTGGTGACCGGGATCGGCGACAGCTTCAGCGCCGGGATGGACCTGGAAGAGTGCTTCCTGCAGCCGTTCGAGGACCCGCAGCTGTTCCACCGTACCAACCTGGTCGCCCTCACCTGGTTCAAGCGGCTCAAGGCCTTCCCGGCGGTGACCGTGGCCAAGGTCAACGGCTACGCCTTCGGCGGCGGGGTGCTGGTGGCCGGGATCTGCGACCTGGCGGTCGCGGCCGAGAACGTGAAGTTCGGCCTGTCCGAGATCAACTTCGGCATCTTCCCGGCCGGCGGCGCGACCTGGGCGATCACGCACAACCTGCCGCGCAAGCAGGCGCTGTACTACATCCTCACCGGCGACACCTTCACCGGAACCCAGGCGGCCGAGTTCGGCCTGGTGAACAAGGCCGTGCCGGCCGACCAGCTCGACGCCGAGACCGACCGGATCGTGGGCAAACTGGTCAACAAGAACCCGATCACCCTGGAACTGGCCAAGCAGGTCTACGAGCGCACCACGACCATGGACCTGCCCACCGCGATCGACTACGACCAGGCCAAGCTGTGGGAGCTGTCCCGGCTCAGCGGCAACGAGTGGATCGATGTGGCGCTCAAGCAGTTCGAGAAGCGCGCCTACCAGCCGGGCCTGAGCACGTACCAGCGGGCGGAAGCGGCCTCATGATCTTCACCGGTCCGCGCCCGCGCGTTCCCGTCCCGGAGACCACGTTCACCGCCTACGTGCTGCAACGGGCGCAGCAGTACGCCGCCAAGGTGGCCGCGGTCGACGTGGCGGGTGAGAGTCAGTACACGTACGCGCAGTTCGAGTCGGCGGTGCGCCGGGTGGCCGGCGGGCTCCAGGCCCACGGCTTCCGCAAGGGCGACGTGCTGGCCCTGCTCACGCCGAACGTGCCCGAGAACCCGATCGCCTACCACGCCGCGGCCCTGGCCGGCGGCACGGCGCTCATGCTCAACCCGCTCGACCTGGCCGACGACCTGGTGGCCCACCTGGCCGAGGCCGGCGCGCGGCTGATCGTGACCATGCCGGACGAGGTGGACAAGGTCCTGGCCCTGGCCGACCGGACGAAGGTGGAGACGATCTTCGTGCTCGGCGAGGCGGACGGCGCGACCGCGTTCGCCGACCTGCTCGCCGCGGACCCGGTCGCCGAGCCGCCCGTCGACCCGGCGCAGGACGTGGTGACGATCCTGCACTCCAGCGGCAGCACCGGCTACCCCAAAGGGGTGCTGCTCACCCACCGCAACATGATCGCCAACGTGCTCCAGACCAGCGTGGTCGCCCCGCTCGGCGAGGACGAGAGGGTGCTCGCCGTCCCGCCCTTCCACCACGCGTTCGGCCTGATCATGGTGATGAACGCCAGCCTGTTGCAGGGCGCGACGCTTGTGACGATGCCGCGGTTCGACCCCGAGGCCTACCTGCGGGCGATCCAGGAGCACCGGATCACCCGGCTGTACGTCGTGCCGACGATCGCCGTCCTGCTCGCGAAAAGCCCGCTGGTGGACCAGTACGACCTCTCGTCGGTCCGCTCGATCGTCTCCGGCGGCGCCGCGCTCGACCCGGAGACGGCCCGGCTGGTCCGGGAGCGGCTGGGCTGCCGGATCGGCCAGGGCTACGGCCTGACCGAGGCGCTGGTCTCGTTCATGCAGGCCGAGCAGCCCGGGGACCCGGGCTCGGTCGGGCACAACTCCCCCAACATCGAGTGCAAGATCGTCGACGTGGCCACCGGCGCGGAGCTCGGGGTGGATCAGGACGGTGAGATCCTGGTCCGGGGCCCGCACGTGATGAAGGGCTACCTCAACGACGAGGAGGCCACCCGCAAGGTGCTCGAACCGGACGGGTTCCTGCACACCGGCGACCTCGGCCGGGTCGACGCCGCGGGCGAGCTGTTCATCGTCGACCGCATCAAGGAGCTGATCAAGTACAAGGGCCAGCAGGTGTCCCCGGTCGAGCTCGAGGCGGTCCTGATGTCGAACCCGAAGATCGCGGACGCCGCCGTGGTCGGGGTCAGGGACGAGGACGCCGGCGAGCTGCCGAAGGGCTTCGTGGTGCTGCGCCGGCCGGCCACGGCCGAGGAGATCATGGCCTTCGTGGCCGAACGGGTCGCGCCCTACAAGAAGATCCGGCGGATCGAGTTCATCGACCAGATCCCCCGCACGCCGGTCGGCAAGGTGCAGCGCCGCACCCTGCAGGACCGGTGACGCACCACCGGATCAGAATGCTGCCGTCGTCCTCGGCGCGCCTGCGCCAGGACGGCAATGCGGGAGAAGAAAATCAGATGTCTTCCTGGCAGTGTGATCTGCAGCAGGCGGCGACCGGCCGAGATCCGGCCGCAACGCCGCCGCCATCCCCCCACAGCAGACCTCGGCGCAGCCGCTGCGCCGACAGTTCTGAGGAGAACCGCACTGATGAACGCTCCGAAGGTCGTGTCCAGAGAAGAGTGGCTCAAAGCCCGGATGGAGCTGCTGGAGAAGGAGAAGGAGGTCACCAAGGCCCGCGACCTGATCGCGCAGGAGCGCCGCGACCTGCCGATGGTCAAGGCCGAGAAGGAGTACCTGTTCGAGGGCCCGGACGGCACCGCGACCCTGCTCGACCTGTTCGAGGGCCGCCGCCAGCTGGTCGTGCGCCACTTCATGTTCGCCCCGGACGGCGACGAGGGCTGCATCGGCTGCTCGATGCAGACCGACAGCGTCGGCGAGCTGGCCCACCTGTGGGCCCGGGACACCACCTTCGTGCTGGTCTCCCGCGCGCCGCTGGCCAAGCTGGAGCCGTTCCGGGCCCGGATGGGCTGGAAGATGCCGTGGTACTCCTCGTTCGGCAGCGACTTCAACTACGACTACGAAGTCACCACCGAGCAGGGCGAGTCCCCCGGGGTCAGCGCCTTCTACCGGGAGGGCGAGGACGTCTTCCACACCTACTCGATCTTCGACCGCGGCGGGGACATCTTCAAGAACTTCTACAACTACCTGGACATCACCCACCTCGGGCGCCAGGAGGACGACCTCGAGCACCCGTGGGACTGGTGGCGGCACAAGGACCGCTACGGCGACGCGGACGCGGCCATCGCCGGCGACAACTGGTGGAACGGCACCCGGTTCAAGTCGTAGCCGGCCGGTCCGTCAGGGCTCGATCAGGGCCCTGACCCGGGCCGCGGCACCGGGCGCGGTCCCGGTTCCGAGAACCACCGACACCCCCGTCACACCTGGAGGAGACCATGAGCGACCTGTCCGGCAAGACCACGATCGTCGTCGGCGCGAGCCGCGGCCTGGGCCGAGGGATCGCGACCGCCTTCGCCGAGGCCGGCGCCCCGGTGGTCGCGGTGGCCCGCACCGAGAGCGCGCTGGCCGAACTGGCCGGCGGCCCCGGGCAGATCCAGGCCGAGGTGGCCGACGCCGCCGACGCCTCGGCCCCGGCCGCCCTGCTCGGCCGGCACGACCCCGAGGTCGTCGTCCTGGTGGCCGGCGCGAGCCCGCTGATGCGGCCGTTGCCGGAGCACACCTGGGAGACGTTCTCGGCCAACTGGGAGACCGACGTGCGGATCGCGTTCCACTGGCTGCGCGAGATCCTGCTCAAGCCGCTGCGCCCCGGCAGCCGGGTGCTGGTGATCAGCAGCGGCGCCGCCCTGGCCGGATCCCCGCTCAGCGGCGGGTACGCCGGCGCGAAGGCCACCCAGCGTTTCCTCACCGCCTACGCCCAGGACGAGGCCAAGCGCTCCGGCCTGGACCTGACCTTCACCGCGATCATGCCCCGGATCACCCCGCTGACCGAGCTGGGCCGGTCCGCGGCCCAGGCCTACGCGGCCCGCGGCGGGGTGACCGAGGAGGAGTACCTCAAGCAGATGGGCCCGCTGCTCACCCCGGAGGCGGCCGGAGCCGCCCTGGTGGACCTGGTCCGCGCGGACGCCGCCACCGTGGCCCCCGCCTACGTGCTCACCGGCGCCGGACTGCAGAAGCTGCCCTGACAGCGGTGGCCCGGGACCGATGCTGCGTTCGCGCGCATCGGGCCCGGGCCATTCGGCCATGGTGGGTAGTTATCCACGCACAAGGAATGAATCGGCCGATACCTCAGCCGCGCAACTCGATCACGTTCACCAGGTTCCCGTCCAGGTCGCGCAGCATGGCGATCGCCCCTGCGGGAACCTGCTCGGCCGGCCGCACCCACCGCAGCGCCAGGCTCCGCAGATGCTCTTCGACCACGGACAGCTGGTCGACCTGGATGTTGAGCACGAACCGGCCCGGCTCGACGGCGTGCGGCCGGATACCGTCGCCCTGCTCGAACACCAGCGCGCCACGGTTCAGCCGCAGCACGGAGTCCACGATCTGCTCTCCCGGCGCGAACGCGGACTGATACCAGGCGGCCAACCGCCCCGGATCCGCGCTGCCCAGCACGAGGCTACCCAGCCGCGCCCCACTCACGTGCTGCACGCTATCCCACCTCGCCGTCACGCCGGCCCTCGACATACCCGCCCCGCCCACCATGCCCGCCGGTGAGAGGTTCTTCGCGTCCGGTCATGAAGCACTCCCTGCTGAACAATCGAAGCCTGAGATGTTTGCGCCACGCCAACTTGTATGATGCAAGTCATGCTAACAAGCACTCCACCTGGGCGCAAGGCTCTGCGATACCCTCCGATCGGGGACGACCGGCCCGGCCCGCCTCCCCCCGATCGCCCCGGCTGAGTAGCCGTACTCACGTACCCCTCCCCCGCCGGATCGAGTACCCGCCCGGATGTCGCCCGGCCGCCGGACTGGCTGAATGTGACCCATGGCAAACGCATACATCACCGGAGTCGGCGCGTACCTGCCCGGCGATCCGATCGACAACGAGGAACTGGCGGCGCGCTACGGCGGCGACCGGCGCCGGGATGCGCTGCGCGGGCGCGTCCTGGCGGCGAACGGCATCCGGCAGCGGCACTATGCCGTCGACGTCAAGGGCAATACCCTGATGCTCAACGAGGAACTGGCCGAGCGCGCGGTCCGGGCCGCGCTCGGCGACCGCGGCCTGCCGGCCGAGGCGCTGGGGATGCTCGCGACCGGCACGACCCAGGGCGACCTGCTCGTGCCCGGTTTCGCGTCGATGGTGCACGGGCGCCTGGGCGGTGGGCCGATGGAGCTGTTGTCGGCCTCGGGAGTGTGCGGCTCGGGCATGGCGGCGCTCGGTGCGGCGGTGCGCGCGGTGCGGGCCGGGGAGCACGAGGCCGCCGCGGTCGTCGGCTCCGAACTGGTCAGCCGCTCGCTGCTCAACGGCCCGGCGGGCACCGCGGACACCCAGTTCCTGCGCTGGACGCTCTCGGACGGCGCGGGCGCGGTGATCGTCGAGTCCGCGCCGCGGTCGGACGGCCTGAGCCTGCGCGTGGACTGGGTGCACCTGACCTCCCGCGCCCACGAGCACCCGGTCTGCATGAGCTCAGGCATGGGATCATCGCATACTGCGACACCCGGCGAAACCTGGATGGACCGGGGCGCCGCCGACTTCCAGGACGCGCCCCGGCTGCGCCAGGACATGGCCGCGCTGCCCGCACTGGTCGACTTCGGCGTCGCCGAGTACGCCGCGCTGATCGCCTCCGGCCGGATCGACCCGGCCACCGAGCACGTCCTGTGCCACTACAGCGCGGAGCACTTCCGCCGGACGCTCTTCGCCCGGCTGGCCGACGCCGGATTCGCGCCGTCCGAGCAGGCCTGGTTCAGCAGTCTGACAAACTCGGGCAACACCGGCGCCGCGAGCATCTTCGTCACGCTCAGCCAGGCCCGCGCGCGGATCCGGCCGGGCGAGCGGGTCCTGCTCGTGGTCCCCGAGTCCGGGCGCTTCCAGCTCGCGTTCGCCCAGCTCACCTGCGTGTCGACCGACCCGCAGGAGCCGGCCGGACCGGCCCGTTCGCCGCTGGGCCGACCCGAGCCGGGCGACGGGCCGGGCGTCGTGCGCGCCTTCGAGCAGCTGGGCGCGGTCTGGGACGAGTTCGACCACTGTCTCGCCCGGGTGCCCGTCGTGCGCCGGATCCAGGACGGCACGGCCACCCTCGCCGACTATCGCAGGCTCCTGCTGAACCTGCGCCAGCAGGTGGTCGACGGCGGCCGCTGGATCTCGCTGGCCGCGGCGAACTTCTCCACTGACGTCTTCTGGCTGCGCAGCGCCGCGATCCAGCACGCCGCGGACGAACACAAGGACTACCAGCTGCTGGAACGCGACTTCGCGAACGTCGGCGGCGATCCGGCGCTGATGGCCGCGACCGCGCCGAACATCGGCTCGGCCGCGCTGTCCGCCTTCGTGTTCCACCGCGCCGGCCTGCCCGACCCGGTCGACCTGCTCGGCGCGATGTTCGTGATCGAGGGCCTCGGCGCGGCGAAGGCGGACGGCTGGGCCCGGCGCCTGCGCGAGACCCTGGGCCTGACCGCCGACCAGGTTAGCTTCCTGAGTTACCACGGGGTCGGCGACGACGACCACTACGCGACCCTGCGCCTGGCCCTGCGATCGGGCCTGTTCGACGACGCGGCCGTGGCCCGGATCGTGCGGACCGCGCGGGTCGTGGCCCGGCTCTACATCCTGCAGCTGGAGGAACTCGACAATGTCTGACCCGACCCTGTGGGACGTGATGATGGTCGACCCGACCATCCCGATCGACCGCAGTACCCTGCATCTGGTGATCCGGGACCAGCGCCGGCCCAGCCGGGCTTACCTCTATCCGGTAGCGCGCGTGTTCTCCCGAGCCGCGGTCGCCACGATCCTGACCGCCAAGCGCCTGTGCCCGGTACGGTTCACCGCGCCGGCCACCATGGACCGGCTGTGCCTGTGGTTCCTGCGCCGCTTCGTCTCGCCGGACGCGGTCACGTTGCTGGTGCGGCATTTCATCGTCGAGACGAACCTGCTCAACTTCTGCGTGCGCAACAGCGTGGCACCCGGCGTGGCGGAGGCGGCGCTGAGGCCGACGACGTTGTCAGGCCTCGGCGACCACGCCGTGATCGAACACGACCTGAACGTCTACCGCGTCCTGTTCTCCCTCGGTCTGCCCGGCCGGGCCACACCGCCCCGATCGGCCCGGGAGCTGGACTTCAGCATGCTGGACATCCCGCCGATCGATCCGGAACGCGAAAGCAGAAGGCTGCTGAACCTGGACATCCAGACCGCGCTGTGCCTGATGAACATCGCCTTCGTGTTCTGTCTCTCCTCCTCGCAGTACCGCCGCGCCGTGCACTCGCTGCGCCTGGACTCCTCCCTGCTCGGCATCCTGGCCGCGCTCACCGGCGACCAGCAGCTCCTCGCCTGGGCGGGTCCGCCGTCCGTCCGCGTCGACAGCACGACCGAGGTGCCCAAAGCCGTGTACGACCACGCAGTGCTGTGCGAGTACGCGCATGCCCGGCTACGTCAGCTGGCCGCGCAGCAACCGGCCCGCCGCAACGGCGAGAGCGAGCAAGGGCTCGAACAAGCCGTGCGCGAGTTCGAGAACGCACGATAACCCGCGCCGCGGGCGCCGATGAACCGATCAGGCTCCCAATCCGTGCAGGAGTGAGGAAATCCGAGTGCCATGACGCCCGCGCGGCCTGCCCGCCACCTCGCCGCAGTGGAATGGGAGCTTTGATATGTCGACCCCTGATAGCCGACGTCCCCGAGTACCGGTGGCCGGTGCCCTCCGCCGCCGCCTGCTGACCTGCTCGGCAGCGGCCCTGATCACCAGCGCCGGCACCCTGTTCGTCGCACTGCCCAGCGCCTCGGCGACCGCGGTCGGCATCACCTTCTCCCCCGACGTGATCAGCGGCGGCCATTCCTCCACCGGCACCGTGACCCTGGCCGCCGTCAAACGGCACTTCGGCGCGCCACCCGGGGCGTATCGGCGGGAGCGGCGGCCGGTGTCGGCGTCGCTGGTGCCCGTGGCGGCACGCGGCGACTGATAACGTTGCGGCCAGGAGTTTCGGCAGCGTCAGGAGGACGTCAGTGGGACGGGTGGCATTGCGACCGATCGAGGACGGCGACCTCGACGCCCTGTTCGACCAGATGCGGGACCCCGAGGCGGTCCAGATGGCGGCCTTCACCGCCGAGGACCCCGACGACCGGGCGGCCTTCGACGCCCACATGGCGAAGGTGCTGGCTGCTCCCGACGTGACGATGCGCGCGGTGACCTGCGATGATCGGCTTGTCGGCAGCATCGCCAGCTTCGTCCTGGACGGCGACACCGAGATCACCTACTGGATCGACCGCTCGGCCTGGGGACAGGGGATCGCCAGCCGAGCGCTCGCCCTGCTCCTGGAGTTGGTCAAGGTCCGGCCGTTGCACGCCCGCGCCGCCAGCGACAACCTCGGATCGCTCCGGGTCCTGCAGAAAGCCGGTTTCGCGGTCACCGGTACCGAGATTTCCCATGCACCCGCCCGAGGCGTCGAGATCCAGGAAACCATCCTGCGTCTCAGCTAGCGCAGACCTGGCCGCCTTCGCCTCGCTCGGCCAGCCGCTCAGTGCGTCAGGACGTGGACACGCTCACGGATCTCGGCGCCGCACATCTCTCACTCCGTTCCGGCGAGGCTCAGGGGTAGTCCGAAGCGGGTCATGGCGTCGGTGTTGAAGCCGGTGATGACGCTGATGCGGTCGCCGGCGATCGTGGCGACGAGCAGCCCATAGGCCCGGAACACGCCTGCGCCAGGGTCGGCCATGTACATGCCGAACGCCGGCGCGCGGTTGGCGCGGGTCGGCACCACTCGGTAGGTGTGGTCGGGCCGGAGGATGACGGCGGCGAAGAATCGCAGTGCCATGTCGATGCCCTCGTACTCCAGCATCGCGGACGGCATGGAGACCCGGACGTCCTTGGCCAGTAGCCCCACCAGGGCCTGCACGTCGGCTCGTTCGAGTGCGTCGGTGAGCTGGGCTACGAGGTGGCGTTCGGCCGTGGTGTCGGGTCGGCGGGCGGGTCTGCTGATGCCGGAGTCCGCCAGGTGACCGTCGATCGTGGCTCGGGCTCGTTTGAGGGCGCTCTGCACCGATTCCTGGGTGGCGTCGAGCATCGTGGCTGCCTCGCTCGCGCGGTAGCCGAGGACGTCGCGCAGCACGAGTACGGCACGTTGGCGTGGCGGCAGCAGTTGCAGGGCGGTGATGAACGCGAGCGAGATCGCCTCGGTGCTCTCGTAGCGGGCCTCCGGGCCGGGCGCCTGGTCGACGAGATTGTCCAGCAGCACGTCCGGATACGGTTCCAGCCACGGCGGAACGTTGCTGACGCCGTTCGGCGCGGGCAGAGTCAGGTCGGGGACCGGGGTCGCGCTGCGCGGCCGTCGGCTGTCGGCGCGCAGCATGCTCAGGCACCGGTTGGTCGCGATCTGATACAGCCAGGTCCGCAGCGAGGACCGCTGGCCGAACTCCCCGAGGCTACGCCAGGCGGACACGAGCGTCTCCTGGAGCGCGTCCTCGGCGTCCTGCAGGGATCCCAGGATGCGGTAGCAGTGCACCTGCAACTCGTGGGAATGGCCCTGGACCAGGTCGCCGAACGCGCCGTGGTCGCCGGCCCGGGCCCGGTCGATCAGGTCCGCGGTGTCCATCTCCATCACCTTGCATCCTCGCTTTTCTGCTTTCCGCCGGGCGCTTTCGGCACGTCTGGAAGTACTGACGCCGCCGGCCCGGCGAATTGGGCGGTGTCCGCCCGGCCAATTCGCGAACCCGCCGCCGTCTACCCGAATGGAGGCAGTCCCGGTCCGGGACGCGCCCCGGAAACCGAAAGAGGACCACAGATCATGGCCAAGTACGTTTTCTCTTACCGAGTGTCCCCCGACTACGCGCCCACCGCCGAGACACCGGGCCAGTGGCAGGCCTGGTTCGGCGCGCTGGGCTCGGCCCTGCTGGACATCGGCCACGCGGTGGTCGATGACTACGCCTCGCTGGGCGAGATCGGCGGCAGCGGCTCCCGATTCGTCGGCTACTCGCTGGTGGACGCCGAGGACCTGGACGCCGCGGTGGCGCTGGCCAAGGACTGCCCGGTGCTGCGGGCCGGCGGCGGGGTCGAGGTCGGTCCCGTGATGGTGGTCCCCGGGTCATAAGCGACGCTGGGGCCTCTGCGGCGGTGGCGCCGGAGGGGCTGCCAGCGGATGATCTCGGCCATCCGCTGGCGGCGGACGCTCGGGGACGAGTGAAACGGCCTGTTTTATCGGAGTACCGCGGACGTCGGCTCCGTCAGTGCAGCCCGGTGCGGAGCGAACGTACGCGGTCATAGGCCGCCTCGAACGCCGCCGGGGCGAGTTGCCCGCCGGCATACGCGGCGGCGAGCGCCGCGGCGGCCTGCTCGCCCTGGCTGACGTCGCGCGAGGAGCACAGGATCAGGTCCATGCCCGCGCCGGCCGCCGCCACGGCGAGCTGTTGGGTGGTGCCCAGGCCGCTGATCGCGCCGGCCTCCAGGGCGTCGGTGATGGTCACGCCCTGGAAGTTGTTGCGGGCGCGCAGTTCCTGCTGGACGACCACCGGCGAGAGGCCGGCCGGCCGGGTCGGGTCCAGGGCCGGGTAGATCGCCCAGGACACCATGACCAGCTTGACGCCCGCGGCCAGGGCCGCCGGATAGGGCACCTCGTCGGTGCCGCGCAGTTGGGACAGCGACGCGTTCAACGTGACCGGCCCGTTGTCCGTGTTCTGCGACGCCGTGGCCGAGCCCAGGCCGGGGAAGTGCTTGGCCGTGGCGGCGACCCCGGTGGCCTGCTGCGCGGTGATGAACGCCTGGCCGCATTCGCTGGCCACACTGGCATCGCTGCTGTACGAGCGCTGATACTGGTCGTCGAAGTCGCCGGCCGTGTAGAACACGTCGAGCACCGGCGCCAGGTTGACGTTCATGCCGACCGAGGCCAGGTTCTGGCCCGCGCCGGTGCCGGCCGCGGCGGCCTGGGCGGTCGGGTTCGAGGCCTGGCCGATCTGCTTCTCGGACATGGCCGGCGCGCCGGGCAGCCGCCGGACCTCGCCGCCTTCCTGGTCGGTCATCAGCAGCAGCGGGAGGTTGACCGGGCCGACCGCCTGCGCCTGCCGCAGCTGGGCGACCACGCCGGCTATCTGCGCCGCGCCGGAGATGTTCTCGCCGAAGAAGATCACCCCGCCGACCTGGCCGCTCGTGATGCCGGCCAGCAGCTGGGCCGGCACGGTCAGCCCGGGGTAGGAGTAGATCACCCGTTGCCCGGCCGCCTGCAGGATCGGGGTGCTGCGCACCTTGGCCGGCGGCGAGACCACCTTGCCCAGGCCCAGCCCGGCGATCCCGGTCAGCACGCTCCGGCGGGCCGGGCCCGGTCCGGCCGCGGGGCCGACGCCCGGCTGCGGTTCGGCTGCGGTCGGATCGGTCATCCGGTGCTCCCATCCGGGCGGCGCCCGGGTCCCGGCCGCCGCTGCGGTCTGGCGAACCCTGATTGCGCGCACAGTATGCTTGTAGATTTCTGATACGCCCGCAGTTTAACCCCGGCATCGCGGGCGAGATAGCGGCCGATCGACGGATTCGGGTACCTACCGTTCACAGTCCGTGCGCGGAGGCGATGGCTCGGGTGATCGCCTTCTCCACGGATGCTGCGTCCAGGCTGTCGGCGTCCTTCGGGTGGATGACGATCCGCAGTTCGTCCGCGGTCCGGACCGACGACTGCTGGCCGAGATAGCTGGCCACGATCAGGCCGATCAGCGCGGGCCGTTCCAGATCGTCGATGCGGGCCAGGCCGGCGCCCAGGATGCCGAGCGCCACCGGTCGGCGCTGACCGTACCGTTCCACGGCGGGCCAGAGCCGGTCGAGAGCTTCGCGCAGTTGCTCAGGGCTCGACCTCGCCCGGTTGTCTCCGCGCACGGTGCTGGAGGCCAGGGCGAAGATGTGCCGCTCGTTGTGCCTCAGCACGGCCACGGTGCCGTTGCGGTAGCGGCGGCGATTGCCGTGCGGCTTCGCGGCACGGTCCTCCACGGTGCTCGGTACGCCCCGCAGGGCCGCGCTGATCTCCTTGCCGAGCCGGCGGCCGTCGCCGCCGTAGAACCGGTCCACCAGCTGGCCGTTCAGGCTGGCCCGGCTGACGATGAGGTTGCCGGCGACGTTCGTCTCGAACGTGTCCCCGAAACCGATCACCAAGTGCGCGTCGTCCTGGGCGAGCAGGTCGCCGATCCGGACGACGACCTCGCCGTGCTCGAAACCGGTCGCATACCGCCGGTTCAGCCCGTTGCCCGGGACCGCCGCAGCGGACAGCTCCGCGACCAGGGCGTGCGCGGTCGGGTCGTCGGAGTGCTCGGCGGCGAAGGAGCGGGCCAGCCCGAGAGCCTGGCCGTACATGCCGGTGTCCCGGTGGTACTGGATCTGCCGGATCCAGGCCTGGTCGTGCAGCGACCTGAGCCGATCGATCCAGGGCCGCGCCCAGGCCAGGTGCTCGACGTCGACGAGCGGCCGCTGGCGCCACAGGGCCAGTGCGTCGCGCAGGTGCGAGCTGGCGCGCAGCGGGCCGAGGTCGAGCGAGTCCAGGACGAGGCGTTCGAACCGCCACACGTCGACGGCGTCGGGGTCCAGGTTCAGCCGGTAGCCCGGGTTCGGGCCGGAGTCGGTCGTCAGCAGGGTCGAACGCGACCCGCGGCGGTCGGGGTCCAGCGCGGCCCGGATCATCGAGATGCACTTGTACAGATGGAGTTCGTCGTTGCGGGTGGGCCGGCGGGTCGCGTCCCGGCCGGCCGGCTGGAGCACCTCGGAGATCAGGTCGACGGACCGGACCGTCCGGCCCACGTGCATCGCGAGCCGGATCAGGACCGCCATCGCGCGCGGTTCCAGGCGGCAGCTCTCCCCGCCGCGGACCAGTTCCGCCCGATCCATCACACGGAGTTCGAGTTCTGCCACACTACGCCATTGTGCCCGATCAGCGGATCGGCATCAATCCGTCAGCACGCGACCATCCGAATCCACATTCCATCGTCAGCTACGCCCGGTGTCCCATGGACACGGCAACGGCAACGGGTCGCTTCGGGCCGGCCTTCGCCATTTCCCTTCGGCCAGCAAAGCCTGATGTGCAACCAGAAGCCCAGGAGCAGAGGATGACCAGCGTCACGGACAGATCGCCGACCACACCTATGGATAGACCCGCTGCCGCGTTTTCCGACGCGGACCCCGGATGGCCGCGAGGGAATGTCAGCAGTTCCACACGCTATCTGTGCAGCGCGCCGTACCTGCGCGAATCGATGATCCCTCGCAAGGCCATCGACGCGTCGAAACGCCCCAAGGACCGCAAGAAGGAAAGCCTGGTCGTGGGCAGGGCGTTCTGCCGCCTGGCCTTGAGCAGCAGTGCACTGGTCAACCAGATGACCGCCGTCGATGTCGCCCAGGTCGTTCACCACGCGCACATCGGTTGGTACCAAGCACGCGTGCGCGACATCATGCTCTGCGGCTTCACGCTGGCGTCGCTCGTTCTCGCGCCGTTCGGCACCGTGGTCTGGCTGCTGCTCTATGCGTCAGTTTTGATGCTTCCACGGATGCGCAAACGCTGGCGACGATATCGCCGCCGTATCACCGGGTTGCTCGCATTAGGCGCGGCCGCCGTCGCCACGGCTACCTTCTCCGGTGACAGCGAAGCCAAATCCCTGATAACGCCGTTGTTCGCCCTGGCCGGGTGCCTGACCGTGTACCTCGGCGACGCCGTGGTGTCCTGGTTCCAGATCCGGCGCGTCCCGCGCTCACTGGGCCGCGCACCGGCCAGCAGGTTCCGCCGCGGATCCCTGGGCGCAGGGCTGGCCGAGGCCAACAACGCCGTATACGAGAACGTAGTCGCCTACGAGCGCGACCGGGTCGTCGGGATGGGTGAGCCGCGCGGCAAGCACATCCTGAGCGTTCCGATCGACGAACCGGAGAAGGGCGAGACGGTCAAGCCGTTCCTCGCCTCGGACCTGCTGCACTTCATCGCCAGGCACGTCCGCAACCAGGGCGTGGCCGACCCGGTCACCCACGGGTTGCCCGACCTGCAGGTCGGCGAGGTGCTGGCCCGACCGCTGCGGATGATGCCGGACGCACCGCGGCTGATCGACGCCACGCGATTGCGCGGCGCGCTCACCAGTCCGCCGTCCGGCAGCGCCGAGCGCGTGTACATGCGGGCCCAGGCCACGAGTTGGGGCGGGGAGGTGGTCGGCACCATCTTCGTGTCGGTGGCGCTGGAAGGCAGATTCCTGCGACTGGTCGTCCTGCCCTACGTGCTCGGCCCGATCGCCCCGGAGCTGCGGGCGGCCGATGCGGTCTACAAACGCAATCTCCTGATGCACCTGGCCCTCAGTCCGGCCCTCGCCCTGCGCGAGTTCCGGCTCGCCGTTCTCACCGCCCGCGCACACGTCGCGGCGCTGGCCCCGCGCTCGCCGAGCAGGCAAGAGCAGCAACAGCGAGCTAGAACCCTGGCCGACGAGGAACCCCGAGAGGCCAGGACCCTGCGTGAGCGGTATTCCGTGGACGCGAAAGAAGATCTGCACCAGGCGGAGGATGGCGTCCGGATGATCCAAGTCATGGAGCAGCGCGTGTTCGCCGTGACCGAGACCTTCCTGCGGGACCACAACATCGCCACGCATCAGTTCCAGCAGCAGGTCAGCCAGGTGCTCAACAGCTACGTGATCATCGGAGACAACAACAACATGGCGGCCTCGCCGAACGCCCAGGCCGGCGACCACAACGTCAACGTCGGCACCAACTAATCAGGAGACAGATATGGCATCGAATTCCGCCCAGGGCAACGGGTTCACGATCACCGGCGATTCCAACAACATCGCCACCGGAGAACAGTCTGCGGCCGGCAACAACAATTCGGTGGGCCGGCTCCCGCAGAGCGGTGCGCGGATCCACACTCCCGTATTGCACGAGGTGCCCTTCCCGCCGACTCCGACCGTGTCCGACCGCGACGTATTCGTCATCCACGGCCAGGACGAGGACGCGCGGCAAGCCGTCTTCATCCTCCTGCGCAGCCTCAACCTCCGCCCGTTGGAGTGGGAGACATTGGTGGAGCGGACCGGGAAGGCCACGCCCTTCCTCGGCGACGTGATCACGCTCGCGGCGTCCACAACCCGGGCCGCACTCGTGGTGCTCACTCCGGACGACGTCGTCCGGCTGCACCCGCGGTTGCTGAACGAGGAGCGCGACCCGCAGGAGGCGCAGCTGACCTGCCAGGCCCGGCCCAACGTCTTCATCGAGCTGGGGCTGGCCCTGATGGCGTATCCCGCGCGCACGGTCATCGTCGAGATCGGCCACATGCGTCGGCCCTCGGACATCGGCGGGCTCAACGTGATCAGGTTCGATCGGACCACGACCTCGCTGCGGAAGATCGCCAACCGGCTCAGGGTCGCCGGGTGCGCGGTGGACGACTCGGGCACCGACTGGCTCGACCCGACCCGTTTCGCCGGTCTCGACACCTTCGACAGGCGAGCCGAATAGAGCTTGCGGCTCGCCGGGCGCGCTGGGAGGCGCGCTCGGCTTCAGATCGGTCACGCGTCGCCGGGGACGTATACCCATGCGCGTTCGCTGAAGCCCTTCGCGGGCACGTCCACGTCGACCTGCGCGAAGCGGTCCGGGCGTAGGAGGCCGTATCCGTGGGCGATGACATCGCTGTAGAGGCTGTCGGGGACGATGAGGGTGAAGTCGGCCTGCGGGCGGTCGTCGAGTGCGCGGCGGGCCGGGCCGGAATCGAGGAGGCGATGCACCGCGATGCTGGAGACGCCGGCCCAGCCGTTGCTGCCGCGGGTGAGGTGGCCGCGGTGCAGGGCGACCCGCAGCCGGAGGCGGGCGCGGTCGTTGAGGTCGTTGTTGACCTCGGACAGGACGACTTCAAGGCCTTGGACGAGCGCTGGGATCACGGCGGACTCGTCCAGGCCCGGTGCGAAGACCACGAATCGGCCGTCGCCGGTGACCTGTGTCTCGGCCTGGTCGTCTGCGATGCCCGCGTGTCGGCATGCTCGGGCCAGGATCTCGACCAGGCGTTCCTGGGCGCGGACGGCTTCGGGAGTGCGGAAGCGGCTGTAGCGCTCGATGTCCACGGCGACGCATAGGCGCACCGAGGAGGAGGCAGGTTGCGCGAGGGTGGGTTGTGCGGCGAGTCCGTTGTCGGTATTGGGAGTGTTCAGGTGGGCTGGGGCCTGTCGCCGGGCCGGCAGCGGGATCGGCACGGCGAACTCTTCGAGCGTTGACATGCGTGCGTGCGCCCGCCGCGCGGGTGGCAGGCCGGTGCGGATCACGGGTGCCTCGGCCATCAGCGTGCCGACGAGTTCGCGGACGTCTTCCGGCAACGCCAGGCTCACGCGCACGGCCAGTTCCCATGAGCCTGTTTCGCTGTCCTGGCCCTGGGCGTACCAGCCGACGCCGGGCGTGCCCAGGCCGCTGATCAGTACGCTGACGCCCTCGCGAGCGTTCGTGACGGTCCCGTACGCGTCGAGCGTGCGCACCCGCAGATCGTCGAAGGCCATGCGGAGGAACAAGGAGCTGCGTCGCCACGGCGAGTCCACGTCTTCGATCCGCACGTGCAGGCTCACCTCGCCCGATTCCTCGAACACCGGGCGGTCGAAGTACAGGAGGGCGATCCGGTGCGCCGGGGCCGGGCCTCGCCGCCACCGCGCGTCGCGGACCACCAGTTCGCCGACGGCTGAGGATTCTGAGGTCGGGGTCGGTGTGGCGGCAGCATCTGGGGCAACGTCGGTGCGTGCGCTGGTCTCGGCCTCGGCGTCAACCGAAGGACCAGCCTGCGACGGCCCAGGCAGCGTAGTCACCGAAGCTCCGGCCAAGGCAGCGTGGGCACATCCGCGTGCACCCGGCGAGAGAAGAACAACAGCGCCGACTGCGGCGCCACGATGCCCTCGGCGGTGCGCCCGTGCAGGACCTGGTCCGCGGTGGCGCCGATCACGCTGTCGACCGCCGGGTCCCGGGCGAGGTCGAGCAGTTCCCGGTGCAGCGCGACCCCGTGGCCCGGCGCGGGCGCCAACTCCAGGATCTCGAAGTGGCGCAACTGCAGATACGGTTTGCCGGGCACCGGATCCGGGCCCTCCTCGGTGCAGCCGACCGGGCGCAACGCCAAGCCGCGCAGCCGCCCGGCCAGCCGGCCGAAGCCCACCTCGGCCAGTTCCTCGGCCAGTTCGCGGCGCAGGCACTGGGCCGCGTCCTCGCGGAACGCCCCGGCCGCGAACCAGCGCCGGAACCGCCCGCGGGCCCGGTACGGGACGAAGCCGCGCAGGTCGAAGCGGGCCGCCTCGCCGCGCGGGCCGGTGCGTTCCTCGTGGAAGCCCAGCCGTTCCAGCTCGGGGGCCGCGGGCTCGAAGTACTTGAACACCCCGCCCGGCGGGCTGAACGTCTCCGGCCGGGCGGGCGTGCGCAACAGCACGATCTGCCCGCGGTCGCGCACCCGAAGCAGGGCACTGAAGGACACGCGCAGCGTACGGCCCCCGGCGAACGGCGACGGGCGCGGGTCCCCGGCGCCCGGAATCGTCCTGATCATCCGAGATCCGCCGGAGTGAGGACCACCTGCCGGCACCCGCCGGGCAGGTCGGTGGTGGCCAGCCGCACCGGCCTGGCCTCGCCGCCGACCTGGACCGAGCGGATCGCCCCGTTCGGATCGAGGTGGAAGGTGGCCTGGTGTTCGTCCCAGATCCGGGCGACGTCCGGATGGCAGGTGACCACCTTGAGCACGGCTTCGAGGCGCTGGCGGTAGGTGGGATGGATCGGCAGCCACGTGAGCGTCGCGCGCAGGTTCGCCAGCATCGGTATCGCCCACTGGTGCTCCCAGTCCACCAGCCGCGAGCGCATCGACGGGGATGTCAGGGCTTGGACCATCACGTTGGCCGAGCCGTGGGCGACGTTGTCGGCGCCCAGTTCCGGAAACCACGCCACGGCGGCGTCGTTGTGGATGACGCAGTCCCACGCGGGATCCGAGACATAGGCCGGCAGCGGCAGGGCATTGACGATCGCCTGTATCTGTGGGCTGACTTCCGCGGGATACGGGTTCGGTTCGAGCACCGGCCCGTTGCCCAGCGCCAGATCCCACAACAGGTTCCGCTCCTCGTGGCTGAGGTGGAATTCCCGGATGACCGCGTACACGAAGCCGGAATCCAGCCGGCGCAGGCCGTTCTCGTGCTGCCGCCACCACCCCTCGGTCATGCCCGTCGCCTGGGCTGCCTGCGCCTGGGTGACGGTCTCCTTGTGGGAGCGCCACGGCGAGCCGCCCACCGGCGGAGGGTCCTTGCGCGGCGTCCGGTCGCGCAGGTGCTTGAGGAATTCGCCCAGCACCTTCTTGTTCGGCCCCGGCACCGAACGCACGGAAGCCTCCTCGAACTGCTTGGTCCGGGTCGCGAGCCCGTCCTGGTGCGGCGGCTGGGCCATGGCAACTCCCCCGTCGTCGCTCGAGCGCTGCGCGCTGAAAATGGGTGGGCACGATCGCGGCCGCCGGGTGTGGCGGCCGAGGCGGATCAGGGTTCCGTTCGCAGGTGAGTCTAACTTCGTATACTCAGGGAAGCGGGCGTTGAAACAACCACTCGGAGCGGGCCGGGATTCCTGCGCCCAGCCGACGAACTGACGATCCGTCAAGTCGCCGGAGGCCGACGCGACCGGGCCGGGCGACCCGACCGACCGGTCGACCGACCCTTGACAGACCCACTGGACTAGACCATTCTCGGAAACGTATCCGGCGCTTGGCGACGCGCCTTCCAGGTCGAGCACGGCACCGCACGGCACCCCGTGCCCGCGGACCGCGCCCGCGCGCCGTCGATCCGTCGCGAACCCGGCACTGTGCCTTCCCGGGCGCGGCAGGGGCGGCCGGGCGGCACCGTGCTCGCCCATCCGCATCGGGGTTCGTTATCGCCCCTGCCATGAAACGAGGAATCCGCAACATGAAACTGACCGTAGCTTCACCGAGCGGCACGGTCCGGCGCCGTGCCGTGGCCGTGATCGGGGCCGCCGCACTCCTGACCGGCTTCGCGGTGACCGCCGCGACGACCGCCGAAGCCGCCGGGACCGGGACGATCACCGGGTACGCAGGGTTGTGTCTGGACGACTACGCCGCCTCCAGTGCCGACGGTACCAAGGCCGATGTGTACACGTGTAACGGGACCGGTGCCCAGCAGTGGACGGTGACGTCCGGCAACACCCTGCAGATCAACGGCAAGTGCCTGGACATCACCGGCGCCTCCACCACCGACGGCGCCCTGATCGAACTGTGGGACTGCAACGGCGGCGGAAACCAGGTCTGGCAGGCTCAAGGCAACGGCGAGCTGCTCAACCCCGCCTCCGGCAAGTGCCTGGACGACCCCGGCTTCGCCACCGCGCCCGGCACGCAGCTGGACCTGTGGGACTGCAACGGCGGCGCCAACCAGATCTGGGGCCTGCCCGGTGGCTCCGGCGGTTCCGGCGGGTTCGTGGTCAGCGAGGCGCAGTTCGACCAGATGTTCCCGAACCGCAACTCCTTCTACACCTACAGCGGCCTGGTCTCCGCGCTCAGCGCCTACCCGGCCTTCGCGACCACCGGCGGCAGCACGGTCCAGAGGCAGGAGGCCGCGGCGTTCCTGGCGAACGTGGACCACGAGACCGGCGGCCTGGTCTACATCGACGAGATCGACCAGTCCGGCGACTACTGCGCGAGCGAGTCCTACGGCTGCCCGGCCGGCACCTACCAGTACTTCGGCCGCGGCCCGATCCAGATCAGCTGGAACTTCAACTACGAGGCGGCCGGCCAGGCCCTCGGCGTCGACCTGCTGGACAACCCGAACCTGGTCGCCACGAACGCGGCCGTCTCCTGGGAGACCGGCCTGTGGTACTGGATGACCGGCACCGGCGGCAGCTCGATGACCTCGCACCAGGCCATGGTCAACAGCGCAGGGTTCGGCGACACGATCCGGGCGATCAACAATATCGAGTGCAACGGCGGCGCCCCGGCCGAGATGCAGGACCGGGTCAACGACTACGAGTCCTTCGCCTCGATCCTCGGCGTATCCCCGGGCGGCAACCTCACCTGCTGAGGCGGCCCGTCGTGGTCCGGTAGCACCGGATCACCGTCAACGCCGGCTCTCTGACAACCTGAGCCTGTCAGGGAGCTGGCGTTCTCGCTCCCCGGACGCGCGGCTACCCGGCCGGCAGCCGGACCGTGACGCGCAGACCTCCGTCGGGTCGGGGCGCGAGGGTGAGGGTCCCCTCGTGTGCGCTGGCGATGCTCTGGACGATGGCCAGGCCGAGGCCGACCCCCGCGTGGTCGGTGTGCACGCGTTCGCTGGCCCGCTGAAACGGCTCGACCAGCGTGGGAATGAGCTGCGGATCGAGCTTCCGGCCGGTGTTCTCGACGACGAGCACCACATCATCGGCACCGACGCGCCCGCCGACCGTAGTCGTGACCCACACCGTGCCGCCCTCCGGCAGGTTGTGCACGATTGCGTTGTGCACGAGGTTCGTCGTCATCTGCAGCAGCAGCGCCGGCGATCCGGCGGTCGGCGTCACCTCGCCGGAAGTCTCGATGACCAGGCCGCGTTTCTCCGCGAGCGGCAGGAGCGTCTCGGCGGCCTGTTCGGCCAGCAGCGACAGGTCGACCGGTTCGCGCTGGAACGAACGCCGGTCGGCCCGGCTGAGCAGCAGCAACGCCTCGGTGAGGTCGATCGCGCGGGTGTTCAGGACGTACAAGCGGTCGAGCAGCTCGCCGGTCGGGCGGCCCGGGTCGTTGCGGGCCACGTCGAGCAGCGTCTGGGTGATCGCCAGCGGGGTGCGCAGCTCATGGGAGGCGTTGGCGGCGAATCTGCGCTGCTCGGCGACGTGCGCCTCGAGCTGCACGAGCATGGAGTCGAAATCGTCGGCGAGGTCGCGGAACTCGTCCCGGCGGCCCTTGAGCCTGATCCGGTGCGAGAGCGATCCGCCCGCGGCGATCCGGGTGGCGTCGGTGATCCGGGTGAGCGGCGCGAGCATCCGGCCGGCCAGCAGCCACCCGCCCACGACCCCGAACACCAGCAGGAACGCCAGCGCGATGATCGCGGCCGGGACGAAGTCGAACACCAGGGCCTCGCGGCCGGGCATGATCTGGACCATCGACCCGTGGGCGATGATGTTCGTACCCCGCTGCACGTACCGCAGCAGGAACCACCACACGGCGCCGAGCAGCAAGGCGCCGGCGACCATGAGGAAGCCGGCATAGCTGAGCGTGAGTTTGGTCCGCACGCTCAGACCAGGGGCTCTAGCCATGGAGCTCTCCGACTGCTCCGGCCCGGCCGCGCTCGGGCGCCGCGTCGATGCGGTAGCCGACCCCGGCCACGGTGGCGATGACCCACGGCTCGCCGAGGCGTTTGCGCAGGGCCGAGACGGTGATCCGGACGGCGTTGGTGAACGGGTCGGCGTTCTCGTCCCAGGCCCGTTCCAGCAGCTCCTCGGCGCTGACCACCCCGCCCTCGGCCGCGACCAGCACTTCGAGCACGGCGAACTGCTTGCGGGTGAGCGCGACGTAGTGCCCGTCGCGGTACACCTCGCGCCGGAACGGGTCCAGCCGCAGGCCCGCGATCTGCCGCACCGGCGGCCGGCTGTGCGCCCGCCGCCGGTCCAGCGCGCGCAGCCGGAGCACGAGTTCGCGCAGGTCGAAGGGCTTGGTGAGGTAGTCGTCGGCGCCGAGGCCGAAGCCGGAGGCCTTGTCGTCGAGCCGGTCGGCGGCGGTGAGCATGAGGATCGGCAGGCCGCTGCCGGAGGCGATGATCCGCCTGGCGATCTCGTCGCCGGACGGGCCGGGGATGTCGCGGTCCAGGACGGCGATGTCGTAGGTGTTGACGGTCAGCAGTGCCAGTGCGGTGTCGCCGTCCCCGGCCAGGTCCGCCGCGATCGCCTCCAGCCGCAGCCCGTCCCGGATGGCTTCGGCCAGGTAGGGCTCGTCCTCGACGACCAGTACGCGCATGCGGCCATCGTACGAGGCCGGGCGTATCGTCGGCGTATTGAAAACACCATACGCGCTGGTGACGCCGCGCTGCGTTGACTGGCGGCATGGACTACCTGGATTGTGGCGCGCCCGCGCGTATCCGACGAGGCCGACGCCGCCGGATGACCGGTGCGGCCCTCGCGCTGCTCCTCACGGCCACGGCGTGCGCGGCGGCGGCCGGCCACGTGCTCGTGGGCAAGGACGACGGTACGGAGAGCAGCGCCGCGTACCTGTCGACGGACGGATGGCCGCTGCACGGGCAGGGGGCGTACGTGCTCGGCGGCGGCCAGCCCGCGGTGAGTCCGGACGAGCAGCCCGTCCCGATCGCGAGCGTGGCGAAGGTGATGACCGCGTATCTCGTGGTGAAGCACTATCCGTTGCCGGCGGGCGAGGGCGGGCGGTTGTTCACTGTCGATCAGAGCGATGTCGCGAGCACCGAGACGCGCCGCCGCGACGGCCAGTCGGTGGTCGACGTGCGCGCGGGCGAGCAGCTCACCGAGCGCCAAGCCCTGATGGCGGTCCTGTTGCCGTCGGCGAACAACGTCGCTGTGCTCGTCGCGCGTCAGGTCGATGGCAGCGTGGCCGGCTTCGTCGCGGAGATGAACCAGGCCGCGCACGCGCTGGGGATGGCCGAGACGACCTATACCGATCCCAGCGGGTACGACCCGGGCACGGTCTCGACGGCGCTTGATCAGTTGCGCCTGGCGCAGGTGGTCGCGGACGATCCGACGCTCGCCGCGATGATGGCGACCCGCAGTTACTCGTTGCCGGTCGCCGGGACGGTGACCAACACTGACGCACTGCTCGGCCAGGACGGGTTCGTCGGGATGAAGACCGGGTCAGACGACGCTGCGGGCGGCTGCTTCGTGTTCCGTTCGGTACGGCACACCGCGAGCGGCGATGTGATGCTGATCGGTGTGGTGCTCGGACAGCAGGGACCGAACCTGATCACGGCCGGGTTGGACGCCGCGAGGCAGTTGGTCGACCGAATAGCGCCGGACGGTGCCGTGGGGGCGGTGCCGTCCGGCGCGGGCACTCCCGGTTAACTGACCGGGAAGTCGAAGTAGGTGTGCGGGTGGGGTTCGTGTCTGAGCGTGTAGTGCCACCATTCGAGGTCGTAGGGCACGAACCCGCAGTCCTCCATGAGGGAACGCAGGATGCGGCGATTCTCGGCCTCCTGCGCGGGGATTCCCGGTGCGCCGTGATGGGAGAGCGGGTCCATCAGGTCGTGGCCGCCGCCCATCGGGGCGAGGTCGCCGGTGGCCAGGTGGTAGAGCGTCAGGTCCACGGTGCCGCCGCGGCTGTGGCCCGACTTGGCGGCCACGTATCCGTGCTCGATCATCTGCGGTCGTTCGATGTTGGGGTAGTGCCGCGGCTTGGTCCGGCCGTCGTCTGATTGCTGTGACCAGCGTAGGAAGCAGTCTACGGCGCGTTGCGGGCGGTAGCCGTCCCAGAGCAGCAGACCGAAGCCGGCGGCGGCGGCCTTGTCCTGGGCCCGGTCCAGGGCCGCGCACAGCGCCCGGGTGCCGACGATCCGGTTCGCCTGGTAGCCGTCCACCGGTTTGCCGGTGAAGTTGTCCCAGGTGGCGTATTTGGCGTCCCAGCGTATTCCGGTGACATATTCGTCCACGAAGACGAAGTCGTTGTTCATCGCCGGCTGCCGTCCAGGGCCAGTGCCACGAGCCGGTCGATCACGTCGGCGAGCGGCAGCCCGGCGGCGGCCATCATTCTGGGGTAGCGGCTGTAGGAGGTCATGCCGGGCATGGTGTTGACCTCGTTGAGGACGACTGTGCCGGTGTCGGTCAGGAACAGGTCCACGCGGGCGATTCCCGTGCAGCCCAGCGCTCGGTAGATGGTTTTGGCCGTCTCCTGGACGAGTGCACGCGTCTGTGCCGGGATGTCGGCGGGGACGATCGGGGTGGAGTTCTCGGATCCGCTCTCGGGGTCGCGTTCCTGGTGGATGCGGAAGAAGCCGCCGGACAGGGCGATCCGGTCGACCTCGCCGACCAGCAGGTCGGCGCGGTTCCCGAGGATCGCGCAGCCCACCTCGCGGCCGGTGACGGCCGCTTCGATCAGCACCTTCGAGTCGTATTCCCGGGCGGTGTCCAACGCGACCGAGAGGTCTTCCGGATGCGACACCTTGCTGACGCCGAACGAGGAGCCGGATCGGGCCGGTTTCACGAAGACGGGATAGGTGAGCTGGTCGGGGTCGATCTTCTCGTCTGGCGCGACGGTCCAATGCGTCGGCGTGGCGATTCCCGCGTTCGCGGCGACGATGTAGGTCAGGGATTTGTCCATGCACAGCGCCGAACTCTGGATGCCGCAGCCGACGTAGGGGATGCCGGAGAGTTCCAGCAGGCCTTGGATCGCGCCGTCCTCGCCGAGCTTGCCGTGCAGGACGGGGAACACCACGTCCAAGCGGATCAGTTTGTATTGTTCCTGGTCCAGGACGAGGAGCCCGTGGACGCTCCGGTCCGGTGAGAGTACGGCCGGGAGGCAATCGCCGGATTCCCAGTATGGACCAGGGCCCTGGCAGAGTTTCCAGGCTCCGCTCTCCGTGATCCCGATGAAGGAGGGTTCGTATTTGCCGGGTTCGAGGTTCTCGGCGATCTCCTGGGCGGACTTGACCGAGATCGGATGTTCCTCGGAGCAGCCGCCGAAGACGATCCCGATTTTCAGTTTGTCCATAGTGCATTCTCCCTTTCGAAGGCGAGACAGTTGACGATGGTGTTTTCGACGATGTCGGTCAGGGCGTGGTCGGTGTCATAGGCGATGTGCGGAGTGATGAGAACATGGGGCAGTCGTTGTAGCCGCAATAGCACCTTGTTATCTATCGGGACTTCTCTGCAGTCGGCGTAGAATATGCCTTCTTCGCCTTCGAGAACGTCCAGCGCCGCACCGCCCAGGTTGCCTTTTTCCAGAGAAGAAAGGAGGGCTTCGGTGTCGAGCAGTGCGCCGCGGCCGGTATTGACGACGAACGCGCCATGCTTCATCTGACCGATCCGCTGTCGGTTCAGGAGGTGGTGGGTGCCCACGTTCAGGGGCGTGTGCAGCGTAACTATGTCGCTCTGTTGCAGCAGCTCATCAAGCGGGACGCAGCGGACAGAGCTTTTCGGATGGTTGTCGTAAGCCAAAATCCGGCAGCCGAATCCGTGGAGCCTGTTTATGACCGCTTTGCCGATGCGTCCCGTTCCGATGACACCGACGGTCAGGTCGCGCAGCTCTTTCCCGCGGATACCATTCAACCGGTAATCGTGGATTTCGGAGCGCTGAATGACGGATTTCGCATGTCGAATCGCCATCAGCATCAACATCAGCGTGTAATCGGCCACACTATCCGGTGAATAAGCGACGTTTCCCACCGTGATGCCGAGGCTTTGTGCGTATTGCACATTGATGTGGTCGTAGCCGATGCTTCGCGTAGAGATATACGCGACACCGGCTTTGCTCAGCGCCAGAAGAGTGGGGTCCGCGACCTGCGTCTTGTGGCCGACGCTGATGCACCGGTGCCCGGCCGCGAACTCGACGTTCGTCTCGGACACCGCCGCGGTCGTGATGGCCGGCGCGACCCCGAAGCGCGGCGCGATGTCGCGGAACACGGCCGCTTCGTCGTCCCCGCAACCGTAGACGGTGATTCCCACTTGGCTCATGCCCCCAGCCAAGTCTGCGGGGTGTTCTCAGCGCGTATGTGCTTTTCAATACGCTGACGATATGCCGCCGCGCTTGTGACATGAGGCGAAGCCCGGCGAACGCGACACGGGGTCGCGTTCGCCGGGCCGGGTGCCTGGCGGGTGTGGCTGGGTTCTGGTCTTCGCAGCGATCAGCGCTGCCGCCCTGTGGGGTTTCCGCCGCGCCGGACGGCGACCGCGCACAGCGGCCCGGCGAAGACGGCCAGGTAGATCAGATAGATCCAGGGGAACTGGCCGACGTAGAACTGGTCCGGGGTCAACGACAACGGGTTCTTGATCACGACGAAGCCGACGAAGTCCACCGGCAGGGCGAGGCAGATCCAGAACGTGGAGAGCCGCAGCGCGAGACGCCGGTCGGGGGCGACGCGGGCCGTCTCCGTGCCGCCGCGGCTGCGCGGACGGAAGTAGAACCGCGCGCAGACGGTCCAGACCACGAGGTTGATCAGTGGATAGAAGCGCTCTGCCATGATGTACGCCCGGTTGAGCGTGAGGTCCGCCGTGTCAGGGTTGTGAATCACTGCGCCGATCGCGAAGGACAGTGCGGCGCCGAGGATGGTGACGGCGACATACGCGATCACGAACCATACGACTGCGCGCGGCACGCTGAGCCGCGCAGTGGATGCGAAGCGGGCCGGGGTTTCTGTCGTCGTGGAAGTCATAGCCACAGACTGGCAGGGCACTGACCACTCGTCTGGAGTGCTAGCACCCACCTGTCCGGTGGACCTAAGCCGTGTCAGGTGGCAGCACTGCGGGCCAGCCCCTGGCATTTCCCAAGGTCTGGCCCACAGTCAGGTCACCTGCATGTCAGCTCACTGTTCAGCTGCCAGTTCGGTTCCCGGTTCGGCGGTTCGGCAATTCGGCAGTTCAGCTGACGTTCAGTGCATTGTCGTCGAGCACGAAGGACGTCTGCAGCGAGGAGTCCTCGGTGCCGGTGAACTTCAGCGAGACCGTCTGCCCGATGTAGGGCGCCAGGCTGTAGGAGTGCTGGACGTACCCGGTGACGTGGTTGAGGTTCGAGAACGTCGCCAGCGTGGCCAGCACGGTGCCGGCGGAGTTGACGACCTGCACCGTCAGCTTGTCGAACTGGGTGGTCGTGGTGGTCTCGGCCGTGTCCACGTGCAGGTAGAAGGAGAAGGCCGCGGTGGTGCAGGTGGCGGGGATCGTCACCGTCTGCGCGACGGTGTCGGTGTGGGTGGTGCCGTAACCGTCGAGCCACGCGTACCAGGTGCCCGCGTGGGAGGTTTCGCCCCCACCGTTGGAGTCGATGACACCGGTGGTCGTGGTCCAGGGTGCGGCCGTGCCGGTTTCGAAGCCCGGGTTGCCCAGCAGCTGGGCCGCGGTGCAGCCGCTGCCCTTCGCCGTGATGGTGAAGGTGAACGAGGCCGAGCCGCTGGCGGTGCCGGAGGAGGCGGTGACGGTCGTCGTGGAGGTCCCGACGGTCGTCGGCGTGCCGGAGATCAGGCCGCTGGCGCTGATCGACAGGCCGGCCGGCAGGCCGGTCGCCGAGAAGGTCAGGGCCTTGCCGGACGAGTCGGACGCCGCGATCTGCAGCGACACCGCGGTGCCGATCACGTCGGTCTTGCTCCCCGGGTTGGTCACGGTGACGGTCTCGGCGGCTGCGCCGGCCTGCAGGCCCGCTATGCCGTTCGGCGTTCCCCAGCCGGTCGGGCCGTCGTAGCCGGTCTCCGCGGTGCACAGGTAGGCCGGGGAGCAGCTGCCGTTGTTGCCGGAGGTGACGTCGAAGAAGTTCGCGGTGTGCTGGTAGACGTCCTGCGCCGGGTTGGCGCCGGCGTTGCCCGCGAGGGCGTACATGGCCGCGACCATCGGGGACGACGCGCTGGTGCCGCCGACCTCGTTCCAGCCGCCGTCATTGTTGGAGGTGTCGTAGACCGCGACGCCGGTGTTCGGGTCCGCGTCCGCGGCGACGTCGTTGTCGATCCGCTTGGAGCAGCCCGCGGGCAGCCCCAGGACGCTCTGCCAGGACGGCTGCGCCTCCACGGTCGAGCAGCCCGAGCCGGTGCCCTCCGACCCGGTCGCGGTGTTCCAGACCGACTCGGTCCAGCCGCGCGAGGTGGACGCGGTGCTCAGCGCGGTGCCGCCGACCGACACGACCTTCGGCGAGGTCGCCGGGTAGCTCACGCCGTAGTCGGCGTCGCCGGCGGACACCGTGGTGACGATGCCGGAGGCGTGGGTGAAGTAGGCCGAGTCCATCGAGGTCTCCGAGGCGGTCTCCCCGCCGCCCCAGGAGTTGGAGATGTAGCCGGCCAGGTTCGCCGCCGCGTTCTGCGCGACGTACAGGCCGGTGCCGGAGTCATCCGTCGCCTCGACCAGCACGAGCTTGCACAGCGGGCAGATCGCCGAGGCCATGTCCAGGTCGAGTGCGGCTTCCACGGTCCAGTCGTCGCTGGCCGAGGCGGCCGCGGGCAGCGGCGAGGTCGCACCGTTCTGGTTGACCTTGGTGAAGCTCGCCACCGGCAGGCCGGCGGCCGAGCGGTACGCGGCCAGGTCGGCGGCGGCGGTCGGGTAGTCGAAGGCGTCGACGACCGCGATGGTGCGCCCGGCGCCGTTCGCGGCGGAGGCCGCCGTCAGCGCGTAGGCGGACTGCAGCTGGGCCGGACCGTAGCCGACGCCGGCCGGGATCGCGTTCGGGGTGACCGCCGAGGACGCGGACCCGGTCGCGGCGGTGGCCGGGGCGTGGACCCCGGTGCGCTTCAAGGCGAAACAGGACTCATGGCCGGCCACGGTCACGGACGAACAGGCGCGGGTGGCGGCGCTGTTCGCCGCCGACAGCACGGGCTGCGACGCGTGCGCCGAACCGGCCGCCTCGGCAGAGATCAGATTCGCAGACGCCGACCCGACCGCGGTCGAGGCGGGTGTCGCGGCCGTGGCCGCGGACCCGGAGCCGACCGACAGTGCGCCGCCCAGGGCGATGGTCGCGGCCAACGCCGTGAACCTTCGGAGTGTTACCCGGTGCACGTGAATTCCTTCCTGAACCGGCAGCGCCGGTCGTGTCAGCGACGGGGGCTGACCGCCACCGCCAGTGGAGAGAGGCATGGGGAAGGGAATCTGATACACAATCGGGAACTCTTTTTTCGCCGGGCGCCGGGATCAGCGCCATACGCTCAATACCCTGAGACACGGGGAGAACGCGCGCCGCCTGCGGAGTTCACGGGTGACGCCACATTGGCATCCTGACCAGAACGTGTCTTCCAGATCATCCGCGATTGCGGCGGCTGCGGGTGTCCGCCGGGCCCGGCCGGGTCCGGATTCCGCTACGGAACGCGTGACCGCCGAGTGGAGCGCGCCGGAGAGCACGCACCCGTCGATACGATTGATCCACATGGGCGATCACGTCACCCGGCGGCAAGCCGGAGATCGACGATACGGGGCGAATCAGCCGGCAGCGCGACGATGGCGCCCCCGAGAAGTGCGGCGACGGTGAGACGACGGATCAAGGCTGCCTCCGCCCCGGAAGTGGCGGAACGCGCGACGACGATCGTCAGGATACTGCCATACCGGGCCGGGGACAATGCCTCGCCTCGCCGCGGCTAGTCGATACCGGCGTCCGCAGGCAGTCGCAGGATCGGTCCGGCGAGCATGGGCAGGACGCTGGCCAGCATCCCGACGACGCACACCCAGAGCGCGCCCCGGTCCCCGAGGAACCGGACCAGGAAACCTCCGAGCAGCCCGCCCACCGGCATCATGCCCCACATCAGGAACCGCATGGTGGAGTTCATCCGCCCGCGCAGCTCGGGCGGGCAGACGGCCTGGCGGTAGGTGACCTGCGCGACGTTCTGGAAGCAGTTGCCGACCATGTAGGCGGTGTATCCGAGCGGGTAGAGCATCAACTGCCAGCCACGGCCCACCAGCGGCATGACCAGGACCAGCGGGAGCGTCACGACCAGGGGCAGCCACAGCGTGCGGGCGATCCCGAGCTTGGAGATGACGCGGTTGACGAACACGCTCCCGACCACCCCGCCGATCGCGACGGCCCCGGTCACCAGGCCGTAGACCGCAGGCCGCAGCCCGAGCGCGCGCACCAGCAGCAGCGGCTGGACGGTGAGCAGCGCGTACTCGAACAACAGGGCGATCATCCCGTTGAGGGCGATGAGCCGGAGAATCGGATGACCGGTGACGTAACGCAGTCCGTCGGTGATCTCCCGCCGCAACAGGCGCCGCTCGCCGGCCTGCCGCACCTGCGGTTCGCGCGGCTGGATCCGGCCGAGCAGCCCGGCCGAGACCAGGTAGCTGGCCGCGTCCACCGCCATCGCGCCCGGGGCGGTGACCAGTTGGACCAGCACGCCCCCGATGGACGGCCCGGCCAGCAGGCTCCCGTTCGCCACCACCTCCAGTTTGCTGAACCCGGCGAGCAGGCGGTCCTTGCCCAGCAGGTGTGCGACGTAGCTCTGCTGCGCCACGTCGAAGAACACGTTGCCGAAACCGGTCACCAGGGCGACCGCGTACAACTGGGTCAGGCCGAGCGCCCCGAACGCCGCGGTGACCGGCACCGACACGAGCGCCAGCGCCCGGATCAGGTCGGCGGCCACCATCACCGGCCGCCGCCGCAGCCGGTCCACCCAGACCCCGGCCGGCAGCGCGACGACGAGGAAGGCGACCGTGCCCGCCGCCACCAGGAATCCCACCTGCTGGGCCGAGGCGTGCAGCACGAGCACCGCGGCCAGCGGCAGGGCGACGAGGGTGACCTGGCTTCCCGTGCGGCTGACCGCGTCGGCGGCGAACAGCAGACGGAAGCCGTCCCGGTGGCGGGGCGGGTCGCCGGCCTGCTGTTCGCGTTCCTGCGCGTCCACGGTCATGACGCGCCCGCGATCCTCGTCGGCCCGGGCGATACGGCGCTGGTCATGGCTTGGCCTCCAGGGGTGCGCGGCCGCCCGGGCGGCCGCGGTCGATTGTTCTCAGTGGGCTGATTTCAGGGGTGCCGCCGGCCGGTCCGCCCGCGCCGCCGCGGCGGCGTGGGCCAGCCGCCGGACGATCTGCTCGAGGATCGCCGGGGTCGTGGCGAAGTTGAGCCGGAGGAAACCCGCGCCGGCCGGTCCGAACTCGGCGCCGTCCATCACGGTCACCTGCGCGCGGCCGGCCAGTTCCGGACCGTGCGGATGGCCGCGCAGGTCGATCCAGCCGAGATAGGTGCCTTCGGGCGGGGTGTAGCGGGCCGCCGGCAAATGCGAGCCGAGCAGCTCGGCCAGCAGGTGACGATTCCGGTCGAGTTGGGCCAGCACCGTGTCCAGCCACGGTCCGCCGGCCCGGTAGGCGGCCGTGGCAGCCAGGACGCCCAGGGTGGCGGTGCCGTCGGTGTGCAGCCGGCCGAGTTCGCCCCACCGCTTGCGGTCGGCATCGTTGCTGGTCAGCAGTTGGGCGCATTTCAAGCCGGCCACGTTCCACGCCTTCGACGTCGAGGTGGCCGTGATCGTGTGGCCCGCCGCGGCGTCACAGGTGGCCGCGTACGGGACATGGCGGCGGCCGGGATAGGCCAGGGGCGCGTGCACCTCGTCGCTGAACACCCGGCCGCGCCGGCGTTCGACGACCTCTGCGACGGCCAGGAGTTCGCCGGGCGCCGCGACCGCGCCGAGGGGGTTGTGCGGATTGCACAGGACGAGCAGGTTCCCGCCCGCCGCGAAGGCACGGTCCAGGGCGTCCAGGTCGTAGCCGTAGCGCCCCCCGGACTCGACCATCTCGACCTCGATGACGCGTCGGCCGAGCAGCCGGGGGACGACGAGGAAGGGCGTGTACGCGGGCACCGGCACGATGACCGCGGAGCCGGGTCGGGAGAAGCACTCGATCGCGATGTGCAGGGCGCGGATGACGTCCGGCAGCGGCCGCACGTCCTCGGGCGACAGATCCCATCCATACCGCTCGTGCTGCCAGGCGGCGCACGCCTCGGCCAGCTGCGCCGCCGAATGAGGCGCCAGATAACCGACCCTGCTTCGGCTGACCGCGTCGTGCAGGGCCTCCTGGACGACGGGAGCGGTCCCGAAGTCCGTCTCGGCCACACCCGCCGCCAGCCCGTCCGGGCCGGCCATCGCCCACTTGAGCCCTCCGCCTTCGCGCAACGAGTCGACCGTGATCGTTCCCGGTTCATTCCACACTCGCGATGCCACCTATTCCGTCAGCACGTGTTGTCCGGCGGCGATGCTCGCCTCCCAGTTCTGCCCGTCGAACTCCACGAACTCGATGTGCTCCGCGGCACCGAGGTCGAGACAGCGCGCGTTGACGCTGAAGAAACCGGTCGGGTGCGACCGGGGACGGTAGAACGGCAGAACGCCGCAGACCGCGCAGAAGGTGTGGTCCGCGATGCAGTTGCCGAACCGGTACGGCTTGAGGAACTGCTGCCCCTGATGCAGCCTGAACCGCTCCTCCGGGATCATCAGCTCCTGATGGCCGTGCCTATAACAGATCCCGCAGTTGCACAGCGTGATGGTCAGATTTCGGCTGGCGCAGACGGAGAACGTCACCCCGCCGCAGTGGCAGCTGCCTTCGTACCACACGCGCTCGACGGTCTCACTCGGGGAAGGAGTCCCTTGCGTCACGATGTCGCTCCGATCAGTCCGCGAGGGCGAATTCGGGCAGGGCCGCGGGCACGTCGAACGACATGGGCAGCGTCTGGTGCGGGACGACCGAGTCGTAGCGGAAGGAGACGTGACCCTCCTGCGCGGGCTTCCGGGTGAAGAAGATGAGCATATCCCGGACGGCCGGCTGCGTGTCGTCGACCGGGTAGACCGGCGAAACACTGTGCTTGTATTCGTGGTCGATGATCAGCAGCGTGTCCAGGAAATCGCGGTGCTGAACCCTGGCCCTGACCAGTTCCGGATCCGCCGCGTGCCACCGGTTGCCGTTGACCTCCTTCATGCCGTGCAGGAACGTCTCCGCACTGTCGGCGCTCATGTTCCCGCAGGACAGGAACGTGGTCATCGTGTGATCGACCCCGTCGGAGTGCACGCCCTCCAACGCCGGTTCGCCCAGCAGGCCCGGGGTCGTGAGGGTCCTGATACTAAACAGAGTACAGATCCACTCGGCGCGCCCGTAGTCCAGCCGGGGTCGGCGGGCTATGCCGATGCCGTCGATGACCAGGAGCTTGAAGGCGAGCATCGCCTGCACCGCGGTGTTCAGTTGCAGGTCGTTCTGCACCTCGTCGAATATGCGCAACGTCTCCGAGTCGTGCCGGACGAAGTCCTCCTCGCGGGAGAGCACGAACGGCTGCGCTTCCAGCCGGTACCCGCGCCGCGACCGCGGCTCCAGACAGATCCGCCCGTTCCTGGTCTTGCGGAACGGCAGGGTGGGATCCGATTCCAGCCCGTCGCTCACCAGCTTCAGCCGCTCGAGGTCCTCGTCCGTCGCGCCCAGCGAGCCGAGCAGCGAGAGCATTCGCGCACCGTCGAGGAACGCCCACCGGTCGCGGATGTACTCGGCTCTGACATCCATGATGTCGGAAATCGCGGACTCGAATTTCATGGCCTCCACCAATCTCTCCAAATGACCGGACAACAAGGATCCTGTGATGTGCACCATCGCAGCGGCGGCCGGCCGGCACTTCTTCTGAAATGCCTTCTTGGAGCGCCGGGCCGGCTTCGGCAGGGCAACGTGGAAGTGGACGGATCCCCCCGGACGCCGAACGATGGACACGTGATACCCACTCGCCACAGGACTGCGGAGGAATCCCGCCCGGGACCGCCGTGCCCACGTGGTCACGTCCCCGTTCCGGGGCGCCACGCCGAACCGGGAGGGCGACCGTGCCCAAGCTGATATTCGCCAATTCGACCAGCCGCGCGATGGCGGCCCGGCGGGACGACGTCCCGGACGACGCGAAGGACTCCTACCGCTTCCTCGCCAACCGGATGCTGTGGTCCATGGACGAGGGCGACATAGCGATCCTCCCGGGCCGGATCAGTGCCGCGTGGCTGTCGTACGCGGCCGACCTGCTCGGCCTCGCGCAGCCCCCCACTGTGCTCTGCCTGCGCGACCTGCCGGGCGAGGGCTGGTACCCCGGCGAGCGGCCCGAACTGGCCGAGGTTCTGCGCGGCCTCATCGCCGCAAGCCCCGGCGCCGCGGACCCGTGGCGGCTGGAGTGCTACATCCACGACCGGGACATCGCCGCCTGGGAGCGCCTGCTCGGCATCGGCGCGCAGGAGTCCGAGCGGTTCGCGCAGGGGACCGCGGAGCTCGTCAACTCCAAGTCGGTCTTCCGGTCGATGGCGACGGCCTGCGGCATCCCGATCGCCGAGGGGCGGGTGGTGGACCGCGGGCCCGAGCTCGTCGACGGCGTGTCCGAACTGCTCGCCCGAACCGGGGCCGTCATCATCAAGCAGGACGTGAACGCCGGCGGAGACGGCAACATCCTGCTGACCACGGTCGAGGGAGGCAAGGAAGCCGGCGCCCATTACGTGGTCCGCCTGGCCGCGACGGACCGCGCGGCGGTGGGCTCGGCGCTCGGGCCGTTCGGCCTCACCGAGGTGCCGGACCTGCCGCCCGGCGCCGGTCCCGCGCACAGTGTCATCGAGGTCTACCACGAGTCTGTCCGCGAGCTGTCCGCGGACGTGTCCGTGCCGCGAACCGGTGCGCCGACGCTGATGAGCTACAGTGACCTGCGCATGGCCGAGACGTGGAAGGGCAGCGTCTACCCGCCGCAGGACCTCACGCACAGGCTGCACGCGCATCTGGGCGCGTATATGCAGCAGGTCGCGATCGTCGCCCAACAGCTCGGCTACTACGGGCCGATGAACATCGACGCGATCGTCACCACGTCGGGCGAGTTGCTGTTCAACGAGTTCAACGGCCGGGTCGGCGGCACGACCGGCATCGACACCATCGGACGACGGCTGCTGGGCCAGGACTACCTCGATCATCACGTCCTCGCCTCGCACATCGACGTGCCCGCGCCCGCGTGCGACGTCCTGGTGAAGGCCCTGAACGAGCGTGGGCTGCTGTTCACGCGGGGATCGGACCACGGCGTGATCATCTACAACGACACCACCGAGGAGACCGGCACAGTGGAATACGTGGTGGTCGGCCGCGGGTGGGATGAGACGTCCCGCGCCGAGGAACAGCTGAGAAAAGTCCTGGACGAGCTGTGAGCGAACGGGAGACGGTGCGATGCGGATAGGACTCCTCGCCTGGGAGGCCGGGGAATACGAGTCGAACGCGTTGTACCGGTTCGGCTGTGACCAGGGCCATGAGATGACCCTGTTCACGTTGCAGGACGTCGGTCTGCGGCTGTCCTCGTCCGGCGCGCAGGTGAGCGTGCTCGGGGAATCGGCCCATGACCGGTTCGATCTCGTGCTGGCCCGGCCCGAGCTGCGGCCGGGACTCGTCGAGGCCGACTACGAGCTGCTGCACCTGCTGGGCGCGATCCCGGGCCTCACGGTCATCGATCCGCCGGAGGTCTATCTGGCGAACGAGTTCAAGCTGGTCACGCTCCAGCGGCTGGCCGAGGCCGGGTTTCCGGTCGTGCCGACCCGCACCTGCCGCACTCGCCAGGAGGTGGCCGGCGCCGTCGCCGAGTGGGGCCGCATCGTGCTCAAGCCCACGTTCACCTGGGGCGGGAAGGACGTCGAACGGGTCTTCGACCTGGACCGGGACGCGCAGGTGGTCGAGCGGCTGCTGGCGCGGTACGAGGTGCTGGCCTGCCAGCCCTACCTCGAGCATCCGGGCGGTGACATCCGGGTCACCGTGGTGGGCGACGAGGTGCCGCTCGCGTTCCGGCGGATCCCGGCCGGCGGCGAGCACTGGAGAGCCAACGTCGCGCTCGGCGCGGACGCCGAGGTGATCCAGGCTCCGCCGGAGCTCGCCGAGATGGCGCTGGCGGCGGCTCACCTGTGCCGGATCACCGTGGCCGGCCTGGATTTCCTGGACACCCCGGACGGATACCGGCTGCTGGAGATCAACGACGTGCCGGGGTGGTTCCCGGTCCCGGCGCACGATCAACTGGCCACCATGGAGTCGGTCTTCCGGATGTTCGAGGCCAGGTTGCGTGGTGCGGCTGTGCCTGCGGTGTCCGGGCAGCGCGGGTGACCGGAGGCTGTCACCGCGTGGCGGGATCCTGGAATTGAAGGGCGAGTGTCTGGAGCTGCCGGGTGGTCAGCGCCGGGTTGGCGGTGGGATCGCCCTGTCCGCTTGCGGCGCCGGCGTTGTATTCGCGGGCCGCCTCCTCGCTGCCGTCGCGGTGCAGTGCGTACACGGTCGGCGAACTCAGGGTGCTGCCCGGAGCCAAGGGGCCGAGTGTGGTGAGGATTTCGGTGCCGTCCGGCAGGGTTGTGGAGGTGCAACTGCTGACTTCGGCCTTGCTCTCCAGGTAGGCGCAGTTCAGGTCCGCCCGGGCTTGCGTCGTCGCCGCGGGGGTTTCGAATTCTTGGACGGCCGTGGTGCTGGTGCCGTCGTAGTAGAGTCCGGCGTTCCACGTGCCCATGTCGATACTGCTGAACCCCGGATCGCTCGACTTCAAGGGCGTCATCTGTTCCATGAACGAGGCGAGGGGTGCCTGAGGAATGTTCACGGGCGCGGCGATGCCGATCTCAGCCTGTTGCCAGACCGGGTTGGTCAGTATCGCGGCGAGTAGTTCGGCCGACAGCGCCGGGGTCCTGGGATTCGTCGCGTTCGCCGGGGTGGTGTCATCGAATTCGCCCAGGTCCAGGGCGAAGCCGTTGGGCAGGACCAGCGTCGCCGTCCAGTTGTCGAGGGTGGGCCAGTCCGGAGGCGCGGTGTTGGTCGACTGGTTGAAGGCGTGGTGGACGATGACCGTGCCGCCGTTCCCCGTGTGCTCGAGAACGCAGGTGTCTCGCGGGGCGAGGCCGGCCGGTGGGCACGCCAGTGTGGCCGGGAGATAGGCGGGGCTGATCTCCCTCGTGCCCAGGCTCATGTGCATGGAGCCGTATGCGCTGGTGTAGAGGAAGGAGACGTCGAAACGTCCGGCAGGGCCCGTACCGCTCTGCAGTCGCGAGTCGCCCAGGGGCTGTCCGGTGTGGGAGGTGAACCCGTTCCCTGCCAGGTCGCTGACTTTGCCGCTCGCCGGCAGGAGGTGTTCCAGGGCCGTGACGGCCCAGCGGGCCATGCTGTCAGAGTCCGTGGCCATGACGGTAGGGGTGGCTGCGGCTGTGACGGGAGAGCTCGTGTGGCCGGTCGTGGCGCCGACAGTGTGCGTGCCGAACGCCACGGCGCCGGCGGTGACGAGGGCCACGGACAACGTCGCAGCGGTCAGCTGCACGGTCTTGACGCGCTTGAGGTGTCGGCCACGGGCCATTGCGCGATGTACGAGGTCTGCCGAGGGCGCGGGGAACACGTCCCCGGCCGACTTCAGGGTGCGCGGGAACAGCCCACCGGATCCGTCGTGGTCGCCGGCCTGGTCATCGGGTGTCATGAGTCTGCCTTTCTGGTGCGTGGCTGCGGGCTGCGAGGGATTCGACGTGTGGTCATTGACCGGCCAGGTCGAAGATCTGGTCGCCCAGGACGGCGCGCAGCCGCTGGACGGCGCGGTGAGACTGCGAGCGCACCGCGTTGGCCGAGATGCCCAGGCCGTTGGCCGTCTCTTCCACGGACCAGTCCTCCCAGTAGCGCAGGACGAGAACTGCCCGTTCCTTGGGCGGGAGAAGGGTGAGGCTGTCGAGCAGTGCCAGGCGCAGGTCGGTGTCGGGGCTCGGGGCGACCCGCTCGGCAAGCCACTCGCTGGGCCGTTCGCCGTTGCGCCGCAAGCGCCGGTGCGACAGGTAGGTGCGGACGAGCGCCGCGTTGGCGTACGCCGCCTGCGACTGGATCCGGGCGACGCGCCGCCAGGACTGGTAGAGCTTGCCGAGCGTCTCCTGCACGAGGTCCTCGGCCAGGTGGTGGTCCCCGGTCAGCATGCAGGCCGTGCGGAACAAATGCGGACTTCGCGCGGTCGCGAACTCCTCGAAATCCTGCGTGATCGTCCCCACTGTGGCCCTTCCTTGTCGCTGTGGTGTCTTTCAAACGCCGCGACTCGGGCACCTGTGTCAGGCTTCTGAAGTGACATGGGTCACATTTCCATGCGATGAAGGGCAGCGCCGACTGAACCGGCCCAGGGCACATCAAGGACCACGAAGTCCGGAGTCTTCCTCGAAGCTGAAACATGCCGTGACCGGCGCCGGGACCGCCGAACCGATCAAGATTGAACATTCTTCGACTGCGCAACCCACATCTAGCGGAAATCATCGGGCTTGGCGCGGCTTTGTCGGCCCGAGCCGACCTTCCGGAGCCGCGGCGCGCGCAAAACAATCAGTGGGATATGGCGCCGGGACGCGCCCGACGCTGCAATCCGGATGTCACCGGCCTCAAGCGAAGAGCCTCAGCACAGAGACGCCCCGTGGCACGCGACGAACTGCACCGACCCTCTCTGCAATAAAGGCCAGTGAACAGCGCATATAGCTGGTGTTAGCCCGCAAGATCACGATGTCGGGCCGTTCGGATCCGAACGTGACCGTCCCGGCGGCGAGCCATCCGGCGGAAATCCCGCACCCGCGCCGGAAATCCGGGCCGATCTTTTTTTTCGGCCGCCCGTCCGGCCGACGACGTCGGCAGAGTCGGTTCTTTTACCACACCATCATGAAGGTGACCATTGACAACGATGTCATTCGGTGCCTCAATACTCCACAGTTGTAAACATTATCCGACCCCCGGGCTCGCGCCCGCCCGCCCTGCCGGCCCCCCTCGCCGACAGCCGGGCTGAGCAGCCCGCAACGCAAAGGAAACACCCAGCAATGGCTTCGGTTCCCCGGCGAAGACTGTGGCATAAGTCCACCCTCGCCATCCTCGCCCTCCTCGGCTCCGTGCTCTACACGCTCAGCGCGATGCCGGCGCAGGCCGCCACGTTGGTCACCACCACCATCGCGGCCAACGGCACCAGTGCCGGCCGCACCTTCGACGGCATCGGCGCGATCTCCGGCGGCGGCGGCAACTCCCGCCTGCTGATCGACTACCCGGCCGCCCAGCAGAGCCAGATCCTGGACTACCTGTTCAAGCCGGACTACGGCGCCAGCGAGCAGATCCTCAAGGTCGAGATCGGCGGCGACGCCAACTCCACCGACGGCGCCGAGCCCTCGATCGAGCACACCTCGGGCAACGTCCAGTGCAACACCGGCTACGAGTTCTGGCTGATGGAGCAGGCCAAGGCCCGCAACCCCAACATCAAGCTCTACGGCCTGGCCTGGGCCGCCCCGGGCTGGATCGGCGGCGGCAACTTCTGGTCCACCGACATGATCAACTACCTCGTCTCCTGGCTCGGCTGCGCCAAGGCCGACGGACTGACGATCAACTACCTCGGCGGCTGGAACGAGCGCGGGTACAACATCAGCTGGTACGAGCAACTGCGCACCGCACTGAACAATGACGGCTATTCCGCGGTCCAGATCGTCGGCGCCGACTCCGACTGGTCGGTGGCCAACGACATCGCCAGCAACTCGGCGTTCGCCAACGCGGTCCAGATCATCGGCACCCACTACCCCTGCGGCGGCGACGGCGGCAGCGCGGACAGCTGTCCCGGGAATTCGACCGCTGAGAACACCGGAAAGCCTCTGTGGGCCAGTGAGAACGGATCGCAGGACGAGAACTCCGGCGCCCCCGCACTGATCCGCTCGATCACCCGCGGCTACACCGACGCGCAGATGACGGCCTACATCAACTGGCCGCTGATCGCCGCGATCACGCCCAACCTCCCCTATGCGACCGTCGGCATGATGACGGCGAGCCAGCCGTGGTCCGGCCAGTACACCATCGGCGAGGCGACCTGGGCCACCGCGCAGGTCACCCAGTTCACCCAACCCGGCTGGAAGTTCCTCAACACCGGCTCCGGCTACCTCGGCGGCAGCGAGTCCAACGGTTCGTACGTGACCCTGAAGTCCACGAACAACACCGACTACTCCACGATCGTCGAGACCACCACCGCCGGCGCGGCGCAGACCGTGAACGTGAACGTCTCCGGCGGCCTGTCCACCGGCACCGTGCACGTGTGGGCCACCGACGTGAACTCGCCCAACCCCAGCACCTCGCTGATCCACACCCAGGACATCACCCCGTCCAACGGTTCCTACTCGCTGACGGCCCAGCCCGGGTACATCTACACCCTGACCACCACCACCGGCCAGGGCAAGGGCACCGCGACCAGCCCGGCGTCCGCGGCGCTCGCGCTGCCGTACACCGACAACTACGAGGCCGACGCCACCGGCAGCGAGCCGAAGTACCTGGAAACC
>DASZBX010000136.1:0-5259 GCA_035943635.1 Actinocrinis sp. | reverse complement strand
AGGCGATATGTCGGCTGAGGCGTTCGAGATGTCGGGGTTGGGCATCCCTGAGTTTTTGGACTGGGTCGGGCTCCAGCGGTTGCCCGAGGAGATTGCCGCGCAGATCGAGTTGTGGGATCGGAAAGTCGTGTGGAACCGTCGTGGCCCGCTGGAACACCAGCGGTTTACCGTGCGGGTGCGCAACGCGATGGAGTTCAGTGCCCGCCGGGCGATGTCGGGCGCTGGTTCCGGGGATGGACAGCGGTGTTGGCAGGTCGAGGTGGAGACGAACGTGTTCTTCACCCGGGATAAGTCGAGTTTCCTCACCCCGGATTTCCTGGTTCGTCGCTGTCTGGAACGGGGTGCCGACACGTTCGCGGGAGACGTCGTCGTGGTCGGTGAGGTCTTGTCGGGTTCGGACACTCCCAAGCGCCGTGCGTGGAAGATGGACCGGTATGCCGAGGCGGGAATCCCCTGGTATTGGGAGGTCGAACTCGACTCGGCGGGCACATGGGATGTGACCGAGGTCCGGGCCTATGGATTGGTGACGGTTCCCACGCGAGGGCTGACGGTCAAGCCGCTGCGCCCGTCGGTGTACGTCTCGGTCGGACAGTGGGAGCCCGGGGACGGGGGCATTGAGTTCCCCGAGCCGTTCGGCATCCAGATCGCCTGGGACGACCTGGCGTTCTGACTCGCGGGTACCCGAAGGTTGTAGTGGTCCAAAACTGGCACACTGGTGCTGACCTTGGATTTTTCACGGCTGATGGGGGCTGGGTGCTTCCGGAACGCGGAAGCGCTCGCCGTGACCACCGATCATGGCGACGATCCCACCACACACAGGCGTCGGAGGCATGGCAGCGACAAATCTCCCGGGCTACAGGTGGGGAGCGAGCGGCAGCCCAGTGTCGGCGGGGGATGAGTGAGGAGAGGGCGGCGAAGCAGAACCGGTCGGCCGGCTCGTAGCGCACCTTGGTGATCTGGCGGCGCAGGACGGTGTTCTCATGGCGAAGGACCAGAAGTTCGGCGTCCTTGGCAACATCGTGGCGCGCGAGGGTGGCCAGCGCGCCGAGGAGGTTGCGGGTGATCTGGTAGGCGATGGTGATCAGCCGTCCCACGATGCTCTCAAAGCTGGAAAAGAGGTGGGGTCCCTATGTCTCAATCGCCCAGATTCGCTTTACCGAGATCCCACACCCTAGAAGCTGAGTGTGTCCCAGTCGATCTGAATCGAGAAGGGAAGGTCGGCGGTGATGCTGTCTGTGTTGTCCGGTGTCCATTCGCCGATCAGGATGTAGTTGCGGGGTCGTAGCGGTACCACGCCTTCGGGAAGGTTGGCCGACAGTTCGAGGGCGTAGGCGCGGATTGCGGCGATGGCGTCACCCTCCAGGTCTGCCTCCCAGTACCAGGGGATGTCGGCCGAGGCGTACTTGGCCTTCTTCGCTTCAATGGCGTTGAGGCTGTTGGCTGGGGAAAGTACTTCTCCGGCCAGTATCACGTCGCGGGCGTGGATATCGTCCTCGCCGCTGTCCTGGCAGCGGTAGACCATGAAGTCCGGCGTCCGGAAATCGGACTTGTCGCCATTGAAGAAGACGTTGGTCTCGACGTCGACCTGCCAGCAGTGGTCCGGCCGCTCGCGGGTGTCGGCCCGGGCGCACAGTTCCAGGGCGTGGGCGAGCCTGCGGTAGAAGCGCTGGTGTCTTGCCGGGCCTGTGCGCACCAGAACGACGCGGCCGTCATGGAGTTCGATTTGCCGGGCCAGTTCCTCCGGGAGTGCGGCCAGTTCCTGCCATGTCATGCGCGCCGGGATACCGGGGACCGGGTCGGCGTGCACGTTCGACATGCGTTCCTCCTGAGGGGTTTTGCAGGTTGTGCCCATCGTAGTCGCGGGGTCGGGCGCTTCCAAGCCGGCGTCGGCGGTCCGTGGCGCGTCTACGCGTGGATGACGGCTTAGATCCGGTGGTGTCGGTGGGCTGGAGCACGTCCTGGTGTACTGGATGGTGCAAAATCGCTGCGTGACCTGGGTCTTCCCGAGGCTTCTGTGCAGTTTCCCCATATTCGCCGATGATGGCGCTGCGGATGGGCCTTCGGTGGATGCTGATCATCGACCTGTCCGACACAGCGAGTGACTTCACCCAGTCGGGGACAAGAGTGGAGCGGGCTGGGCGCGGGCGCTCTGTGTGCTTCGCTGCTGCTCCACCAGGGAGGCATGGCGTGGTATGTCGAGACTTCAGTGCCCGGCTGTGCTCCACGGGACAAACGTGTCGGGCCGCGCCCATGCACCGGCATCTGACGCGCGAGTGCGGCTGGCCGCGCAGCGGCGCCGGCGAAGAGGCCCGGCAATCTCGGCATCAAAGTGGAGCAGCCGTGGAGCGCAGAGGGAGTCTGCTCCACTGGCCGCTCCACCCGCTCGTTCCTCGCTTGGGTGGAGGAACTCACTGAATCGCACGGGTTGCTGCTCCCCGCTCCACAGCTCCCACCAGCGTGTTGAGAGCAGATGAACACTTCCGCAGCGCGGAGGGGTTCACTGCCTCAGATCCCGACGAGGGGCGGTGGAGACGGGGAGCAGTTGCCCAACGACCTATCAGGTCGCAATGTTCTCTCCGGTCGGCTTCGGGCCGTGGGTGGTGGAGCGGCGGGGGAGCAGGCTCCCCTACCGCTCCACGGCCGCTCCACCCAGGAGACGCGGTGTGGCTTGGGTGCGGCTCTTCGCGGGTTGTATCGTCCGGGTGATTCGTGGGATAAGCGGTGTTTTGACGGTTGCGTATGGTTCTAGGGTGCTGGTCAGGTGGCCCGTCTGAGTGTGCGGGTTCTGATCTTTTAAGGAGCCGTGAGGCATGCCGTCGCTGCTGGAGGCGCTGGAGGCGCGTGAGGCCGAGGTGCGGGGCCGGTTGGAGGAACTGACCGGGCTGGTCGCGGGTGCGCAGGCGGAGTTGGACCGGCTGGTGATCACGCGGGAGACGGTCTGCGCGCTGCTGGGGCCGGCCCTGCGCCCTGCCCGTGCGGGCGGGGATGACCGGTCGGCTGCATTGTTCGCTCCGCGTCGCAGGGCTTTGCCGCCCAGGCCGGGAGCGAGGCTGCCGGAGGCGTCGCTGGCCGCGCTGAAAGTGATCGAGTCCTCGGACGTGCCGCTGCGTGCCCGGGCGGTGTGCACAGCACTCGGCGAGGCGGACTCGGGGCGTGTTCAGGCGATGCGCACGCGGCTGGCGAGGATGGCCGATCACGGGTTGATCATCGCGCGGGAACCGGGCCTGTACGAGATGGCCGGGCCCGAGCGGTGAACGCGCTGGCCGATGCCGGGGTGATCGAGGAGGCGTTCGCGGCGTCGCGCGAGGCCTACCGGGTACTGGAGGGGCAGATGGCCTCGCTAGAGGCCCGCGGGATGGACCACGGGGAGCTCGAGGAGCACCTGTCCGAGCGGGGCCGGGAGTTTCTGCGGGTGATGTTCCAGTCCCACCTGCGTCTGCGCGCATTAGAAGAGCAGCGCGCCGAGCAGGTGGCCGATCACGAGGGGATCGGGCGCAACCGGATCGAGCGTCGTAGCTCGCGCGGCCTGTCCACGCTGTTCGGGCCGGTAGAGGTGACGCGGATCGCCTACCGGGGCGACTATGTGCACAACCTCTACCTCCTGGACGCGGTGCTGAACCTGCCGGCGGGCAAGCACTCGCACGGGATCAAGAAGACGGCAGCGCTCTTCGCGGCGCGCGGCAGTTTCCAGGACGCCGCCGAGACCGTGCGCGCCACAACCGGCGCGACGATCGGGAAACGGCAGGTCGAGGAACTGGCGGTCGATGCCGCGCGGGACGTCGAGGCCTACTACGCCGTCCTGGTGCCCGAACCGACCACCGCCGAGAGCCTGCTGGTGCTCTCCCTGGACGGCAAGGGGATCGTGATAAGGCCCGAGGCTTTGCGCGAGGCGACCGCGAAGGCCGCGGCCAGGAAGGGGGCGAACACCTACCGTACCCGCCTGGCCAGTGGGGAGAAGAACGGACGCAAGCGCATGGCCGAGATCGGCGCGGTCTACGACGCCGAACCGGCCGTGCGCGAGACCTGCGACATCCTGCCGAGCCCGGCCGAACGCGAGCACCGAACCCGGAGCAAGGGCCCGAAGGCGTTCAACACGTGGCTGACCGGCAGTGTCGAGCATCCCGCCGCCTCGGTGGTCACCGACGTCTTCGCCCAGGCCCACGCCCGCGACCCCGGGCGCCGGCGGCCGTGGATCGTGCTGGTCGACGGCGCTGCGCACCAGCTCGAGTTGATCCGTGCCGAGGCCAAGCGCCGCAAAGCCAAGATCCATGTGATCGTCGACTTCGTCCACGTCCTGGAGTATCTCTGGAAGGCCGCCTGGACCCTGCACGCCCCCGGCGACCCGGACGCCGAGGAATGGGTCGCCCAGCGCGGCCGGGACCTGCTGGCCGGCAAGACACGGCACGTGATCGACGACCTCGACCGGGCGGGGCGGGAGGCCAACCTCGCCCCGAACCAGCGCAAGGGCCTGGATGACGCGATCACCTACCTGACCGGCAAGAAAGACTATCTACGCTACGACAAGGCTTTGAAGAACGGGTGGCCGATCGCGACGGGGATTATCGAAGGGGCCTGCCGCCACCTGGTCAAAGACCGCATGGACATCACCGGCGCCCGCTGGGGCCTTAACGGCGCCGAAGCCGTCCTCAAGCTCCGCGCCCTACGGTCAAACGGCGACTTCGACCACTACTGGCGCTACCACACCAGGCAAGAACACCAACGCAACCACCTCGCCCGCTTCAAAGCCGGACTCATACCCACGAACGGCTAGCCACAGCACCAGGAAGAGAGCCGCACCCATTGGACTTCAAGCAATCCAGCCTTAGCCATATCACGCGGGTCTCGCGGCACCCCGCCCTGGACGCCTCCAGACGGCCACCGCTTCCCTGACATGCTACTTTCCCCTCGGGCTTTCGCCTCCAGGTAAGTCAGGCGACCCAGGAACCTCCTTCCGAGTCCCTCCCGGCTGCACCGGGAATGCAACGAAGCGCCTCACGGCGCACTAGCCCCAGTTCGGGTTCTCGTGGGCCAGGCGCAGCACGAGTCGTCGGATCGAGGCGAGTGTCCGTGGTCGACCTGGACGTTTGGGCCGGCTGTGGTTGGCGTGACGCCTCGCGATCAGAGGGCGTTCGATAAGTTCTGATTGGGGTTTTAGAGCTAATATGTGCCTCGCCAGGTTGGTGTGGTTTCGTCCGTTGCGCGTTTGGCGAGGTTGTCGATCATCCCGATTTGGATCATGCTTTTGGAGCTGGCGGGGTG
>DASZBX010000135.1:0-73776 GCA_035943635.1 Actinocrinis sp. | reverse complement strand
GCCGTCGCAGGAGTTGATGTCGGCGGTGGTCTTCAGCGCGGTCGAGTTGCCGGTCACGCTCAGGCAGAGGCCTGAGTTGTTGTTCGTGATCGTGCCGTTGGAGTTGACCTTCCAGTACTCGTTCACGCTGCTGTTGCAGGTGTAGATCTCAGCGGTCGAACCCGCAGTCGTGGAGGCGCCGGTGACGCTGATGCACTGGCCCGCGTTGGTGTTGGTGATGGTCACCGCGCCGCTGGGCGGAGGGGTGGTGCCACCGCCGCCGGTGCTGCTCGTGATCTGGTTGAAGATCCGCGAGTAGGCGTAGCCGGTGCCCTTGTCGTAGCCGTCGAGCTCCCAGAAGGACAGTTCCTGCACGCCGTTGGACGCCGCGAAGGATTCGAGGCTGCCGGCGTTGGACTGGGAGAAGGACGCGCCGTCGTCGTTGGTGCCGGCGATCGGGGTCAGGCCCATCTTCGCGTAGGCGGCCGAGGTGGAGATGCCGTAGAGCCCGGCCAGCTGGCTCGCGGTGGCCTTGGCGGAGGACTCGGCGTCGCCGAGGACCGGCTGGCCGTCGTAGTAGTCCATCGTCATGATGTTGACCAGGTTGACGTTCACGCCGGCGTTCTTCGCGTCCTGGAGCAGGGCGTACTCGGAACCGGTGCCGGTGGGCAGGCCGCCGGGGTCGACCGCGAGGGTGAAGTCGATCTGCACCGCCGGGTCGGCCTTCTGCAGCGCGGCCAGGGCCTGGTCGCGGCGGCTGGTGGCCGCGGTGTCGGCCAGCACGCTGCCTTCGATGTCGAAGTCCAGGCGGGTCACGCCGTAGGTGGTGACCACGTTCTGGTACGCCGCTGTCAGGGAGCTGACGCTCGTGAAGGTCTGCGCGATCTCGTTCGGGGTGTTGCCGTCCGGCTCGCCGCCGAAGGAGATGATGATGTTGCCGCCGTCGTTCTTGATCGTGGTGACCTGGGAGGTGAAGGCGTTCATGGCCTCGCCGCCGCCCTCCCACTGCGCGGTGCAGCCGGACTGCGGGGTGAGGAAGGCGAGGGTGAAGTACTTGTCCCCGGTGGCGCTGAGGTCGGCGGCCATGTCGCCGGAGTCCGAGCCGTCGAGCTGGAGGTAGGGCGCGGCGTAGTGGGCCGGGAACGAACTGGCCGCGGACGCGGATCCGGCCCCGACCAGAGCGATGCCGCCCGCGGCCAGCGCGGCGGCGGACAGCGTGGCCAGGACCGCGGGCCAGGCCCTGGCAGAGGTCTTATGAGCTAGTATATCCATGGGCTGAAACTTTCCCTTCGGCGCGGCGTTCCGGCGGGACGGGCGCCCGCCGGACGGGAAGCACTCGTCGGCGTTCGTGAATCACCTCAGAAACGACCGTGGTGCAGATTGCAGCAGCGCCGGACGAGGCAGTCAACGCCCTTTACGAGAATTGGTCCAGACCAAAGCCAACCGTTGTCGTTGGGTGATGAAACACTTCCCTGTTTCAGAACTTTGTTCAGGGATGTGAACCCTACTGAGGGTTTCAGCGGTGTTGATCTTGTGGGTGGGATGGGTGGTCAGCCCGAGAATGTATTGGGCGCGGCATTGGAGACGACGGTGCCGTGCAAAGTGGTCCGGGCGAAGTTCTGGTTCCCGTCGTTGTCGTGGTCGCTGACCAACCAGGTCTCGTCGGCCGCGCTGGTGGCTTCGACGAGTTCGAACGTCCGGCTGCCGCCCACCTTCGTATCGCCGCCCAGGGCGACAGGGTAGGTGCCCGGGGCCGTGATCTCGATCTTGGCGTAGTACTTGCCGCCGGCCACGGAGACGATCCACAGATGGGCGCCGGCCGGGATTGCCGAGCACAGGGTCACCGTGACGTCGACCGTATGCGAGGTCGTACTCGTCGGTGCGGCGACCGTGTCGGCGCAAGTCGTCGTCTGCGTAGGCGGTGTCGCCGACGGCGAAGAAAGACTCGGGGCGGCAACGGTCGCAGCGGCTGAGGTTCCGCTGGACGGCAGCGTCGTGGCGCTGGGCGACGCTCCGTGGCCGGAGCAGGACGTGAGTACGGCGAGCGCGCCGAGCCAAGCCGCAAAGCGGCCTAGGCGGGCGGGTGACGTGTGCCGGTGACATGACATCTCAGTCTCGATTCCGGCCTATTCGGGCTCTGCTACGCAGGGGGATGCGAAGGTCACACCGGCGGGTGGACGGCTGCCATTCGTATACAGGTACTGACCCGTTTCGTTCTGGTTGACCAGGTCCTGCTGCATGCTGTCCGGGGTCATCAGCACCTGCCAGCACCGGGTCGAGGACACCTCGGGAATCGTGCTCGAAAAGTAGGGCACCAGTCGGCCACTCGCGTCGGGTGTCGTGGGCAGAGTCGCTACGTCTCCGAGCGGATAGTAGTTTGTGGTTTTCCCGGAACCCTGATTGTGCAGGACAACTGTCAGCCAGTAGTGCTGGCCGGCAGACGCGGGTGTACACACATCGATCTGGATGTCGAACTCGGTGCCCCCGGCAGGAACCACGGGCACTGCGCCGGCACCGCCGGTGCAGCCCGCGCTCGGGGCCTGGGCAACTGCTGAAGTCGGTGCGGCCGTGGTCTCGGCGGACGTGGCCACGACCGACGTAGGAGCCACGGGCACGCTTGGCGATGCAGCCGGCGTCGGAGGTGGATTCTTGGTGGTCGAGTTGGTCCGAGTCAGACGCAACCCGTAACCGGCGCTGACCGCGATGACGAGGATGGCTGCGATCAGCAGTTTCCCGGCAGTTGCGGTGACCTTCTTCGACCAGTTCTGAATAAACCGCGCAAGAACGATGGCGAAGATCATGATCGCAAGAAGGACGATGGCCGTCTTCTCGAACAAGGCCCAGCCGCTCTCCCCCCTCGTCGCGGTGAATACGGCGATTGACTCAAGTACGGTGCCGATTGCGACCACCACAACAAAAGCCCTCTGCACGGTCGTACCCCACGATGCCGGTTCCGCAGCTTTCGCAGGTACCGCCGCCACTTCCTTCTCCGCCGGTTCGCCCTCCGCCATATGCCCCTCCCCAAGGCAAGCGCGGCACTGGCCTGCCGCGACATATCTGACGGTAAGTCAGTTCACGCAGCAGGCCGACGGAATTCTACTGATCGCGACGATCCCGTGACAGATCGTCGATCTACCGGCTTGATCAGACCCCAATCAGCCCTCGATCAGGGTACGAAGCCAGTGGTCCGCGTAGTGGGCGGCGTCGATCGCGGTGACCACGTCGATCTTCCGGCCGCCGGCCAGACCCGCGTCGCCCTCGGCCACGGTTCCGGGCGGGCGGCGGTCTACCACGGTCTGGCCGCGGCCGACCCCGGCGCTGGTCAGCACGAGTACGGAGCGGTGCTCGATCGTGCAGTGGCTCGGGTCGGCGGCCACCGCTACGGCGCCATAGTCGCCGAGGCAGGTGACGAACGGTTCGGCGGCCGTGGCACCGAAGCCGGCGCCCGCAGCCTGTGCGGAGTCGGCATCGAGACCGGCGCCGGCGTCGGAAACGCGGTCAGCACCAGCACCAGCACCAGCACCAGCGCTGGGACCGGAATCAGCGTCGGCATCGACACTGGCCACGACCCCGCCTCCGGCATAGTCACCATCCTCAGCCCGGGCACTCGCCCCGGCGCCGCTCGTGTCGAACCTGGCCAACCGCGCCGCCAACCCCGCCCCCGGGGCCGCGGACCGTTCCAGCGCCTCGCACTGCCCGGGCGTGAGCACCACATCGCGGAAGACATCGAGCCCGTACATGGTCAGCGGGACATCGAACCCGAAGACGATCGCGGCGGCCTCCGGGTCGTGCCAGGCGTTGAACTCGGCCAGCGCGGTGGCGTTGCCGGGGCCGATCGCCCCGGCCATGACCACGATCCGGGCGAGGTTCTCGCGCACCTCCGGGTGGGTGCGCACCAGCAGCGCGAGGTTGGTCAGCGGCCCGGTGGCGATGAGCACGGCCGGCCGCGGGCTGCCCAGGATCGTCTCGCGCAGGAAGGCGACGGCGTGCCGCGGGTCGGGGTCGCGGGTCGAGCGGGACAGGCCGAGGTCGCCGAGGCCGTCCCGGCCGTGGAACAGGTCCGCGTAGCACGGGTCGGCCAGCAGCGGACGCTGCGCGCCGCGCGCCACCGGCACGTCGGTGGCGCCCGCGGCGTCGAGCACGGTCAGCGTGTTCGACACCACGTTGTCCACAGTGGTGTTGCCGTCGACGCACGAGACGCCGAGCAGGTCGATCCGTGGGCTGCGGGCGGCGTAGAGCAGGGCGAAAGCGTCGTCGATGCCGGTGTCGACATCCATGATCACAGGGATCGCGGCGGAATCGGAGGTGGTCATAAGCCGAACCTACCCGGCGTGAGCCGTTGCCGGGCGAGGGCGCCGACTGGAACGAAGGCGCGCGGTTGTGGGAGGAGTCGCGTGATGCCAAGCCGGACTGGTGACCGAGTGATCCGGAGGGTTCCGTGCCGGTCGCGATAGGTTTCTCCGAGTACGGGCCGCCCGAGGTGCTGCGCCCGATCGAGATCGACGAGCCTTCGGCGGCTCCCGGCGAGGTCCGGGTGCGGGTGAAGGCGGCCGGGATCGCGCCGTTCGACTGCCGGTTACTGCTGTATCAGCCCACGGAATCACGCCTCTTGTCGTCGAACGCTCTGCGCGCGCGCTCGCATCACTCGCCGGCCTGGCCGGCGATGGTGATCTGCGTGTGACAACCACGGCATTCGACTTCGCCGACGCCGCCGCGGCGCACCATCGGGTCGAGTCCGGCCACGGCCGCGGAAAAACCGTCCTGATCGTCAACCCCTGATGCGCCGATGCGAACCCCTTAATCAGCACCCAGATATGTTCGGCCAAGATAGGGGAAACTTAACACGGAAGATCTTGACGGTCCCACCAGCGCGTGTAACAGTCGACAGGTACCCCGATACCGCCACACCTACAGAAGCCTGACATTGTTGAAGCCAGGCGTATATCTGGTGTCGAAATAGATTGTCGGCGAACTGACGGTGGCTCGTTTAGCTGGAATGGGTCGATTCGGCGTCATCTGGTCCGGCCAGGTGGTCACGCTCGTCGGCAACTCACTGCTCAGATTCGCCTTCGTCGTGCACGCGTGGCTGGCCGGCGGCAAGGCGATCGACGTCGCGCTCCTGTCGGTCTGCGCGACGCTGCCGCAGGCGGTGCTGAGCCCGACCGCCGGGGCGATCGTGGACCGCTGCCGCAAGGAGGTCGCGCTGCGGCTGGCCGACGCGGCCGGGCTGGTCACCGTCGCCGGCCTGACCGTGCTCTACTTCTCCTCCAGCCTGCGGTTGTGGGAGATCTACATCGCCATGGTCTGTCTCGGGGCGGCGAACTCGTTCGCGTTCCCGGCGCTGTCCTCCGCGGTGCCGCTGCTGGTGCCGCGCGACCGGTTGCAGCGTGCCAACGGTCTGCTCGGCTCGGCCAACAGCGGCGCGAGCATCTTCGGCCCGGCCTTGGCGGCCGTGCTGCTGCGGGTCGCCGGGCTCGGCTGCATCCTGTGGGTGGACCTGGCCACGTTCATCGTCGCGATGGTCTCGGTCTACGCCGTGCCGCGGACCGCGAAGCCGCAGCGCCGGGCCGCGGACGGCAAGCGCCGCAGCCTCACCGCCGACACCGGCGAGGGGATCCGCTACCTGTTCGGCCAGACCGGGCTGCGCGCGCTGGTCCTGGTCGACTTCGCCGTCAACCTGGTCATGGTCTTCGGATACGCCGTGGTGCAGCCGATGGTGCTCGCGCGGACCGGCAACAACACCGGCGCGCTGGCCGCGGTGATGTCGTGCATGGGCCTGGGCGGGATCTCCGGCGGTCTGCTGCTGGCGGCCTGGGGCGGGCCGCGCAACCGGGTGCGCGGGATGATGCTGGGTATCGTCGGGATGTGTGTCACGTCTCTGATCGGCATCGGACTGGTCCGGGACGTGCCCGGCTGGTGCGTGGGTATCTTCCTCGGCACGGCCCTGATGCCATTCGTCAATAGCCTGATCCAGACGGTCTTCCAGACCAGCGTGCCGGCCGAGTTGCAGGGCCGGGTCTTCGGCGCGATGCTGTCGGTGTCCCAGATCTCCCTGCCGATCGCGACGATCAGCTCCGGCGTGCTGGCCGACCGCGTGTTCAACCCGCAGGCCGCGTCCGGCAGCGGGCTGGTCGGCTTCCTGCGCCCGGCGGTCGGCAGCGGCCCGGGTACCGGCATGGCCGTGATGCTGCTGTTCTCCGGCACGTTCGGGATCGTGGTGGCGCTGCTCGGGATGCGCAGCCGCTCGGTGCGCGAGCTGGACCCGCCGGTCCTCGAGGCCGACCTCGAAGCGCAGTCCCGGGCCGAGCCCGAGCCGGAGGGCGCCTCGGTGGTCCCGCAGGAGACCGCACCGGCCTGAGGCCTGAGTCCCGGCCGGCGAGGCCGCCTCGGCCGGATTTCGATCCTGCTGGTTTTCCTATTTCGCGAACGGCAATCCGTCACCTATCCGGCGAAGAGATATGTGGAGTCTGACATGTCGGCGCTAGCAGACGACCGCACGGTGCACGGCCTGTTCGCGGACCTCGCCGACCGCCGCCCGGACGCGACCGCGCTGGTGTCCGGCCCGCAGCGGCTGAGCTACGCCGGGCTGGACGCACGCGCGGACCGGCTGGCCCGGCGGCTGGTCCAGGCCGGTACGCGCCGAGGCACGCTCGTCGGCGTGCATCTCGAGCGCGGAACGGACCTGGTCGTGGCGGCGCTGGCGGCGCTCAAGGCCGGGGCCGGGTACGTGATGCTCGACCCGGACCATCCACCGCAACGCCTGGCCCAGCTGGCCGCGGACGCCACAATCAGCCTCCTGATTTCTCGCTCGGCCGAGGCCGGAGCGGCGTTCGCCGGCGTCCGGACCATCGCGGCGGCTGACGAGGGCGACGCAGGCAGCGCGGGTGACGAAGAGCTCGAAGAAGGCCGGTCGGAACTGCCCCGAGTGGACGGCGGAGCCTCGGCCGACGACGTGGCGTGCGTGATGTTCACCTCCGGGTCCACCGGCGAGCCCAAGGCCGTGGCCACCTCGCACCGCGCGATCGTCGAAACCCTGTGTGGCCAGGACTATCTGCCGTCCGGCGCGGACGCGGTGTGGTTGCAGCTCGCGCCGATCTCCTGGGACGCCTTCGTGCTCGAACTGTGGGGCGCGCTGCTCCAGGGCGGCACCTGCGTGCTCTACCCACCGCAACAGCCCGACCCGACGCTGATCGCCGAACTCGCCGCCGAGAACTCGATCACGACGATGTACCTGTCCAGCAGCCTGTTCAACGTGATCGTGGACGAGCATCCGGCCGCCCTCAAAGGCCTGCGACACCTGCTCGTCGGCGGCGAGGCGCTCTCGCCGGTGCACGTCGGGCGGCTGCGGGCGCACGGCAGCACGGCATCGCTGCGGAACGGATACGGCCCGGTCGAGGCGACGGTCTTCGTCACCACCCACCCGGTGCCGCCGCAGGATGCCGACGCCGCGCAGGTCCCGATCGGCTCGCAGCTGGCCGGCAAGGCGGTATACGTCCTCGACGACCGCCTCCGGCCCGTCCCGGACGGCCAGGTCGGCGAGCTGTACGCGGCCGGAACCGGTCTGGCGCAGGGATATCTCGGCCGTCCCGATCTGACCGCCGGATGGTTCGTGGCCGATCCGTTCGGGCGGCCCGGCGGCCGGATGTACCGGACCGGGGACCTCGGGCTGCGCGGGCCGGACGGGCTGCTGCGGTTCGCCGGGCGGGCCGACAGGCAGGTCAAGATCCGCGGCCACCGGGTCGAACCGGCCGAGGTGGCCGCCGCCCTGGCCCGGCATCCGAGCGTGCACCAGGTCGCGGTGCTGACCCCGATAGACCATCGGGGCGAACGTCGCGTGGTCGCCTATGTGGTGCCGCGCGGCGGGCGGGCCGGCTGGCCGGGCGAGTCGGCATTGCGCCGGGCGGCCGCCGAACGGCTGCCGGAGTTCATGGTCCCGGTCGCGTTCGTGGTCCTGGACGCGCTGCCGCTGACCGCCAACGGCAAACTCGACCAAGCCCGGCTGCCGCAGCCGCCGGCTCCGGGCCAGGGCGGCCCGGCCGAGCCGCGTGCGCCCCGGACCGAGCCGGAGCGGGTGCTGTGCGCCCTGTTCGCCGAGGTGCTCGGGCTCGGATCGGCGGGGGTGGACCCGGATCAGAGCTTCTTCGAGCTCGGCGGGAACTCGCTCAGCGCGGTCCGGTTGGCCGGCCGGGCCCGGGTGCGCGGACTGGGTCTCGGCGTGCGCGAGGTGTTCCAGACGCCGACCGTCGCGGCGTTGGCCCGGCAGGCGGTGCCGGTGACGCCAGTCGCCGACTCGATTCCGCTGACATCTACGAGTCCTGACGAAGCTTCTCGCCCGTACCCACCGGCCATGTCCTCCGCCCAACTCCGGCTGTGGTTCCTGGACCAGGTCGATGCCGGGGTGGCGTACACGCTGCCGATCCTGTTCCGCCTGCACGGTTCCGTGTCGGTCGAGCCGCTGCGGGAGGCCTTGGCCGACGTCGCGGCCCGGCACGAGGTCCTGCGCACGATGTTCGTCGCCGTCGACGGCGCGCCTCTGCCGCAGGTGATCCCCGCGGCCGAGGCCCGTCCCGAGCTGGCCGTGCTCCCGGTCACGTCGACGGACCTGGAGCGGGAGATCGCTGCCGCGGCGGGTCACCGGTTCCGGCTCGACGCGGAGCTTGCGTTCCGGGCCGCCCTGTTCGTCGACCGGGACAGCGGCGAAGCCAGAGCCCTGTTACTGATCATGCACCACATCGCCGCGGACGGCTGGTCCATGGCGCCGCTGGCCCGCACACTGTCCCTGGCCTACGCCGCCAGACTCGGCGCCACGGCCCCCGATCTGCCCGCGCCCGCGATCGGGTACGCCGAGTACACGCTCGCGCAGCGTGCCTACCTCGGTGATCCGGCCGACACCGAGAGCATCCTGGCCGAGCAGCTCGGCTATTGGACGAAGCGGCTGGCCGCGCTGCCCGCGAGCACCCGGCTGCCGCGCCGCCCGGACCGGCCGGCGGTTCCCGGGCCGCAAGCCGAGGCGGTCGAGCGCAGGATAGACGCCGCAGGTCACGCCCGCCTGGTCGAGTTCGCCCGGCTGCAAGGCGCGACCCTGTTCGCGCCGCTGGTCGCAGCGCTCGCGCTCACGCTGCGCCGGGCCGGGGCCGGGGACGACATCGCGATCGGGGCGCCGGTCGCCGGACGTTCGCCGCACCTGCCCGACGCCGAGGACCTCGTCGGCTTCCTGGTCAACCTGGTCGTCCTGCGCGCCGATCTCTCGGCCGATCCGCTGATCAGTACCCTGCTAGGGCAGGTCGGCGAGGACGCGCTGGCGGCGCTCGGCCACCAGGACGCGCCGTTCGACCGGGTGGTCGAGGCCCTGAATCCGGCCAGGGCGCCCGGGCGGCACCCGTTGGTGGACGTGGTGCTCGCATTCCAGAACAACATCCCGGCCGAGCTCGACCTGCCGCAAGGACGGATGAAGTCCGAAGTGGTGCGCACCGGAGCAGCGAGGTTCGAGCTCCTGGTCGACATCACCGACGAGTACACGACAAACGGACGACCAGACGGTATCGCAGTGATCTTCGAATTCCGGACCGAGGTCTTCGACCGGTCCGTGATCGAGTGGCTGGCGGACACGTTCGTCCACATACTCGGCCTCCTGCCGGACACAGCAGACACAAGAATCAGCGCGCTGCCAGGCCTGCCCGAGCCGCCTGCGGACATGGCCCCGGCCGCCGACACACCGGAACCCGACCGCCGGACCCGGACCGCCCCCGGCTCCACCCCGCCTCGGACAGAGCTCGAACACCGCCTGGCCGAAGTCTGGGCCGAGGTCCTCGGACTGGACCAGGTCGGCATCCACGACGACTTCTTCGCCCTCGGCGGCGACTCATTGGGGGCGATCCGGCTGGCCGCGCGGATCCGCGACACCCAGCAGCTGCCGGCCGCCCCGGCCGGGCTGTTCGCCGCCCCGACCGTGGCCGAGCAGGCCCGCGACCTGGCCGGACGGAAGCTTCCAGCCGCCCCGGGCATCCCCGGCATCGCGCGCACCCCGCGTACCGCGCGCACCTCCAACACCACCACCAACCAGCCGCCGCAAGAGCGCCGAGGACTGTGACGATGCAGATCAGTGTGGCGTTCTTCGGGTCCGACGACGCCGGGTCGCAGACCCACGCCGACAAGTACGCGGACATCCTGCGGATCGCGCAGGCCGCCGACGCACTCGGCTTCGCCGCGGTGTGGACCCCGGAGCGGCACTTCCAGCAGGTCGGCCAGGTCTTCTCCAGCCCGCCGGTGCTCAGCGCGGCGCTGGCCGCGGTCACCCAGCGGATCGCGATCCGCGCGGGCAGCGTGGTCCTGCCACTGCACCATCCGCTGCGGGTGGTCGAGGACTGGGCGATCGTGGACAACCTGTCCCGGGGCCGGATCGGCCTGTCGGTCGCCACCGGCTGGCACTCCACCGACTTCGTCCTGGCCCCCGACCACTACCCGGACCGCCGCGAGCGCGCCCTGCAACAGATCCCGCTATTGCGCCGGCTCTGGGCGGGCGAACCGCTCGAACTGCCCGATGGCGCAGGCCGCAAGGTCTCGGTCCGGCCGCAGCCGACGCCGTACTCGGCCGACCTGCCGCTGTGGCTGACCTCCTCGGGCAATCCGGAGAGCTGGCGCGCGGCCGGACGGCTGGGCGTCGGTGTGCTCAGTGGGACGCTCGGCCAGTCCCGGGACGAGCTGGCCGAGAAGATCGGGATCTACCGCGAGGCATTCCGCGAGTACCAGAACACAGATACACAGACCCCTGATCATCATGACCCTGATGGCCAGCCGCGGCCTCCCGCCAACCCCGCCCACGGCACCGTCAGCCTGATGGCCCACTGCTTCGTCGGCGAAGACCAGGCCGACGCGCTGGCCCGGGCCGGCGACCCGCTCCGCCGCTACCTGGCCGCGCACGTGGCCCAGTCCGCGGCCAACCACGACGGCACACAGGCGGCAGCGCTCACCCCGCGGCAGACCGAGCGGCTGACCGAGTTCGCCCTGCGCCGGCACCTGGCCTGGGGCACCCTGGTCGGCTCGGCCGAGGACTGTCGCAGTGCCCTGCTCGACTTGCGCGACCTGGGCTGCGACGAGGTCGCCGGCCTGGTCGACTTCGGCCTCGGCGTGGACGACGTCCTGGCCGGGCTGCACCGCCTGGACCGACTGCGGAAGGAACTGGACTGATGACGGCGATGGAGTCCAGGAGGTTCGCCGCGCTCGGCGGCGACCAGCGGCGGCGGGTGCTGCGCCGCCTGGTCGAGCTCGGCCGGATCGACCAGGTGCCGAACGTGGTGCCGCCCCGGGATCCGGCCCGGCCCATACGGCTGAGCCCGGCCCAGCGCGACCTGTGGGTGTTCGAGTCGCTCTATCCCGACGACGCGGCCCTGAACCTGTGCTGCGCCTACCATTTCGACACGCCGGTGGCCGCCGCGGACCTGGAAGCCGCGCTGGACGTCCTGGTCGAGCAGCACGACGTGCTGCGCACCCGGCTGACCGGGACGGCCGCGGACCTGCGGGTCGAGTTCCCGCCCGAGCAGCCGTTCCGGCTCGAGCGCCAGGACTTGCGCGAGGACGGGCTGCCCCTGGCCGGGGCGCTGAAGGACTTCGGTCGCCGCACCTTCGACCTCGGCCGCGACCGGCTGATCCGGGGCCGGCTGATCACCGTCGACGACACCCGCTCGACGCTTGTCCTGGCCCTGCACCACATCATCACGGACTGGTGGTCTTTCGACGTCCTGCACACGGAATTCGTCGAGGCGTACCAGTGCATCCGCGACGGGCGCCCGCAGACCTCGGACCGGCCGAACGTCCAGTACGCCGACTTCGCCGGCTGGCAGAGCGACCTCGAGGAATCAGGGATTTTCGACGCTCAGCTGTCGTTCTGGCGCGACTACCTGAGCGACCCGCCCCCGGCCCTGTCGGTCGGGCCGCTGGACCCGGGCGCGGACGGCTACGGCATCGAGCAGGTCGAGTTCGTGCTCGACCCGGCGTTGGCGCAGCGGGTGCGCGCCTTCGCCCGGCAGCACGACGCGACCGTGTACGGCGTGACCATGACCGCCTTCGCCGTGCTGGCCCACCGCCTGTCCGGCCAGGACGACCTGCTGATCGGCACCCCGACGGCGAACCGGGCGGCCAAGGGCCTGGACCGGATGATCGGCTACGTGATGAACACGGTGCCGGTGCGCTGGCGGTTCGGCCCGCAGGACACGTTCCTGAACCTGCTGCGCGGTTTCACCACCGGGTTTCCGCAGATCCTGGCGAACGCGGACGTGCCGCTCGGCCGGATCGTGACGATGATCGGCCCCGAGCGCCTGCCGCGCCGCTCCCCGCTGTTCCAGTGGATCTTCATGCACCTGGCCAAGCAGGAGAGCGTGCAGGCGCTGCGGTCGATCTCCCGGCCGGAACGCGTGCACACCGGCGGGGAGCACGACATCATGACCGCCCTGCGCGACATCGACGACGGCGTCTCCGGCATGTTCGCGATCCGCACCGACCTCTACTCCGCCGAGGTGGTCCGGCACTGGGCCGCGTCCTACGAGACGCTGCTCGACGCGCTGACCGCCGATCCGCAGGCGCCCGTGCGCACGGCTGCCCTGGTCGACGCGCGCGAACGCAGTCGGTTGCACGCCCGCGGCGGGCATTTCTCGCCAGACACCTGGACCGCGTCGCTGGCGGGCCTCGTCTCCCGCCGTGCCGACCGTTCTCCGGATGCGCCCGCGCTCGAACAGGCCGCCTCTTCCGTGTACCTGAGTTACCGGGAACTGCACGAGCAGGCGGCCCGGCTCGGGGCCCGGATGGCGCGGCTCGGTGCGGGACCGGAACGGCTGGTCGCGCTGGCCATGGGACGCACGGCCGCCACCGTGATCGCCGCGCTCGCCGTCGAGCACACCGGCGCCGCGTTCGTGGCGGTCGACCCGGACCTGCCCGCCGAGCGGATCGCGCGCCTGCTGGCCGACGCCGCACCGGTCCTGCTGGTCACCGACTCGGCGACGGCGCCGACCCTGCCCGCGTATGCGGCGGCCACGCTCATTCTGGACGCCGAGCAGCCGGCCGAGACCGATCCCGATCGCAGTGAGGGGCCCGTCCCGGCCCTGGCGGACGCGGACCCGCGCGCAGCCGCCTACGTGAACTTCACCTCCGGCTCGACCGGCCGCCCGAAGGGAGTCGTGAGCACGCACTCGGGCATCACCGCCCTGAGCGTGACGATGGTCGACGGGCTCTGCGTGAATCCCGAAGACCGCGTCTTCCAGATCAGCGCGCCCAACTTCGACATCTGGGTCGCCGAGCTGGTCGCGGCATTCGGCGCGGGCGCGACGCTGGTGATCCCGCCGACCGGGCCGCTCGCCGGGCCGGTGCTCGCGCAGGCGCTGGCCGCCACCCGCAGCACCTTCGTGTTCCTGCCGCCCCCGCTGCTGGCCGGTGTGGCGCCCGAGGACTGCCCGGACCTGAGGATGGTGGTCACCGGCGGCGACTACTGCCCGGCGGACCTGGTCCGGGTCTGGGCGGGCGCGGGCCGCCTGCACTTCAACGTCTACGGCCCGACCGAGAGCACGGTCGTGGCCACCGCCGCGCAGCCGCGGGAGCCGGAACGCGCCGATCCGCCGATCGGGCGGGTCATCCCGGGGACCGCCGCGTACGTGCTCGACGAGGCGTTGCAGCCGGTCCCGGTCGGCGCGCCCGGGGAGATGTACCTGTCCGGGCTCGGCCTGGCCCGCGGGTACCTGAACCGGCCCGGGCTGACCGCCGAACGGTTCGTCGCCGACCCGTTCACCGAGTTCCCGGGCAGCCGGATGTACCGGACCGGCGACCTGGTCCGGCGCCGCCCGGACGGCCAGTTCGACTTCCTCGGCCGGACCGACCGGCAGGTGAAGCTGCACGGGCTGCGGATCGAGCCGGGCGAGATCGAGGCCGCGCTGACCGCGCACCCGTCCGTGGCGCAGGCCGCCGTGCTGTTGCGGGAGGACGAGCCGGGCCGCAAGCGGCTGGTCGCGTACCTCGTCGCGCGGCCGGGCGCGCAGCCGGACACCCGGGCCGTGCTCGCCGGGGCCGCCGCGGTCCTGTCGGCGTCCATGGTGCCGGTCGCGGCCGTGTGGCTGGAGCAGTTGCCGCTCACCTCGCGCGGCAAGCTCGACCGGGCCGCATTGCCCGTCCCCGCAACGGAATCCGCGCCGGCCGCCCGGCGCCCGGCCTCCGCGCGCGAGGAGCTGCTGTGCGCGCTGTTCGCCGACCTGCTCGGCCTGGAGACGGTCGGGCCGGACGAGGACTTCCTCTCCCTCGGCGGTGACAGCATCCTGGCGATCCAGCTGGTCGGCCGGGCCCGGGCGGCCGGTCTCGCGGTGCGGCCGCGGGACGTGCTGACCGCCCGGACCCCGGCCGCGCTCGGCGCCCTGGCCCAGCCGGCCGGCCCGGACGCCGAAGTCGGTCAGGGGTCTGACACCGGCCCGCTGCCGCTGCCGCCGATGGTCCGCTGGTGGCTCGACACCGCCCGGCCGCAGGACCGGTTCGCCATGTCCGTCCTGCTCGACGTGCCGGCCGGACTGGACCTGGACCGGATCGCGGTGGCCTTGGGCACGCTGATCCGGCGGCACGGAGCGCTGCGGTTGAGACTGCGGCGTCAGATGCAGCCACAGCCACCGTCTCAGCCCCAGCCTCCCGGCGAGCCGGCTGACGGTTGGACGCTCGAGGTCGCGGCCGAAGCCCCCGCGCCGGAGCTGGACCGGGTCGACGCCGCCGAGCTGGACGCCGCCGCACTCCGCGCACTCGCGGTCGCCGCGGCGGGCGAGGTCGCGCTGAGCCCCGAGGACGGCCGGTTGCTGGCCGCGCGCTGGTTCGACGCGGGCCCGTCGCGTCCCGGGCGGCTGCTGCTGATGGTCCATCACCTGGCGGTCGACGCCGTGTCGTGGGCAATCCTGCAAGCAGACCTGACGGAGCTGCTCACGACCGGTGCGCCGGCCCGGACCGCGCCGCCGACCCCGCTGCGGCGCTGGGCCGAGGAACTGGACCGGGAGGCGGACCGGGCCGTGGACCAGCTGTCGTTCTGGGAGTCGGTCCTGGCCGATCCGCAGGCGCAGCTCGCGCCGGACCGGTCGCAGCGCGGCCGACGCGCCGCGGTCACCGTCACCCTCGCAGCCGACCGCACCGAGGCACTCGTCTCGCGCCTGCCCGCTGCGTTCCGCTGCACCGCCGAGGACGTCCTGCTGACCGCGCTGCTCGCCGCAGCCGTCCGATGGCGCGGGCAGGGAAACAGGCTGCTGATCAATCTGGAGGGGCACGGGCGCACGATGCCCTCCTCGCAGCTGGACCTGTCTGGGACCGTCGGCTGGTTCACCTGCCAGTACCCGGTCCTGCTCGACGCGGGACCACAGGAGTCTGACATGTACTGGCGCGATCCGGCCGAGGCCGAGCGGGCGCTCAAGCAGGTCAAGGAGAACCTGCGGGCGGTGCCCGAGACAGGGCTCGGATACGGGCTGCTGCGCTACTCCAACCAGAAGACCGCCCCGCGCCTGGCCGGATCGGCCGCGCCGCAGCTGCGGTTCAACTACCTCGGGCGGATCGGCGGCAAGGGCGGTGATGCGGGCCGGGCGGGTTCGGCCGAGATGCTCGGCATCGTGGATCACGACTCGTTCACGCTCACCCATCTCGTGGAGATCGACGCGGCCTGCGTGGCGGGCGACGTCGGGTTGGTGCTCGACGCAACCTGGTCCTACGCGCAGGACAGCTTCACCGAAGACGAGATGCACACGCTCGCCGGGTACTGGTCCGAGGCACTCGTCCAGCTCGCCGAATTCGCGGGCGGCGACGGGTTCGGCGGCACGACCGTGTCCGACTTCCCGCTCGTCGCCCTGACCCAGCAGGCCTTGGCGGACTTCGAAGCCGACCTGGACGACTTCGACGACCTGGGCGGCCTGGAGACGGGCAGGATGTCGTGACCGGAGGCAAACTGGAAGACGTCCTGCCGCTCGCGCCGGGCCAGGCCGGGCTGCTCTACCACGCGCTGCTCGACGCCGAGGGCGCTGACGTGTATCTCGTCCAGCTCCGATTCCGGGTCCAGGAGCCGGTACGCGTCGACGCGCTGCACGCGGCCGTGGACGGCCTGCTGGCCCGGCATCCGAGCCTGCGCGCGTGTTTCCGGCACAAGGGTCTCGACCAGCCGGTGCAGTTGGTGCTGCGGCGGGCTGCGGCGGGCTGGAGCGAGGTGGACCTGTCCGCGCAGTCACCGGCCGCCGCCGAGGCCGACCTGCGCCGACTGCTGGACGCCGACCGGGCCCGCCGGTTCGACGTCACCCGGCCGCCGCTGGTCCGCGCCACGTTGGTGCGGCTGCCCGCGGGTTCGTCGGAGCTGGTTCTGGCCGTGCATCACCTCGTCCTGGACGGATGGTCGATGCCGATCCTCGCGCGCGACCTGGCCGACTTGTACGCCGGGTTCACCCCGCCGCCCGCTGCGCCTTATCGCGGGTACTCGGCCTGGCTGGCGGCACAGTCCGCGGCCGACGCCCGGGCGGCCTGGCGTGCGGCGCTGGCCGGTCTGGCCGAGCCGACCCAGCTGGCGCCGGGGGCCGACCTGCGTATCGGTGTTCTGCCGGCGCAGCGGGAAATCCAGCTGCCCGCCGAGCTTTTCGACGCCCTGCGCCGCCGCGCCCGCGACTCGGCGGTCACCGTCAACACCCTGGTTCAGGTGGCCTGGGCCCTGACGCTCGGCCGGATGACCGGGTCGGCCGACCTCACGTTCGGCGCGGTCGCCTCGGGCCGGCCGGACCAGCTCGACGGCGCCGAAACCATGGTCGGGATGTTCGTGACCACCCTGCCGGTGCGAGTGCGCGTCCGGGCCGGGGAGAGCGTGGACGAGCTGCTCCGGCGGATCCAGCGGGAACAGGCGGATCTGGCCGAGCACCACCACATTGCGCTCGCCCAGATCCAGCAGGACACCATCGGCCGGGACCTGTTCGACACGGTGTTGGCGTTCGAGAACTATCCGCGGTCCGGGCTTGCGGGCGGTCGTGCGGGCGCGCCGGAATTGTTCGACGTGCGCGATGCGACCCACTATCCGGTGTCGGTCGCGGTGCTGGCCGAGGAGCAGTTCTGGCTGCGGCTGTCCTACCGGCCGGACTGCGTCACGGATTCCGCCGCGGATCTGCTGGCCGCGTGTCTGGTCCGTGCGTTCGAGCTGCTCGCCGCCGATCCTGCTGCCATCGCCGCGGATCTGGACGCCCTACCTGCCGCTGAGCGTGATCGGGTGCTGGGCCTCGGAATCGGAGCTCAGTCATCGGCGCAGGAGTGCAGCGTCCCAGAGTCCTTCGCCGAACAGGTGGCCCGAACTCCGGAGGCTGTTGCGGTCGAGTGCTGCCGTACTGACAGCTCACTGACTTACGCGCACCTGGATCACGCCGCCGACCTGCTGGCCGAGCGCTTGGCCGCAGTCGGAGTCGGGGGCGGCGACGGCCAGGAGGCGACCGTGGCCGTGCTGCTCGGCCGGTCGGTCGGCCTGGTGGTCGCGGAACTCGGCGTGCTCAAGGCCGGAGGCTGCTACGTCCCGCTCGATCCCGCCCAACCCGAGGCCCGGCTCACGGAGCTGCTTCACCATGCCGGAGCCGGAATCGTCGTCACCGACCACGATCCCGCCTGGCTGCCCGACCATATACGTACCCTGAAGATCGACGCCGGCGACGCCCCGGCATCACCTCACAGCCGACCGGCTCCGCACCCGGACGCAGCAGCCTACGTGATGTACACCTCCGGATCGACGGGCACACCCAAGGGAGTGGTCGTCACCCATCGCAATATCCTGACCCTAGCTGCCGACCGACGCTTCGCCGCAGGCGCGCAGAGCCGGGTGCTCCTGCACAGTCCGCACACCTTCGACGCGACCAATTTCGAGATGTGGGTGCCGCTGCTCACCGGCGGGACCGTCGTCCTGGCCGGGCCGGAACCGCTCGAACCCGCGGTGCTGCGAGACCTGGTCGCCGAGCGCGCGATCACCGCGGTCTGGCTGACCGCCGAACTGCTGCGGACCGTCGCGGACCTCGTTCCCGAGGCGGTGTCGGGCGTGCGCGAGGTCTGGGCCGGCGGCGACGTGCTCTCCCCCGAGGCCGTGGCCGCGATCCAGTCCGCCGGTCCCGAGGTCGTCGTGGTCAACGGCTACGGCCCCACCGAGACCACCACCTTCGCCACCGGCCACCGGATGGAGAAACCCGCGCCCTCCCCCGCTATCCCCGGCGCCGCCGCCGACGCCGCGCTGCCGATCGGCACCCCGCTCGACGACACCGTGATCCGGGTGCTCGACCACCGGCTGCGGCCCGTGCCGACCGGCGTGACCGGGGAGATCTACCTCGGCGGCGCCCGGCTCGCCCGAGGCTATCTCGGCCGGCCCGGCGGCACCGCCGAACGCTTCGTGGCCGATCCCTTCGGCCCGCCCGGCACGCGGCTGTTCCGGGTCGGCGACCTGGGCCGCTGGGCCCCGGACGGCGCCCTGGAGTTCCTCGGCCGGGCCGATGACCAGGTCAAGATCCGCGGCCACCGGATCGAACCGGCCGAGGTCGAGGCCCTGCTCGAAGGCTGCCCGGCGGTCGGCCGGGCCCTGGTGCAGGCCGAGACCGACCCGTCCGGCGGCAGACGCCTGGTCGCCCACCTCGCGCTGCGGACCGGCGGCGTCGAGCAGGTGCGTCAGTACGCTGAGGAGCACCTGCCCGGGCACCTGAGACCGAGTGCCTATCACGAGATCGACGCCGTGCCGCTCACCCCGCACGGCAAGGTCGACCGCCGCGCGCTGCCCGAACGGCGGCTGCCCGCGCCGGCCCCGGCTCCGGCCCGGGCGGCCGGGTCCGTGCGCGAACACGTGCTCTGCGAACTGTTCGCGTCCGCGCTCGGCCTGCCCGAGGTCGGCCCGGACCAGAACTTCTTCGCCCTGGGCGGACACTCCCTGCTGGCCATGCGGCTGGTCGCCGCGATCGAGGCGGAATCCGGCCGCCGGCTGCCGGTCGGCATCCTGATGGACGCCCCGACCCCGGCCGCCCTGGCCCGTCGGCTGGAGTCGCCGACGGACGGCCTCGCCTTGGCGCCACTGCTCAAGCTGCGCGCCGCCGGTGACCACACGCCGCTGTTCCTCCTGCACTCCGGATCAGGGCTCACCTGGCGTTACGCCACGCTCCTGCCGCACATCGCCCCGGGCCGCCCGATCTACGGCATCCAGACGCCCACCTACACCCAGGCCGACCCGACGCCGCTGCCCGAGGACCTCGGACAGCTCGCCGAGCAGTACCTCGCCCGCATCCGCGCCGTGCAGCCGGAAGGGCCGTATCTCCTGCTCGGCTGGTCGTTCGGCGGCCTGCTCGCCTACGACCTCGCCGCCCGGCTCACCCGCGCCGGACAGCAGGTCGCCCTGCTCGCCGTCGTCGACTCCATCCCCGGCGACACTCCCGACGAGGTCCCGGACGCGGACCTGGTCGACCAGGCCGCGTTGAAGGTCGTGGCCGCCTACGCCGCCGACCCGCCCGCCACCGTCGCCCAGGGCGCGCGGCTCGACCGCGACACGGTCATCGCAGCCGTGCAGGCCGGCGGGTGGTGCCGCGATTGGAGCACGGCCCGGCTGGAAACCATGGCCGAGTACTGTGCCGGCACGATCCGCCTGGTCAACAGCTACCGGCCGCCGCGGTTCGACGGCAGCATGCTGTTGTTCTGCGCTACCCAAGACCCTGATACCCCGGATTCGGCGACCAAGGCGGCGATCTGGCGCCGGACCGCCGCGCAGGTCGTCGTGCACGAACTCGACTGCGCCCACTCGCAGTCGATGAATCCGGGGCCCGCCGAGGCGATCGCGGCCGTGCTCGCTCCGTTCCTCGACGACCGCGGAAGGGAGAACTGAGCCGATGCCTCCCGAATCCGAGGGCCCAGGTCCCGAGAACCCGGACGTGTACGAGTTCCCGGCCTCGCCCGCCCAATCCAGACTGCTGATGCTCGAACGCCTCTCGCCCGCGACGGCCCAGTACAACGTGCCGGTCGCCTTCCGGGTATCAGGGCCGTTCGATCACGCCGCGTTCGCCGCCGCGCTCGATCTGGTCGTGGCCCGGCACGAATCGCTGCGCACGACGTTCCGCACGGTCGGCGACCAGGAGATCCAGGCCGTCGCCGCGTTCGCGAAGGCCGAGGTGCGCGTGCTGGACGTGTCCTGCGAGGCCGAGGCCGACGACGCCGTGACGGCCGAGGCCCGCCGCCCGTTCGACCTGGAGCACGGACCGCTGCTGCGCAGCGTTGTCTACCGGCTTCCGGACGGCAGCCATCGCGTCCTGCTGGCCATGCACCACCTGATCTGCGACGGCTGGTCGCTGCGGATCCTGTTGGAGGAACTGGCCATCGGCTACCGTGCCGCGCTGACCGGCCGCCCGGCCGGCCTGCCCGCCCTGGCCATTCAATACCCTGACTATTCCGCCTGGCAGGAGCGGCGCCTGGCTGACGGCGAGTTCGCCGAGGCGGTCGAGCACTGGCGCCGATCACTGGACGGAGCGCCGCTGACCCCGATCCTGCCCACGGACCGACCCCGGCCCGCAGTGCAGACCTCAGCGGCCGAGAGCGAGCGGGTCGTCCTGCCCCCGGACCTGCACGAACGCCTCGCCCGAACGGCCCGCTCGGCCGGGGCGACGCAGTACACGGTCATGCTCGCGGCCTTCGCCGTCCTGCTCTCGCGGCTGTCCGGGCGGACAGACGTCGTCGTCGGCACACCGGCCGCCGGGCGCGACCACCCGGACCTGCAACGCGTCGTCGGTTTCCTCACCACCACGCTCGCGCTGCGGATCGACCTGTCCGGGCCGCCGACCTTCGCCGAGCTGCTGCTCCGCGTCCGCGACCGGCTCTCCGGCGCGCACCAGTACCAGGATGCACCCTTCGAATCAGTGGTCGAAGCCGTTGCCGGGCAACGGGATCCGAGTCACGACCCGGTCGTGCAGGTCGTCTTCACCTACGACGACACGGAATACCCGCTCGACCTGCACGGCGCCCAGACCGAGCGGCTGCCGCTGACGCTGCGCGCGGCCAAGGCCGACCTGGTGATGTACACCGAACGCTGGGCCGCGGACACGGTCATCCAGTTCGACTATCGCAGTGACCTGTTCGACCCGGCGACGGTACGGCACTGGCTGCGCAACTTCCTGGTCCTGCTCGACCACCTGCTCGACCGTCCCGAACTTCCGGTCGACTCGGCGGCCCTGCTCGACGACGCACAACGCCGGCAGATGCTGCGCAGCTGGAACTCGGCGGCCCAAACCGTCCCGTCCGGCCTGGTCACCGACCTCATCGCCGAGCAGGCCGCCACCAGACCGGACGCCGTCGCGCTGGTGTGCGACGGCACGACACTGACCTACGCCGAGCTGCTCGCACGCGCCGACCGCCTGGCCGACGGACTGCGCGCGGCGGGCGTCGGGCCGGAGGTGCCGGTGGGCGTGTGCCTGGGCCGGACCGCCGAGATGGTCATCGCCGCCCTCGCGGTACTGCGGGCCGGCGGCGTCTACCTCGCGTTGGAGGTCACGCTGCCGCAAGCGCGGCTGATGCACGTGCTCGAAGACACCGGCATCCGTTTGATCCTGACCGGACCGCAGACCGCCGGGCGTCTCCCGGACCTGGGCGTGGAGGTCGCCGAGGTCGCCGACGCCGCCACCGACTTCGTCAACCGCCCCACATCCGGTTCGGCCAACCCCTCCGCCCAACGCCCGACGACTCCCGCCAACGCCGCCTACATCATCTACACCTCCGGCTCGACCGGCGTCCCGAAGGGCGTCCTGGTCGGCCACCGATCATTGATGAACGCAACCGTCGCGGCCCGTGACTGGCAGCGTCTGACGCCGGAATCCCGGGTGCTGCAACAGGCTTCGTACGCCTTCGACATCTCAGTCCTCGATGTGTTCGCCACCTGGATCGCCGGAGCCGCCCTGCACATCGCGACCGACGACGAGCGCATCGGCGAGGCCCTGTACGCACGCTTGCGCGAGGACCGGATCACCCACCTCTTCATCACGCCCACAGCAGTGATGTCGCTGCCCTGCCCGCCGGACGCGCTCGAAGACCTGACCGAGCTGGCCGTGGGCGGCGAACCCAGCCCGGACGAACTGGTCCGCCGCTGGACGACCGCCCGGCGCCGGGTGGTCAACGCGTACGGGCCCGCCGAAGCAGCCGTCGTGTCCACGACCGGGCTCCTGGTCCCCGACGCGCCGGTGGTCATCGGCCGCCCGGTGCCGAACTACCGCGTCTACATCCTGGACTCGCACCTCCAACCGGCCCCGGTCGGCGTCGCGGGCGAGATCTACCTGTCCGGCGAGGGCCTGGCCCGCGGTTACGTGAACCGTCCGGGCCCGACCGCCGAACGTTTCGTCGCCGACCCGTTCGGCCCGCCCGGCACCCGGATGTACCGCAGCGGCGACCTGGCCAGGTACGACGCCGCGGGCCGGATCCACTACCTGGGCCGGACCGACGGCCAGGTCAAACTGCGCGGCTTCCGGATCGAGCTCGGCGAGATCGAGACCGTGCTGGCCGGGCACCCGAAGGTCGCCGCCGCGGCGGCCACGGTCCGCGGCGGCGCCACGGACCCGCACCTGGTCGGCTACCTCGTGCCCGCCGACCCGGCCGACCCGCCGCAGACCGCCGAACTGCGCGCCCGGCTGGCCGACCGGCTGCCGGGATACATGGTCCCGGACGTCTTCGTGCAGCTGGCCGAACTGCCGACCAACAACTCCGGCAAGGTCGACCGTTCCCGGTTGCCCGACCCGCCGACCGCCCGCCCGGACACCGGCCGGCGCTACGTCCAGCCGTCCACGCCCGCTGAAGTACGCGTCGCGCGGATCTGGGCCCAGGTCCTCGGGATCGACGAGATCGGCCGCCACGACAACTTCTTCGACATCGGTGGCAACTCCCTGCGCCTGCTGGCCGTGCACGCGGCCCTGCGCGAGGAGGCGGGCCCGGGCGGCGAGGCCATCGCTTTGGTCGACCTCTTCCGCTTCCCGGACGTGGCCACCCTGGCCGCCCGGCTCGACCAGGCCGCGGCCCCGCCGCCGGCCGCCGCAGCCCGTCGGCACGGCGACGAACGACGCAGAAGACTGGCCGACCGGACCGCGGCCGCCCGCAACGGGAATCCAACCGCCGGCACGAGCAAGAAGGGCGACATACGATGACTGAGACACCGGCGCCGACCGACCCGGCCGACGCTCCGGCGGTGGCGATCGTCGGCATGAGCGGCCGTTTCCCGGGCGCCGCCGACCTGCCGCAGCTGTGGGCCGCCCTGCGCGACGGCGTCTGCGCGATCTCCGACTTCGACCCGGCCGACCTGCTCGCCGACGGTGAACCGGAGGCGGACGTGCGCCACCCGGCCTACGTGCCGTCCCGAGCCGTCCTGGCCGACGCCGACCGGTTCGAGGCACAGCTGTTCGCGTTCCACCGCGCCGAGGCGGCCGTGCTGGATCCGCAGCACCGACTGCTGCTCGAAACGGCCTGGAACGCCTTGGAGGACGCCGGAATCGACCCGCGGCGCGCGCCCGGCCGGACCGCCGTGTACGTCGGCGGCAGCGCCACCGAGCACATGACCGCGGCCCAGGCGGACCCGCGGCTCGCGACCGAACTCAATCCGCTCCAGCTGCGGGTGCTCACCGACCGCGAGTTCCTTGCGCCCTGGCTCTCGTACAAACTGAATCTCGACGGCCCGAGCATGACCGTGCAGACGGCCTGCTCCACGTCGCTGACCGCGATCCACCTCGCCGCCCAGGCCCTGCTGCTCGGCGAGTGCGACGCCGCCCTGGCCGGGGGCGTCAGCGTGGACGCGGTCCGCCGACGCGGATACCGTTACCAGGACGGCGGAATCCTCTCCCCGGACGGCCGCTGCCACCCCTTCGCCGAGAACGCCCGCGGGACCGTGCCCGGCAGCGGCGTCGGCGTCGTGGTACTGCGCCGCCTCGAGGACGCCCTGGCCGCGGGCGACCCGATCAGGGCCGTGATTCGAGGAGGCGCGGTCACCAACGACGGCGCGCTGCGGGTGGGATTCACCGCGCCGGGCGTCGATATGCAGGCGGCCGCGATCGGCGAGGCGTGGGCGGCCGCGGGCCTGGACCCGACTGCCGCGCAGTACATTGAGATGCATGGTTCCGGCACCGATCTCGGCGACCGGATCGAACTGTCCGCGGTCACCACGGCGCTAGGAGATCACGATGACTCCGGCTCCCCCTGCGCGATCGGCTCGGTCAAATCCAACCTGGGCCATCTCGACGCCGCAGCTGGTGTGGCCGGGCTGATCAAAGTCGTGCTGATGCTGGAGAATCGCGCCTTCGTGCCGACCGCGAACGTCGAGCGCCCGCGCGCGGAACTCACGTCCGGCCAGTCGCCGCTCGCCCTGGTGACGGCCACGCAGCCGTGGCCCGCGCCCGCGGAAGGCGGACCGCGCCTGGCCGGGGTGACGAGCGTAGGCATCGGCGGCACCAACGTGCACCTCGTCCTGGAACAGGCCCCCGAACTCCCCGCCGCCCAACCAGACGAGCAGGCAGACCAGCCGGATGACCACGCAGACGGCCAGTGGCAACTCCTGCCGCTTTCCGCCCGCACCGAAGCCCAAGTGGCCGCAGCAGCCGAACGCCTGGCTCAATTCCTGGACGCCCCCGACGCCCGTACCCACGCGCTCGCCCCCACGCTCGCCGACGTGGCCCTCACCCTCCAGACCGGCCGCGCAGCCCTCGATGCCAGAGGTTGTGTCGTGGTACAGGATCTCGTCGCAGCCATCGCAGCTCTGCGCGCACTCGCGTCCTCGCCAAGCCCGTCCCACGTAATAGGTCAGGGCCCTGACTCACTGAACGATCTGGCCGCAGCCTGGCTCAAGGGCGAAACCGTCGCCTGGCCCACGCCCGACTACGCGCGCCGGGTACACCTGCCCACGTATCCGTTCGCCGGCGAGCACTTCGGCGCCTACTCACTGGTGCGCCCCGCCGCTTCTCCCACGCCCACATCCCATACGACCCCTGAAACACAGGGGACCGAAGCCACCGAGACCGCGATCGCCCGACTCCTAGCCGATTCGCTGGGCCTCAAGGATGACGGCGACCTGGACCTGACGTTCTTCGGCGCAGGCGGCGACTCCCTGGCCGCGATCCACCTGGCCGACCGCCTGGAAGAACAATTCGGCACCGAAGTCCCGCTGGAACTCTTCCTGGACCAACTCACCCTCCGCGAACTCGCCACCTCGATCGTCGACCTGTGCGCCGAATCCGACGCACCGGACAGCCTCCTGGGCGCCCTGCTGGACGAAGTCGAACTCGAGACCGGATCCGGGACAGAGACCGGATCCGACGCCGTCAGCTCGGATTAGCCGCTTCCATGTCCGCGATCAGACTGGCCGGGCGCAGATCGGTCCAGTGCGACTCGACATACGCCAGGCTCTCGGCCCGGGTCCCCTCGCCGAAGACCCGGCGCCAGCCGGCCGGCACCTCGATCGTCGCAGGCCACAGCGAATGCTGGTTCTCGTCGTTCACCAGCACGAGAAAGACACCGTCTTCGTCGTCGAACGGATTGGACACGCGGATTCTCCCATCGCAGAACCGGTCGTCGCCCTGAGCCGAGCAAGGTCATTCTACGGCGGAATTCGTGCCCTTGCATAGCGTGAGACCGTCGATGGCGGCCAGCTCGGCGGCGGTGAGGGCGCGGGCGAGGTCCTGCGCGCCGAGGTTCTCGCGCAGGTGTCCGATCGCCGTGGTGGCCGGCAGCGGCAGGGTGTCGGGCGCGTAGGCGAGCGGCCAGCATGGGTGACGGGCCGCCGCTCGGCGACCTGCCACCCATGCTGGCCGCGTGGCCCGGCCGCCCGCCACGGCTGGCTCTGCCTGGGCAGGCCAGTACCGGGCACGCCCGAGCGGCCCGGGCGCACAATGAAGTCATGCAGTCAGGCGAGACCTCCCGGGAACGCAGCGAGCTGGGCGCCTTCCTGCGCGCCCGCCGCGCCGCGCTCGATCCGCGTGACTTCGGGCTGGTCGACGACGGCCGGTCACCACCACCCGGTGGCCGGAACGGTGACGCTCGACGTGCAGCAGTTCACCGTCGACACCCACCCCGACCAGCTGCTGATCGCCTACACCGCCGAACCGGACAGTCCGTCGCACGAGCGGCTCGGCTTCCTGCTGCGCTGGGCGGCCGGCCCGGCCGCACCCGCGCCGGCCGGGCGTCGGAGCCCGAATATTGCCGGTTGAACCTTCAAGCCTGCAATCTATGATGTCTCCTATGGGGGACCGGCGAGTGGAGGACGCCGACCGGGGCGAGCCGCGGTGGCTGGACGAACGGGAACGGGCGGCGTGGCTGGGCGCGGTGGCCCTGATGCTGAAGGTCCCGGCGGCCCTGGACGCCCAGCTGACGAAGTCGGCCGAGCTGACGATGTTCGAGTATCTGCTGCTCGCGCGGTTGTCCGAGCAGCCGGACCGGCGCGTGCGGATGAGCACGCCGGCAGTCCTGACCAACGGATCGCTGTCCCGGCTCTCCCATGTCGCGGACCGGTTGGAAAAGCGCGGGCTGCTGTGCCGGCACCGGGACCCGCAGAACGTCCGCTACCTGATGGCAGTCCTCACCACCGAGGGCTACGACCTGGTGGTCAAGGCGGCCCCCGGCCATGTGGAGGCCGTGCGGGAACTGGTGATCGACGCACTGTCCGCGGACCAGTTGCTCGCGCTGAAAGACCTCGGCGCGCACGTCTTGGCCCGACTCGACCCGGAGACCAGCTGGCCGCCGTGATTCACCGTGGTCGGGTCCACGAGCGACACCCAAGCCAGATAACTGACAGCACGCTTTATTCCACCCGCGAACAATCCCCCAGCACTGCCGTTCAGGAAGTACTACCAGAATCACGCAAACACCAAGTATCGCCTGCCAAAAGCCCCCGAGAACACAGATCTGCCGCCGACGAAACCTCCCTACAACAAATATTTAACCTATTCATCGTCTCGATCTCGGTATCGATTCCCGATCGGCCGGTGTTGGACCGAAGGCGGGGCGAGAGCTGCCTCGCCGATCGAACGGGCACCAGAGGGGCTTGACCAGCGCGGACACCACACGGCAGGCGGCAGTCGCCGGCCGTGGCCGGTCCGGGTCGGGATTCCGGCGGTGCACGTGCACTTGATCTCGCATCTTCCTGGGAGACTGTCTTGTCGAACGAAGCTATGGCACAGCGGGAATCCGCGGCCGCTCGTGCTTCCGACCACCGCTGGCTGATTCTCGTCGTAGTCTCAGTGGCCCAACTCATGGTCGTCCTGGACGCGACAGTGGTGAACATCGCGCTTCCCTCTGCGCAGGCCGCTCTGCACTTCGGCAACGGCCAACGCCAGTGGGTGGTGACCGCGTACGCCCTCGCGTTCGGCAGCCTGCTGCTGCTCGGCGGCCGGATCGGCGACCTGGTCGGGCGCAAACGGATATTCATCGCCGGACTGGCCGCCTTCGCCCTGGCCTCGGCCATCGGCGGGGCCGCGCCCTCGTTCGGCGTGCTGGTCGCCGCCCGCACCATCCAGGGCGTGGCCGCCGCGATGCTCGCCCCCGCAGCGCTGAGCACCCTGGTCACCACCTTCCGCGACCCGCGCGACCGGGGCAAGGCGTTCGGCGTCTTCGGCACGGTCGCGGTCGGCGGCGGCGCGGTCGGCCTGATCCTCGGCGGCGTGCTGACCCAGTACCTGTCCTGGCGCTGGGTGATGTACGTGAACGTGCTGTTCGCCGTGGTGGCCACGCTCGGCGCGCTGGTCTACATGGTCAACGAGCGCCCGCCGGTGCGGCCGCGGATCGACGTGGTCGGCACCGTGCTGGCCTCGGCCGGGCTGTTCGGCCTGGTCTTCGGCTTCTCGCACGCCGAGTCGGCCGGCTGGACCGACCCGCTGACCCTCGGCTCGCTGGTCGTCGGCGCGCTCCTGCTGGTCGGGTTCGCGGTGGTCGAGGCCCGGGTGTCGGCGCCGCTGCTGCCGCTGCGGGTCGTGTCGGACCGTTCCCGCGGGGTGGCCTTCGCGGCGGTCGGCGTCGCCGGTGTCGCGATGTTCGGCGTGTTCCTCTTCCTGACCTACTACCTGCAGCTGATCAAGGGCTTCAGCCCGGTGATGTCCGGGCTGGCGTTCCTGCCGATGATCGCCTGCGTGATGATCAGCTCGAACACCTCGAACATCATCACGCTGCCGCGGTTCGGCCCCCGGGTGGTCATCACCATCGGCATGGTGCTCGGCTGCCTGTCGATGGCGTACCTGAGCCGGCTGACGGTCACGTCGAGCTACGCCAGCGCCGTGCTGCCGGCCCTGATGGTGATGGGCCTGGCCATGGGCATGGTGATGGCGCCGTCGATGAACACCGCGACCGCGGGCGTGCAGCCACGGGACGCCGGTGTGGCCTCGGCCCTGGTCAGCACGATGCAGCAGGTCGGCGGGTCGATCGGCACCGCGGTCCTGAGCACCGTGGCGGCCACCGCCACCACCAGTTACGCGCTCTCGCACGCCACGCTGCCGCACATCCAGCAGGTCTCGGTGACGCACGGCTACACGTCGGTGTTCCTGATCAGCTCCTGCCTGTTCGCGGGCGGCGCGGTGATGGGCGCGCTGCTGTTCCCGTCCAAGACCAAGATCAACGAGCTGCGCGCGGCCATGGCCGCCGCGCAGACGCACAACACCGCGCCCTCGGTCGGCTCCGCGCCGGGCTCGGCCGACGCGGCGGCCGAGCAGGACGCGGTCATCACGGTGGCCCACGTCTGACCTCGACCTGACCAGAACGACGCCGAAGCGCCCGGCCGGGATCCGTTCCCGGCCGGGCGCTTCGTTGCGTACGGCGCCGGATGGCGCAAGGGCGGCGCGGCGGCCCGGGCGCCTACGCGGGCACCTGCGGGGCGTGGGCGAACGCGTGCTCGACCAACGGAACGTCGATCTTGGGGATCATCGCGATGAACGAGCCGGCCGAGCTCTCCAGCGCGTACGCGCCGACCTTCCAGTGCCCCGTCCGCTGCTCGACCGGCGTCAGCGAGAAGGGCTGGTGCAGCTCGAACTCGCCGGCCCCGTTGCGCTGGCGCCACACCACCGGCTGCCCGCTGGCCAGGTGCAGCCGGCCGAACCGGGTGCCCCCGGCGAGACCGTTGGTCTGCCGCAGGAAGCACATGACCTGGAGGGTCACTCCATGGGAGTAGTCCGCCAGGTCCTGGGCGGGGGAAAGCCGCTTGATGTGCAGGGCCCGAAGAATCCCGTCGGTGCCGCTCTGGGTTCCGGCCGATCGGCGTGTGTCTGCGCTCATGGGCCCAGAGCCTTCCATGCTCCGGCCGCCCGCGCCATCCGATTGCGCAACCGGGCCTAGTCCCGCGGCGGATAGTGCGCCCGGCAGCGGGTATACGACGCGGTCACCTATCAGGAGGAGATCCCATGTGCCGGCTCTTCGGCATGACCAGCGCTCCGGCGCGCGTGCGGGCCACGTTCTGGCTGCTGGAGGCCCCGGACAGCCTGTCCGCGCAGAGCAGGCGGGACCCGGACGGGACCGGGCTGGGGTTCTTCGGCCCGGACGGGCGGCCCGAGGTGCACAAGGCGCCGATCGCCGCGTTCGACGACCGCGACTTCGCCGAGGAGGCCCGGACGGTCGAGTCCGCCACGTTCGTCGCGCACGTCAGGTACGCCTCGACCGGCGAGCTGGCCGACCGCAACACCCACCCGTTCTCCGCCGACGGCCGCCTGTTCGCCCACAACGGGGTGATCGAGGGTCTCGACAAGCTGGAACAACGCCTCGGCGCCGACGGCATGGCGCAGGTGCAGGGCGACACCGACTCGGAACGCTTCTTCGCCCTGGTCAACCAGGAGACCGCGGCCCGCGGCGGGAACGTCGGCGAGGGCCTGGCCGCCGCGGCGCGCTGGGTCGCCGCGAACCTGCCGGTGTTCGCGCTGAACGTCGTCATGATCACCGCGGACGAGCTCTGGGCGCTGCGCTACCCCGAGACGCACTCGCTGTACGTCCTGGACCGCCGCAATCGCGGCCCGCAACAGCACGAGCACCTGGACCACAAGGGCGCCGCCGGGCGGCTGCACGTGCACTCCGGTGATCTGGCCGACGCCCCGGCGGTCGTCGTCGCGAGCGAGAAACTGGACGACGATCCGCTGTGGCGCCCCCTGGAGTCAGGCGAGTTGCTACACGTCGGGCCGGATCTGCAGGTCAGCTCGCACATCGCGCTGCCCGACCCGCCCGCGCACCTGCTCACGCTCGACGACCTCCAGCCGAAGGCCGCGTCCTCCCAGTCGGCCGCCTGAGCGGCGGGCGAACCAGGGGTCGTCTACCGGCGATCCCGGTCAAACAGGGCGGCGAATGCCAGATCCTGCGCCGACTGCGGGCCGCCCTCCTCAGCGATCAGCCTCCGTAGCCGCCGCACTGGCGCCGCGGCCCGCAACGTGTCGGCGACCTCGATCCGACCCGATCCGACCACCTTGCCCGATGACTCATGCAGCACGTTCTGGTGGCGCAGGCCGTTGAGGTAGGCCTCGACGCGCCAGCGGCCCTGCCGCTCCAGCCACTGCTCGACCGACAAACCGTCTCCGAGATCAGCAAGCCGGGCAAGAGAATCGTCGGCGAGCGCATCGCCTACCGGCGAGCGATCGAGGACCTCGATCACGTCACCGTTCACCGTGATCCGCCCGGCCACGGCCAGATCCACCAATTCGCCGACGACCAGCGGGTAAGGCAGCGTCGGCCCGACCCGCAGGTACCCAGGCTCCGCGTCGACCGCCAGCAACGTCAGATCGATCCCCAACCCCACGGATTCGACTGTACGCAGTCCGGCAGTTCTGTGCGGGTGACGCAGTGACCTACCGCCGGGCGAACTTGCTCAGTTTCGCGCCCAACTGCTCGATCGGGTCGGCGAGTTCGGCATCGATCAGGGCGCAGCGTTCGCCGGTCATGGTCAGCTGCGCGGGCAGCGGCTCACCGCCCCGCAGCAGCTGGAGCCGCAGGTGGGTCGGCGGGTGGGAGTCGTCGATGCTCACTCCGGCCCGCGCGCTGAGCAGGGCCAGGCGGGCCTGTTCGTGCTCCGGCAGCGCGGCGGCGAAGTCGCGCACGATCCGCCACGGCTGGGACGGCACGCGGGCGCGGACCGCGGTGAGCAGCACCTGCATCGCGGCCCCGGCGGTCACCATCCGGTCGAGCATGGCGTGGACGGCGTCGGTGGAGGCGACCTGGGCGGCGAGCCGGTCGGCGAGGTACTCGGCGCGCGGGGTGGACCGCAGCACCAGCGCGGACGCCCACCGGTGGAAGACGTGGAACGGCAAGATCACGTCGACCACATTGCGTGTCTTGAGCCGGGTGCGGCCGGTCACCAGTGTGAGCGGGTGGGTCACCGCGTACCAGCGGCGCAGCGTGCTCAGAGCGCTGGCCACCACGAGCCCGTACTCGGAGTCGGCGTTGGCGCCGTGGGCGACCTCGTGGGCCAGCAGCGCCACTCGTTCCTGCGGGCCGAGCAGCTGCCACAGCGGCACGCCGACGTCGAGCAGGCGCTCGCGTCGGCGCAGGCCGAAGACGGCCGTGCCGGCGTTGGCGGTGATCGATAGCCGGACGGCAGTGAACGAGTGCGTGTGCAGCAGCGCGGCGATCTCGTCGAGCAGGCCGAACAGTTCCGGCGCCTGCTCGCGGGTGATCAGCTGCGGGCCGTGCTCCATCGCGGGGAAGCGCGGGCGCAGCGTGATCGCGAGCAGGATCAGCAGCGGGCCGAAGAACCATGCGAGCGAGGCCGGCGGCATCGTCGCGATCAGGACGATGCCGCCGGCCAGAACCAGCAGTGTGACCAGGTGGATCAGCAGGGCGACCCCGATGGTCGTCCGGCGCAGCAGGCCGGTGGGCCGCAGTTGCGGTGCGGCCACCACCTTCGCGTACAGCTTCTCGCTGCGGCGCGACGCCGCGGACTTCTGGCGCTGGGCGCGGCCGGTGAACTGCTTGAGCACCATGCCGCCCTCGGCGCCGTACGTGCACGACAGACACCAGGCCGGGAACCGGGCTTCGAAGTCGCCGGTCCAGCCGCACTGCGGGCAGAGGAACTCGGACAGCGGGCGCGTGAATGTGATCTCCCCCATGGGCAGAATCATGGCAGACCGGCCCGCGTCCGCGGTACTGCATATTCTCCTCAGTACCTCCCGGCTCAGTCCGCCCGCAGGGTGAAGGCGCTCAGGCGCTCCGTGGCGTAACCGACCAGGAGCACCGAGGCGATCACGGCCAGGATCAGCGACGGGGTCAGGGTCAGGTGCGAGTTGAGGTTGCCGTCCTTGGACACCGCGTGGGCCAGGCCGAGCGACCACTGCTCGATCGACAGGTACTTCGCGCCGCCGACCAGATTGCTGATCAGCTCCTCCCACAGCGCCACGTAGGCGAGCGCGTAGATCACCGGGTGGCGCAGGGCCGCGGAGAAGAACACGAACAGGCACGAGTAGACGACCGAGCCGAGCACCGCGCCGAGGAAACAGCCCACTGTCAGCGAGGTCGCGCCCACGGCGATCAGTCCCGACAGCAGCACCGGCACGGCCGCGAACACGATCGTGACCGACGCCGAGACCAGCACCTTGGAGACGATCACGGTGCGCCGGGAGACCGGGGTGGCCAGCAGGTGCAGGACCGAGTTGTCGTCGATCTCCGAGCCGAGCACCGAGGTGCCGACCAGCAGCGCGGTCAGCGGGACCACGGCGCCGACCCCGACCTGGCCGAGCAGGATCGCGGCCCAGTCCGACTCCTTCCCCTGCGCGCCCGCGATGATCACGGTGAGCAGGACCAGCAGCAGTGCGGGCAGCAGGAACAGCAGGGCCCGGCGGCGGCCGAACAGCGCCCGGAAGGAGATCCAGACGACGGTGGAATCGATCATGGTCAGGCTCCCACGAGGTAGGCGAACACGGATTCGAGGGACTCGTCCGACGGGATGACCTCGCGCAGCCCGATCCCGGCGGACCGGCTGACCTTGGCCAGCTCGCGGGTGAAGGTGCCGTGGTCGCTCGCGTGCACTTCCAGGCCGTCCTTGACCAGGCCCACGCCCTGCACGGCCGGGCTGGAGATCAGCACCTGCGCCAGCGCCCGGTCGTCGGTGCTGCGCAGCAGGAACACGTGCGGCCGGGTCGTCATCAGGCGCCGGATGGTCCGGTAGTCCCCGGAGGCGGCCAGCCGGCCGGTGACCACGACCTGGACCGTGTCGGCCAGCTTCTCCACCTCCTCCAGGATGTGTGAGGAGAACAGGATCGTGCGCCCGGCCTGGCCGAGCCCGCGCAGCAGGTCCATCATGTGCATCCGCTGGCGCGGGTCCATGCCGTTGAACGGCTCGTCCAGCAGCAGCACCTGCGGGTCGTGCACGAGCGCGGCGGCGACCTTGGCCCGCTGGCGCATGCCCTTGGAGTAGGTCTGGATCGGCCGGTCGGCCGCCCCGGCCATCTCCACCAGGTCCAGCGCGCGCTCGGCCGCGGCCTTGGGGTCCGCCAGCTTGTGCAGCTTCGCCGAGGCGGTGACGAACTCGCGCGCGGTCAGGAACGCGTACACCGAGTCGCGCTCCGGGACCAGGCCGACCGTGTGGAAGATGTCCGGGTTGCGCCACGGGCTGGCCCCGCCGATGGTCACCGCGCCCCGGGACGGGGAGAGGAACCCGGCCAGCAGGTGCAGGATGGTGGACTTGCCCGCGCCGTTCGGCCCGAGCAGCCCGGTCACCCCCGGCCCGAGCTGGAGCGAGATGTCGTTGACCGCGACCACGTTGCCGTACCAGTGGGTGACGTGGTCGAAGCTGACCACGACGGGCCCGGTGGCGGCGGCGCCGGGCGCGGCCGCGCTGTCGACGGCGGTCATGAGACGCTCACTTTCCGGTAGCGCAGGAACAGCCCGTTGCCGGCGGCGAGGACCAGGACGAGCAGTTCGGCGGCGTAGACCGGGCCCAGCGGCGCGGGGTTCGGGATCTCGCCGTCGCCGGCCCGGAACACCCAGATCCGGGTGCCCTCGACCAGGCGCGACGGACTGGTCAGACCGCCCACCCTGGCCATCGTGGAGTAGACCGGGGTCTGGTACTGCACGGTGATGTTCGCGAAGCCGGGCCGGCCCTGGACGAGCGAACCGTCGATGTTCCCGACGTTGTCGGCGTCCGGGTCGATGCCCGGGCACAGCTGGGTGAACAGGGCGGTCGGCGGGCCGTTCTCGCCGCCGCCGAACCCGAACACGTTGCCGTCGCCGGTGTCCCGGGGCGACCCGGGAGCGAACGCGGGCACGACGCAGCTGGCCGTGTGCTCCTGCCAGCTGCGGCCGACCACGCTGGTCAGCACACCGGAGATCGCGATCGAGACCAGGAAGAAGATCGCGATCACGCCGGTGGCGATCACCCGGCGCCCGGTGGTCGAGGCGATCAGCAGGCTGATCACACTGAACAGCGCGGCCTGGGCCAGGGCCGCGAACAGGCCCGGGAAGGCCGCCTTGGAGTCGGCCCAGATCTCGTGCCCGCTGGTGGCCGAGGCGACCTGGCCGACGTAACTGACCAGGACCGGCAGCACCCCGACGATCGCCAGCCCGGAGAACAGGGCGAGCATCTTGGCCAACGGGTAGTCGATCCGGCGCAGCGGCCGGGAGAAGTACAGCGGCAGGGTGTGGTGCCGCAGGTCGCGCGAGACGATCTCGGGCGCGGCGGCCGCGGCGAACAGCACGCTGAACAGCATCAGGCTGTAGGCCATGTGCCCGTAGGGAAGGACCAGCGACTTGCTCGCCGAGCTCATGTACACGTTCAGCGCGGCCGGGATCAGCACCGCGGCGAGCACGAAGAACGGCATGATCTTCGCTTTCACGCCGCGGCCGAGCCCGAAGACGGACCGCAGGCTGTGCACGTAGAGCGCCCGCACGATCTGCCGGCGCCCGAGCCGCGGCCCGGTGTACGGCTTGTAGCCGATGTCGTGGATGACGCTGGTGTTCGCCGCGCGCGGCGCGGGGCCCGCTGGCGTGGTCGGGCTCATTGCTGCGCCTCCATGGCATCGGCTTCGACCTGTTCGCGGTCGGAGAAGAGTTCCTCCACGTGGTGCCGGCGGTGTTCGAGCCGGGTCAGCGGAAGGTCCAGGTCCGCGATCGCGTCCCGGACGGCGTCGAACACCGGGTCGGCGTCCACCCGGACCAGCAGCTGGCGGCCCTGCGGGCGGACGGTCAGGCCCTGCCCGCCCAGGGCCGCGGCCAGTGCCTCGGTGCCCTCGTCGACCTCGACCACCAGCCAGGGCAGGGCCTGGGTCATCGAGGCCAGCGAGGCCGCGCGCAGCAGCCGGCCGCCCTCGATCGCGACCAGGTGGTCGCAGATCCGCTCGATCTCGCTGAGCAGGTGCGAGGCGACCACCACGGCGATGCCGAACTCGGTGCCGATCCGGCGGATCAGGGCCAGCATCGCGTCCCGGCCGGCCGGGTCCAGGCCGTTGGTCGGCTCGTCCAGCAGCAGCAGGCCCGGATCGCCGACCAGGGCCTGGGCGAGTTTGACCCGCTGCTTCATCCCGGTGGAGAAGGTGCCGATCTGCCGGTACCGCTCCTCGTGCAGCCCGACGTGCCGCAGCGCCTCGGCGGCCTGCTCCTTCGCGGCGGTCGGCGGCAGGCCGGTCATCCGGCCCAGGTGGGTGACGAACTCGGTCGCGGTCACGTCCGGCGGCAGGCAGTCGTGTTCGGGCATGTACCCGACCCGGCCGCGGATCTGCTCGCCCTGCTCGCGCGCGTCCAGGCCCAGCACCCGCACCCCGCCCGCGGTGGGGGTGAGCAGGCCGAGCAGGATTTTGATCAGGGTGGACTTGCCGGCGCCGTTGGCGCCGACCAGCCCGGTGATCCCGGGTTCGACCCGCAGGGTGAGGTCGGTCAGGGCTGTGACGCCGCCCGGATAGCGCATCGTCAGCGCTGCCGCCTCGATGATCGGTACTTCGATGTCTGGCACAGCGAAGACGGTAGCGCTACCGCGGCGGCTGTGGCGTCCGGCGCAGGGTTGATTCCGGGTCACCCGTGAGGATGGTGGCGCGCCATCCTCAGGACGCACGGACCCGGGAATCGGGGACCGGCAGGCCAACGCGGTCGGCGGGGCTCTGTCGGATCGCTGTGCCCACGCTCGGGAAGACGTTCTGATTTCTCGCGCGCTCACATCTCGCTCAGGTCGATCGCCGCCGCCACGCCGCCGTCCTGGAAGGCGCGGCGCTGGCGGGTGGCGGCTGTGCCCTCGTGCACCAGCCGCTGCACGCCATCATTGACCCGGTCCAGGTCCCCGGACTGCTTCAGGGCGGGTTCGACCAGGGTCATCAGGGTGGCGACCACGTCGGCGGCCGGGCGGGACCGGGCCGTGAACGGATCGACCAGGTCCCCGTCCAAGCCGTGCCGGGCCGCCTGCCAGAGCGCCGCCGCGAGCAGCTCCGGCGGGTGGGCCGGCAGCGTGGCGTGCGGCCAGTGGTCTGACAAGGCCAGCGTCACCAGCGCACGCGCCAGGCCCGCGAACGTCACGGCGTCCTCGGCGCGCAGCTGGACGTCCAACGCGCGTACCTCGATGGTCGGGTACTTCTCCGACAGGCGCGCCAGCCAGTACAGCTGCCCGAGGTCGCGGATCACGGCCGAGTCCACCAGTTCCTGCGCGCGGCGGCGGTAGTCCTCCTCGCCGGCGAACTCGGGCGGCAGCCCGCTGACCGGCCACCGCCCGAACACCACGGTCCGCCAGCTGCTGAACCCGGTGTCGTGTCCGTCCCACAGGGGCGAGTTCCCGCCCAGGGCGACCAGGATCGCGAGCCACGGCCGGATCCGGTTGAGCACCAGGACGCCGCGCTCGCGGTCGGGGATCGCGACGTGTACGTGCATGCCGCAGATCAGCTGCTCGTCCACGAGTTGTGCGGCGTCGGTGGCCAGCGTGAGGTACCTGGTCTTGCCGGTGACCGGCACCGGCCGGGCCCCGCGCAGCGCGGCGGCCCCGCAGGCCGCGGCCCGGCAGTCGGCCGCGGCGGCTGCGGCCCGGACCACGCCGCGCAGCCGGGTCAGGTGGCCGGCGACCTCGTCCAAGCCGGTGCAGACCGGGGTGGCGACCTCCACCTGCGCCTGCAGGAGTTCCGGGGTCACCTCGTCCTTGGCCGCCGCGGGGGCGAGGTCCGCGGCGGCCCGGACCTGCCGGCTGCGCGGCACCGGCAGGCCGGTCTCCGGGTCCAGCAGGAGGTATTCCTCTTCGACACCTACCGTGATCATGCGCGCCGTATACCCGGGAAAAGCCTAGGCAAGCGGTGCGGCGCCGTCATCCTCCTGGGTGAACGCGGCCGCGGTGGTGCGCAGCGGGACCTCCTTGATGAACGCGGCCAGGATCCCGGCGATGACCAGGACCGCCGCGCCGGTCAGGAACGCGATGTCGATGGCCTGGGTGAAGCCGACCTCGAGCGGGTGGGCCAGCGCCGGGTCCAGGCTGCCGAGGAAGGAGGTGTTGTTGAGCACGCTGCTGCCGCTGGTCCCGGCCTCGTTGAGCAGCTTGACCTGGTCCGGGTGGGCTTTGGCCGCGGCCTGGAAGGCGGGGGTGGTGCGGGCCTGGGCGAAGGCGGTGGCGATCTTCGAGCCGACGACCGTGTAGACGATGGACAGGAACGCCGCGACCCCGAGCGTACCGCCCATCTGCCGGAAGAACGTGGTCGAGGCGGTGGCGACGCCGATGTCGCGCGGGGGCACGGCGTTCTGCATGGCCAGAATGATGGTCTGCATATTGAATCCGAGGCCCGCGCCGACGATGAACATGGCCGTGTCCGCGTAGACCAGGCTGCTGTCCGCGGTCAGCCGCCACAGCAGCAGCATGCCGATCACCATCAGCGCGGAGCCGATCACCGGGAAGATCTTGTAGTGGCCGGTGCGCGAGGTGGTCTGGCCCGCGATCACCGAGAAGATCATGATGCCGAGCACCAGCGGCAGGGTGAGCAGGCCGGCCTTGGTCGGCGAGTTGCCCTTGACCAGCTGGAGGTAGAGCGGCAGCAGGGTGATGCCGCCGAACATGCCGATGCCGATGATCGCCGACTGCGCGGAGCCGAGCGCGAACACCCGGATCCGGAACAGCCGCAGCGGCAGCAGCGCCTCGTCCCCGGCGCGGCGCTCGGCCAGCAGGAAGCCCGCGATGCCGACCACGCCGATCACGTAGCAGGCCAGTGCGGTCGCCGAACCCCAGCCCCAGGTGCGTCCCTGCTCGGCCACGATCAGCAGCGGCACGAGCGCGACCACGAGCGCCACGGCGCCCCAGACGTCGATCCGGTGCCGGCGCTGCACGTGGTCGATGTGCAGCACCCGGGCCACCACGACCAGGGCGAGGATGCCGATCGGGACGTTGATCAGGAAGATCCAGCGCCAGCCGTCGATCCCCAGCAGGGTGTTGGTTCCGGCCAGCGCGCCGCCGACCACCGGGCCGAGCACGCTGGAGGTGCCGAACACGGCCATGAAGTAGCCCTGGTACTTGGCCCGTTCGCGCGGCGGGATGATGTCGCCGACGATCGCCAGGGCCAGGGAGAACAGTCCGCCGGCGCCGATCCCCTGGAACGCGCGGAACCCGGCCAGCATGTACATCGAGGTCGACAGCGTGCACAGCGCGGAGCCGGTGATGAACACGGCGATCGCGAACAGGAAGAAAGGTTTCCGGCCGTACTGGTCGGAGAGTTTGCCGTAGAGCGGGGTCGAGATCGTGGACGTGATCAGGAACGCGGTGGTCACCCACGCCTGCGCGGTCAGCCCGTCCAGGCTCTCGCCGATCTTGTACATCGCCGTCGCCACGACGGTCTGGTCCAGGGCGGCCAGGAACATCCCCAGAAGCAGACCTGAAAGGATGACCAGGATCTGCCGATGGGTGTAGCCGCCGGGCTCCGGTCCCGGGCCGGTGTTCTCATCCTCCTGGCCAGTGGACACGGTTCCGGTGTGCGAGGTCATGTGTGGGCGTCCTCTCCGATCGCAGTGCTCTTTGTGTTACCCCTGACCGGCCTTCGCATGCGCCCGCAACGCCCGTGACCGCCGGACGACCGGTCCCTGGCGGATCAGCGGTACGACGATTGGCGGACGCAAAAGCGGTTACGGAGTGCCGTCTGCGAGTATTCGCCGTCCAAAGCGAAACCTCCATACCTGAAGGTACACAACGGAAGGCCGCATCATGAGCGAGGACACTGATCGAATTCTGACCGAGCACGGCGCGGCGGCCAAGCACTCGACAGTGCCGGGCGTCCCGCCGGAGCAGCAGCTCAGGCCGTACTTGGCGGCCGGGGACCGGGCTGAGGGGCAGGTGGATGCGGATGCGGGTGCGGGTCAGCGTGAGGAAGGGGCCGAGGCCGGCGAGTCCGGTGAGGTCGGCGAGGACTGGGACATCGTGCACGTCGGCGCCGCCGACACCCCGGACCACGGAGCCCAGGCCCTGATGCGCACCTCGGACGGCGACTTCCGGATCAGCGCGGCCGAGGTGGACGGCAAGGTCGGCCTGAAGATCGAGCGGTTCCACCCGCACGAGACCCTCGACGGCGACCACGCCGCGGACCCCGGCGCCGCCGACCACGAAACCGGCTCCACGACGGACGGCTCCACTTCGGACAACTCCACTTCGGACGGCTCCTCCACGGACTGAGCCCGGCCGCAGGACGCCGCCGCAGCTGCCACGGTCCGCCTCCGGGCACTCGATGCCCGCGCGGACCCGGCCTCAGCCGGTCATCGCCGGTGGGCCGCAAGCCGCAGCTGTGCACGGGGAATCCACAGCCTGACTCGACACTTGGCTAGCCCAGCCGAGATTGCTAGCATCAGGTCCCAGCTTCGACCATGCGCACCAGTCTCGAGAAAACGGGCCGACAGCCGGGCCGGTCATGTACACGGGTACACGGTTATACGGGGGCAGATATGCAGACACCAGACGGCGGTTCCGGGTCCGGCTACCAGGTCGATCCGGCGAGCCTGGCCGGCGTCGCCGGGCAGATCGGCCAGGCGTACGACGACTACAACACCGTGATCGTCGACTACCTGGGTTCGGCCTGCTACAGCGAGGGCATATTCGGCGATCCGGGCGTCGGGCAGGCGTGGACCGCGTTCAACAGCGCCTGGGGCGACGAGCTGAGCGTCACCAGCGAGGCGCTCGGCGAGGCCGCGCAGAAGATATCCGCCGCGCTCCAGCAGTACCAGTCCGCCGAGCACGCGATCACCGGCGCGCTCGGCAAGGTCCGCGCGTCATGAGCACCCTGTCAGACCTCCAGGCCGCGCAGGGCATGCTGAACTTGCTGGCGGACGAGTCCGGGGGCGACCCGATCCAGCTGAGCATCGCGATAAGGGCTGCGCTCGCTCCCCCGGCGCCGACCGGGTCGCCGGGCGACGTGCACGCCCAGGCCGCCGCGTACCGCAGCGCCGCGCAGGGCTGCACCACCGTCTCCGGCGACCTGGCCCGGGTCACCGGCTCCTCGCTGCCCGCGGCCTGGCGCGGCCAGGCGGCCGAGAACGCGACCGCGGCGATCCAGGCGCTGACCGTCGAGGTCTCGACCACCGAGAAGGTCATCGCCCGGGCCGCGCAGGCCCTGGACGCGTGGGCCGACGCCCTGACCTGGTCGCAGCAGCAGGACCAGCAGGGCCGGTCCGAGCTGGACAAGGCCCTGACCATGGTGTCCGCCTTCGACATGACCTCGAGCCTGCCCGGGCTGCAGGCGATCCCGTTCGCCCAGAGCGGCGTGGCGTCCCGGGTCGCCGGGGCCCAGCACCTGGCCACCGTCGGCACGGCCACCGCGACGCTGCTCAACCAGCTGGCCGAGTCCGCCCGGGCACAGATGATCACCACCGGCGACGTCGACCCGCTCAGCGCCGTGGTCCTGGCCAACGCCGCCAACCCCGGCGGCGACGCGGACGACGCCGGCGAAGGCGACATCCTCAGCCCGACCGCGCTGGCCCTGGCCTCGAAGCGGCTGGACGCGCTCTCGCCCGCCGACCAGTCCGCCTTCGAGCAGCTGCTGGCCCAGTCCGGCTCCCCGCAGGAGGCGGCCTACCTGTGGAAGGCGCTGGCCGCGGGCAACAGCCTGACCCAGGTCCAGGCGTTCGACGCGGCGATCCACAGCCACGGCGCGGACACCCTGTGGCTGGCCGAGCACCTGACCCCCGACCTGACCAACCCGAACACGGTCAGCTCCGGCGCCGACTGGGCCAGCTACGACGGCCAGACCGACCCGCAGGCCGATGTTCAGCACTGGGACCTCTACGACCAGGGCAACGTCGGCGACTGCGTGGCCGCGTCCACGGTGATCGCCCAGGCGAACGTCGACCCGGTGCTGATGCTCGAACTGTCCACCGGCTACGGCCGGCCCTCCGGCAGCAAGCCGCCGCCCGGCGACGACAGCCCGCAGGCCCTGAACCAGCGCCTGCAACAGATCTACCTGCAACAATACGGCGCCGGGCAGAAGGCCGACGGTTTCTGGGCCAACCTGTTCGGCCACGGCGAGGGCATCGGCACCAGCGGCGAGAACTACCTGGCGAACCAGGACCTCGACGGCGCGACCGGGTCCACGTACCAGTACCAGGGCCTGGGCAGCGCCGCCGACCGGCAGGCCGCGGTCCCGCAGATCCAGGCGGCACTGGACTCGGGCAAACCGGTCCCGTTCGACGTGAACGGAGCCGGCGGCGGCCACCAGATGCTGATCATCGCGCACAACGGCAGCCAGCTGGAGGTCTACAACCCCTGGGGCTTCACCGAATGGGTGTCCGAGAGCCAGTTCGTCAACGGCCAGCTCGGGGCCCTGACCGGGCCGGGGGTCGGCGGCTCGGCGAAGAGCGAGATGCCGACGCCCGACGGAGTGGAGCTGCCCAAGTGACCGTGCCCTCGCTTTCGCACATCCTTGCGCCTTCGAATGCTCCGACGCCGAAGACTTCGCCGGGGCGGTCCGATGCGGACTTGCGCGGTTTGGATGTCGAGGCTGCTGTTACTCGTGGTCTGATGCTTGCGGGCGGGGCGCGGGCGGCGTTGTTCACCGAGGGGGCTATCGCAGCGTCCTGGCAGGCTCAGGATCTTGGCGTAGGGCCTTTTCCGGTGGTCTTTCTGGCCCGTTGTGTGCGCGGCATGGGCATACCGGCCGCGCTGGAGCTGCCCGAGCCGCTCATCGGGGCGGGGCCGACCCGGCTCGCCCGGGACTGGATGGCTGCGGCGGCTGCGGCCGCGGTCACCGGGTCGGAGCTTGCTCGGGATGAGTTGTTCGCGCAATGGCTTGAGACGGTCGCGGCCGTCCTCGCGACCCGCCGAAGCGTCTCCGATCCGGCCTGGGGCCGCACAGGGAATCAGGGAACTAACCCATGAGCGCGCCAGGGATAATGTCAGGCATCACACCGGGGAAGAAACCGCGCCCAGCCAAGCTGATCACGGCTGTCGCAGCTGTACTCGCAGCAGTGGCATCGCTCGGCGGTTGCTCCGCGCACAGCTCACCGTCCGGCCAGACCGGACCCGGCAGCGTCGGCGGCCCCGGCGGCCCGCTGGCGAAGGTGCACCTCGAACTATCCGCGCAGGCTGGCCAAGGCGGGGCCGTCGATCCTCCCGTCGCGACGAAGACCGTCACCATCCACGGAGCGAACGGCTACCTGAGCGTGGACCTGGACGTCTTCCCCGGCGTCGACTGGGCCCAGTCCAGCACCGCCAACGCGAGCACCCTCCAGGACCAGGGCCCCCAGGAATACTCGACCCCTGAACCGTGCGCCACCGTGTCAGCCGTCTGCCAATCCACCTGGAGCGAGCAGTACCAGGCCCAGACCACCGGCACCACCACACTCACCTGGACGCTCTACGCCGCCCCCGCAAGCCCCACCGCATCGCAGACCGCGCCCCCCACCCTGCCCGCAAACGCCCCCACCTGCCCAACCGGATCCATCACAATCACCGCCCCACCCCCGCAGTCCGACGCCGACTGCGTGCTGGGCCACGTCACCGTCACCGTGATCGTCACCGGATAAGCCTTTCCCAGGGACGGATCGGCGGGTCGGTCATATTCTGGAGTTCGTCGTGGACGTGCGGACGCAGGATGGGCGGTTTTTCCGGGCTCTGACCTGCCGTAGCAGTAAACGTCGCCCAGGTCGTCCAGGCCACCGCGCTATCGATGAACGGACCCAACGGCGTCGATGGAGCCGCGGCACCCCGGCGAACGATTCGACCGGCACTCACACCCTGATGATCAAAGTCCCAGCCCTCCATTGACTCCGATATTCTGCCCGGTGATCCAGCGGGAATCAGGACCAGCCAGAAAGGCGACCACATCCGCGATGTCGCCAGGCGTGCCGAGCCGCCCCAGCGCGGCCATTGCCGCGGTCTGTTCCAGCGCCTCAGCAGGGTTCGCGGTGCGCAGCAGGTCGGTATCGGTGGCGCCGGGCGAGACGGTGTTGACCGTGATGCCGCGCGGGCCGTACTCGCTCGCGGCGACCTTCGTGAACTGTTCCAGTGCTGCTTTGCTCGCGCAGTACAGGGCGATTCCCGGGCCGGAACTCAGCGTATTGAGAGTGGAGATGTTGATGATCCGGCCGTGGTCGCGCAGCAGCGGTTCGGCGCGGCGCATGGCGAGCAGCGGGAACTTCGCGTTGACCGTCATGGCCTGGTCGAACAGGTCCGGGGTGATGTCGCGGATCGCGGCGGGCGCGATGATCGCGGCGTTGTTGACCAGGATGTCCAGGCCGCCGGCGACCGGGGCGAACAGCGCGTCCAGGCTCGACAGGTCTGCCTGGTCGGCGCGTACTGCGACGGCCGTGCCGCGCGGGCCGGGGCCGGATCGGCCGGCCTGGCCGCCCTCGTCGATCTCGCGGACCAGGGCCTCGGCGGCAGCCTCGTCTTCGCGGTAGCTGAAGATCACCCGGGCCCCGTCGTCGACCAGTCGGAGCACGATCGCGCGGCCGATCCCCCGGGATCCGCCGGTCACCACTGCCGTCTTTCCGGAAAGCGTCATGCCTCAGCATGCTACTGATGTGCGGCCCGGTGTTCGGCGCCCGCGCGCGGGGCCGGGGTACGCGATACTTGATCCGTGCAGCTGACGGTGTCGATCCTCGGAACGCTCGAAGTCCGCGACGGAGCCGGCGCCGTCGTGCCGGTCGGCGGAGCCCGGCTGCGCGCGCTGCTGATCCGCCTGGCCCTGGACGCCGGGCGCGGGGTGAGCGTGGCGGCGCTGGTGGACGCGTTGTGGAACGAGGAGCCGCCGGACGGGGCCGCCAACGCGCTGCAGTCGCTGGTCTCCCGCCTGCGCCGGGCCCTGGGCGATCCGGACCTGGTGGCCGCGGCCCCGGGCGGGTACCGGCTGGCCGTCCCGGCCTCGGCCGTGGACGGCACCCGGTTCGAGTCCCTGGCCCGGGCCGGCCACGCCGCGCTCGGGTCCGGCGACGCCGCCGCCGCGCGCGACCGGCTCCGGGAGGCGCTCGCGCTCTGGCGCGGTCCGGCCCTGGCCGACGTGGCCGACTCGCCGTTCGCCGCCTCCGCGGCCGCGCGGCTGGACGACCTGCGGTTGGCCGCCCTGCGCGACCGGATCGACGCCGATCTGCGGCTGGGCCGGCACCGCGAGGCCGGGCCGGAGCTCGAGTCCCTGGCGATCGAGCACCCGCTGCGCGAGGACATCGCGGCGCTGCTGGTCAAGGCGCTCTACGCGGGCGGACGGCAGGCCGACGCGCTGGCCGCCTACGACCGGATCCGCGGCGCCCTGGCCGAGGGCCTCGGCATCGACCCGGGCCGGGAACTGGCCGACGTGCACCTCGCGGTCCTGCGCGGCGACCCGAAGCTCGGGCCGGTGCCGGTAGCCGCGGCAAGCAGCGCGAGTGTGCCCGCGAACGCAGCCGCGCCTGGGTCCGGGTCCGGGTCGCCATCAGGACCGGCGTCAGCAATCGCCGACGACACCTCATCACGGACAGCAGAAGCGTCCCCAGACCGATCCGCGATCCCGCCCCCGCCTCGCCGCAGCAACCTGCGCAGCCATCTGACCAGCTTCGTCGGCCGCGAAGAGGAGGTGGCCCGGATCGGCAAGCTCCTGGAGTCCTCCCGCCTGGTCACCCTGGTCGGCCCCGGCGGCGCGGGCAAGACCCGGCTGGCCGGCGAGGCGGCCGCACGGATGCTGGACCAGCGCCTGGACGCAGCCTACGAAGAAGCCGACCCAAACCACAGCAACAGCGGCAACCACGCCGGCAATCGCACCACTCTCAACACCACCGCCCCCACCGGAGCCTGGCTGGTCGAGCTGGCTCCGGTCACCGATCCGGCCGAGGTCGCCCAGGCCGTGCTGACCGCGCTCGGGCCGCGCGAGACCCGGGTGATGGGCCGCGAACAGCAGGCCTCCGCGCCCCGGGATCCGCTCACCCGGCTGACCGAACTGCTGGCCGACAAGGACCTCGTCGTCATCCTGGACAACTGCGAGCACCTGCTCGACGCCGCCGCCGGGATCGCCGAGTACCTGCTCGGGCAGTGCCCGCGGCTGCGGGTGATCGCCACCAGCCGGGAACCGTTGGGCATCTTCGGGGAGAACGTCTACCCGGTGCCGCCGCTGGGCCAGCCGCCGGACGGCTGCCCGGTGGTCGAGGCGCTGGCCACCCCGGCGGTCCGGCTGTTCGCCGACCGGGCCGCGGCGGTCCGGCCGGACTTCGCGCTGGACCAGGGCACCGTCGCCGACGTGATCCAGATCTGCCGCCGGCTGGACGGGCTCCCGCTGGCGATCGAGCTGGCCGCCGCGCGGGTGCGGACCCTGCCGGTGCACCTCGTGGCCGACCGGCTGGACGACCGGTTCCGACTGCTCACCGGCGGCAGCCGCACGGCCATGCCCCGGCACCAGACCCTGCGCTCGGTGGTCGCCTGGAGCTGGGAGCTGCTGGAGCGGGCCGAACGCGAGCTGGTCGAACGGCTCTCGGTCTTCCCCGGCGGCATCTGCGCGGCCTCCGCGGCGTACGTGCAGCCCGCGGCGTACGGCCGGCCGGCGTCAGACGCCGACAGCGCCGAGATCTACGACCTGCTCTCCGCCCTGGTCGACAAATCGCTGCTCCAGCCGGTCGCCCCCGGCCCGGACGGCGAGCCGCGCTACCGGATGCTGGAGACGATCCGCGAGTACGGCACCGAGCGGCTGGCCGAGGCCGGGCTGATCGCCGAGGTGCGCCGCGCGCACGCCCGCTACTTCCGCGACCTGGCCGAGGAGGCCGAGCCGCACCTGCGCCGGAGCGAGCAGCTGGTCTGGCTGGGCCGGCTGACCGCGGAGCGGGACAACACCCTGGCCGCGCTGCGGTTCGCAGTGGACGAGCGCGACTCGGACACCGCGGTCCGGATCGCCTCCGCGCTCACCTCGTACTGGTTCCTGGGCGGGCAGCACGCCGAGGGGATGGACTGGCTGGGCGCGGTCATCGACGTCGACGGCGGCGCGCCGCCGGAGGCCCGCGCGGTCTGCCGGATCTACTACGTGATCACGTCCATCTTCTACAGCCAGCTGTGGGCTGACATGTCCACGATCCGCAGCGAGCTGAACGCCGCACTGTCCGGTCCGGCCGGCCAGAGCAACCACCCGCTGATCATCCTGGCCCAGGCGCTGGTGCCGATCATGGAGAACGACCTGCCGGCCGTGGACGAACTGGTGCGGCGGGTAGTCGTCGACGCCGAGCCCTGGGTGGCGGCGTCCATGTACCTGATGCGCAGCATGGCCGCGGAGAACGACGGCAACCTGGCCGTGCAGCGGGCCGACCTGCTGGAAGCGCGGGAACGGTACCAGGCCCTGGGTGAGCGCTGGGGTCTGGCGTCGGCCCAGAACGGCCTGGCCATGGTCGCGATCGCCGAGGGCGATGCGCAGACCGCGCTGCGGCTGCTGGACGAGGCGCTGGTCCTGATGCGGGAGATCAACGCCACCGACGACGCCGCGCAGACCCAGATGGTCCGGGCGATGCTGCTGGCCCGGCTCGGCATGCTGCCCGAAGCCCGGTTGCTGCTGGAGGAGGTGCTGGACAGCGGGCGGCGGTCCGGGTCGGCCGGCACCGTGTTCCTGTCCCGCAACGGCCTGGCCGAGCTGGCCCGGTACGACGGCGACGTGGAGGGCGCCTGGCGGTACCTGACGTCCGAGGAGACCTACAAGGACAAGCCCTGGCTGGGGCCGCCGCAGCTGCTGGCGATGCGGGACGTCACCGCGACCCACCTGCACCTGGCCGCCGGGGATCTCGATGCGGCCCGCAAGCGGCTGGTCGGCGCCTACCAGCAGAGCCGGATCGCAGTCGACATGCCGGTGCTGGCCCGGGTCGCCCTCGCCGTGGCCTGTTACGTCGAGGCCTGCGGGGACGAGGCCGGCGCGGCCCGGGTGCTGGGTGTGGCGGCGGGGCTGCGCGGCGCGGAGGACCTGGGCGACGAGGACCGGGGGCGACTGGCCGAGCGGCTGCGGTCCTCGCTCGGCGGCGCGGCGTTAGAGCAGGCCGTGGCCGCCGGACGCGCGATGCCGCGCGAGGAGAGCCAGGCCCTCCTCGCGCGGATCATCGGACCGGATGACTCCGGTGAATCTGGTGTGTCTGGTGAATCCGGTGTGTCTGGTGGAACCGACGCGTCCGGTCCGGCGGCCTGAACCGGACCCGTTCCCGGCCCCGGCACGGCTCAGGCCTTGCGCCGGTAGGCCCGCATCGCCAGCGGCATGAACACGATGACCAGTCCGGCCATCCAGCACAGCGTCCAGAGCACGTGGTCGGCCACCGGGCCGCCGTCGTAGAGCCCGCGGACCGCGCTGGCCAGCTGGGTGATCGGGTTGACCTTCACGAAGCCCTGCATCCAGCCGGGCAGAGTGTTCGACTTGACGAAGGTGTTGCTGCCGAAGCTCAGCGGCAGCACGATCAGGATCATCAGGCCCTGCACCGCGCCGGGGGTCCGGGCGATCATCCCGATGAACACCGACACCCAGCTCATGCACAGGGCGAAGGCGACCGCGAGCAGGCAGCCGGCCAGCGCGGCGGCCGGGTTGGTGTGGATCCGGAAGCCCATCACCATGCCGGTGCCCAGGGTGACCACCGCGACGATCGCGTAACGCACCACGTCGGCGGCGACCGCGCCGATCAGCGGCGCGGACCGGGCGATCGGCAGGCTGCGGAAACGGTCGAACACGCCCTTGGAGATGTCGGTGTTCAGGTTCACCCCGATCGCGGTGGCGCCCATCGCGATGGTCTGGGCCATGATGCCCGGCAGCAGGTACGACAGGTACGCGGACTGGTTCCCGGAGCCCGCGATCGCCCCGCCGAAGACGTAGGTGAACAGGGCCAGGAAGATGATCGGCTGGAGGGTGACGTCGATCAGCGCCTCCGGGGTGCGCATGGTCTTGATCAGGCTGCGCTTGGCCAGGGCGGCGCTGTGCCGGATCAGCGGGTAGCGCTTGGACTGCCCGGACGGGCCGTCGACCGTGAGCCCGGTGGCCAGCCGGGGGGCGGGGACCGCGGCGGATCCGGCACCGAGTTCGGTGCTCTGCTCGGCGGTCTGCTCGGTGCTCTGCGTGGTGCTCATGCGGCGATCTCCTCGTCGGTGGCCGTGGTCCGGCCGATCAGGGTGAAGAAGACTTCATCGAGGCTGGGCAGGTGCAGGGAGAGCTCGGCCACCGAGATGCCCGCGGCGCCGAGCCGGGCGACCACGTCGGTCATCGCGGCGTCATCGGTCACCGGTACTGTCAGCACGCCCTTGCGCAGCGACTCCGGCTCCTTGGTGCCGACCGTGCCGAGGATCACCCTGACCTCGTCCATCCGGCCCGGGTCGGAGGGCTGGACCTCCAGGGTCTGGCCGCCGATGACCCGCTTGAGGCCCAGCGGGGTGTCGTGCGCGATCACCAGGCCGTGGTCGATCACGGTGACCTCGTCGGCCAGCGCGTCCGCCTCCTCCAGGTACTGGGTGGTCAGCAGCACGGTCGAGCCGTCGGCGACCAGCTTGCGCACCACGCCCCACATGTCCTCGCGCTTGGCCGGGTCAAGGCCGGTGGTCGGCTCGTCCAGGAAGATCACGCTGGGCCGGCCGACCAGGCTCGCGGCCAGGTCCAGCCGTCGGCGCATGCCGCCGGAGTAGGTCTTGGCCGGGCGCTTGGCCGCCTCGGCCAGGTCGAACCAGCCGAGCAGCTCGGCCGCCCGGTCCTTGGCCGCGCGGCCGGTCAGGTCCAGCAGCCGGCCGATCAGGACCAGGTTCTCGGTCCCGGTCAGGTCCTCGTCGACCGAGGCGTACTGCCCGGTCAGGCCGATCATCTGGCGCACCTTCTGCGCGTCCCGGACCGTGTCGTAGCCGCCGACCCGGGCCGTGCCGCCGTCCGCGACGGTCAGGGTGGCCAGGATCCGCACGGCGGTGGTCTTGCCGGCGCCGTTGGGGCCGAGTACGGCGTGCACGGTGCCCGGCTGTGCGACGAGGTCGACCCCCTGGAGGGCCTTCGTCTCCCCGAAGTGCTTGACGAGGCCTTCCGCCTCGATTGCGTTGGTCATGAATCGCTCCTGCTCCCGCATTCCGTGCCAGGAGGTTCTGGCTACCCTCGAAGCATGGCGGGCGGCGCTGATAAGCCGCGCACAGCCCGCTGACAGATTCCGGCCGATCCTGACAGCGGCTGTCAGCAAGGCGGCCGGGCGGGGCCGGGGAGCTCACGGTGACCACGGGTTGACGCGGTGCGGTGGCAGCGGGAATGCGGGTCGCAAATCGCCGGTTGTGACGGCAGGGCGCGGTTGTGAAGCCGCGGCCCTCCGAGCTGACCGACATACCGAGGAGAACGCAGTGGAAACCTGGGACGCGATCCGGGCCCGGCGCAACGTACGCGGCTACACCGCCGATCCGGTCGCCCAGAGCGATCTGGAGCGCATCGCCGAGGCCGGCTGGCGGGCGCCGTCGGCGTCGAACCGGCAGCACTGGGACTTCGTCCTGGTCACCGACCCCGAGCGGCTGCAGCGGCTGTCGACCGTGTGGCAGGGCGCGGGCCACATCGCCGGCGCCCCGGCCGCGATCGCGCTGGTCGTGCCGGAGCCGGAGGACGACCGCACCCGCGTGATCGACCAGTACGACCTGGGTCAGGCCACCTATGCCATGCTGCTGGCCGCGACCGACCTGGGCATCGGCACCGGGCATTCGGCGGTCGGGGACCAGGCCGCCGCCCGGGAGATCCTGGGCGTGCCGGAGGGGCGGGTCGTCTCCTACCTCATCGGGGTCGGCTATCCGGCCGACCGGCCGCTGACTCCGCTGGTCAAGCCGGCCCGGCGGCCGTTCGACGAGGTGGTGCACCGCGAGCAGTGGTGACCCGCCCGACCCCGGCAGTCGTGTCAGAGGGCTGAGCCGGCGAGCAGTTTCGCGCGCACGGCGTGGGCCTCGGCCGGGGAACTGCCGCGCCAGGCCACGACGTGGTCCGGGCGCAGCAGCAGGTGTTCTCCGGCGGCGAGGAAGTCGGCCGTGGCCGGGCTCGGGCTGAGTACTGCCCAGCCGGGTCCGGCCAGGTCGACCGTGGAGCGGGTGCGCGCCTGGTCCAGCCAGCGGTGCGGGATCCGGGTGCCGACCCGCCCGGCCGGGGCGAACTCGGTGACCGGTTCGACGGTTCCGTCCGGCACGAGCGCGCCCGCGGGGTACTGGAAGGCGCCGGCGGCGAGCACGAACGGGTGCGCGAGGGCCGGGTCGGCCCGGCCGGGGTCGGCCGAGCGGCGGGCGGACTGGTCGGCGGCGAACCAGCCGGCCGGCCGGCGCTCGGCGTGGTAGCTGGCCAGCAGGGCCGGGTCGGCTTCGGCGCGCAGCACGGCGGCGAGTTTCCAGGCGAGGTTGTGCGCGTCGGCGATCCCGGTGTTGGCGCCGGCGGCGGCGTAGGCGGGCATCACGTGGGCGGCGTCCCCGGCGAGGTGGATCCGGCCGGCCGAGTACGTGTCGGCCACCAGCATCTCCGCCTGCCAGGCCAGGACGCTCAGCACGCGTAGTTCCGGCGCGGGCACGCCGAGCGCGGTGCGCAGCAGCCGGGGCCAGTCGCGGTCGGTCTCGGTGCCGGAGGCCATGAAGACCCAGCGGCGGCGGCCGTCGACCGAGGCGAGCCAGCCGGGTGCGTCCGGGTGCTGGATCTGGCAGAGGTTGAACTCCCGGCCGCGCACGACGTCGGCGAGGTCGGCGGTGAAGTAGACGTTCACGCCGGGTTGGCCGACTGCGCCGCGGCCGGAGCGGGTGATGCCGAGGGTGGTGCGTATGCCGCTGCGCGCTCCGTCGGCCGCGATGAGGTGGCGTGCGCGGATCTCCTCGGGGGCGGCGCCGCGCGGGCTGAGTGCGGCGATGACGGCCTCGTCCGTCTGCCGGAAGCCGGTCAGTTCCGTCTCGAAGCGGACGTCGACGCCCGCCGCCACGGCCGCCTGCCGCAGTACCGGTTCGAGGATGTCCTGCGCGATCAGGCACGGCAGTTCGGGGCTCAGGTCCGGGATGTCGCCGCCGTTGGGCAGCCACAGCGGTTTCTGCGCGCTGTCCGCGAGGGTGCGGCCCGCGGCGAAGTGGTCGTGTCCGGCCAGGTCCCGGGCCGCGTCGTGCACGAGGGCGGCCAGGCCGAGTTCGCGGAAGATCTCCATCGTGCGCATGTGGAATCGGCGCGCTTTGGGCTGCGGGGAGGTCGTCGCGTGCTTCTCGACGAGTGTCGCGCCGACGCCGTGGTGCCGCAGCAGCAGGGCCGCGCTCAGGCCCACCAGTCCCCCGCCGACGATCAGGACCTCGGCCTGTGAGCGTGTCTGTGTACGTTGTCCACTCATGGTGGACAACGTACACAGACTGCTAGGCTGGGGTCAAATGAACGACAGACCACTGTGGCTGGAAGAGCCGGAGCCGCCCCGGACCAGGCCCGCGCTCAGCCGCGCGGAGATCGTCGGGGCCGCGATCGGCCTGGCCGACCGGGAGCCGGGCGGCGAGATCACCATGCGCGCCCTGGCCGCGAGCGTCGGGGTGCGCAGCCCGATGGCCCTGTACCGGTATGTCGGCAGCAAGGACGGACTGGCCGACCTGATGGCCGACCAGGTCTACGGGCAGTTCGCCGTCCCCCGGGGCCGGGGCTGGCGGCCGGCGCTGCGCTCGCTGGGCCGCTCCGGCTGGGCCGCGGTCCAGGCCCACCCCTGGTTCGCCCGGCTCGCCTTCGCCCGCCCGCCGCTCGGCCCCAACGCCCTGGCCCTGTACGAGGCCGCGCTCGCCGAACTCGACCCGCTGGGCCTGCCCGCGGCCACCCGGATGGGGTTCGTCAACACGGTGCTCGGGCACGTCCTGGGCTCCGGGCTGGCGCTGCTGGAGGAGCAGACGATGCGGGCCCGGGCCGACATCGCGGGCGACGAGGACCTGACCGCGGCGGTCGAACCGTACCTGACCCGGATCGCCGCGGCCGGCGCGCACCCGCACTTCAGCGCCTGGGCCGCCGACCCGACCCGGCACGACCGGCCGCCGCAGACCTTCGACACGATCCTGGACTGGCTGCTGGACGGACTGGCCACGCTGGCCGATCCGGCGCACGAGCACTGAGCTCGGCGGCGCGCCCGGGCAGCGATGGCCTTGGTGCGCCTGGGTTTCTCAGTGAGACAGGGTACTGTCGGGCAGCTGGATGTCGATCCCGGTGAGCGCCGCGGTGACCTCCCACAGGCGCGCGGCGACCTGCTGGTCGGTCGCCGCCTTGGCCGGGCGGCCGATCGCGGGGTGGCCCTTGATGCTGCCGAGACCGTCGGGGCCGATGTACGAGCCGCCGGGCACGTCCTCGGTCGCGGCGTACAGCGTCGGCAGCGCGGCGCGCTCGACGTCGTTGACCATGAACGCCATTGCGCGGTTCACCAATCCGGGCAGGCCGCCGACGTGCGCGACGAGGTTGGTGGGCGCGATGCCCGGGTGCGCGACCAGCGAGCGGACCCGGCTGCCGGCGGCCGTGAGGCGCCGGTCGAGCTCCAGGGCGAACATGGTCGCGCACAGTTTGGAGTCGCAGTACGCGCCGGTCGGGTTGTACTTGCGCCGTTCCCAGTTCAGGTCGTCGGTGTGCAGGCGCCCGCGGCGGTGCAGCTGGGAGGAGATCGTGACCACGCGGCCGGTGATCTGCGGCAGCAGCAGTCCGGTGAGCGCGAACGGACCGAAGTAGTTGGTGGCGGCCTGCGATTCGAAGCCGTCGGCGGTCCGGGCCAGCGGGACCTGCATGATGCCCGCGTTGTTGATCAGCAGGTCCAGCGGCCCGGTCCACTCGCGGGCGAACTCGCGCACCGAGCGCAGGTCGGCGACGTCCAGCCGCCGCACCTGCACCTGCCCGGGCAGGTCCGCGGCGACCCGGGCGCCCTTGGCCGGGTCCCGGACCGCGAGGGTCACCTGGGCCCCGGCCCGGGCCAGTTCGCGGGCCGCGACCAGGCCGATGCCGCTGGTCGCCCCGGTGACGACCGCGGTGCGGCCGGTCAGGTCCGGCAGGTTCCGGGCGGTCCACTCGGTCTTCGGCACGATGTTCCCCTTCGGTCTGTGGTCCGTGCGCGCACCGCGGATCGGTGTGGTGACGTACCAGCCAGCTGCGGTCGCCCCTGGATTCGGTGGGCGCCGTATCCAGTTGACCCCGCGCTCGGGAACCCAACAAGGCCACGCTTAGCCACTGCTCGGCGTGCAGTGGATAGGCCGTGCCTGGCGGTCCCGCGCGTTACGGGACACAGTGGAGGTGGCGGGCGGCAACCGTCCGGCGGCGCAGTCGGCGCGCCGGGCCGCCCCGCCGACAGAAGGGGTGCACCTGTGGCCGCGAGATATCTGGAAGCCGAGGACCGGGCCGGCGTGTTCGTGCCGCACGCGTTCGAGGAACACACCGTCGACCTCGGCGAGGTGCGGTTGAACTACGCGGTCGCCGGGGACCCGGCCCGCCCGGCGCTGCTGCTGGTCCCGGCCCAGTCCGAGTCCTGGTGGGGTTACGAGCCCGCGCTGCCGCTGCTGGCCGAGCACTTCCAGTGCTTCGCGGTCGACCTGCGCGGCCAGGGCCGCTCGACCTGGACGCCCGGCCGCTACACGCTGGACAACTTCGGCAACGACCTGGTCCGGTTCCTCGACCTGGTGGTCGGGCGCCCGGTGGTCGCGGCCGGCAACTCCTCCGGCGGGGTGCTCGCGGCCTGGCTGGCCGCGTTCGCCAAGCCCGGCCAGATCCGCGGCGCGGTGCTGGAGGACGCGCCGCTGTTCGCCTCCGAGGCAACCACCTCGTGCGGGACGCCGATCCGGCAGGGCATGGGCCCGTCGATGCTGTGGTGGAACAAGTGGCTCGGCGACCAGTGGTCGATCGGCGACTTCGACGGTCTGATGAAGGCCGTGCCGACCGAACTGCCCGGCTACCTGCTCCAGGCGCGCCAGCACATGTTCCCGCCGCTGCCGGGCCCGCGCCCGGACGGGCCGCCGCAGAACCTGCGCGAGTACGACCCGGAGTGGGCCCGGGCGTTCACCAGCGGCCTGGCCACCGCGGCGTGCGATCACGAGAACCTGCTCAGCCGGATCAAGGCCCCGGTCCTGTTCACCCACCACTGGCACGGCCAGGACGAGCAGTCCGGGGCGACCTTGGGCGCGATCAGCGACCTCCAGGTGCGCCGGGCCCGCGAACTGGTCGAAGCCGCCGGCCAGTCCTTCACCCTGCGCTCCTTCCCGGACGCGGCGCACTCGATGCACAACCGCGACCCGCACACCTACAGTGACACGGTGATCGAGTGGGCCTCGGCGCTGAGCCCGGCCGCCGCGGGCTGAGCCCGGACTACGGTGGCTCCTAGACCCAGCCCGACCCGGAGACGATGATGGACCGCGACGACCTCGCCCGCTTCCTGCGCACCCGCCGCGAGGCCCTGCAGCCGCAGGACGTCGGGCTGCCCCGGGGTGCCCGCCGGCGCACCCCGGGGCTGCGCCGCGAGGAGGTCGCCGCGCTGGCCGAGATGTCGGCGGACTACTACAGCCGGATCGAACGCGGCGGCGGCCCGCAGCCGTCCGAGCAGATCCTCGCCTCGATCGCCCGCGCCCTGCACCTGAGCCTGGCCGAACGCGACCACCTGTTCCTGCTGGCCGGGCACGGCGCCCGCCCGCGGACCGGCCGCGGCGACCACGTCAGCCCCGGCATGCTGCGGGTGCTCGACCGGCTCGCCGACACCCCGGCGCAGGTGATCTCCGGCCTGGGCGAGACCCTGGTGCAGACCCCGCTGGCCGTCGCCCTGGTCGGCGACGAGACGCACTTCACCGGGCTCGCGCGCAGCATCATCTACCGCTGGTACACCGACCCGGACTCGCGCCGGATCTACCCCGAGGAGGACCACGACCGGCACGGCCGCGAGTTCACCGCGCAGCTGCGCCAGGCGGTCGCCCGGCAGGGCCCGGACTCGCCCGCGGCGGTTCTGGCCGCGGAGCTGGGCCGGATCAGCCCGCAGTTCGCCGCGCTCTGGGTCCAGCACGAGGTCGGGCTCAAGCCGACCGGCCGGCACAAGCGGTTCAGTCACCCGCAGGTGGGCCTGATCGAGCTGTTCTGCCAGGTCCTGCTGGACCCCGACCAGGATCAGGTGCTGCTCGTGTTCACCGCGACGCCCGGTAGCGAGAACGCCGAGAAACTGCGGCTGCTGCACGTGATCGGCGCGCAGACCTTCGGGTCCTGATCCGGGTCCGCGTTCGGTCTCAGCACTCGACATTTCCGCCGATTTCGCTCATTCGGGTGAACATCGCAGGACCCTCTATGCTCGGCCGCCCCGCCGCCCGGATAGTGAAAAGCGCCCCACTCACTCCCGAAGGGACAGGCGGAAAACGCCGAGCCGCGGCCGGACTCGGTCGTCGACCTGGCCGGCCGGGGCTGGAGTGCGAAGGTGCGCACCCCGTTCGACTTCACCCGCCGGCTCGGCCGCGGCCCGCACCCCGAGCCGGACGACGCGCTCGGCAACAACCGCTGGGTGTTCGCGAGCAGGCCGCCGCCCGGGTGACCGCGGCCGGCCGAAACTATTGCCGCATCGCTTCGAGCTTCTCGATGTTGGCCCGGATCTCGTTCTCCTGCTGGAGGTCGCGCTCGGTCGGGCCCAGGCCGGCCACGAACAGCGCCACGATGGTGAACACGCCGATCGCACCGAGCAGCGGGGCCAGCAGCTGGTCGGCCGTCATGCCCTCGCGCGTGCCCAAGGGCGCGGCGTACATCTTCATCGCGGCCATGCCGGTGTAGTGCATGCCGGTGACGGCGACACCCATCACCATGGCGGCGCCGACCGTGGCCGGGATACCGCGCACGTTCATCGCGAACCACAGCGCCACGATCGACGCGACCACCGCGATCACGACCGAGGCGAGCACGATCAGCGTGTTGTAGCTGACCGAGGCGCCCATGTTCACCGCGGACATGCCCAGGTAGTGCATGGCGGCGACCCCGAGGCCGGTGATGGTGCCGCCGACCCCGAGCGAGCGCAGGTCGCCCTGCCCGGCGGCCGCGATGGTCAGGCCCAGGCCGACCACGGCGACCGCGACCACCAGGCTGACGAAGGTGATCGGCACGTTGAAGGTCACCGGCGCACCGGACAGGTTGAAGCCGAGCATCGCGATGAAGTGCATCGCCCAGATCCCGGTCCCGCCGATGGAGACGGCGGACAGCAGCAGCCAGCGCACCCGGACGCCGCCGTCCGAGGAGCGGGCCCGCGTCATGGCGGAGAGCCCGAGCAGACACCCCAGGCAGGACGTCCCGTAGGCGAGCGCTAACCAGCCGAGTCCGCCTTCGGACCCCGGCATCGGCATTCCTTGCACCGAACCCCTCCTCCACTAGCTCAAGATGAGATCATCAGCCACCGGCGGGCCGGGCGGTCACCGGGTGTATCGGCCTTGTTGTCATCTTGTTATGGCCTTCTGGCTGCGTGAACGCCAGGAGTCTAGACCATGGGGAGGAATAAATAGGAGAACTTTCAAGCATCGTTGATGTGACGATCTGACGTCTGGTCTTTTTGTCTACACTGGTGCTGTTTTGTGCTCCTGCCCGGACCCGGTTTCCCAGGCCCGGGCAGGGAATGCGGATCAGACCAGGATGTGGTCGAGGTCGGGTGCTCCGGCAGCGGCACCACCGGAGCACCCGACCTCGACCACATCCTGGTCTGATCCGCGGCGATGACCGAGGTGCCGGGGACTTGCAGGTCGTCCCCGGCACCTCGGTCATGGCGGCTCGGTCATCGTGGATGGGCGGCGAAGACCTGATGCAGGATGTCCATGTAGACGCCGTGCCCGCTCGGGCTGGACCAGGCGGTCGCCGATTCGACCGAGGTGCCCTCACCCCATTCGTTGTACGAGATGATTAGCTGGAACGGGTCGCCGGACTCGGCCACAGTGGTCACGTCTTGGCGGAACTGGGCGGGGTCGCGCGGGATGGTCGGCGAGGCCTGGTCGTAGCGCCAGAAGCCGGGGCTGGCGATGGCCGAGTAGCCGGCCTGCAGGTCCAGGCCCGAGGCGTACTGGTGCCAGCCCTGGGGTTGCTGGGCGCAGCTGCGGTAACCGGGGAACACCTTGAGCACGACGTAGTAGTGCGCGGTCTGGTTGGCCTGGGCCCAGCGCGAGACCATGCCGCAGCCGTCCGAGCCGTCACCGTAGACGAATATCATCGGCCACCTCCCGGCGCTGGTCGGACAGGCCGAGGGTCATGATGGTCAGGTCCACGAAGTCCGCGCCCGGGTCGGCCACCTCGGCCTCCTCCAGCTGGGCCGGGACCGGCACGGTGCGCCGGGCCCGCCAGTGCCCGCGCACCTGCCGCATCGTGATCGCGACCAGCCAGGACCGGAACGCGCCCGGGTCGCGCAGCTGGCCCAGGTCGCGGACCATGTTCAGCATCACGTCCTGGACCACGTCGTCGATCTCGGCCGGACGGTCCAGGGCCCGGCCGACGATGTTGTAGACCAGCGGCAGATAGGCGCCGACCAGCGTGTCCAGCGCCTTGGGATCCCCCGCCCGGGCCGCCTCGGCCACCGCCGCGTCCGGCATCGAGTCTCCTAGCATGGTTCCCTTCCTTCGCCGCCGCGAACTGCTGCTGTGGAGAGGAGGGACGCTCCGAGCGGCGGCATTGCACAAAGTGCGGCAGTTTCCAGGCGCGATCGATCTCGTGGCCCTCGACGGTACGTCTACCGGCGGACGGCTGTCGAGCGGGGAATGGCTGAAAGCCCGGGCAACCCGGCCGCGCTCAGTGGGCGGGCCGGGTCGGGCGGTCACCGTTCGGCGAGGAACGCGGCGATCTCCGTGGCGAGCTCGGGCGCGGTGAGCGCGCCGTCATGATCGCCCGGCACCCGGACGAACCGGGAGCCGGGCAGCAGCGCGGCCAACTCGTCGGCATCCGACCGTTCGTCCTGCGCGCCGATCGCGACCAGCGTCGGGACGGTGATCCGGCGCAGCTCGTCCGCGGAGGTCGGGACGAGCGAGTCCACCACGTTCACCAGCGCCTGCGGATCCCCGCCGAGCTGCGAGAGCCAGCCCGCCATCCGGCCGGCCGGGGATCCGGGGTCGAGCGGGGTCCCGTCGATGAGGGCGACGAGCATCCGGCGGCTCTCGTCGCCCTGCGGGCCGCTCACCTTCGCCAGCCCCTGCCCGGCCACGATCGCCCGGCCCGGCCGGGCGCCCCGGGCGAGCATGCGCACCACGACCCGCGCGCCGAACGAGTAGCCGCCGAGATCGTAGTCCCCGTCGCCGAACCCGAGGTGGTCGATCAGCGCGAGCCCGTCGTCGGCCAGGACGTCCGGCGGATAGGCCGTGATGTCGTGCGACTTGGAGCTGTCGCCGTGTCCGCGCAGGTCCGGGAGAACGACCCGGTAACCCTGCTCGGCGAGCGCCCGGCCCGGGCCGGGGCCGAGCATGTGCGAGCCCGTGCCCAGGAAGCCGTGCACCAGGATCAGCGGCCGGCCGGCTCCGGTGTCGATGTATGTCAGGTCCGCGCCGTCGCGGCCGGCGAATCGATGAGTACTCATACTGTGTCCGATCGTACGCCAGTGCTCGCCAGCTGTTCGATCAGCGGGATGGTCGCGTCCACGCTCGGCAGTGCGTCGATCTCGTCGCGGAGGTGTTCGGCGGCGACCCGGTAGGCGGGGTCGGCCAGGACGGTCTGCGCGGCCTCGCGGACCTGGTCCGGGGTGACCGTGACCGGGTCGAGCACCTGGCCGAAGCCGAGGGCCGTGCAGCGCCTGGCGTTGTGCGGCTGGTCGGCGCTCAGCGGGAGCAGCAGGGTGGGCAGGCCGTGGGCGAGGGTGCCGATCAGGCTGCCGGAGCCGGCGTGCGAGACGACCAGGTCCACGGTCGGCAGCAGGTCGTCCTGCGGGATGTAGCGCTCGATCCGGACGTGGTCCGGCTGCGGGCCGAACTCGGCCGGGTCGGTGCCCTGCCCGACGGTCATCACGATGGTCGCGGGCAGTTCGCGCAGGCCGGCCAGGACGCGGGAGAACAGGTCCAGGTTGATCCCGACGGTGCCGAGGGTGAAGTAGACGGTCGGCGTTCCCGCGGCCCGGCGCGGCGGCGGCGCGCTGGCCGCGCGATAGTGGAACGCTCCGTCCGGCAGCGGGAACTCGGGGTTGCGCAAGCTCGGCGGGAAGGGCGAGAGGATCAGGCCGCGGTCGAGCATCGCCAGCCCGGGGTCCGGGGGCAGGCCGAGGTCGGCGCGCAGGGTGTGCAGCGGCGGGGCGACCAGGTCCTTGCGCAGAAATCCGCCGGAGCCCAGCACGATCACCGTCGCGCAGGGCAGGCCGAGCAGTTCGGCGACGATCGCGGCGCCCAGGTCGACCTCGTCGCGTACCAGCACGTCCGGCTTGAACTCGGCGGCGATGCCGGGCAGGTGCTCGGTGTGCCGGCGCGCGCCGGTGTCGGCGAAGCCGTCCCGCAGCTGGCGTTCGTCGGCCTCGGGGTCGAGCCGGGGCGGCTCGCGGTCCGGTTCCCGGACCGTGGACCGGACCTCGCTGGTGGCGAAGGCCCGGAACCCGGCCGCCCCGATCGCGGCGGTCAGCGCGCCGCTGCCCGCGACGGCGACCTCGTGCCCGGCCGCCTCGGCCGCGCGGGCGACGGGGATCAGCGGGTGAAAATGGCCGACGCCGCCGATGAAGGAGAAGAGGATTCGCATCCGGGCAGGATACCGATCTGTCAGCCCTCAGCGACGCCTCGGCGACGCAGCGGGTCCGCGGCCGCCGGCCGGCGGCCCGGCTGTCATCGGCCTCGAACACGCCGGCCCGACGGTCGTCGGTCGCGGGTCGCCGGCCGGATGCATCAGCCCTCGTTCTCGGCGACCGGTCAGCCCCAGGACAGGTGCGGGGCGCCGAGCAGGCCGTGGAGATCGGGCGGGGGCAGCTCGCCGGTCGTCTGCAGGATCTGCCGCAGCAGCGGGAACGTGAACCGGTCGACCGAGGTGACCCAAGCGGCGGCCGCGAGGCTCACCTCCTCGCCCGGTCCGCAACGGTGCAGGGACTCGATCATCTCCCGCAGCCGTGACACAACGACACCGATGTTTGTCTCAGTGCGACAAGTGAAGCTCACAATAGCCCTGATGCCATTACCGCCGGGTAGTACGGCGATCTCCAATTGCCCGCCCTGCTCCTCAAAGAACGTCCGGATCACGCCGCGCACGCCTTCCTGGAAAAGTGAGCGCCGCACGGTTAATGTCCCGGAATTTATGCCCGTGACGTGCAGATCGAGGGAAATGGCCTCGCCGACGCCGACGGTCAGCGGATACTCGGGCGGGGGTCCGCCGACATAGTCGAAAACGCAGCGTCGCGGACGTTCGGCTGAAAGTAATCGGGTATCCAGGACCATGGAACTATGCTCCAAGCCATCCGACGGGATCGGTGCAGAACAGGGAATTCGTTACCAAGAAGAAACTGCGGAACCAGCATACCCGGAATCGCCGGTTTCGGATTGTTGAGAGAGGCGTCACTATCCGGAACCGGCCCTGAGGAAAGCCCGGGAAAGGCGATGCCGGGGCCGGGGCGGAACATGAACAGGTCCGGTGAGAATACTTCCATATTTCCTCACTTATGCAGTCAGCGCCGGGTATTGCGGGCGGACGGTAACAGTGCTCGACGATACCCGGCGGACCAAGTTATACGTATTCTGATTTCCGTGCCACCCGGGTTTTCCGGCGCGCCGCGGTGCCGCCGGGCGGACCAGCCGGCCGGCCGGGTCAGGCTAGATCTTCAGCGCACTCCTAGGTGCTCCAGCGGCATCGGGCCGCGGCTGAGCGAGGTGCGCAACGCGAAGATGCTGCGGGCCGCGGTGATCGACTCGATCGCGAGGATCCGGTCGAGCAGCACCTCCTCGTATACGGCGACGCTCGGCAGCACCGCCTCGACCAGGAAGTCGGCGTCGCCGGAGACCAAGTGGCAGGCGACCACCGCGGGGATCGCGGCCAATCCCTGCTCGATCTCGCGCGAGGTCTCCCGGGAGTGCCGGCCGACGGTCAGTTCGACGAAGACGGTCAGCCCGAGGCCCAGCCGGCCGCGGTCGAGCTCGGCCCGGTACCCGGCGATCACGCCCCGCGCCTCCAGCGCCTTGGTCCGGCGCAGGCAGGCGGACGGCGAGAGCGAAACCTCCTCGGCCAGGTCCACGTTCGCGATCCGGCCGTCGCGTTGGAGGCAGGTCAGGATGGCGAGATCGGTCGCGTCGAGTTCGTGGTCCGGCATGAAATTCTCCTTGACAGCGATTTTTCGACCAAGGATTGCACAGGGAGGTCTTTCGGCGCTGGAATTTGCCATCGCGTGCGAGGCGTTTTGTGTGACGATCGCAGCATGGCCTCGCCGACGTTCAGCCCCGCGTCCGACTCCCCCTCCGGCTTCGCTTCCGCCTCCGCCGCGACATCCGCCCCGGCAACCGCCCCGGCATCCGTCTCAGCATCCGGATCAACCTCCGAATCAGCTCCCGGATCGACGCCCGGATCAGCTCCCGGATCGGCTCCCGGTCCGGCCGGCCGGCCGCCGCTGTCGGTCGCGCGCGGCGTCGCGCTGTACATCGGCGCGCTGCTCGGGCCCGGCCTCCTGCTGTTGCCGGGCCTGGCGGCCGGGCTGGCCGGGCCCGCCTCGATCCTCGCCTGGGCCGGGCTGCTCGGCGTCTCGGGCCTGTTCGCCCTCGTCTTCACCGCCCTGGGCACCCGGCTGCCGGACGGCGGCGGCGTGCTGGCGTACGCGACCGCGGGCCTGGGCCGGCGCGTCGGGCGGGCGGTCGGCTGGTGCTTCCTGACCGCGGTCGTGCTCGGCGCGCCGGTGGTCTGCCTGATCGGCGCGGGTTATGTCACGGCCCTGACGGGCGGCGGCCGGGAGGTCACCGCGCTGGTGGCGGCCGGGCTACTGGCCTGCGTCTCGGGCCTGACCCTGGCGGGCGCGCGGATCGGCACGGCCGTGCAGATGGTGCTGGTCGGCTTGCTGCTCACGGTGATCGTCGCCGCGGTGGCCGGGTCGCTGCACGCCGCGCGCGCAGCCAGCTGGACGCCGTTCGCGCCGCACGGCTGGACCGCCGTGGGCGGCGCGGCGTCGGTGCTGATGATCTCGTTCGTCGGCTGGGAGGCGGTGGCGCCGCTGACCCAACGCCTGGCGAACCCCGCGCGCAGCCTGCCGCGCATCACGGCCGCGACGTTCGCCGTGACGACAGTGGTCTACCTCGCGTTGGCCTGCGCGGTCATCGCCGTGCTCGGGCCGCGCGCGGACGGACCGGCGCCGGTCGCCGACCTGCTGCGGATCGCGGTCGGCCGGTCCGGCCCGGCAATCGCGGCCGGGGCCGCGGTGCTGCTCACCCTCGCCACGGTCAACGCGTACTTCACCGGCGCGGCCGCGCTCGCGGCGCATCTGCGGGCGAGCAGGGCCGTCCGGGCGAGCAGCGTTGCGGAGGAACTGAAGAGTGGTGCTCAGAGCCGCACGCTCACAGACGCACGCTCGCGCGCGCGGGTCTTCTTCGTCTACATAGCGGCGGCCGGGATCGTCGAGCTGACCGCCGAGGCCTTCGGCGCATTGGACACCGATCGCATGGTGACGCTGCCCACTTCACTGTTCCTCGTGGTCTACACCGGCTCGACGGCCGCGGCCACGCGCCTGCTGCACGGCCCGTTGCGGATCGCGGCCGCGTTGGCGTGTGTGGCCTCGGTCGCAGTGTTCGCCTTCAGCGGCGTGGCCGTGACGGTCGCCCTCCTCGTCGCCGCAGCCGGATTGCTCTGGCCGACCCACCCGGCCCACGACGGGTGCACCGGGTAGGGTCGTGCGCATGCTGATTCGCGACCCGCAGCCCGGCGACGCGGCGACGCTCGGCCGGCTGCATGCTGAGGCGTGGCAGGTTGCCTAGGAGGCTAATGAAGATCTTGGAATGGCCTGGGCGGCCGGATCCGGCCGCCCAGGCCATTCCAAGATCTTCATTAGCCTCCTAGCGCTGCTAAACCGCCGCGAGGCCTCCGTCGACGGACAACGTCGCGCCGTGGATGTTCGCGGCCCCGTCCCCGGCGAGGAAGACGACCGCGGCGGCGATCTCCGCGGGTGTGCTGGCCCGGCGGGACGGAGCCTGGTCCAGGATGGGCTTGAGCCGGTCGGCCAGCTGCGCGGTCTTCTCGGTGATCGTGGGCCCGGGCGCCACGGTGTTGACCCGTACGCCTAAGGGCCCGTATTCGGCCGCCCAGGATTTGGTGAGCGAGTGGATGGTGGCCTTGGTCGCGCTGTAGAGCGCCGAACGGGCCATCCCGATCAGGCCGTTGATCGAGCCCAGGTTGATGACGGCGCCGCCGCCTCGGGCGGCCATCGCGGGCGCGACGATCCCGGTCAGCAGGAAGGCTGACTTGACGTTCGTGGCCAGCGCGCGGTCGATCAGGTCCTCGGTCACCTCGGCCGACGGCGTCGGGGTGATCAGCATCGCAGCGTTGTTGACCAGGATGTCCAGCGGCCCGGCGGCCGCGGCCAGGGCGCGCACGCCGTCGCCGGTCGCGAGGTCGGCTTTGACGAACCGGGCCTGCCCGCCCGCGGCCGCGATGGCGGCCACGACGTCCCGGCCGCGCTCGGCGTCGCGGCCGCTGACGATCACCTGCGCGCCCTGCTCGGCCAGTGCCTGCGCGATCGCCACGCCGATGCCGTCGGTCGAACCGGTGACCAGGGCCGTGCGTCCGGCCAGTGCTGTGCTCATGTGCTGCTCCCGTGGTGTGTTGCGAACCGTGCGGTTCCACCGTGACAGCCGAAAAATGGACCGGCAAGTCCACAAGATGGCGCGCGATCTGCGACGTTCGCCACCAGCAACGACCGGCCGGGATCGCCCCCGGCCGGTCGTCAAAACCGCGTGTTCCCTACTCGTCAAACCGTCTGGGCGGGCCGCCGGTGCATGGACAGGATCAGGTGCGCGGCGGTGCCGAACACCAGGCCCCAGAACGCCGAGCCGATCCCGCCCAGCGTCAGGCCGGACGCGGTCGCCAGGAACGCGATCAGCGCCGCCTCCCGGTCCTTCGTCTCGGCGACCGCGCCGGCCAGGGAGTTGGCCAGCGCGCCGAACAGCGCCACGCCCGCGATCGCGGCGACCAGTTCGGCCGGCAGGCCGGCGAACAGGACCACCAGGGCGGTCCCGAAAGACCCGACCAGCAGGTAGAACACGCCGCAGGAGATCCCGGCCACGTACCGCCGGCGCCGGTCGGGGTGCGACTCGGGGCCGGTGCAGATCGCCGCGGTGATCGCGGCCAGGTTGATCGCGTGCGAGCCGAACGGGGCCAGCAGCGTGGACGCGACGCCGGTGGTGCCGATCAGCAGGCGGTCGTCCGGGTCGTACCCGGCCGAGGTCAGCACCGCGATGCCGGGGGCGTTCTGCGAGGCCAGGGTCGCCACGATCAGCGGGATCGCGATGCCGACCAGCGCCGGGGCGGAGAAGTGCGGCGAGGTGAACACCGGGCGGGCCAGGTCGAAGCCGTTCAGGTGCACGTGCAGTCGCGAGTCGACCGCGCTGGCGGCCACGCCGACCACCAGGGCGACCAGGACCGCGTACCGGGGCACCCAGCGGCGGCAGACCACGAACGCGACCAGCACGCCGCCGGCGATCAGCGGCGCGGTCCGGACCGAGGTGAACACGCCGACGCCGAACGGGAACAGGATGCCGGCCAGCATCGCCGAGACCACGGCGGCCGGGACCAGGCGCAGCAGCCGGCTGAACACGCCGGTCACCCCGATCACCGTGATCACCACGCCGGACACCAGGAACGCGCCGATCGCGTCCTTGTACGCGTAGGCGCCGAGGCTGGTCACCAGCAGGGCGGCGCCGGGCGTGGACCAGGCCGTGATCACCGGCATCCGGGTCCGGAAGCTGAGCAGCACGCAGGTCAGGCCGCTGCCGATCGAGATCGCCCACACCCAGGAGCTGGTCTGCCCCTGGGTCAGGTGGCCGGCCGCGGCCGCGGCGAGCACGATCACCAGCGGCCCGGAGTAGGAGACCAGGACCGCGATCAGGCCGGCCAGCACCGCGGACACGGACGCGTCCCGGCGCAGGCTCGGCCGGCGTTCCTCCTGCGCCGCCGCCGGGGCCTGCGCGACGGGGTCCGGACCGGCGCCGGCGTCCGGATCGGTCTCGGTCAGCGCCGAGTCGGAGGCCATCAGGCGGTCTCCGCCGCGCGCTTGAGCGCCTGCTCGAGGTCGGCGATCAGGTCGTCCGGGTGCTCCAGGCCGATGGACAGGCGCAGCATGTCCTTGGGGCAGGTGCTGTCCGGGCCTTCGAAGGTGTAGCGGTGCTCGATCAGGCTCTCGGTGCCGCCGAGCGAGGTGGCCCGGAAGAACAGCTCGCAGAACTGCGCCGTGCGCAGCGAACGCTGCCACTCCCCGGCCACGTGCAGCGACAGCATGCCGCTGAAGCCGCCGGTCATCTGCCGGGCGGCCACCTCGTGGCCCGGGTCGCCGGCCAGGCCCGGGTAGGCGACCCGGCTGATCAGCGGGTGCTCGGCGAAGTGCTCGGCGACGGCGAGCGCGCTGGCCGAAATCTGCCGCATCCGCGGGAACAGGGTCTTCAGGCCGCGGGTGAGCAGGTACGCCTCCAGCGGGCCGAGCACCGGGCCGGTCAGCTTGCGGTGCAGCTTGATCCGCTCCCACAGCTGCGCGCGGACCTCGTCGGCCGGGCCGGCGGTGACCAGGAAGCCGGCCACGACGTCGTTGTGGCCGTTGAGGTACTTCGTCCCGGAGTGCATGATCAGGTCGGCGCCGAACTCGAACGGCCGGGTGTGCACCGGGGTCGGGACGGTGTTGTCCACGGCCAGCAGCGCGCCGGCCTCGTGCGCGATGGCCGCGCAGGCCGCAACGTCGGTGACCGTCCAGACCGGGTTCGCGGGCGTCTCCACCCACACCAGCGCGGTCGGGGCGGCGGCCACCGCGGCGGCGAGCGCGGCGGTGTCGCCGGTGGGCACCCGGACGACCTCCAGGCTGTTCTGCGGGCCGAACTCCAGCAGCCACTTGGTCAGGCCGAAGTACATGGTCTGCGGGACGACGACCCGCGAGCCGGCCGGCAGGGCCTGGAACACGGCGGTGGCCGCGGCCATGCCGGAGGAGAACACCAGGGACTCGGTCCCGCCCTCCAGGCCGGCGATGATGCCCTCGACCTGCTCGTAGCCGGGGTTGCCCTGGTCGCGCAGGTACGCGTAGCCGGCCGGGGTCCGGTACTCGCCGTCGCGCGCGAAGGTGGTGCCCAGGCTGATGGACGCCGGGACCGCCCCGGTGACCGGGTCGCGCCACCCGTTGCCCTGGGCCGCCTGGGTCTCGGGCTGGTAGCTCTTCGTCCAGGTACTGAAAACACTGCTGGTCATGGCACTCTTTCGCGTTCAGGGTGTGGGCGTGACAAGGTGGTCAGGGCTCTGCCGGGGCGCCGGCCCGGCGTCCGGGCGGGCCGTCCCGAGCAGGTCGGCGACGCAGCGGTGCGCGTCGTCCAGGGCCCGGTTCGGGGTGCCGGGCGATGGGACGTAGTGGTTGTAGAACGTCGCTCCCTCGCACAGTGGACCCAGTACCCACATCCGCTCGTCCGCAGTTCCGTCGGCGGCGATCGGATGCTGGGCGGGCGTGACGTCCACGCCGCAGCCCTCCGGCACCTGCGGGCGGTGCCGGCGGATCCGGCCGCTCTCGCGCAGCTGGTTCAGGATCGGGTTGGCGGTGCGGGCGATGTCGCCGGGTCCGGCGTGCGCCTGGCAGATCCAGTCGACCGGGTGACTGTGCGCCACGGTCAGCCGGGTGGAACCGATGGTCCACTGATTGGTCTGCTCGTCCCAGACGGTCTGCGGTTCCGGGCCGAAGGGGACGGCGACCACGCCCGCGTCGACCAGCGCCAGCAGGTCCTGGTGCCGGTCCAGTTGCGGGCCGGTGACCAGGCGGTTCAGGCGCGCGGTGAAGGAGCCGTAGAACTCGCCGTGGGACTTGTCGTCCAGGCCGGTGAAGTCGACCGCGCGGCGCAGCACCTCGCGCTGGTCCCGCAGGACTTCGAGGGCTGATTTGATCGGGCTGGCGGCCAGTCCGAGCCGGGCCTCGGCCAGGTCGGCGGCCAGGGCGGCGCGGTACCAGACCTGGTATCCGGCGGCGTCGTCGAACTCCGGCAGCTGCGGGAAGAGCAGTTCGGCCGGGTCGAGGACGCCGAAGCGGTCCGCGTGTTGCGCGTCCAGCTGCTGGAGGTCGGCGGCCAGTCCACCGGCCCGGGCCGCGTCGGCCAGCCGGGCGGTCATGGCCTGTTCGGCCGCGGGGCCGCCGGACAGGGAGGCGCAGCGCCGGTGGAAGGCTATTCGCATCTCCGAGTACAGCAGGGGCAGCACGTCAGCATGCAGATTCAGCTGGGCACAGCGGTCCGTCTCGCGGCGCAACCGCTGCACGCCGTCGACCGTGAACACAAGGGCCTGATACCGACTGGTCCGGTTGGCCTGCGGCCTGGCCCGGAACGGCAGCCCGGTGCGCGAGTACAACAGGATGCTGGGTTCCTCGCCGCTGGGCAGGTACCGGGGCGTCCCGTCGGCGTCGACGGTGTGGCGTCCGCCGCGGCCGATCGTGAGGCTGGCCAACACATCCATCGCGGACAGGCCGGTGCCGGAGATGGCCACGGTCTGCCCGGCCCGGACCCGTTCCAACTGCGCGGGCAGCGGGTAGGGCTCTGCGATCACCCGCTCCTCCCGGGGCGAGCCGGTGGCGCGCGGGCCCGGGACGTGCCCGACGGTCAGGAAGATGTTGTCCGCCGGAACGCGGGTGCCGTCGTCCAGGCCGACGGTGCGCTGCCCGTCGTCGTCCGTGGTGATCTCGACCGCGTTCGCCTTGTGGATGCGGACCTGCACGTGGTCCGGGGCCTTGGCCAGCAGCAGGTCCAGGCACCAGGCGAGGTACTCGCCCAGGATGCGGCGCGGCAGGTAGTCGTCCGGCCGCACCTCGCGGCCGGCGCTGCCGAGCGTCACCCGGTCCTCGGCCAGTCGCAGGCCCCTGCGAGTCACCCAGGAGTAGAGGTCTGTGGGCTCGTCCACCGACCGGTCCACGGCGATCGTGTCTGCGGGGAACTGGTCGACCTCGGCGCAGATCGTGTTCAGCAGCAGGTAGTCCGGCTGGGTCGGCGCGTGCTGGCCGCTGCCGCGGCCGACCGGGTCGACCACGTCCACGACCAGCGGCCCCGCCGCCCGCTCCGGGCGGGCGGCGAGGGTCAGGATCCGTTCCAGGACGGCCAGTCCGCGCGAGCCCAGGCCGATGACGCAGACGCCGCCGACCGATGCCGGCGCGGGGCGGGCATGCCGGGGTCCGGCCGTCATCCGCCCCACCGCCGGGTCTCGCCGAAGAAGTCCTCGATCTCGACCGCCTGGCCGGACTCCTGCGCGATCCGGTAGACCAGGGCGCCGACCGCGAGGTCCAGGATGCCCAGGCCGAACGGCGAGAAGATGACCGGCTTGTCCCGGCCGACCGAGACGCCGCCGTTGATCACCTGGGCGATCGTGCCGGTGACGAAGTCGCGGTTGCCGTACTTCTGCTCGGCCAGGTGCGGGGAGGTGCTGGCCTTCATGCAGTGGTCGACGTCGTCCAGGACGTTGTAGGACTCGACGATCAGTTCCGGCCCGATGTCGCGCAGCGAGATGTTCAGGATCACCTGGCCGGCGTGGAACGCCTCCGGGTCCACGATGTACGGCGCGGCCGCGGTGGTGGCCAGCACGACCAGATCAGCGCTCTGCACCGCCGGGAGCAGGTCGGCCGTGGTCGAGGCCTGGAAGCCGGCGCCGGTGGCGTGGTCCGCGAGGGCCTGGGCGTACTTCTCCTCGCGGTCGTGCACGACGATCTCGCCGATCGTCCACTCCTGCGCGGCGAAGAACTCCAGGATGTTGCGGGCGATGATCCCGGCGCCGACCACCAGCAGCCGGGCGGCGGACTTGCGCCCGACCAGGGTCTCGGCTGCCAGAACCGCCGAGGCGGCGGTGCGGGCCGCGCTGATCTGCGAGGCCTCCAGCACGGCGAAGGGGTAGCCGGTGGCGAAGTCGTTGAGCAGCAGGGCGGCCGAGGCGCGCGGGATGCCGTCCTCGATGTTGGCCGGGAAGCTGCTGATCCACTTGATCCCGGCGACGTTGTGCTCGCCGCCGAGGTAGGCCGGCAGCGCGATGATCCGGCTGTCCGGCTTCTGCGGGAAACGCAGGAAGTAGCTGTCCGGGTTGACCGAGTCGCCGGCCTCGTGCACCAGGTAGGTCCGCTTGACCTCTTCGACGATCTGCGGCCGGTTGCGGCCGATGATGTCCCGGGCCGCGGTGCCGGTGACCACACTGAATTCGAACATGGGTTCCTTCTTCTTCTCGGCCGGCGGCGTCGACGCGGCGGGAGCGGATGGGGCGTTCGTCATGAGGCGGCGGCCTCCAGGGCGGCCGGTCCATAGCGTTCCAGTACCCAGGCGTCGTCGTAAACAGTGTCCAGATACCGTTCCGCGGTGTCCGGGCTGATCGCCACCGCGCGCGAGTGCCGGGACAAACGCCCCTGCATGCCGACCGCCGCGGCCAGCACGGATCCGGTGGAACCGCCGGCGGCGAACCCCCAGCCGGTGGCCAGCCGCCGGCACATCATCACCGCGTCGCGTTCGGGCACCATCACCACCTCGTCGGCCAGGCCGGACCGGAAGATCTCGGGCCGGCGGCTGGTGCCCAGGCCCGGGATGTGCCGCGGGCCCGGCGGGTGGCCGAAGGTGACCGACCCCTCCGTGTCCACCGCGATGATCTTCGTGTCCGGGGAGTGCTCCCGGAAGTAGTCGGCCACGCCCATCAGCGTGCCGGTCGTGCCGGCGCCGACGAACAGGTAGTCGACCGCACTGATCTGCTTCGCGATCGCCGCCGCGGTCTGCAGGTAGTGCGCCCGCGGATTCGACGGATTCGCGTACTGATTCGGCCAGACCAGCGACGGGTCCGCGGCCAGGCGGCCGTGCACGTAGTCGATCCGCGACTGCAGGAACCCGCCGTTCACGTCGCGCCGGTCGACCACCACCACCTGCGCGCCGAGCGCCCGGATCAGGGCGATGCTGCGCACCGAGGTGTTCGGATCGGCCACGCAGGTGAACGAGTAGCCGCGGCTGGCGCAGACCGCGCTGAGCGCGATGCCCAGGTTCCCGGACGAGGACTCGATCACCCGGCCGCCGGGCTTGAGCGCCCCGCTGGCCTCCGCCTCCTCGATCAGCGCGACCGCGGGCTTGAGCTTGATCGAGCCCGCGGGGTTGAGCCCCTCGATCTTCAGCAGCAATTCGCCCTGTGCGAGAAATCCGTCAAGACGGAGAAACACATCGTCGAGAACGATGTCTGACACACTCTGATATATCATGCGAACCCCCAAGTCCCCAGCGGACGAGCATTCCCCGAACAGACCTCAGCATTGGTCTGTCGTGTGTGAATACGCAGGTGATCCACCCCCTTGTCCCCGTTGAGCATCAGCCCTGATTCCCAATCATGCACTACGGGCGCTGCTTTGATCAAGCCGAATGCTCAGATCTCTGTCATGAATGGATGCGGATTTTGCCGAGTGCCGGGGATAGGCGGCGTGACCTGCGAACTCTTACGTGCTTGGCGGGTTTCCGGAGCGCCGGGAGAGCGCGTGGAGATGGAAATACGCGCGTAATCGAGCAATTGTTCTGGCACCGACGGATTGTCGCCGCGCGGATTGTGGCCGCGGGACTGCTTGCGTGAGCTGTGATTTCGGCGCCGGGGGCGGTCGCGGGGGCGTCGGAGGCTGTGGAGAGCGGTCGGAGGGGTGTTTCCGAATGTTGCGACACAGTTCACTCTCGGCCACGACGGCTTCGGGAGCGGCGACCGAGTCCGCGCAACATGAGCGGCGCCGTAACTGAGTAGCACCTGCCTGGGCGCGCTGGGACTATTGCGCATGACACAGGACGCGGACGGACCCTCGGCCACCGTCCACGCGTAGGGCCCACCCTGAGGCATGGGAACGGTTTCCGGCCCCGCGAGCACCACAAAAGCCGAGCAAGACAAGAGCCGACGCCAATAAAGTAGGGCCATGTCGACACCACCCCAGGCCCCGGCCCCGCCCCTGTCCCCCGCCGACGCACTCAGCCTGGCCCGCACCGAGTACGCGGCGCTCAAGGCCCGGGGCCTGCACCTCGATCTGACCCGCGGCAAGCCCTCCGCGGCGCAGCTCGACCTCGCCGCCCCGATGCTCCAGCTGTCCCCGGACCAGTACACCGCCGCCGACGGGACCGACTGCCGCAACTACGGCGGGGACCCGTACGGGCTGCCCGAACTGCGGGAGATCTTCGCGCCGGCGCTGAACGTCCCGGCCGCGCAGCTGGTCGCGGCCGGCAACTCCAGCCTGGAACTGATGCACGACTGCCTGGTGTACGCGCTGCTCGGCGACCTGCCCGGCTCCTGGCGGCGCTGGGCCGACGAGCCGCGGGTCGCGTTCCTGTGCCCGGTCCCCGGCTACGACCGGCACTTCGACCTGTGCGAGCGGCTCGGGATCGAACTGATCCCGGTCCCGCTGACCGACCAGGGCCCCGACATGGACGTGGTCGAGGAGCTCGCGGCCACCGACCCGGCGATCAAGGGCATCTGGTGCGTTCCGCGCTACAGCAACCCCGACGGCACCTGCTACAGCGAGGACACGGTCCGCCGGCTCGCCGCGATGCCCGCCGCGGCGCCGGACTTCCGCGTGTTCTGGGACGACGCGTACGCCGTGCACCACCTGACCGACCAGGAGACCGGCCTCGGCGACATCCTCGGCGCCTGCGCGCAGGCCGGGCATGCTGATCGGGTGTTCGTCTTCGGCTCGACCTCCAAGATCACCCACGCCGGGGCGGGCGTGGCGTTCCTCGGTTCCTCGCCGGCGAACCTGGAGTGGATGCGCGGGTACGTCAGCAAGCGCTCGATCGGGCCGGACAAGCTCAACCAGCTGCGCCACGCCCGGTTCCTGCGCGACGCGGACGGGCTGCGCGCCCACATGCAGGCCCACCGGCGGATCCTCGCGCCGAAGTTCGAGGCCGTGTTCGACACGTTCCGCCGCGAGTTCGAGGGCACCGGCCTGGCCAGTTGGACCACGCCGAAGGGCGGGTACTTCATCACGCTGCGGGTGCCCGACGGCTGCGCCCGCGAGGTCGTGCGGCTGTGCGCGGAGGCGGGGATCAACGTCACCCCGGCCGGGTCGACCCACCCGTACCGCGACGATCCGCAGGACAGCTACATCCGGATCGCGCCGTCGTTCCCGCCGCTGGACGAGGTCGAACAGTTCGCGCACGCGCTGACCGTCTGCGTGCGCCTCGCCGCATACACGAAGCTGGACAACGAGAACGGCTGATCCGCGGGCACGGAAAGTACGGGCGGGGCCGGGAACGTTTCTCTCGGCCCGGCCCGCGTTCGTCGGAAACGTTTCTCGCCGACCCGCCCAGCAGAGCTCCGGATCACGCCCGGTAGCCGTGCAGTGAGGGCCCCGTTACGCTCGGCGGCGCCGGGCCGGGCCGTCGTTCGGCGCCGCCGGAGGCTTGCCGCGCCCCACCGACAGGTAAAACTTTCGTCTTCCCGCAACCTGCGCCCGCCGGGCCCCACAGCCCGCTGCGCAGAAATCAACCGGGCTGGTAGGACAGGCGAAGCAGTCACGTTCCAGGGCATTGCGCCCGCCCTGCGCGCGCCGCAGATCACCGGATCGGCGCCCCGGACACCGCGGTGACCGGGCCCCTGGATTCACGGAAGACGTTGACACGGCTGGATTCCTGCCATACACCTCTGGTTGGAGAGCGCTCTCCGACGAGGGCGATCCAGCATTTCGGCCCATTGCCCTGCCGCTCTACAGTGCTTCGAGCAGATTTGCGAGGATCTACCGCACCTTCCTTGATCAGAGAGCGCTCTCTGAGAGCCGCAGGACCACGATGCCGGCCCGGTAGAGCACCGCATTGCCCTACCAGGGACCGATACACCCGGATTCTGCTGTTCGGCTGCCACAGCAGCGCACCACCCGCACCACCGCCACACAGCACCACCGAACCACCGCCACAGGACTGCGAGCATCCGTGGAAACCGGCCTGTGCCGGCCGCGCCCCGCCAACCGGGCGCGTCGACGCGGGCCGGCCCCGGGCGTCCGCAGCCGCACACCGGCCCCGGCCGGGCCGGTCGGCTCCACCGAGCACCTCGCCGACCGGCCGGCCTACCCGCACGGCCCGGGCCGGACGTCCACGTCACTGAAGGGAATGCAATGAGGCCTCTCCCCCTCCGGCGGTTCGCCGCGCCCGCGCGCGGCAGATCGCGCCCCCGCCGCGGCCGACCCACGTTCCGAGCAATGCTCGCGGTCGCGGCCCTGACCGCCATGTCCCTGACCGCCGCGCCCGCCCCGGCCTTCGCCGCCGGCGGCACGCCCTTCGGCGGCACCGCGGCCGCCGTGCCCGGCACCGTCCAGGCAGCCAACTACGACACCGGCGGTCAGGGTGTCGCGTACAGCGTGACCGCGACCAACGGCTCGGCCAACAGCTACCGCGCGGACGGGATCGATCTGGAGACCACCGCCGACACGCAGGACACC
>DASZBX010000134.1:0-76302 GCA_035943635.1 Actinocrinis sp. | reverse complement strand
CGCCGCCCGGCTCGCCGAATGCGGCGCGGCGCTTTCTCCTTACGTGGACTGGGATCTGGCCGAAGTCCTGGCTGCCGGTCCCGACGCTCCAAGCCTGACTCGCCTCGATGTCGTGCACCCGGCGCTGTGGGCGATCATGGTCTCTCTCGCAGCAGTCTGGGAAGCCGCCGGAGTGCGCCCGGATGCCGTAATAGGTCACAGCCAAGGCGAAATCGCCGCCGCGACCGTTGCCGGTGTGCTCTCTCTGTCGGACGGCGCGCGGGTCGTCGCCCGCCGTGGCCAGGCGATGCTTGCCTTAGCAGGCAAGGGCGGTGTGCTATCGATCGCAGAGTCCTTGGAAGCGGTCGAAGCCCGCCTGCGAGCCGGCAAGAGCACTGCGACTGTCGCGACGATCAACGGCCCGGAGTCGATCGCGGTCTCCGGTGACATCGAAGCCCTGCAAGCCTTCGCGGCCGAGTGCGAGCGTGACAGCGTTCGCACTCGCTTCGTCCCGATGGATTACGCGCCGCACGGTCCGCAGGTCGAGTCGATCCGTGACGCGATCCTGACCGCCCTGGACGGGATCACTCCCGGCCCGGCTGCCATCCCGATGATCTCCGGCATGACCGGCGACTACTTCGACGGCTCCCAAGCCGGCGCCGACTACTGGTACGAGAGCCTGCGCGCCACGGTCCAGTTCACCCGCGGCATCGAACGCCTCGGCCGCGACGGCTACGACGTGTTCATCGAAGTCTCCCCGCACCCGGTCCTGACCAACGGCACCGCCGCCACCCTCGATCTCCTGCACGGACCCGAGAGCTCTGCGACGCCGATCGTCACCGGCACCCTGCGCCGTGACGACGGCGGCCCGGCCCGCCTCCTGGCCTCCCTCGCCGACGTCCACGTACACGGCGTCGACGTCGACTGGGCCGCGATCCTGCCGACCGGCCGCCGCGTCGACCTGCCGACCTACGCCTTCCAGCACCAGCGGTTCTGGCCCTCGTCGATCGCCGGGGGCGTGGGCAACCTGCGCTCGGCCGGACTGAACGCGGTCGGCCACCCGCTGCTCGGCGCCGCCGTGGAACTCGCCGACGGCGACGGCCTGGTCCTCACCGGGCAGCTGTCGCTGCGGGCCCAGCCCTGGCTCGGCGACCACACGGTCGGCGGCGCGGCCGTCTTCCCCGGCACCGGCTACGTCGAACTGGCCGCCGTCGCCGGGCACCTGGTCGGCTGCACCCGGATCGACCAGCTGGCCCTGGCCGCCCCGCTCGCGCTCCACCTCGACCAGGACGTCCAGGTCCAGGTCACCGTCGGCCCGGACCGGGACGGCGGGCGCGAGGTGGAGATCTTCGCCCGGCCCGCCGACACCGGCGCCGAGTGGACCCGGCACGCGGCCGGCCGGGTCGGCCCGGTCGACCTCGCCGCCGTCCCGGACGCCGCCGATTTCCAGATCTGGCCGCCGCAGGACGCCGACCCGGTCCCGCTCGACGGCCTCTACGCGGCCCTGGCCGAAGCCGGGCAGGACCTCGGTCCGGCGTTCCGCGGCCTGGGCGCGCTCTGGCGGCGCGGCGAGGACCTCTTCGCCGAGGTGGCGCTGCCCGAGCAGACCGCGACCAGCGCGGCCGCCTTCGGCTTGCACCCGGCCGTCCTGGATGCGGCCCTGCAACCGGTCTGGCTGACCGCGCCGAACAGTGCCGACGCCGACACCGACGCCGCCGGTCCGCAGCTGCCATCCGTCTGGTCAAACGTCTCCCTCTACGCCGCAGGCGCGACGATGCTGCGGGCCCGGTTGCGTCAGGATCCGGACGGCGCGGTCTCGCTGCTCGCGGTCGACGGCGCCGGAACCCCGGTCGTCTCGGTCGGTTCGCTGCAACTGCGGGCACTGGACGCCTCCGCGGTCCGCCCGGCCGACCACGCCCTGCGCGACGCCCTGTTCACCGTCGAGTGGATCCCGGCCCCGGTCTCCGCCGCCCCGGTCGGCCGCTGGGGCGTGGTCGGCGCCGACCGGCTCGACCTGGCCGCCGGGCTGGCCGCGGCCGGGGTCGAGCTCGCCGTCTACCCGGACCTGGCCTCGCTCGCCGCCGCGGCCGAGTCCGGTGACCCGGTCCCCGAGGTCGTCCTGCTCGGGATCGGCAGCGCCGCCGCGGACCACGACGACCAGGCCCGGGCCGCCCGCCGGCTCGCGGCCGAGGCACTCGAAGCCGCCCAGCACTGGCTGGCCCTGGAGCCGCTGCTCGACAGCCGAATGGTCGTCGTCACCCGCGGCGCGGTCGCGGCCCTGCCGGGGGAGGACGTGACCGACCTCGGCGCGTCCGCACTCTGGGGCCTGCTGCGCTCGGCCCAGTCGGAGAACCCCGGCCGCTTCGTCCTGGTCGACCTGCCCGCCGACGATGGCTCCATCGCCGCCGCCTCGACCACGGCGACCGCTGATGAGAGTGCCGCCGCTAACGGCACGGCTGATCTGGATGGTGCATCTGGAATTGCTGGCAGCGTGCCGGCGAGCGGGGTCTCCGGCCGGACCGCGGTGTCCACGATCGCGGTCGGCGTTCTGGCCGGTGCGCTCGGCTCCGCCGAACCGGAACTGGCCATCCGCGAGCAGCGCGCCTACGGCCGCCGTCTGGTCCGCCCGACCGCCGTGGCGCCGACCACGGACCCGACCGCCGCCATCGCTACTACGCACGCCACCGGTGCCATCGCCGCAGCCGACACCGCCGCCATCGACGCCACGAATGCTCCCGACGCCGCCGCAGCAGGCACCGCCACCGCAGCCGCCACACCCGAAACTCCCACCCGAGTCCCCGGCACAATCCTGATCACCGGCGGCACCGGCACCCTGGCCGGCCTGACCGCCCGCCACCTCGCCGCCACCGGCCGGGCCCGCGCCTTCCTCCTGGCCAGCCGCTCCGGCCCGTCCGCCGCCGGAGCCGCCGCCCTGGCCGCCGACCTCGCCGAGACCGGCGCCGCCGTCCAGATCACCGCCGCCGACGTCGCCGACCGCCTGACCGTCGCCGCACTGCTCGCGCGCATCCCCGAGGTCCACCCGCTGACCGGGGTCGTACACACCGCGGGCATCGTCGACGACGGCGTGATCGGCTCGCTCACCGCCGACCGGATCGACGCGGTGATGCGCCCCAAGACCGACCCGGCCTGGATCCTGCACCAGCTGACCGCCGGCCTGGACCTGGACCTGTTCGTCCTGTTCTCCTCGGCCGCGGCCACCTTCGGCGGGCCCGGCCAGGGCAACTACACCGCGGGCAACGCGTTCCTGGACGCCCTGGCCGCGCACCGTCGCGCGGCCGGACTGACCGCCCTGTCCCTGGCCTGGGGTTCGTGGGTGGCCGGGGCCGGGATCGGCCGGCACCTGAGCAAGGGCCTGCTGAACCGGGCCACCGGCGGCGGCGCGACCGAACTCGGCGCCGAGGAGGGCCTGACCCTGCTCGACCTGGCCCTGACCCGGGACGAGGCGCTGCTCGTGCCGTTCCGGCTGGACGTCCCGGCCCTGCGCGGCGCGGCCGCCCGCGGCGGGACCGTGCCGACCCTGCTGCACGCCCTGGCCGGCCCGATCCGCCCGGGCGTCGCCTCCGCGGTGAACTCCGGCGCCGGTTCCGGCGCGCTGCACCAGCAACTGTCCCGGGTCTCCGCCGCCGAACGCGACCGGGTACTCACCCAGCTGGTCCGCAGCCAGGTCGCGAACGTGCTCGGGCACGCCTCCGCGGACCAGGTCGAGCCGGACCGGGCGTTCACCGACCTGGGTTTCGACTCGCTGACCGCGGTCGACCTGCGCAACCGGCTGAACGCGGCCACCGGCCTGCGACTGGCCACCACCCTGGTCTTCGACTACCCGACCCCGCGCGCCCTGGCCCGGCACCTGGGCGAGCAGCTGCTCGGCGCCGCCGCGGCCGCCGCCCCGAGCGCGGTCGCGATGGTCACCGGCGACCCGATCGCCATCGTCGGGATGGGCTGCCGGTTCCCCGGCGGCGTGGACACCCCGGACGCCCTGTGGCGGATGCTCACCGACGCCACCGACACCATCTCCGGCTTCCCCGCCGACCGCGGCTGGGACACCGCGGCCCTCTACCATCCGGACCCGGAGAACCTCGGCACGTCCTACGCGAACGAGGGCGGATTCGTCCAGGCGGCCGGCGAGTTCGACCCGGCGTTCTTCCGGATCAGCCCGCGCGAGGCCCTGGCGATGGACCCGCAGCAGCGGCTGCTGCTGGAAACCTCCTGGGAGGCGCTGGAGCACGCCGGGATCGACCCGGCCGCCCTGCGCGGCACGATGACCGGCGTCTACGTCGGCGCCGCCGCCTCCGGATACACCGCGCTCGGCGTCACCGGCGACGGCGCCGAAGGGCACCTGCTGACCGGCAACATCACCAGCGTCATCTCCGGCCGGGTCTCCTACACCCTCGGGCTGGAAGGCCCGGCGGTCACGATCGACACGGCCTGCTCCTCGTCCCTGGTCGCCCTGCATCTGGCCGCGGCCGCGCTGCGCACCGGGGAGTGCTCGCTCGCCCTGGCCGGCGGCGTGATGATCATGGTCGATCCGGCCGAGTTCCTCAGCTTCTCCCAGCAGGGCGCGCTGGCCGCCGACGGCCGGTCCAAGGCCTTCGCCGCCGGCGCCGACGGCATGGGCCTGGGCGAAGGCTCGGGCATGGTCGTGCTCGAACGCCTCTCCGACGCCCGGCGCAACGGCCACCCGGTGCTCGCCGTCATCGCCGGCAGCGCGATCAACCAGGACGGCGCCTCCAACGGCCTGACCGCCCCGAACGGCCCGTCCCAGCAGCGCGTCATCCGCGCCGCCCTGGCCAGCGCGGGCCTGACCGCCGCCGACGTGGACGCGGTCGAAGCCCACGGCACCGGCACCACCCTCGGCGACCCGATCGAAGCCCAGGCCATCCTCGCCACCTACGGCCAGGACCGCGCGGAAGGCCGCCCGCTCTGGCTCGGCTCGGTCAAGTCCAACATCGGCCACGCCCAGCAGGCCGCCGGTGTCGCCGGAGTCATGAAGATGGTGCTGGCCCTGCAGAACAACCAACTGCCGGTCACCCTGCACGCCGACGAACCGTCCACGCACATCGACTGGACCATGGGCGACGTCCGGCTCCTGACCGAACCGGTCCCGTGGCAGCCGACCGGCCGCCCGCGCCGGGCCGGCATCTCCTCCTTCGGCATCAGCGGCACCAACGCCCACCTGATCCTCCAGGACCCCCCGGCCGCCCCCGCGGCCCGCGCGCAGGCCGCGCCCGCCGGTCCCGCCGTGATCGCGCGGCACACCGGATCCCCTTCGCCCGCAACGGATCCGGCCGATGCACCGACCACCGCGTGGCTCGTCTCGGCCCAGACCCCGGCCGGACTGGCCGCGCAGGCCGAGAAGCTGCTCGCCCGGATCGGCGCCGACCCCGAGCTGAGCCCGGCCGACGTGGCCTGGTCGCTGGCCGCGACCCGGACCGCGTTCGAACACCGCGCCGTCGTCCTCGGCGCCGACCGGGATGATCTGCTCGGCGGCCTGTCCGCGATCGCCGCCGGGCACCCGGCGGCCGGGCTGGTCACCGGCGCGGCCGCCACCCCCGACCCGACCGTGTTCGTCTTCCCCGGCCAGGGCTCGCAGTGGGTCGGCATGGGCCGGGAACTGGCCGCCTCCTCGCCGGTCTTCGCCGCTCGCCTGACCGAGTGCGAACAGGCGCTTTCTCCTTACGCGGACTGGTCTTTGACCGAAGTCCTGGCCGGTGCTGATGGCGCTCCGGGGTTCGACCGGGTCGACGTCGTGCAGCCGGTGCTCTGGGCTGTGATGGTGTCCCTGGCCGCGGTGTGGCAGGCCGCCGGAGTGCAGCCGGACGCCGTGGTCGGCCACTCCCAAGGTGAGATCGCGGCGGCAGTCGTCGCCGGGATCCTCACCCTGGACGACGCCGCGAAGGTCGTCGCCCTGCGCAGCCAAGCCCTGATCGCGCTGTCCGGCCTCGGCGGCATGCTCTCCATCGCCGAACCGGCCGACCTGGTCCAGGCCCGGATCGCCGACCGCACCGACCTGGTCGCGATCGCGGTGGTCAACGGCCCGGACGCCACCGTCGTCTCCGGCGACCCGGACACCCTGGCCGACCTGCTCGCCGCCTGCGAGGCCGACGGCGTCCGGGCCAGGATCCTGCCGGTGGACTACGCCTCGCACGGCCCGCAGGTCGACCAGATCCGCGAGGAGGTCCTGCGCCTGCTGGCCGGAATCAGCCCCCGCCCGGCCACCCTGCCGATGGTCTCCGCGATGACCGGCGAACACCTGGCCGGACCCGAGGCCGACGCCGAATACTGGTACGCCAGCCTGCGCAACCCGGTCCGGTTCGACCGAGCCGTCAAGGTCCTGCGCCAGGGCGGATACGGGGTCTTCCTCGAGGTCTCGGCCCACCCGGTGCTGACCGCCGCGGTCGGCGCGATCCTGGAAGACCTGGCCGGCACCGGCGCCGAGGCCCGCTCCGGCGCGGCCCCCGTCATCGCCGGAACCCTGCGCCGGGACGACGGCGGGGCGGCCAGGATGCTCGCCTCCCTGGCCGAGGCGCACGTGCGCGGCGTCGGCGTCGACTGGCCCGGCGTCCTGGCCGGCGGCCGGCGGATCGACCTGCCCACCTACGCCTTCCAGCACCAGCGGTACTGGCCGCTGCCGCAGGCCGCCGGAGCCGGGGACCTGCGCTCGGCCGGACTCACCGCGGTCGGCCACCCGCTGCTCGGCGCCTCGATCGAGCTGGCCGACGGCGACGGCCTGGTCATCACCGGCCGCCTGTCCGTGCGCACCCAGCCCTGGCTCGGCGACCACGTCCTGGGCGGCACGGCGTTCTTCCCCGGGACCGGCTACGTCGAACTGGCCGTGGTGGCCGGGCACCTGGTCGGCTGCACCCGGATCGACGAACTGACCCTGGCCGCGCCGCTGGTCCTGCTCCCCGGGGAGGAGATCCAGGTCCAGGTCACCGTCGGCGGCCCGGACCAGGACGGCCTGCGCGACCTGGAGATCTTCGCCCGCCCGCAGGACGCCGCGGCCCCCTGGACCCGGCATGCGGCCGGCCGGGTCGGCCCGGCGCAGTCCGGCGCCGACCAGGACACGACCGACTTCGAGGTCTGGCCGCCGGACGGCGCCGCCGCGCTCGCCGTGGACGGACTCTACGAGGCCCTGGCCGCCGCCGGACAGGACTTCGGCCCGGCCTTCCGCGGCCTGACCGCCGCCTGGCGGCGCGGCGACGACCTGTTCGCCGAAGTCGCCCTGCCCGACCAGGCCGAGACCAACGCCGCCCACTTCGGCCTGCACCCGGCCGTGCTCGACGGCGCACTCCAGGCCACCTGGCTGACCTCCACGGCCGAGACCGGACCGCGGATGCCGTTCGTGTGGTCGGACGTCTCCCTCTACGCCGCGGGCGCGACGACGCTGCGGGCCCGGCTGCGTCAGGACCCGAACGGCGCGGTCTCGCTGCTCGCGGTCGACGGCGCCGGAACCCCGGTCGTCTCGGTCGGCTCGCTCGTGCTGCGCCCGGTGGCCGCGGCGCCCGGCAACGCCGGCCACGCCCTGCGCGACGCCCTGTTCGCAGTCGACTGGGTCCCGGTCCCGAGCGGCAAACCGGCCGCCGCGGCCGTCCGCTGCGCCGTCGTCGGCACCGACCCGTTCGCCCTGGCCGAGGGCCTGGCCGCGGCCGGACTGGAACCGGGCGCCTACCCGGACCTGGCCGCGCTGGCCGCAGCCGCCGACCCGATCCCGGACCTGCTGCTGGTCGCCGTCAGCAGCGCCGACCTGGCCGGGGGCGAGGCCGTCGACCACGGCCGGGCCGCCCGGCGCCTGACCAACGAGGTCCTCGCCCTGCTCCAGCAGTGGCTGTCCCTGGAATCTCTGGCCGACACCCGCATGGTCATCGTCACCCGTGGCGCGGTCGCGGCCGAGCCCGGCGCGAACGTGCCCGACGTGGCCGCCTCCGCGGTCTGGGGCCTGCTGCGCTCGGCCCAGTCGGAGAACCCCGGCCGCCTGATCCTGGTCGACCTGCCGACCGAGCACAGCGCCGACGACACCGCAGACCAGAGCTCCGACGACAGCGCGGCCGCCGACGGCGAGCAGGCGCCGCCCGCGAACCCGGTGGTCATCCTGACCGGCGCGCTCGGCTCTACGGAACCGGAACTGCTCGTCCGCGGCCGGCGCGTCTACGGCCGCCGCCTGGTCCGCCCGGCCGGCCTGGTCAACCCGGCCGCCGACACCGACCCGACCGACACCGCCGCCGCCACGCGGACCCCCGGCGCGGTCCTGATCACCGGCGGCACCGGCACCCTGGCCGCCCTGACCGGCCGGCACCTGGCCGCGACCGGCCGGGCCCGGCACCTGCTCCTGGCCAGCCGCTCCGGCCCGGGCGCACCCGGCGCCGCCGCGGCCGCCGCGGGCATGGCCGAAGCCGGGGCCGACGTGCACGTCGCCGCCGCCGACGTCACCGACCGCGCCGCCGTCTGCGGCCTGCTGCGCGCCCTGCCGAAGCAGTACCCGCTGACCGGGATCGTGCACACCGCGGGCATCGTCGACGACGGCGTGATCGGCTCCCTGACCGCCGACCAGGTCGACGCGGTGATGCGGCCCAAGACCGACGCCGCCTGGATCCTGCACGAGCTGACCGCGGACCTCGGCCTGGACCTGTTCGTCATGTACTCCTCCGCCGCGGCCACCTTCGGCGGCGGCGGGCAGGGCAACTACGCGGCCGGCAACGCGTTCCTGGACGGCCTGGCCGCGCACCGCCGCGCGGCCGGACTGCCCGGCCTGTCCCTGGCCTGGGGCGCCTGGGTGGCCGGGGCCGGGATCGGCCGGAACCTGAGCCAGGGCCTGCTGAACCGGGCCACCGGCAGCGGCACCGCCGAACTCGGCGCCGAGGAGGGCCTGGCCGTGTTCGACCTGGCCGTCGCCCGGGATGACGCGCTGCTGGTGCCGTTCCGGCTCGACGTGGCCGGGCTGCGCGCCGCCGCCGCCCGCGCCGCCGCGCTGCCGCCGCTGCTGCACGGCCTGGCCGGGCCGATCCGCACCGGCGTGACCGCCGCGGTCAACGCCGGGGCCGGATCCAGCGCGCTGCGCCAGCAGCTCTCCCGCGTCCCGGCCGCCGAACGCGACCGGATGCTGATCCAGCTGGTCCGCACGCACGTCGCGGCCGTCCTCGGTCACGCCTCCCCGGACGCGATCGAACCCGGCCGGGCGTTCAGCGACCTCGGCTTCGACTCGCTGACCGCGGTCGACCTGCGCAACCGGCTGAACGAGGCCACCGGCCTGCGCCTGCCGGCCACCCTGGTCTTCGACTACCCGACCACGGCCGCCCTGGCCGGACACCTGGCCGCCGAACTGCTCGGCGTCCTGGTCAAGGACGCCTCCGGCCCCGCGGCCGGCCCGGCGGCGACCGGGGAGCCGATCGCCATCGTCGCCATGGGCTGCCGCTTCCCCGGCGCCGTGCACGACCCCGAGGCGCTGTGGGACCTGGTCGCCGCCGGCCGGGACGCGATCACCGGGCTGCCGGACGACCGCGGCTGGAACCTCGAAGCCCTCTACGACCCGGACCCGGACAAGGCCGGCACGTCCTACGCCCGCTCCGGCGGCTTCGTGCACGACGCGGCCGAGTTCGACCCCGGCTTCTTCGGCATCAGCCCGCGCGAGGCCCAGGCGATGGACCCGCAGCAGCGACTGCTGCTGGAGATCTCCTGGGAGACCCTGGAACGGGCCGGGATCGACCCGGCCGCGCTGCGCGGCTCGGCCACCGGCGTGTTCGCCGGCGGCTCGTCCTGGGGCTACGGCGCCGGCGGCGGGGGCGGCTCCGAAGGCCACCTGATGACCGGCGCCTCCACCAGCATCATCTCCGGCCGGATCTCCTACACCCTCGGCCTGGAAGGCCCGGCCGTCACAGTCGACACGGCCTGCTCCTCGGCCCTGGTCGCCCTGCACCTGGCCGCGCAGGCACTGCGCTCGGGGGAGTGCTCGCTCGCCCTGGCCGGCGGCGTCACCATCATGGCCACGCCCGGAGCGCTGGTCGGCTTCTCCCGGCAGCGCGGACTGGCCGAAGACGGCCGCTGCAAGGCGTTCTCGGCCTCCGCCGACGGCATGGGCATGGCCGAGGGCGCCGGAATGATCCTGCTCGAACGCCTCTCCGACGCCCGCCGCAACGGCCACCCGGTGCTCGCGGTCGTCCGCGGCAGCGCGGTGAACCAGGACGGCGCCTCCAACGGCCTGACCGCCCCGAACGGCCCGTCCCAGCAGCGCGTCATCCGCGCCGCCCTGGCCAACGCCAAGCTCACCGCCGCGGACATCGACGTCGTCGAAGCCCACGGCACCGGCACCACCCTCGGCGACCCGATCGAAGCCCAAGCCCTCCTGGCCACCTACGGCCAGGACCGGCCCGAGGACGAGAACGGCCCGCAGCCGCTCTGGCTCGGCTCGGTCAAATCCAACCTCGGCCACACCCAGAGCGCGGCCGGCGCGGCCGGCGTGATGAAGATGGTGCTCGCCCTCCAGCACCAGGAACTGCCGCGCAGCCTGCACGCGGACGACCCGGCGGTTGACATCGACTGGTCGGCCGGCGAGGTCCGGCTGCTGGCCGAGGCCCGGCCGTGGCCGGCCGCCGACCGGGTCCGGCGGGCCGGGATCTCCTCCTTCGGGATCAGCGGCACCAACGCCCACGTGATCATCGAGGAGGCCCCCGCCCCGGCCGCCCGGCCCGCCGCCCCGGCCGAACCATCGGTGCTGACCGAGGGCACGGCCTGGCTGGTGTCCGGCCGCACCGCCGCGGGCCTGGCCGACCAGGCCGCCCGCCTGGCCGAGTTCGTGCAGACCGACCAGGCCGCCGCAGTTGCCGACCCGGCCGAGATCGGCTGGTCCCTGGCCACCACCCGCACCGTGTTCGACCACCGGGCCGTGGTGCTCGGCCGGACCCGGACCGACCTGCTGGCCGGGCTGGCCGCCGTCGCGACCGGCGAGCCGGCCGCCGCGGCCGTGACCGGAACCGTCCCGGTCGGCGGCGGGGGCGGCCGGGTGGTGTTCGTCTTCCCCGGCCAGGGTTCGCAGTGGGCCGGCATGGGCCGGGAACTGGCCGCCTCCTCGCCGGTCTTCGCCGCCCGGCTGGCCGAGTGCGGCCAGGCCCTGTCCGCCTTCGTGGACTGGTCCCTGGACGACGTGCTGCACGAACGCGACGGCGCCCCGGGCCTGGACCGGGTCGACGTCGTCCAACCCGCGCTCTGGGCGGTCATGGTCTCCCTGGCCGCGCTCTGGCAGGCCGCCGGGGTCCACCCGGACGCCGTGCTCGGCCACTCCCAGGGCGAGATCGCCGCCGCGGTCGTCGCCGGAATCCTCAGCCTCGAGGACGCGGCCCGGATCGTGGCGCTGCGCAGCCGCGCACTGACCGCGCTGTCCGGCCGCGGCGGCATGCTGTCGCTGGCCGAATCCGCCGACGCGGTCACCGCCCGGCTCGCCCCCTACCCCGGCCGGATCGACATCGCCGCGGTCAACGGCCCCGGTGCGACCGTCGTCTCCGGCGACCCGGACGCCCTGGACGCCCTCGCCGCCGAATGCGAGGCCGCCGGCATCAGGGCCCGGCGACTCCCGGTCGACTACGCCTCGCACGGCCCGCAGGTCGAACAGCTGCGCGAGGAGATCCTCGCCCTGCTCGCCCCGACCGCCCCGCAGCCCGGCCGGATCCCGATGCTCTCGGCCATGACCGGCGCCTTCCTCGAAGGCCCCGAAGCCGACGCCGACTACTGGTACAACAGCCTGCGCCAGCCGGTCCGCTTCGCCGACGCCGTCCAGGTCCTCGGCAGCGCCGGATACGCCGTCTTCGTCGAGACCTCCGCCCACCCGGTCCTGACCACCGCGGTCCAGGCCACGCTCGACGGCTCCGACCAGGCCGCCGCCCACCCGGCGCACGTGGTCACCGGCACCCTGCGCCGCGACGGCGGCGGCCCGGACCGGGTCCTGGCCGCCCTGGCCGAAGTGCACGCGCACGGCGTCACCGTGACCTGGCCCAAGGTGCTCCGGCCGGCCCGCACGATCGCCCTGCCGACCTACGCCTTCCAGCACGAACGCTACTGGTACCAGTCGGCCGTGTCCGCGCTCGGCGACCTCGGCTCGGCCGGACTCGACCCGGTCGGCCACCCGCTGCTCGGCGCCGCGGTCGAACTCGCCGACGCCGAGGGCCTGGTCGTCACCGGCCGGCTCAGCCTGGCCGAGCAGCCCTGGCTGGCCGACCCGGCCGCCGCCGCGGCCGTGCTGGCCGAACTGGCCGCCGTGGCCGGCTACCAGGTCGGCTGCCCGCGGATCGCCGAACTGGCCGCGGCCGGGCCGCTGACCGTCGGGCCCGGCGCCCCGGTCCAGGTCCAGGCCGCCGTCGGCGACGCGGACGAGGACGGGCAGCGCACCGTCGAACTCTTCGCCCGCCGGGCCCAGACCGACGAACCCTGGACCCGCTACGCCAAGGGCCTGCTGGACCCGGACCGCCCGGCCGACGACACCCTCGCCGGCGCCTTCGCCACCTGGCCCCCGGCCGGCGCACACACCCTGGTCAGCGCCGAGGACGCCGCGGACGGCCCGCTGCGCGCGGCCTGGCGCGACGGCGGCGACCTGCTCGCCGACCTCGCCCTGCCCGAGGCCACCGCCTCCGGCGCCGCAGCGTTCGGCCTGCACCCGGCCCTGCTGGCCGCGGTGCTGGACCTGGTCGCGCTCGGCGGCGACGGCTGGCCGGCCGCCGGCCCGGCCGAACTCCTGCTGCCCTCGGCCTGGACCGGCCTGACCCTGCACACCGCCGGGGCCGCGGCCCTGCGGGTCCGGCTCGGCCGCCCGGCCGACGCCAGGCCCGGCGACGGCCGGCTCACCCTGGCCGCGGCCGACGCCACCGGCACCCCGGTCCTGTCGGTGCAGTCGGTGACCCTGCGCCCGGTCCCGGCCGAGCGGCTGGGCACCGGCGCCGGACGCCTGCGCGACGCGATGTTCGGAGTGGACTGGGTCCGCGTCCCGGTCCCGGTCGCCGCCTCGGCCGGCCGCTGGGCCGTGATCGGCCCGGACCGGCTGGACCTGACCGGCTCGCTGGTCGCCGCGGGAGTCGACGTCGACGCGCACACCGACCTGACCGCGCTGGCCGAAACCCTGGCCGCCGACCGGCCGGCCGAGGCCCGACCCGCCCTGGAACTGGTCCTGGCCTGCATCGGCGACCTCGCCGCCGCCGACGAGCCCGGCGCCGAGGGCGACGAGGACGCGGCCGAAGCCGCCCGCCGCACCACGATCGAAGTGCTCGGCCTGATCCAGCACTGGCTCGCCCTGGACGTCCTGGACGAGGCCCGGCTGGTCCTCGTCAGCCGCGGCGCCGTGGCCACCCGGCCCGGCGACCCGGTCCCCGACCTGTCCGCCGCCGCCGCGTGGGGCCTGGTCCGCTCGGCCCAGTCCGAGAACCCCGGCCGGATCGTGCTGGCCGACCTGCCCGCCGCACCCGCGGCGCCCGGCGGACAGGACACCGACCCGGCCCTGATCGCCGCGCAGATCGGCGTGCTCGCTGCCGCGCTCGGCTCGGGCGAACCGGAACTGGCGATCCGCTCCGGCCACGGCCTCGGCCGCCGCCTGGTCCGCCCGGCCGCCGCCCCCGCCGCGCCCGTACCCACCCGCCCGGCCGGCACCGTGCTGATCACCGGCGGCACCGGCACCCTGGCCGGACTGGTCGCCCGGCACCTGGCCGACACCGGCCGGGCCGGCCGGCTGCTGCTGGCCAGCCGCCGCGGCGCCCTCGCCGCCGGAGCCGCCGGCTTGGCCGCGGGCATCGCCGAAGCCGGCACCGGCGTGCAGATCGCCGGCTGCGACGCCGCCGACCCGGCCGCCCTGGCCGGACTGCTGGCCCGGATCCCGGCCGAGAGCCCGCTGACCGGCGTCGTGCACACCGCGGGCGTCCTGGACGACGGAGTGATCAGCTCCCTGACCGCCGCCCGGACCGAGACCGTGATGCGGCCCAAGGCGGACGCCGCCTGGCACCTGCACCGGCTCACCACCGGCCTGGACCTGGACTTCTTCGCCCTGTTCTCCTCCGCGGCGGCCACCTTCGGCGCCGCCGGGCAGGGCAACTACGCGGCCGGGAACGCGTTCCTGGACGCCCTGGCCGCCCGCCGCCGGGCCGCCGGACTGCCTGCGGTCTCCCTGGCCTGGGGCCTGTGGGCCGACGCCAGCGGCCTGACCGGGCACCTGAGCGCCGGGGACCGGGAGCGGATGACCCGCGGCGGGATCGGCGCGATGCCGGCCGAGGAGGGCCTGGCCCTGCTCGACCTCGCCCTGACCCTCGGCGACGCCCTGCTCGTCCCGGCCCGGCTCAACGTCGCCGCGCTGCGCGCCCAGGTGGCCCAGGCCGGCACCAACGCCCTGGTCCCCGCTCTGCTGCGGACCCTGTCCGGCGGCTCGAACCGGGCCGCGGCCACCGGCGGTGCGGCCGGGGCGGCGCTGCGGGCACAACTGGCCGCGCTGCCGGTGGCCGAGGCCGAACGCACCCTGACCGACCTGGTCCGCGCGCACGCCGGCGCGGTCCTCGGGCACGGCCCGACCGAGGCGATGGAGGCCGGCCGGGCCTTCCGGGACGTCGGGTTCGACTCGCTCACCGCGGTCGAACTGCGCAACCGGCTGGCCGCGGTCACCGGGCTGAAACTCCCGGTCACCCTGATCTTCGACTACCCGGTGCCCTCGGCCCTGGCCGCGCACCTGCGCACCGAGCTCCAGCAGCAGGGCCGGGCCGGAACCGGCCAGGGCGCGCGGCCCGAGTCGCCGATCGCGGCGGCGGCCTCGGACGAGCCGATCGCGATCGTCGGCATCGGCTGCCGCTTCCCCGGCGGCGCCGACACCCCGGGACGCTTCTGGGAACTGCTGCGCACCGGCACCGACGCGGTGGCCGGATTCCCGACCGACCGCGGCTGGGACACCGACACCGTCTACGCCAGTGAGGACGCCGACGGCGCCGCCTCCACCACCCGGCAGGGCGGTTTCCTCTACGACGCAGGCGCCTTCGACCCGGCGTTCTTCGGGATCAGCCCGCGCGAGGCGATCGCGATGGACCCGCAGCAGCGCCTGCTGCTGGAGACCTCCTGGGAAGCGCTGGAACGGGCCGGGATCGACCCGGCCACCCTGCGCGGCAGCGCCACCGGCGTGTTCGCCGGCGGCTACGGCGGAACCTGGTACGGCATCGGCCAGGAGGGCTACGGCATCACCGGCAGCGCCGGCAGCGTCATCTCCGGCCGGGTGTCCTACGCCCTCGGACTCGAAGGCCCGGCGGTGACCGTGGACACCGCCTGCTCCTCGTCCCTGGTCGCGATCCACCTGGCCTGCCAGGCGCTGCGCTCCGGCGAGTGCACGCTCGCCCTGGCCGGCGGCGCGACCGTGATGGCCACGCCCGGACTGTTCACCGAGTTCTCCCGCCAAGGCGGCCTGGCCTCGGACGGGCGCTGCAAGTCCTTCAGCGCCTCCGCCGACGGCACCGGCTGGGGCGAAGGCGCCGGGATCCTTTTGCTGGAACGGGTTTCCGACGCACAGCGGCACGGGCACCGGATCCTCGCGGTCGTCCGCGGCAGCGCGGTCAACCAGGACGGCGCCTCCAACGGCCTGACCGCCCCGAACGGCCCGTCCCAGCAGCGCGTCATCCGCGCCGCCCTGGCCAACGCCCGCCTGCACGCGGCCGACGTGGACGCGGTCGAAGCCCACGGCACCGGCACGGTCCTGGGCGACCCGATCGAAGCCCAGGCCCTGCTGGCCACCTACGGCCAGGACCGGCCGGAAGGCCGCCCGGTGCTGCTGGGCTCGGTGAAGTCGAACATCGCGCACACCGGCGCCGCCGCGGGAGTCGCGGGCGTGATCAAGATGGTGCTGGCCCTGGAGAACCAGGAACTGCCGCGCACCCTGCACGCCGACGACGCGTCCCCGCACGTGGACTGGACCATGGGCGAAGCCCGGCTGCTGACCGAACCGGCACCCTGGCCGGTGGGCGAACGCCCGCGCCGGGCCGGCATCTCGGCCTTCGGCATCAGCGGCACCAACGCCCACGTCATCGTCGAAGAAGCCCCGGCCGCCGCCCCTGCCGCCACCCTGGACCAGGCCCCGGCCGGCGCCCCCGCGACCGACCCGGGCGCCCGCCCGCGGGTCCTGGTCGGCGCCCCGCTGGCCTGGCTGCTCTCCGCCCGGTCCGCCGACGCCCTGGCCGCGCAGGCCGCCCGGCTGGCCGGCCTGGTCCGCGCCGCCGAGCAGGCCGACCCGGCCGACGTCAGCTGGTCCCTGGCCACCACCCGGTCCGTGTTCGACCACCGCGGCGTGGTCCTGGGCACCGACCGCTCCGAACTGCTCGCCGCCGCCGCGGCCCTGGCCGCCGGCGACTCGTCCACCGGCGTGCTCACCGGCCAGGCCCCGGCCGCCGGCGCCCCCCGGGTCGGCTTCCTGTTCGCCGGGCAGGGCGCCCAGCGCGCGGGCATGGGACGCGAACTGTACGCGGCCAGCCCGGTGTTCGCCGCCGCCTTCGACCGGGTGGTCGACGCGCTGGAGACCGCGCTGGGCCTGGCCATCCGGGACGTCGTGCTCGGCGAGCCGGACCAGCCCGGCCCGGACGGCGCCGCGGAGGCCGGCGACGGCCTGAACGCGGTGCTGGCCGACCAGACCGTGTTCGCCCAGACCGGCCTGTTCGCGGTCGAGGTCGGCCTGGTCGCGGTCCTGGCCGCGGCCGGCATCGTGCCGGACGCGGTGGCCGGGCACTCGGTCGGCGAGATCGCGGCCGCCTACGCCGCCGGAGTGCTGAGTCTGGAGGACGCCTGCGCGCTGGTCGCGGCCCGGGCCCGGCTGATGCAGGGCCTGCCGGTCGGCGGCGCGATGGCGGCGATCGCGGCCAGCGAAGCCGAAGTCGTCTTCGACCTCGAAGACGTCAGCGGCGTGTCCCTGGCCGCGGTCAACGGGCCGACGTCGATCGTCGTCTCCGGCGACGAGGCCGCGGTCGACGGCCTGGTGCAGATGTGGCGCGAACGCGGCCGCCGGGTCCGCCGGCTGCGGGTGAGCCACGCGTTCCACTCGGCCCGGATGGACCCGGTGCTGGCCGAACTCGACGCCGTGGCCGCCGGACTGGAACACCGCGCGCCGTCGGTGCCCTGGGTCGGCGCCCTGACCGGCGGGCCGGTCACCGCCCCGGAACCCGGCTACTGGGCCGCCCAGGCCCGCCAGGCCGTCCGGTTCGCCGACGCGGTCACCACGATGGCCGGCCAGGGCGTCACGGTCTTCATCGAGATCGGCCCGGACGGCACCCTGTCCGCGATGGGCTCGACCGCCCTGGCCGACACCGACCCGGCCCCCGGCACCGACCCGGCCCAGGGCCCGGCCGCCGACTTCATCCCGATGCTGCGCGCCAAGACCCCGGCCGCCACCTCGGTGCTGACCGCCCTCGGCCGTGCGCACGTGCGCGGCGCGGCCGTGGACTGGACCGCCGTCCTGCCCGGCGCCCGGCGGATCGACCTGCCGACCTACGCCTTCTCCCGCAAGCGCTACTGGGCCGCGCCGCCGACCATGCCGACCGCAGCCGAGACCGGCGGCCCCGGCCGCGCCGGATCGGCCGCGGAGGCGCAGTTCTGGGCCGCGGTCGAGCAGGGCGACCTGGCCGGACTGGCCGGCGCCCTGGAGGTGGACGGACAGCGCCCGTTCAGCGAGGTCCTGCCGATGCTGGCCTCCTGGCGGCAACGGGACCGGGAGGAGTCGGCCGTCGCCGGCTGGCGCTACCGGATCGCCTGGACGCCCGTCGCCGACCCGCAACCGGCCCCGGCCGGCGGAACCTGGCTGCTGGTCACCGGCCCGGCCGGGCAGAGCGTCGCCGAGGAGTACTCCCGCGCGCTGACCGGCGCCGGAACCACGATCCTGCCGCTCGCGGCCGCCGCCGACGCGACCCGCGCCGACCTGGCCGCCCAGATCACCCGGGCCCTGACCGGCCCGGACAGCGCCGCACTGCCGGTGACCGGAGTGCTCTCGCTGCTCGCCCTGGACGCCACGCCGCTGCCCGATCAGCCCGAGGTCTCGGCCGGCCTGGCCGGGACGGTCGCCCTGGTCCAGGCCCTCGGCGACGCCGAGGTGCTCGCGCCGCTGTGGGTGCTGACCCAGGGCGCCGTCGCCACCGGCCCGCAGGAGACCCTGACCGCGCCGGTCCAGGCCCAGAACTGGGGCATCGGCCGGGTGGTCGGCCTGGAGCACCCGGACCGCTGGGGCGGCCTGATCGACCTGCCGCCCGTCTTCGACGGACGCTGCGCCGCCCGGCTGGCCGCGGTGCTGGCCGGCTGCGGCGAGGACCAGGTGGCCGTGCGCGCCACCGGCATCCTGGGCCGCCGCCTGGTCCGGGCCCCGCGCCCGCTCGGCGCGACCGGCCCGGCCGGGTTCGCCGGCACCCCGGTCGGCCGGGCCTTCGCCCGCGGCAGCGTCCTGATCACCGGCGGCACCGGCGCGATCGGCGGCCAGGTGGCCGACTGGCTGGCCCAGCAGGGCACCGCCCACGTGGCGCTGTGCAGCCGCTCCGGCCCGGCCGCCGCCGGTGTGGCCGAGCACGCGGCCCGGCTGGCCGAGCAGGGCACCGGCGTGACGGTGCTGTCCGGCGACGTGGCCCGGCGCGCGGACGCGGCCGGACTACTGGACTGGATGACCGGCCACGGCCCGGCGCTGGCCGGCGTGATGCACACCGCGGGCGTGGTCGACGACGGCATGCTCGACACGATGACCCCGGCCCGGCTGGCCGGAGTGCTGGCCCCGAAGGCCGGCGGCGCGGTGCACCTGGACGAACTGACCGCGCACCTGGACCTGGCCGCGTTCGTCCTGTTCTCCTCCGCGACGGCCACCTTCGGCGGCGGCGGGCAGGGCAACTACGCGGCGGCCAACACCTTCCTGGACGCCCTGGCCGAGAACCGGCGCGCCCGCGGCCTGGCCGCCACCTCCCTGCAGTGGGGCGTGTGGGCCGGCGGCGGGATGGCCCAGGCCGGCTCGACCGTGCGCCACCGGGTCGGCCGCGGCCCGCTGCGCGCGATGGACCCGCTGCTCGCGGTCCAGGCACTGGGCCAGGCCTTGGACGGCTCCGCCGCGGTGCTGAGCCTGATGGACGTGGACTGGGCCCTGGCCGCCGCCGCGATGGGCGACCCGCGGCAGATCCCGCTGCTGCGCGACCTGCCGGACCTGCGCGACCTGGCCCCGGCCGCCGCCGCGGGCCCCGAGCCGGTGGCCCTGGGCGAGCTGATCACCCAGCTGGCCGCGCAGCCCGCGGCCGAGCAGGACCGGATCCTGACCGACCTGGTCCGGGCCGAGGTCGCCGCCGTGCTCGGGCACGAGTCGGCCGACGACATCGGCGCCGGGCAGGCCTTCCAGGACCTCGGCTTCGACTCGCTGACCGCGGTCGAGCTGCGCAACCGCTTGTCCATGGCCACCGCGCAGCGGCTGCCGGCCACCCTGGTCTTCGACTACCCGACCCCGGCCGGGCTGGCCCGGTACCTGAAGGCGCAACTGCTCCCGTCGCTCGGCGAGGCCGCGGTCGAGGACACCGAGGAGGCCGAGCTGCGCCGGGTGCTGGCGTCCGTGCCGATCGGCCTGCTGCGCACCGCCGGCCTGCTGGAGTCGATCATGCAGCTGGCCGGGGCCCCGTCCGGTGCGCCGGAGCCGGGAGAGGAGTCGGTGAGCATCCAGGACATGGACGTGGCCGACCTGCTCCGGATCGCCCGGGACCGGGCCGGATCCGAGGACCTGCTGTGACGCCCCGCGCCCGGACCACCGCCCACAGCACCCCGCCCCGGCACGACTGAACAGGAGCGCACCATGGCATCGGACACGGAAGACCTGGTCGCGGCGCTGCGAGGCTCGCTGGTCGACAACGAGCGGCTGCGCCGGCAGAACAAGCGGTTCACCGCCGCGCTGAGCGAGCCGATCGCGATCGTCGGGATGGGCTGCCGGTTCCCCGGCGGGGTGCGCGGCCCGGAGCAGTTCTGGCAGCTGCTGGCCGCCGGGACGGACGCGGTGACCGGGTTTCCGGTGGACCGCGGCTGGGACATCCGGATGCTCGGCGCGCTCGGCCTGGACGGGGTCACCTCGTCCGCGGCCCAGGGCGGGTTCATCCACGACGCGGGCGACTTCGACCCGGCGTTCTTCGGGATCAGCCCGCGCGAGGCCCTGGCGATGGACCCGCAGCAGCGATTGCTCTTGGAAACCTCCTGGGAGGCGCTGGAACGGGCCGGGATCGAGCCGCGGTCGCTGCGCGGCAGCCGGACCGGCGTGTTCGCCGGCGGCAGCTTCCTCGGCTACGGCACCGGCCTGGAAGGCAGCGGCTCGGAGGGCTACCTGCTCACCGGCACCGCGGCGAGCGTGATCTCCGGCCGGGTGTCGTATGTGCTGGGCCTGGAAGGCCCGGCCGTCACCGTGGACACGGCGTGCTCGTCCTCGCTGGTGGCACTGCACCTGGCGATCCAGGCGCTGCGGTCGGGGGAGTGCACGCTGGCGCTCGCCGGCGGGGTGACCGTGATGGCCACGCCCGGATCGTTCGTCGGGTTCGCCCTCCAGCAGGGCCTGGCCTCGGACGGCCGGTGCAAGTCCTTCGGCGCCGGGGCGAACGGGACCGGCTGGGGCGAGGGCGCCGCCGTCCTGGTGGTCGAACGCCTGTCGCAGGCCCGGAAGAACGGGCACCAGGTCCTCGCGGTCGTCCGCGGCAGCGCGGTCAACCAGGACGGGGCCTCCAACGGCCTGTCGGCCCCGAACGGCCCCGCGCAGCAGCGGGTGATCCGGGCGGCGCTGGCCAGCGCGCGGCTGGCGTCGGCGGACGTGGACGTGGTCGAAGCCCACGGCACCGGCACGGTCCTGGGCGACCCGATCGAAGCCCAGGCGCTGCTCGCGACCTACGGCCAGGACCGGCCCGAGGGCCGCCCGCTCTGGCTCGGGTCGGTGAAGTCGAACATCGCGCACACCCAGGCCGCGGCCGGTGCGGCCGGTGTGATCAAGATGGTGCTTTCCCTGCACAACGGCCTGCTCCCCGAGTCCCTGCACGCGCAGGAACCGTCGCCGCACGTGGACTGGAGCGCCGGCCAGGTCCGGCTGCTCGCCCAGCCGGCGCCGTGGCCCGCGACCGACACCCCGCGCCGGGCCGGAGTCTCGGCCTTCGGGATCAGCGGCACCAACGCCCACGTGATCATCGAGGAGGCCCCCGCGCCCGGCCCGGACGCCCGCCGCGAGGCCCGCGACGCCCCGGACGACGCCGCCGACTCCGCCGCGACGCCCGACCAGGCGGCCCGGGTGCTCCTCGGCGCCCGCCCGGCCTGGCTCGTCTCCGGCCACACCAAGGCCGCCCTGGCCGCCCAGGCCGGCCGCCTGGCGGCCCTGGCCCGCTCCCGCACCGACCTGGACCCGGCCGACGTCGCCTGGTCGCTCGCGACCACCCGCTCAGTGTTCGAACACCGCACGGTCATCCTCGGCGCCGACGCCGGCGACCTGCACTCCGGCCTCGCCGCGCTCGCCGCCGGCGAGACCGCCGCGCCCGGCCTGATCTCGGGCACGGTCCCGGCCGGCCGGGAAGGCCGGATCGGGTTCCTGTTCGCCGGGCAGGGCGCCCAGCGCGCCGGCATGGGACGCGACCTGTACGCGGCGTCCCCGGTGTTCGCGGCCGCGTTCGACCGGGCGGTCGGCCTGATCGAGGCCGAACTCGGCCGGCCGGTCCGCGCCCTCGTCCTCGGCGAGGACGCGCCCACCGACGAGGGCGGCTGCCAGGCCGACCAGACCCTCTACGCCCAGACCGGCCTGTTCGCCGTCGAAGTGGGCCTGGTCGCCCTGCTGGCCGCCGCCGGGATCACCCCGGACGTGGTGGCCGGGCACTCGGTCGGCGAGATCGCGGCCGCGCACGCCGCGGGCGTGCTCAGCCTGGAAGACGCCTGCCGCCTGGTCGCGAACCGGGCCCGGCTGATGCAGGACCTGCCGGTCGGCGGAGCCATGGGCGCCATCGAGGCCACCGAGGCCGAGATCCTGCCCGCGCTGGATGAGATCGAGGGCGTGTCCCTCGCGGCGGTGAACGGCCCGTCCTCGGTGGTCGTCTCCGGCGAGCAGGACGGCGTCGACGCCCTGCTCGCGAACTGGAAGGACCGCGGCCGCCGGGTGCGCCGCCTGCGGGTGAGCCACGCGTTCCACTCGGCCCGGATGGACCCGGCGATGGACGAACTCGGCCGCGTCGCCGACGGCCTTACTTACGCATCGCCGACCGCGGTCTGGGTCGGCGCCCTGACCGGCCGGGCCGTCTCGGCCCCGGACGCCGGCTACTGGCCGGCCCAGGCCCGCGGCCCGGTCCGGTTCGCCGACGCGGTCTCGGCCATGGCGGACCTGGGCGTGACCACCTTCCTGGAGATCGGCCCGGACTCGACCCTGTCCGGGATGGGCGCGGGCGTGCTCACCGCCGACGCGGCGTTCCTCCCGCTGCTCAGCCCGGCCCTCCCGGCCGCCGACGCCGTGCTGACCGGCCTGGCCAAGGCGCACGTGCACGGAGTACACGTCGACTGGGCGGCCGTCCTGGAGCCCGGGCGGCGGATCGACCTGCCCACCTACGCCTTCCAGTACCAGCACTACTGGCCGCAGGGCTCGATGGCCCCGGCCGCCGGGCGGCCGCCGGCCGGCAGCGGCACCGAGGCCGAGGCGCTGTTCTGGGCCGCGGTCGAAGGCGGCGACGTGGACGGCCTGGCCGGCGCGCTGGACGTGGACGCCCGGCGCCCGTTCAGCGAGGTGCTTCCGGTGCTCGCGTCCTGGCGGCAGCGGGACCGGGAGGAGTCGCGGGCCGCGGACGTGCGCTACCGGATCTCCTGGGTGCCGGTGGCCGAGCCGGAACCGGCCGGCCTGGCCGGGACCTGGCTCGTGGTCACCGGCCCGGCCGGGCTCGACCTGGCCGCCGACTGCGTGCAGGCGCTCAGCGCCCAGGGCGCGAAGGCCGCGGTGGCCGCGGTGGGCGCCGCCGACACCTCCCGGGAGGCGCTGGCGGCCCGGATCGGCGAGGCCCTGGACGGGACGGACGGCGCCCCGGCCGGGGTGTTGTCCCTGCTGGCCGCCGAGGAGGAACCGCTCCCGGACCAGCCATACGTGCCGACCGGCCTGGCCGGATCCGTCGGCCTGCTGCAAGCCCTCGGCGACGCGGGCGTCGGCGCGAAGCTGTGGATGGTGACGCAGGGCGCTGTGTCGGTCGGCGCGCAGGACATTCTCTCCCGCCCGGTGCAGGCACAGGTTCTCGGCATCGGCCGGGTCGCGAGCATCGAGTACCCGGACCGCTGGGGCGGGCTGATCGACGTGCCCGCGACGCTGGACCCGCGGGCCGGAGCGCGCCTGGCCGGAGTGCTCGGCGGCTGCGGCGAGGACCAGGTGGCCATCCGCGCCGCCGGGATCCTCGGCCGGCGCCTGGTCCGGGCACCCAGGCCGGTCGGCGCACCTCAGACCGCTGTGATGGAAGCCTTCTCGCAGGGCACTGTGTTGGTGACCGGCGGCACGGGCGCGATCGGCGGACATGTCGGAGGCTGGCTGGCCGAGCGCGGCACCGCCCGCGTCGTGCTGTGGAGCCGCTCCGGGCCGAACGCCCCCACCACTCCCGGCGTGGCCGCGCGCCTGGCCGAGGCCGGAACGTCCGTCGCGGTACTGAGCGGCGACGTGGCCGTGCGGGACGACGTGGCCGGGGTCCTGCGCTGGATCGCCGCCGACGGCCCGGCCCTGACCGGGGTCCTGCACACCGCGGGCGTCCTGGACGACGGCGTGCTCGACCGGATGAGCCCGGCCCGCCTGGGCACCGTGCTGGCCGCGAAGGCCGGCGGCGCGGCCCACCTGGACGCGCTGACCGCGGACCTGGACCTGTCGGCGTTCGTCCTGTTCTCCTCCGCGGCCGCGACCTTCGGCGGCGGCGGGCAGGGCAACTACGCGGCGGCCAACGCGTACCTCGACGCGCTGGCCGAGCACCGGCGCGGGCGCGGCCTGGCCGGCACCTGCTTGGCCTGGGGCGCCTGGGCCGGCGGCGGCATGGCCCAGGCGGACGCGACCGTGCAGCACCGGGTCGGCAGCGGCCCGACCCGGGCCCTGGACCCCGACCTGGCCCTGCTGGTCCTGGGCCAGGCGCTGGCCGGCGGCGAGGCCGGACTGACCGTCTCGGACTTCGACTGGGCCCAGATCGCCGCCGCCCTGGGCGACCCGAAGCGGGCCCCGCTGCTGCGCGACCTGCCCGACCTGCAGAACCTCGCGCCGACCGACGCCTGGGGTTCGGCGGCCGGCGAGCAGGCGGGCGGCGCCGCGGCCCGGGCCGAACTGGCCGGGCTGCCGGCCGAGGAACAGGACCGCCGCCTGCGCGCCCTGGTCCGCGGCCACGTGGCCCGCGTGCTCGGCCACGGCGCCGGGGACGAGGTCGGCGACCTGACCCCGCTGCGCGACCTGGGCTTCGACTCGCTGACCGCGGTCGAGTTCCGCAACACCCTGGCCGCGGTCACCGGGCTGGCCCTGCCGACCACCCTGATCTACGACCACCCCACGATCGCCGCGCTGACCGCGTACCTGCGCGAGGAAATCGCCCCGGCCGCCGCCGACCCGCTCGCCCAACTGGCCGAGGACATCGACCGGATCGAGACCGGCCTGCTCGGCCTGCCCGCCGACTCCGGCGAGCGCGAACAGCTCGTCGACCAGTTGCGCGGGGTGCTGTCCCGGGCCGCGGAGGCCGGAGCCCGGACCGAGGCGGCGGCCCTGGCCGGCGCCGGGGCGGACGAGCTCTACGACTTCATCGACAAGCAGCTGGGGCTGTGACCGGTGGCTGAGACGACTGCTCCCATCCGGCCCGGCCGGCCCGCGCGCCCGAGGAGGATCTGATGACCGACGACAAGATGCTCGACTACCTCAGGAAGGTCACCGCGGAGCTCCAGGACACCCGCCGCCGGCTGGACGAGGCCCGGGCCCTGGCCCGGGAGCCGATCGCCGTGGTCGGCACGGCCTGCCGGTTCCCCGGCGGGGTGGACTCCTCGGCCGATCTGTGGGACCTGGTGGCCGGCGGCGTGGACGCGATGGCCCGGTTCCCGCAGGACCGCGGCTGGGACCTGGCCGCGTTCGCCGCGCACGGCCCGCTGCCGGTCGGCGGGTTCCTGGACGACGCGGCCGGGTTCGACCCCGGGTTCTTCGGCATCTCCCCGCGCGAGGCCTTCGCGATGGACCCGCAGCAGCGCCTGGCCCTGGAATGCTGCTACCAGGCGCTGGAACACGCGGGCCTGGACGTCTCCCGGCTGCGCGGCTCGGACACCGCGGTCTACCTGGGCACCAACGGCCAGGACTACCCGATGCTGCTCGGCGCGACCGCCGGGGCCGACACGGAAGGCCACGTGGCCACCGGGAACATCGCCTCGGTGCTCTCCGGCCGGATCTCCTACGCGCTGGGCCTGGAGGGCCCGGCCGTGTCGGTGGACACCGCGTGCTCGTCCTCGCTGGTCGCCCTGCACCTGGCCTCGCGCGCGCTGCGGGCCGGGGAGTGCTCGCTCGCCCTGGTCGGCGGGGTCACCGTGATGGCCACGCCGGGCGCGTTCATCGAGTTCGCCCGGCAGGGCGGGCTCGCCTCGGACGGCCGGTGCAAAGCCTTCGCCGAGGGCGCGGACGGCACCGGCTGGGGCGAGGGCGCCGGGATCCTGGTGGTCGAACGCCTGTCCGACGCCCAGCGCAACGGACACCGGGTGCTGGCCGTGATCCGCGGCAGCGCGGTCAACTCCGACGGCGCCTCCAACGGCCTGACCGCGCCCAACGGCCCCTCCCAGCGCCGGGTGATCGCCCGCGCGCTGGCCGACGCCGGGCTGCGGGCCGCGGACGTGGACGTGGTCGAGGCGCACGGCACCGGCACCGCGCTCGGCGACCCGATCGAGGCCCAGGCCCTGCTGGCCGGATACGGCGGCGAGCGCGCCGAACCGGTGTACCTCGGGTCGGTCAAGTCCAACATCGGGCACACCCAGGCCGCCGCGGGCGTGGCCGGAGTGCTCAAGATGATCGAGGCGCTGAACCACGGCGAGATCCCGCGCACCCTGCACGCCGAGCCGCGCACCACCCGGGTGGACTGGTCGGCCGGCCCGGTCGAGCTGGCCACCGAGCACCGGGCCTGGCCGCAGACCGGCCGCCCGCGCCGGGCCGCGGTGTCCGCGTTCGGGATCAGCGGCACCAACGCGCACGTGATCGTGGAACAGGCTCCTGAGTCGGCGGCCGACGCAGAACCCGGGTCCGAGCTGCTCCCGGACCGCCCGGCGGACGTGCCGGTGCCGTGGATCGTCTCCGGCGCCGACCCCGCCGCCCTCACCGCGAACCTGGCCCGCCTGGCCGGACTCGACGCGGACCCGGTCGACGTCGGCTGGGCCCTGGCCACCACCCGCTCCCGGCTGGCCGAACGCGCCGTCCTGGTCGGCGGCTCGACCGCCGACCTGCTCGCTGCCGCGCCGGTCCGCGGCCGGGCCGCGGCCGGCCGCCGGGTCGGGGTCGTCTTCTCCGGCCAGGGCGCGCAGCGGCCCGGGATGGGCCGGGCCCTGGCCGCCCGGTTCCCGGTCTTCGGCAAGGCGTTCGACGAGGTGCTCGGCGAGTTCGGCCCGGGCGTGCGCGAGGCGCTGGACGACGAGCGGGTGCACCGGACCGAGTACGCCCAGCCCGGCCTGTTCGCCTTCGAGGTCGCCCAGTACCGGCTGCTGGAGTCCTGGGGCGTGCGCCCGCAGATGCTGGTCGGCCACTCGGTCGGCGAACTGGCCGCCGCCTACCTGGCCGGGGTCTGGTCGCTGCCGGACGCCTGCCGCCTGGTCGCGGCCCGGGCCCGGCTGATGGGCGCGCTGCCCGAGGGCGGGGCGATGGTCGCGCTGGCCGGGACGGAAGCGGCCGTGCGCGCGGTGCTCACCGCGGGCGTGTCGATCGCGGCGGTCAACGGGCCGGACACGGTCGTCGTCTCCGGCGAGGAGGCCGAGGTGCTCGCGATCGCCGACGCATGGCCGGGCAAGACCAGCCGGCTGCGGGTCAGCCGAGCGTTCCACTCGGCCCTGATGGAGCCGATGCTCGAAGAATTCGGCGCGGTCGCGCGGAGTCTGCACTACGCGCCGCCGACCCTGCCGGTGGTCTCGAACGTGACCGGCCGGCTCGCCGAGCAGCTGACCGAACCCGACTACTGGGTGCGCCAGGTGCGCGAGGCGGTCCGGTTCGCCGACGGCGTGGCCACCCTGCTCGACGCCGGGATGGACGCCCTGGCCGAGGTCGGCCCGCGGGCGGCGCTGTCCGGGGCGATCACCGAGATCGTGGCCGGGCGCCCGGTCGCCGTCGCGCCGCTGGGCCGGGACGAGGACGAGGTCCGGGCCGCGCTGGCCGGGGCCGGGCGGCTGTGGGCGGCCGGGGTCGAGGTCGACTGGGCCGAGACCTTCGCCGGCCTCCAGCCGCAGCGGACCGACCTGCCCGGGTACGCGTTCCAGCGCGAACGGTTCTGGCCCGCGGCCCCGGCCGCGCCGGTCGGCGACGTGTCCGCGGCCGGCCTGGCCCGCGCCGACCACCCGCTGCTCGGCGCGGTCGTCGGCCTGGCGGACGGCGGCTGGGTGCTGTCCGGGCGGCTGGCCCGCGACACCCGGCCGTGGCTGTCGGACCACGCGGTGCTCGGCGCGGTGCTCTTGCCCGGCACCGGGTTCGTCGAACTCGCGCTGCGGGCCGGGGAACTGGTCGGCTGCGACGGGCTCGAGGACCTGACCCTGGCCGCGCCGCTGCTGCTGCCCGAGCACGGCGGCGTGCACATCCAGGTCGTGCTGCGCGACCGCGAGGTCCGCATCTACTCCAGCGCCGAGGACGCCGGCCCGGACGAGTGGACCACCCACGCCACCGGCATCCTCGCCGACTCCGGCGCTCGCTCGGGCCACACCGACGCACCCGACACCGCCTGGGCCGCCACCTGGCCGCCGCCCGGCGCCCAGCCGCTCGACATCACCGGGTTCTACGAAGGCTTCGCGCTCGGCGGTTTCGACTACGGTCCTGCGTTCCGGGGCTTGGCCGCCGCCTGGCGCGGCGGCTCGGCCGAGGGCGAGGTGTTCGTCGAAGCCGACCTGCCCGAGCCGGCCGGCCCGGCCGAGGACTTCGGCCTGCACCCGGCCCTGCTCGACGTGGTCCTGCAGAGCATCGGGCTGCTCGCCCAGGGCGGCAGCCGGGTCCCGTTCGCCTGGGAGGACGTGCACCTGGCGGCCTCCGGCGCGCGCCGGATCCGGGCCCGGCTGCGCCTGCGCGAGGGCACGCTCGACGGCGGCGTCGGCCTGACCGTGGTGGACACCGAGGGCGGCCTGGTGCTCAGCGCCGGGCGGGTGACCGTCCGTGAGGTCAGCCGGGAGCAACTGGCCCCGGCCGCCGGCCGCTCCGACGCGCTGCTCGAACTGCACTGGAGCCTGCTGGAACTGCCCGAGACCGCGGGCGCGATCGCCGGTGCGCGCGGCGTCGTGCTCGGCGAGGACGTGTTCGGCCTGGCGATCCCGGCGCCGCTGCCGGACGAGGCGCCCGCGTTCGCGGTGCTGACCGTGTCCGGCGGCGACCCGGGGGAGCAGCTGGCGCGGGTGCTCGGCGAGGTGCAGCGCTGGCTGGCCGACGCCTCGCTCGCCGCGGCCCACCTGGTCGTCGTCACCCGCGACGCCGTCGTCATCGACGACTCCCGGCCCGGCGAACCGGCCCCGGTGGACCTCGCGGGCGCCGCTATCTGGGGTCTGATTCGCACGGTCGCTTCGGAGAACCCCGGCCGGGTGACCCTGGTCGACGCTGACGAGGCGTCACTTTCGGTGTGGCCCAAGGCGATGGCGACCGGCGCGCCGCAGCTGGCCCTGCGCGAGGGCCGCTGCTGGACGCCCGCCCTGGCCCGCCTGACCGCCGACCAAATGCTCGACGAGCCCGGGCCGATCAGCGGCCCGGTGCTGATCACCGGCGGCACCGGCGGCCTGGGTTCCCTGGTCGCCCGGCACCTGGTCGCCGCGCACGGAATCCGGAAACTGATCCTGCTCAGCCGCTCCGGCGAAACCACACCCGAGCTGCGGCAGGAGCTGGAAGCGGCCGGCGCCGTCGTGCGGATCGCGGCCTGCGACGTGACCGACCGCGCCGCCCTGACCGAGGCGCTCGCCGACAGCGGCCGGATCGGCGCGGTGATCCACACCGCCGGGATCCTGGACGACGCGACCATCGAGAGCCTGACCCCGCGACGGCTGACCCGGGTCCTGGCCCCGAAACTGCGCGCCGCCGAACTGCTCGACGAACTCACCGTCGACCACGACCTGAGCCACTTCCTCGTCTTCTCCTCCGTCTCCGGAGTGCTGGGCACCGCCGGGCAGGGCAACTACGCCGCCGCCAACACCGCCCTGGACGCCCTGATCCAGCGCCGCCGCGCCGCCGGACGCCCGGGCACCTCGCTGGCCTGGGGCCCGTGGAGCGCCTCGTTCGGCATGACCAGCGGCCTGTCCGACGCCGACATCAGCCGGATGCGCCGCGGCGGCGTGGTGCCGTTCACCGGGACCACCGGCATGGCCGCGTTCGACGCCGCCCTGCGCGCGGCCCCGGCGCTGCTCGTCCCGGTGATCACCGCCCCGCCCGGATCGGCCGTGGACGTCTCTCCGATGCTGGCAGGCGTGGTTCGGCCCGCGCGCCGGTCCGCCGCCGCAGCCGCGTCCGGCCCCGCGCTGGCCGAACGTCTACGCGCCCTGCCGGCCGAGCGGCGCGCCGACGCCGTGGTCGAATACGTGCGCGCCGAGGTGGCCACGGTCCTCGGCCACGCCTCGGCCGACCGGATCGACCCCCAGCGGCTGTTCGGCGAACTCGGCTTCGACTCGCTGACCGCGGTGGAACTGCGCAACCGGCTCGGCGCGGCCGGCGCCGTGCGCCTGTCGAGCACGGTCGTGTTCGACTACCCGACCGTCACCGCGCTGGCCGAACACCTGCTCGAACAGATCGACCCGGACAGCGGCGCGCCCCGGACCGACCGGTACCGCTACGCCCTGGCGACGGCGCCGGCCGCCGCGGCCGCCACCGGACCGGCCGACGTCTCCGCGCTGCCGCTGAGCGCCCTGTACCGCCAGGCGGCCGGCGCCCGGCGCGAGGACGAGGCGATGGCCCTGATCACCGGGCTCGCGGCGTTCCGGCCGACCTTCGCCGCGGCCGCCGACCTGGCCGAGCTCCCGCTGCCGCTGCCGATCTCCCGCGGCCCGGCGGCCGCCCGCCTGGTCTGCCTGCCGTCCTTCTTCGGCCGCTCCGGCCCGCAGGAGTACGTCCGGCTGGCCGGCCGCTTCCAGGGCGTGCGGCCGCTGTCGGTGCTGACCGATCCCGGCTTCCGCCAGGGCGAACCGCTGCCCGCGACCCTGGCCGACCTGGTCCGGGTCCAGGCCGAGATCCTGAGCCGGGCCCCGCAGGGCGGCCCGCTGGTCCTGCTCGGCCACTCCAGCGGCGGCCTGATCGCGCACGCCCTGGCCCGGCACCTGGAAGACGCCGGCCGGCCCCCGGCCGGGCTGGTCCTGCTCGACACCTTCCCGCCGCCGACCGACGGCCTGACCGGTTTCCGCTTCGCCGGCCTGCTGGACGCGGCCCTGGAGCACAACGACCACGACGTCGACGACGACGCCTGGCTGACCGCGATGGCGCACTACTTCCGGTTCGCCTGGCTGGAACCCGGCCAGACGCACGTGCCGACCCTGCAGGCCGGGGCGAGCGCCGCCATCAACGGCGCGACCGACCCGGCCAACCGGCCGGCCTGGGTCTTCTCCCGGCACACCACGAGCGTCCAGGTGCCCGGCGACCACTTCTCGATGATGGGAGAACACGTGCACAGCACCGCCGCCGCGATCGAGCAGTGGCTGACCGAGATCGGGGCCTGACCGGCCCGGCCGCCCGCACCGGGCCGCCCGCGCCGAGCCCCGTGAACCGCCCGCGCACCAACCAGAGCTAGTCAAGGAGCTGAACCATGAGTACCGATCCGCGTGATCACCGCCTGGCCGTCGTGGGCGGCGGGGTGATGGGCACGAACATCTCCGCCCTGGCCCTCGGCCACGGCGTACCGGTCGTCCTGGTCGACGTCAGCGAAGAGGTGCTGGCCGAGGCCAGGCAGACCGTCGCGTTCAAGCTGCGGCACGCCCAGATGATGGGCAAGCTCCCGGCCGGCCGCACCCCGGGCGCCCTGACCACCAGCGTCACCCTCGCCGACGCCGCCGAGGCGACCACCGTGATCGAGGCCGTGACCGAGCTGCCGGAAACCAAGACCAAGGTGCTCGGCGAGGTCTCCGAGCTGGTCAAGCCGGGCACCCTGCTGATCTCCAACACCTCCTGCATCCCGATCGACGAGATGGCCGCCGCCACCGCCCGGCCCGAGGACCTGGTCGGCGTGCACTTCATGAACCCCGCCTACATGATCACGATGGTCGAGGTGATCCGCGGGCCGCGCACGAACGAGGCGACCATGACCGCGGTCACCGACCTGCTCGCGACCCTCGGCCGCAGCTGCCTGGTCGTCAACGACGCCCCCGGGTTCGTGATCAACCGGGTGCTGCACCCGCTGATCAACACCGCGGCCAAGCTCGTGCAGGACGGCGTCGGCTCGGTGGAGGTGGTCGACGGACTGCTCGAAGGCTGCCTCGGGCACACCACCGGCCCGCTGCGCACCGCGGACCTGATCGGCCTGGACAACCTGGTCGACTCGCTCAACGTGCTGCACGCGCGCACCGGGGACCCCGGCTGTCAGCCCTGTGATCTCCTGCTCGGCCTGGTCCGGGCGGGGAAGTTCGGCCGGAAGACCGGCGAAGGTTTCTACGACTACGGAAAGGTGGCGTCATGACCGACACGACCGCCCAGCTCACGGCCGAGGACGTCGAGAGCGCGATGACCGGGTACCTCACCGAGAAGATCAAGACCGAGATCAAGCCCGAGGACGACATCTTCGGCTCCGGCCTGGTCTCCTCGATGTTCGCGATGCAGCTGGTCGTGCACCTGGAGTCGACCTACGACATCGCGATCATCGGCCCGGAGCTGAAGATCGACAACTTCCGGACCGCGCGGCTGATGGCCGAGCTGGTCGTGCGCCTGTCCCAGGCCGAGGCGACCGCCGATGTCTGAGCAGACCCAGCTCTTGATCGACGAGCGGTTCCTGATCGGCGAGCTGATCGCCGACCAGGCCGAGCAGTGGGACCAGACCGGCGACCTGCCGGTCGACCTGCTGCGCAAACTCGGCGCCAGGGGTCTGCTGTGCGCCGAGGTCCCCGCGTCGTTCGGGGGCCTCGGCCTCGGCAGCGGGCAGAACGGCGAGCTGACCGCGTTCGTCGGGAGCCTGTGCAGCTCCACCCGCAGCATCATGACCTCGCACGGGATGGCCGCCTGGATGGTGTCCCGGTTCGGCGACAAGGCCCAGCGCCGGGAGTACCTGGCCGAGCTGACCGGCGGCCAGCTGGCCGCGGTCGGTTTCAGCGAGCCCGGGGCCGGCAGCGACCTGGCCGCGATGCAGACGCAGATCCGGCGGGACGGCGAGAGCGTCGTGATCACCGGCGAGAAGAAGTGGGTGACCGGCGCCCGGTACGCCGACTACCTGCTGATCCTCGGCCGCCAGGGCGACGCGGCCGGGGTGGTCGTGGTTCCGGTCACCGCGCCCGGGGTCGACCTGGTCCCGATCGCCTCGCCGGTGCTCGGCTGCCGCGCGGCCGGACACTGGAACGTGCGCCTGGACGAGGTACGGCTGCCCGTGAGCCACCTGCTCGGCGGCGGCGGCCAGGACCTGTCCATGCTGTTCACCACCGCCCTGTCCTACGGCCGGATCTCGGTCGCCTGGGGCTGCACCGGGATCGTCCGGGCCTGCCTGAAGGCCGCCGCCGACCACGCCCGGCACCGCGAGCAGTTCGGCAAGCCGATCGGCCGGCACCAGCTGGTCGCCCGGCACCTGGCCGAGCTCCTGGTCGCCGAGCAGGTCGCCACCCGGGTGTGCGAGCACGCCAGCGCGGCCTGGCAGTCCTTCTCGCCGGACATGGTGATCGCGACCGTGCTGGCCAAGCACGTCAGCGCCGCCCAGGCCGCGCACAGCGCCGCGGCCGCGGTCCAGGTGCTCGGCTCGGCCGGGGCGCTCGACGGGCACGTGGTCGCCCGCGCGTACCGGGACGCGAAGCTGATGGAGATCATCGAGGGCAGCAACGAGATCTGCCAGCTCATCCTGGCCGACCACGCCCTGGCCACGGCGTTGTAGCCCGGCCGCACCCCTGCATTCCCGCACGTGCGCACGTCCGCCCGACCCCAGGAAACCGGTCCCGTACGGAGGCCCCCCGCATGTCCGAAAAGCCCGTTCTCGTCAAGTGCCTGGTCTGGGACCTCGACAACACCCTCTGGCAGGGCACCCTGCTGGAGGACTCGGAGGTCCGCCTGTCCGAGGAGGTCCGCGCGGTCATCGTCGAACTCGACTCCCGCGGCGTGCTGCAGTCCATCGCCAGCAAGAACGACCACGACCTGGCCTGGAAGCGGCTGGCGGAACTCGGCGTGGCCGAGTACTTCCTGGTCCCGCAGATCAGCTGGGGCCGCAAGTCCGACGCCGTGGCCGCCATCGCCAAGGAACTGCAGTTCGCGCTCACCACCATGGCCTTCGTCGACGACACGCCGACCGAGCGGGCCGAGGTGCAGTACCACGCGCCCGAGGTGCGCTGCTACACCGAACAGGACGTGCTATCCCTGGTCGACCGGCCCGAGTTCAGCCCCGGGGTGGTCACCGTCGACGCCCGCCGGCGCCGGGAGATGTACCAGGCCAACGCCCTGCGGACCGAGGAGAAGGACTCCTTCAACGGCCCGGACGAGGACTTCCTGCGCTCCCTGGACCTGGTCATGGAGATCAAGCGCGCCGACGAGGACGACCTGTCCCGGGTCGAGGAGCTGACCCTGCGCACCAGTCAGATGAACGCCACCGGCGTGCACTACGACGACCCGACCCTGCGCGGCCTGCTGGTCGACCCCGACCACGAGGTGCTCACGATCACCCTGACCGACCGCTTCGGCCCGCACGGCGCCGTCGGCGTGCTGCTGCTCGAACGGCACCCGGCCGTCTGGCACCTGAAGCTGCTGGCCACCTCCTGCCGGGTGGTCACCTTCGGCGCCGGCAGCGTACTGCTGAACTGGCTGGTCGACCAGGCCGCACAGGCCGGGGTGCACCTGGCCGCCGACTTCCGGCCGACCGACCGCAACCGGATGATGGAGATCGCCTACCGCTTCGCCGGGTTCACCCAGGACCCGTGCGCGTGCCTGAGCCCGATCGCCGGCCACCGGGACGGCGGCGACATCCAGTGCCTGCACCTGGTCACCGCCCGTCGCGAGGGCCCGACCACGATGCGGCTGGTCTCACCCGACCTGACCGCGGCGCCCGCCGGCTAAGCAGTGTTCGGGAATGTGTCAAGGCCACGGCATGACCGCCGGTTTGTGCTGGTAGGTGCGGCGAATTTGGTCAGCGCCGAGCATGGGCGCGCCGCACGGGACGGCTCATACCCGGTCGTCTGTGCCGTTGCGTGCGGTGCGGCCAGGCGACGGCGATCACCGGATTCGCGCCTTGAGACATTCCCAAACACCGCCTAGCGCTGGGGCCGGGATGGGGCAGACGCTCCCGGCCGCAGCACCAGCGCGCACCGCCGCAGAGTACTGACAGCCACACCGGCCCGGGGAAAGTGGAGCACACCATGAGCGAGTCCGAGCACCAGCCACTGGCCGTCGTCGGCATGGCCTGCCGCTACCCCGGCGGGGTCCGCTCGCCGGAGGACCTGTGGCAGGTCGCCGTCACCGGGCGCGAGGTCCTGTCCGCCTTCCCGGCCGACCGCGGCTGGGACCTGGAAGCCCTGCGCGACCCGGACCCGGCCCGGCCGGGGACCAGCTACGTCGGCCGCGGCGGCTTCCTGGCCGACGCGGCCGGCTTCGACGCGGCGTTCTTCGGCGTCTCCCCGCGCGAGGCCGCCGCGATGGACCCGCAGCAGCGGCTGCTGCTGGAGGTCGCCTGGGAGGCGCTGGAACGCTCCGGCCTGGACCCGCGCGGCCTGCGCGGGAGCCGGACCGGGGTGTTCGTCGGCGGCGAGCCGCGCGAGTACGGCCCGCGGCTGACCGAGGCCCCGGACGGGATCGAGGCGCACCTGCTGATCGGCACCACGACCAGCGTGATGTCCGGCCGGATCGCCTACTCGCTCGGGTTGCAGGGCCCTGCTCTGACCGTCGACACGTCCGCCTCCAGTTCCCTGGTGGCGCTGCACCTGGCCGCGCAGGCCCTGCGGACCGGCGAGTGCTCGCTGGCGCTGGCCGGCGGCGTGTCGGTGATGTCCGGTCCGGGTAACTTCGTGGCCTTCAGCCGGCTGCGCGGCCTGGCCCCGGACGGCCGCTGCAAGGCCTTCTCGGCCGACGCCGACGGCACCGTCTGGTCCGAGGGCGTCGGCCTGCTCGTGCTCGAACGCCTGCCCGACGCGCTGCGCAACGGCCACCGGGTGCTCGCGGTGGTGCGCGGGACGGCCGTGAACTCCGACGGCGCCAGCGACGGCCTGACCGCGCCGAACGGCCTGGCCCAGGCCGCGGTGATCGAGCAGGCGCTGGCCATTGCGGGCCTGACCCCGGCCGAGGTGGACGCGGTGGAGGCGCACGGTACCGGCACCCCGCTGGGCGACCGGACCGAGGCCCGAGCCCTGGCCGCCGCGTACGGACAAAACCGCCCGGCCGGGCGCCCGCTGCTGGTCGGCTCGGTCAAGTCGAACATCGGCCACACCCAGGCCGCGGCCGGAGTCGCCGGGGTGATCAAGACCGTGATGGCGCTGCGCAGCGGCGTCCTGCCGGCTTCGCTGAACATCGGTGAGCCGAACCCGCACGTCGACTGGGCCGCCTCGGGCCTGGAACTGCTCACCGAGGCCCGGCCGTGGCCCGAGTCCGGCCGGGTGCGGCGGGCCGGGGTCTCGTCCTTCGGCCTGAGCGGCACCAACGTCCACGCAGTACTCGAACAGGCTCCCGATACCAATCAGGACACTGTCAGTGCTGGTGGTCCCGCCGACGGCGCCGACGCGGATTCCGATGCCCGCGACCAGAATCCCGCCGCGGACGACGGCCCGACCGCGTGGCTGCTGTCCGGCCGTTCCGCCACGGCGCTCTCCGCCCAGGCCGAACGCCTCACCGAACACCTCGCGGCCACCCCTGACGCTCTCGCCCCGGCCGACCTCGCCTGGTCCCTGGCCACCACCCGCACGGCGTTCGACCACCGGGCCGTGATCATCGGCTCCGGCCCGGACGACCTGACGGCCGGCCTGGCCGCGCTGGCCGCGGACCTTCCGTCGTCCGGCGTCGTCACCGGCCCGGCCGCTCCCTCCGGCGAGCACAAGCGCCGGGTGGTCTTCGTCTTCCCCGGCCAGGGATCGCAGTGGCTCGGCATGGGCCGCGGCCTGGCCGCGCAGTCGCCGGTCTTCGCCGCCCGGCTGGCCGAGTGCGAACAGGCGCTTTCCCCTTACCTGGACTGGAATCTGCGCGACGTCCTGGCCGGCGCCGACGGCGCGCCCGGCCTGGACCGCGACGACGTGGTCCAGCCGGCCTCCTTCGCGGTCATGGTCGCCCTGGCCGCGGTCTGGCAGGCGGCCGGGGTGGTCCCGGACGCGGTCCTCGGCCACAGCCAGGGCGAGATCACCGCCGCCTTTGTGGCGGGCATCCTGTCACTCGAGGACGCAGCGAAGGCGACCGCCCGGCGCAGCCAGATCGTCGGCTCCCTGGTCGGCCGCGGCGGAATGCTCTCGCTCGCCGAGTCGGCCGAGGCGGCCGCGGCCCGGTTGGCGTCGTACCCTGATGCGCAGGTCTCGATCGGCGTGGTCAACAGCCCGGACGCCACCGTGCTCACCGGAGACATCAATGTCCTGAGCCAGATCGCCGCGGACTGCGAGCGTGACGGCGTGCGCACCCGGACCGTCCCGATCGGCTACGCCTCGCACAGCCCGCAGATCGACGCCGTCCGGGACGAATTCCTGAGCGCCCTGGCCGGAATCACCCCCGCGGCCGGATCGATTCCGATGGTCTCGGCCGTCACCGGCGAGATCCTCGACGGCACGGGCGCCGGAGCAGAGTACTGGTTCACCAGCCTGCGCCGGCCGGTCCGCTTCTCCACCGCCGTGCAGACGCTGGACCTGGCCGGATACGACGCCTTCGTCGAAATCTCCCCGCACCCGGTGCTCACCGGCGCGATCACCGCCACCCTGGAGCACACCCGGCGTCAGGCCGAGGCCGCACTCGACACCGCCGCCGAGGCCGACGCCGAGAACGAAACCAGCAGTATCCTGATGCGTCCGGCCCCTGTCACCATCGGCACGCTGCGCCGGGATTCCGGTGGCCAGGAACGGATTCTCGCCTCCCTCGCCGAGGCCCACGTGCACGGCGTGCACGTCGACTGGTCCGCGGTCCTGCCGCCCGCACGCCGGATCGACCTGCCCACGTACGCCTTCGAACACCAGCGCTTCTGGCTCGACGCCGGCACCGGCCCCCGCCGCGCAACCATCTCAGCACCCTTGCAGGAAGCGTCGTCCCTCGGGGCCGGCGGCGGCCTGCGGGACCGGATCGCCGGGCGCCCGGCCGCGGAACAGATCCAGATCGTGCTCGACCTGATCCGCGCGCACGCCGCGGCCGTGCTCGGCCAGCCGACGCCCGACCTGGTCCAGCCGGGCCGCACGTTCAAGGAGACCGGCTTCGACTCGATGGCCGGGGTGGACCTGCGCACCCGGCTGAACACCGCCACCGGCCTGACCCTGCCGACCACCCTGATCTTCGACTACCCGACCCCGGCCGCCCTGACCGGCTACCTGCGCGCCCGCCTGCTCGGCACCACCGACCTGCCGGCCGCGCCCCGGGCCGCGATCGGCGCGGCCGCCGACGAACCGATCGCGATCGTCGCCATGAGCTGCCGCCTGCCCGGCGGCGTGAACGACCCGGAAGGCCTGTGGGAGCTGCTGGCCACCGGCCGGGACGCGATCGGCCCGGCCCCGACCGACCGCGGCTGGGACGCCGGCGACCTGACCGACCCCGACCTCGGCCCGGACCAGGCCGACCCGGCCCTGCGCGGCGGCTACCTGGCCGACCCGGCCGGGTTCGACCCGGCGTTCTTCGGCATCAGCCCGCGCGAGGCCCTGGCCATGGACCCGCAACAGCGGCTCCTGCTGGAAACCGCCTGGGAAGCCCTGGAACGCGCCGGGATCGACGTCCCGCAGCTGCGCGGCTCGTCCACCGGCGTGTTCATCGGCGCCGCGTCCTCCGGCTACGGCGACGGCGGCCCGCGCGAACTGGAGGGCCACCTGCAGACCGGCCGCGCCACCAGCGTGCTGTCCGGCCGGGTCGCCTACACCTTCGGCCTCGAGGGCCCGGCGGTCACCGTCGACACGGCCTGCTCCTCCTCACTGGTCGCCGTGCATCTGGCCGCGCAGGCCCTGCGCAACGGCGAATGCGGGCTGGCCCTGGCCGGCGGCGTGACCGTGCACGCCACCGCCTCGTGGCTGACCTGGTTCACCCGGCAGCACGGCCTGTCCTCCGACGGCCGCTGCAAGGCCTTCTCGGCCGCCGCCGACGGCATGGGCATGGCCGAGGGCGCGGGCGTGGTCCTGCTCGAACGCCTCTCCGACGCCCGCCGCCACGGCCACCGGGTGCTCGCCGTGGTCGCGGGCAGCGCCGTCAACCAGGACGGCGCCTCCAACGGCCTGACCGCTCCCAACGGACCGTCCCAGCAGCGCGTGATCCGGGCCGCCCTGGCCAGCGCCCGGCTGAACCCGGCCGACGTGGACGCGGTCGAGGGCCACGGCACCGGAACCATGCTCGGCGACCCGATCGAAGCCCAGGCCCTGCTGGCCGCCTACGGCCAGGACCGGCCCGCCGACCAGCCATTGTGGCTCGGCACGGTCAAGTCGAACATCGGCCACACCCAGTGGGCGGCCGGAGCGGCCGGAATCATCAAGTTGGTCCTGGCCTTGCAGCACGCCCAACTCCCGCAAACCCTGCACGCCGAGGAGCCGTCCCCGCACGTGGACTGGTCCGCCGGGACCGTCAGACTGCTGACGGAGTCGACGGACTGGCCGGACCGCGGCCGCCCGCGCCGGGCCGGAGTGTCAGCGTTCGGCATCAGCGGCACCAACGCGCACGTCATCCTCGAACAGGCCCCTGACGACCTCGCTGCGGGAGACGAACCCGCCGAGCAGCAGCACCTGCCCGCCGCCGCCCTGCCCTGGCTGCTGTCCGCCCGCGACGAATCCGGCCTCGCCGCACAGGCACGGCAGCTGCGCGAATTCGTCGAGTCCCGGCCGGAAATCGACCCGCTCGACATCGCCTGGTCCCTGGCGACGACCCGCACCGGCCTGCCCGAGCGCGCTGTCGTCGTCGGCGCGGACCGGGACGAACTGCTCGCCCGGCTCGCCGAGTTCGCCGACGCTCCTTCTGCCGAGTCGTCGGGGTCGGTCGGCCGACTGGGGTTCGTCTTCACCGGCCAGGGCGCGCAGCGCGTAGGCATGGGCCGCCAGTTGTACGCCGCGTACCCCGCTTTCGCCGCCGCTTTCGACGAGGTCTGCGACGAACTGGACCGGCATCTCGATCAGCCGGGCCTGTCCCTGCGCGCGGTGATCGACGGCGCCGGAACCATCGACGACACGGTCTGGGCCCAGTCGAGCCTGTTCGCGGTCGAAGTCGCACTCTTCCGCCTGCTCGAATCCTGGGGCGTGGCCCCGGAAATCCTGGCCGGGCACTCCATCGGCGAACTCGCCGCCGCGCACGTCGCAGGGGTCTGGTCCCTCACGGACGCCTGCACTGTCGTCGCCGCGCGCGGCCGGTTGATGCAAGCCCTGCCCTCCGGCGGGGCGATGCTCTCGGTCCGGGCGGGCGAGGGCGAGGTCCGCTCGGTCCTGGCCGGGTTCGACGGCGTCGGCATCGCGGCGGTCAACGCCCGCGACGCGATCGTCGTCTCAGGGCCCGAAGGCGCGGTTTCCGAGGTGGAGCAAGCGTTCTCGGGGCGCGGCGTGCGCGTCCGGCGGCTGCGCGTGTCGCACGCGTTCCACTCCGCGCTGATGGAACCGATGCTCGCCGACTTCGCGGCCGTCACGGCATCAGTGTCCTACTCCGCCCCGCGCATCCCGATGATCTCCACAATGACCGGCCTCCCGGCGGCGGACGAACTCCTGGACCCGGGCTACTGGGTTCGCCAGGTGCGCGAGCCGGTCCGCTTCGCCGCCGCCGTCGCCGCCCTGCGCGAGAGCGGCGTACGCACCTTCCTGGAGATCGGCCCGGACGCCGTCTTGACCGCCCTCGGCTCGGCGCCCGACCAAACCGACTCCGACTCCGCATCCGCATCCGACGAGACCTCTCGCGAGGCCTGGATCCCCGTCCTGCGCCGCGACCGCGACGAGGCCCACACCCTCGCCGCCGCCGTGGGCCGGCTCAGCGCCCGCGGCGGCACCGTCGACTGGTCGAAGTACTACGCCAACACCGGCGCCCGCCGCATCGACCTACCCACGTACGCCTTCGCCCGCCAGCGGTTCTGGCTCGCCCCGGCCACCGCCGGACAGCCCCGCGACATCGGCCTGACCGCCTCCGGGCACCCGCTGCTCGGCACCGTGGTCGAGCTGCCGGTCAGTGGCGGACTGGTGCTCACCGGGCGGCTGTCCCTGGCCGCCCAGCCGTGGCTGGCCGATCATGTCGTGGCCGGGCGGATCGTCGTCCCCGGCGCGGCCCTGGTCGAGATGGCGATCCGGGCCGGGGACGAGACCGGCTGCGCCCGCTTGGCCGAGCTGGTCATCCAGGTCCCGATGGTGCTCCCGGCCCGCGGCGGGATCCAGGTCCGGATCACGGTCGGCGAGGCGGACGAACGGGGCGACCGTGAGTTGGCCGTGCACTCCCGGCCGGAGGATGAGACCGGCCCGTGGACCGGCCACGCGACCGGCGTCCTGGCCCCGGCCGGCGCCCCCGACCCGGCCGACGTCGACGCCGCCGCGGCCCTGCTGGCCTGGCCGCCGTCCGGCGCGGCAGCCGAGGACCTGACCGGCCTCTACCCGGCCCTGGCTCACATCGGGCTGCCGTATGGACCCGCGTTCCGGGGCGTGCGCCGGGCCTGGCGGCGCGGGCCGGAACTGTTCGTCGAAGTCGGACTCGGCGAGGGCGCGGACGTCGCGGGCCTCGGCCTGCACCCGGTCCTGCTCGACTCCGCGCTGCACCTGATCGCCGGGGCCGATGGTGAGTCCGGTCCGCTGCTTCCCTTCGCCTGGACCGACACGGTCGTGCACGCGACCGGCGCCACCACCGCCCGGGTCCGGATCATCCCGGCCGCCGACGGCGAAGGAGTGTCCCTGCTCCTCGCCGACGAGACCGGCAGCCTGATCGCGACCGCCGGATCCCTGGTCCTGCGCCCGATTCCCGCTGAAATGCCCGGCGGCAGCGTCGCCGCCGAAGCCCTGTTCGAACTCGCCTGGGTCCCGGTCGCCGCTGCGAACACCACCACCAACTCCGCCGCGACCGACGCTGCCACGGCCTCCGCTACCCCCGACTTGATCCGCTGGGCCGTGCTTGGGCCCGACCGCCCGGCTGCCATGGCCGAGGCCACCGTTCACGCGGACCTGCCAGCCCTGCTCGCCGCGATCGCCGCCGGAGCCCCGGCGCCCGAGACCATCCTCTTCCGCCCCCGGGACCGCTCCGCCGGCGCCGACGGATCCGACCTCGCCGCGGCCGTCCACGCCACCACCCTCGACGCACTCCCGGTACTCCAGCAATTCCTCCTCGCCGACGACCTGAGCTCGTCCCGCCTGCTGATCCTGACCGAACGCGCCGTGGACGCCGGAGCCGTCGACATCGACGTCACCGCCGCGGGCGTCTGGGGCCTGGTCCGGGTGGCCCAGTCCGAGAACCCGGACCGCATCGTCCTGGTCGACCTGGACACCGGCATCGACCTCGCCGATGCCGACACCGGAACCCCCGAATCCCTCGCCGCAGCAATGCTTTCCGGCGAATCACAGATCGCCGTGCGCACCAGCCGCCTCCTGGCCCCGCGCCTGACCCGCGTCACCTCCGGCCTGCCCCTGCCCGCCGACGCCCACGTCCGCCCCAACACCTGGCGCCTGGAATGCACCGAGCGCGGCACGTTCGAAAACCTCGCCCTCGCCCCGACCGGAACCGGCCGCCGCCCCCTGGCCGGCACCGAAGTCCGGGTCGCCCTGCGCGCGTCCGGCGTGAACTTCCGGGACGTGCTCAACGTCCTGGGCATGTACCCCGGCGACCCGGGCCTGCTCGGCCTCGAAGGCGCGGGCGTCGTCCTCGAAACCGGCCCCGAAGTCACCGGCCTGAACCCCGGCGACCTGGTGATGGGTCTGTTCTCCGGCGCCTTCGGCCCACTGGCCGTCACCGACGCCCGCCTGCTCGCCCCGGTCCCGCCCGGCTGGACCCTGGCCGAGGCCGCCGCCGTCCCGATCGTGTACCTCACCGCCTGGCACGCCCTGGTCACCATGGCCGACCTGCGGCCCGGCGAATCCGTTCTGATCCACGCCGCGGCCGGCGGCGTCGGCACGGCCGCGGTCCAGCTCGCCCGGCACCTGGGCGCCGAGGTGTTCGGCACCGCCGGCCCGGCCAAGTGGACCCGGCTGCGCGACGCAGGACTCGACGACGCCCACCTCGCCTCCTCCCGGACCGTCGACTTCGAACCCTGGTTCCGGGAAACCCTGGCCGGCGCCGGGATCGACGTCGTCCTGGACTCGCTCGCCGGAGAGTTCGTCGACGCCTCGCTCCGGCTCGCGGCCGGGCCCGGCGGCCGGTTCGTCGAGATCGGCAAGACCGACATCCGGGACGCCGACCAGGTCGCCCGCGACCACGACGGCCTGACCTACCAGGCCTTCGACCTGCTGGAACTGGCCCCCGACCAGATCGCGCCGATGTTCGCCGCGCTCACCGACCTGTTCGCCCGCCGGGTGCTGCGGCCATTGCCGGTGGCCGCGTGGGACGTGCGCCGCGCGGCCGAGGCCTTCCGGTATCTCAGCCAGGCCCGCAACGTCGGCAAGGTCGTCCTGACCATGCCCGCCCCCGCCGCGCCCCGGGGCACCACGCTGATCACCGGCGTCTCCGGCGCCCTCGGCGGCCTGGTCGCCCGGCACCTGGCCGAGACCGGCGCCGCCACCGACGCCCGGACCGACCTGCTGCTGCTGTCCCGCCGCGGCCCGGACGCGCCCGGCATGGGCGCCCTGGCCGCCGCCCTGGCCACCCTCGGCACCGGCGTGCGCCTGCTCGCCGCCGATGCGGCCGACCACGGCCACCTCGCCGCCGTCCTGGCCGCCGTGCCCGCCGAGGCCCCGCTGCGCGCCGTCATCCACGCCGCCGGAGTGCTCGACGACGGCGTCCTGCACGCCCTGACCCCCGCCCGGATCCAGACCGTGCTGCGGCCCAAGGTCGACGGCGCCTGGAACCTGCACCAACTCACCCGGCACCTGGACCTGGACCGGTTCGTCCTGTTCTCCTCGGTCTCCGGCCTGTGGGGCAACCCCGGGCAGGCCGGCTACGCGGCCGCCAACACCTTCCTGGACGCCCTGGCCGCCCACCGCCGCCGGGCCGGACTGCCCGCGACCGCGCTGGCCTGGGGCCCGTGGCAGGTCGAGCAGACCGCGACCGGCGGCATGGCCGCGACCCTGGCCGAGGCCGACTGGCAGCGGATGGCCCGGCAAGGCCTGGCCCCGCACACCGGCGCCGACGGCCTGAGCCTGCTCGACGCCGCGACCACCCTCGGCCAAGCCCTGCTGGTCCCGACCCGGCTGCGCCTGCGCCCCGGCGCCGCCTACCCCGCGCTGCTCTCCGGCCTGGCCGCACCCGCCCCGGCCGCCCGCACCCGGCGCACGGCCGGCCCGTCCCCGGCCGCCGACGGCCGCGGCGGTTTCGCCGGCCGGCTGGCCGCGCTCACCGGAACCGACCGCGACGACGCCGTCCAGGACCTGGTCCGCGCGCAGACCGCGCTCGTCCTGGGCATGTCCGGCCCGGACGCCGTGGACCCGGCCCGGACCTTCAAGGAACTCGGGATCGACTCGCTCACCGCGGTCGAACTGCGCAACCGGCTCAAGTCCGTCACCGCCCTGCGCCTGCCGGCCGGCGTCGTCTTCGACTACCCGAAGCCGTCCCTGCTGGCCGCCTTCCTCGGCACGATCCTGCCCGGAACGACCACCGGCCCGGCCCCGGCCGGCGCCGCGAACACCACGGCCGTCCGCTCCCGGGCCGAGCTGTCCGACGGCGACGAGCTCGTGATCGTCGGCATCGGCTGCCGCTTCCCCGGCGGCATCGGCTCCGCGGCCGAGTTCTGGGACCTGGTCTCCGCGGGCGCCGACGCGGTCGGCGCCTTCCCCGAAGACCGCGGCCCGCTCTGGGACGGCGTCTTCGAGCAGGACCCGGCCGGGGAACCCGAGCCGCACTCGCGCGCGGGCGCTTTCCTGTACGACGCCGGGGATTTCGACGCCCAGTTCTTCGGCATCTCCCCGCGCGAAGCCCTCGCGATGGACCCGCAACAGCGGCTCCTGCTGGAAACCTCCTGGGAGGCCCTGGAAGACGCCGGGATCGACCCGGGATCGCTGAGCGGCAGCTCGACCGGCGTGTTCGCGGGCCTGATCTACCACGACTACGGCGCCGGCGCGGTGATGCCCGAGGAGGTCCAGGGCTACCTGAGCACCGGCGGTTCCGGCGGCGTCGCGTCCGGCCGGGTCGCCTACGCCCTGGGCCTGGAAGGGCCCGCGGTCACCGTCGACACGGCCTGCTCGTCCTCGCTCGTCGCCCTGCACCTGGCCGCGCAGGCGCTGCGTTCGGGCGAGTGCAGCCTCGCCCTGGCCGGCGGGGTCACCGTGATGGCGACGCCCGGCACGTTCCTCGAGTTCGCCCGGCAGCGCGGCCTGTCTGCCGACGGCCGGTGCAAGGCGTACGCGCAGGCCGCCGACGGCACCGGGTGGGGCGAGGGCGTCGGCGTGCTCGTGGTCGAACGCCTCTCCGACGCCCGCCGCAACGGCCACCGGATTCTCGCGGTCGTGGCCGGGACCGCGGTGAACCAGGACGGCGCGTCCAACGGCCTGACCGCCCCCAACGGTCCCTCGCAGCAGCGGGTGATCCGCACCGCGCTGGAGAGCGCGGGCCTGCAGCCGGGCGACGTGGACGTGGTCGAAGGCCACGGCACCGGCACCCGACTCGGCGACCCGATCGAGGCCGAGGCGTTGATCGCCACCTACGGCCAGGGCCGGGCCGCGGACCAGCCGGTGCTGCTGGGCTCGGTGAAGTCCAACATCGGCCACACCCAGGCGGCCGCGGGCGTGGCCGGGATCATCAAGATGATCGGGGCCATGGCGCACGGCCTCGTCCCGGCCACGCTGCACGTGGACGAGCCGTCGGCGCACGTGGACTGGGACGCCGGTGCGGTCCGCCTGGTGACCGAGCCGACGCCGTGGCCGCAGACCGGCCGCCCGCGCCGGGCCGGAGTCTCCTCCTTCGGCTTCTCCGGCACCAACGCCCACGTCATCCTCGAACAGCCCCCGGCCCAGGACCCGGCCGGCCCGGCCGCCGCCCCCGCCGACCGGCCGCAGCCGATCCTCACCTGGCCGATCTCGGCCCGCAGCAAGGACGGCCTGGCCGCCCAGGCCGGCCGGCTGCGCGCCTTCCTGCTCGGCCGCCCGGACCTGGACCCGGCCGACGTCGGCTGGTCGCTGGCCACCGCGCGGGCCGTCCTGCCCGAGCGCGCGGCCGTGCTCGGCGCGGACCGGGACGAACTCCTGTCCGCCCTGGCCGACCTCGCCCAAGCGCCGGGCGATCAGCTCCCTGCGAACGTGGTCGTCGGCAGCGCGGGCACGGTCGGCAAGCTCGGGTTCGTCTTCACCGGCCAGGGCGCGCAGCGGCTCGGCATGGGCCGGCAGCTGTACGCGGCCCACCCGGTCTTCGCCGCCGCCTTCGACGAGGTCTGCGCCGGACTGGACGAACACCTCGGCCAGTCGGTGAAATCAGTGGTCGACGGTTCTGATTCCGAGGCCCTGGACCAGACGGTCTGGGCGCAGTCGGGCCTCTTCGCGATCGAAGTCTCCCTGTTCCGCCTGCTCGAATCCTGGGGCGTGGCCCCGGCCGTGCTCGCCGGGCACTCGATCGGCGAACTCGCCGCCGCGCACGTCGCAGGGGTCTGGTCCCTCGCCGACGCCTGCGCGGTGGTCGCGGCGCGCGCCCGCCTGATGCAGGCCCTGCCCTCCGGCGGCGCGATGCTCTCGGTCCGCACCGGCGAGGAGGAGGTTCTCCAAGTCCTGACGGGGATCGACGGCGTGGGCATCGCCGCGGTCAACGGTCCTGACGCGATCGTCGTCTCAGGCCTGGAAGCCGCAGTTTCCCAGGCCGAGCAAGAGTTCTCGGCTCGCGGCATACGAGTGCGCCGCCTGCGCGTCTCGCACGCCTTCCACTCGGCGCTGATGGAGCCGATGCTCGCCGACTTCGCGGCCGTCACCGCAGCAGTGTCCTACAACGCACCGCAGATCCCGATCGTCTCGACCCTGACCGGGCAGCCGGTCACGGACGAAATCCTGGACCCGGACTACTGGGTCCGCCAGGTGCGCGAACCGGTCCGCTTCGCCGACGCCGCCACCGCGTTGCGCGAGAGCGGAGTGCGCACCTTCCTGGAAATCGGCCCGGACGCGTCGCTCACCGCCCTCGGCTCGCAGACCACGAACACCGCCTCCGCCGACACCGGCGAAGCCTGGATCCCGGTGCTGCGCCGCGACCGGAACGAAACGCTCACCCTGGCCGCCGCGGCGGCCGCCATCCAGGTCCGCGGCGGATCCGTCGACTGGGCCCGCCTGTCCGCCGGAACCGGCGCGACCCGCGTCGACCTGCCCACCTACGCCTTCACCCGGCAGCGCTACTGGCTCGACGCGGCCACCGGCTCGGTCGACCCGGCCGGGCTCGGCCAGTCCGGCGCGGCCCACCCGCTGCTCGGCGCGAGCATGACCACGCCCGCGGGCGGCCTGATGCTGACCGGCCGGCTCTCCCTGCGCGCCCAGCCCTGGCTCGCCGACCACGTCGTGGCCGGGCAGGTCCTCGTTCCCGGCACCGCCCTGGTCGAACTGGCCGTGCGGGCCGGCGACGAGACCGGGCAGACCCGGCTGGCCGAGCTGGTGATCGAGGCGCCGCTGGTCCTGCCCGCCGACGGCGGCGCCCGGATCCAGGTCGCCGTCGAACCGGCCGACGAGACCGGGCGCAGCGCCGTGAGCATCTACTCCCAGCCGGAGAAGCCCGCGCTGACCGGCCCGGGCCCGTGGACCCGGCACGCCACCGGCGTCCTGGCCCCGGCCGAGGAGCACGACCCGGCCGACACCGCCGACCTGGCCCAGTGGCCCCCGGCCGGCGCGGTCGAGCAGGATCTCAGCACCCTGTACCCGGCGTTGGCCCGGACCGGCCTGGCCTACGGGCCGGCCTTCCGCGCGGTCCGCCGCGGCTGGCGGCGCGGCGCGGAGACCTTCGCCGAGGTCGCGCTCGCCGAGGGCACGGCCGTGGCCGGGTTCGGCGTCCACCCGGCCCTGCTCGACGCCTGCCTGCACCTGGCCGGCCAGGCGGCGCCGGACGCCGCCGGACCGCTGGTCCCGTTCGCCTGGGCCGACGTGGTCGTGCACGCCACCCACGCCGACACGGTCCGGGTCCGGCTCGCCCCGGCCGACGAAGGCGACGGCCTGACCCTGACCCTGGCGGACCCGGCCGGCGGCCTGGTCGCCTCGGTCGGCTCCCTGGTGCTGCGGGCCCTGCCGGCCAACGGATTCGGCGCCGGGGACACCGCGTTCACCACCGAGGCGATGTTCGAAGTCGGCTGGACCCCGGCCCGCCTGGACCCCGCCCTCGGCGAGATCTCCGACGCAGACCTGGCCGCCCGCTGGGCCGTCCTGGCGACCCCGGACCAGCACCACGGCGAGTACGGCGACCACGGCAGCCGCGGCGAGCACGCCGACCGTGGCGGCCACGGCGACCAGGCAAGGCACGGCAACCACGACCTCGCCCTGACCCTGGACCTGCCCGCGGCCACCCACTACGCCACCCTCGCCGACCTGCTCGCGGCCGTCGCGTCCGGCGCACCGGCCCCGGAGGTCGTCGTCCTGCCCGGACTGCCCGCCGCGCACGACTCGCACTCCTCGCACAACCCGCTCGGCTCCGACCCTGCATCCGCCGCGCGTGCCCTGGCCGCCGCCACCCTCACCACGATCCAGGACTGGCTCGCCGCCGAAAGCCTGGCCGACGCCCGGCTTCTGGTCGTCACCCGCCGCGCCGTGGACGCCGGTCCCGGCGCGGTGCCCGACCCGGCCGGCGCCTCGGTGCACGGCCTGCTGCGGGTCGCGATCGCGGAGAACCCCGGCCGGTTCGTCCTGGCCGACATCGACGACACCACCGGCGTGCGCCCGCTGCTGGTCGCCGGGATCGGCTCCGGCGAGCCGGAATTCGCCGTCCGGCAAGGGGAAATCCGGCTGCCCCGGCTCGGCCGCCCGGCCGAAGCCCTGCCGGTGCCCGCCGACGCCGCCGCCTGGCAGCTGGACTTCACCGAACGCGGAACCCTGGAGAACCTGGTCCTGACCCCGGCCGCCGCCGAGCGCCTCACGGTCGGCCCCGGCCAGGTCCGGGTCGCGCTGCGGGCCGCCGGGGTGAACTTCCGGGACGTGCTCAACGTCCTGGGCATGTACCCCGGCGACGCCGGCCGGCTCGGCATCGAGGGCGCCGGGATCGTGCTCGACGTAGGCCCCGAGGTGACCGGCCTGGCCCCCGGCGACCGGGTGATGGGCCTGTTCACCGACGCTTTCGGCCCGGAAGCGGTCGCCGACGCGCGGCTGCTGGCCCCGGTCCCGGCCGGCTGGACCCTGACCGAGGCGGCCGGGGCCCCGGTGGTGTTCCTGACCGCCTACCACGCCCTGGTCGACCTGGCCGGGCTGGCCACCGGCGAGACCGTCCTGATCCACGCCGCGGCCGGCGGGGTCGGCATCGCGGCCGTGCAGCTGGCCCACTACCTGGGCGCCGAGGTGTTCGGCACCGCGAGCCCGTCGAAGTGGCCGGTGCTGCGCGGGCTCGGCCTGCCCGAGACGCACGTGGCCTCCTCCCGCACGCTCGACTTCGAGGACGCGTTCCGGGCCGCGACCGGCGGCGCCGGGGTCGACGTGGTACTCGACTCCCTGGCCGGGCCGTTCGTGGACGCCTCGCTGCGGCTGGCCGCCGGGCCGGGTGGGCGGTTCGTGGAGATGGGCAAGACCGACGTGCGCGATCCGGAGCGGGTCGCCGCCGAGCACGAGGGACTGGCCTACCGGGCCTTCGACCTGTTCGACACCAGCCCGGACCGGATCGCCGAGATGTTCGCGGCCCTGTCCGCGCTGTTCGCCGGGGGAGTGCTCCGGCCGCTGCCGGTCACCTGCTGGGACGTGCGCCGCGCGCCGGAGGCGTTGCGCTACCTGAGCCAGGCCCGCAACATCGGCAAGATCGTGCTGACCGTCCCGGCCCCGGCCGATCCGGCCGGAACGGTGCTGGTCACCGGCGCCTCCGGAGCGCTCGGCGCCCTGGTCGCCCGGGACCTGGCCGACCGGCGCGGCGTGCGCTCGCTCGCGCTGCTCTCCCGCCGCGGCCCGCACGCCCCGGGCGCGGCCGCCCTGGCCGCCGAGCTGGCCGGGCGCGGGACCGCGGTCCAGGTCCGGGCCGCCGACGTCGCCGACCGCGCCGAGCTGGCCGCGATCCTGGCCGGACTGCCGCCGCAGGCCCCGCTGCGCGGGGTCGTGCACGCGGCCGGGCTGCTGGACGACGGTGTGATCAACTCCCTGACTCCAGAGCGGGTCGGCGCGGTGATGCGGCCCAAGGCCGACGGCGCCTGGAATCTGCACGAGCTGACCAAGAACCTTGACCTGAGCATGTTCGTGCTCTTCTCCTCGATCGCCGGGATCTGGGGCAACCCGGGCCAGGGCGGTTATGCGGCCGCGAACACCTTCCTGGACGCCCTGGCCGCCCGCCGCCGCGCCGACGCACTGCCCGCGGTGTCGCTGGCCTGGGGCCCATGGCAGCAGCAGGACGGCGCCGGGATGACCGCGACGCTCGGCCGGGCCGACTGGGAACGGCTCAGCCGCTCCGGCACCCTGCCGCTGACCGGGGCCGAGGGCCTGGCCCTGCTCGACGCCGCCGCGGCGACCGGCAGGTCCCTGCTGGTCCCGGCCCGGTTGGATCCGGCCGCGCTGGCCGCGGCCGGGCAGGTCGCGCCGCTGCTGTCGGGCGTGGTGCGCCGCGCGGCCCGGCCCAAGGCCGGTGCGGCCGGCCGGCCCGGCGCCGGCAACGCCCTGGCCGAACTGCTGGTCACGATGCCGCCGGCCGAGCAGGAGACCGCGCTGCTGGACCTGATCTACGCGCAGGCCGCCCTGGTCCTGGGCCTGCCCGGATCCGAGTCGATCAACGCGCGGGACACGTTCAAGGACCTGGGCATCGACTCCCTGACCGCCCTGGAACTGCGCAACCGGCTCACCGGCGTCACCGGCCTGCGCCTGCCGGCCACGCTCGTGTTCGACTACCCGACCCCGGTCACCCTGGCCGAGCACATCCGGACCGAACTGGTCGGCCGGGCCGCCGCAACCGCCGCGCCGCAGACCTTCTCCCGGGTCGCCTCGGCCGAGGACGAACTGGTGATCGTCGGCATGGGCTGCCGCTTCCCCGGCGGCGTCGGCTCGGCCGCCGAGTTCTGGCAGCTTTTGGCCGACGGCACCGACACGGTCGCCGCGTTCCCGCAGGACCGCGGCGCGCAGTGGACCAGCGTGGTCGACCCGGACCCGGCCGCCACCGGCAAGAGCTACGCGTCCGAGGGCGCCTTCCTCTACGACGCGGCCGAGTTCGACGCCCAGTTCTTCGGCATCTCCCCACGCGAGGCGCTGGCGATGGATCCGCAGCAGCGATTGTTGCTGGAGACCTCCTGGGAAGCCCTCGAAGACGCCGGGATCGACCCGATCTCCCTGCACGGCACCGAAACCGGCGTGTTCGCCGGCTTGATCTACCACGACTACGGCATCGGCGGCGGCACTCCCGGCGAGGTCGAAGGGTATGTCAGTACCGGAACGTCCGGCGGCGTCGCGTCCGGGCGGGTGGCGTACGCGCTCGGGCTGGAAGGCCCGGCGGTGACCGTCGACACGGCCTGCTCCTCGTCTCTGGTCGCGCTGCATCTCGCGGCGCAGGCGCTGCGGTCCGGGGAATGCACGCTGGCCCTCGCGGGCGGCGTGACCGTGATGGCGACTCCGGGCACATACATCGAGTTCTCCCGGCAGCGTGGCCTGGCCGCCGACGGCCGCTGCAAGGCCTACGCCGACGCCGCCGACGGTACCGGTTGGGGCGAGGGCGTAGGCGTCCTGGTCCTGGAAAAGCTGTCCGACGCCCGCCGCAACGGGCACCGCATCCTCGCGGTCGTCCGCGGCAGCGCGATGAACCAGGACGGCGCAAGTAACGGCCTGACCGCCCCCAACGGGCCCTCGCAGCAGCGCGTGATCCGCTCGGCCCTGGCCAACGCCGGGCTCCGGGCGGGCGAGGTGGACGTGGTCGAGGGCCACGGCACCGGCACCCGCCTCGGCGACCCGATCGAAGCCCAAGCCCTGCTGGCCACCTACGGCCAGGACCGCGAGGCCGGTCATCCGGTGCTGCTCGGCTCGGTCAAGTCGAACATCGGCCACACCCAGGCCGCCGCCGGTGTCGCCGGGATCATCAAGATGGTCCAGGCCATGGCGCACGGCGTCGTCCCGGCCACTCTGCACGTAGACGCCCCCTCCTCGCACGTGGACTGGGAAATCGGCGCGGTGAAACTGGTCACCGAGCCGACCGCCTGGCCGCAGACCGGCCGCCCGCGCCGGGCCGGGATCTCCTCCTTCGGCTTCTCCGGCACCAACGCGCACGTCATCATCGAGCAGGCCCCGGACGAACCGCTCGCGACCGGCGCCGCGCCCGCGACCACAGACGGATCCGCCGAACACGACCAGGCCCGGCCGCTGCCGGTCGTCCCCTGGGTGATCTCGGCCCGCAGCGCCGCCGGGTTGGCCGCGCAGGCGCAACGGCTGGCGCAGTTCACTGACACGCACCCGGACCTCGACCCCGCCGACATCGGCTGGTCCCTGGCCACCACGCGGTCCGCACTGCCGCACCGGGCCGTGGTGGTCGGCGCCGACCGGTCGGATCTGTTGGCCGGGTTGGCGAACGTGGCATCCGGCGAGCAGTCGCCGGCCGCGGTCACCGGGCTCGGCGGCAGCGTCGGCAAGGTCGGGTTCGTCTTCACCGGCCAGGGCGCCCAGCGTCTCGGCATGGGCCAGGGGCTCTACGAGGCCTACCCGGTGTTCGCCGACGCTTTCGACGCCGTCGTCGCAGGCCTCGAAGAGCACCTGGACCAGCCGGGCCGTTCGCTGCGCGAGGTCCTGCGGGACGGCGCCGACCTGATCAACGAGACGGTCTGGGCCCAGGCCGGCCTGTTCGCGATCGAGGTGGCCCTGTTCCGGCTGCTGGAGCACTGGGAGGTGACCCCGGCGGTCGTGGCCGGGCACTCGATCGGCGAGTTGGCCGCCGCGCACGTGGCCGGGGTCTGGTCCCTGGCCGACGCCTGCGCGGTGGTCGCCGCCCGGGGCCGGCTGATGCAGGCGCTGCCGACCGGCGGCGCGATGCTCGCCGTGACCGCGACCGAATCCGAGGTGCTGGCCGCTCTGCCCGGGTTCGACGGCGTCGGGATCGCCGCGGTCAACGGCCCGGAGGCGATCGTCGTCTCAGGGCCCGACGCCGCGATCGACGCGCTGGCCGAGCTGCTCGGCGCGGAGGGCCGCCGGGTGCGGCGGCTGCGGGTGTCGCACGCGTTCCACTCCGCGCTGATGGAGCCGATGCTCGCGGACTTCGCGGCGGTGACCCGGTCGGTCTCCTCCGCGCTGCCGCGGATCCCGCTCGTCTCCACGCTCACCGGCACGGCCGTGACCAGCGAAGTCCTCGATCCGGAGTACTGGGTGCGGCAGGTGCGCGAGGCGGTCCGGTTCGCCGACGCGGTCACCGCGCTGCGGCACACCGGCGTGCGGACCTTCGTCGAGATCGGCCCGGACGGCGTGCTGTCCGCCCTCGGCCCGCAGTCGGCGCCCGGAACCGAGACCGCCTCCGCGGCCGCCGCCGAGACCGCCGCCGCGACCGCCGAACCTGCCGCGTCCGACGCCGAGATCTGGATCCCCGCGCTGCGCCGCACCCGCGACGAGGCACTGAACCTGATGGCGGCCGTCGGCCAGGTCCACGCGCGCGGCGGCGTGGTCGACTGGACTCGGGTCTTCGCCGGCAGCGGCGCCCGGCGGGTCGACCTGCCGACCTACGCGTTCACCCGGCAGAGTTACTGGCTCGCTCCCGGCAGCTCCCAGGTCGACGCGGTCGGCCGCGGATTCGAGTCCTCCGACCACCCGCTGTTGGGCGCCGCCCTGGACCTGTCCTCCGGCGGCGGCCTGGTGATGACCGGCCGGCTCTCGCTCGCCGCGCAGCCCTGGCTCGCGGACCACGTCGTCGCCGGACAGATCATCGTACCCGGCGCGGCCCTGGTCGAGATGGCCGTCCGGGCCGGCGACGAGGCCGGCTGCGCCCGGGTCGGCGAACTGGTGATCCAGACGCCGCTGGTCCTGACCCTGCGCGACGCGGTCCGGATCCAGGTCGCGGTCGCCGCGCCCGGCCCGGACGGCGAGCGCGAACTCACCATCCACTCCCGCCGCGAGGACGACCCCGGAACCTGGACGACCCACGCCGCGGGCATCCTGACCCCAGGCCCGGACTACCCCGGCCCCGCCGACCCCGGACTGACCCAGTGGCCGCCGCCCGGCGCGACCGAGGAAGACCTCGAAGGCTTCTACCCGGACCTCGCCGCCGCCGGACTGGCCTACGGGCCGCAGTTCCAGGGCGTGCGGGCCGCCTGGCGCCGCGGCGAGGAGATCTTCGCCGAGGTCGCGCTCGGCCAGGAGCTCTCGGTGGCCGGGTTCGGCCTGCACCCGGCCCTGCTCGACGCCTCGCTGCACCTGCTGGCCACGGCCCACCCGGCCGACGAGCAGCCCGGCCCGATGCTCCCGTTCGCCTGGACCGACGTCGACGTGCACTGCGTCGGCGCCACCACGGCCCGGGTGCGCCTGGCCCCGGCCGCCTCGGGCGAGGGCATGTCCGTCACCCTGGCCGACGACACCGGCGCCCTGATCGCCTCCATCGGCGCCCTGGTCCTGCGCGCCCTCCCGGCCGGAACCGGTGCGGACAGCGGGACCCGGCTGGCTCAGGAAGCACTGTACGAACTCGACTGGATCCCGGCCCGCGCCGCGAATCCCGAGGCGGGCATCGACATCACCGGCTGGGCCGTCCTCGGCGAGGCCGTGCGCCTGCCGGGTATCGACCAGTACTCGAATATCGAGGCCCTGACGGTCGATCGGGCCGAACCCCCGCAGGTCGTCATCGTGCCCTGCGGCCTGTTCGACACCGACCCCGGCGCCACCGACCTCGCCCCAGCCGTCACCATCAAGGCGACCACGGCCGACGCCCTCGTCACCATCCAAGCCTGGCTGGCCGCCGACGACCTGGCCGACTCGCGCCTGGTCCTGCTCACCCGGCAGGCCGTCGACGCCGCGGCGACGCCGATCGGCCTGGCCGCAGCGGGCATCTGGGGCCTGGGCCGGGTCGCCGCGGCCGAGAACCCCGGCCGGATCCTCCTGGTCGACCTCGACGCGCAGGCCGACCCGGCCCAGGCGGTCGCCGTGGCCCTGGCCGTCGACGAAGCCCAGGTCGCCGTCCGGGCCGGGCAGGCCCTGGTCCCGCGGCTGGCCCGGGCGACCGCCGGCCTGGCGATCCCGACCACCGACCCGGCGACCGCTCACGCGCCTGCGGGTTGGCGCCTGGAGTGCACCGGCCGCGGCACGCTGGAAAACCTCGCCCTGGTCCCGGCCGACGACGGCGCCCGCCCGCTCGAACCCGGCGAGGTCCGGATCGGGCTGCGCGCGGCCGGGGTGAACTTCCGCGACGTGCTGAACGTGCTCGGCATGTACCCCGGCGAGGCCGGCCTGCTCGGTCTCGAAGGCGCGGGCGTCGTCCTCGAAGTCGGCGCCGAGGTGACCGGCCTGCGCCCCGGCGACCGGGTGATGGGCCTGTTCTCCGGCGCGTTCGGCCCGCTGGCCGTCACCGACGCCCGGCTGCTCGCCCCGGTCCCGGCCGGCTGGTCGATGGCCGAGGCCGCCGCCGCACCGGTCGTCTACCTGACCGCCTGGTACGCGCTCGTGGTACTGGCCGGCCTCAAGCAGGGCGAATCAGTGCTGATCCACGCCGCGGCCGGCGGGGTCGGCATCGCGGCCGTGCAGCTCGCCCGGCACCTGGGCGCGGACGTGTTCGGCACGGCCAGCCCGGGCAAATGGCCGGTTCTGCGCGGCCTGGGCCTGGCCGACTCCCGGATCGCCTCCTCCCGCACGACCGAGTTCGAGGATGCGTTCCGGGCCGCGACCGGAGGATCAGGGGTCGACGTCGTCCTGGACTCGCTGGCCGGCGAGTTCGTGGACGCCTCGCTGCGGCTGGCCGCCGGGCCGGGCGGGCGGTTCGTGGAGATGGGCAAGACCGACATCCGCGAACCGCGGAAGGTCGCCGCCGACCACGACGGACTGTCCTACCAGGCTTTCGACCTGCTCGACGGCGACCCGGACCTGATGCGGGAGATGTTCGCGGCGCTGACCGAGCTGTTCGCCGGGCAGGTCCTGCGCCCGCTGCCGGTGGCCGCGTGGGACGTGCGCCGGGCCCCGGAGGCGTTGCGCTACCTGAGCCAGGCCCGCAACGTCGGCAAGGTCGTGCTGACCCTCCCGGCCGCGCCGCGCGGCGGCACCGTCCTGGTGACCGGCGCCTCGGGCGCGCTCGGCGGCCTGGTCGCCCGTCACCTGGCCGCGGCCGGGAACGCCGAGTCCCTGCTGCTGCTCTCCCGGCGCGGCCCGTCCGCCCCCGGCACGGCCCGGCTCGCCGCCGACCTGGCCGCCTCGGGCGTCCGGGTGCGGGCCGTGGCCGGTGACGCCGCCGACCGGGCCGCGCTCGCCGAGATCCTCGCGTCCGTCGGCGACCGGGCACCGCTGCGCGGCGTGATCCACGCCGCCGGAGTGCTCGACGACGCACTGCTCGGCTCCCTGACCCCGGACCTGATCGAGTCGGTGATGCGCCCGAAGATCGACGGCGCCCGCAACCTGCACGACCTGACCGCAGGCCTGGACCTGGATCTGTTCGCCCTGTTCTCCTCGGTCGCCGGAATCTGGGGCAGCGCGGGCCAGGGCAACTACGCCGCGGCCAACACCGCGCTCGACGCCCTCGCCGCGACCCGCCGCCGGGCCGGACTGACCGCCACCTCACTGGCCTGGGGCCCGTGGGAACTGGACCCGGCGGTCACCGGCACCACCGGCGGCATGGCCGGCACCCTCTCCGACGCGGACCGCCGCCGCCTGGCCCGCCAGGGCTTCACCCCGCTGACCGCCGCCGACGGCCTGGCCCTGCTCGACCTCGCACTCAACGCGGCGAGCGGCCAAGGCGGCGACGCGCCGGGCGCCGGGCGCGCCCTGCTGGTACCGGTCCGGCTCGACCGGACCGCCCTGCGCGACCACGGCGCCGCCGGACTGCCGCCGGTGGCGGCCGGCCTGGCCGCCAGACCGGCCGCCGGCCCGGCCCGGCGCGCGGCCGGACCCGGCTCCGGCGCCCCGAAGGACTTCGCCGCCCGGCTGGCCGGGCTCGGCCCGGACGACCGGGACAAGGCCGTCCGGGACCTGGTCGTCGCCCAGGCCGCCCTGGTCCTGGGCCTGCCCGGGCCCGAGGCCGTGGAGGCCACCCGCTCGTTCCGCGAACTCGGCTTCGACTCGCTCACCGCGGTCGAACTGCGCAACCGGCTCGGCGCCGCCACCGGCCTGCGCCTGGGCGCCGCGGTGGTCTTCGACCACCCGACCCCGGACGCGCTGACCGCGCAGATCAGCCGGCAGCTCGGCGGCGCCGCGGCCGGGGAGAACAGCGTGCTGCAGGCCTTCTCCGGCCTGGAGAAGGTCGAATCCGCCCTGGCCCGGATCCTGCAGGACGACGCCGCCCGCACCCGGGTCACCGCCCGGGTGCAGGACCTGCTCGCCGCCCTGCGCGCGATCGAGGGCGCGGACGCGATCGCGGGCGGGGCCGAGGAGGTGTCCGTGGCCGACCGGATCGAGGCGGCCGACGACGACGACATCTTCGACTTCATCGACAAAGAGCTTGGTGTTTAGACCGTGGGCGAAGCGCATTCGTTGATCGAGGAAAGGGTCGTCGCATGACGAACGAAGAGAAGCTTCGGGACTACCTCAAGCGGGTCACCACGGACCTGGCCCAGACGCGCGAGCGCCTGCGCAAACTGGAGGACGAGAAGCTGGAGCCGATGGCCGTGGTCGGCATGGCCTGCCGGTTCCCGGGCGGGGTGGCGTCGCCGGAGGACTTCTGGGCGCTGCTGACCGCGGGCACCGACACGGTCGCCGGGTTCCCGCAGGACCGCGGGCCGGAATGGGCGGGCGTGGTCGACCGCGACCCGTCGGCCGTGGGCAAGAGCTACTCGGGCGAGGGCGCGTTCCTGGCCGAGGCGGCCGGGTTCGACGCGCAGTTCTTCGGCATCTCCCCGCGCGAGGCCCTCGCGATGGATCCGCAGCAGCGATTGTTGCTGGAGACCTCCTGGGAAGCCCTCGAAGACGCCGGGATCGACCCGATCTCCTTGCACGGCACCGCAACCGGCGTGTTCGCCGGCCTGATCTACCACGACTACGCGGCCGGCGGCGTGGGCGACCTCGAAGGGTATGTCAGCACCGGCATATCCGGCGGGGTGGCGTCCGGGCGGGTGGCGTACACGCTCGGACTGGAGGGCCCGGCGGTCACCGTGGACACCGCGTGCTCCTCGTCGCTGGTGGCGATGCACCTGGCCGCGGCGGCGCTGCGTTCGGGCGAGTGCACGCTCGCGCTGGCCGGCGGGGTCACGGTGATGGCCCGGCCCGGGACGTTCGTCGAGTTCTCCCGCCAGCGCGGCCTGGCCGCGGACGGCCGCTGCAAGGCCTACGCCGACGCCGCCGACGGGACCGGCTGGGGCGAGGGCGTGGGCGTTCTGGTCCTGGAGAAGTTGTCCGACGCCCGCCGCAACGGGCACCGCATCCTGGCCGTGCTGCGCGGCAGCGCGGTGAACCAGGACGGCGCCAGCAACGGCCTGACCGCGCCGAACGGCCCGTCCCAGCAGCGCGTCATCCAGTCGGCCCTGGCCAGCGCCGGACTGTCGGCGGGCGAGGTGGACGTGGTCGAGGGCCACGGCACCGGCACCCGCCTCGGCGACCCGATCGAAGCCGAAGCTTTGCTGGCGACCTACGGCCAGGACCGCGAGGCCGGTCATCCGGTGCTGCTCGGCTCGGTGAAGTCGAACATCGGCCACACCCAGGCGGCTGCGGGCGTCGCCGGGGTGATCAAGATGATTCAGGCGATGGACAACGGCCTGGTCCCGGCGACCCTGCACGTGGACGCGCCGTCCTCGCACGTCGACTGGACCTCCGGCGCGGTCGAGCTGGTGACCGAGCCGACCGCGTGGCCGCAGACCGGTCGCCCGCGCCGGGCCGGGATCTCCTCGTTCGGCTTCTCCGGCACCAATGCGCACGTCATCATCGAGCAGGCGCCGGCCGAGGACGCCGCGAGCGCGATTGCGTCAACCGATGCTCCTGCGGCTGAGACTGCGGACTCGGCTACGTCGACAACGCCCGCGACGCCGGAAACCCGCAAGCCGCCCGCCCTGCCATGGCTGATCTCGGCCCGCAGCGTTGACGGCCTGGCTGCGCAGGCCGAACGCCTGGCGACGTATGTAGGCTCCCGTCCCGAGCTCGACCCGGCCGACGTCGCCTGGTCCCTCGCGCAGTCCCGGGCCGGCCTGTCCCACCGCGCGGTCGTGGTCGGCGCCGACCGGGACGAACTGCTCTCCGGCGTGGCCGCCCTGGCCGCCTCCGGCGCCGCGACCGGCCCGACCGGCGTTTCCGCCGCCGTCGGCAAGCTCGGCTTCGTCTTCACCGGCCAGGGCTCCCAGCGCCTCGGCATGAGTCAGGGCCTTTACGAGACCTACCCGGTGTTCGCCGCGGCCTTCGACGAGGCCTGCGCCGGGCTCGACGAGCACCTCGGACAGCCCGGCCGGTCCCTGGCCGCGGTCATCCGTGCGGACGCCGAGGCACTGGACCAGACGATGTGGGCGCAGGCCGGGCTCTTCGCGGTCGAAGTCGCCCTGTTCCGCCTGCTCGAATCCTGGGGAGTGCACCCGGACGCCCTCGCCGGGCACTCGATCGGCGAGCTGGCCGCCGCGCACGTGGCCGGGGTCTGGTCCCTGGCGGACGCCTGCGCGGTGGTCGCCGCTCGCGGCCGCCTGATGCAGGCGCTGCCGACCGGCGGCGCGATGCTCGCCGTGCAGGCCCCGGAAGGCGAGGTCGTGCCGCTGCTGGACGCCTACGAAGGCGTCGGCCTCGCGGCGGTCAACGGCCCGGCCGCCGTCGTCGTATCAGGGCCGGCCGAAGGCGTGGCGGCGCTGCGGGAGAAGTTCGAGGCCCAGAGCATCAGGGTGCGAAGCCTGCGCGTGTCGCACGCCTTCCACTCGTCCCTGATGGACCCGATGCTGGCCGATTACGCGAAGATCACCGCCTCGGTGACATATCAGCGCCCGACCATCGCCCTTGTCTCCACGGTCACCGGCCGGCTCGTGACCGACGAGGTGACAGACCCCGAATACTGGGTCCGCCAGGTGCGCGAACCGGTCCGGTTCGCCGACGCCGTCACCACCCTGCGCGCCCGGGACGTGCGCACCTTCGTGGAACTCGGCCCCGACGGCGTCCTGTCCGCCCTCGGCCCGCAGACCGCGACCGTGACCCCGGCCAGCGAAACGCCCACCCCTGCCGACCCCGCCGACCACCGCGCCGCCGACTCCGCCGAAGCCTGGCTCCCCGCCCTGCGCCGCGACCGCGACGACGCGACCACCCTGGTCTCGGCCCTGGGCCGCCTGCACACCCGCGGCGCGGCGATCGACTGGGCCCGCTTCTACGCCGGAACCGGCGCCCGGCGGGTGGACCTGCCGACGTTCGCCTTCACCCACCAGCGGTTCTGGGTCGTCCCCGGCGCCGCGGGCACCGACGCGACCGGCCTGGGCCAGGCGGTGGCCGGCCACCCGCTGCTCGGCGCGACCGTCCGGCTCGCAGCCGGCGGCGGCCTGATCCTGACCGGCCGCCTGGCCCTGGGCGCCCAGCCCTGGCTGGCCGACCACACCGTGGCCGGCCGGGTGCTCGTCCCCGGCACGGCCCTGGTCGAGATGGCGATCCGGGCCGGCGACGAGATCGGCGCGGCCCGGCTGGCCGAACTGGTCGTCGAGGCCCCGCTCGTGCTGCCCGCCGCCGCGGCCGGGGTCCGGATCCAGGTCGTCCTGGACACGCTCGACCCGGCCCGCACCGAGGTCGCGATCTACTCCCAGGCCGAGGCCGAGGACGACACCGACGCCTGGACCCGGCACGCCGTCGGCATCCTCGAACCCGCCGACCACGGACCGGCCGAGACCGGCACCGCTGCCGACACCGCCGCCGGTCTCGGCGCCTGGCCGCCCGCCGGAGCCGAACCGGCCGCGCTCGACGGCTTCTACCCGGCCCTGGCCGCCGCCGGACTGGCCTACGGCCCGGTCTTCCAGGGCGTGCGCGCCCTGTGGCGGCGCGGCCCGGAGACCTTCGCCGAGGTCGCACTCGGCGAAGGTGTGGACGTCACCGGGTTCGGCCTGCACCCGGCCCTGCTCGACGCCGCTCTGCACGGCATTTCGGCCGGCCGCGCCCAGACCGCGCCGCTGGTCCCGTTCGCCTGGGCCGACGTCGTCATCCACGCCACCGGCGCCACCACCGCCCGGGTCCGGATCGCCCCGGCCGCCCGGGGCGAGGCCGTCACGGTCACCCTGGCCGACGAGTCCGACGCCCTGATCGCCTCGGTCGGATCCCTGTCCCTGCAAGCACTTCCGGCCGCCGACCTCTCCCCGGACGCGGCCCTCGTCCGCGAAGCCCTGTTCGGCCTCGACTGGACCCAGGCCACACCGGCCGAGGTCGACGCCGACACGCCCTGGGCCGTGATCGGCGCCGAATCCCTGCCCGGCCTGCCCGGCGCGATCCACTACGCCGACCTCCCGGCGCTGCTCGCCGCCATCGACGACGGCGCGCAGATTCCGGACACCGCAGTGTTCTGCGTCCGCGCCGACGAGACTGCGGGCACTGCGATGCCCGAGGCCGCCCGGACGATCGCCGTCAATGTACTGACCACGATCCAGACCTGGCTGAACGCCGAGACCCTGTCCAACGCCCGCCTCCTGGTCGTCACCGAACGCGCCGTCGACGCCGGCCCGGGCCTGGACCTGCGTGCCGCCGCGGTCACCGGCCTGCTCCGGGCCGCCGCCGCCGAGAACCCCGGCCGCCTGGCCCTCGCCGACGTCGAAGACCTGTCCGCCGACCCGGCCGGACTGGGCCCGCTGCTGCGCGCGGGCGCGGCCCTGGCCGAATCCGAGGTCGCGATCCGCGCGGGCCAGGTCCTCGTCCCGCGCCTGGCCCGGCCCGCCGGAGCGCTCGCCGTGCCCGAAGGCCGGACCGAGAATTCCGGCTGGCGCCTGGACTTCACCGACCGCGGCACCCTGGAGAACCTGGTCCTCGCCCCCATCGAGACCGAACACCACCTCGCCGCCGGTCAGGTGCGGGTCGGTCTGCGGGCCGGGGGCGTGAACTTCCGCGACGTGTTGAACGTCCTGGGCATGTACCCCGGCGATGCAGGCCGCCTGGGCCTCGAAGGCTCCGGCGTAGTCCTGGAGGTCGCCCCGGACGTCAGCACAGTCAAGCCCGGCGACCTGGTCATGGGCCTCTTCTCCGGCGCCTTCGGCCCCGAAGCCGTCACCGACCACCGCCTGCTAGCCCCGGTCCCGCCCACCTGGACCCTGGCCCAGGCCGCCGCCGCACCGGTCGTGTTCCTCACCGCGTACTACGCCCTGGTCGAGCTCGCCGATCTCCAGCGCGGCGAGTCGATCCTCATCCACGCCGCAGCCGGTGGCGTCGGCATCGCCGCCGTCCAACTGGCCCAGCATCTCGGCGCGGAGGTCTTCGGTACGTCGAGCCCGTCCAAATGGCCTGTCCTGCACGACCTCGGCCTGCTCCCGTCCCACGTGGCCTCCTCCCGCACACTCGACTTCGAGCCCGCGTTCCGGGCCGAGAACGGCGGCGTCGACGTCGTCCTGGACTCCCTCGCCGGAGAGTTCGTCGACGCTTCCCTACGCCTGGCCGCGGGCCCGCAGGGCCGGTTCGTGGAGATGGGCAAGGCCGACATCCGCGACCCGGAACAGGTCTTCCACGAGCACCAGGGCCTTCGCTACCAGGCGTTCGACCTGCTTCAGCTCGACCCGGACCTGCTCGGCGCGATGCTGTCCGCCTTGACGGACCTGTTCGCCGCCGGAGTCCTGACGCCGCTGCCGGTGGCCTGCTGGGACGTACGCCGTGCCCCCGACGCGTTCCGCTACCTCAGCCAGGCCCGCAACATCGGCAAGGTCGTCCTGACCCTCCCGGCCCCCGCCCTGACCGGCACGGTCCTGGTCACCGGCGCCTCCGGCGCCCTCGGCGGCCTGGTCGCCGGCCACCTGGCCGACCGGCCCGGCGTGACCGACCTGCTGCTGCTCTCCCGGCGCGGCCCCGCGGCCCCCGGCGCCGCCCGCCTGGCCGCCGACCTCGCCACCCGCGGAACCCACGTCCACCTGCGCGCCGCCGACGCCGCCGACCGCGGGCAGCTGGCCGCCGTGATCGCCGCGATCCCCGCCGAGGCGCCGCTGCGCGGGGTCGTGCACGCCTCCGGAGTGCTCGACGACGGGCTGATCGGCTCCCTGACCCCGGCCCGGATGCAGACCGTCATGGCCGCGAAGGTCGACGGCGCCTGGCACCTGCACGAACTCACCAGACATCTCGACCTGGCCGTCTTCGCGGTCTTCTCCTCCATCGCCGGCCTCTGGGGCAACCCGGGCCAGGGCAACTACGCCGCCGCCAACACCTTCCTGGACGCCCTCGCCGCGCACCGCCGCACCGAGGGCCTGCCCGCCGTGTCGCTGGCCTGGGGCCCGTGGCAGCCGGCCAAGGCCGAGACCGGCGGCATGACCGGGCACCTGACCGCCGCCGACTGGCAGCGGATGGCCGCCCAGGGCCTGCGACCGCTGAGCGGCGCCGACGGCCTCGCCCTGCTCGGCGCGGCCACCGGCGCGCACCACCCGGCCCCGGCGCCCGCCGGAGCCAGGGCCCTGCTGATCCCGGCCCGGCTGGACCGGGCCGGCCTGCGCCGCCGCGGCCCCGGCGCGCCCGCCCTGCTCTCCGGCCTGATCCCCGCCGCCGGGACCCCGGCCAAGGCCCGGCGCACCGCCGGGACGGCCGGCGCCGGCGGCACCGGCCTGGCCGCCCGGCTGGCCGCGCTGTCCCCGGCCGAACGCGAGGAGACCGTCCGGGAACTGATCCTCGGCCAGGCCGCGGTCGTGCTCGGCATGGCCGGGCTGGCCTCCGTCGACGCCACCCGCTCCTTCCGCGAACTCGGCTTCGACTCCCTGACCGCGGTCGAACTGCGCAACCGGCTCGGCGAGGCCACCGGCCTGCGCCTGCCCGCGACCCTCGTGTTCGACTACCCGACGCCGTCCGCACTGGTCGCCTACGTCCTGACCGAAGTGCTCGGCGACCGCGCCGCCATCGCGCCGCCCACGGCCCGCGCCGAGACCCACGGCGGCGAGGACCCGGTCGTGATCGTCGGCATGGGCTGCCGCTTCCCCGGCGGCGTCGGTTCGGCCGGCCAGTTCTGGGACCTGCTGGCCGCGCAGACCGACGCGGTGACCGGCTTCCCGCTCGACCGCGGCCCGGCCTGGGAGGGCGTGGTCGACCCGGACCCGGCCGCGACCGGCAAGACGTACGCCGACGTCGGCGGATTCCTGCACGACGCCGGGGAATTCGACGCCCAGTTCTTCGGCATCTCCCCGCGCGAAGCCCTCGCGATGGACCCGCAGCAGCGCCTTCTGCTGGAAACCTCCTGGGAGGCCCTCGAAGACGCCGGAATCGACCCGGGCTCCCTGCCCGGCAGCTCGACCGGCGTGTTCACCGGCCTGATCTACCACGACTACAACACCGGCAATTCAGCCCCCGAAGAAGTCGAAGGCTATGTCAGCACCGGAAGTTCCGGTGGCGTGGCGTCCGGCCGGGTGTCGTACGCCCTCGGCCTCGAGGGCCCGGCCGTCACCGTCGACACGGCGTGCTCGTCCTCGCTGGTCGCCCTGCACCTGGCCGTCCAGGCGCTGAAGTCGGGGGAGTGCAGCCTGGCCCTGGCCGGCGGCGCGACCGTGATGGCGACCCCGGGCACGTTCGTCGAGTTCTCCCGCCAGCGCGGCCTGGCCGCCGACGGCCGCTGCAAGGCCTACGCCGACGCCGCCGACGGCACCGGCTGGGGCGAGGGCGTCGGCGTGCTCGTGGTCGAACGCCTCTCCGACGCCCGCCGCAACGGCCACCGGATACTCGCGGTGGTCGCGGGCACGGCCGTCAACCAGGACGGCGCGTCCAACGGCCTGACCGCGCCGAACGGCCCGTCCCAGCAACGCGTCATCCGCACCGCACTCGCCAACGCAGGCCTCTCGGCCGCCGACGTCGACGTGATCGAGGGCCACGGCACCGGCACCCGCCTCGGCGACCCGATCGAAGCCCAGGCGATCCTCGCCACCTACGGCCAGGGCCGCGACGCGACCAACCCGGTCCTGCTCGGCTCGGTGAAGTCCAACATCGGCCACACCCAGGCCGCCGCCGGTGTCGCCGGAATCATCAAGATGGTCGAAGCCATGGCCCGCGGCCAAGTCCCGGCCACCCTCCACGTCGACGCCCCCTCCACCCAGGTCGACTGGGCCGCCGGCGCCGTCGCCCTGGTCACCGAGCCGACCGCCTGGCCGCAGACCGACCACCCCCGCCGCGCCGGGATCTCCTCCTTCGGCTTCTCCGGCACCAACGCCCACGTCATCCTCGAACAGGCCCCCGAACTCCCGCGCGAGCAGGCCGACGCCGCCCCGAGCCCCGGCGCCGAGCCTGAGCCGCACCCGCTGCCGGTCGTCCCGTGGCTCCTCTCGGCCCGCACGAGCTCGGCCGTGGCCGACCAGGCCGACCGCCTGCTCGCCCACCTGGCCGCCCACCCCGATCTCGACCCGGTCGACGTCGGCTGGTCCCTGGCCACCACCCGCGCGAACCTGAACCACCGCGCCGTGATCGTCGGCGCCGACCGCGCCGAACTCACCGCCCGCCTGACCGCCCTGACCGGAGCCGCCGCGGCCGCCGCCCCGGCCCCCTCCGGCGGAAGTGCGATCACCGCGAGCGCCACCACGGTCGGCAAGGTCGGATTCCTGTTCACCGGCCAGGGCGCCCAGCGCGTCGGCATGGGCCGCCGGCTCTACGCCGCGTATCCCGTCTTCGCCGCCGCCTTCGACGCGGTCTGCGCGGGCCTGGAAGAACACCTGGACCAGCCCGGCCTGACCCTCAACGCCGTGATCGACGGCGCCGGATCGATCGACGACACCGTGTGGGCGCAGTCAGGCCTCTTCGCCGTCGAAGTCGCCCTGTTCCGCCTGCTCGAATCCTGGGGCGTGGCCCCGGCCGTGCTCGCCGGGCACTCGATCGGCGAACTCGCCGCGGCGCACGTCGCCGGAATCTGGTCCCTGGCCGACGCCTGCGCGGTGGTCGCCGCCCGCGGCCGCCTGATGCAGGCCCTGCCCTCCGGCGGCGCCATGCTCTCCATCCAGGCCACCGAGGACGACGTCCGCCAAGCCCTGTCAGGCATCGACGACGCCAGCATCGCGGCCGTCAACGGCCCGACCGCCGTCGTCATCTCAGGCACCGAACAGGCGGTCGCCGACGTCGCCGAATCCTTTGCCGCCCAAGGAATCCGAGTCCGGAGCCTGCGCGTCTCGCACGCGTTCCACTCGGCCCTGATGGAACCGATGCTCGCCGAGTTCGCCCGGGTCACCGCCTCGGTCTCCTACGCCGCGCCGCGCATCCCGCTGGTGTCGACCCTGACCGGCCGGTCCGTCACCGACGAGATGACAGACCCCGACTACTGGGTACGGCAGGTCCGCGAACCGGTCCGGTTCGCCGACGCCGTCGCGACCCTGCGCGAGAACGGGGTCCGCACGTTCCTCGAACTCGGCCCCGACGGCGTCCTGTCCGCCCTCGGCTCGCAGACGACCCCCACGCCCGACCCGACCGCCACCACGACCGCCGCGACCGTCGCGCCCGAGGACCTGCCGACCGAGGCCTGGCTGCCGACCCAACGCCGCGACCGCGACGAGGCACTCACCCTCGTCTCAGCGATCGGACACCTGCACGCCCGCGGCGGCGCCGTCGACTGGCCGCGCTTCTACGCCGGAACCGGCGCGACCCGCGTCGACCTGCCCACCTACGCCTTCACCCGCCAGCACTACTGGCTCACCGCCGCCGCGGCCGCCGGAGACGCGGCCGGCCTGGGCCTGGGCCCGTCCGGCCACCCGCTGCTCGGCGCGGCCGTCAACCTCCCGGCCAGCGGCGGCCTGGTCCTGACCGGCCGCCTGTCGCTCGGCGCCCAGCCGTGGCTGGCCGACCACGTCGTGGCCGGCCGGGTGGTCCTGCCCGGCGCCGCGCTGGTCGAGATGGCGATCCGCGCCGGAGACGAGACCGACCGCCCACGCCTGGCCGAACTCGTCATCGAGGCCCCGCTCGTCCTGCCTGCCCAGGGCGGCATCCGGATCCAGGTCACGGTAGACGCGACCACCGCCGACGACCAGGGCCCGCGCAGCGAGGTCGCGATCTACTCCCAGCCCGAACACGAGGACCCGTCCGGCACCTGGACCCGACACGCCACCGGCATCCTCACCACGGCCGCGAGCACCGAGGCCTGCGACGCTTCCACGACTGCCGTGGCTTCCGCCGCCCCCTGGCCGCCAGCCGGGGCCATCGCCCAGAACCTGGACGCGTTCTACCCGACCCTAGCCGCAGCCGGTCTCAACTACGGCCCGTTGTTCCAAGGCGTGCGCACCCTCTGGCGACGCGGCGACGAACTCTTCGCCGACATCGCCCTCGCCGACGACGCCGCAGTCACCGGATTCGGCCTGCACCCGGCCCTCCTGGACGCCGCCCTGCACCCGATCTCCGCCGCCGACCCGGCCGCCGACCAGGACGGCTCGACCGCCGCCGCCCGAGGCCCGCTCCTGCCCTTCGCCTGGACCGACGTGGTCGTGCACGCAACCGGCGCCCGCGCGGCCCGAGTGTCCCTGGCCCCCGCCCCCACCGGCGACGGCATGACGCTCACCCTCACCGACGAGACCGGCGCGCTGATCGCGTCCGTCGGCGCCCTGGCCCTGCGCCCGCTCCCGAGTACCCAGCCGACCGGCTCCGCAGTCGCCGCCGAAGCCCTGTTCGCCCTCACCTGGATCCCTTGCCGCGCAACGGAATCCGCCTCAGCCGAACCGGCCCCCGACCCGAGCCGTTGGGCCGTCCTGACTCTCGATCGCCCGACCCCCTTCGCAGGCCTCGATGCCGCCGCGACCTACCGCGATATCAGCGAACTGACCGCAGCGGTGTCCGACGGCGAACAGGCCCCTGACACCGTCGTCGTCAGCTGCCCGGCCCAGCCCGACAGCACCGGCGCGAGTGTCAGCACCCGGGCTCGCGCGGCGACCGTCCAAGCGCTCGACCTCGTCCAGCAGTGGCTCGCCGCCGACAACCTCGCCGACGCACGGCTGATCGTCGTCACCGAGCGCGCCGTCGACGCAGGCTCCGGCGACGTCCCGGTCGACGTCACCGGCTCCGGCATCTGGGGCCTGATCCGGGTCGCCGCCAGCGAGAACCCCGGCCGGCTGGTCCTGGTCGATCTGGACGTCGCCCCCGCCGCCGACGACGCAGGAACCCTGGTCCGCGCCGCCGCAGCCACCGACGAGCCGCAGATCGCCGTGCGCTCCGGCCAACTCCTGGTCCCACGCCTCGCCCGCGCTACCTCGACCACCGCCCTGGAAATCCCGCCGCACTCGGCCTCCTGGCGCCTGGACTTCACCGACCGCGGCACCCTCCAGAACCTGACCCTCGCCCCCGTCGAAACGCCCGACCACCTCGCCGCCGGTCAGGTGCGGGTCGGATTGCGCGCCGGGGGCGTGAACTTCCGCGACGTCCTGAACGTCCTGGGCATGTACCCCGGAGACGCAGGCCGCCTGGGCCTCGAAGGTTCCGGCGTCGTCCTGGAAGTCGCCCCCGATGTCACTACCGTCACCCCCGGCGACCTGGTCATGGGCCTCTTCACCGGCGCCTTCGGCCCAGAAGTAGTCACAGATCACCGTCTGCTGGCTCCCGTCCCGCCCACCTGGACCCTGGCCGAAGCCGCCGCCGCGCCAGTAGTGTTCCTCACCGCGTACTACGCGCTGGTCGAGCTCGCCGATCTCCAGCACGGCGAGTCCATCCTCATCCACGCCGCAGCCGGTGGCGTCGGCATCGCCGCCGTCCAACTGGCCCAGCACCTCGGCGCGGAGGTCTTCGGTACGGCGAGCCCGTCCAAATGGCCCGTCCTGCACGACCTCGGCCTGCTGTCGTCCCACGTGGCCTCCTCCCGCACACTCGACTTCGAATCCGCATTCCGCACCGCCGCCGGAACGATGGACGTCGTCCTGGACTCCCTCGCCGGAGAATTCGTCGACGCCTCCCTCCGCCTGGCCGCCGGCCCGCGCAGCCGGTTCGTCGAGATGGGCAAGGCCGACGTCCGCGACCCCGACCAGGTCGCCCGCGACCACGACGGCCTGCACTACCAGGCGTTCGACCTGCTCCAACTCGACCCGGACCTGCTCGCCCGGATGCTGTCCGCCCTGACGGAGATGTTCGCCGCCGGAGTTCTGAAGCCGCTGCCGGTCGCCTGCTGGGACGTACGCCGCGCCCCCGACGCGTTCCGCTACCTCAGCCAGGCCCGCAACATCGGCAAGGTCGTCCTGACCATGCCCGCCACCACCGCCACCACCGCCACCACCGCCACCACCTCCCTCGGGACCGTTCTGCTGACCGGTGCCTCCGGCGCCCTCGGCGGCCTGATCGCCCGTCACCTGGCCGAACACCGCCAAGCCGACCGCCTCCTTCTGCTCTCCCGCCGCGGCCCCGACCTCACCACGTCCGCCGCAACCGCCCGCCTCGCAGCCGACCTGGCCACTCACGGCGTCACGGTCGACATCCGCGCCGCCGACGTCGCCGACCGCGCCACCCTGGCCCGCCTCATCGCCGCCATCCCAGCCGAGACCCCCCTGCGCGGCGTCATCCACGCCGCCGGAATCCTGGACGACGGCGTGATCACCTCCCTGACTCCCGCCGCCCTGGAAACCGTGCTGCGACCCAAGGTCGACGGCGCCTGGCACCTGCACGACCTGACCCGCGCCCACGACCTGAACCTGTTCGCCCTCTTCTCCTCCATCGCCGGAGTCTCCGGCAACCCCGGCCAGGGCGGATACGCCGCCGCGAACACCTTCCTGGACGCCCTCGCCGCCCACCGCCACGCACTCGGCCTGCCCGCCACCTCCCTGGCCTGGGGCCTGTGGCAGCTCACCGAGGCCGAATCCGGCGCCCAGGGCATGGCCGGACAGCTGAGCCCGGCCGACCTGCACCGGCTGGCCGCCCAGGGACTCAAGCCGCTCACCGGAGCCGACGGCCTGGCCCTGCTGGACGCGGTCCGCGGCATCGGCGAACCCGGCGGCCACCCCCGCGACGCTGCTGGCGCCCTGCTTGTGCCGGCCCGGCTCGACCCCGCCGCCTTCCGCCGCAGCGGTCGCGACGTACCGGCCCTGATGTCCGGCCTGGCCGCCGCGACCGCCCGCACCACCCGCCCTGTCCGGCGAACCGTCGGCAGCGCAGGCTCCGACGCCCCCGGCGGCCTCGCGGCCAGCCTGGCCGGACTCACCCAGGCCGAGCAGGAAACGCTCGTCCGCACCCTCGTCCTGACCCAGGCCGCGCAGGTTCTGGGCATGGCCGGACTCGATTCCGTGGCCGCCGACCGTTCCTTCCGAGAGCTCGGCTTCGACTCCCTGACCGCGGTCGAACTGCGCAACCAACTCGGCCAAGCCACCGGTTTGCGCTTGCCCGCGACCCTCGTGTTCGACTACCCGACGCCGGCCGCGCTGGTTGCTTATGTCCTCGCGGAGCTTGGCGGCCGCATAGTCGACGCCGCCGTCCCGGCCGCCACTCGCAGCGCGAACAGCACCGATGACGATCCGGTCGTGATCGTCGGCATGGGCTGCCGCTTCCCCGGCGGCGTCTCGTCCGCCGCGGAGTTCTGGGACCTGCTCGCCGCCGGCGCCGACACCGTGACCGGCTTCCCGGCCGACCGCGGCCCCGAATGGCAGGACGTCTTCGACCAGGACCCGGCCGCCGTCGGCAAGAGCTACGCCCGCGAAGGCGCGTTCCTCGGCGGCGCGGCCGACTTCGACGCCCAGTTCTTCGGCATCACCCCGCGCGAAGCCCTCGCCATGGACCCACAGCAGCGGCTGCTGCTGGAAACCTCCTGGGAAGCCCTCGAAGACGCCGGGATCGACACGAGCACGCTGCATGGTAGCGAGACCGGCGTGTTCACCGGCCTGATCTATCACGACTACAGCGCCGGAGCCGTTGTCATCCCGGGCGACATCGAGGGCTACGTCAGCACCGGGATGTCCGGCGGCGTCGCCTCGGGCCGAGTTGCTTACGCCCTAGGCCTCGAAGGTCCGGCTGTGACCGTCGATACGGCCTGCTCGTCCTCGCTGGTCGCCCTGCACTTGGCGGTCCAGGCGCTGCGATCGGGCGAATGCAGCCTGGCCCTGGCCGGGGGAGTGACTGTGATGGCCACCCCCGGTATCTTCGTCGACTTCTCCCGACAGCGCGGTCTGGCTGCGGACGGTCGGTGCAAGGCGTATGCCGACGCCGCTGATGGCACCGGCTGGGGCGAGGGCGTTGGCGTCCTGGTGGTCGAACGTCTCTCCGACGCCCGCCGCAACGGACACCGGATCTTGGCCGTGGTTCGCGGCACGGCTGTCAACCAGGACGGTGCGTCCAACGGCCTGACCGCCCCCAACGGCCCGTCCCAGCAACGCGTCATCCGCACCGCGCTCGCCAACGCCGGGCTCGCTGCCGCTGATGTAGATGTGATCGAGGGCCACGGCACCGGGACGCGCCTGGGTGACCCGATCGAGGCTCAAGCCGTTCTCGCCACCTATGGCCAGGGCCGAGCCGCCGACCGTCCGATCCTGCTCGGCTCGGTGAAGTCCAACATCGGCCACACCCAGGCGGCTGCGGGTGTCGCCGGGATCATCAAGATGGTTCAGGCGATGGCCCACGGGTTGGTTCCGGCCACGTTGCATGTCGACTCCCCGTCGACCCATGTCGATTGGGAGGCAGGCGCTGTCGCACTGGTCACCGAACCGACTACCTGGCCGCAGACCGACCACCCCCGCCGGGCCGGCATCTCGTCCTTCGGCTTCTCCGGCACCAACGCCCACATCATCATCGAGCAGCCTCCCGTGCCCGCGCCTGTCGAGATTCCCGGCGATCCGGCGGCCGTCTCCGACATCGTTTCCGCAGCCTCCGCCGGGACCCTCGATGCGCGCGGGTCAGCTCGTCACCTCCCGGCCATCCCCTGGATCCTCTCCGCCCGCAGCGCCCCCGCCCTGGCCGCCCAGGCCCGCCGCCTGAAGGACTACGCCGGGTCCCGCCCCGACCTCACGCCGGTCGATGTGGCCTGGTCCCTGGCCAGCACCCGCACGCCACTGCATCAGCGCGCCGTCGTCGTTGGCGCCGACTGGCCGGAGCTCATGACCGGACTTGACCGCCTGGCCGCTGGACAGCAGTCCTCTTCATCGCCGACCGCCGTTACCGATTCGGCCGGAACCCTGGGCAAGATCGGCTTCGTCTTCACCGGACAGGGTGCTCAGCGTAAGCAGATGGGGGAGAGCCTCCATGCGGCGTACCCCGTCTTCGCAGCTGCCTTCGATGCTGTCTGTGCGGGTTTGGAGGAACACCTGGATCAGCCTGGCCGCCAGCTCAAGGCCATCATCCGCGGCGAGGACGGCCACGCCGACGGTGTCCTGAACCAGACGGTCTGGGCCCAGGCGGGATTGTTCGCCGTCGAAGTCGCCCTGTTCCGTCTGCTCGAATCCTGGGGCGTGGCGCCGGATATGGTTGCCGGCCACTCGATCGGGGAACTTGCCGCCGCGTATGTGGCTGGAGTCTGGTCCCTGTCTGATGCCTGTGCCGTGGTCGGCGCCCGCGGCCGCTTGATGCAGGCCCTGCCTACTGGCGGCGCGATGCTTGCTGTCCAGGCGAGTGAAGCAGAGGTCGTAGAATTCCTGGCCGGGCGGGACGGGGTCGGAATCGCCGCTGTGAACGGACCGACTGCGGTTGTCGTGTCAGGTATCGAACAGGCTGTGGCCGCGGTAGCCGACGAGTTCACCGCCCGCGGCGCCCGAGTGCGCAACCTCCGGGTGTCGCACGCCTTCCACTCGCCGCTGATGGAACCGATGCTTGCCGAATTCGCTCGGGTGACTGCTTCGGTTTCGTATGCTGTGCCGCAGATTCCGATCGTGTCGACTGTGACTGGTCAGGCGGTGACTGAGGAAGTCATCGATCCGGATTATTGGGTTCGGCAGGTTCGCGAGCCGGTTCGTTTCGCCGATGCCGTCGTTGGTCTCCGGCGCGCGGGTGTGCGTACTTTCGTGGAGATCGGTCCTGATGCTGTGCTGTCTGCCCTCGGTCCTGACACTTCAGCTAGTTCATCAGAACCGACGCCCCTAGACGCTGAGGCATGGATCCCCACCCTCCGCCGAGACCGCGACGAACCCGCAACCCTCGTGGCAGCCGTGGGCCACCTGTACACCCGAGGCGCGACCGTAGACTGGCCCAGCTTCTACGCCGGGACCGCTGCTCGCCGGGTAGACCTGCCCACGTATGCCTTTTCCCGCGAACGTTTCTGGCTCACCGCCACCCAGGACCGGGTAGACGCTGCCGGACTCGGTCAATCAGTGGCCGGACACCCGCTCCTCGGCGCAGCTGTAGACCTGCCCGAGAACGGCGGCCTGGTCCTGACCGGCCGACTCTCGCTCGCCGCACAGCCCTGGCTTGCCGGCTACCGCACTGCGGGCCGGATCCTGGTCCCGGAATCGGCCCTGATCGAGATGGCCGTGCGCGCTGGTGATGAGACCGGGCATGGTTGCCTTGCCGACTTCCAGGTCCATGTTCCGCCGGTTCTGCCCAGCCCCGGCGCACTGCAGATCCAAGTGGTCGTCACCCGATTGGCTGATGACGATCGCCGACAGGTGGCCATCTTCTCCCGACCCGAGAGCGACGCACCGCACGGCAGCTGGACTCGACACGTCACCGGCGTCCTGACCTCCGCAGACGCTTCTGCTTCGGCTACCTCTACTGCTTCCGCTTCTGACTATGCCTCGGCTGACGCTGAGTGGCCTCCCGCCGCCGCAACGCCGCAGCCCGACTCCACAACTCGCTACGTTCAAGCCACCTGGCGCCATGGGGACGACCTCTACGCCGAGATCGCCTTGGACGAAACGATCGACGTCACCGGCTTCAGCCTGCATCCCGCTCTGCTCGATGCGGTCCTGCCGCTGCTTGCCTCGGCCGGTGCCGGTGCCGGTGCCGGTGCCGGTGCGCCGATGCTCGCGTCCGCGTGGACCGACGTGGTCGTGCACGCGACCGGCGCTGCCAGCGTGCGGGCCCGGCTGACTCCCGTCCCCGGCACCGAGGCGATGTCGGTCACGCTGTCCGACGACAACGGCCGCCTTGTGGCGTCGATCGGATCCGTAACCCGGCGCTCGCTTTCGCTGGACGAACTGCCCGCCCAACCCTCCGACTCGCAAACCCCTGACTCCTTGTTCGAACTGGCTTGGACTCCCGCCGACTTGGGCACACTTCCCGCGTCCGGCCGCCTGGCTCTGGTCGGCTCCGACCTAGACGACACCGGTCGAAACTGGCCGGACGTCCAGCGTCATGCCACCATGGCCGACCTGGTCAAGTCGCTCACCTCCGGCGCACTCGTTCCCGACGCGGTAGTCATCGGCATCCGGCCCGCTGACGCCTTGGCCAACGTCGCCGAAGCAGCCCGAGAGTCAGTCCAAGCTACCCTTGCGTTCCTTCAAGAATGGCTTGCGGCCAGCGCTCTCGCGGGGACCCGGTTGGTCGTCCTCACCCACCAAGCCGTAGACACCGGATCCGCAGCAGCCAACCCCAACATCGATGTCGCGGGCGCCGCAATCTGGGGTCTGATTCGGGTAGCCCAGTCCGAGTACCCCGGCCGGATCGTCCTGCTGGATCTGGACACTCCGGAGTCCGTAGACCAAGCCCTGCCTGCCGCTCTGACCTCAGATCAAGCGCAATTGGCCGTCCGAGCCGGCCAACTGCTCGCCCCGAAGCTCATCCCGTCGACGCCTCCAGTTGCCCCCACGGCTGGAGCCTCCGCCCGAGATGCCCAGGACCACCGCCCGAGCACGCTGCTCATCACCGGCGCCTCCGGAGCTCTGGGCACGCTCGTAGCTCGGAATCTGGCCGGCGCTGGACGAGCCGACCGCTTCGAGCTCCTCTCTCGCCGCGGAGCCCAAGCCTCTGGCTTGGGCGCGTTGGCTGCCGACCTCGCCAACCAGGGCGTCACTGCGCACATCGCGGCCTGTGATGCATCTGACCGCGACGGCTTGGCCGCCGTCATCGCCGCCATCCCGGCCGATACCCCGCTGCGCTCAGTGGTCCATGCAGCCGGAGTCCTGGATGACGGCATCATCGAATCCCTGACCCCGGCGCGAGTAGAAGCCGTCATGCGCCCGAAGACTGACGGCGCCTGGAACCTGCATGAGCTGACCAAGACTGTGGAGCTCGACGACTTCGTCCTGTTCTCCTCGATGGCCGGGATCTGGGGCAACGTAGGCCAGGCCAACTATGCTGCCGCCAACACTTTCCTGGATGCACTGGCCGCGCATCGCCGGTATGCCGGACTCCCGGCTACGTCGCTTGCCTGGGGACCGTGGCAGATCGACGCATCCAGCGCCGCCGATAGCGCGGGCACCGCAACCATGCTCGCCACGACCACGCCCACTGCAGCCACGCCCGAGGCGGCTAGCGCCGCTACCACGACCGGTATGGCCGGACACATAACCGCCGCCGACTGGCAACGCATGGCCCGCCACGGTCTCCACCCGCTCGGCAGCGCCGACGGACTGGCCCGATTGGCCGCGGTCTTCGACCAGAACCACCGCCGACCGGGCACGGTTCCGGCGCTACTCGTCCCGGTCCATCTCGACCTCGGGGCTCTCCGGCGGCACAACGGCATCGGGTTGCCGCCGTTGCTGTCCGGTTTGGTCGGCGGCACGAATCCTGGCCCCGGTCGCGGTCGGTCTTCTCGCCGGGTCGTCGGCACTGTCGGCGCGCCTGAGCAGGACGGGCTCGCCGCCCGGCTGGCCGTACTGCCCCCGGCTGCTCGCGAACGCGCCGTGCATGACTTGGTCCGAGCTCAGTGCGCTCAGGTCCTCGGCCTGTCCGGGTCGTATGCGGTCGATGCCAGCCGTACCTTCTTGGAACTGGGGCTGACTTCCCAGACCGCTTTGGAGCTGCGTAATCAGCTTGGCAGCGTCGCTGGGTTGACCCTGCCGGCCAGTGTCATCTTCGACTACCCGACTCCGACTGCCCTTGCCGGCTATCTGTGCGCGAACGTAGCTCCTGCCGAGACTGCGGTTCCCGTGCTTGATGGGCTTGATCAGCTTGCTGGATTGCTGTCCGCTGTGGATCAGGACAGTGATCGACGGTCGGAGATCATCATTCGGTTGGAAGGCCTCATTGCGGACTTCCGCACTCGAACCGCGGATAATGCGACGGCTTATCGGGAGTTGTCTGTCGCGAGTGACGACGAGATCTTCAACCTTATCGACCGGGAGCTTGGTATCTGACGGTTGTGTGGTGGTTGTGGTGTGTTGCGCCGCCATATCTGCTTACGTCTACTGCTGTGCCTCCGGCGGGCCCAGAACCCCCAAGGATCCCCATGGATCAGTTCATTTGGGTGGTGGGTTACCTTTTGGGTGTGTCGGATCGGGCTCCTCGGCGCCCCAGTCGGCCCGGAGCCTGCCACACCGGACAGGCCCTATCAACTCCCGGGCTTGTTGCTTCGGGCGGTCTGCTCGCGATGGATATGGGTCGGGTGCGGGAGTTGACAGGACCTGCCCGGCGCGGCTGTCTTCGTTCCGCCTGGGCCACCGAGGATCCCGATCCGACACAGCCCCAGCC
>DASZBX010000133.1:0-18851 GCA_035943635.1 Actinocrinis sp. | reverse complement strand
TCCCGTCGGTTTCGGATCCTCGGTGGCCCTGGCGAAGCTTAGAACGACGTATCGGGCAGGCCCTGTCAACTCCCGCACCTGAGCATCACGCGTCGCGAGCAGACCGCCCAAGAAGACCAGCCCGGGAGTTGATAGGGCCTGTTCGATGCGTCATTCTGAGATTCGACAGGGCCACCGAGGGTCCGAGACCGACACCACCCACGTAACCCACAACGCCAGCCGAACCCGGCCCACGAACCATTGGATCCTTGGGGGTTCCGGGCCCGCCGGAGGCACAGCAGTAGACGCACGCTGACACGGCGGCGCAACCCCAAAGCCCAAGCCCAAAGCCCAAAGCCCAAATCACCCGGCAATGAACTCAAGCCGATTGCCATAAAGATCCTCGCTATGAAACCGCCGCCGGCCAGGAATCGTATCGTCCCAGCGAACCGGCAAGCCCCGACCCTCAAGGGCCACAGCAAGCGCATCCAAATCAGAGACAAGCAACCCGGGATGAGCCTTGCGCGCAGGTTGAAAAGGATCCTCGATCCCGATATGGATCTCGGTACCTCCCCCACTGAACCAGCACCCGCCGCGCTGGGCGAGCAGTGGGGGTTTGGTCAGCTCGGCCATGCCCAGCAATCCGACGTAATAATCGCGGGCCGCAGCCTCCCCGCCGGGTGGTGCGGCGAGTTGTACGTGGTCGATCCCGATGAGCGTCATGGCCCGCCTCTAGTCCTCTTGACATCAAGATACCTAAGGGAATCCTGACCTGCACCGGTAGGGCTGTCAATTTTGGACCCGACCCAACCGCCAACCGGCCCCGGCCCAGCCCGGCCCAGCCCAAGCAAGCAAGCAAGCCCAAGCCGCCCCGAACCCGAACCCGAACCCACCCAGCGCATAGCAGGGCCGACTCACCGCGTGGTCGTTGCGTGCAGTAGAACCGCGGCCAATCATGGCTGCCATGAACAAGACGGACGGATTTCTGCCACTCCCGACCCTCCTGTCACATGCGCTCGTGGCATTCACCATGGAATTCGACAATGAGTTCGAGCACCGGATGCCGCATCGGACCACCGAATCGACCCCAGCCACGGACTCGGATCCGCCGAACGCCCACCGCGGCCCCTGGTTGACCTCCATGGCGATGTGGGGGAACTGCATGCGGTTCCTCGACGACTCCGGCATGCACGTACGCGACCTCGAAGACCTGGCCCTGACCAAAACCAACCTCGACGGCATGCGCAGGTGGGGTTACATAAAGCTCTCCGCGGACCCGGACGACAAGCGGGCGAAGCCGCCGAACGAGGACCTGATCATCCGTCCGACCCGGGCCGGTCTAGCAGCGCAGGAGGTATGGCGGGCGTTGGTCGGCGAGATCGATCGGCGGTGGTGTGCGCGGTTCGGACGTGGCAACGTCGACCAGCTACGACAGGCGCTAACGACTATGGTCAGCCACTCGCGGCGACCTTTGCCGTGCTGTCTGCCGATCTTGGGATACGGGCTATGGACCAGCAATAAGGTGCTGAGCAAGCAGTCTGCGAGCAGCGCGAGCAGTGAAGTAAGCATCAGCGCGAGCGCGAAGCAGTCGAGCCCGATCGATGTGGAGCTGCCGACGCTGCTGGCTCGGGCGCTGCTGGGATTCGCGGGAGCATACGAGCGCGGCTCGGAGGTGTCGCTGGCAATCGGCGCGAACCTGCTGCGCGTATTGAACCCAGACGGGCTCCGAGTACGCGACTTACCGCAGGTCACAGGCGTGGCGAAGCCGGGGATCGACATGGCGTTGGGGCTCCTGCAGAAGTTCGACATCGTCAGGGCCGGTGCGAATCCAGACGGCAGCAAGTGGAAAGTCGTCCAGTTGACGCCGCTCGGGATCGACGTGAAGCAGGCGCATCACGAGCGGCTGGCGTACGTAGAGCAGCAAGCCCGAGTCCGCCTCGGCGAAGCTGCGGTGGATGCACTGCGGAACGCCCTCGAACCGCTGGTAGGCGATCCGACCGGACAGCGTTCGCCGCTCTACGGCGGACTGGCGCCCTACCCGGACGGTTGGCGGGCCAGACTACGCGAACCGAATACACTCCCCCATTTTCCGATGGTGTTGCACCGAGGTGGGTATCCAGACGGGAGCTGAGGACAAGGAGAGATCAAAAAATGACAGCCAAGTTCAAGGACCTATGCCTGGACGCGCAGGACGACCGAGCGCTCGCCGAATGGTGGTGCGCAGCCATGGGCTACACGCTGCGGCTGAGCACCGAAGACTCAAACCCGACCGAATGGACCGGCGCGATCGAGGACCCGAGCGGAGCGGGCCCGTTGATCTGGATCAATCTGGTCCCCGAGGCCAAAACCATCAAGAACCGGATGCATCTCGACGTGACAGGCGACGTGAACGAACTACTCGCCCTCGGCGCAACCCTCGTAAGACCGGAGGGTGACGACATCCGCTGGACGGTGATGGCCGATCCAGAAGGCAACGAGTTCTGCGTGTTCACGCCCAAGGAATCCACAGAATCCACGGAATCCACGGAATCCACGGAATCCACGGAATCCACCGAATAGCAAAAACCAGCCCGCTTCATTCGGCCGGACCGACCATCCGGGTTCCGTGGACTGCCCGATTGTCGGTGCTGCGGCGTAGAGTCCGAAAAGACCGGCGGACGGGCCGCGACGACCCGGCGGCGGGTCGCCGACAACCCCTGTTCTCATCGGAATTCACGGAGGTAAAGATGAGTCTTCCACAGGTCGTCTCACGGGAAGAATGGCTGGTCGCGCGCAAGGAACTGCTGGCCAAGGAAAAGGCGGCAACACGTGCGCAGGACGCCTTGAACGCCGATCGGCGGCGGTTGCCGATGGTCGAGATCGACAAGGAGTACGTCTTCGAGGGCCCGGACGGCAAGGTCGGCCTGGGCGAGCTGTTCGACGGGCGGCGGCAGCTGATCATGCAGCACGTGATGTTCGACCCGTCCTGGGACGACGCCTGTTCCAGCTGCACGGCCGGCGTCGACGAGATGTCGCCGGGGCTGATCGACCACCTGCGGACCCGGGAGACCAACTTCGTGCTGGTGTCGCGGACCCCGATGGCCAAGATCGAGGACTATCGGGCGCGGCGCGGCTGGCCGTACGCGTGGTACTCCTCGTTCGGCAGCGACTTCAACTACGACTTCCACGTCACGATGGACGCCTCGGTCGCGCCGGTCCAGTACAACTACCGGGATGCGGACGAGCTCGTCGAGGCCGGTATGGACTGGATCGTGAAGGGTTCGTCGGAGCAGCCGGGGATGAGCTGTTTCCTGCGGGACGGCGACCGGGTCTACCACACCTACTCGGCGTTCGCCCGGGGTGTGGACCACATCGGCGGCGCGTACGGGTTCCTGGACCTGACCGCGCTCGGGCGGCAGGAGGACTGGGAAGAGCCGAAGGGACGCTCCGGGACCGAGCGCGGAGCGGTGCCGAACTTCGAGAACTGACCGGGAAATGGTGAGCTCCCCGCGCGACGCGTGCGGAACATCGCGCGGGGAGCCGTTCATGGTCCGGCCGTCAGGGGCCGGAGGCGGACGCGGCCGGCGGAACCGGCTGCGGTCCGGGCCGATGGTGCCGGTGGGTGGTGGGTCTGAGTCGGAGATTCCGCCGCAGAGAATCACTGCCCTGCCGACACCATCAGCCCTGGGTGCTGGGTGTCAGCGTCCGTTCTCGGTTATCCGAAGATCTGGAATTCCGAGAGCTGGGCACCGTTCTGCACGTTGTTCGCGGTGAACGACAGCTGCACGTACCGGTCGGACGTGCCCGCGGGCAGGGTGATCGACACCGTGTTACCCGTCGCCGGGTTGAAGGTGTAGGTCGCGGACCCGACCAGGGTCGAGTACGTGCTGCCGTTGGTGCTGCCCAGAACCGACAGCGTCTGGGTGCGAGTGCCCCAGGACGTGGACGGCGGCAGGTTCAGCGTCACCGACCCGAGGGTCTGGGACGAACCCAGGTCCACGGTCAGCGTCGTCGGCCACGCGCCATTCGTGCCCTCCCAGTACGTGCTGGTGTTCCCGTCGTCCGCGTTGGACGCCGTGCACATCTGGGTGTAGCTGCTGGCGGTGATCGACTTGTTCAACGCCAGGTCCGGGTTCGGGGCACTGGAGCTGGTGCCCCAGACCTGGAACTCCGAGACCTGCGCACCGTTCTGCACGCTGTTGCCGGTGAACGACAACTCCACGTACTGATCGGTGCTACCCGCGGGCAGGGTGATCGACACCGTGTTACCCGTCGCCGGGTTGAAGGTATACGTCGCGGACCCGACCAGGGTCGAGTACGTGCTGCCGTTGGTGCTGCCCAGAACCGAGAATGTCTGGGTACGAGTACCCCACGACGAAGACGGCGGCAGATCCACCACCACCGACGAGACGGAGTCCGACGCGCCCAGGTTCACCGCGAGAGTGGTCGGCCACGCGCCGTCCGAACCCTCCCAGTACGTGCTGGTGTTGCCGTCGTTCGCGCTGGACGCCGTGTACGTCTGGGTATAGCTGCTCGCGGTGATCGGGGCGTTGAGCGCCAGGTTGACCGGCGTGGCCGTACCGCCGGTGCCGGTGCCGCTCAGCGCGACGTTCAGCGTGCCGTTCGCGGCGTTGCTACTGACCGTCAGGTTCGCCAAGACCGCACCGTTCGCGGTCGGGGCGAAGGTCACGCTCGCGGTGCACGAGGCGCCGGCGGCCAGGGAGCTGCCGCAGGTGGTCGTCTCGTGGAACGGAGCCGCAGTGGAGACCGAGCTGATCGACGCCGCAGCGGTGCCGGTGTTCTTGATCGTCACCGTCTGCGCCGCGGTGGTCGAACCGACCGCCTCACTACCGAACGCCACCGAAGTCGGCGTGGCGGTCAACGTCTCGGTCGCGGCACTGGTACCGGTCCCGGACAGGGCGACCGTCAGCGTGCCGTCGGTCGCGTTGCTGCTGACCGTCAGCGAACCGGAAGCCGCACCGGCCGCAGTCGGGCTGAAGGACACCGTCGCGGTGCACGACGCGCCCGAGGCCAGGGTGCTGCCACAGGTGCTCGACTCACCGAACGGGGACCCGGCACTGATCGAGCTGATCGACGCTGACGCGCCACCGGTGTTGGTGATCGTCACGTTCTGCCCGGCACTGGTCGAGCCCACGGTCTGGCTGCCGAAGGACACCGAGGTCGGGGACGCGGTCAGGGTCGCGGTCGGCGGCGGGGTGCTGCCGCCGGAACCCGGGAAGATCTGCAGCTCCGACAACTGCGCCGCGGTCCAGCCGCTGTTCGCCGTGAACGACAACTCCAGGTACTGCTCGTTCGTGCCCGAAGGCAGGTTGACCGACACGGTGTTCCCGGTGGCCGGGTTGAACGTGTAGGTCGCGGACGGGACCAGCGTGGTGAAGCTGGTGCCGTTGCTCGAACCCAGGATGGACAGGGTCTGGGTGCGGGTCGACCACGCGCTCGACGGCGGCAGGTCCAGGGTGACCGAACCGAGCGAGAAGGCCTGGCCCAGGTTCGCGGTCAGGGTCTGCGGGTAGGCGGCCCCGTCGTTGCTCTCCCAGTAGGAGCTGGTGTTCCCGTCGTTCACGTTCGAGGCCGGGAAGCCGGAGTCGGAGCTGCTCGCCGAGATCGAGGCGGTCTGCGCCAGGTTCGTGGTCGAGGACAGGCCGATGCCGCTCAGGCCGGCGCCGATCGGGGTGGAGGTGGCGCTGTTGGAGATCGCCAGCTCACCGGTCTGCGAACCGCCCGCGGTCGGCGTGAACTTCACCGACACCGTGCAGGACCCGCCCGCGGCGATCGAGCTGCCGCAGGTGTTGGTCTCGGCGAACGCGCCGCTCGCCACGATCGACGAGATGGTCAGCGCACTGGCCGAGGGGTTGGCCACGGTCACGGTCTGCGCCGCGGTGGTCGAGCCGACGTTCTCGTAGCCGAAGGAGAGGCTGCCGGGGGTGACGGTCGGCGGGTTGATCACGTTGGTGCCGCCGGTGCTGCCGATCAGCTGCACCACGGTCGGGCTGCCGGGCTGGTTGCTCGGGATGGTCAGCGTGCCCTTGGTGATCCCGGAGGCCGGGGCGGTGAAGGAGACGTCGACGGAGCACCAGACCGAGTTGTCGCCCGGCTCGGTGGCGCCCAGGGTCGGACCGCAGGGGTGCGACGGGTCCTGGGTGACCGAGAAGCCGCTGCTCGGCGAGATGGCGCCGAGGGTCGCGGCCGCGCTGCCCTTGTTGAACACCGTGATCTGCTGGACCGGGGTGGCCTGGCCGACGGCGGCGTTCTCGAAGGTGGTGGTGGTCGGGAAGACGTACAGCGGCGCGGCGGCCGGCATCGGGCAGGAGGTCGAGCTCCAGCCGGAGTTGCCCGAGCCCTGGGTGATGGTGAAGTCGGAGGTGTTGGCGCAGTTCATCTGCCCCGACACGCCGACGTTCGTGGCCACCAGGCCCGAGATCTCGACCGCGCCGGCGGCCTGCTCCTGCAGCACGTACGTGCCGACGCCGTTGACCGTGTTGTTGTCGATGTGCACGTTGGAGATCGTGTTGCCGCCGTTACCGGTCTGCACCGCGGAACCCGTGTACATGGTCGAGTTCTGGAACATGAAGGCTTCGTACGGGCTGTTGTTGATCTGGTTGTTGTCGATGTTGACCGTGGCGTCGAGGTTCTCCTGCTGCGGCCAGAACCAGATCGCGCCCACGCCGTAGTCCCAGCCCGGGTCGAACTGGCCGTCCCGGTTGAGCACGTTGCCGCTGACGGTGATGGTGCCGGCCATCGCGGACGCGCCGAAGCGGTTGCCGAAGTGGATGCCGCCGCCGCGGGTGACCGTGTCCTGGAGCAGGTTGTTGGTCACCGTGATGTTGGAGCCGCCGTAGATGGCGACGTTGTTGGCGATTCCGGGCGAGTCGACGGTGTTCTGGGTGAACGTGTCGCTGTCGTCGTTCGGGCTCGCCCAGATCGCCAGGCCGTCGTCCTGCGTGTTGCGCAGGAAGCTGTTCTCGACGGTCGAGTTGTTGACGTTGCCGTCGAAGTTGACGCCGTCGGCGTTGGTGTCCTGGATCCGGGCGCCGTTGATCGTCAGGCCGGTGGTCGACCCGGTGATCCACATGCCGACCTTGGTGTTCTGAATCCACACGTTGGAGACCGTGGAATTGCTGAAGTTGCCGTTCAGGCCGTTGACCGAGCCGTCGCCGTCGTTGCGGACGTTGACGGTGCCGAAGAGCGACAGGTCGTGGATGTCGTCGTTGCCGCCGTTGCCGGCCAGCTCCACGTCGGTGCCGGTGATCTTCGTGTACCACTCCCCGGCCCCGGCCAGGTTCAGCTTGTTCACCTGGAGCGGCGAGCTGATCTGGTAGGTGCCCTGCGGCAGGTAGACGCCGGTGCCGGCGCTCTCGGCCGTCTGGATCGCGGTCTGCAGCTCGCTGGTCACGTCGGTGGCGCCGGTGTTGTCGACGTTGTACGGGGCCTGCGTCACGTTGATGTAGCCGGCCGGGGCCGCGAGCAGCGCGGCGACCTGCTCGAAGTCGGCCGTGTTGATCGCGTACCAGGGTGCGGTGTCCGCGGAGTCGACCTGGAGCTTGACGACCGTGCCGGCCGCCAGGGTGGAGCCGAACATGTACCGCACGTCGTTGTACATGTCGTGCGGCGCGCTCACGTTCGGGTCGGTGACCTGCGGCGCGTTGTTCTCAGTGGGAGGGTTGGAGCCGTACAGCCAGCTGTACTGGGACGTCAGCGACAGCGCCGTGGTCAGCGAGTTGTTGACATACATGTCCAGAGGTGCGATGATACCGCCCCCGGCCAGCGAGTCTGGGATAGAGTAGTGGAAGTCCACCGCGTTGGCTGCGGTGGTCAAGGTGAACGACACGTACGAGCCCTGGCCGACCAGCTGGTCGACCACACGGCCGGTGGCCTCGGAGGGTAGAGTTCCGAAGTCGTAGTCCGGCCCGAGGATCGTGCCGTTCGTCTGCACGGTCGAGCTGGGAATCCCCGCGTTGTACTCGGTGAAGGGCACGGGGGCGCCGGCCGAGGCGGCCGCATGGGCCGGGGCGACGATGCCCACGGCGGATATCAACGGTACGGCCAGGACTGTGGCCGTACTCGCGGCCAGGCGCCGCAGCTTGCTGCGGCCCCCGGCTCGGGTTGGGGACATTGGCGATGTTCCTCTCGTGTGACATGCCGACCGGGCCGGGCGTGAGGTGCCCGGCCCGGCCGGCGGTGATCTCCATTGATCGGATCACTGGGACCGGTTGTGATGTGGTGCTGTACGCACCCGTCCTCCCGGCGTGGCCGACGGGCCCGCCGGACGGCGAGTGACGGGGGTGGACCGTCACGTTCCCTCGCCGCCGCCCGACGGTGCCCGGCGGCCACGCCCGGAGTGCGGGAGCGTACCTGTGCTCCCCCGCGCTCGGCGCTGTGGCCCGGCCGGTGCAGTCGTTACCCGGTCGTCGTCCTCAGCCCAGGCGCAGCCAAACCCCCGTGTCCGGCGGGAGCAGTCCCGCCTCGTCCAGCGGGCCGCTGGCCAGCAGCACCCCGCTGTGCTCGGGCAGCGCGACCGGCTGCTCCGAGAGGTTGAAGACGCACGCGACGTCGTCGCCGCGGCGGTAGGCCAGCACGCCCTCCCCGGCGTTGAGCCAGCGCATCGGCTCGCGCTCGCTGCGCAGGGCCGGCTCGGAGTGGCGCAGCCGCAGCGCGGTGCGGTACAGCTCCAGCATCGAGTCCGGGTCCTGCGCCTGCGCGTCGACCGTGTAGTCCTTCCAGAAGGCCGGCTGGGGCAGCCAGGGCGCGGTCGGCGCGTCCTCGGGGCCGAAGCCGAACGGCGCGGCCTGCCCCGCCCACGGCATCGGCACCCGGCAGCCGTCCCGGCCCGGGTCCACGCCGTTGGTGCGGTGCCACATCGGGTCCTGGCGCAGCTCGTCCGGGATGTCCTCGATCTCCCACAGGCCCAGTTCCTCGCCCTGGTACACGTAGACCGAGCCGGGCAGGGACATGGTCAGCAGCGCCGCGGCCCGGGCCCGGCGGGTGCCCAGGGCGTAGTCGACCGCCAGGCCGTGGTGCCGGTCGGCGAAGGAGAAGGTGGTGATGTCCTTGCGGCCGTACCGGGTCACGTGCCGGGTCACGTCGTGGTTGGACAGCACCCAGGTCGCCGGGGCGCCGACCGGGGCGTGCGCGGCCAGGGTCTCGTCGATCACCCGGCGGAACTCCGCCGCGTCCCAGGCGCAGGTCAGGAAGTCGAAGTTGAACGCGCTGTGCATCTCGTTGGAGCGCAGATACATGGCGAAGCGCTGCGGGTCCGGCAGCCAGACCTCGCCGATCAGTGCCCGGCCGCCCGGGTAGGAGTCGGCGACCCGGCGCCACTCCTGGTAGATCTCGTGGATGCCGTCCCGGTCGGTGTACGGGTGCGGGGTGCCGGCCGGGGCGTCCGGGTCGTTGTCGCCGAGGTAGGGGTCCTTGACCAGGATGGCGGCCGAGTCGATCCGGATCCCGTCGGCGCCGCGGTCGAACCAGAACCGCAGGATGTCCAGGAACTCCTCCCGGACCGCCGGGTGCTCCCAGTTCAGGTCCGGCTGCTCCGGGGTGAACAGGTGCAGGTACCACTGGCCGGGGGTGCCGTCCGGCTCGGTCACCCGGGTCCAGGCCGAGCCGCCGAAGTGCGAGACCCAGTTGTTCGGCGGCAGGTCGCCGTTCAGGCCGCGGCCGGGGCGGAACCAGAACTTGCTGCGCTCGTAGGAGCGCGGGGCGGCGGCCAGGGCGGCCTGGAACCAGGGGTGCGCGTCCGAGCAGTGGTTGGGCACCACGTCGATGATGATCCGGATGCCGCGGGCGTGCGCCTCGGCGATCAGCCGGTCGGCGTCGTCCAGGCTGCCGAACAGCGGGTCGATGTCCCGGTAGTCGGCGATGTCGTAGCCGGCGTCGGCCTGCGGGGACGGGTACCAGGGGCTCATCCAGACCGCGTCGACGCCCAGGCCGGCCAGGTGGTCCAGGTGGGCACGCACGCCGTTGAGGTCGCCGATCCCGTCGCCGTCGCTGTCCGCGAAGCTGCGCACGTAGACCTGGTAGATCGCCGCGTCCCGCCACCACTGCGCGGAGATCGGCGCGGGCTGGGGCCGGCCCGCGGGGGCCGGCGGGGCGCAGGGGGCCGCCGGGGCGGTTCGGGTGGCCGGGGAGCCGTGGACGGTCACGGTGGAGTTACTCCTTCGTTGAGATCTGGTGCAATCAGGCAAGGCTGTGCCGCCCGGGCGGCGCTGCCCGGCCTTTCGGTGTGCGTTATGCGTGGTGTGTACTGCCTCGGGGGATGATCAGCCCTTGACGCTCCCCGCGGTCAGTCCGGCCATGATGTTGCGCTGGAAGATGAGGAAGAACGCGATGGTCGGGATGGACGCGATCAGCAGCGCGGCCATCAGCAGGTTCTCCGGGATCCCGTCGCCGGTCAGGTTGAGCAGGCCGGTGTTGACGGTGGACTTGGAGGTGTCGGAGAGCACCAGCAGCGGCCAGAGCACGTCCTTCCAGACCGCGACGGTGGAGAAGATGGATACCACGCCCAGGATCGGCCGGGACATCGGCAGGATCACCGACCACAGCACCCGGATCGGCCCGGCCCCGTCGATCGCGGCCGCGGCCATCAGCTCCTCCGGGATCGAGTCGAAGAACCGCTTGAGCAGGAAGATGTTGAAGCCGTTGGCGACCGAGGGCAGCCAGATCGCCAAGGGCGAGTTGATCAGGCTGGTGTGCAGGAACGGCAGGCTGATCGCGGTCAGGTAGTTCGGGATGACCAGGACGGTGGCCGGGATCATCAGGGTGGCCAGCATCATGAACAGCACCACGTTGCCCAGCACCGGCCGCAGCTTGGACAGGGCGAAGGCCGCGGCCACGTCGAAGACCAGCTGCAGGACCAGGGCGCCGAGGGCGTAGTAGGCGGTGTTGAAGATGAACCGGCCCAGGCTCAGGTCGGACCAGGCGTTGGAGTAGTTGCCGAAGTTGAAGCTGTGCGGGACCAGCGTCGGCGGGCTCTGCAGCACCTCGGAGGCCGACTTCAGGCCGCTGGTGGCCATCCAGTACAGCGGGAAGAGGAACACCAGGGCGAACACGATGATCGTGACCCACAGGCTGACCCAGTACACCCGCCGGGCGACCGGCCGGCCGAGCTGGGCCCGGGAGATCAGGGTCCGGGTGGAGGTGTCGAAGGCGGACATCGTCTATTCCTCGTTTCCGCGTCGGTTCAGCCACAGGTAAGCGCCGGAGAACAGTCCCAGGACCACGAGCAGGACCGTGCCGATCGCGGTGGAGCCGCCGAAGTTGTTGAAGTTGGTCGCGTCTTGATAGACCAGGTAGACCAGGGTGCCGGTCCCGTTCGCGCCGCCGGTGAGCACCAGCGACTCGGTGAAGGTCTGCATGGTGGCGACGACCTGGAGCAGCAGCATCAGGGACAGGATCAGCCGGGTCTGCGGCATGGTGACGTGCCAGACCCGCTTGAGGATGCCGGCGCCGTCGAGTTCGGCGGCCTCGTAGAGCTCGCCGGGGATCCCCTGGAGCGCGGCCAGGTAGATCAGCACGCCGCTGCCCATGTTCGCCCAGGTGGAGAACAGGACCATGCACAGGACCACGAACACCTGGTTCGGCGACTGCAGCCAGGCCGAGGTCGGCAGGTGCAGCGCGTGCAGGATCGTGTTGAACAGTCCGCTGTTGTCCGGGGTGTAGAACCACTTCCACAGGAAGGCCGCGGCCACCGGGGGCATCATCACCGGTAGGTAGACCAGGAGGCGGAAGTAGCCCTTGGCGTGGCGCAGTTCGTTCAGGCCCACGGCGAGCACGAAGGGCACCGCGAAGCCGAACACCAGGGCCAGGCCGGAGAAGAGCAGGGTGACCCGGACGGAGGTCCAGAAGTTCGGGTCGGCCAGCATGTGCCGGTAGTTGAGCAGACCGTCCCAGCGTTCCGGCTCGCCGACCAGGCTGAGTTTCTGGAAGCTGAGCAGCACCTCGCGGACCATGGGATACCACGAGAAGAGCGCGAAGCAGATGAACGCGCCGGCCAGGAACAGATAGCCGGTGGTGTTGCGCCGTACTCTGCTGCCGAGCGAGGGTCGCCGCCGCTGCGGCGCGCCGGCCGGAGCCTTCGGCAGGCCTCGCGCCCGGGCGCGGGATACGTTGATGGTCGCCATCGGTTCTGGTCTTCCGTTGCGTAGTGGACGGAGGGTGGCTGTGCCGCGGATCCGGTGCGGCGCCAGGCGCCGGGGGGGATCCGCGGCACAGCCGGTGGTGCGGTCAGGTCTGTACGTGTCCAGTGCCGGTGCCACCGGACCCCGGGAGTGGGGGCCGCGGCCGGTGTGGCCGCGACCGCCCACTCGTTCAGGGCCGGCCGTTCCCGGGTGTCACTGGTTCGCCAGGATCGAGTTGGTGGCGGTGGAGAACGTGTCCAGCAGCTGCTGCAGGTTCGCGTTCGGGTCGGTCAGCGCCGCGTACATCATCTTGTCGCCCTGGGCGTAGATGGCCTGGGCCTGGGGGGGCTCGACCTCCAGGGACATGTTCGACAGGCCCGCGGTGTAGGCGGTGAAGTTGGCCGAGGGGACGTTGGCCGAGGCCTTCTCGTCCGCGGCGGCCTGGGTGTCGGCGGCCGAGCCGGCGGTGAACAGGTCGGGCTCGGGCAGACCGACCGGCTGGCCGGCGCCGGCGGTGCGGGCGTAGTTGAACTGGCCCTTGTTCGGCGTCAGGAACTCGAAGTTGAGGAACTTGATGCCGGCTTCGATCTGGGCCGGGGTGTCCTTCTTGTTGAACATGTAGCCGTCACCGCCGAGCAGGGTGCCGGCCGGGGCGGTGACGCCCGGCAGCGGCGACATCGAGATGTCGGTGTACGCGGTGTTGTACGTGGCGTGCATGTTCGTGATGGTGTCCGGGGCGCCGACGTACATGCCGAGCTTGCCGGTGCTCATCAGCTGGGGCAGGTCGGCCCACTGCAGACCCTGCTTGGTGCCCATGTCGTTGTCGACGAAGCGCATCTGGTGCAGGGCCTGGAGGATGGACAGGCCGGTGCTGTTGTCGAAGGCCGCCTTGGCGCTGTCGCCGGTGCCGGTGACCATCTTGCCGCCGCGGGAGAACATCTCGGCGGCGAAGTGCCAGCCGCCGGTGTTGCCGGCGCTCAGCTCGGCGAAGCCGATGTCGCCGTTGCCCAGGGCGCCGATCTTCTTGGCGTCGGCCTCGACGTCGGCCCAGGTGGCCGGCGGGGCGGAGATGCCGGCCTGCTGGAAGAGGCTGGTGTTGTACACCAGGCCCTCCGAGTAGTTGTTGACCGGGATGCCGTACAGGTCACCGCTGTTGGTGCCGCCCTGGCGGTACACGTCGAGCAGGCCGGGCAGGATGCTGCTCTCGTTGGTGACGTCCTTGACGTACGACTGGATGTCCGCGGCCTGGCCGGCGGCGATCACGTTCGCCGGGTCGGTGAAGGCTGTGTAGAAGACGTTGTCCTCGGTGCCGGCGGCCAAGGAGGCGGTGAACTTGGCCGGGACCTCGCACGGGTTCGCGTCGTCGCCCTTGACCGTGATGCCGGGGTTCGCGGCCTCGAAGTCCGAGATGTCCTGCAGGAAGAAGTCACGCTGAGCCGGCTGCGTGGTGGGCGGCTCACAACCGACGGTGATCGTCACGCCCTTGGAGGCATTGTTGTTAGAGCTGCTGCTGCTACTACTACAACCGGCGGCGGCGAGGGAGATGCCGACGACCGCGAGCGCCACGGCCTTGCGGTGGTTCATGGATGGTTCCCTTCTGAAATCGTGCGGACACGTGCGGGACTTGGGCCGGCGCGCGGCTCGCTGAGCAGGCCACCTGCCTTCAGAAACATGATCGCCTCATGAACGTCAAGAGCTTGGGGTGGCCCGAGCTGCGCCCGGAGAACTTTCCGGTAGTCCGGTTGCGCAAAACATACAGAGGTGAGCTGAAGTTAGCAAGAGGGCAATCGATAGATTGCAAAAAATAAACTAGACCAGGTTAGCGCCCGTCAGAGCGGTGATCGGAACAGTCAAAACGGACCTATCCCGATCATTCCCCCCGCCCGTGATCGGCTGGCGGGTTCCTCCCCCATTCAAACTCGTGCAACAGCCACCGAAGTGGATTCGTAACCTGGCCGAAACCTTCCGAATCGGTGCCGGCTGGGTCGCCGGCCGCCTGCCGGGAGTGCGCGCAGGTGAGCGCGGTGGCTGCGGGTAGTCGGGCCGGACCGCTGGGTCAACGCAAACCGCCGGACCACCGACTGCAAATTTCGCTTTCACACCTGGCGTTTCGCGACCCAACAGGCCAACGTGCGTGGACAGGAGCCCGCAAAGACCGCCGGGGGCACCGGAATGGCCAAGATCTCCGACCGTTATATACGTGGCCCGCGCGGAGGGGGGGTGTGCAGATATATGTGGTGCTCTGGAGCGAGATGCCAATCCCGTGGCTTCTCGTGGCGCTTCAGTGCGTTTCACCGCATTTTACGGTTCTTTGCCGTATTTGCCGGGGATTTCGAGGGGCCGGGGCCACGTACCGAGTGCCGGGTTGCGGTCCCGGGCCCTGTGTACCGACGGTCCTGTCGGCGCGATCGGGGGCGGCGGTCACGGCTCAGGGATGGAACCGCCACCGGCCTTCGGAGAGGACCCGCGTCTCGCCGCCGCTGACGCACACGGCCGTGTCGTCGTCGATGAAGTAGATCGGGAAGTCCGCTCGGGCGACGATGCGGTCGGCCCAGGCGTCGTCGCGCTCCGGGAAGTCCGGCGAGTACAGGTGCGGCTTGAGATACCAGTCGAAGCGGCCGAACGGCGGAAGACCGGAACCGCTGCCACGCGGCCGGAGCAGTGGCCGGGCGCGCGGCCGTGGTTCGGCCCAGACCACCGCCGGAGGGTGGTCCGTGCGCAGGCGTATCCAAGCGTGCGGACCGTTGGTAGCCTGCTCATAGCGGGTATGGCGGGTATGGCGGGTATGGCGCACAGTCGATCCGGGCTGGGGAGGTCTCGGTGGGACGATCCCGGAAGAAGCCGAGCACCAGCCGGGGCCGCGACCGTACCGCGGCGCGCGATCTGGTCGGGCAGCCGCGCGAGACCTCGGCTTTCACCTCACCCGATCCGGTCAGCAGCCGCGTCGCGAACCTCGGCCTGCATCAACCGCCGCCCGGGTCGGACGACGCGCTGACCCTGCCGTTCGAGTTCCTCCGGCTCGGCGCCACCCGCCGGGTAGACGGCGAACTCGGCGGCACGCTCGACGAACTGGACGCGCGGGTATTCGATTTCACCGCCGCGGACGACGCGGGCAGCGGCGGGCCGACCACGTACCCGTACCACGTCGCCGCGGTCGAGCTCGGGTTCCGGCTGCCTTGGCTGGCGGTGTGCGCGCGCCGGGTGCACCAGCCCGCGCACCGGCTCTACCCGGGCCGCCGAAGCCTGGACCTGCTCACCTCCGCCCGCCGGATCAGCCACGACTACCGTCTCTACGCGGACGACTTCGGCCAGGCCGGCTCGGTGCTCGACGGCCCGGTGCGGGCCTGGCTGCCGGAGGCGCTGTCTCTGCAGATCGGGAACCGGCCGATCGTGACGCTGGAAGTGAGCGGGGCGTGGGCGATGGTCGCGGTCCAGGCCGAAGGGGCTGCCGACCCGGACGCGCTGCTCGCCGTGCTCCGCCAGTTCCGCGAGAAGGTCCCGGCCGCCTGGCGACGCCGGACCGGGTGACCACGCGCCTTCCCTCTTACGGCATCTCGGCCTGGGACCGGACCCGGGCCATCCGCTCCGGCTCGGGCCAGTCGCCGACCTCGAACCGCGGCGGGTGCAGGCCCGGCACCGGCACGAACCCGGCCTCCGCGTCGACGGCCGCCCACGGCACGAGGATCGTCCCGCCCGGTTCGTCGCCGGGGAACGCTATGTAGTGCGCGCGGGGCAGGTGGGTGACGATCTCGTCCGTCCAGGCTGTCATGGTGAACTCGAGGCCGGTCGGGCTGCGCAGGCTCTGCAAACCTGCCACGAAGACGTCCGTGCCCTCCTGCTCGTATCTCGCCTTCAGGTACTGGGTCTGCGACCGGTAGGCCTCGGTGGCCAGCACGATCTGGGCCCGGCGGACCGCGGCCCAGGACGGGTGCCCGCGCGGCACCTCGAACTCGACCACCTCGCCGTCCTCGTCCACGGTGTAGGCGACCGGCGAGATGGAGCGGGGCGCTTCGCGGTAGTCCTCCAGGACCATCGCGAGCAGCGGGTCCAGGTCGCTCGGCTCGGTCCAGGGGACTCCGGTGACCAGCAGGCTGTTGCGTTCGGCGACGAAGGCCAGCGGGCGGGCGCCGAGCCGGGCGCCGATCCCGGCCAGCCAGCCGCCGATCAGCGGGAGGGAGGAGAAGTACCCGTCGCCGTCGTCGACGAAGCGGATCAGCGCTGGTCCCTCCTCGTCCCGTTCCATCGTGCGCATGGCGGTGTCGGCCATGTTGGAGCGGGCTGCGGAGAAGACATCCTCGGCCGTGACGCCCCACTGGCCCAGGTTGACCACGTTCACGTACGCCATCGCCCGCGGGGTGTCGACCACGACGAGTTCGGTCAGGTACGGCATGGCCGGTCGGCGCACGAGTTCCTTGGCCGCGGACTCGCCGAGACCGAACGCGGCCGCCCGCAGCACCGGGCGCAGCATCGGGCGCACCTCGTCCCAGGTCTTGGGCAGTTGCGGCGCCATGGCTATCGAGGCCAGCGCGTCGATCCGGCGGTCGCGTTCGGCCGCGGTGACGCCCCGGCATTCGAGGAAGGTGGACTCCAGATATGCGTGGCCCCGGTTGGTCTCGCCGTGGCGCAGGTAGACGACCCGGAATCCGTCCGGTTCGTAGTCGGCCGCGGCGACCACGTCGAGCTGCCGGATCCGGTCCGCCACGTCCTGGCCGAAGCGGTCGCGTTCGGCGTCGGTTCTGCTGTCACCCGTCTCCATGACTACCGACGGTAGCGCAAGCCGCCGACACGCGTCCGGGGTTTTCAGGCCGCGGGCATCAGAGCATGCATATCAGCGTTCGCTGATCAGCTTCGGACCGGTCAGGTCGGTGTAGTCGCCCAGGTCGGCCAACTCGGCCAGGCTGCTGACGACATCGATCCCGGCCAGCTCGGCCGGATCTATCTGCGCGGCCCGACCGGTGCGGTCGAGCCAGACCGAGCGCAGTCCGGCGTCCCGGGCGCCGACCGCGTCGATGTACGGTTCGTCGCCCACGAACAGGGTCTCGGCCGGGTCGGTGCCGACCGCGGCGCAGCCGGCCAGGAACGCGGCGGGCTCCGGTTTCGGCGCCGGCAGCAGGTCCAGGCCCAGCACGCAGTCGAAGCGATCGGCGTGCAGGCCCACGTTGGCCAGCTTCGCCAACTGGTAGCCGGTCTCCATGTTGGTGACGATGCCGATCTTCAGGTGGTCGTGCACGGCCAGCGCCTCCAGGGCCGGGCCGGTGTCCTCGAAGGTGCGCTGGGCGGCGTGCATCCGGGTGTGGAAGCCCTCGAACCAGGCGTCCGCGTCGTCGTCGGCCAGCTCGGCCGCGCGGGTCATCGCGCGGACCCGGGCGCGGCGCTGCTCCTTGAGGGTGAGTTCGCCGATGACGAACCGGGTGACGAACTCCTCCTCGTATTCCTTCCAGCGCGCGTACTCCTCCGGGCTGAACGGCAGGCCGAGGTCGAGCAGGTGCGCCTCGATCCCGATCCGGATGGCGCCTTCGAGGTCGACCAGGGTGCGGTCGAGATCGAACAGGACGGCGCGGATCGGAGGCATGATCGCATCTTACCCCGATCCGCGCGCATCCTGCCGGTGTCTAACGCCCGGCGCCGCACCTACCGGAAGGTGTCGGCGCCGTTCTCGGCGGCGGGTGGTCGTCGGTATCAGCGGGTATCAGTAGTCGAAGTTCAGCAGCCACTGCTGGTTCAGACCGCCGTTCGCCGGCCATTGGACGACCGAGGCTCCGGCCGTGGTCGAGTTGTTGTCCACGTCGGCGAGCATTCCGCTGTTGCCTGCGGTCAGGGTGTAGTAGCCGTCCGCGGTGGAGTTCACCGTCCAGTGCTGATTCGCCCCGCCGGAGTTCGTGGCCTGATCCAGTTGGGTGCCTTGGGTCTTGCTGGAACCGGGCACGTCCAGGGCCAGGTTGCTGGCCGCGTTCACCAGGGTGACCTGGCCGTTGGTCGACGTCAGCTGCCACTGCTGCGCGGTGCTCACGGCCGCCGGGGACTGCACGATCAGGGCACCGGCCGTGGTCGAGTTGCCGGAGACCGCCAGGGCCTGCCCGCTGTTGCGGTTGAGCAGCTGGTAGGTGTCGGCGACCGGCGCGGAGTCGACCGGGGTGATCGACAGGTTGTCGAACTCGTCGGTCTGGTACCCGTTGATGCCGAGGCCGACCTGGCCGGTGGGGTAGGACGTGCCGGTGACGGTGCCGACGGTCGTTCCGTCGATCGCCACCGTGATCGTGCTGCCCTTGAAGGTCAGCGCGAGGTTGTGCCACGTCCCGGTGCCCGGGGCCGCGACCGTGCCGGACTTGAGGGTGGTGAGTGTCGCAGAGGTCGTGCTCTTCACGATCGACCATGCGCCGGTGTTGGGTAGTTGGAGGTAGTAGTCGTTGATTCCGGCCACCGAGAAGGGTTGCTGCGTCTCGACTCGGCCGAGCAGCTGCACCGCGCGCCGCTGCTACCTCTTGGCGAACGCCGCCATGTCAGCGTGCGTCTACTGCTGTGCCTCCGGCGGGCCGGGAACCCCCAAGGATCCATTGGCCCGTAGGCCTGTTGCGTTGGGATGTGGGTTACTTTTTGTGGTGTGTCGAACCGGGCTCCTCGGCGCCCCAGTCGGCCCGGAGCCTGCCACACCGGACAGGCCCAATCAACTCCCGGGCCAGGTGCTTCGGGTAGTCCGCTCGCCTCGGCTGAGCTCGAGTACGGGAGTTGACAGGACCTGCCCGGCGCGGCAGCCTA
>DASZBX010000132.1:0-10593 GCA_035943635.1 Actinocrinis sp. | reverse complement strand
GTTGTAGAGTTCCTCGAGGTTCCAGCCGCGGTTGGTGGGGAAACCGGTGATCGCGTCGGTGCCGTCGGCGACCAGTTGCCAGAGTTCTTCGGGTGTGGTGACCCCGCCGGGAAAACGACACGCGATACCCACCACCGCGATCGGAGACTGCGCGTGGTCGGTCAGCTCGCCCAGCTGCTGCCGTGCCTGGCGCAATTCGGTGGTGGCCCGCTTGAGGTAATCACGCAACTTGCCTTCGTTGTTGTCCATGGGCAGTCTGTCCTCCACCGCTGGGGCGACCGGTCCCGGGAGGTCGCCGGTCGCGTCCTGTTTCGTCGTCACCGGGTCCTGTGGAGCCCGCCGGCCGCCCGGAGCAGCGGGATGACCGAACTGAGGACCGCGCGCCGCAGGCCGTCGGAACGATTCACCCGCAGCAGCTCCCTGACGAGCCATGGCCCTATGACCTTGTTGTAGTTCGGGGAACCGTGCACATCGTCGTTCTCCAGCAATGACAGGTTGCGCACGGTGCGCCGTAGCAGTTCGATGTCGCCGGCCGGAATGATCTCGTCCCGCTTGCTGGCGACATACGACACGGGAATCTCCAGGCCCGCCAACTGTTCCGGGGTCAGCGCCCAGCCGCGGAGCCGGTCACCGAGCTCAGCCCTCGTCACCCCGGTCAGGTGGGCTAGGGTGTCGCCGGTCAGGCGGGGCAGCTGAAGCTGCCACGCGGGGTCCGCGAAGACGGAACTGATCGGCGCGCCCACAGTGAGAACAGCTTGGATGCGCGGCTCCTCCAGAGCACTGCGAAGCGCCAGGTGACCGCTGAAGCTCATGGCCATCGCGTAGCGGGGACCCTGCCCGGCTCGATCGCCCACGGCGTCCAGGATGGCTGGGAACATCCGCCAGGAATCCTGCTGATAGGGCATGGTGTTCGCGCCGGTCCCAGGCATCTCCGTGACGACCCCGGCCATCCCGAGCCGGGACAGCCGTAGCAGGACCGGCGCCCATTGCTCCTTCGTGCTCACGATGCCGCCCATGACGATGACGAACGGCGCATCCCGGTTCGCCGCGCCGACCATCAGGCACCGTACCCGGCCGCCGTCCACGTCGACGTCCACCGGCCGCAGATCGGCGGCCTGCTCGGACCGCCAGCGGTCGAACGCCGCGACGGCCCGCTCCCACGCCTGGTGGCGGGCATCACCGTCCACGTAGGGGAAGCGGGCCATGGTGAAGAGCCGGCTGGCGCCGAGCGGATCGCCGTGCTGCTCGCGCTCCCGGGCCGCATTGCTCCACTCCGCCGTCCACGATCCGGGCCCCTCGCCGTCATGCGTGACATGGGCGAGGACTGTCTCATACTGGGCGCGGGAAATACGTTGCGCCTGCGCGTGCACACCGGCGAACTGTTTTAGTTCTTCGACATCGTTCGTCATGAGTGGTCTTCAAGTCGAGGGCTTCCGGAGAGGGCCAGCTCCGCGTACAGGTAGTCGGCCAGGCCGGCCAGGCTGGGATAGCCGAGGATCGCTTTCAGCGGCACCTTGATCCCGATCGTCTCGCTGAGGCGGTTTCCCAGTTCCAGCGCCGTGAACGAGGAAAGGCCGAGGTCCAGGAGACCGGCCTCGGGGTCGATGTCGATCGTGGAGGCGTGCCCGAGCACCGCGGCGGCCTCCGCGCGCAGCGCCGCGAGAAGGATCTCCCGGGCTTCGCCGCCGCTCACGTCGGCCAGACGCCGGGCCAGGCATTGCGCGCCGCCGGGTTCGGCATCGGCATGATCGGAGAGGTCGGATATGTACTGGAAGAATTCCGGCAGCGGCCCGTGCGCGGCCGCCACCTTCGGCCAGTCGACGTCCGCCACCACCAGAAGCGAGTCGTCGGTGCCGACTGCTTCCTCCAGCACTGACATCGCGGGCTGAGGACCGACGGCGCGCACTCCGGTCGTTGCCTTGTCCTCCCGCCACGGACCCCAGGCGATCGCGGTCGCCGGCCGGCTGGCGGCGATCCGGTTCGTGACGATGCCCTGCACGCTTTTCAGGGCGTCCGCGAGGACAGCTTCGTCGGTTTGCGAATCAGCGGCGAGGGCGGCCAATTCCGGGGGCAGCGGCAGGAAGACGACAAAGGCGGCGAGATCAGCGTTCCGGGTCAGCTCGTCGAGTGCCTTGACGGCCGCCGGCTCCGCTTCGGCGGCATGGATGACGGCGGTCAGCGGGCGGTCGGCCAGGGCCGCGAGCGCAGTGGCGAGCGCGGCCGGGGCGGCAGGGTCGCACGTGACGATCGTGGCCCGAACGCCCGAGTCGGCCAACTCGGTGAGCAGCGCGTCATGGGCCGGATCAGGGCGCTCGGCGGTGAGCACGAGATCCTCGGCGCCGTGCCGGGCGAGCCAGCGCGCGGCGTGGGCGCCGAGGCCTTGAGTTCCGCCCGTGACCAATACCGTGCCGTGCGGTGCCCAGCCCTGACCCGGGGTGCGGCCGGTCAGCCGGACGAGCCGTCGTCGCGGCGAGCCGTCTTGACCCGAGACCCGCGCCACCCGGTATCGCCACGACCGGGCGCGCCGCCAGGCCGCGATGGCGGGCAAGACGGCGGTGAGGGAGGTGGCCTGGTCGGCGTCCAGTCCGAGCGCCGTGCCGAGCGACGCACCGTCCTGCTGGACGATCGTCTCCCAGAACCACGCGTCCTGGCCGGTGGCGCCCGGAGTGCCAGGCGTGTCCGCGTCGATCCAGTATCGCTGGCGCTGGAAGGGATAGCTGGGAAGAATCAAACGCTCGCCACGGTATCCGCCCAGCACCGAGGACCAGTCGACCGGGACGTCGTTGAACCGCGCCAGTGCCAGGCCGGCGGCGACGCTGCGACACTCGTCCCGGTCACGGCGCAGCAGCGGTATCAGGGCGAACGGGGTTCCGGCGGGCGCGAGGACGTCGTGGGCGAGCGCGGTCAAGACCGCGTCGGGTCCCACCTCCAGATAGGTGGTGACGCCGGCCCGGCGCAAGTGGTCCACGCCGTCCCGGAACCGGACCGTCCCGCGCAGTTGACGGCCCCAGTACTCGGGGTCGCGCAGCTGCGCCAGGCTCAAGGCGGCGCCGGTGACGTTGGATATCACGGGAATCCTTGGCGGGGAGAACTTCAGCCTCGCCGCGACCTGGGCCAGTTCGTCCTGGAGCCCCTCCATGTGGGGGGAGTGGAAAGCGTGACTGACCCGCAGCCGCTTGACCTTGTGGCCGGCCGCCCGCAGCCGCCGGGCGATAGCCAACACGGTGTCCCGGTCCCCGGACAAGACGACTGATTCCGGGCCGTTGACCGCCGCCACGTCGGCCAGGTGCTCGTACCCGTGAAGCAATGCACGAACATCCTCCTCGGGCGCGCTGGCCGAGATCATGGCCCCGTCCGCGGGCCTCGCCTGCATCAACCGGGCGCGTTCCGCGACCAACGCGCAGGCGTCGGCCAGATCGAGCGCGCCGGCGGCGCAGACCGCCGACAGTTCGCCGATCGAATGCCCGATCAGCTGGTCGGCGACTATTCCCCAGCTCTCCAGCAGCCGGAACAAGGCGATCTCGATCGCGAACAGCGCGGGCTGGGCGTAAGCGGTCTGGTGCAGCGCCGATGCCGACGGATCACCTTCGTCATCGAACACGACATCGAGCAGCGGCCGGTCCAGCCGAGGGTCGAAATGGGCACAGACCTCGTCCATCGTCCGGGCGAACACCGGATGGGCGCGGTACAGCTGACGCCCCATGCCGGGCCGCTGACTGCCTTGCCCGGTGAACAAGAAGGCGATCGCGCCCTCCAGACGAGGCCCGCCCGCTCGTACCACGGTGTCATCGGACCGCCCTTGCGCCAGGGCGGTCAGGCCGCGGACCAGTTCGGCGCCGTCCCCGGCCGACACCGCCGCGCGCGCGTCGAGCAGCGGCCGGGTGTCGAGCAGGGAACGGGCGAGGTCGCGAAGGTCCACGTCAGGATGCTGCTGCGCATAGTCGCATATCCGGGCGGCCTGGGCGCGCAGCGCGGTATCCGTGCGCGCGGACACCACGAAGGGCAGCACCGCCGATCCGGCCGGTCGCCGATCGGTAGGGCTGTCGAGGTCGGCGACGGTCGGCGCCGCCTCGAGGATCACGTGCGCGTTGGTGCCGCTGATCCCGAAGGCGGAAACTGCGGCCCGGGCCGGCCGGCCGGTCGCCGGCCAGGGCCTACCCTCGGCCACCAGCTCGACCAACCCGGCGGACCAGTCCACATGCGGCGACGGCTGGTCGGCGTACCTGCTCGGAGGCAGCGTTCGGTGGCGCATCGCCATGACCATCTTGATGACGCCGGCCACCCCGGCGGCGGCCTGGGTGTGGCCGATGTTCGACTTCACGGCGCCGAGCCAGAGCGGCTCCTGCCCCTGAACCCGGTCCGGGCCGTACGCGGCGAGCAGCGCCTGCACTTCCACCGGATCCCCGAGGACGGTGCCCGTGCCGTGGCCCTCGACGGCGTCGATGTCCCGGGGCCGCAGCCCGGCGTGCTCCAACGCCTTCCCGATGACCCGCTGCTGAGCGGGCCCGCTCGGCGAGGTGAGGCCGTTGCTCGCGCCGTCCTGGTTGACCGCCGAGCCGCGGATCAGCGCGAGCACGGGATGACCGTCGCGCCGCGCGTCCGAGAGCCGGGCCAGGAGCAACAGGCCGGCGCCCTCGCCGAAGCCGGTGCCGTCGGCGGAGGCGGCGAAAGAGCGGCACCGCCCGTCGGGGGAGAGCCCGCGCTGCCGGCTGAACTCCACGAACAGCCCTGGCGTGGACAGCACGGTGACCCCGCCGGCGAGCGCGAGCGAGCATTCGCGCTGCCGCAGGGCCTGGCATGCCTGGTGAACGGCCACCAGCGACGAGGAACAGGCGGTGTCCACAGTGATGGCCGGCCCGTGGAAGCCGAAGGTGTAGGCGATCCGCCCGGAGGCCACGCTGCCGGCGCTGCCGTTGCCGATGAACCCCTGGTACTCCGGCGGCACGGACCGTAGCCGGGACGCGTAGTCGTCGTACATCACGCCGGTGAAGACACCGGTGTCGGTACCCCGCGTCGCGTGCGGGTCGAGACCGGCCCGCTCGAGTGCCTCCCACGCGCATTCGAGGAGAAGCCGCTGCTGTGGATCGGTCGCCATGGCCTCACGCGGACTCATTCCGAACAGGCCCGCGTCGAACTCATCCGCGTCATAGATGAAGCCGCCGCGCCGCGTGTAGGAGGTGCCCGATTTTCGGGGATCTGGATCGTAGAGGTTGCCGATGTCCCAGCCGCGGTTCGCCGGGAAGTCCCCGGTGGCGTCGCCGCCGCCATCGACCAGGCGCCACAAGTCCTCCGGAGTCCGGACATCGCCGGGGAAGCGGCAGCTCATGGCGATCACAGCGATCGGCTCTCGGGCCGCCGACTCGATCTGGGCCAGACGCTGCCTGCTCTGATGGAGGTCTGTCGTCACCCACTTCAGATACTCGAGTAGTTTCTCCTTCTCTTGGTCGGCCATCCGTGTGCTCCTCAATACGACTCGCTGTGCCACGTTGGCGGGTGGGGCGACACTGCGAGCATGGTGGGCGGAGCTAGATTGCTTCTAAGCCAGGGCTAAATGCGGCGCGCGCAGCGGTGGTCAAACCGGATTTCGTGTCCCGGAAGCGCCGACCATCTCACTTGCCTGATACCGCATTCGCAGGCCGTGTTTTCGAGCTCTGTCGCCTTTTGCGCGCATCCCGGCGCTACAGATATATCCCGCCCTTTCCTCTCGGGGGAGGCGCCACCAAACCACCTCTCAGCTGCCACTACCAGCGGCAATACCTCTCTATAGAAGAAGTTTTAGAGTGTTACATACGATTCCTAGATCACTCCTTGAGTAAGGGCGCTTTGACCCGATCGTGAAGCCCGGACCGGTTGACACGACGACTCGTGAGCGCAAGTCTGCTGGCATGACGGAGCTTCCGAATCTGCCATTCGACAAGCCATCCCTGTTCGCGATCGCGCCCCAACTTCGCACACTGCAAGAGGAGGGGCAGATCACCCGGGTGCGGACCGCCGCCGGTGAGGAGGCCTGGCTCGTCACCCGCTACGACGAGGTGAAGGCGCTGCTCGCCGGCGGCCGGCTCGCCCGCAGCCATCCCGACCCGGACCGGACGGCCAAGGCCGCTTTGTCCGCGCTGCTCGCCGCGGACGACTACGACAACGAGGAAACTAACCACGCGCGGATGCGCGCCCTGCTGGTGCCCCGGTTCTCCGCGCGCCGGACGAGCGCTCTCAAGCCTCGGATCGAGCACTTCGTCGATGACCTGCTCGACCGGTTGGCCGTCGCCGATCCGCCGGCCGATCTGCACGCCGCGCTGTCCTCTCCGTTGCCCGTCATGGTGATCTGCGAACTGCTCGGCGTGCCGTTCGGCGACTGGGAGCGGTTCCGTCGATGGTCGACCGGCGTGACCGACCTGAGCGACAACCAGACGTCGGTGAACTCCACCCGTCAGCTGTTCGACTACATGGCGGAACTGGTGGCGCGCAAGCGAACCGAGCCGGGCGACGACATCCTGTCCGAGTTGATCGCCGAGCAGGACGGTGCACTGTCCGATGCGGACATCGCCCAACTCGGCGCCGTCGTGCTGTTCGCGGGCACCGAGACCACCGTGGTGCGCATCGACCTGGGCACCCTTCTGCTGCTCGGCTATCCGGCGCAGCGTGCCCGCCTGACCGAGAAACCCGAACTCGTGCCGACCGCGGTCGAGGAGATCCTGCGCTTGGGCGTCGGCGACAGCGGATTGCGCGCCTCCCCCCGCTACGCGCGCGGTGACATCACCGTCGGCGACACGGTCATCCGGACTGGTGACGGAGTGCTGCTGGCCATCGGCGCGGCCAACCGCGACGACCGGGCGTTCCCCGATGCCGACCGGTTCGACCCGTCCCGGGACAAGCCCAACTCGCACCTGGCGTTCGGACACGGCGCTCGATACTGCATCGGTGCCCCACTGGCCCGCATGCAGCTGACGGCCGTGTTCGAGCGGCTTTTCCGCCGACTGCCCGACCTACGGCTCGCGGTGCCCGTGGAGTCGCTGCGCTGGCGCGACGAGGTCCTCACCGGCGGGTTCGCGGAGATCCCAGTCCTCTTTTAGCCGGGCGCAAGGCTGGCTGGGTACGGTCGGTCCGAAACCAACGGGATTTCACTTTCGGCCGTCACATCCGGCCGGAAGGGAATCGATTGATCGTGGCGAGGCGCGGGTACGTCGCATGCCGAACCGAACCGAGCTGAGCCGCGCCTACTGTGGAGAGTGGCCCCTATGGCACGATCACTGACCGGACTCCCGATTCAGGAGCCGGGCGACGTCCCCGACTACCCGATGCCGCGCGCGGCGCGGTGCCCGCTGGACCCGCCGCCGGAACTGGCCGCGATGCGCGCCGAGGGGCCGCTGGCACGGGTGCGGCTGTGGGACGGAAGCACCCACTGGCTCGTCACCCGACACGCGGAGCAGCGTGCCCTACTGGCGGACCGGCGGGTCAGCACCAACCCGGCCAAGGACGGCTACCCGCACCTGACCCCGGCCACCTATTCGCAGCGCGATCGGCCGTTCAGCTTCATGTTCCTGGACGATCCGGAACATGGGCAGCAGCGCCGCATGGTCACCGGCTTGTTCACCGTCAAGCGGATCGAGGCGCTGCGACCCGCAGTTCAGGGCCTCACGAACGACCTCATCGACGAACTGTTGGGCGGCCCGGCCCCGGCCGACCTGCTCGGCGCGTTCGCCTTACCGCTGACCTCGCTGGTGATCTGCCGACTCCTCGGCGTTCCGTATGCCGATCACCCCTACTTCCAGCGGGCCAGCCAGACCCTCATCACTCACGACACCCCGCCAGAAGTAGCCGGGCAAACTCAGTACGAGCTGCTCATGTACCTAGACGGCCTGGTCGAGCGCAAACTGGTCGAGCCCGGCGACGACCTGCTGTCCCGAGTGGCCGCCGAGCACGTCGCCACCGGCGAGCTCTCCCGCCCGGACCTGGCCATCATGGCGCTGCTACTGCTCATCGCCGGCCACGCGACCACCGCGTACATGATCGCGCTCGGCACATATGCCCTCCTGACCAACCCGGAGCAACTCGCCGAGGTGCGCGCGACCGACGACCCGAAGCTGATCGAGCACACCGTCGAGGAACTGCTGCGTTACCTGTCTCCCGTGCACAACGGAGTACGCCGCGTGGCCACGGAGGACATCGAGATCGCCGGCGAGGTCATCCACGCGGGCGAGGGCATCATCGTGCCCAACGAGGTCGCCAACCGAGACGAGGCCGTGTTCCCCGAGGCGGACCGGCTCGACGTGCACCGCGACGCCCGAGACCACCTGTCCTTCGGATTCGGCGTCCACCAGTGCCTCGGCCGGCCCCTGGCCAGAATGGAACTCCAGGTCGTCTACGGCACCCTGTACCGCCGCATCCCGACGCTCGCACTGGCCGTCGATGCGACGCGGATCCCGTTCAGGCAGAGCGGTCTTGTTTACGGGGTCGATGAACTGCCCGTCACCTGGTGACGTGTTCGTTCCAGGGAAAAGCGCGCGCCGCCAAGGTGAGCCGCCTTCAGAGAGGTACAACACCATGGCACAGCACGGGAAAACACCATTCGATACGACGTTCAGCTGCGTCATGTTCGACTTCTCGGGAACACTGTTCCGCGCAGAGCCCGCCGATACATGGCTGGCGGCGGCGCTCGCCTCATGCGGGCTCGAACTCCCGGAAGTCGAACAGCTCGAACTCCGGGAAAGACTGGCGTCCTGCGGAATCATGCCCGCACTGGGCCGGGGCCACCAACTCGAACTTCCGCCGGATCTGCATTCGGCCTGGCAACAGCGAAATTTGGATACCAGAGCGCATCACGAAGTTTTCACCGCGCTCGCGCGTCGGGCCGGACTGCCAGACCCCGGACTTGCCGAGGCGCTTTACCGCCGGCACACCCATCCCCAAGGGTGGGTGCCCTACCCGGACGTTCATAAGACGTTGAGTGAGCTACGCGATCGTGGGATCCCAGTGGCCGTCGTGAGCAACATTGGCTGGGACATCCGGCCTCTCTTCGCGTATCGCGAGATCCCCGTGGATGTATTCGTACTGTCCTGCGAGCACGGCATACAGAAACCCGACCCGAGAATCTTCGAGATCGCACTGCAAGCCTTGGAACGCGAGCAGAGCGAGGCACTGAAGGCGTTGAAGGCAATGATGGTCGGCGACGACCCCCATACCGACGGCGCTGCCACCGGCAGCGGCGCTGATTTCTACCAGGTGGAACACCTTCCAGTCGATCAGCGGCCCGACGCGATCGCGGCGATCTTGTCGTTGCCGATGGCATGAAGTGGTTGGCGACGGGGGCCCTGATGCTCAGCGCTGATCAGCGTCCGCCTGGCCAAATTCTTTCTACGGCCGGTTCGCGGGCGCCTGTGGGTGCCGTCAATTCCATCCACACTGGTCAGGTGGGTGGATGGAATTTGCGGCACCCAAGATATTCCGAGTTCGCACTGTGGCTGCCGATCATGTGAATAGTTCGTCGGGCTCGCTGGCGAGTTCGATGGCTTGGTCCCAGCCGACGCGGATGAACGACTCGAGCATGCGTCGGACGGCGGTGGTGGACTGCGGGTCTCCGAGGAAGATCTCGCGGTGGTCCGCGGCGATGTGGCGGACCAGGTCGAGCGCGGCGTGGACTCCGGCCAGTTCACGCCAGTAGGCCTGGTCTGCGGTGACGGCGCTGGCGGCGATCAGGAGCGCACGCTTGGGGTCGGCGGCGGCGATGTGGTCGAGAGTCTGGACGAGGTGGAGTGTGACGCGCGGCTGTGGGACGGCGGTGAGTTCGTCGAGAAGTGGTAGGACGAGCCGGGCGAATCGTGCTGCGGCACCTCGCTTGGCGGGGGATTGCGTGGGGTGCTTGGCGTGGAATGCCCCGCTGGCGAAGTAGAGCATTCGCGCGATCTGGTCGGCGAACTCAGCGGCGGAGCGCACCGCAGCTTGATGCGCCTCGCCGATCATTCCAATTGGGACTGTGGAGCCCATCGTCGTGCGGATTTGGGCGAGGCCTTCTCTGGTCAGCGTCGACTTCCAGTTGATCGCCGCTCGAAGCCGCATCGGACAGCGGCACCGCGGCCGGCAGGGCACGCAACGTGGTGGTCAACGGCGCCAGCCGCGTGTTGACAGTGCGTGGCGCCGAGTCGTCCGAGAGGACCATTACCAGGTCGCGGGCCGGTTCGAGTGGGCGGAGGGCCTCGCGCGTTCCGTCCGGCACGCCGACCTCGTCGATCTCGACCAATTGGCGCAAGGCCTCGGCCAAAGCACCACCCGGCCTGCCGTCGACGCGCAATCCCTTCTTGGACTGGATGGTGACCCAACCACCAGAGTCCGTGACAATGCCGACGTCATCGACCGGTCGACTGGTCTGCCCTCCGACTGCTACGACCCTGTGGGATCCTGGTGGCTAATTCGTTGTTGCGGCGTTGAGGCGTATCAGTCGGCTGGTGTGTGTGCGGGCGAGTGGGTGGTGGGTGAAGTAGGCGTCGAGCCTGGTGATGTTGATGGCGGTGGCGCCGAGGTAGTGTTCGAGTTCGACTTTCTTCTGGCCGCGGTAGCGGGCTTTGCGCAGGCCGGTGCTGTTGGCGGCTTGGTTCATGG
>DASZBX010000131.1:0-112350 GCA_035943635.1 Actinocrinis sp. | reverse complement strand
CGCCGCTGCCGTTCGTCCAAGTGCGGCAGGATCGCCTCGAACTTCGCCGCCAGAACCCGCTCGTCGATCTCCATGACCACAGCCATAGCAAAATCCTGCCAGGACAATTAGGATATGTAAAGATTATTCAGAGACAAGCTCAAACTCCGGGCGGGCGAACCGCAGCCCCCACGGCTACTTGTCGATGTCCCCGACCACGAAGAACATCGAGCCCAGGATGGCGACCATGTCGCCGATCAGGTGGCCGGGGAGCAGTTCGCCCAGGACCTGGATGTTGTTGAACGAGGCCGAGCGCAGCTTCAGCCGCCACGGGGTCTTCTCGCCGCGGGAGACCAGGTAGTAGCCGTTCAGGCCCAGCGGGCTCTCGGTCCAGGCGTAGGTCTCGCCCTCGGGCACCTTGAGCACCTTGGGCAGGCGCAGGTTGATCGGGCCCTGGGGCAGCGTGGACAGGCGGTCTGCGCAGGCCTCGGCCAGGTCCAGGGCGACCCTGGTCTGCTCCAGCAGGCAGTCGAAGCGGGCGAAGCAGTCGCCCTGGGTGCGGGTCACCACGCGCAGCACGTCCTGCAGCTCGCCGTAGGCCAGGTACGGCTCGTCCCGGCGCAGGTCGAAGTCGACGCCGCTGGCGCGGGCGATCGGGCCGGAGATGCCGTACGCCCCGACCTGCTCGGCGGTCACCTTGCCGACGCCCTGGGTGCGGGCCTGGAAGATCTCGTTGCCGTGGATCAGCCGGGTGATGTCGCCGAGCCGGCCGCGGACCGCGCGGATGGTCTGCCGGGTGCGGTCCAGCCAGCCGGCCGGCAGGTCGTCCTTCAGGCCGCCGACCCGGTTGAACATGAAGTGCATCCGGCCGCCGGAGATCTCCTCCATCACCTTCTGCAGTTCCTCGCGCTCCCGGAAGGCGTAGAAGACCGGGGTGATCGCGCCGAGCTCCAGCGGGTAGGAGCCGAGGAACATCAGATGGTTGAGCACCCGGTTCAGCTCGGCCAGCAGGGTGCGGGCCCAGACCGCGCGGACCGGCACCTCCATGCCCAGCATCCGTTCGGCGGCCAGCGCCACCCCGAGCTCGTTGGCGAAGGCGGACAGCCAGTCGTGCCGGTTCGCCAGCACGAGGATCTGCCGGTAGTCGCGCACCTCGAACAGCTTCTCGGCGCCGCGGTGCATGTAGCCGACGATCGGCTCGGCGGACACGATCTGCTCGCCGTCGAGCACCAGCCGCAGCCGCAGCACGCCGTGCGTGGACGGATGCTGGGGTCCGATGTTCAGCACCATGTCTTCGGTGGCCAGTCCACTGCCCGGAGCCGTGCCGAAGAGGCCCGCGGTGCGCTCGACGAGTTGTCCCATGCGCCTAGTCTCGCAGAATCCCGGACGAGGCTACGCCCGCCCCCTGGACCAGCCAGCCGAACCCGCCGAGGCCCTCGGCAGCGGTCAGTTCGGCGGCCTGTCCGACCCGGGCCAGCGCGCGCAGATAGCCGCGCGGATCACGGCTCGCCATCGCGTGTTCCGGCCGTTCGGCGGCGACGCCGAGGCGACGCAACGCCTGCCGTTGGGTGAGCAGCATCGTCCACGAGGCCGGGGGCTGTGCGGTCCGTGCGGCCTGTGCGCACGAGTCCAGCGCGACGTGCGCGGTGATGTCGCAGGTCCCGTCCGGCACCGGCTGGACCTGGCGGCCGTGGGCGTAGCCGGTCAGGGTCCCGTAGGGCGGACGGGCCGCCCGCGTGTGCGAGTAGTCGATCGCCACGGCCACGCCCCGGGTCACGCTGCCGACCGCGGCCCGCCAAGCAGCGTCGCGCCGCAGCCCCACTTCGGCGCGCTCGCCGACCTCGGCCAGCGGCCACCACGCGTCCAGCCACGCCTGCTGGTCCGACTCCGGCGCGGGGCCCAGGCGCTCGGTCCCGTCCGGCCCGACGAAGACCTGCCGCGGGCCGTCCTCGGTGAGTTCGACCAGGTCGCACGGCACGTTGTCCAGAAACTCGTTCGCCAACAGCAGCCCGGTCACCCCGCCGGGAGCCTCGCCGAGCCAGCCGACCGGCGCCGGCAGTTCGGCCGGGCGGGCGGCCAGGTCCACCGCCACCGGGCGCAGCCGCCGGCCGAGCGGATCGCCGTCGAGCTGGGCCACGACCGCCGAGACCAGCTCGCCCCGACCGGCCGCCAGGTCGACGAAGGCCAGGTCGGCCGGGGCGCCGAGCGCCTCGTCCACCTCGCGCAGCAGCCGCACGACCGCGGTCGCGAACAAGTCCGAAGCGTGCACCGACGTCCGGAAGTGCGCGGCCGGGCCGCCCGGGCCGAGATAGAAGCCGCCCGGACCGTACAGCGCCCGGTCCATCGCCTCCGACCAGGGCAGGTATCCATCCATGAGGGGAGACGTTACCTCTTTCGGCGCAGTCCGAGGTGATCCTGCAGGTGGATGCGAAGCCCCCCGGATCTTCCGTACTCTCAATGGGTGACCCGCGTCTATGCCTGGCTGCAGAAGCACCCGTACTTCACCGACGGGACGATGGCCGGGATCCTGCTGCTGTTCGGCCTGGCCAGCATCTTCGGCCAGGACGGACCTTGGCGGGCCGCACTGCTCGGGCTGATCGTGCTGGGCCAGAGCGTGCCGATCCTGTTCCGGCGCAAGCAGCCGGTCCGGGTGTGCGCGCTGGTCGGCGGGTTCGCGATCCTCCAGCTCGCCTTCAAGTTCATCCTGATCTTCTCCGACTTCGCCGTCCCGATCGCGGTCTACTCGATCGCCGCGTACCGGCCGCGCAAGTACTCCGTTCCGGCGTTGCTGATCAGCCTCATCGGCACCGGCGCGGCGATGTTGTCGTGGTTCTGGACCAACATCGAGCGGCAAAGCCACCTCGACAGCTACAAACTGTACGTGGTGGGCGCACTGGTCTACGGGCTGATGATCTCCCCGATGCTGATCGCCTGGATCCTGGGCGACTCGATGCAGTACCGGCGCGCGTACTACGTGAGCCTGGAAGACAAGGCGAATCGCTTGGAACGGGAACGAGACCAGCAGGCCCAGATCGCGGCCGCCGCCGAGCGGGCCCGGATCGCGCGGGAGCTGCACGACGTCGTGGCGCACAACGTCTCGGTGATGGTGGTGCAGGCCGAGGGAGCGTCCTACGCCCTGAACTCCTCGCCCGAGCAGACCAGGCAGGCCCTGGGCAACATCGCGCAGACCGGGCGCACCGCGCTGGCCGAGATGCGCCGGCTGCTCGGCGTGCTGCGGACCGAGGACGCGGGCGCCGAACGGGCCCCGCAGCCCGGCGTGGGCCAGATGGAAGACCTGTTGGAGCAGGTCCGGACGGCCGGGCTGCCGGTCGACTTCGCGGTCGAGGGCATACCGGTCGAGCTGCCGCAGGGCGTCGCGCTGGCGGCCTACCGGATCGTCCAGGAGTCGCTCACCAACACCCGCAAGCACGGCGGTCCGCAGGCCAGCGCCCGGGTGGCGCTGTCCTACCACGAGGTCGAGCTGCGGATGACGATCACCGACAACGGCCGCGGCGCCCACGCCCCGACCGACGGGATGGGCAACGGCGTGATCGGCATGCGGGAGCGCGCCGCTCTGTACTGTGGGGTGCTGACGGCCGGACCGCTGCCCGGCGGCGGTTTCGAGGTGCAGGCCGTGTTGCCGTACAAGGAGGGCGGAGAAGCATGATCCGAGTGGTCCTGGTGGACGATCAGGAGCTCCTGCGGATGGGGTTCCGGATGATACTGGACGCGCAGGAGGACATGGCGGTGGTCGGCGAGGCCGGCGACGGCAAGGCCGCGCTGGAGCTGCTGCGGCACACGGCCGCGGACGTGGTGCTGATGGACGTCCGGATGCCGCTGCTGGACGGGGTCGAGGCGACCCGGCGGCTGCACGAGGAACTCGGCGGCCAGGCGCCCAAGGTGCTGATACTGACCACGTTCGACCTGGACGAGTACGCCTTCGCCGCGCTCAAGGCCGGGGCCAGCGGCTTCCTGCTCAAGGACGTCCCGCCGGTCGAGCTGCTCTCGGCGATCCGCGCGGTGCGGTCCGGGGACGCCGTGGTGGCCCCGTCGACCACCCGCCGGCTGCTGGACCGGTTCGTGCCGATGCTGCCGTCCGGGGAGACCCCGGCCGCACCGAAGCTGGCCTCGCTGACCGACCGGGAGCGGGAGGTGCTCGGGCTGATCGCGCAGGGCCTGTCCAACGCGGAGATCGCCGCCCGCCTGGTCCTGTCCGAGGCCACCGTCAAGACGCACGTCGGCCGGATCCTGGCCAAGCTCGAACTGCGCGACCGGGTGCAGGCGGTGGTCCTGGCCTACGAGACCGGGTTGGTGCGTCCGGCGCGGTAGCCGGGGCACCGGCCGGGCCGGGAGCTTGGTACTCCTGCGCGGAGCCGCTCGGCGAAGGCTGGCCCGCTACGCGGAACGAGCCGCGGCGGCCGAACAGCCCGACTGATCCGACCGACCCGACCGACCCGACGGAGCAACCGCGTTCACCGAGAAGGGTGAACCATGTACGACCGGATCGCGGCCGGGATGCCCTCGCGGTGCGGGCCGTTGTCGGGGTCGAGTTCGCGCAGCATCCGGCGGGTGTCGTCGAGCAGCGCGCCGTGGATGGACCAGAGCATGGTCGGGTCGTCCTCGTCCGGGTGCAGGGCCTCGGCGGCGTCCCGCGCGTGCGGCTTCGAGCCGGCGATCAGCTGGCTCAGCTCCTCGTAGACCCGCGGGCTGGCCCGGTCCGGCAGCTGCAGCCGGCCGTAGGCGTTCAGCGCCCGGGCCGCGTCGTCGAGCAGCAGGATCAGCTCCTCGGGCACCCGGCGGTGCTCGGCCGGGATGCCGGAGGAGCCCCCGCGCAGGTCGGTCAGGCCGCGCATCACGCTGTTGAGCTGGGTGGCGACGTGGTCCAGGGCGATCGCGGCCTCGTCCACCTGGTGCACCCCGGCCTGGTGGGTCGACTTGCGCGGGTGGTACCGGATCGACTCCTCGGCCTGCTGGGCGACCTGCCGGGTGGACCGGGCGGCCCGGGCCAGCGAGCGGCTGCGGGCCAGCCAGTCCTGCGCCTGAGTGTGCCGCCACTGCTCGTCGCGTTCCTCCTCGGCCGCCGCAGCCGCCTGCGCCGCCGGTTCGGCCGGATTCCGCTCGGCGCCGTCCGCCCGCAGCCCCTTCGCGCAGCGGGTGCACAGCCCGGCCAGGTCGTCGGCCAGGTCAGCGATCTCCTTGGCCGCGGTCCGGGTGAAGCTCGGCGGGGCGACCAGCATGTTCACCACCACGCCGATGGCCGCGCCGATCACGCTGTCCACGATCCGCCATTTGCCGTAGTGGCTGCCCAGGGCGAGCACCAGCAGCCCGGTGATGGCGACCTGGTTGACCTGCGTGCCCAGCCGCAGCGTGCGCCCGACCATGAGGCTGAGCACGACGATCAGACACAACGTGAGCATGTTGATGCCGACATACGTTCCGATCAGGAGGGCGGCGGTCATCCCGGCCACGATCCCGGCACTGTACTGAATCGCCCGGCGCACCGACTGATACACCGTCACCTGCACCACGACCAGCGCGGCGACCGAGGCCAGGACCGGGTCGTAGAGGTGGAACACCGTGCCGGCGATCTCCCAGGCGATCGCGGCGGCGACCGCGGCCTTGGCGGTCTGCACGAACGCATCGCGCTCCCGGGACAGCCAGTGCCGCAGCCCGTGCAACCGGAACGCGCGGACCGTCGGGCCGATCAGGGTGCGCGCACTGTCGCCGACCTGCCCTCGGGCGCGGTCCAGCAGCTCGGTCACGAATCTGCCGTCGTCCCTGTCCACACCTCCATTCTCGCTTATCGGACGATCTGCTCAGCAGACGCACGCCGGCGCACCGGGGCGCGCGCCCGAACGGCGGCGGAACACTCGTCCCGGCGCTGCCCGGACGCCGATCAGGGCGCCGATCAAGGCGCCGACCTCGGCCGGAGGCGCCAGCCGAGCGCCGGCGTCGGCAAGGCGAAGGACGGACGTCGCCGCGACGTCGGGCCAGTGTCGTCCGGGTGTCGGCCGGACGGGGTCCCGGCCCGTTCCACGCACTGGCGCACGGCGGCGCTTGACCCGGTGAGCGCGTACGCTATGCAGCATCGTCCGGTACCCGCGAGCGGGACTGGAACGGCGAGACGAGAGCGAAGGAGTGGCGCCGTGGACGGTGAGCGCGGTCGCGAGCCGGGAACCGGCGCCGATCCCGCCCAGGTGGCCGCCCGGCCCGGCCGGTTCGCCGTCGGCGTGGTCGGCACCGGCCGGGTCGGCCCGGTGCTCGGCGCAGCCCTGGCCCGGGCCGGACACAGCGTGGTCGCCGCCTGCGGGGTCTCCGACCGCTCGCGCGCCCAGGCCGAACGGCTGCTGCCCGGCGTGCCCCTGATGCCCGCGGTCGACGTGGCCGAACGGGCCGAACTGATCCTGCTGACCGTGCCCGACGACGCCCTGCCCGGCGTGGTCGACGGCCTGGTCGCCACCGGCGCGATCCGCCCGGGCCAGCTCGTGGTGCACACCTCCGGGCGGTACGGCGTCGGCGTGCTCGGGGCGGTCCGCGGCCGCGGCGCCCTGCCGCTGGCCCTGCACCCCGTGATGACCTTCACCGGCACCGAGGTCGACCTGGCCCGGCTGTCCGGATGCAGCTTCGGCATCACCGCACCCGAACCGTTCCGCCCGATGGCCGAGACCCTGGTGGTCGAGATGGGCGGCGAACCGGAATGGATCGCCGAGGAGCTGCGCCCGCTCTACCACGCGGCGCTCGCCTTCGGCGCGAACTCCCTGGTCACCCTGGTGGCCCAGGCGGCCGAACTGCTCGCCGCGGGCGGCGTGCGCGAACCCGAGCGGATGCTCGCCCCGCTGCTCGGCGCCGCCCTGGACAACGCGCTGCGCTACGGCGACCGGGCACTGACCGGCCCGGTGGCCCGCGGCGACGCGGCCACGGTGGCCGCGCACCTGACCGAACTGGACCGGATCGCCCCGGACAGCCCGGTCCGCGGCGCCTACTTCGCCATGGCCCGGCTGACCGCGGACCGGGCCCTGGCCGCGGGCGTGCTGCCGCCGGAACGGGCCGAACCACTGCTCGACGTCCTGGGCGGCCCGTGATGGCGGCCGGCCCGGATCACCGGCCCGGCCAGGGCGGCGGCGGCCCGAGTCCGGGCCCGGCCGGCCCGAGGACCACCGCTGTGAGCAGCGGCGGTTTGAACGGCCTCGGATTGACCGACAGGACCTTCGGTGGCACTGAGACGAACGGTGCCGGTGGGAACTACGCAGATGCGCACAACACAGGCGGCAACGGCAACGGATCCGGCGCGAACGGGGCAGGCATGAGCGAGACCGCGGTACACACGCAGGGCACGAACGGATCGGCCGGCCCGAACGGCCCGGGCCCAGGCCCGGCCCTGCCCGACCTGACCCGTACGGTGCACACCAAGGCCGACCTGGACGCGGCCCTGGCCGGCCGGATCGGCGAGATCGCGGTGGTGATGACCATGGGCGCCCTGCACGAAGGCCACCTGGCCCTGATCCGCGCGGCCCGGCGCGCGGCCAAGACCGTGGTGGTGACGGTCTTCGTCAACCCGCTGCAGTTCGGCCCGAACGAGGACTTCGACCGCTACCCGCGCACCCTCGAGGCGGACGTGCGCCTGTGCGCCGAGGCGGACGTGGACATCGTCTTCGCCCCCGAGGCGGCCGAGGTCTACCCGGGCGGCGAGCCCATGGTCCGGGTCAGCCCGGGCGACATGGGCGAGGTGCTGGAGGGCGAGTTCCGGCCCGGGTTCTTCACCGGCGTGCTCACCGTGGTCAACAAGCTGCTGCACCTGACCCGGCCCGACCTGGCCTTCTTCGGCCAGAAGGACGCCCAGCAGCTGGCCCTGATCCGGCGGATGGCGCTGGACCTGAACATGGACGTGGAGATCGTCGGCGTCCCGACCGTGCGCGAACCCGACGGCCTGGCCCGCTCCAGCCGCAACCGCTTCCTGTCCGGGCCGGAGCGGACCACCGCGCTGGCCCTGAGCGCGGCGCTGGCCGCCGGCGCCGCCCACCGCACCCCGCAGGACGTGCGCACCGCCGCCGCCGCGGTCCTGCTCGAGGCGTCCGAGCTGGCCGACCCGCCGCTGCGGCTGGACTACCTGGCCCTGGTCGACCCGCGCGACTTCCGCGAGGTGGCCGAGGACCACCGCGGCCCGGCCGTGCTGGCGGTGGCCGCCCGGGTCGGCGCCACCCGGCTGATCGACAACACCCCCCTGACGCTCGACGGCGCCGGACACCACGACTGGGAGAACTGACATGGCCGGCGGCGCACCGATATCCGGAACCTCCCGGCTGCTGGCCCCGGAACCGGGCTGGACGGCGTACGCGGACACGGTGGTCGTCGGCTCCGGCATCGCCGGCCTGACCGCCGCCCTGGCCGCCCGGCACGTCGGCTCGGTCCTGCTGGTCACCAAGGCCCAGCTGGCCGACGGCTCCACCCGCTGGGCCCAGGGCGGCATCGCGGCCGCACTCGGCCGCGGCGACACCCCGCAGGCCCACTACACCGACACCGTGGTCGCCGGGGTCGGCCTGTGCGACCCGGAGAGCGTGCGGATCCTGGTCACCGAGGGCCCGGCCGCGGTACGCCGGCTGATCGACCGCGGGGCCGAGTTCGACCGGGCCTCGGACGGCCGGATCGCGCTGACCCGGGAGGGCGGGCACCACGCCGACCGGATCCTGCACGCCGGCGGCGACGCCACCGGGGCCGAGGTCTCCCGGGCCCTGCTGGCCCGGCTGGACCAGCTGGTGGACGAGATCGAGGTGGTCGACCACGCCCTGGCCCTGGACCTGCTCCAGGACGCCGACGGCCGCGCGGCCGGGCTGACCCTGCACGTCATGGGCGAGGGCGCCCGGGACGGGGTCGGCGCGGTCCGGGCCCGGGCCGTGGTGCTGGCCACCGGCGGCCTGGGCCAGGTCTTCAACGCCACCACCAACCCCTCGGTGGCCACCGGCGACGGGGTCGCCCTGGCCCTGCGGGCCGGGGCCGAGGTGGCCGACCTGGAGTTCGTCCAGTTCCACCCGACCGTGTTCTGGCTGGGCGAGGGCGCCCGGGGCCAGCAGCCGCTGATCTCCGAGGCGGTCCGCGGCGAGGGCGCCTTCCTGGTCGACGCCAAGGGCGAGCGGTTCATGGCCGGCGTGCACGAGCTGGCCGACCTGGCCCCCCGGGACATCGTGGCCAAGGCGATCATGCGCCGGGCCCAGGAGCAGGGGCTCGACCACCTCTGGCTCGACGCCCGGCACTTCGGCGAGGACAAGTGGCGCGGGCGCTTCCCGACCATCTGGGAGTCGCTGCACCGGCACGGGATCGACCCGGTCCGGGACCTGATCCCGGTCGCCCCGGCCGAGCACTACGCCTCCGGCGGGATCCTGACCGACCACTGGGGCCGCACCTCGATCCCGGGCCTGTACGCCTGCGGGGAGAGCGCCTGCACCGGCGTGCACGGGGCCAACCGGCTGGCCTCCAACTCCCTGCTCGAAGGCCTGGTCTTCGCCGAGCGGATCGGCCGCGACCTGGCCCGCGCGTTCGGCCCGGACGGCGACCCGGCCCCCGGCGACCCGGTCCGCGACACCCGGCCGCAGGTACTGCTGGACCCGTCCGTGCGCACCGCGACCCAGCAGGCGATGAGCCAGGGCGCGGGCGTGCTGCGCAGCGACGCCTCGCTCGCCGCGACCGCCGCCCGGCTGGCCGAGCTGGCCGGCCGGGCCGAGGCGCAGCCGCGCGCGGAGGCGTGGGAGGCGACCAACCTGCACCTGGTCGCCACCGCCCTGACCACCGCGGCGGCGCGGCGGCAGGAGACCCGCGGCTCGCACTGGCGGGAGGACTTCCCGCTCGCCGACGACGCCCGCTGGCGGGTGCGCCAGCTGGTCCGGGCGCTGGCCCCGGCCGGCGGCGCGGCCGGCCCGTACGGCGCCGACCTGACCTTCACCGAGCGGCCGGTACCCGAGTCCCCGGCCGCGCTGACCCTGACGGAGAACGCACAGTGACCCAGACTTCCGCATCCCAGCCGTCCGCCGCGCCGAGCCTGGAAACCGCGGGCCAGGCGATCGAGCGGCGGCTGCTGGCCGCCGGGCTGGACCCGGACTACGTCCGGCTGGTCGCGGTGATGACCGTGGAGGAGGACCTGGACGGCGGGATCGACGCGACCAGCGCCGCGACCGTGCCGGACGAGGCCCGCTGCACGGCCGACTTCACCGCCCGCAAGGCCGGGGTGGTGGCCGGGCTGCCGGTGGCCGCGGCCGTGCTCGACGCCGTCTCGGGCGGCACCGCCGAGGTCGAGTTCCTGGTCGAGGACGGCGCCCGGGTCGAACCGGGCCGGGTGCTGATGAGCGTGACCGGCCGCACCCGGGACCTGCTGACCGCCGAGCGCTCCGCGCTGAACCTGCTCTCCCACCTGTCCGGCGTGGCCACCCGCACCCGGGCCTGGGTGGACGCGGTGGCCGGGACCGGGGCCAAGATCCGGGACACCCGCAAGACCACCCCGGGCCTGCGCCGGCTGGAGAAGTACGCGGTGCGCTGCGGCGGCGGGGTCAACCACCGGATGTCGCTGTCCGACGCGGCCATGGTCAAGGACAACCACGTGGTCGCCGCGGGCGGCGCGGTCGAGGCCTTCGAGCTGGTCCGCAAGCGGTTCCCGGACCTGCCCGTAGAGGTCGAGGTCGACTCGCTGGACCAGTTGCTGCCGGTGGTCGCGGCGGGCGCCGAGCTGATCCTGCTGGACAACTTCAACCCCGACCGGCTGCGCGCGGCCGTGCTGCTGGTGGGCCGGAACGAGCCGTACGGCCGCACCCTGCTGGAGGCCAGCGGCGGGCTGACCCTGGACCAGGCCCGGGCCGTGGCCGAGTCCGGGGTGGACTACCTGGCCGTGGGCGAGCTGACCCACTCCGCGCCGGTGCTGGACATCGGCTGCGACTTCCGCGCATGACGCCCGACCGGACCGGCGGCCGGCCCCGGCCGGCCGCCGCGTCCGCCCCCACCCGTGTACCGCCCTCCCCTGCTGCCGGAGTACCCCATGCTTCTGACCATTGACATCGGAAACACCCACACAGTGCTCGGCCTGTTCGAGGGCGATGAGATCGTCGAGCACTGGCGGGTGTCGACCGACCCGAGGCGGACCGCCGACGAGCACGCGGTCATGTTCCAGGGGCTGATGAACAACCACCCGATGGTCAGTTCCGGCGGCGTGGACGGCATAGCGGTCTGCTCGACAGTGCCGGCCGTACTGCACGAGATGCGCGACATGATCCGCCGCTACTACGGCGACATCCCGTCCCTGGTGGTCGAGCCCGGGGTCAAGACCGGCATACCGGTGCTGGTGGACAACCCGAAGGAGGTCGGCACCGACCGGATCATCAACGCGCTGGCCGCGGTGCACCTCTACGGCGCGCCCTGCATCGTGGTGGACCTGGGCACGGCCACCTCGTTCGACGCCGTCTCCCCGCGCGGGGAGTGGGTCGGCGGCGCGATCGCCCCCGGCATCCAGATCTCGGTGGACGCGCTGGGCAACAGCGGCGCCCAGCTGCGCAAGATCGAACTGGCCCGGCCGCGCTCGGTGATCGGCAAGAACACGGTCGAGTGCATGCAGTCGGGCATCCTCTACGGCTTCGCCGGGCAGATCGACGGCGTGGTCACCCGGATCGCCGAGGAACTGGCCGACGACCCGGACGACGTGACCGTGGTGGCCACCGGCGGCCTGGCGCCGCTGGTGCTGGACGAGGCCGACGTGATCGACGCGCACGAGCCCTGGCTCACCCTGATCGGCCTGCGGCTGGTGTACGAGCGCAACATCGGCGTGGCCTGAGCGCGCCGGCCGGGCGCGGCCGGTCCGCGGGCCGATCAGGGGGGTCGGCCGACAGTTGCCCGGGCGGGCAAGCGAGAATGGACCGCGGACGATCGCCCGACCGCTCCCGCGACCGGGCCCACCGGTCGCCGACCGGGTTGAAGGCAGAGGTGAGTCGTGCTCAAAGACCTTGAGGCGCTGGTCCCGCCAGCGGTGATGTGCGTGCTGTTCATCGCCCTGATCCGGACCATCCTGCGGGCCCAGAACCCGCGGCGACGCGAGGCGAACCGGCAGCGCGAGGCCGAGGCCGAGGCCGCCGACCCGCGGATCGACACCTCGCAGGCCTCCGCCTGGCCGCCGCCGGCCCGCGCCAAGCGGCCCGCGCCGCGTCCGGCCCGGCCGACCGAGCAGCCCGCCACGACCGACCAGGGCACCGGCAGCTGATCCGTGCGCGGATTCCCGCTGGCCTTCTCTCCGGCCCGGCCGGTGGCACACTGAGCCGTATGGACGCTCCGACCGAAGACCAGGAAGACCTGCGCGAGCGGATGCGGGCGGCGATGCGCGGGGACATCCGCAAGCTGTCCGGCACCAGCCAGCCGAGCATGCACGAGACCCTGGCCGCCCTCGCCGCGGACCCGGACGCCGAGCGGTACCTGAGCGAGCCGCCGGACTACTACGGCGGCGGCCTCGTGCGCACCCTGGAACGCCGGGTGGCCGAGCTGCTGGACAAGCCGGACGCGGCCTTCTTCCCGACCGGGACCATGGCCCAACAGGTGGCGTTGCGCTGCTGGGCGCAGGTCACCGGATCCGAGGTCGTCGCCACGCATCCGCTCGCGCACATCGAGGTGCACGAGCGGCACGCCTACCGCGACCTGACCGGCCTGCGCGGCGTCTGGCCGACCGTCGAGCCCCGGCTGCCGGCCGCGGCCGAGGTGCTCGCCGCGGAACGGTTCGGCACGCTCGCCCTCGAACTGCCGCTGCGGGACGCCGGATTCCACCTGCCGACCTGGGACGAGCTGGCCGCGACCGTGGCCGCCGCCCGCGAGCGCGACGCCCGGGTGCACGTCGACGGCGCCCGGCTGTGGGAGTGCGAACCGCACTTCGGCCGTCCGCTGGCGCAGATCGCCGCCCTGGCCGACTCGGTATACGTGTCCTTCTACAAGTCGCTCGGCGGGCTGAGCGGCGCGATCGTGGCCGGTCCGGCGGAGTTCACCGCCTCGGCGAAGGCCTGGCGGCACCGGTACGGCGGCATGGTGTTCCAGCAGTGGCCGACCGTGCTGACCGCGCTGCTCGGCCTGGACCGGGAACTGCCGCGCCTGCCCGGGTACGTCGAACACGCCCGGACCGTGGCCAAGGCCCTGGCCGAGACGGCGGCCGACCTGCCGGGAGCGGGCGTCTTCCCCGATCCGCCGCACACGCACCAGTTCCGGCTCTGGGCGCCCTACCGGGCCGACACGCTCAACGAGGCCGCGCTCGGCCAGGCCGAACAGACCGACATCGCACTGGCCGACTGGTGGGTTCCCGGGCCGCAGCCGGGCATCTCGTACACGGAGATCACGGTCGCCTCGAACGCTCTGGACTGGACCGCGCAGGAGGTCGCCGCAGCGTTCGCGGCCCTGCTCGAACGCGCGGACCGGATCAGCCGCACAGCACGCGGCTGACGGTGCGCCCGGCGGCTGATTTCCGGGTCAGGCGCGGGTGACCGGCCGCGGCTGTTCGGCCACGCTCGCGTCGCTCAGCCGGCGCACCCGGCCGAGCACCGAGGCCGATCCGGTCTGCACGCCGCCGGCCGGGGAGCGCTGGGCGCCGACCCGGGCCAGCGCGCGGACCACCGCCATCCGGCTGGTGGCCCGGGCCGCGGCGTCGTCGGCGAGCATCTCGACCAGCTCGGCCACGGCCGCGGTGGCCCGGCGGGCCGGGGCCAGGAACGGCAGCGCGGTCTGCCAGGCGACGAAGGGCTGGATGACCAGTTCGTGCCGGCCCTGCGCGTGCGCCCGCTCGTGCGCGAGCAGGGCGGCGAGCTCGTCCGGCGGGAGCGCGGCGATCGCCCCGGCGGTCACGACTATCCGGGGCTGCGGGCCGGGAACGCAGTAGGCCACCGGCTCGGGGTGTTCGAGCACGAGCACCCCGTCCGCCTCGGGCCGGGTCAGCAGGTCCACCGCGGCCCGCTGCCGGCGCAGGTCGCGTTCGATCCGGACCGCGGAGGTGACCAGCACCCCGGCCAGCCAGGAGAAGAGCAGGGCGGCGAGCACCAGGGCGGCCAGGTTGGCCATGGACCAGTCCGGTCCCAGCGGCGCGAAGCCGGCCAGCAGCAGGGCGCCGATCGCGCTGAACCCGCCGCACAGGCCGATCGCCTGCCACAGGCCCACGGCGGCCCGGGGCCGGGCCGCGGTCCACCGGGCCCCGGCCAGGGCCAGCGGGACCGGCCAGGCCAGCAGCACGGCGACCAGGGCGAGCACCCCGGCCAGGACGAGGTACACGGCGGGCCGCTACTCGGCGGCTTCGCCCGGGTTCAGGATCGCCCGCAGCAGGGACTGCTCCTCCGCCGAGACCGATCCCGCGAAGTGCACCAGGGCCGACCGGCGGTCGGTGGTGGTGCCCAGCGCCTCGAGCATGGTGGTCGCGATCAGTTCGGCCCGGCTGGTGGTGGCCGAGTACCGGTAGGCCCGGCCGGTCCGCTCGCGGGTCACGAAGCCCTTGGCCCCGAGCCGGTCGAGCACGGTCAGGATGGTGGTGATCGCGGGGGCGTGCTCCCGCGGGAGGTCCTCCACGATCCTGGTTGCCGGGACGGCTTCGGGTGTGTTCCAAAGCACGTCCATCACCGCGCGTTCAAGTTCGCCGAGCCTCGCCATGGGGACTAGTCTACCGAGTAAAGAACTTCTACTGTTCGTAGAAGTTCGGTTGATTTCTTTGATTGCCCGAGGCATAGGACTGTGTGATGTCTGGACTCGACGCGGCAAGAGTGGAGACCGCGGTCTCTTTATCCTTCCACATCCTCTTCGCGGTCTTCGGGGTGGGAATGCCCTGGTTCCTGCTCTACACCGAGGGCCGCTGGCTCAGGACCGGGGACCGGCACTGGTACGCGCTCACCCGCAAGTGGGCCCGGGTCACGGCCGTGCTGTTCGCGATCGGCGCGGTCTCCGGGACCGTGCTCTCGTTCGAGTTCGGCCTGCTGTGGCCCACCTTCATGTCCACCTACGGCGGCGCGATCGGGCTGCTGTTCACCCTGGAGGCCTTCGCGTTCTTCGCCGAGGCCATCTTCATGGGCATGTACCTGTACGGCTGGAAGCGGCTGAGCGCGCGGGCGCACTGGCTCACGCTCTGGCCGATCGCGGTCTCCGGCACGCTGTCCACCCTGTTCATCGTGATGGCCAACGGCTGGATGAACGACCCGGTCGGCCTCAGCGTCTCGGACGGCAAGATCACCGCGGACCCGTACGCCGTGTTCACCAGCTCCACCGCCTGGTCCGAGGCGACCCACATGTTCGTCGCCGCCCTGATGTGCACCGGCGGCATGATCGCCGCGGTCTACGCCTGGGGCATGCTGCGCCGCGGCCGGCGTGACCGATATCACAAGCTGGGCCTGGGGGTCGGCTTCTTCAGCGTGCTGGGACTGACCCCGGTGCAGATGTTCCTCGGCGACTGGTCGGCCCGCGTGGTCGGGGTGACCCAGCCGGTCAAACTGGCCGCGATGGAGGCGCATTACACGACGGCCTCGCACGTCCCGCTCACCATCGGCGGCTTCTACGACGCGCAGACGCACAAGGTGGTCGGCGGCGTCCCGATCCCGGACGGCCTGTCCCTGCTGCTCGGCTTCAGCCCGAACACGGTCGTCCCCGGACTGCAGACCGCGCCGGCGGACCAGCAGCCGCAGGCCGCGGTGATCCACCTGGCCTTCGACTCGATGGTCGGCTGCGGCTCGCTGATCTTCGCGATCGCCGCACTGGCCGCGCTGACCTGGTGGCGCCGGCGCCGGCGCGGAGAACTGCCCCGGATCCCGCACACGAGGTTCTGGCTGTGGGCCGCGATCGCCACCGGCCCGGCCTCGATCGTGGCGCTGCTCGGCGGCTGGGAGGTGACCGAGGGCGGACGGCAGCCGTGGATCGTCTACCAGCAGATGCTGGTGTCCTCGGCCGCGACCAAGAGCGGGGGCCTCGGCTGGAGCGTGCTCGCCACGATCCTGATCTACCTCGGTCTGGCGGCCGCCCTGCTGCTGATCCTGCGCAAGCTCGCCACCGGCCAGCCCGCCGAACTCGCCGAGGCCGACGACGCGGATTCCGGTGTGGCGGCAGAGGATGACGAGGTGAGTGAGGGCTCGGAGGAGGGCGCGGCCGGGCAACCGGCCAAGGCCCACGAGGCTTCGGCGGGCCACGGCGTTCCCCGCGAGGAGATGGATGCCTTCGCCGCATTGGCTGTGCAGGCTGCATATGCGGGCGGGATCAAGAGCACCGACGGCGGGCGGACCGGCGGCGGCGGCAGTGGCGGCGGCAGTGGCGGCGGCCCGGCCAACGGGAGGAGCCGCACCAGCGGGACCGGCGGAAAAAGCGGATCCGGCGCGGCCGAGGTGAACCTGACATGACCGCCGTGAACGCGATGCTCGTCATCATCGTGCTCTCCCTGCTGGCCTACGCCCTGCTGGCCGGGGCCGACTTCGGCGGCGGGGCCTGGGACCTGCTGGCCGGGGTCGGCCGGGATCGCAAGTCCGGCGAGGACCAGCGCACCCTGATCTCCTCCTCGCTCGGCCCGGTCTGGGAGGCGAACCACGTCTGGCTGATCTTCGTGATCGTCTGCGTGTTCTCCGGATTCCCGTCCGCGTTCGGCGACATCGCGGTGTCCCTCGAACTGCCGCTGGCCTTCGCGCTGGTCGGGATCGTGCTGCGCGGCGCGGCGTACGTGTACCGCGCCTACGGCCAGGGCGCGGCCCTGCCGGACCAGTGGTGGAGCCGGATCTTCGCCTGCGCGTCGGTGCTGACCCCGTTCATGCTGGGCGTGTCCGGCGCCGCCCTGGCCACCGGCCGGCTCGGCCCGCACGACGGCCGTGCGTCCGCGCCGCTCGCACCGTTCCAGACCCCCTTCGCCCTGCTCGCCGGGCTGCTCGCGGTCGTGGTGACGGCCTTCCTGGCCGCGGTCTACCTGTGCTTCGACGCCTCCCAGTCCCCGACCCGGGCGCACCTGGTGCCGGTCTTCCGGCGCAAGGCGCTCGGCGCGGCCGTGGCCTCGGGCGCGGTGGCCCTGGCGATGCTGCCGTTCTTCTACCGGGACGCGCCGGTCGTCGCGGCCCGGTTCACCGACCGGTCCATCCCGTTCGCGGCGCTGTCCGCGCTCTGTGGATTCGGGTCGCTGTATGTGATCTGGGCCAAGAAGTACGTCCTGGCCCGGGCCACCGCGGCCGTCGCCGTCGCCGGCGTGCTGGTCGGCTGGGCCGTGGCCCAGTACCCCGACCTGATGACCGGCGTGCACACCGCGCAGCAGGCCGCGGCGGCGCCCTCGTCGCTCGACACGATGCTCGTCGCAATGTGCTGCGGCATGGCCGTCATCCTGCCGTCCTTCGCGCTCCTGCTGAAGATCTTCGCGAGTCCCTTGCAGGAAGAGCACTGATCATGCGTGTGCTGAGGCTCGTTTGAATGCAGACGGCCGGAGACTGGAAATCCCAGTCTCCGGCCGTTTTTCTGCCGGTGAATCAGAGCCCTAGCACGCACCTGCTACGGCACGGTCACGCCCTGCAGCGCCACCGGACCGAGCGTCGGATCCAGCTCAGTGGCCTGCGAGACGCCGGCCGGGGTGATCGTGTCCATCACCTTCGGCACGGTGGTCGGGTCCACCGAGCAGATCGCCGCGGCGCCGCCCGCGGGGCAGACCCCGAAGGAGTAGGCTCCGGCCTGCGCGGTGAAGGCCCGCGCCTGGTCGCTGGAGAAGCCGTCCTGGCCGGTCAGCGCCAGGGTGAAGGTCCAGCCGGAGCCGGGCGTGCCGAACTGGGCCTGCGGCAGGGCGATCGTGATCGCGTTGGTCACGGTCGAGGCCACCACGGCGCTCGGCGTGCCGACCCCGGCGCCGCTCGGGTCGACCCACACCGGGCCGGCGAAGCCCTGCACCTCCAGGCGCTGGCTCCACGCGTCCGCCGGAGCGATCGTGTAGTTGCGCGATGCGTACGCGGCGGCCGTGGACGTGCTGGTCGCGGCCGGATTGTGCACGTACACGTCGAGCAGCTGGGCGCCCATCGTGCTGCCGAACGTGGCCTTGAGGTCGGCCAGGGTGGTCCGCAGGTAGACCACGCCGTTCGCGGTGATCACCTGGAACCGGGTCAGGTCGAACGAGCCGGGCTGGAAGTCCGACGCGGTCGGGTACTGATACGTGCCCGGGCCGTTGTCGTCGCCGGTCGGGTCGGTGACGTCGAGCACCGTCGTGCCGCCGGCGACGTCGCCGACCGCGGTGGTCTGCGCGTAGCCGGTCGCGCCCGCACCGGTCGTGGCCGCGGCCGTGATCACGTTGGTGCCGAAGCCGACCGCGCTGGTCACGCTGAACGCGCCGGTCGAGTCGGCGGTGGTGCTGACCGTGGTCGCCGCCGCGCCGGTGTCGGTGTCAGAGTCCTGCACCACGACCGTCGCGCCGGGGGCCGTCGTGCCGGCCACGGTGGTCGAGCCGCCCTCGATGGTCGGGGTGCCGCTCGGCGAGGTGATCGTCAGCGGCGCCGTGCCGGGCGCGGCGTGCGCGACGTACCGGGCCGTCGTGATCGAGGGCTGATCCACGATCTTGTTCGTGCCCAGATCCACGATCAGCCGCAGTTCCTGCGCCTGGGCCCAGGTCAGCGGCGAGGCCGAGCCGGCCGGCCGGCCGTCCACGAAGCCGATCGAAGCCGAGGTCGGGTCGCTGCCGTAGGGCGAGGCGGCCAGGTTCGGGTCCGCCCAGACCTGCTCGGGCACCAGGCCCACGCCCGCGGCCGACTTGATCATGAAGGAGAGCAACGCGGACGCGGTGGCCGGGTCGTCCTGGGCCACCGCCGACTCGGCCCGCTCGCCGGACAGCACCGGCCACAGGTGCCCGGTGCCGACGTCGGTGGTCGGCCACGGCTGGCCCGGGACCGTGCACGAGGTCTGACTCGGCTGGAAGCAGTCGCCGTAGCCGTCGGCGCTGCCGTCCGCGGCCGAGTCGCCGTACCGGTAGTAGCCGGTCCCGGTCGGGGTGCTGACCGAGATCTGCTTGTCCAGCACCGACAATGAGTTGGTGAAGGTCGGGTCGGCCGGCGGGAGCTCGCCGAGCCGGACCAGTTCCTGGAAGCCGCCGTCGATCACCGAGCGCTGATCCAGGGTCGGGCCGCCGTTGCCCAGCGAGTAGGTGGTCGCCGCGTTCGGGTCGCCGGTCTTGGACAGCCGCAGGTAGTACGGCGCGCTGCTGTCCGGGCCGGCGGTGGTGACGGTCCAGTTCGCGACGTTGCGCTGGAAGTCGTCCGCGGTGGCCTGGTAGAGCACTGCGTCGGCGGAATCGTTGTGCTGCTTGGCGATCGTGGCCGCGGCGGTCAGTCCGGCGATCTCGGCCGCGATGGTCGAGGGCGAATACCCGGACTGCTCCTCCCAGCGCTCTACCCCGAACGACGGCCCGTGCGAGACCAGGTAGTCCGCGGCCGGTTTGATGTGCGCGGTCCACAGGGTACTGTCACCGCCGAGCCCGGACTCGTACGCCATCAGGATCGGGTAGGCGGTCTCGTCGAGCTGGTCGCCGCCGGTGTCCGGGGCGGCCTGCCCGTTGACCAGCGAGTTGCGCGGCACCTCGCCGGTCGGCAGCTGCTGCTTGTCGAACAGGAACAGCGTCGCGGCCTGCGCGGTGGCCTTGTCGCCGTCCGCGAGCAGTCCGGTGAAGGCCTCGTACAGGTCCCGGGAGAACACCTCGCGGTAGGAGCCGAAGTAGACCGGCTGCCCGTTCGCCAGGGTGCCCGCGTTCACGGCCTGCCCCCATGGCGAGGACAGCGACGCGACGATCGCGCCGGGATACGTCTTGTCCTCACTGGACTTCAGCACGTTCGCGTCCAGGTAGTACGTGGTCGCGATCGTCGACGCCGACTGGCCCTGGACGTGGGCCGGCGGCCGGTTCAGGGTGCTGTCGTACCCGTACCAGCCGAGCGAGTACTCCAGCCCGGTCAGCACGAACGGCAGGGCGAGCGAGGCCTGCGCGGTCTGCACGGCCTGCTGCTGGGTGCGGCCGAAGCCGAGCGACAGGGTGAACGAGTCGCCGAGCTTCGGGGTCACGTTCTCGGTCGCCACGATGTGGCCGTCCGGCGCCGAGGAGTACGCGGTCAGGGTGTGCGCGGCGTCGAGTTCGGCGAGCCCGTCGCCGGCCGTGCCCTCGTAGCCGACCGTCGCCTGGCCCGCGGACGTGGCGGTCAGCGCCATGTACGTCGGCACTTGGTAGTCGCGGTTGGTGGCCTGGCTCGTGGTCGCGGTGTCGTAGATCACCGGCACGCCGGTGGACTTGTCCACGACGCCGGTGTCTCCGCCGCCGTTCTGCGTGCCGCCGCCACCGTTTCCGTTGACGTGGCCGTCCAGCCGGGCGTAGACGTGCAGCGAGTGCAGGTTGGTATGGGTGCCCGGGGCCGCCGACAGCGCAGTGTTCATCAGAACCGTGTCACGCACCGGGTCGGTGATGTAGGTCGTGGTCAGCTCGAAGCCGTGCTTGGCGTCGAGGGACGTGACAGTGCACGTCATCCCGGTCGGGTCGGCCTTGACCGTGTAGGTCATGTCACGGGTCTGCGAATCGGAGAAGCTGGACCCGTCGGTGACGACGTACTGCAGGGTCTGGACATCGGTGTTGTCCACGGTGGGTTCGTAGACATCGGACAGGACGCCGTCGGCGACCGTGTACCAGACCTTGGACTTGGTGTTCTGCGCGGTGCCGAGGCAGTCTTTCCGGGCCTCGTCGAAATAGGAGGCGGCGCCGGGGGAGCCGGGCGCGGTGTTACGGGGACCGGACGCCGCGATGGCGGCGGAGCCGGGCAGGGCGGCGGAGAACAGGACGACGGCGGTTGCGGACGCGAGCGCGGCGGACCGGCTCAGGGAACGTCTCATCAAGAAACCCCAGGGAAACGCAGGCGGCAAGGACCGGGCCGCAGGAGAGCGGCACGGGTACACGTACCCGGCCGGCGAGCGGCGACCCCTGCCGACACCGCGCTCAATCTGAACGCGAACCGCCTGGCTGTGTCGGAGTAGTTACAGGTTCGTGCCAGTCGAGCATGCCGGGGCCGCTTCGGAGCTGTCAACCACCCCGCTAAAATCACCCGCGTGAGTGAAATGACTGAATTCGAAACGACCGTCCCGGACGAGGACGGCGACCGGTTCGACCTGGACCAGGCCGACTCGGCCGGACTCGTCCTGAGCCAACGCGAGCTGGTGCTGGAGATCCGGTCCAGCTTCGCCCTCGTCCAGCCGCACGACGTCGAGGTCGCGGCCTGGTTCTACCAGCACTTCCTCACCGCGAACCCGCGTTACCGCAAGTACTTCTCGAACGACCCGGCGGTGATCCAGCGCCGGCTGTTCCTGGCGGTGGAGCGGATCGTGGCCGACCTGGACCGGCTGGACGTGTTCCTGCCGTACCTGCGCCGGCTCGCCCTGCGGCACCGCAAGTTCGGCCTGCGCCCGGCGCACTACCAGGCCTTCGGCACCTCGCTGCTGGCCACCCTGCGGCATTTCGCCGGAGACCGGTGGACCGAGCGGTCCGAGGCGGCCTGGGAGACCGGCTACGGCCTGGTCGCCAGCGTGATGCTCGCCGCGGTGGACGAGGCCGACCAGCAGACCCCGGCGTTCTGGGAGGCCGAGGTGACCGGGCACGAGGTGCTGTCGGCCGGCATCGCCCAGCTGACCCTGCGGCTGCGCCAGGACCGGGACCGGCCCGGGCCGTACGTCTTCCGGGCCGGCCAGTACGCCGCGATCGAGACCCCCGGCCTGGTCCGCACCTGGCGCGACTTCTCCTTCTCCGGCACGCCCAAGGCGGACGGCGAGGTGGAGTTCCAGATCCAGGCCGGCCGGCCCGGCGGGATCAGCGACCTGCTGGTCAACGCGACCGCGGTCGGCGACCGGGTCCGGATAGCCGCGGCCGAGGGGGAGCTGGCCTTCCCCGGCCCGGCCCGGGCCCTGCGCCTGGTCGCGGTGGCCCACGGCACCGGCGCGGCCCCGATCTTCGCCCTCATCCAGGCGATGGCGGCGACCGGGGACCTGCGCCCGCTGACCGTGCTGCTGGTCACCGAGGGCCAGCCGCACTACCTGGCCGGGCCGTTCGAGCGGCTGGCCGCGGAGCACGGCTCGCTGACCGTCGAGCACCTGATCGGCGACCCGGCCGCGGCGGTCCGGGCGCACGCCCTGGCGGTCGAGGGCACCCGCGGCGCGGTCCTGGTCGGGCCGAGCCCGCTGGTCGAGTCCTGCCGCACCGCGCTGGTCCGGGGCGGCGTGGAGCCGGGCGACATCTCCTCGGACCTGTTCGGCTGAGCCTCGGCCGGAGCCGGGCCGGAGCCGGGGCCGGCCGGGCCCCGCGGCGGCCGCCGGAACCGCGCCGCGGCCGGTGATCTTCCACTCACCCTGGCGTGACCTGGCGCTTCACCACCCGATCGGTGGATCCGGGTCGGGCTGTCGAACGGGCGGGACCGCCCGGGGTGGGATTTACTGGCAGGGTGCAGATCGGCGGTGCCAACCCCGGGTCCGGCGCGCTGGCCCGGCCGCGGGCCAAGCGCTACGCAGTGCGGCCTGACGGCACCGCGCTGTGGTCCCTCGCCCTGGTGGTCGTGTTCCTCCCGGTGGCCGCGCTCTGTCTGTTGCCGGCCTTCCTGCCGCTCTCGTACCTGCTGGGCGTGCCGCTGTGGGCCTGCTACGCCACCTGGGCCGCAACGGTGCTGTGCTACGGCCTGCGTCCGGTGCAGCTGGTGATGGCCCGGCTGCTGTGGCCGCTGCGCCGGCCGACCCCGGCCGAGCGCTCCCGGCTGGACCGGGTCTGGGCCCGGGTGCTGGCCAACGCCGCGCTGCCCCGCCGCCGGTTCCGGATCCGGGTGGTCGACCTGGCCGAGGTCAACGCCCACTCGGTCGGCCGGGACCTGATCTGCGTGACCTCCGGCGCGCTGGCCCGGCTCGGCGACCGCGAACTGGCCGGCGTGCTGGCCCACGAACTGGGCCACCACCTGCGGATGCACACCGCCGCCTCCGCCTTCCTGGTCTGGGTGCTGCTCCCGCTGCAGGTGGTCGCGCTGCTCGGCGCCCTGGCCACCGTGCCGCTGGCCGCCGCCGGGCGCTGGTTCCTGGGCTGGGCCATGGTCCGGGACTGCGACGGCGTGGCCGGCCGCCGGGCCGCCGCGGCGTACCGCGCGCTGGCCGGGGCCCTGGACCTGTCCAGCCGGGTGGTCCGGACGGTCTGCGCCGCGCCGGGAGCCGCGGCGTTCGCCGCGAAGAACGCGGCCGGCCGGCGCGCCGAGTACCAGGTGGACGCCTTCGCGGTCGAGGTCGGCCTCGGCGGCGAGCTGTTGAGCGCGCTGCGCTGGTTCGCCGCCGCGGACCCCGGCCCGGCCGACGCCTACGCCCCGGTGACCGCGGTCGTCCCCGGCCCGCGCGCCGGGGCGCCGGCCGAGCCGGTAGCCGACGCGGCCCTCCCACGCCCGACCCACCCGCCGCTGGAGCAACGGATGGCCCGCATCGCCGCCCAGGTGAACAAGGCCGCTTGGCGAGCCGGCACGGACCCCGCCGCGCCGCCGCCCGCCGATTAGGCCGCCGACCCGGACCCGGTCCGATAGCCGGGCCCGCCGCCCGGCCCGCGGCGCCATCGCTCCCACGCCGGCCGCCGCTCCCGCATCCAGTCACCCGACTCGGCCGGCCGCCGTGCTCAGCCGCCTCGCGCCGCCACGACAGTGCAGGTCAGAGGCTCGCCGACCAAGCCGCGCGGCGCCGGGTGCCCGCGGCTCGGGAAACCCCTGCGCCCGGACCGGCCGACGCCCTAAGCTTCGTGCTCGTGGAAGCACTGACGATTCGCCGGGCCCGGACCGCCGATGTGCCGAGTATTAGAAATCTGATCGACGTCTACGCGGCCGACCGAATTCTGCTCAGTAAGGCGACGGTCACCCTTTACGAAGACATTCAGGAATTTTGGGTGGCGGAGCGTGACGGAGACGGCTCGATTGTCGGTTGTGGGGCTTTACATGTGATGTGGAGCGACTTGGCCGAAGTCAGGACGGTTGCGGTGGACCGGGAAAGCCGCGGCCTGGGCGTCGGCCGGGCGATTGTCGAAAAGCTGCTCGCCACGGCCTCCTGGCTGGGCGTGCGCCGGGTGTTCTGCCTGACCTTCGAAACCGCCTTCTTCGCCCGGCACGGATTTACGCCGCTGGCCGAACTGCCGGTCGGTCCGGACGTGGAACAGGAGCTGTTGCGGTCGGCCGACGAGGGAATCGCGGAATTCCTGGATCTGGAGCGCGTCAAGCCGAACACGCTCGGCAACACCCGGATGCTACGGCTGTTGTAAGGACGGTCTGAACAGTCAGGAGTTATCAAAGTCTCCCGATGAAGAGTTGAATAAAGGCCGGAAATGCTGTTTTCTAGTCTCGCGGGAACGTAGACCGTACCGTGCGCAATTCTTATGGCGGACCATTTTTGACGGAGCGTGCGATGGCGCAGTACACCGTGGTGCACATGAAAGACGACCTCGACGGCAGCGAGGCACAGCAGACGATTTATTTCAGTCTGGACAACAAGGACTATGTCATTGACCTGAATGACAAGAATGCCGAAGCCCTCCGGACCCAATTGACCCGGTACATCGAGGCCGGGCGCAAGCACGACGCGGTGGCCCAAGCGGCCAAGCCGCGGCGCGCGGCCCGGGGCGCGGCCGCCGCGGTCGACCCGGCCGTGGTGCGCGAATGGGCACGTGAGAACGGGCACGAGGTCAGCGACCGGGGCCGGGTCTCGCTGAACCTGATCAAGGCCTACCACGAGGCGCACTGATCCCGGCGGCCGGCGCCGGCCCGATCCGGCCGAGTCCGACCCGGGCCCCGGCGGATCCGGACCGGCCCGCCGCCGTCCCCGCGCGCACCGGGCGGCCGCCTCGGGACCGGCCGGCGCGTTGGGCCGATCGGCCGTTTCGCGGTGAACCACCCCGGCGGACCCCCTCCCGGTCCGACCGGAGCAACGGGTGACGACGACTTCGACCGGCTCGCCGCGGCGGGCCGCCGAGCAGGCGGCCTGGGCACACGGCCCGAACGCTCGGCCTCGGCCCGATCCGCGGAACGGTCCGCGGCCCGGATCACGGGCTGATCCCCGTCCCGGGCTCAGGGCCGGCCCTCGGTCCGCTCCCGGCCCGGGCTGCGGCCGTGCTCCCGGCCGGGCCCGGGCCGGCTCGCCGGGACGGCCGGCCGCGCCGGGCGGCCGAGCCGGTCCAGCCAGCAGGCCTGGGCGATCGTGGCCAGCAGGGCGACCAGCTCCGGCGCGGGCGCCGACGGATCGTGCAGCCAGTCCCGCGGGCCCGGGGCCGGCACCCGGCCGCCGGCCCCGAACGCCGCGAGGCCCAGCTCGATCCCGCCCCAGTCCAGCCACTCCAGCAGCTCGGGCAGATCCTCGGCCGCCCCCGGCGCGACCAGGAAGCCGCACCGGCCGGGACCGGTCAGCCCGACCGGGCCGGGTCTCAGCGCGGCCTGGCCGTAGTCCAGCAGCCGCCGCACGGCGTCTCGCCCGGCCTGCTCGGGCACCTCGATCACGTCGAACAGCTCGCCGGTGAGCAGCCACACCCGAGACGCGACCGCGCCGTCCGCGCCCCCGCCCGTCCTGTGACGCGCGTCATACTCCCGCCCGGCTCGGCCCGGCGGCGGGTCCGCCTCGACCGGCCAGCCGCGGGCGGCGTACCACCGCTCCCGTTCGGACTCCGCCGGTTCGCCGTCCACGGGGACCAAGGTAGGGCAAACCCCTCCGCCGCACCTCGCGGACACGCGAACCACCCCCGCCACAGGCCCGAAACCACCCTCCGACGGCGGCGTTCGCTTGAGGCGTACAGCAATTATGCGTACGCCCCTCTCACCGGGGAACACCTGATCAAGCAGGGTGTAGTGCTTATCCGACACCAGGCACGGTCCGACCGCAGAGCCCCCAAGCCCGCCGGGTTCGGCTTCTCGCGGGACTAGCATTCAGAAGGACAGGCCGGGGTGCAGTGTCTATGGACTCACCGGACACTGCCCGAGCCGCTCCGGGGAGCGAGAAGAAGATGTTCGAGAGATTCACCGACCGTGCGCGGCGGGTTGTCGTCCTGGCTCAGGAAGAAGCCCGGATGCTCAACCACAACTACATCGGCACTGAGCACATCCTGCTCGGGCTGATCCACGAGGGCGAAGGCGTCGCCGCAAAGGCGCTGGAGTCTCTCGGGATCTCGCTCGAGGCGGTGCGCCAGCAAGTCGAGGAGATCATCGGCCAGGGCCAGCAGGCCCCGTCCGGGCACATCCCCTTCACCCCGCGGGCGAAGAAAGTGCTCGAACTGTCGCTGCGCGAGGCGCTGCAACTGGGCCACAACTACATCGGCACCGAGCACATCCTGCTCGGCCTGATCCGCGAGGGCGAAGGCGTCGCGGCCCAGGTGCTGGTCAAGCTCGGCGCCGACCTGAACCGGGTCCGCCAGCAGGTCATCCAGCTGCTGTCCGGGTACTCTCAGGGCAAGGAGTCGGCCACCGCCGGCGCCCCGGCCGAGGGCACCCCGGCCACCTCGCTGGTCCTGGACCAGTTCGGCCGCAACCTGACCAAGGACGCCCGGGAGAGCAAGCTGGACCCGGTGATCGGCCGCGAGAAGGAGATCGAGCGGGTCATGCAGGTGCTCTCCCGCCGCACCAAGAACAACCCCGTGCTGATCGGCGAGCCCGGCGTGGGCAAGACCGCGGTGGTCGAGGGCCTGGCCCAGGCGATCGTCAAGGGCGAGGTGCCCGAGACGCTCAAGGACAAGCACCTGTACACCCTCGACCTCGGCGCCCTGGTCGCCGGGTCCCGCTACCGCGGCGACTTCGAGGAGCGCCTGAAGAAGGTGCTCAAGGAGATCCGCACCCGCGGCGACATCATCCTGTTCATCGACGAGCTGCACACCCTGGTCGGCGCCGGCGCGGCCGAGGGCGCGATCGACGCGGCCTCCATCCTCAAGCCGATGCTGGCCCGCGGCGAACTGCAGACCATCGGCGCCACCACGCTGGACGAGTACCGCAAGTACCTGGAGAAGGACGCCGCGCTCGAACGCCGGTTCCAGCCGATCCAGGTCGCCGAGCCGTCCCTGGCGCACACCATCGAGATCCTCAAGGGCCTGCGCGACCGGTACGAGGCGCACCACCGGGTCTCCATCACCGACGGCGCCCTGGTCGCGGCCGCCACCCTGGCCGACCGCTACATCTCCGACCGCTTCCTGCCGGACAAGGCGATCGACCTGATCGACGAGGCCGGCTCCCGGATGCGGATCCGCCGGATGACCGCCCCGCCGGACCTGCGCGAGTTCGACGAGAAGATCGCCGTGATGCGCCGGGACAAGGAGTCGGCGATCGACGCGCAGGACTTCGAGAAGGCCGCCGCGCTGCGCGACCAGGAGAAGCAGCTGCTCGCCGCGAAGGCCAAGCGGGAGAAGGAGTGGAAGGACGGCGACATGGACGTCGTCGCCGAGGTGGACGAGGAGCTGATCGCCGAGGTCCTGGCCACCGCCACGGGCATCCCGGTGTTCAAGCTGACCGAGGAGGAGACCTCCCGGCTGCTGCGGATGGAAGACGAGCTGCACAAGCGGATCATCGGCCAGGAGCAGGCGATCAAGGCGCTGTCCCAGTCCATCCGGCGCACCCGGGCGGGCCTGAAGGACCCCAAGCGCCCCGGCGGCTCGTTCATCTTCGCCGGCCCCTCCGGCGTCGGCAAGACCGAGCTGTCCAAGACCCTGGCCGAGTTCCTCTTCGGCGACGAGGACGCGCTGATCCAGCTGGACATGTCCGAGTTCTCGGAGAAGCACACCGTCTCCCGGCTGTTCGGCTCCCCGCCCGGATACGTCGGCTACGAAGAGGGCGGCCAGCTGACCGAGAAGGTGCGCCGCAAGCCCTTCTCCGTGGTGCTGTTCGACGAGGTCGAGAAGGCCCACCCGGACATCTTCAACTCGCTGCTGCAGATCCTGGAGGACGGCCGGCTGACCGACTCCCAGGGCCGGATCGTGGACTTCAAGAACACGGTCATCATCATGACCACCAACCTCGGCACCCGGGACATCTCCAAGGGCTTCGGCCTGGGCTTCTCGGCCTCCGGGGACGGCGACACCGGCTACGAGCGGATGAAGGCCAAGGTCAACGACGAGCTCAAGCAGCACTTCCGGCCCGAGTTCCTCAACCGGCTCGACGACACCATCGTCTTCCCCCAGCTGACCCGGGAGAACATCATCCGGATCGTGGACCTGATGATGGCCAAGGTGGACGAGCGGCTCAAGGACCGGGACATGGGGATCGAACTGACCCCCTCGGCCAAGCAGCTGCTGGCGGACAAGGGCTACGACCCGCTGTTCGGCGCCCGGCCGCTGCGCCGGACGATCCAGCGCGAGATCGAGGACATCCTGTCCGAGAAGATCCTGTTCGCCGAGCTGCGGCCGGGCACGATCGTGGTGGTGGACACCGAGGGCACCGGGGACGAGATGAAGTTCGTCTTCGCCTCCTCGCCCAAGCCCGGCTCGATCCCCGAGCTGCCCCAGCTCGCGATCGAGGACGCCATCCCGGACACGATCGCGGACGTGATCACCGGCGAGTCCTGACCGACTCGGCTGCACCGGGTGCAGCACCTGTACGACGCACACCGGCCCCGGGCTTTCGAGCCCGGGGCCGGTGTTTTTTCTGCGCCGTTTCGGGGGAATTCCACGGTTTCCACGGTTTTCGTGTTCTTCCTCCGTTTTTCACCAGGGTGGAGACGGTTTGCTAACGGCGCAGTATCGATCCGCGGCCACGCCTGTCGCCGGACCATGGCATCTGCTTACCATCGCTTTTTACTCTCCCTTCGTCAGATGGAGAGAAATTCTTGGTTAATGCCCCGAGGCGCGCACCGCCGGCGCCCCGGCTTCAGACGAGGTGAGAACGATCCGAGCCGCCCGACCGACTTCCGCTCCGGCCCCCGGCGCAGCCCGCCGCGGCCGACGCGCCACCGATCCGACGCCGATCCGACGCCGACCGCCTCGGTCCTGGCCAGCCCGGGCCAGCCCGTCCTTGTGGGCCTGGTCACGGCCGCGATCCTGACCGGGGCCGTGCTGCAACGCGGAGGACCGGCCGGACCCGGACCAGCTGCTCAAGGCGGTCGGCGCGTTCCAACTGGACGCGGCCGCCGCCGCGCCCGGCTCCTTCCTCGGCCGCGCCGACGCGCGGATCAAGGCTTGTTTCGCGGAGGGATGGAAATGACCGCGACCCTGCCCGCCCAGACCCGGCGCCGCCCGGCGCCGGCCCACACCGACGCCGAGACCATGGTCACCCGGACAAGCCCGAGCCGGGACTGGGCGGCCAGGGCCGTGGGCGCGGTGCGGCCGTGCTCTCGATCCTTTCCACCGCCTACTATCTGCAGCAGAACCTGATCCTGGCCTATCAGGACTCGTTCTCCCGCCTGGAGATCAGCCGCCGCGTCGTGACCGGGCTCTCGCCCGGGGTGGCGCAACTCGGCGGCGTCCGGCTGCCGCTGCCGCAGCTGATGCAGTCGCTGTTCTCCTGGAACTAGGCCATGTACCGCACCGGCCTCGCGGGCTCAGCAGTATGTATGGTCGCTTATATAGGTTCTTCGGTCTATCTGTACCGGATCGTCCGAATCTTCTCGGCGAACGGAAATGGCCCGCCGTCGCAGGCGCGATGGTGTTCGTGGCCAACGTGAACGTGCTCTATCACCAGAGCACGACCATGGACGAGCTGCCGTTCTACGCCTTCACCCTCGCGGCGATCTACTACCTGGTGCTCTGGGGCCAGAACCGGCGGCCGACGGATCTGCTGGCCGGCAGCGTCGCCTCGCTGCTCGCGATGCTCTGCCGTTACGAGGGCTGGTATCTGGCCGGAGTGTTCCTGTTCTGCGTCGTGATCATGTGCCGGCAGCTGGGCTACTCCTGGCGCGACACCCGAGGCCTGGCCCTGGTGAATCTGGTGTTCGGCATGCTGATCTCGGCCGCCGCCTGGTTGCTCTACAACTACATGATCTTCGGCGACGCCCTGAACTTCCAGGACGGCCCGTACTCCAGCCTGGCCCAGATGGCCGAACGCCACGGCGACATCTACGTCGGCGACTGGGGATTGTCCGCGAAGGCCTACGGCACGGCCGTGGTGTCGAACCTCGGCTACGCGGTGATCGCCGCAGCGGTCCTGGGCCTGATCGTCTTTCTGGCCAAGGAGAGATTCTCCGCGCGCTCCCTGCCGGTCCTGGCCCTGATCACCCTGCTGCCGTTCTTCGTCTACACCCTGGAAGCCGGCCAGGAACCGATCGGGCTGCCGCAGGTCGACGGCGGCCTGATCAACTACCGCTACGGCCTGCTGGCGATCCTGCCGGCCGCGATCCTGATCGGCTACCTGCTGAGCCGGATCCCCAAGCCCGCCACCACTCCCGTGGCCCTGGTCACCCTGCTCGTGCTCGGCTCGAACGGATTCGCCTTCGCCCGGCACCAGGTCGTCCTGGCCACCGAAGCCCGCTCGGACCAACAGGCCCGGGAACTGCAGATCCAGGCCGGGGATTTCCTGGAAAACCACACCACCGGCCTGATTCTGCTGGACATCGTGCAGAACGAACGGGTCGGCTTCGACGTGGTCGACCGGACGATCTACGACGGGACCAAGGGCCCGGACGGGAACGAATGGACCAAGGCGCTGGCCGACCCGCCCGCCTATCACGTCCACGTGATCGTGATGCGCATACCGGGCAACGGTTCGGGAGTCGACCACGTCTACTTCGCGCTGCAGGGTTCGCCTCAGCTCAGGACCTATCACCTGGTCTTCGGCAACACGTCCTACCAGATCTATGAGGACTGATGCCATCTACGAGAATCGACGCCGGCCGACGGATGCTCGGCCGGGGCCGGGCCGCGGCACGCGAAAAAGCGTTCGGGCACAGGGGAAACACGGCCCGTACCGGGCCTGGGAGCGGCTCAGGCCGCCCGCGACAGTCGCCGGACTACTGGAACCCTATCCACCGCTTGAACGAACGCAGCGGGGCTCGCAGGGACAGCCGGCGGCGCGGCGGCGCCGAGAGGGCGGCCGGTCGCGGTGTGATCTCCAGGATCAGCTGGGCGGCCTGCGAAGCCTCGGCGATCGTCGGCACGACCGACCCCGGAAGCGGGGCGATCAGCGCGAGATGGCGGTCCAGGCGGTCGGCGACGACCCGCCCGCCCACCGCGATCGGCGGCACGCAGGCGGCGCGGCGGTTGGCTTCAAACCGCTGCGCGCTCATCGAATGGTCCATGCCTGATACACCCACGCTGCTACGGTACCGCACCATCGGGGGGAGCGGTATGGCCCAGACGGGCCAGTTGCAGAATCGGCATGATCCATGCCGAATCTTTACAACCGCAGCGAAAATCCCCGCCCCGGGGTCCGCCGCGGCCCCGGGCACGGCCGGGCATCTCACGGTTCTCCTAGTCCGAACAGATATCCTTGCTGTACATTCCGTATCTGGACAGCTGCTTTCGGTTGGAGCGAGCAACGTGGAGAAATGGGACGCGGAAGATCAAATACCGTTGTCTGCTCTGCGCCCTGTGCACCGGGCCATCACCAGAGTCAACTCCGCGACGGATCTGGCCCAGACCCTGCAGGCGGTCGCGGACGGGGTCACCCACTGCACGCCCTTCGAATGCGTCGCAGTGAACGTAGTCCGCGAGGACGGCGAACTGACGTGCGTCGTGGTGGCCGGCCCGGACGAGATGAAGGCCGCCCTGCTGCACAACACCTGCCCGCGCAAGAGCATCGAGCAGCTGCTCGAGTACGGCGAGTCCTGGGGCCAGCTGCGGTTCCTGCGCCACCTGCCCGAGGACGTGGCCGGCGAGGTGCACGCCTACATCTCCGAGTCCACCGTCCCGCTCGGCGAGCCGGACGCCTGGCTGCCGGAGTACAACCTGCTGGCCCCGATGTACGACGGCACCGGCGACCTGGTCGGCGTGCTGTCCATCGACACCCCCGGCACCGGCCGGATCCCGCCGCGCTGGGTCTTCGACGTGCTGGAGATGTTCACCGAACAGGCCTCGATCGCGATCATCAACGCCCGCCGGCACGAGGCCGCGCAGCGCCGGATGGCCCGGCTGGAGCAGGAGCGGGCCGCCCTGCGGGCCGACCTGGCCGACCGCGAGGTGCACGCCCAGCAGCTGCGCCACCTGGCCCGGCACGACGCGCTGACCGGCCTGGCCAACCCGGTCGAGCTGCACGAGCGGCTGACCGGCTTCCTGGCCGACCAGATCCCGATCGCGGTGGTGTTCTGCGACCTGGACCGGTTCAAGGAGATCAACGACTCGCGCGGGCACGGCCCCGGCGACGAGGTGCTGCGGCTGGTCGCCCAGCGGCTGCGCCAGGTGGTCCGGGGCGAGGACGTGGTGGCCCGGGTCGGCGGCGACGAGTTCGTGGTGGTGAGCACCGGCGTGGGCTCACCGGAGGCGCTGGCGCTGGTGGACCGGATAGACCAGGCCTTCGCCCACCCGATGACCGTGGAGGGCGAGCGGCTGCTGGTCCGGCTGTCCCTCGGCCTGGCCTACGAGCCGTCCCGGGTGGAGAACGGCCTGCTGCCGCAGGAGCGCGCCCGGGAGCTGCTGAGCACCGCGGACCAGGCGATGTACGCGCGCAAGCGCTCCCGCGCGGCGTTCAGCCGGATGTCGGAGAAGGCGTGGGCGCAAAGGGAGTCTGTAGGCGGATGACCGGGCCGCCGCCGATCCGCGCGTAGCCGCGGCCGGCCGGCATGGCCTGCCCGCCGCCGAGCTCCAGGGTCCCGCCGAACAGGGCGGTCGAGGTGGCCGGGTCCACCTTGCCCAGCGCGACCCGGTTGACCAGCTGTCCGCGCAGGGCCGGGCGGAGCCGGCCGAGGTGCTCGGTCCGGGCGGTGGCCACCACGGTCGTGTTCGCGAACCGGGCCTTGCGGGCCAGCGCGGCCATCTGCTCCTGGGCGTCGGCCCGGCCCAGGGCCGCCGCGGCGTCGAGCAGCTCGGGCAGGCCGTCGACGAACAGCCACAGCGGGGGGTCGGCCGGTTCGTCGGCCGAGCCGGTGAACCGCTCGGCCCGCCGTTCCAGCTCCAGGCCGAACCAGTCCAGCAGCTCCAGCGAGTCGGCCGGCGCCTCGGTCACCCGCAGCACCCCGGGCCGTCCGGCCAGCTCGGTGTAGTCGGCGGTCGCGTCCGAGTCGGCCACCGCGACCTGGTGCCCCCGGGCCAGGGCCTGCACCAGCAGCGAGCGCACGGCCGTGGACCGGCCGCTGTTCGGGCCGCCGACCACCAGCAGGTGCGGGGTGGCGCTCGGGCAGGTCACCCGCCAGATCGCCGGGGACAGCTGGGCCAGGGCGAACCCGGGCGGCACGGCCGCGGCCTGGCTCAGCGGGGTCAGCGTGTCCTCGCTCGCGGAGGGGTCCGGGACCAGTACCGGGATCAGCCGGGTGGCCGGGCTCGGGTCGGTGAAGCCGAGCACGAACTCGATCTCGGCCACCGGCCAGGGCTGGCTGCCGATCCCGGCCGGCAGCGGCGGCAGGATCCGCACCTCCAGCCGGTTGGCCTGCTCGTCCCAGGCGTACAGGTACTCGTTGGCCTGCCCGATCTTGCCCTCCAGGGCGCGCTCGACCTTGGCCCGGCTGTCCGCCTCGCCGTCCCGGAAGTACTCCGAGTAGTCCAGTTTCAGCCGGACCAGCGCGCCGGACTGGTCGAACTCCCACTCGGTGAACGCGTCCCGGTAGCCGCCGGCCGGCTTGAAGTGCTGGTCCGGGTCGTCGGCGCAGTGCAGGTAGGGGACCAGGCCGTTGTAGACCGCCTGCAGCCTGGCCACCCGGGCCGGGCCCTCGGGGTCGGCCCGCCTGCGCGCGGTGTCCCGGCCCAGCCAGGCCGCGCCGGCGCCGTAGCCGGCCAGCAGCAGGACCGGCCCGAGCGCGAGCATGCCGACGCCGATCAGGCACGCGAGCGCGACCACCGCTTCGAGCGTGCGCTTCTCCTTGGGCGTGGCCTTCCACCAGGCGAAGGCGCGGCCGCAGCCGATCCTGGTGCCCCGGCCGATCATGATCAGCGGGTAGCACAGGTCCAGCAGCCGGCTCCAGGCGCCCCCGGTGGCCGAGCGGGTCCTGGTCAGGGCCGGGTGGCGGCGCACGTTCTGGTCCAGCCAGGCGGCCGGGCCGGACCTGGCCACGGCGTTGCCCAGCTGGGTCCACATCGAGTCGGCGGTCCTGGTGGCTGGCGCCATCTGCGGTCTTCCCTGTCTGACGTGGTCTCGGGGCCCGGCCGCGGACGCGGTGCGGCGGCCCGGAAGAGTGAGGTTGCGATGATGATGAGGCGAAGTCTCAGCGGTTCCCGGCCTCGGGCCGGGGCGGTGCCAGAGCGGACGGGACCGGCGTCGGGCGATGATCGTCCGCTGGGGGTCCCGTCAGTCCGGGGCGGTTCGCAGTCGACGTCTTTCAGGCCCGGTGTCCGCCTGGCAACCGGCCGTCAGGGCGGCACTAGAAATGCAGCCCGCTGATGAAGCCCGTCACGGCGCCGGTACTGTTCCGGATCGACGACGCGATGGAGGTAGAGGCCAGGTAGAAGCCGAAGAGCGCGCACACGATCATGTGCGAGACTTTCAGCCCGTCCTTGCGGAAGAGGATGAAGACGATGACCCCGAGCAGCAGCACACCGGAGACCGAGAGAACCATGATCGCTCCCTGATTGGGTTCGCCGTACGCCATGCAGGCGCGGCAACACTGGACCCGCTCGGCAACGTGGGGCTGCCGGGCGGGAACGTGCCCTTCGGCAAGACCGGTCATACGGCTACGGCATTTGAGGAAGTGTGCGGCACGTTCACTGGGAATTCTCTCGCGAACAGAGCAGCCCTAAGCCTGCCAAATGGGTGTAAAAACGGTTTTTATCATCCATTCGGGCGAGAATTAGAGTGAATTACCGCCCTTGGCGAGGGATTTCCCGAAAGTCCGTCCGCAATCAGTGGGCGAGCAGTGGGCTGAATGCCGTAGCACCCATGCCGTGCACCCACCGGCCGCGGCGCATCACCGCGGTCACCCGCAGGTCCTCGTTCAGCACGCACAGGTCCGCCTGCTTGCCGGTCTCCAGCGAGCCGATCCGGTCGGCCAGGCCCAGGGCCCGGGCCGGAGTGAGCGAGGCGGAGACCACCGCGTCCTCGATCGGGATGCCCACGCTGTGCACCGCGTTGCGCAGCGCGTCGTCCATGGTCAGGGTCGAGCCGGCGATCGTCTCGGTGTTGGCCACCCGGGCCACCCCGCCGCTGACCTCGACCGCGAGCGTGCCGAGGGTGTAGATCCCGTCCGCCGACCCGGCCGCCGACATGGCGTCGGTGATCAGCGCGGTCCGGTGCGCGCCCGCGGTGGCGAAGACCAGCCCGGCCACGGCCGGGTGCACGTGCAGCCCGTCGTTGACCAGTTCGACGATCACGTCCTCCTGCTCCAGCGCCGCGGTCACCGGACCGGGCTCGCGGTGGTGCACCGGGCGCATCGCGTTGAAGATGTGCGTGGCCACCCGGGCGCCGCGGGCGATGGCCAGGTTGGCCTGGGCGTACGTGGCGTCGGTGTGCCCGATCGCGGCGATCACCCCGGCGTCGGCGAGCAGGCCGGTGGCGGTGATCCCGTGCTCCAGCTCCGGCGCGAGGGTGATCATCCGGACGGTGCCCTTGCCCGCCTTGAGCAGCCGTTTGATCGCGGCCGGCTCGGGCGCGCGCAGCAGCTCGGGGTTGTGCGCGCCGCAGCGGGCCTTGGAGATGAACGGACCCTCCAGGTGCACCCCGGCCAGCTCGCCGTCCTGGACCAGCTCGGCCAGCTCGGCCACGTAGCGCTCCAGGTCGGCCAGCTCGCCGGTCACCGTGGAGGCCATGATCGTGGTGGTGCCGTGGCTCAGGTGGAAGGCGGCCGCGGTCCGGGCCTGCCCGGCCTGCCCGGAGGAGAAGGCGCCGCCCCCGCCGCCGTGCACGTGCAGGTCGACGAAGCCGGGGACGACGTACTGGCCGCCCAGGTCGATCCGCTCGGCCGGGTCGGCGCCCGGGCCGGGCTGCGCGGCGTCCGGGCCGCCGATGCCGGAGATGCCGGCGCCCGAGGTCGCCAGCCAGCCGCCGTCGACCACTCCGCTGGGCAGGACGAGACGGGCGTTATGCAGCAGCGGCATGTGCGGGCACCTTGCTTCGACGATTCGGACCGGGTCTGCGCCACGGCCCGGCGGCCGGATTGGTATAGACCTTATGTAGGTTACCTTACGCCACCGCCGGCGGCGCGGGCACGGCGGATCACGATCGGGTGTGTACTCGGGTTTCCCGGTCCGTCGCCGGGCCTTACCGCGCCCGGCCGCGCCGGCCGGAGACGAGCCGACCCGGCGACCGTGCGCCGGTCAACGGCCCGGACCGTCGGACCCGGCGCTATCCTGATCGGCATGGAGCCGGAAGCCGTGCGCTCGACCGACCAGACCGGATCCGGGCGCCGCGCCGGACCGCCCGTAGCTCGTCCCGCCGCTCAGGTGATCCCCCCGAAACACGGGGTTGAACCGGAGCCGGCCGAAACTGCGCGCGCGAGCGCGGGGGAGCCGGCGAAGAAGGCAGCGCCGCGCAAACGGGCCGCCCGCAAAACTGCGGATCCGGTTGCTGCTGCGGACGATGCTGCTCAGGATGTTCCGCCCAAGAAGGCGATGCCTCGAAAGCGGGCGGCTGCGCGGAAGACCGCGGAGTCGGGGAATGACGCAGTGCTTCCGGCTGGGGAAAGCGCAGCCGGAAAACCGGCTCCGCGCCAGCGAACCGCCCGCAAAACCGCGGCCGCCGCGGCTGGTACAGAGAGCGAGATCCAAGGCAGCCCGCCGGAAAAGGCAGTGCCGCGAAAGCGTGCGACCACCCGAAAGAGTGCAGAGGCTGGAAACAGCACGGCCGAGAAACCGGCGCCGGGCAAGCGTGTCGCGCGCAAATCCGCGCAATCAACCGTCGCGGCGGACAAGACTGTTCAGGATGCTTCGGCCGAAAAGCCCGCAGCGCGAAAGCGGGCCGCCGCCAAGGCTTATTCGGCAGACCGGGACATTCCGGCCGGGAAGCCCATGCCGCGAAAGCGGGCTACCGCCCAGGCAAAGCCAGCCGGCCGAGAGATTCCGGACGCAAAGCCTGCGCCCCGTAAGCGAGCTGTCGCCAAGCCGGATCCGACCGGCCCGGACACTCCGACGGAGAAGCCCGCGCCGCGGAAGCGGGCTGCTGCCAAGAAGGCCGCGGAACCGGCCGTCAAGGCAAGGCCGGTCAAGCAAGCCACTCCGGCCGAGCAGCCCGCTCCGCGGAAGCGGCCTGCCGCCAAGAAAACTGAGGAACCGGCCGTCAAGGCAAAGCCGGTCAAGCAAACCACTCCGGCCGAGCAGCCCGCGCCGCGAAAGCGGCCTGCGCGAAAGGCCATTGCGCCGCTTCCTGCTCCGGAACCGGCACCCGATCTCGTCGCGCCGCACGAAACACCGCACCCGGCCGAGCAGCCGAACCAACCGGCTCCGACCGCCTTCCTGCCCAGACAGTCCTCCGCCCCGTCCGACGGCCTCACCGGCCGCGAACGCGCGGTGCTCGCCTTCGAGAAGCGCCCCTGGCCCTCACCGGGCGCGAAGGAGCAGGCGGTCCGCGACCGCTTCGACCTGTCCGCGAACCGCTACTACCAGCTGCTCAACTCCCTGCTCGAGCGGCCCGAGGTGCTCGCGGCCGAACCGGTCCTGGTCAACCGGCTGCGCCGCCTGCGCGACGCGCGCCGACAGGCCTGGGCCAAGCCCGCCGGGCCGTCCGGCGCACCGTCAGACGGCGACGTGGTCTGACCGGCTGCCGGTCCGGCTCTGCGCCGAGCTCAGCCGGGCCCGGTGGTGCTTGCGGCACAGCACCTCGTAGCCGAGCACGTCGGCCACCGGCGAGCCGTCGCGCCCGCCGTCGGCATCCTCGCCGCCGGCCCGCCCGCCCGTGCCCGCTCCAGCGCCGCCGTTGCCGTCCTCATCGCCCGAACCGTCGTCGTACGGGCCCACGTCGCCGACCGCGACCTGCGCGCCCTCCAGGACCATCACGCCGTTCACCGTGCGCGCGTTGTGGGTGGCCCTGGCCCCGCACCAGCACAGCGTCTCGACCTGCAGGACCTGTATCCGGTCGGCCAGCTCGATCAGCCGCTGCGAGCCGGGGAACAGCCTGGTCCGGAAGTCGGTCGTGATCCCGAACGCGAACACGTCCAGGCCGAGCTCGTCGACCACCTCGGCCAGCTGCTCGGCCTGCTCGGCGGTCAGGAACTGGGCCTCGTCACAGATCACGTAGTCGATCAGCGGATCGTTGCCCAGCGCCCGCTCGATGTACTCGAACAGGTCGGTCCGCTCGTCCGCCTCCACCGCCGCGGTGGCCAGGCCGAGCCGGCTGGAGAGCACTCCACGCCCGGCCCGGTCGTTGCGGGTGAACACCAGGCCGCGCCGGCCCCGGGCCGAGCGGTTGTGGTCCATCTGCAGCGCCAGCGTGGATTTGCCGCAGTCCATCGTCCCGGAGAAGAACACTAATTCGGACATAAGGGACTCGCGACTCCTCGACGCCGACGCGCCGCCCGCCTCGGCCGCGGGTCACAACGCTTGGACTTGACGGGTGAACCATAACTGAGGCGGCAGCGCGCCGCCGATTTCGGCCAGCCGCTCGCACTGGGCCAACCGCGTGGCCCGGTCGGTGGACAGCGCCTGGTGCAGCGCGTCCGCGGTGCCGGTCACGTCGTACGGGTTCACCACGATCGAGCCCTCGCCCAGCTCCGCGCAGGCCCCGGCCTCCTTGGACAGCACCAGCGCGCAGGCGCCCCCGGTCGCCGCGGCCACGATCGGCACCTCCTTGGCGACCAGGTTCATCCCGTCCCGGATCGGGTTGACCAGCGCCACGTCGGCCAGCCGGTACGCCGCCAGCGAACGGGCGAAGTCGTCCTCCACGTGCAGGATCAGCGGCTCCCAGTCGGGCCGGCCGAACTCGTCCTCGATCTCCTTGGCCGTGCGCAGCACCGACGCGGTGTACTCCCGGTACTCCGGCAGGTCGTGCCGGCTCGGATACGCGAAGGCGATGTGCACCACGTTGCCCTGCCACTGCGGGTAGCGGCGCAGCATGTCGGCATACGCGGCCAGCCCGCGGACTATGTTCTTCGACAGCTCGGTGCGGTCCACCCGCACGATCACCTGCCGGTCGCCGACCCGCTCCTTGAGCGCGGCCAGCCGGTTCTCCACATCCGGCTGCGTGGCCCGCTCGACCAGGCTCGGGCCGTCGACGCCGAGACTGTAACTGGCCACGTAGGACGCGTGGCCGTTGTGGGTGACCCGCATGCCGCTCAGGTGCACGTTCGCCGTCGGGAGCAGGCGCACGCAGCAGTCCAGGAACGACACGGCCCACCGGTCGGTCAGGAAGCCGACCCGGTCCGCGCCGAGCATCCCCTCCAGCACCGCGGTCGCGATCCGGTCGGGCAGTATCCCGAAGTAGTCCGGCGGCGACCAGGGGGTGTGCGAGAAGTGCGCGATCCGCAGATCGGGCCGCAGCTCCCGCAGCATCTTCGGCACCAGGCACAGGTGGTAGTCCTGCACCATGACCCGGGCCGCGGGCGCGGCCTCCTCGGCCAGGGCCTGGGCGAAGGCCGCGTTGTAGGCGACGAACGAGTCCCACTCCCGGGTGAACTGGCCGTCGAAGGAGGGGGTGGTCGCGGTCGCGTACAGCATGTGGTGGACGAACCAGAGGGTCGAGTTGGCCACCGCGTTGTACGCCCGGTGGAACGTCCCCGCCTCGATCTCCAGCATCCGGACCGGGGTCGCGGCATCGATCAGGCCGGCCCGGTCCAGGCGGCCGCCGGGCGCCGAGCGGGTGGCGGCCCGGTCGCCCTCGGACAGGGCCGCGCAGACCCAGACCTGCTCCCCCTCGGCGTCCGGGACCTCGATCGAGGAGAGCCCGGAGACCAGGCCGCCACCGCCGCGCTTGGCGGTGAGCGCGCCGTCGTCGCCGACGGAGAAGGACACTGGTCCCCGATTGGACGCGAGCAGAACAGTTGCTTTGCCGGTGTTGAGCACGATTTTGCTCATGTCCATCAGGGTCCAACTTTAACCGCCGGGCATTGTGGGGTTCCACACTATGGACCGGGGATGTGCATTCGCCGCCGTCGGGTATTGTGGTCATGGAGCTCCTGGGCTCCTTACACAACTGAATATCTGTTGCTCATCCAGAGGAGCTGAGGGAACGGCCCGCAGACGCTCCGGCAACCGCCTTGACGGCCACCGTACTCACTCGACTGAGGCCGGCCGCAAGGAGCAGGTGCCAATTCCGGCTCGCCGCGACCGCGGCGGGGAAGATGAGGAGAAAGGCCTCCGCTATGACCACTTTGGCAACTTCGCCGCAGATCGACACCCCCTCCCGCACCGCCGAGCCCGAGCGTGATCCCGCTTTCGGAGCCGCGGTGGCCCTGGCCTGTCGGGAGTGCGGCCAGCGCGTACCGCTCGGTCCCGAGTACGTCTGCGGCTCCTGTTTCGGCCCGCTCGAGGTGGCCTACGACTGGTCCGACCGCCCGGTCACCCGGGCCGACATCGAACGCGGCCCCAACTCGATCTGGCGTTACGCGCCGCTGCTGCCGGTCAGCGCCGACGTCGCGAGCCGGCCCAACCTGAACCCCGGCGACACCAACCTGGTCCGCGCGGACCGGCTGGCCCGCGAGCTCGGCCTGCGCTCGCTGTACGTCAAGGACGACTCGGGCAACCCGACCCACTCCTTCAAGGACCGGGTGGTCGCGATCGCCCTGGAGGCGGCCCGCACCTTCGGCTTCACCACCCTGTCCTGCTCCTCCACCGGCAACCTGGCCGGCGCGGTGGCCGCGGCCGCGGCCCGGGCCGGCCTGCAGTCGTGCACCTTCATCCCGGCCGGCCTGGAAGACGGCAAGGTGGTCATGGCCGCGGTCTACGGCGGCCGGCTGGTCGCCCTGGACGGCACCTACGACGAGGTCAGCCGGTTCTGCTCCGAGCTGATCGGGGACGAGGCCGGCGCGGGCTGGGGCTTCGTGAACGTGAACCTGCGCCCGTTCTACGCCGAGGGCTCCAAGACCCTGTCCTACGAGATCGCCGAGCAGCTCGGCTGGCGGCTGCCGGAGCAGATCGTGATCCCGCTGGCCTCCGGCTCCCAGCTGACCAAGATCGACAAGGGCCTGCGCGAGCTGGTCAAGCTCGGCCTGGTCGAGGACCGGCCGTACCGCCTGTTCGGCGCCCAGGCCACCGGCTGCTCGCCGATCTCGGCCGCGTTCAAGGCCGGGCACGACGTGGTCCAGCCGGTCCGCCCGGACACGATCGCCAAGTCGCTGGCGATCGGCAACCCGGCCGACGGCCCGTACGTGCTGGACGCGGTGCGGCGCACCGGCGGCGCGATCGAGGACGTGTCGGACGAGGAGATCGTGGCCGCGATCCGGCTGCTGGCCCGGACCGAGGGGATCTTCACCGAGACGGCCGGCGGGGTCACCCTCGGCTCGCTGCGCAAGCTGGTCGAGAACGGCAGGCTGGACCCGGACGCCGAGACCGTGCTGATCAACTCGGGCGACGGCCTCAAGACCCTCGACGCGGTCTCCGACATCGGCGTCTCCGCCACCATCAAGCCCGCGCTGTCGGCCTTCAAGGCCGCCGGGCTGTAACGCCCGCGGCCGGTCCCCGGGGCCCGTGACCCCCGGGGCCGGCCCGGCCGCGCGGCCCGAGCCGCCGGACCCCGTCCCTCCACCACCCCGCAGTCCCGCACGAAAGGCATGAGCCCCATGGCCGTCTCCGTCCGCATCCCGACCATCCTGCGCACCTACACAGCCGGCGCAGCCGAGGTGTCCGTCTCCGGCGCCACCCTGGGCGAGGTGGTCGACGCCCTGGAGGCGGCCCACCCCGGCCTGCGCGACCGGGTCCTGGACGACTCCGGCAAGCTGCGCCGGTTCGTGAACGTCTACGTCGACGACGACGACGTCCGCTTCGCCGAGGGCCTGGCCACCCCCACCAAGGACGGCTCGAACGTCTCGATCATCCCGGCGGTGGCCGGCGGCTGCTGACCCTCCTGCCGGGGCCCGGACCCGCGCGCGGCCGGCCCCGCGCGGCCGGTCCGGCGCCCCACCGGCGGTGAACTGCTCCCCTTCAGCTGAACCCAAACCGAAGATGATCAGTAACCGGACGATTACAGTTTCGCGAGTGCTCCAAATTCTCGCTCTTTTGGCCTGTTGCAATCCCGTGTTCACCGGATAATCTCAGCGCCGGTCGCACAGTTCAGCGAGTGTCGCCGGGGTGCAAAACCTCTGGTGGCGCAGTGGGAACGACAGCAGTCATCACCGGCCCTGGCTCAGCTTGGGGAGGGCGGGGGGACGAACGACCCGGTTGCGTGAAGTGCGTAGCCAGAGAGTTGGGCCGGCAACAAGGAGTGAAGAATGGCTCAGGGCACCGTCAAGTGGTTCAACGCGGAGAAGGGTTACGGCTTCATCGCGGTAGACGGTGGCGCCGACGTCTTCGTCCACTACAGCGCGATCCAGATGGATGGCTACCGGACTCTCGAGGAAGGCCAGCGGGTCGAATTCGAGATATCCCAGGGCCAGAAGGGACCGCAGGCCGACATGGTCCGCGCGCTGTAACAGTAACGAAGCACGTCGCACAAGGCGTCAACATCCGAGGTGCCGCGTTCCCGGGAGGGGACGCGGCACTTTTGTGCGTGCGGCGCCGGGGGCGGTCGCGGGGCGGTCGTGCCCGGGCCCGCACCCACTCGGCTTGCACTCGGGGCAGGAGAGTGCTAATCATGGGAGCTGGCACTCTACTATCGAGAGTGCCACCGATCAGCTTCCACTGGTGAGATGCGCGCGCAGCGTGCGTCGGCCGTCGCGGGCGCCCGTGGGACTGGGGATTCGACCCCTTGCTTGTGGGAGGACTGAACAACCATGGCGAAGATCATCGCCTTCAACGAAGAAGCACGTCGCGGCCTTGAGCGGGGCATGAACCAGCTCGCCGACGCCGTCAAGGTGACCCTCGGCCCGCGCGGCCGCAACGTCGTCCTGGAGAAGAAGTGGGGCGCCCCCACGATCACCAACGACGGCGTCTCGATCGCCAAGGAGATCGAGCTGGAGGACCCGTACGAGAAGATCGGCGCCGAGCTGGTCAAGGAAGTCGCCAAGAAGACCGACGACGTGGCCGGCGACGGCACCACCACGGCGACCGTGCTGGCCCAGGCCCTGGTCCGCGAGGGCCTGCGCAACGTCGCGGCCGGCGCCAACCCGATGGCCCTGAAGCGCGGCATCGAGGCGGCGGTCGAGCGGATCAGCGCCGAGCTGTCGAACATGGCCAAGGACGTCGAGACCCGCGAGCAGATCGCCGCCACCGCGTCGATCTCGGCGGCCGACCCGGCCATCGGCGAGATGATCGCCGAGGCGATGGACAAGGCCGGCAAGGAAGGCGTCATCACCGTCGAGGAGAGCAACACCTTCGGCCTCGAGCTCGAGCTCACCGAGGGCATGCGCTTCGACAAGGGCTACATCTCGCCCTACTTCGCCACCGACATGGAGCGGATGGAGGCGGTGCTGGAGGACCCGTACCTGCTGATCGTCAACTCCAAGATCGCCAACGTCAAGGACCTGCTGCCGATCCTCGAGAAGGTCATGCAGAGCGGCAAGCCGCTGGTCATCCTGGCCGAGGACGTCGAGGGCGAGGCCCTGGCCACCCTGGTCGTGAACAAGATCCGCGGCACCTTCAAGTCGGTCGCGGTCAAGGCCCCCGGCTTCGGCGACCGCCGTAAGGCCATGCTCGGCGACATCGCGATCCTGACCGGCGGCCAGGTGGTCTCCGAGGAGATCGGCCTCAAGCTCGACTCGATCGGGATCGACCTGCTCGGCCGGGCCCGCAAGATCGTGGTCACCAAGGACGAGACCACCATCGTGGACGGCGCCGGGGACAACGACCAGATCGAGGGCCGCAAGAACCAGATCCGGGCCGAGATCGAGAAGTCGGACTCGGACTACGACCGGGAGAAGCTGCAGGAGCGCCTGGCCAAGCTGGCCGGCGGCGTCGCCGTGATCAAGGCCGGCGCGGCCACCGAGGTCGAGCTCAAGGAGCGCAAGCACCGGATCGAGGACGCCGTGCGCAACGCGAAGGCGGCCGTCGAGGAGGGCATCGTGGCCGGCGGCGGCGTGGCGCTGCTGCAGGCCACCAAGCTGGCGTTCGAGAAGTTCGACACCCTGACCGGCGACGAGGCCACCGGCGCGAACATCGTCCGGATCGCGGTCGAGGCCCCGCTCAAGCAGATCGCGATCAACGCCGGCCTCGAAGGCGGCGTCGTGGTGGACAAGGTGCGCAACCTGGAGCCCGGCTTCGGTCTGGACGCCTCCACCGGCGAGTACGTGGACATGCTCAAGGCCGGCATCCTGGACCCGGCCAAGGTGACCCGGTCCGCGCTGCAGAACGCCGCGTCCATCGCCGCGCTGTTCCTGACCACCGAGGCCGTCATCGCCGACAAGCCGGAGAAGGCCTCGGCCCCGGCCGGCGGCGGCATGCCCGGCGGGGACATGGACTTCTAGTCCCGGTTCCAGTCCGGTCACATCCGACCGCGGTGAGCACTGCGAGGCCCGGTTCCGGCGCGAGGAGCGCCGGGACCGGGCCTTCGCCGTGCGCGGCCCCGAGGGCAGACGGGACATACTCCGCCGTAGATCTTTGCGCCGGTGCGATTCGTCGCTAGCTTCATAGTCATGCGGTCCGCAGAAAGCCAGTCGTGGCTGATTCGTGTCAGCCACCCACCCGAGTTCATGATCCGCGCGCTGTACGCCCGGGACGCCGCCGGGCTCGCCGTCGACATGCTCGTTCCGCCGCCGCCGCTGGTGCCCCAGGTCCGGATCGACCCGCAGCTGCGGGCGCTGGGCACCGCCCAGGCCGCGGCGGACTGGCGGGCCTGGTGGGAGGCCGAGGTCGCGGCCGGCCCGCAGTCCGCGGCCGACCTGCCCGACCCGCTGGCCCGCCCGGCCCTGATCGGCCCGGACCTGCGCTCCCTGCTCAACCAGGCCACCGGCCCGGCCGGCCGCTGGCTCTCCGCGCACGAACGCGACCACATGAACCACGCCCGGGAACGGCCCCGGCCGGCCCGGCACCCGATGGGCGAACTGGTCCGCTCGATCGAGGCCGAGCTCGGCCGCCCGATCGAACCCTTCCAGCTCCAGGTCGACGTGCTGCCGGTCGAGGGCCACTGGAGCCACCGGGCCCAGCGCGACCACCTGCTGGTCAGCCAGAGCCTGAGCCGGAACACCGCGGCGTATCAGGTGCTGCTGGAGCCGATCATCCGCAGCCTCGCGTAGACCGCGCGGATCAGCGGATCACGCCCGCCGCAACGCCGCCGCGGCCAGCGCGCGGCACTGGTCGAGCGTGTGCGCGGCCAGGGCGGCCCGCACCTCGGCGATCGCGGACGGCGCCATCGACAGCGAGCTCACGCCCAGCCCGACCAAGACCAGCGCCAGCCGCGGATCGGCGGCCGCCTCACCGCACACGCCGACCGGCCGGCCCAGCTCCGCGCCCGCCGCGCCGGTCAGTTCGACCAGCCGCAGCACGGCCGGATGGCAGGGGTCCTGCAACGGGCCGAGCTCGCCGAGCATCCGGTCCGCGGCCAGGGTGTACTGGGTCAGGTCGTTGGTGCCGATCGAGGCGAAGTCGGCCGCCGCGAGCACCTCGTGGGCGCACAGCGCCGCGGACGGCACCTCGACCATCACGCCGACCGTCTCCAGCCCGAACCCGCGGGCCAGATCGACGAACCAGGCGGTGTCCACGCCGTCGGCCACCATCGGGGCCATCACCCACAGATCCGCGGGCTCGGCTCCCGGCCCGGCCGCAGACCGGGCCGCGGCCAGCGCGCGCAACTGGGTCTCCAACAGCCCGCGGTGCTCGCCCCGGAACGCCCGCAGGCCGCGCACCCCGAGGGCCGGATTCGGCTCCTCGCCCAAGGGCAGGAACGGCAGCGGCTTGTCCGCCCCGGCGTCCAGGGTGCGCACCACCACCCGCTGCCCCGGGAACCCGGCCAGCACGGCCCGGTAGGCCTCCACCTGGGTCTCGAACGACGGCGGGGTGTCGGAGTCCAGGTACAGGAACTCGGTGCGGAACAGGCCCACCCCCTCGGCGCCGGCCGCCAGCGCGGCCGGCAGGTCCCCGGCGCCGCCCACGTTCGCCATCAGCCGGACCGGGACGCCGTCCGCGGTCCGGCCCGGGCCGTGCGCCCCGGCCAGCGCGGCCTGCCGGGACCGGGCCCGCTCGGCCACCTCGGCCAGCAGCTCGGCCGACGGGTGCACCGTCACCGTCCCGGCGGCCGCGTCGACCACCACCTCGGCGCCCTCGGCCAACCCCGCCGCCCCGCGCACGCCCACCACGGCCGGGATGCCCCGGGACCGGGCCAGGATCGCGGTGTGGCTGGTCGGCCCGCCCTCCGCGGTGACCAGGGCCAGCACCTTGGCCAGATCCAGCACCGCCGTGTCGGCCGGAGCCAGGTCCTTCGCCACCAGCACGAACGGCGTGTCGGACTCGGGCACGCCGGGCATCGACGCGCCGGTCGCAGCCGCCACCGCGCGCGCGGCCAGGTCGTCCAGATCGGCCACCCGGGCGGCCAGATAACCGCCCGCGCCGGCCAGCAACTCGCGGTACTCCCCGAAAGCCTCGAAAACGGCCCGCTCGGCCGTACGCCCGGCCGCGGTCCGGGCCGCCACGGACTCGGCCAGGGACGGGTCCTCGGCCATCATCGCCTGGGCTTCGAGCACCTGCGCGGCCTCGCCCCCGGCCAGCGCGGCCCGGCGGTTCAGCTCCGCCGCGACCGCGGCCAGCGCGGCCACGGCCCGGCCCAGCTCCTGCTGCGCCGTCCCGGCCGCGGCGGCCCCGGCCGGCGGCTCGGGCAGCGGATCGCCCATCCGGGCGACCGGCCCGGCCGCCGCGGCCGAGCCCACACCGATGCCGCGCAGGACCGGGTCACTCATTCGGGTTGCTCCCTTGCTACGTGCGGCCGGCCGGAAGCTAGCCTTCGAGATCCGAGCTGAGCAGGTTCTCCAGCTCGTCCAGGGCCGAGTCGGCCCCGGCGCCGTCGGCTTCGAGCACGACCTGCTCGCCGCCGCGCACGTCCAGTCCCAGCACGGCCAGGATCGAACGCGCGCTGACCGGCTCCCGGCCGGCCTTGGCGATGGTGACGGGCAGGGCCGCCGCCGTGGCGGCCTTGACGAATACCGCGGCCGGCCGGGCGTGCAGGCCCACCCGGGAGGCGACGGTGACAGTACGCTGAGGCACATTGGCTCCTTGGTCCGGCGGCGCGGACTCGTAACGCCCGCACCGCGTCGATCGCCATTGTCCCGGATCCGGACGTCCGGGGCATTACACCCAGCGGAACAACGGCCCGCCCGGTTTGATTTCCCCCAGCGTGACCCCCTCGACCGCCGCGGCCGGGGCGTCCAGGGCGATCACCGGGCAGACCGGGGAGAGCCCCCGGGCCTCGACCTCGGCCGGGTTCCAGCGGATCACCGGGGCCCCGGCCTCGATCTGGACTCCCTCCTCGGCCAGCAGCTCGAAGCCGGCCCCGTCCAGGTTCACGGTGTCGATGCCCAGGTGCACCAGGACGCCGCGGCCGTCCGGCCCGACCACCACGAAGGCGTGCGGTTTGAGCTTGACCAGGGTGCCGGCGATCGGCGCGTGGGCGGTGGTCGGTCCTCGGCTGGGGTCGACGGCGCCGCCCGGTCCTACCATCGCCTCGGCGAAGACCAGGTCGGGCACGTCGCACAGGGCGATCGCGGTTCCGGCCAGCGGCGCTCCAACGAGCAGCGTATCCATGGTGGTCACCAGATTCGTTGCTTGGCGCCGCCGGGCCTGTTGAGGGGGTGGGCCCGGCGTGCGGGGTGGTTGTCATGTTGTGGGTCGAGATCGGGGCTGTGCCGGGCGGGCCGGGGTCCGGCCGTCCGGGCGGGCTGTGCGGGCGGGCTGCATGGACATACCGCGGGGGTTACCAGGTCTGGAGAGGCGGGTTGTGCGGGCGTTCGCGCGGTCTGCGTACCGGGCGGCTAGAGCAGGTCCTCTATGTCCATACAGAGGGTGTCCGCCTCCGGTCCGACCACGACCTGTACGACCGTCCCGGCCTTCATCACGCCGTGCGCGCCGGCGGCCTTGAGCGCGGCGTCATTGACCTTCGATCCGTCCCGCACGACGGTCCGCAGGCGCGTGATGCACGGCTCGATCTCGAGGATGTTGTCGGCTCCGCCGAGCCCGGCGATGATCGCCTGTGCCTTGTCCATGACTTTCGCTCCCACGTGGTTGTGTGCGTTCGGCCACCCCTGGCGCCGGCTCGGGCGCGAGACGGTCCGGGCGTGTCGTTCACACCTTAAGTCCGACGCGGCGGTCCTGGGCCGGGTGACGCTTCGAACTCGATTCAGCACGGCCCTTGACAGTGGGGAGCCCGTAGTGGTCTAGTCCGGTACAGACAGTACAAGTGACACGCTTCACACGCAATGGCAGAATCGAAAGGCATGAGATCAGTGGAGATCAATGCTCGCAGTCCGGTGCCCAAGCACCAGCAACTGCGCGAGATCCTCATCGACCTCATCGACACCGAACTCGAGCCGGATACCCCCATTCCGTCCGAGCGCGACCTCGGCGAGGAGTACGGTCTGTCCCGGATGACGGTCCGGCAGGCGATCAACCAGCTGGTGTCCGAGGGCAAGCTCTACCGCGTCCGCGGCCGGGGCACGTTCGTGGCCCAGCCCAAGATGGACCTCCAGGTCCGGCTCGCCTCGTTCACCGAGGACATGACCCGCCGCGGCATGGTGCCGGCCTCCCGGACGATCAGCTTCGACCGGATCACCGCCACCCCGGTGCTGGCGCGGCAGCTGGAGCTGAACGCCGGCGACCCGGTCGTGCGCCTGGTCCGGCTGCGGTACGCCGACTCGATCCCCATGGCCGTGGAGCGCACCCACCTGCCGGAACACCGAGTGCCCGGGTTGCTCGCCCACGGCACTCCGCATTCGCTGTACCAGCACCTGGCGGAGCACTACGGGCTCACGCTCACCTGGGGCGAACAGGTCATCGAGGCCGGCAACGCCGACGCCGAGGACGCTGCGCTGCTGGAGATCCCGTCCGCCGGGGTGGTGTTGCAGATGTCCCGGCGCAGTTACGCGGGCGACCTGGTGATCGAATACGCCACCTCCGCGTACCGCGCCGACCGGTACCAACTCTGGGTGCCGCTGGAAAGGCCCGCACAGCCGATCACCAACCCCCGTGCGGCGCGTACCAACCCGGCACAGTCCGACGCGCCGCGGTAAAACCCCTGGAGGACCCCGATGACGGCGATATCCGCCGACGGGTTGCCGGCGGCCCCACCGACCAGCAATCCGGCTTTCGCCACCCTGCAACGAATAGGCCGCTCGCTCATGCTGCCTATCGCCACGATGCCAGCCGCCGGACTGCTCATCCGGCTCGGCTCCCCGGACATCCTGGGCACCCGTGCCCAGGGCGCGACGGAAGGCGTCTACCACGGCCTGTTCCTCGCCGACCACTTACATGTCCTGATATACCTGGAAGCGATCTTCGGCGCCGCCGGCAACGGGATCTTCAACTTCCTGCCGCTGCTGTTCGCGGTCGGCGTCGCGGTCGGCTTCGCCAAGCGGGCCGACGGCACCACCGCCCTGGCCGCGGTCGTCGGCTACCTGGTCTACAACGAGGTCACCGCCGCGGTCTTCCAGATGCCGGTCAACGCCGGCAAGGCGTGGATCACCACCTGGTACGGCACGTCGACCACGTACGGCAAGGACGGCACGCCGACCACGGCGATCGACTTCACCGACGCGATCCACAACAACCCGACGTACGTGCTCGGCGGCATCTTCGTCGGCGTCCTGGCCGCGGTGCTCTACCAGAAGTACTACCGGATCAAGCTGCCCCCGTACCTGGCCTTCTTCGGCGGCCGCCGGTTCGTGCCGATCGTCACCGCCTTCGCCGCCACGGGCCTGGGCCTGGTGATGGGCCTGATCTGGCAGTGGCCGGCCGCCGGGATCAACTGGCTGGGCACCGAGGCGGCCAAGCACGGCGCGGTCGGCGCCGGGGTGTTCGGCCTGATCAACCGGCTGCTGCTGCCCTTCGGCCTGCACCACATCCCGAACAACCTGGTCTGGACGAGCGCGGTCGGCGGCACCTGCGTGCAGAACGGGGTCAAGTACAACGGCGACCTGACCTGCTTCTTCCACGGCGACCCGAACTCCGGGATGTTCATGACCGGGTTCTTCCCGATCATGATGTTCGCCCTGCCGGCCGCGGCCCTGGCGATCACCCAGGCGGCCCGGCCGGAGAAGCGCAAGCTGGTCGGCGGCATCATGCTCTCGGCCGCCCTGTGCTCCTTCCTGACCGGGGTGACCGAGCCGATCGAGTTCGCCTTCCTGTTCGCCGCCCCGGCCCTGTTCGGCGTGCACGCGGTGCTCACCGGCGTGTCGATGTACCTGTGCGAGGCACTGGGAATCCACGACGGCTTCTCGTTCTCGGCCGGCCTGCTCGACTACGTGTTCAACTTCGACATCGCGACCAAACCGCTCTGGCTGATCCCGATCGGCCTGGTCTTCGCCGTGGTCTACTACTTCCTGTTCACCTTCGCGATCCACACCTTCAACATCATGACCCCGGGCCGGGAACCGGACGCCGAGGAGGATACCGGCGCCTACTCCGGGGTGGTGGTCGGGTCGCTCGCGACCTAGCTCCGCGGTCCGGGACCGCTCCTCCAGCCGGCCCGGCCGTTCACTCCCCAGCGTGAATAAGGCCACACTTTCGGCGTAGCCCGAGGTGCCCCCGAACGCCTTCCGGCTGACGATCTATCAAGAGCCATGGATCCTCAGCCGGGAGGCGTTCGTCATGTCATCAGCGGACCCGCCCGGCGCGGACGCCGGCCGGCGCGCCTCCTGGGGCCGGGTGCTGGCCGTGCTGCAGCGGATCGGCCGCTCGCTGATGCTGCCGATCGCCACCCTGCCGGCCGCCGCCCTGCTGACCCGGTTCGGCCAGCCGGACATGCTCGGCGGCTGGGACTTCGCCGCCGGCGCCCCGCTCCCCGGGATCAACGGCCTGCACCTGGCCACCCACTGGCACTGGCTCCAGCACGTCGCGGACGTGCTCAGCGCGGCCGGCGGCGTGCTGTTCGCCAACCTGCCGTTCATCTTCACGGTCGGCGTCGCGGTCGGCTTCGCGAAGAAGGCCGACGGCTCGACCGGCCTGGCCGCGGTGGTCGGCTACCTCGTCTACAACGAGGTCTCGATGACCATGTTCGGCGGCTCCTCGATCCGGGCCCAGGTCGGCACCAGCGTCGGCGGCGTCTACATGCTCAACTTCCTCGCCCCCAACCCGACCGGCGTGCTCGGCGGCATCTGCATGGGCATCATCACCGCGCTCACCTTCCAGCGGTTCTACCGGACCAAGCTGCCCACCTACCTGGCCTTCTTCGGCGGCCGCCGGATGGTGCCGATCCTGACCTCGGTGTTCGGCCTGGTCTTCGGCGTGCTGATGGGCTGGGTCTGGGCCCCGATCGGCGACGCGATCAACTCCTCCGGCACCTGGATGACCGGCCACGGCGTGCTCGGCTCGTTCGTCTACGGCGTGGCCAACCGCCTGCTCCTGCCGTTCGGCCTGCACCACATCGTCAACACCGTCGCCTGGTTCCAGTTCGGCACCTACACCAACCCGCTGACCCACGCGACCGTGCACGGCGACATCCCGCGCTTCTTCGCCGGCGACCCGACCGCGGGCACGTTCATGACCGGCTTCTTCCCGGTGATGATGTTCGGCCTGCCCGGCGCCGCCATCGCGATGTGGCGCAGCGCCCTGCCGGAGAAGCAGAAGGTGGCCGGCGGCATCCTGCTGTCCGCGGCGTTCTGCTCGTTCCTGACCGGGGTGACCGAGCCGATCGAGTTCGCCTTCATGTTCGTCGCCCCGGCCCTCTTCCTGGTGCACGCGCTGCTCACCGGCGCCTCGCTGGCCCTGATGAACGCCCTGGGCTGCCACGACGGCTTCGGCTTCTCGGCCGGCGCGATCGACTACGCCCTGAACTGGACCCTGGCGACGAAACCCTGGCTGATCCTGATCGCCGGCCCGGCCTACTTCGTCCTCTACTTCGTGTTGTTCACCGTCTGCATCAGGGTCTTCAACCTGCCCACCCCCGGCCGCGAGACCGACGGCGAGGCCGCCACGTCGGTGCTGCCCGACCCCACGGCCGCCTAGACGAGTTGTTCCGAATTCTGACGCGTCGACTCGGCTCAGGCGCCAGAATTCGGAACAACTCGTCCAGGCCGGGCCTCGCCGAAGCGAGCAGCGTCCGTCCGTTGACTCACCGGGTTTGTTCGCTCCGATCCGTGCGGTAGAGTTCTCAGCCTTGCCGGACGCCGGGAGGCGCAGGCGTTCACCCCCTGCCCATGTATCGCGAGGCGTTCGCGCCGTCGCGGGACCTCTGTCGCCTTGGGACGCACATTCATCACCTGTGTATCTACTCGGAGGCTCCCTCATGTCCACAGTTGTCGACGATCCGGTCATCCGGGCCGAAAGCGCCCATCTGGCCCAGTCCCGGGCCGCGCTGCGCAAGATGCGCGAGGACACCCTCGGTCTGAAGGCCCAGGGGGCCACCGCGGTGGCCACCGAGATCCTCGAAGCCTCGCTGCAGGCGCGCGCGGCGGCCCTGATCGACCATCCGGACGTTCCGCTCTTCTTCGGGCGGCTCGACTACGCGCAGGCCGGCGCCGACGTAGCCGGTCCCGCCGACGCGCCGGGCGAGTACGCGGGCGAGCAGTACTACATCGGGCGCCGGCACGTGCACGACGCGGTCGGCGACCCGCTCGTGATCGACTGGCGGGCGCCGGTGTCGCTGCCGTTCTACCGGGCCAGCCCGAAGGCGACGTTCGGCCTGGGCCTGCGGCGCCGGTTCGGCTTCGCCGGGGGGACGCTGACCGCCTTCGAGGACGAGGTGTTCGACGGCCGGGCCCTGGGCCCCAGCCGGATCCTGACCGAGGAGATCGAGCGTCCCCGGGTCGGGCCGATGCGCGACATCGTGGCCACCATCCAGCCCGAGCAGGACGAGATCGTCCGGGCCGGCCTCGGCGACTCGGTCTGCGTCCAGGGCGCGCCGGGCACCGGGAAGACCGCGGTCGGCCTGCACCGGGTCGCGTACCTGCTCTATGCGCACCGGGAGCGGCTCAAACGCGGCGGCGCGCTGGTGGTCGGGCCGAACCGCGAGTTCCTCAAGTACATCGAGCAGGTGCTGCCCGCGCTCGGCGAGGTCGAGGTCGCGCAGGCCACGGTCGAGGAACTGGTGGCCCGGGTGCCGGTCCGCGGCGTCGACGCGGCCGAGCCGGCCCGGATCAAGGGCGACGCCCGGATGGCCGAGGTGCTCTCCCGCGCGGTCTGGGCGCACCTCGGCCGGCCCGAGGAAGGCGTGGTCGTGCCGCGCGGGTCCCGGATCTGGCGGGTCTCGGCGTACGAGATCGCCGCGCACATCGACGGGATCCGCAGCCGGGGCGTGCGCTACTCGGCCGGCCGCGCCATGCTCGCCCAGCGGATCGCGCACACGGTGCTGACCAGGATGGAGGCGGCCGGCGAGTCCCCGGACGACCGGGTCCAGAACGCGGTCGCCCGGCTGCCGGTGGTCCGCAAGACGGTCGACCGGCTCTGGCCTGCGGTGGACCCGGTCAAGCTGCTGTTCGCCCTCTACTCCTCGCCCGAACGCCTCGCCGCCGCGTCGGACGGTCTGCTGGACCCGGCCGAGCAGGCGGTCCTGGGGTGGCCCGGCAAACCGCCGCGCTCGGTCGCCGCCACGCAGTGGACCCTCGCCGACGCCGTGTTGCTGGACGAGTTGGCCGACCAACTGGACCGGGTCGCGTCGCTGGCTCACGTGGTTTTGGACGAGGCGCAGGACCTGTCGTCGATGCAGTGCCGCGCAGTCGGCCGCCGGTGCGCGACCGGTTCGGTGACCGTGCTCGGCGACATCGCGCAGGCGACCACGCCGTGGGCGGTCGGTTCGTGGCCGGAGACGCTGCGGCACCTGGGCAAGCCGGAGGTGGTGATCGAGGAGCTGACCCTCGGCTTCCGCGTGCCGCGCGAGGTGATCGAGTTCGCGGCCCGGCTGCTGCCGGTCGCGGCGCCGGAGCTGGCCGCGCCCACGTCCGTCCGGCAGACCGAGGACTCGCTCAGCATCGTGCCGGTCGGGGCGCGGGCGGGGACGGCGGGCAATGCGGCAAACGGAGCGGCGGGCGAAGCGGCGGGCGACGCAGCAGGCGAACTGGTAGCCGAAGCGGCCGACATGGCGGCAGGTGCCAAGCGCGCGGTCCTGGCCGCCGCGGTCGACGCCGCGCGGCGCGCCCTGAGCGACGAGGGCTCGGTGGGCCTGATCGTCGCCGACCTGGCCGTGCCGGTTTACGCCGCGGCGCTCACCGCCGCGGGACTGGACTACCGCCTGCTCGGCGCGCCCGAGCCGGACACGACCCGGGATCAGCGCGGGACCCAAGCCCAAGCCCAGGCGCAGACCCCGGCCCAGCACCAAGACCAGGCCCAGGACCCCGATCAGCCCCAGGATCCCGACCCGGCCCAGAACCCCGACCGGGTCCAGGATCCCGACCGGGCCGAAGCCCGCCTGGTCCTCGTCCCGGCCAGCCTGGCCAAGGGCCTGGAGTACGACCGCGTGATCGTCGCCGAACCGGCCGAGATCGTCGCGGCCGAGTATTCCGAGCTGCTCGGCCTACGCCGCCTGTACGTCGTCCTCACCCGCGCCGTCAGCCACCTGACCGTTCTGCACGCCGAACCCCTCCCCGCACTCCTCGCCGGAGTCTGATCGGGTTCGCTCGCTGCACGCGATCCGCGGCCGGTCGCAGCTATCGGAGTAGTTGCGACACCCGCTGCGGAGACACCTGGAGGATCACCGCGATGTCCCGGCCGGTCAGGCCCTTGTTCTTCAGCAGCCGCACCGCGCTGCGGGACAGCGCGGCGGCCCGCTTCTGGACGTCCTCCGCCGCACTCGCGGCGGATCGGGCGTCCCTGACCGCGCCGGCCAGTTCCGGTTCGAGCTCGGGGACGAGACGGACGTGCACGGCGTCGGCCCGGACGTCCTGCAGCAGCGCGACGTAATCGCGCGCCACTTCCTCGGCGTCCGCCAACGATCGGGACTGGGTGACTCCGACACCTTCGACGTGCAATTCCCAGCCGTGTTTCCAGGGCTTCGCCACAACCTGAAGCTCACTCACGACAGCCATCCTCTCGGCAGACATTCCATTCGCTCGCTGATGTCCCGTACGACACCCGGCGACAAGATCCTGTGCCGCGGAACGGATACGAAGTGCTTCCCGCACGGACATCTCCACTTGTCGTGAATGCCCGACCGGGATTCGCGCACGCATCCGTTTCCTGCGAGCTCGCGCAGCACCTCACGCAACTTCGTCGACTTCGTCGACTTCGTCCTGAAGCATACATCTATGCCATCTTGATTTCTAGATCAAGGGGCCCTTTAGGCAATCACTCGACCGAGCGATTCCGCGCCAGACGAAGGTTCGATACGACGCCGGGGCGTACTTCCAACCCCGACTTTTCCCCCCGCTCACGCATCCAGCGCGCCGCGCCACCCCGCGACAAGGTCCGGATCGATGGGCCCGACCCACGTCCCGCCGGTGCGGGCGGCGGTGCCGATGTGGAACTCCCGCAATCCGCCCGCGCGCAGGGCGGGCACGTCGGCCAGTTTCAGGCCGCCGCCGACCAGCAGGCGCAGGCCGGCCGGGCCGAGGGCGGCCTCGCGGGCGGCCTCGGCGGCCAGGACTTCCGTGCCCTTCGCCGCCGGGAACGGGCCGCCGGAGGTCAGCACGGTGTCCAGGCCGGGCAGGCCGCGGATCGCGGCGAACACGGCGTCGCGGTCGGCGGCCGCGTCGATCGCCTTGTGGAACGTCCATGCCGCCCCGCCCAGGGACTCGACCACCGCGCCGACCGCCACCTGGTCCACCGCGCCGTCCTCGTCCAGCCAGCCGAGCACGAACTCGTCCGCGCCGGCCTCGCGCAGTTCGCGGACCGAGTCGGTCAGCACGTCCAGCGCCGCGGGGCCGCCGGCCTGGAAGCCGTCGCGCAGCCGGATCATCACCCGCAGCGGCACGTCCACCGCCGCGCGGATCGCCGCGAACCGGGCCACCGGCGGGTTGAAGCCGGAGAACTCCATCGAGCTGACGAGTTCGAGCCGGTCCGCCCCCGCGGCCACCGCGGCGCGGGCGTCCGAGGGGTCCAGGGCGATGACTTCAAGCAGGGTCTTCGACATGGTCCAACCCTGGCACAGCGCGGGGCGGGGGCGCATCCGCGTGAGAAAGCTCACATCGGGCGGCGGACCAGGCGCGTAGCGCGCGCCGCAAGCGCTTGCGCGCGCCGGTGCGAAAATCTTTCCTGCGGGGCATATATAACAAGACTGAGGTGTGCCGCGCCGAGTGCGGCCCGTTGCGCAGGGGAGGCGAAGCGCCGTGAACAAGGAATCAACCCGCCGTCGGGCGACCGGACCGCAAGACCAGCCCGAACAGATCCTCTTCGCCTACCTGAGCCGGGTGGCGACCGAGTCCTCGGGCCGGCTGTCCCCGGCCTCGCGCAGCCGGTTCATCACCTCGCTGCGCGACACGATCGACCAGGAACGCTCCCGGCACGGCTCCGACCTGCACACCCTCCGGCAGATCCTGGCCGGGCTGGGCGAGCCGGTGATGCTGGTGGACGCCGAGGTGCAGCGCGACCCGGAGTATCAGGCCCGGCTCAGCGCCCGGCTGACCGAGTCCTCCGGCGGCCCGCAGGTCCCCCTGACCGACGAGGTGGCCGAATGGCTGGCGCTGCCCTCCCCGGGCACGGCCGGCAACTTCCCGGACACCGCGGCCCGGCACTTCGGCGGCTCGGCCGTCGGCCCGCAGGTCTGCCTGGACCCGGACCCGTTCGCGGCCGAGTACGGCGTGGAGACCGTGGGCGAGCAGATCGAGTCCGGCGGCCTGGAGTACGGCGGCGAACTGCTGACCGAGCTGTCCTCGCACACGTACGACGAGCCGACCTCGCCGACCGCCGACCGCTTCCGGACCGCCTGGAGCACCGGCGTGCGGATCCACCCGCAGGAGGCGATCGCGATCGGCCTGTTCCTGGTCGGCGCGGTGTTCGCCCAGTGGCTGATCCTGCTGGCGGCCGGGCTGATCGCCTGCACCTCGAAGTTCTGGGACGAGCGGGAGAAGTGGACGCTGGTCATCGGCGTGCCGGTCTTCACCCTTCTGGTCTACGTGATCGGGTTCTGGATGCACCAGCACGGCCTGTGGGGCGGCCACAAGGCCAGCGCGGACGAGCTGCTGTCCGGCGCGGCGTCCTTCTTCGGCACCCTGCCCCGGATGACCTCGATCCTGGCCGCGGGCTACCTGGTCTGGCGCCTGGCCCGGGGGATCACCCGCCAGTCCTGAAACCGGACCGGACCCGGATCCGGCCTCGGTGCCGAACCGGGCGGCGGTGCGGACCGGGCATCGACTCCGGCCACGGCCTCGATCGTGATTCTTCTCACCGCCGACCGCCGACCGCCGACCACCGACCGCCGGCCGCCGACCACCGCCATCGGACATCAGGGCTCTCAGTATCGGCTCGGAGACCCAGGCCCGCCCCACCATGCCCGGGACCCGGTCCGACCGCCCGGTGAACTGCGCCGAAAAGGGGGTCGGCGGGCCCCGCGCGGGGAAGACAAAGAATGGTGACCGGAGCGCTTCCGGCGGCTAGCCTTAACTCATAAGGGTGACGTACAACGCGGCGCCTGAACGGAAACACGACGAGACGGATGAGGTAGTCCGGTGCCAAGCGGCAAAGTCAAGTGGTACAACGCCGACAAGGGGTACGGCTTCATCACCCGGGATGACGGTGGCGACGTCCACGTGCATTCCTCCGCGCTGCCGGAGGGCACGGCGGCCCTGAAGCCGGGACAGCGGGTGGAGTTCGGGGTGGCCGACGGGCGCAAGGGCGAGAGCGCCCTGAACGTCCAGGTGCTCGACGCCCGCCCCTCCGTTGTGGCCGCCACCCGGCGTCCGGCCGACGAACTCGTCGTGATCGTCGAAGACGTGATCAAGGTGCTCGACCAGACCTCCAACACCCTGCGCCGGGGCAAGCACCCGGACCGCGAGTCCGCGGGCAAGGTGGCCAAGCTGCTGCGCGCGGTGGCCGATCAGCTGGACGCGTAGCCGCCGCCGAGCAGCCGGTCGATCGCGGCCCGGCCGTCCGGGCCGAGGTCGAGGGTGAACTCGTTCACATAGAGGGCGATGTGCGCCTTCGCCACCTGCGGATCCATCTCCTGCGCGTGCGCCAGCACATAATCGCGGGAGGCGTCCGGGTGCGCGAAGGCGTACTCGACCGACGCCCGGACCACCCCGGCCAGCCGGTCCAGCGCGGCCCGGCCGAGCGAGCGGCGGGCCACGATCGCGCCCAGCGGGATCGGCGCGCCGGTCTCCCGCTCCCACCACTCGCCGAGGTCCGCCAGCGCGGTCAGGCCGAAGTCCGGGTAGGTGAACCGGGCCTCGTGGATCACCAGCCCGGCGTCCACCTGGCCGGCCCGCACGGCCGGCATGATCTCGTGGAACGGCAGCACCCGGACCTCGGCCAGGTCGGCCGCGCCGCCCGGCAGCCGCTGCTCGATCCAGCGCTGGAAGAGCAGGTAGGCGGTGGACTGCAGGCTCGGCACGGCCACCGTCCGCCCGGCCAGCGAACGGCCGTCGGCCGCGCCGTCCGCGGCCCCCGCCCCGGACCCGCCCGAGGTCAGCACCAGCGGCCCGCAGCCCCGGCCCAGCGCGCCGCCGCAGGGCAGGAGCTCGTACTCGGCCAGGGCGTCCGGCAGGGCGGCGTAGGAGATCTTCATCACGTCCAGGCCGCGGCCGGATTCCCGGCCCGGGCCGCCGAGCAGCCCGTTGGTGACGTCGATGTCGGCGAAGGTGACGTCGATCCCCGGCGCGTCCGGGATCAGGCCGTGCGCCCAGGCGTGGAACACGAACGTGTCGTTCGGGCAGGGGGAGTAGGCGATCGACAGGGGCCGGCCGGCCGGCGCCGGTCCGGTCGCCCCGGCCACCCCGGACACCTCAATCGTCTCAGTGCTCTCAGTCAACTCGGCCATCTCAGTTCTCCTCCACGAGCGGCCCGGCCGCCGCGGACAGGGCCTCCAGCGCCTTCGGGATCTCCCAGGCGTCCCGGTCCCGCGGGCCGATCAGGTTCGACACGGCCCGCAGCTCGGCCGCCGGGACCGCGAAGCGCTGCGCGGCCAGGGCGACCCCGTAGCCCTCCATCGCCTCGCCGACCGCCTCCGGGTAGCGGCCGACCAGCTCCCGGGCCCGGCCGGCCGTGCCTGTGGCGGTGTTGACCGTCAACAGGTCCCCGGTGAACGACCCGGCCAGGCCCAGCAGCGGCTTGGCCAGGCACTCCACCGACTGCCCGAAGCCCAGCTCGTCGATCGAGGCGAACCCGCCGCCGGTCTGCACGCCGAGGTCCGCGGCGAGAATCCGGTCGGCCACCAGCAGCTCGCCCGGCTCGGCCCGGCCGGTGAAGGCCCCGCCGATCCCGGCCGAGACCACCAGGCGGTAGCCCTCGGTCCCGGCCGCGGCCAGGAAGACCGCGGTGGCCACGGCCGCGGCCGCGGCGCCCACCCCGGCGGCGACCACGTCCACCCGGGCCTGCCCGGCCGGACTCAGGCCGCGCAGCAGGGCCTCGCGCTCGGCCTCGACCGCGGTCACGATCAGGATCTTCGTCATGTCTTCGAGGGTATCGGGGATCTGACCCACTTCAGATCCGACAACAGCTTGCCGACGTACAGCGCCATCGCGCACAGGCCCACGGCCAACAGGCTCACCCCGAGCACGCCGTCGGACGGCAGGACCAGGGCCAGGCCGCCGCCGAGCACCCAGGCGAACTGCAGGTAGGTCTCCGACTTGGCGAAGGCCGAGGTGCGCACCCGCTCCAGGGTGTCGCGCTGGATCAGCGCGTCCAGGGACAGCTTGGCCAGCGAGGGCGCCAGCCCGGCCATCCCGGACAGCACCAGCACCATCGGCAGGCCGTAGAAGAAGGCGGTCAGGATGGCGGTGATCGCGCTCAGCGAGATCGCCACGGTCACGATCGCCTCCGGGGCCCGGCTCTTGAGCCAGGCGCCGAGCGCGGAGCCGATCCCGTTGCCCACGGCCACCGCGACCGCGATCGCGCCGATCGCGGTCAGTCCCTTGAGCCCGCCGAGCGGATGGGTGCGGACCAGGAAGGCCATGAACAGGGTGATGAAGCCCGCGTAGGCGCGCAGCGCGGCGTTCGTGCGCAACGCCAGCAGCACGGACGGCCCGACCGCGCGCAGCCGCCGGCTGGGCATCGTGTGCGCTATCTCCGAGGTCTCGCCGTGCTCCTCGGTGCGCAGCTGGGCCTTGATCTCGCCCTCGTTCGAGTCGACCACCTTGGGCAGGCGCAGGGAGAGCCAGGTGGACAGGAAGAAGAAGAGCGCGGCCGCGCCGAGCGTCCAGGCGGTGCCGATCTTGCCCAGGCCCAGCCCGATCGGGGTGGCCACGGTGGTCGCGGCGAGCGCGGCCATCGAGATCCGGGAGTTGACCCGGACCAGGGTGCTGCCCGGCGGCAGGACCCGGGGGATCACCGCCGAGCGGCTGATCCCGTAGGCCCGGGAGGCGGCCAGGCAGCCGAACGCGGCCGGGTAGACGGCGAAGCTGCCGGAGCTGATCGTCTTGGCCATCACCAGGCACAGCAGGGCCCGGATCAGCGCGGTCAGGGCTATCGCGAACCGGCGGCCGCCGCGCAGCCGGTCCAGCAGCGGCCCGATCAGCGGGGCCAGCAGGGTGAACGGGACCATCGTGACCACCAGGTACAGCGCGACCTTGCTCTTGGCCTCGTTCGGCCCGACGCTGAAGAACAGCGAGTTGGCCAGGGCCAGGGTCACCATCAGGTCGCCCGCGGCTAGCACCGCGTGCAGTTCGATCACGTGGGCCAGGCCGGACTCGCCCGCGCCCTCGGCGTGGGTGACCCGCTGGATCCGGCCGTAGACCGCGTCCGCGGCGTCCGCGGCGGCGTCGGCCGAGCGGCGCACCGCGCGCAGGCCGCGTTCCAGCGCGGCCTCGTCGTCCGGGCCGCTGATCCGGGTGCGGCTCAGGGTTATCTGGGCCCGGTTCGGCACGATCTCGGTCTCGGCCGCGCTCAGCGGAAGGGCCGGTCCGGACTCGGCCGGGCCGGCGAAGCCCGCCGCGCGGTCCGCGCCGCCGGGCCGGGCCAGCGCGGTGGTGGCGCCGGGACCGTAGCCCTCGCCGGACTCGCTCAGGCCGCTGACCCGGTCCGGGGCCGCGGCGTCCGGATCGCCCGGCGGGACGGTCCCGTAGTGGTAGGGCAGCACCCTGTCGGGCACGGCGTCGACCGGCTCGGGCGCGGCCTGGCCGTACGGGAGGTACGAGGTCGGGTCGAACACGCCGGACGGATCGAACGGCGGATCGTAGCCCACCCCGGCGCTGCGGCCGAGCCCGCGCGCCGGGCCGCCGAGCGGGCCGAGCGTCTCGCCCGCCGGGTCCGCCGGGGCCGCGCCGGAGGGCGCCGCCGGGGCCGGCGGCGCGGCGGCCGCGGGCCCGACGTGGTGCTGCGCCGCGACGTCCGGCCGGTCCGGCTGCTGGTCTTTTCGCCCACCCCTGCTTCTCACACAGCCATTTTGACGTCTCCGGACCGTTCTTGTCTCTCCCCCCGCGGCAACTCGGGCCGGGCCGTGTGTGTCCACAGCCCCGCCGACCGACTACGATCGACGATGTGACCGCCATGACCCGGACCAGATCGCCCCGTCCCACCGCGCCGGACTCCACCTGCGCCGAGGCGGTCGATCAGGCCCTTGCCGCAGCCGAGGAGCTGGCCGGCCGCGGCCGGGTGGGCGCCCACCTCGGCGTGGTGGCCGAGGGCGAGCGCGTGGCCACCCACTTCTTCGCCGCCGAGGAGCGCGGCTACCCCGGCTGGCGCTGGGCGGTGACCCTGACCCGGGCCTCGCGCTCGAAGCAGATCACTGTCGACGAGACCGTGCTGCTGCCCGGGGACGGCGCCATCCTGGCCCCGCGCTGGCTGCCCTGGAGCGAGCGGCTGCGGGCCGGCGACATCGGCGTCGGGGACCTGCTGCCGACCGCGGACGACGACCCCAGGCTCGAACCCGGATACACCGGCGCGGACGAGCTCGACCCCAAGCCGCTGCGCGACCCGGCCCCGGAACCGGCCGGCGACGCGGATCCCGAGGAGCCGGCCGCCGAGTCGCTGCCGCTGATCGGCTTCGAACTCGGTCTGGGCCGGGCCCGGGTGCTGTCCCGGACCGGGGTGGAGCTGGCCGCCGAGCGCTGGGTGCAGACCTACGGCGCGGGCGCCCCGATGGCTCAGGCGGCCCCGGCGCAGTGCGGCAGCTGCGGCTTCCTGACCCGGGTGGCCGGGCTGCTCAGCCAGCAGTTCGGGGTCTGCGCGAACGAGTACTCCTCGGCCGACGGGCACGTGGTGTCCTACGACTTCGGCTGCGGCGGGCACTCGGAGGCGGTGACCGAGCCGGAGCCGGCGTCCATCGGCACCCCGGTCATCGACGAGTACGGCGTCGACCCGGTCTGAGCAGGTTGACGGCCGCCGGTCGGCGGCCGGGCGAGTAGCCGTTCGGCTGATCCGGGGTCAGCGCCCCGGGCTCGGGTGGTACCAGCCCTCGCCGTGGCACACCGCGCACTGGCGCAGCGCCGCGGTCTCCACGATCCGGCTCATATCGCCGCGGCAACAGGCGGCGTAGGGCACCAGGGTGAGCCCGGCGCCGTCACAGTCCGGGCACAGCGCTGCGCCCGCACCGGTCATCGGGCGGTTGGCTGCGGAGCGTGGTGACTTCACAGCAGAAAGTATAGGTGCGGTTCGGCGTCTTGCCGAGTGCTTATCCGCCGGTACTCGCCGTGATCCGCCCGGATGGAGCCGAATCGTTATCTGGCCCGCGGGCGTTCCATCCGGCGCAGCTGGACCAGCCCGAGCAGCCCGAGACCTGCACCGACGAGCGCGATCCAGGGCCAGTGGGCGTGCCCGGCCCGGTCGAGCCGGCCATGGAAGGCGATCAGGCCGACGAAGGCCAGGGCGAACAATCCGGTGCCGATCGCGACGATCCGGCTGAGGTTCACCTGCATCGGCTGGACTTCCAGCACGCGCTTGCCCGCAGCCGGCGGCTGGGCGGCGTTCGCGGCGTCGTCGGCGGGGGATTCCGGCTGGCTCATGCGCACAGCTTACGGCGCCCGCCGCCGCCCGGACGAGGTCAGGGCGGCCCGCGGCGGCCTCTCGGCCGGGCCGGTCCGCGGCCGGGCGGGGACCTGCGACCATTGCTGCAGCGGGCGCTCGCCCGCGCGAGCGGACGGGAGAGGGCCATGCCGAAGATCAACGCGCCCAGCGTGGCCGAGCACCGGGAGCGCCGGCGCCAGTCCCTGCTCGACGCGGCCCTGGCCATCCTGGTCGCCGAGGGCGCCGCCGCGGTCACCCCGGCCGCGATCGGCGCGCGCACCAACCTGGCCCGGTCCAGCGTCTACCGCTACTTCTCCACCAGCGACCAGATCATCGCGACCGTGGTCGAGGAGGCCTTCCCGGTCTGGACCGGCGCCCTGGCCGAGGCGATGGCCCGCAGCATCGACCCGGCCGCGCAGGTGGACGCCTACGTGCGCGAGACCCTGGTCCAGGCCGCGGCCGGGGTGCACCGCCCGATGGCCGCGCTCGGCGCCGCCCGGCTGCCCGAGCCCTGCCGCGCCCGGATCACCGAACTGCACCGCCAGGCCGCGGCCCCGCTGATCACCGCGCTGACCGGCCTCGGAGTGGCCGCGCCGCGGCTGACCGCCGAGCTGATCGGCGGCCTGCTGCTGGCCGGGATGAACGCGGTCGAGCACGGCGCGGCCCTGGACGAGGTCACCGCCCGCACCCTCGATCTCGTGCACCACGGCCTCGGCTGAGGCCCTGAAGACTGCCCGTTCCGAGGCGTGGGACGGGGCGCCGGTTTTGCCTGGTAAGGGTTGCTTAGGGGAATAAGCCATTTCTGCTTAGCGTAGCTAATGAGGTAGACTCATCAGTTGCCGGGCCGTCTTCCGCCCGGCGGTCACGCACCTTGGGGGCCCACTTGACCACGGACACCGTCCTGGAACCGACGACCCGCGGTACCCGTTTCCGGCTGTCGCCCACCTCCACCTTCCGCTCGCTGAACAACCGCAACTTCCGCATCTACGCCACCGGGCAGCTGGTCTCGAACATCGGCACCTGGATGGCCCGGATCGCCCAGGACTGGCTGGTCCTGACCCTCACCCACAGCGGCACCGCGCTCGGCCTGGTCACCGCGCTCCAGTTCCTGCCGATCCTGCTGCTCTCGATGTGGGGCGGCGCGCTCGCCGACCGCTTCCCGAAGCGGACCATGCTGATGTGCACCCAGACCGTGATGGGCGCCCTGTCCGTCGTGATCGGGCTGCTGACCGTCAGCGGCGAGGTCACCGTCTGGCAGATCTACGTCTTCGCGCTGGCCCTGGGCACGGTCACCGCGCTGGACACCCCGGCTCGGCAGTCCTTCGTGGTCGAGATGGTCGGCACCGAGCACCTGCAGAACGCCGTCTCGCTCAACTCGGCCAACTTCAATCTGGCCCGGATCATCGGCCCCACCATCGCCGGCGTGATGATCGGACTGTTCAGCTCCGAGGTGACCGGCACCGGCTGGGTCTTCCTGATCAACGCCGTGTCCTTCACCGCCGTGGTCGGCAGCCTGTTCGCCCTGCGCACCGCCGACCTGCGGCCGGTCCGGGGCAGGAGCCGCGGCCGCGGCCAGCTCACCGAGGGCCTGCACTACGTGCGCACCCGCAAAGACCTGCTCACCGTGTTCGGCGTCGTGCTCATCTTCGGCACCTTCGGGCTGAACTTCCCGGTCCTGCTGCCCCTGTTCACCACCCAGGTCTTCCACGCCGGAGCCTCCGCCTACGGGATCCTGTCCGGCGTGATGGCGATGGGCTCGCTCGCCGGCGCGCTGCTGGCCGCCCGGCGCAAGCGGGCCCAGATCCGGGTCGTGGTGGTCGGCGCCTTCGCCTTCGGCCTGCTCGAGGCGCTGGCCTCGCTGATGCCCGGGCTGATCGTGTTCTCGGTCACCATGGTGATCGTCGGCCTGGCCGGCCTGACCGTGGCCACCACCGCCAACGCGGTCGTCCAGACCAGCGTCGACCCCGAACTGCGCGGCCGGGTGATGGGGATCTACCTCCTGGTCTTCATGGGCGGAACCCCGCTGGGTTCCCCGCTCGTCGGCTGGTTGGCCAGTGCAGCGGGCGTACGCTGGGCCTGCGCCTTCTGCGGATTGGTGACGGCGCTCGCCGCCATCTTCGCCGCTCGCCGTTTGGCCCGTGCCACAGACCGGAAAATAGAAACCAGCATTGTGCACCGTCCGCACATCACAGTGGTGCCGCGTACTGCATGATGCCCTCTTAACGAGGCAACGCAATCGGGCGCTGCCATGGCATGGAGGTCGTGATGCGGCTGTTCGTGGCGGTTGTCCCACCGCGCCCTGTTCTCTTGGAACTGCGCGCGGCCATCACCACGCTCCCGCACAACGACCCGCACCTGCGCTGGGAGCGGCCGGAGAACTGGCACATCACCCTCGCCTTCCTCGGCGAAGTGCCCCCGGACTCGCTGGCCGAGCTGCAGGAGAGCTTCGGCCGGGCGGCCGCGCGCAACGCGCCGATCGAGCTGTCCCTGGCCGGCGGCGGCTGTTTCAGCAACCGCGCGCTGTGGGCCGGGGTGCAGGGCGACGTGGCCCGGTTGGGCCGACTGGCCGAATCCGTCTCCTCGGTCGCCCGCCGCTGCCGGGTCAAGGTGGAGGACAAGTCCTTCCGGCCGCACCTGACCCTGGCCCGGGTCCGCGGGGTGTCCCGGACCGCGCGCGTCTCGGCGACCGGCCCGGTGGACCTGCAGCCGTACGTGGACCGGATGCAGGCCTTCCGCACCCCGCGCTGGCTGGTCGGCGAGATGGACCTGTTCGCCTCGGTGGACTTCCCGGTCAAGCACTACGACCGGCTCTCGCACTGGCCGCTGACCGGGCGCTGAACCGCTGGACGAGTTGTTCCGGATTCTGACGCGGCGAACTCGCCCGGCAGGTCAGCGCACCAACCAGCAGCTCGGCTCAGGCGCCAGAACCCGGAACAGCCTCCTAGGCCGCCGCAGTGGCGTGCGGCGGGCCCGGGTACAGTGGCCGGATGGACACGCGCATCCGGACCCGCATCGTGACCGCCGCGCTGCTGGGCATCCTGGCCCTGGTGGTGCTCGGCTCCGTGCTGCACTGAGCGCGGCGGCCGACTCTTCGAGGCCGGCCGGTGACGGCGGCGAGTGACGAACGCAGACGACCGCGCCGGTCGGCCGAGCCCTCGGGCCCGGACCGACCGGCGCGGTCGACGTTTCGGCGCTGCTTTGGAACGCCGCGGTGCTTAGAGCCGCTCGACCACGTAGTCGATCGCGGCGGTCAGCGTCTCGACGTCGGCCGGCTCGACCGCCGGGAACATCGCGATCCGCAGCTGGTTGCGGCCGAGTTTGCGGTAGGAGTCGGTGTCCACGATCCCGTTGGCCCGCAGGACCTTGGAGACCTGGACCGCGTCGATCTCGTCGGCCAGGTCGATCGTGCCGACCACCTGGGACCGGGCGGCCGGGTCGGCCACGAACGGCGTGGTGTAGCCGGTCTTCTCGGCCCAGGAGTACAGCCGGGAGGAGGAGTCCGCGGTCCGGGCCGAGGCCCAGGCCAGGCCGCCGTTCTCGTTCAGCCAGTCGGTCTGCTCGGCCAGGAGGAACAGGGTGGCCACGGCCGGGGTGTTGTAGGTCTGGTCCTTGGCCGAGTTGTCGATCGCGGTGGGCAGGTCGAAGAACGGCGGGATGTACCGGCCGGAGCCGGCGATCTCGGCCGCCCGGGCCAGTGCGGCCGGGGAGAACAGCCCGATCCACAGGCCGCCGTCCGAGGAGAAGCACTTCTGCGGGGCGAAGTAGTACACGTCCGTCTCGCGCACGTCCACCGGCAGGCCGCCGGCGCCCGAGGTGGCGTCCACCAGGACCAGCGAGCCGTCCGCGGCGCCGGCCGGCCGGTTGATCGGCATGGCCACGCCGGTGGAGGTCTCGTTGTGGGTCAGCGCGTAGACGTCCACGTCCGCGGCCGCGACCGGCAGCGGGTGGCTGCCCGGCTCGCTCTTGATCACCTGCGGGTCCTCCAGCCAGGGCGCGGCCTTGGCCGAGGCGGCGAACTTGGCGGAGAACTCGCCGAAGCTCAGGTGCTGGGACTTGGTCCGGATCAGGCCGAACGCGGCGATGTCCCAGAACGCGGTGGACCCGCCGTTGCCGAGCACCACCTCGTAGCCCTCGGGCAGTTCGAACAGGCTGGCCAGGCCGGTACGGACCCGCTTGACCAGGTTCTTCACCGGCGCCTGGCGGTGCGAGGTGCCGAGCAGGGCGCCGCCCTGGGCGGCCAGCGCGGCCAGGGCCTCGGGACGGACCTTCGACGGCCCGCAGCCGAACCGGCCGTCGACGGGCAGCAGGTCGTGCGGGATCTTGATGTCAGACATGGGGAGCGTGCCTCCGGGCTTACCTCGGGTAAGGGAACCGCCGGCACTGCCGCGCCGGGGTACTGTGTCCGCCACAGTCGTCCGGTCCGGGCGTCGTTGTCCGAGAACGTGTCCCCGAGGTTACCGGAAAACACGGACGCCTGACCCCTTCCGGACGGAAGAAATCAGGCGCGTGTTCATCGGGCCGCCGTCCGGGTGAACGGCGCTCGGTTCAGTGCACGATCATCGAGTCGAAACCCTCGATGTCCTGCAGCTTGCGGTTGGCCGGGCCGGTGTAGCGGGCGGCCGGGCGCACCAGGCGGCCGGTCCGCTTCTGCTCGAGGATGTGCGCCGACCAGCCGGCCGTGCGGGCGCAGGTGAACATCGACGGGAACATCTCGGCCGGCACCTCGGCGAAGTCCAGCACGATCGCGGCCCAGAACTCGACGTTGGTCTCCAGCACCCGGTCCGGGCGCCGGGCCCGCAACTCGCCCAGCGCGGCGTCCTCCAGCGCCTTGGCGATCTCGTAGCGCGGCGCGCCGAGCTCCTGCGCGGTCCGGCGCAGCACCCTGGCCCGGGGGTCCTCGGCCCGGTAGACCCGGTGGCCGAAGCCCATCAGCCGCTCGCCCCGGTCCAGCACGCCCTTGACGTAGGTCAGGGCGTCGCCCTCGCGCTCGATCGCCTCGATCATGTGCAGCACCCGGGACGGGGCCCCGCCGTGCAGCGGGCCGGACATCGCGCCGACCGCGCCGGACAGCGCCGCGGCCACGTCCGCCCCGGTGGAGGCGATCACCCGGGAGGTGAAGGTGGAGGCGTTCATGCCGTGCTCGGCCGCGCTGGTCCAGTAGGCGTCGATCGCCCGGACGTGCTGCGGGTTCGGCTCGCCGCGCCAGCGGATCATGAACCGCTCGACGATGGTCTCGGCCTTGTCGATCTCGCGCTGGGGCACCATCGGCTTGTCTATCCCGCGCCCGGACTGGGCCACGAAGGACAGCGCCATCACCGCGGCGCGGGCCAGGTCGTCCCGGGCCTGGGCGTCGGAGATGTCCAGCAGGGGCTTCAGGCCCCAGATCGGCGCCAGGGTGGCCAGCGCGGCCTGCACGTCGACCCGGACGTCGCCGGAGTGGATCGCGAGGGGGAAGGGCTCGGCCGGCGGCAGACCCGGGTTGAACTTGCCGTCGACCAGCAAGCCCCAGACGTTGCCGAAGGTGACGTGCCCGACCAGGTCCTCGATGTCGACGCCGCGGTATCGGAGGGCGCCACCGTCCTTGTCGGGTTCGGCGATCTCCGTCTCGAAGGCGATGACGCCTTCGAGACCAGGTACGAAGTCGGGCATCCTGATGCTCCCTTGCTGTGGCAGATCCTTCGTCGGTGGCCCGCCGCGGTGGTTGGTGCGGCGGGCGTCTGCAAGGGAGGGTGCGATGAGCGCTCCCTTGCACTCGTGCAAACTCAAGGCGGCCGGCCGCCCGCACACCGGTCCGAGGCGGCCGCGGCGGGAGGCGTGGGGCTTCCCGGGCACCGGCCGGCCGGCACCGCGTGCGGTCCGGCCGAGGCCGGTACCGCCCCTGCTTCCGCCGTTCTTCTTGGCGGAGGCACTTGGAGGTTCCCGCCAAGTGGGACCGGCTACCTATATTGGACCGCTACAACTGTGGAAAGGAAATCGGCGCGGGCCCGGGCCGCGGACCGGGGGACGCGGACCGTTCGGCGCCCCGCCCGGGGGCTCCGGCCGCCGGGCGCGCCGACCCCTCCGGCCGTTTCGGCCCCAACCAGGGATGAGCTGCGAAGATGAGTTTCCAGGACTTGGCCGGACGGCGCCGGGACTACGCCAAACTCGGGATCGAGGTGACTGACCTCACAGCCGATCCGTTCGCCCAGTTCGCCCGCTGGCTGGCCCAGCTGGACGAGGCTGTCCCAAAATCGGACGCCGTGTGGTTCGAAGCGAACGCGATGGTGCTCTCCACCGCCGATCCGCAGGGCCGCCCGTCCTCCCGGACCGTCCTGCTCAAGGGCTTCGGTCCGGCCGGTTTCGTCTTCTACACCAACCGTCAGTCGCGCAAGGGCACCGAACTGGCCGCCAACCCGCACGCGAGCCTGCTGTTCCCCTGGTATCCGCTGGAACGCCAGGTGATCGTCTGCGGCACCGCCGAGAACGCGCCGGACGAGGACAGCGACGCCTACTTCGCCGGCCGCCCGCGCGGGTCCCGGCTCGGCGCCTGGGCCAGCCCGCAGTCGGCCGTGGTCCCCGACCGCGAGCTGCTCGAACGCCGCCGGGACGAGTACGGCGAGCAGTACCCGGACCTGGTCCCGCGCCCGCCGCACTGGGGCGGGATCCGGATCGTGCCGGATACGGTCGAGTTCTGGCAGGGCCGGCCGGACCGGCTGCACGACCGGCTGCGCTACACCCGCGACCCGCAGGCCGATCCGGGCTGGTCACTCGAACGGCTGAGTCCCTGAGCCGTCGGCGCGCGGCTTCGCCGGGGGTGGCGTACGCCACAATGGAGGGAAGCCCATGACGCCGACCGCGGGAGCAAACGTGAGCGACCTGATCGATACCACCGAGATGTACCTGCGGACGATCTTCGAGCTGGAAGAGGAGGGGATCGTCCCGCTGCGGGCCCGGATCGCCGAACGGCTCGGCCAGTCCGGCCCGACCGTCAGCCAGACCGTGGCCCGGATGTCCCGGGACGGCCTGCTCACGGTCGAGGGCGACCGGCACCTGCAGCTGTCCGCGACCGGCCGGGTGCACGCGACCCGGGTCATGCGCAAGCACCGGCTGGCCGAGTGCCTGCTGGTCGACGTGATCGGCCTGGAGTGGGACGAGGTGCACGAGGAGGCCTGCCGCTGGGAGCACGTGATCAGCGAGACGGTCGAGCTCAAGCTGCTGACCCTGCTGGGCAACCCGACCGCCTCGCCCTACGGCAACCCGATCCCCGGCCTGGAGGAACTCGACGCGAACCTGCACGCCCAGGAGTTCATGGCCGGCGGGCTGATCTCGCTGCGGGAGATCTCCGACACCCTGGCCGAGGGCGAGCACGCGGTGGTGGTGATCCGCCGGATCGGCGAGCCGGTGCAGACCGACCTGGCCGTGATGCACCGGCTGCGCCGGGTGGGCGTGCGGCCCGGCGCCGCGGTGGAGCTGAGCCCGGTGGGCGCCGGGATCCTGCTGGCCGCCGCGGGCGAGTCGACCGAGCTGGAGGCCGAGCTGGCCTCGCACGTGTTCGCCGACTCCCGCTGAGGCCCGCAGCGGGCTGTGGCGGGCTTGCCGGCGGCGTCCGGCCGTACGGGACTGCCGGGCGCCGCGGCGGCGCTCCTGGCGGGCCTGGGGCGGCCGGTGGGGCCGTTGGGGTTGGTGCGCTGCCCCTCAGGGGGAAAGCGCGCGGCGTCGCGCCAGACACCGGTGTCGGCGAAGCGGGACGAGAACGGCGCCGAAGATCGTCCGTTCGGGTGGCTCGAAAGGGTGGCGCAGGGGACGCGCCGCAGCTCGGCGCACTGTAGTAAGGCCGCCCCTGGCCAATCAGCGGCCACGCTCTGGCCGGATACCGGCCATATCGCCGAAATCGGCCCGGAACGGGCCCCGGACATGGATGAAGGCCCTCGATGCGATGGAGGTATAGATCGCTACCGCAGCGAAGGCCTTCGGTACTTTCCGTATTGCCCCGCTATGTGGGTATTTCAAACCCGGATTCCCCGACCCGCGCCCGAGGCGTCGCAGCACCCGGTCAGCGGTGCTGCCCGCAGGCGTAACTGAGCGGGGCGGCCAACTCCTCGGCGTCCGGCAGCCACCGATTCGTCTCAGCAGGCGGACGCACCCACTGCGCCTGACCCTTCACGCCCATCCGCGAGGGCGGGGCGACCACGTAGTCGCCCGCGCCACGGCAGACCAGGTCCAGCGGCGTGTTGCCCCAGCCGAGTGTCGGCAACATCTTCGCGAGCCCGGCCTGCGCGTTGGGCAGCACGAAGAAGTACATCCGCCGGGTCGGCGTCGCGGCCACCGGGCCGAGGTTCGCCCCGGACCGCTCCAGCCGGGCCAGGGCCAGGCAGCCGGCCTGCTCGGACACCTCCAGCACGTCGAAGGACCGGCCGGTCGGCAGGATCACCGAGGCCCTGGGCTGGGCCGACCACCACTCGTGCGCCCGGCTCGGCTGCCCGCTGACCTGGTCCGGCCAGTCCGGCCGGGCCGGATGCGCGCCGAACGCGGCGCACCGCGGGTCCGCGCAGGAACACGACCACCGCCCGTCCCGGCGCAGCACCTCGGTGCCCAGCGCCACCTCCCAGTGCCGCTGCCCGATGTAGCCGAGCGCCGCGTCCAGCAGGTTCAGATGGTCGGCGGCCTGGGCGTTGATCCTCGTAGTCTCCACGCCGGTGTCCAACGCGGCCCTGTTCGGGAAGGTTACGGGGTTTTGATTGGACTTCCCGACAAAACAGGCCACTCTTGTGCTCTCTCGACTACGGAGGGCTATCGCTCTTCTGAAATCACGGCTACTCTTCGCGACATATGGGCTCGTTAAGAGAAGTTGGCACAAGCACCACTCCTGACGAAGTGGCAAAGGGAAGGGGAGAACCCCATGGCCGCACCGATTTCCGCCGTGACGCCTCCGGCGTCGGCGCACAACCAGGGCCGACCGGGCCCGCACTCGGGACAGCGTCCCACACTGCGTTCTGTGCCGGCCCAGGACCAGCCGGCCGAGCGACCCCCCATAGAAACCCCGGAGATCTCTATGGCGACACGTTCCGCGCCGACGAGGCAGCCGAACCAGCGACTGGCCGCGCTCATCCAGGAGGCCGCCAGTTCCAACGCCGGCCTGGCCCGCCGGGTGAACATGGTCGGCGCCGAGCACGGCCTCGACCTGCGCTATGACAAGACCTCGGTGGCCCGCTGGCTGCGCGGGCAACAACCCCGCGGGATGGCCCCGACCCTGATCGCCGAGGCGCTCGGGCGCAAGCTCGGCCGGCCGGTCACGGTCGAGGAGATCGGCATGGCCGACGGGCGCAACGGCTCCTCCAGCGTGGGGCTGCACTTCGCGCCGAGCACCGGCGCGGCGATCGAGGAGGCGGTCGAGCTGTGGCGGGCGGACGTGAGCCACCGCGAGTTCCTGCTCGGCTCCTCCTTCGCCGTGGCCGCGCTGATCGCGCCCAGCCGGGACTGGCTGATCACCCCGCCGGACCTGGAGGTGGCCCGGCCGCTGGCCGTGGCCGGCCGCGGGCCGCGGGTCGGGCCCGGCGACGTGTTCGCCGTGCGGGCCGCGACCAAGGCCTTCCGCGAGCTCGACCACCAGTTCGGCGCGGGCTACGTCCGCTCGGTGGTGGTCAACTACCTCGACGGCGTGGTCGGCGAGATGCTCAGCGGCGCCTACCCCGAGCGCACCGGCCGGGCCCTGTTCGCCGCCGCCGCCCAGCTGACCGAGCTGGCCGGGTACATGGCCGTGGACACCGGCCGGCACGGGCTGGCCCAGCGCTACTACATCCAGGCCCTGCGGCTGTCCCAGGCCGCGGGCGACCGGGCCTACGGCGGCTACGTGCTGGCCGCCGGGATGAGCCACCTGGCCGGCCAGCTCGGCTCGCCGCGGGAGATCACCCAGCTGGCCCGCGCGGCCCAGGAGGGCGCCCGGGACCAGGCCACCGCGACCACCAAGGCGATGTTCCACGCGGCCGAGGCCCGCGGGCACGCGGTGCTCGGCGACGCCCGGTCCTGCGAGGCCGCCCTGGCCCGGGCCGCGATGGAGATGGAGAAGTCCGACCCGCAGCAGGACCCGGACTGGATCGCCCACTTCACCCCGGCCTACCTGGCCGACGAGTTCGCGCACTGCTACCGCGACCTGGACCGGCCGCGGCAGGCCAAGGACCACGCCGAGCGAGCCCTGGCCGGGCACGCCCAGCGCAACGTGCGCCGCCGCGCGGTGGACACCGTGCTGGTGGCCACGGCCTACGCCCAGGAGCGCGAGGTCGAGGCGGCCTGCGCCGCGGGCACCGCCGCGATCGACCTGCTCGCCCAGCTGCGCTCGCACCGCGGCGTGGAGTACCTGCACGACCTCGACCGCCGGCTCGACCCCTACCGGGACAGCACCCCGGTCCGGGCGTTCCGGGAGCGGCTGGGCCGGCTCGCGGTCCGGCAGCAGGCGAACACCGCGATCGCCGCGTAGCCGCCCGCGGCAGGGGTGACGGCGGGCCGGTCCGGAGGGAGGGGAATTCCCCCGGGCCGGCCGGCCGGGCCCCGCGGCCGGGCCGCGTGTCGGGATTTCGTGTCGATACGGTGTGAACCGGGTTCCCGCCCTTGCTTGTCCGGCGCGGTTTTGGTTGGCTGATGCGGCGTCGGTTTGTCCGGGATCCGGTATGATCCGCCGACCGGGCGAGTTGACGCGCCGTGACCCCCGCCGCGTGAGGAAGACGTGCTGTGTCCCAGATACCCGAGAACACCCCCGACGGCCGGCCCGACCGCCCGGCCGAGGCCGGCGGCCAGCAGGCCCCGGGACACCAGGGCCGACCGGGGGCCGGGTCCTTCGCCGCGCCCGCGGCCGACGGCACACCGGTGTTGTCCGAGTTCGACCACCTCTTCCGCGACTCGGCCCCGGACACCCGCCGCTCGGTCAGCCCGGAGTCCTCGGTGGTCCGGTTCGCCGGCGGCCTGCCGCCCGCGCCCCAGGCCCAGGGCGGCCTGAGCCCGGTCCCGCCGCAGTGGCCGGCCCCGGTGCCCGCCCAGGGCGAGCACGCCCAGAACCAGCCGACCCAGGTCTCGCTGCGGTACGACCCGTACCTGACCCCCGAGCAGGTCCAGGCGCAGTACGCCGTGGACGAACTCGGCCTGGCGATCGCGCCGCTGGACCCGGGCCAGCCGCAGTACCAGCAGTACCCGGGCCAGGAGCAGGGGCAGTACCCGCAGCAGTACGCCGACGACCAGGGCGGGGCGTACTCGCAGGAGCCGGGTCAGCCGCAGATCCCCGGGCAGGCGCAGTACGACCAGACGGCCTACCTGGCCCAGGCCCCCGGGCCGACCCAGACGATCGACTACGGCCAGCAGCAGTACCAGGCCGAGCAGCAGGGCGAGTACGGCGGTCCGGGCGGCTACCAGCCCGCCGGGGCGTCCGGCGGCGGCTCGGGCGGCGGCAAGAGCCGGCGTACCCCGCTGCTGATCGGCGGCGCGGCCGTGGTCGTGGTGATCGGCCTGATCGTGGCGATGAACTCGGGCGGCGGCGGTTCCGCGCCGAAGCAGCCGGCTGCGGCCGGCACCACGGCTCCGGCCACGGCCGGCCAGCAGGCCTCGGACCTGATGTCGATCGTGGCCCAGTCCGGCGCGCTGCGCACCCAGGCGATCTCCGCGGTGGACGACCTGAGCTCCGCGTCCTGCGCGCAGCTGGCGGCCGACGCCACCTCGCTGCAGGCCACCGCCAAGTCCCGCACCGCCCAGGCCACCGCGGTGGCCAAGCTGGACGTGTCCAAGCTGCCCAGCGGCAGCGAGGTGGTATCCGACCTGGCCCAGGCCTGGACCGCCTCGGCCACCTCGGACTCGGCCTACGCGCAGATCGCCACGGACCTGGCCTCGGCCGGGACCACGAACTGCAAGGCGCCGTCGAAGAAGGACGCGAGCTACGCGACCGCGGTGCGCGCGGACGGGGACGCGACCCGGTTCAAGACCGCCGCGGCCACGCTCTGGAACAGCGCCCTGGCCACTGCGGACGGCCTGGACCTGAGCAACATCAACGCGAACCAGCTCTGATCCGGCTCCGGCCCGGATTACCTGCCCAGAGCGGGGAATCCGGGCCACCGCCGGTGCCGTGGAGCAGACTTGTGCCGAGTGGATCAGTGGCTTGTCCAGCGGCCTGCCGAGCGGTCGGGGGACCGCTGGAACGGTCATTGCGTTAGGCGGATCCGCAGTCATCGCACGCTTGTCGATCCCAACCCGGTGGCGGGCGCGCGTGATCCAGGCGGGCGGTTAGCGTCCCTGTGGCGGCCGGTCAAGGCCTGCGACTTGCCCGGAGGGAGTATCGGGCGCATTCGGCCGCCGCTGAACGGGCGAAGTGCTCCCAGGGCCGCGCGGTCATTGTGCTAGGCCGGATGTGTGGTTATCCACAAGCTGTGGAGACAATACGCATTGTGTTACGCCTGTCCCGGCTCAGCGGGCGGGTTATCCACAGAATTCATCCACAGGCCGTGGACAACCGATCATGTTTGGCCCCGGGACAGCCCGGGTAAGCAGCGCAGTCTTTGCCGGCCCGGCCTTGACCGGCCCGCCGCGGCGGCCCGCGGAAAGCACCGCGCCGGCCGGTGGAGGCCACCGGCCGGCGCGGTCTGGACGGCGGCCGGATCAGCCGGTGTTGCGCAGTCCGGCGGCCACGCCGTTGACCGTCAGCAGCAGCGCCCGGGCCAGCAGTGGGTTGGCCCCCTCGCCGCCCTCGACCGCGTCCCGCTGCCGCTTGAGCAGGGCCACCTGGAGGTAGGAGATCGGGTCCAGGTAGCTGTCCCGGATCCGCAGGGTGCGGGAGAGCACCGGGTCCTCGCCGAGCAGCTCGTCCTGGCCGGTCAGCCGCAGCACCTGCTGCACGGTCAGGTCGTGCTCCTCCTTGATCAGGTCGAACAGCGGCCGCAGCTTCTCCGGCACCAGCTGGTCCACGTACAGCCCGGCGATCCGCAGGTCGGTCTTGGCCAGGGTCATCGAGACGTTGGACAGGAAGTTGCGGAAGAAGTGCCACTGCTCGTACATCTCGGCCAGCACCTCCTCCTGCCCCTCGGCGAAGGCCGAGGCCAGGCCGGTGCCCACGCCGAACCAGCCGGGCACGATCTGCCGGGACTGGGTCCAGCCGAACACCCACGGGATGGCCCGCAGCCCGCCGAGCCCGGCCGAGGAGTCCGGCCGCCGGGACGGGCGCGAACCCAGGTGCAGGTCGCCGAGCTGGTCCACCGGGGTGGAGGCCAGGAAGTAGGCCGGCAGGTCCGGGTCGTCGGTCAGCTGCCGGTAGCGCTGGAACGCGGCGGCCGAGATCCCGGTCATGCTGGCGGTCCACCGGGCCAGCGCCTGCGGGCTCTGCCGCGGGCCCAGGTGCAGCACCGAGGCCTCCAGGGTGGCCGCCACGGTCAGTTCCAGGTTCTCCCGGGCCAGGGCCGGCAGGGCGTACTTGTCCGAGATCACCTCGCCCTGCTCGGTGACCTTGATCTCGCCCTCCAGGGTGCCCCAGGGCTGGGCCAGGATCGCCTCGTGGGTCGGGCCGCCGCCGCGGCCGACGGTGCCGCCGCGGCCGTGGAACAGCCGCAGCCGGATCCCGTGCCGGTGCGCCACGTCGCGCAGCTTGCGCTGGGCCAGGTGGATCTCCCACTGGCTGGTGGTGATCCCGGCGTCCTTGTTCGAGTCGCTGTAGCCGAGCATCACCTCCTGCACGTCCCCGCGCAGCCGGACCAGCTTGCGGTACGACGGGTCGTTGAGCAGCTCGTTCAGGATCGTGTCGGCCTGGCGCAGCTCCTCGACCGTCTCCAGCAGCGGCACGAAGCCGATCATGGCCAGGTCCCCGCGCAGGTCGATCAGCCCGGCCTCCCGGGCCAGCAGCACCGCGGCGTAGACGTCGTCGGCGCCCCGGCACATCGAGATGATGTAGCTCTCGATCACCTCGGGCCCGAACCGGCTCATCCCCTCCTTGATCGCGGTGAAGATGCCGAAGGTCTTGGCCCCGGCCTCGTCCAGCAGCGGGGTGGCCTTGGCCGCGTCCGGCTCGCGGTGCACGGCCGGGGGCAGCTGGGCCAGCGGCCGGCGCGAGCGCAGCTCCTTGGCCAGCACCGAGCTGCGGTAGTCGCGCGGCATGTCCTCGTACCGCCAGGCCTCGTCGCCGAGCCGGTCGATCAGCTGGCCGACCGCGTGGTGGTGCGCGTCGGCGTGCTCGCGCACGTCCAGGGTGGCCAGGTGCAGGCCGAACGCGGACACCGTGCGGATCACCTGGTCGAGTGAACCGCGGGCGATCAGGCCGCCGCGGTCGGCCAGCAGCGAATCGCGCATCAGCACCAGGTCGGCCACCAGCTCGCCGCCGTTGAGGTAGTCCTGCCCCGGCACGTGCGGGCGCTGCTTGGCGATCCGCTTGCGGGTGTTGACCAGCTTCTGCCGCACGCAGGTGGCCTTGAGCCGGTACGGCTCCTCCTGGTTCAGCCGCTTGTACCGCGGCGCGATGTCGGTCAGCACGGCCAGGTCGGCGGCCACCGAGGCCTCGAGCTCCGGCGAGATGTGCGCGATCCGGACCGAGGTGGACAGCGAGCTGCGCAGCTGCTCGACCAGCTTCAGCGCGTCGTCGATGGCCCGCTCGTGCTGCAGGGCCAGGATCTCCAGGGTCAGCTGCGGGGTCACGTTCGGGTTGCCGTCCCGGTCCCCGCCGATCCAGCTGCCGAAGGACAGCGGCCGGGCGTCCACCGGCAGCCGCACGTCCACCCGCTCCAGCTCCGCGGCCAGCGCGTCGAGCACGTCCGGGACCGCGTTGGCGTGCAGCTCGTCCAGGTAGTACAGCGCGTTGCGGGCCTCGTCGGTCGGCTCGGGCCGGGCCACCCGCAGCTCGTCGGTCTGCCAGAGCGACTCGACCAGCTCCTCCAGCCGGCGCTCGGCCCGGCGGCGGATCACCGGGTCGGTGTTCTGCTGGAACGGGTTCTGGTCCAGCAGCAGGGCGATCTGGCGCAGCTTGGCCAGGATGGTCCGGCGGGCCGCCTCGGTCGGGTGGGCGGTGAAGACCGGCCGGATCGAGAGGTAGGAGACCACCTCCTGCACCCGCTCCCGGGTGACCTTGGACTCCGGGTCCTCGATCGCCTCGGCGATCTGGTCCACCGTCCGGGCCAGCCAGGACCCGATGGTCAGCCGCTGGGCCTGGAAGGCCCGGCCGCGGTGCGCCTGCTCGGTCACGTTGGCCAGGTAGAAGAAGCTGGAGAAGGCCCGGACCAGGCGGATCGCGGTGGGCAGGTCGATCTCGGCCAGCCGCGCGGCCGCGCGCTCGGCCGCGGTCGGGTCGTCCGACCGGGTCAGGGCGCGTACTTCCTCGACCAGGTCGAACAGGTCCTGGCCCTCCTGGCGCACCAGGGTGCGGCCGAGGAGTTCGCCCAGGGACTTGATGTCGGCCCGCAGGGCCGCGTCGGGCAGGGGGTCGTCGGAGACCGCGGGGGAAGGGGCAACGGCAGCACGGCGCTCATCCGGTTGTGACATGGCCATCCTCGGCAGGTGTGTGGAACTCGGCTGCGGCGGACCACGCTGTCCGGTGTACACCGATATCGTATGCGGCGAAGGTCACACTGTCGTTACCCGGCCGACAGGTGAGACAGTCCTGCGACCACCTCGATTGTGTCGCCGCCCAGGTCAAGGCACTGTTCGTCTGATCAGCCGGAGCAGTGCCGGCAATATCCGGACACCGATCGCTGGTCGGCGGTCCGGCGGGGCGCCGCCCCCGGCGGCCGAACGCTCCCGTGCGCCCCCTTCCGGCCTACGCCGCGGCCGGAGAAACCGTCCGGCTCCGCAGAGCCGGACGCTCCCGTCGGGCTAGTGCCGTGGCCGGGAACGTTTGCCCCTTCCCGGCTCTATGCATCCCGCCTGGCAAGGAACGGGATCGCCCTCGTACTCGGTCGTCCGTGGGCGCATCCCGGTCCGCAGCCAGGCGGGATGCATAGAGCCGGGAAGGGGTAAACGTTCCCGGCCACGGCACTAGCGCCGCCGGCGCAGGTGGTCCGGCAGGGCCGAACCGAGGTAGGGCAGGTCGGAGACCTGGGTGGCGTGCCCGCTGCTGACCGCGGAGTCGGCGATCTCGTGGAACTGGGCCGGCACCGACACCAGGTGCCGGGCGAAGTCGTCGAAGTCGTTGCCCACCCGGATCAGCAGGTCGGCGCAGACCGAGGCCGCGTCGCGCTGGTCGTGGTCCCGGATGTCGTCGTCGTCGAAGTACCAGACCGAGCCCAGGTCCCCGCCCCGGATCTTCAGCGCCAGCATCCCGCCCTGCACGTAGCCGATCCCGAGGTACTCCTCGGTGAACCGGTCGTAGAGGGTGGCGTTGGCCCGGATCAGCTCCTGGAACGGGTTGTCCCGGCGCAGCCCGAACAGCCAGTTGTCGATGATGAACCCGCAGGCCAGATTGACCGCCGGGCCCAGCGGGCGGCCGCCGTCGGTGCCGCCGAGGAACCGGCGGTAGGACACCGGCAGCGGGAAGCCGAGCTGCGACTCCAGCCGGGCCAGGTCCTCCTCCGGCACCGCGCCCGAGCGCTCGAACGCCACCGGTTCGAGCATGCCCTCCTGGAGCAGGCCGGTCTTGGACCGGTCCACGTTCAGGGTGGCCACGCCGCCGTGGTGGCGGAACGAGGCGTTCAGCTCCACCGGGACCAGGAACAGTCGCCGGGTCCGGGCCTCGTGCACCCAGGTCCAGCCGTCCGGGGTGACCGTCGGCGGACGGCCCTGCTGCCACAGGGCGTCCCCGCTGCGCAGGCCGATCAGGTTCGCCGCGAGCAGGTCGGTGACCCGGATCTCGTCCGCGGACAGCCCGGACGGCGGGTCCGCGATCTGCACGGCCATCCGCGCGTAGACCGAGAAGTCCGGGTACCCGTGCAGGTTCAGATAGACGCCCCGCGGAAAGCGCTCATCCAGCATCGGGTCGCTGAACTCGATGAGGCGGCCGGCGAGCTGGCCGTTGGGTATGGCGCTCAACGCCGGCGCTCCCACGCTCGATCCTTGCGTCATCGTCAGTTGTCTCCACCAAGTCGATCCGGCTTCACCACAGACCGTACCCGGCCAGGGCGGGTCTGCGATAGGCGGGAAGGCCGTTCCGGTGTATTTGCGCCGATCCGGCCGCCAGGCCTGACACCTTCCGCGGGAGATCCGCCGGACCGCCCGTGTCAGCGATAGTGCGTAGTCTAGAAGACAACCCCCGTCCGTAGTGACGCCCGGTGCTCTTTCGGGGGTCGTTCGGCGTGCGCGCGCGCCGCAGACGCCTGTTTTCCCGCCGGTCCGTTCCCCGCCGTACGGCCAGAACTCCAGGAGCCCTCCATGGCAACAGCTCATCCGGCCGGCCGGCTGGCCGGCCTGCTGGGGGCCTTCGCCCACGACCCCGCGGTGGCCGCGGCGGTGCAGGCGGCCCGGGCCGGCACCCGGCCCCGGCTGGACCTGGTCGCCGCGCCCGGGCTGCGGCCCTACGTGCTGGCCGCGCTGGCCGGCCAGGCCGGGCGGACCGTGCTGGCGGTGACCGCGACCGGCCGGGAGACCGAGGAACTCGCGGCCGCGCTCGGCTCGCTGCTCGGCGAGCACGCGGTGGCCCGGTTCCCGGCCTGGGAGACCCTCCCGCACGAGCGGCTCTCGCCCCGGTCCGACACGGTCGGCCGACGCCTGGCGGTACTGCGCCGGTTGGCCCATCCGGGCGACACGGCCGAGTCCGGCGCGCCGCGGATCGTGGTCGCCCCGATCCGGGCCGTGCTCCAGCCCCAGGTGGCCGGGCTGGGCGAACTGGTTCCGGTCAGGGTCCGGGCCGGGGACGAGATCGAGCTCGAGGACCTGGTGGCCCGGCTGGCCTCGGCCGCGTACCTGCGCACGGACCTGGTGGAGAAGCGCGGGGACTTCGCCGTGCGCGGCGGGATCCTGGACGTGTTCCCGCCGACCGAGGAGCACCCGCTGCGGATCGAGTTCTGGGGCGACTCGGTCGAGGAGATCCGCTACTTCAAGGTGGCCGACCAGCGCTCGCTGGAGATCAGCCAGCACGGCCTGTGGGCCCCGCCCTGCCGCGAGCTGCTGCTGACCGAGCCGGTGCGCAAGCGGGCCAAGGCCTACGCGGCCGAGTTCCCGGCCCTGGCCGAGCTGTTCGACAAGATCGGCGAGGGCCAGGCGGTGGAGGGGATGGAGTCGCTCGCCCCGGTCCTGGTGGACCGGATGGAGCTGCTGGTCGACGTGCTGCCGCCGGACACCCACGTCGTGGTCTGCGATCCCGAGCGGGTCCGGACCCGGGCGGCGGACCTGGTGCGCACCTCGCAGGAGTTCCTGGACGCCTCCTGGGCCGCGGCGGCCGGCGGCGGGCAGACCCCGATCGACCTGGGCGCGGCCTCGCTGCACTCGCTGGCCGAGGTGCGCGAGGCGGCCCGCGGCCGCGGCCTGCCCTGGTGGTCCGTCAGCTCGTTCACCGTGGACACCGGGCTGTCCGAGTTCGCTGCGGACCCGGCCGACCCGGCCGCGCCGGCCGTGGTGCTGGAGACCGACGACGCGGAGACCCTGGAGATCGAGGCGGCCCCGGAGTACCGCGGCGAGACCGCCCGGGCCCTCGGCGACATGCGGGCCTGGCTGCGCGAGGGCTGGAGCGTGTCCCTGCTGACCGAGGGCCCCGGCTCGGCCACCCGGCTGGTCGAGGTGCTGGCCGCCGCGGACCTCGGCGCCCGGCTGGAGACCGAGTTGCCCGGGGACCTGGAACGCGGCCTGGTCCAGGTCACCACCGGCTCGGTGGAGCACGGCTTCGTCTCGGCCCGGGCCCGCAGCGTGGTGCTGACCGAGACCGACATCGCCGGCCAGCGGTCCGGCACCAAGGACATGCGCCGGATGCCCTCGCGCCGGCGCAACATGGTCGACCCGCTGCAACTGCGCACCGGGGACTTCGTGGTGCACGAGGCGCACGGCGTCGGCCGCTACGTGGAGATGGTGCAGCGGACCGTGGCCGGAGCCACCCGCGAGTACCTCGTGATCGAGTACGCCGCCAGCAAGCGCGGCCAGCCCGGCGACCGGCTGTTCGTGCCGACGGACCAGCTGGAACAGGTGACGAAGTACGTCGGCGGCGAGGCGCCGAGCGTGCACCGGCTCGGCGGGGCGGACTGGCAGAAGGCGAAGAGCCGGGCCCGCAAGGCGGTCAAGGAGATCGCGGCCGACCTGATCAAGCTCTACTCGGCCCGGCAGGCCGCGCCCGGCTACGCCTTCTCCCCGGACACCCCCTGGCAGCGCGAACTGGAGGACGCCTTCCCCTACGTCGAGACCCCGGACCAGCTCGCCTGCATCGAGGAGGTCAAGGAGGACATGCAGAAGACCGTCCCGATGGACCGGCTGATCTGCGGCGACGTCGGCTACGGGAAGACCGAGATCGCGGTCCGGGCGGCGTTCAAGGCGGTCCAGGACGGCAAGCAGGTGGCGGTACTCGTGCCGACCACCCTGCTGGTGCAGCAGCACTTCTCCACCTTCGCCGAGCGCTACGGCCAGTTCCCGGTGGCCATCAGGGCCCTGTCCCGGTTCCAGACCGAGAAGGAGTCCGCGGAGGTGCTGCGCGGGATGGCCGACGGCACGGTCGACGTGGTGATCGGCACCCACCGGCTGTTCTCCAAGGAGGCCAGGTTCAAGGACCTCGGCCTGGTGATCGTGGACGAGGAGCAGCGGTTCGGCGTCGAACACAAAGAGCACCTCAAGCAGATGCGGGCCAACGTGGACGTGCTGACCATGTCGGCCACCCCGATCCCGCGGACCCTGGAGATGGCGGTCACCGGCATCCGGGAGATGTCCACGATCCAGACCCCGCCGGAGGAACGGCACCCGGTGCTCACCTTCGTCGGCGGCTACGACGAGAAGCAGATCGGCGCGGCGATCCGGCGCGAACTGCTGCGCGAGGGCCAGGTCTTCTACATCCACAACCGGGTCGAGTCGATCGACCGGGCGGCCGCGAAACTGCGCGGCCTGGTGCCCGAGGCCCGGATCGCGATCGCGCACGGCCAGATGAACGAGCACGCGCTGGAGAAGCTGATCGTGGACTTCTGGAACCGCGAGTTCGACGTGCTGGTGTGCACCACGATCGTCGAGTCCGGGATCGACATCCCCAACGCCAACACCCTGATCGTCGAGCGGGCGGACAACTTCGGCCTGTCCCAGCTGCACCAGCTGCGCGGCCGGGTCGGCCGGGGGCGCGAGCGGGCTTATTCGTACTTCCTGTACCCGCCGGAGAAGCCGCTGACCGAGACCGCGCACGAACGCCTGGCCACCATCGCCCAGCACACGGACCTGGGCGCGGGCATGTACGTGGCGATGAAGGACCTGGAGATCCGCGGCGCGGGCAACCTGCTCGGCGGCGAGCAGTCCGGGCACATCGAGGGGGTCGGCTTCGACCTCTACATCCGGATGGTCGGCGAGGCGGTGGCCGAATACCGGGCGAACGCGGCCGGCGAGGTGGAGCAGGTCCAGGTGGACGTCCGGGTCGACCTGCCGATCGACGCGCACATCCCGCACGAGTGGGTGCCGGACGAACGGCTGCGGCTGGAGGCCTACCGCCGGATCGCCTCGATCATGGCCGAGGCGGACGTGGTCACCGTGCACGACGAACTCGTGGACCGCTACGGCCAGCTGCCCCAACCGGTCGGCAACCTGCTCGCCGTGGCGCTGTTCCGCGCGCACGCCCGCTCGGCCGGGCTGACCGACATCGTGATGCAGGGCAACTACGTGAAGTTCACCCCGGTGACGCTGCGCGAGTCCCAGCTGCTGCGGCTCCAGCGGGTCTACCCCAAGAGCCTGGCCAAGAACGCGCCCACCGACCTGATCCTGGTGCCCAAGCCGATGACCGCCCGGATCGGCGGCCAGCCGGTCACCGGGCTGGAGCTGCTCACCTGGTGCCGGGAGCTGATCGACTCGGTGCTGCTGATGTAGGCGATGCCGTTCATCATCTTGTTCGCTGGATTCGAGGCGCCGGTCAATTTGGTGGGAAACGGCGCGATGGCCGGATATCCGCGGTCCGGCGGGCGGTTCGGGCTCCTGTAGCTTAGGCCGCATGGCTACAGGTCGAATCGTGCTCGTCCCGTTCTCCCCGCGCGTCGCGCCGGGGCTGGTCTCGGCGGCCGTCTGGCGGCTGCTGACCGAGCCGGACGTGCGGGTGCACGCGGGCAGCGAGGAGCACCCGGTGCTCGACCACCTCGACGACGTGGACGTGCAGATCGAGCTGATCGAGGGTGAGCCGGGCGAGGTGGCGGCCGAGCTGCTGGCCGAGGCCGAGGCCGGGCAGACCGTGGTCTGGCTGGCCGATCCGACCGGCGAGCAGGACCTCGTCCGCGCGCTCGGCCGGCACCTGACCGGCGGCGGGGAGATCGAGCTGGAACTGCTGCCGGGCAGCTACGACCTGCCCGGGGCCAAGCTGATGGACGTGGTCGCGGTGATGGACCGGCTGCGCTCGCCCGGCGGCTGCCCCTGGGACGGCCAGCAGACCCACGCCTCGCTGGTCAAGTACCTGCTGGAAGAGGCCTACGAGACCGTCGAGGCGATCGAGGACGGCGACCTGGAGGAGCCGGGCGAGGGCCGGGACGCGCTGCGCGAGGAACTCGGCGACCTGCTGTTCCAGGCGGTGTTCCACGCCCGGATCGCCCAGGAGCACCCGGACGACCCGTTCGGCATCGACGAGGTGGCCGAGGGGATCGCGCAGAAGCTGATCAGCCGGCACCCGCACGTCTTCGGAGACCTGCAGGTGGACGGGGCCGCGGACGTCGAGGCGAACTGGGAACAGCTGAAGGCGGCCGAAAAAGGTCGGACCTCTGTGGTGGAGGGGGTGCCGCTGGCCCAGCCGGCCCTGTCCCTGGCGGACAAACTGCTCAAGCGGGCCGCGACGGGTGGCGTGCAGGTGACCGTACCGTCTCTGCCAGCGGAAATCTCGGCGACCGTGACGGATCAGGCGGCGGTCGGCACGCTGCTGCTGGCCGTCGCGGCGCACGCCAGGTCGCTCGGCGTGGACCCGGAGGCGGCCCTGCGGGCGAGGTCGCGCGAGCTTCGCGGCGAGATTGTGGCTCAGGAGGGCTCCCACTGATCCCCGTAGTCGGGTTACTCTGGGTACCGTACCGGGTCGAATCGCCCCAGTGACCCCATAGGTGTAGGAGTACCGATCATGTTCAAAGGCGCCCTCGAAGGCTGGCACATCGTCCTCATCCTCGGTGTGGCGGTCCTGCTGTTCGGCTCGGCCAAGCTGCCCGGCGCGGCCCGCTCCATGGGCCAGTCGCTGCGGATCTTCAAGTCCGAGCTGCGGGCCGGAGCCCAGGACGGCCAGGCCCAGACCACGGCCGCCCCGGCCGTGGAGAACAAGGTGGCCGCGGCCGTGCCGGTGACCGACACGATCCCGGTCCCGCAGACCACCCCGGTCCAGCCGTAACCGTCGACCCGACGCCCGGCCAGAGCGCGACCGACCGCATGCCGGACCCCGGCGTGGGCGGTCCGGCCCCCGCGCTCTTCAGCCGGGCCTTCGTCGACGACCCGTACCCGGCGTACGGGTGGCTGCGGCGGCACTCGCCGGTGCACCGGGCCACCCTGCCGAACGGGGTCGAAGCGTACCTGGTGACCCGCTACGAGGACGCCAGGGCCGTGCTGGCCGACCCGCGGCTGTCGAAGAACGCCGCGACCTCGTACCCCGGCTGGCGGCCGGGGCGTACCGGCATTCCCGGGGAACACCGCTCGGGGGTGGCCGCGCACCTGTTGAACATCGACCCGCCCGACCACACCCGGCTGCGCCGGCTGGTCGCCAAGGCCTTCACCCCGCGCCGGATCGCCGACTTCGCGCCGCAGATCACCCGGATCGCCGACGGCCTGCTGGACGGTTTCGACCCGTCCGGCCCGGTGGACCTGATCCGCGCCTACGCCTTCCCGCTGCCGATCGTGGTGATCTGCGAACTGCTCGGCGTGCCCGCCGAGGACCGGGCCATCTTCCACGAATGGGCGCTGGGCACGGCCGGCCGGCAGGGCCCGCGCGGCGGGGTGGGCAAGTCGGTCAAGCAGATCCGCGGCTACCTGCGCGCGCTGATCCACAAGAAGAGGTCAGACCTTTCCGGTGACCTGCTGTCCGACCTGATCCGGGCCACCGACCACGGCGAGCACCTGACCGAGGACGAGGCCGCCGCGATGGCGTTCATCATCCTGTTCGCCGGTTTCGAGACCACGGTCAATTTGGTAGGAAACGGGGCCTTCGCCCTGTTGCGACATCCCAAAGAGCTGGCCGCCCTGATCGCCGACCCCGGGCTGCTCGGCGGCGCGGTCGAGGAACTGCTGCGCTACGACGGCCCGGTCGAGTTCGCCACCTGGCGGTTCACCACCGAGCCGGTCACCGTCGGCGGAGTGCTGATCCCGGCCGGCGAACCGGTCCTGGCGGTGCTGGCCGCGGCCGACCGCGACCCGGCCCGGTTCACCGACCCGGACCAGCTGGACCTGACCCGGGACGAGGGCGCGAGCCTGGCCCTGGGCCACGGGATCCACTTCTGCCTCGGCGCCCCGCTGGCCCGGCTGGAGGGCCGGATCGCGTTCGAGCGCCTGCTGGCCCGGTTCCCGGACATCGCGCTCGCCGTCCCGGCCGAGGAGCTGCACTACCACTCCGGCCTGATCATGCGCGGACTGCGCGAGCTGCCGGTATTCGTGGCCTGATCATCTTGGGTTTTCTCCTGCCTGGGCAGGGGATCGGACCCGGCGGTCTGGGCGCTGCCCGGCCGATCGGTCGGCGGTCCGACCCGGCCATCAGTGCTCGATATCACCGCAGGTCGCGCGGCGTTTCCCGAGCTTTGACCCGCTCGTGACCATCGCGGCGGACGTCCGGACCCGCCGGTGGGTTATCGTAGAAGCCTCCTGATCTAAACGGGGACCGGTGGTACGGTGGGCGCGTCCGCGGATGCGGCCGGCGCGGCCCAGGCCGTCAGGGAATTGACACGTGCTGCCCGGGCCGGCCGCTGCTCCCGGGGTTGCGCAGTACAGGAGCTGATATGCGATTCGGCCTGCTGGGCACGGTCGTGGTCGAGCGCGACGGCGCCCTGGTGGAGATGAACTCCGCGATGCCGCGCACCGTGCTGGCCGCCCTGCTGCTGCACGCGAACACCATCGTCCCGGTGCAGACCCTGATCGAGGTCCTGTGGGGCGGCGAGCCGCCGGCCTCGGTCACCGCCTCGCTGCAGAACCACGTGATGCGGCTGCGCCGGCTGCTCGGCGAGGAGGGCGGCGCGCGGATCCGGGCCGTCGCGCCCGGCTACCTGATCGAGGTCCGGCCCGGGGAGCTGGACCTGGACGTGTTCGCCGGGCTGACCGTCAGCGGCCGGCTGGCCGCGCAGTCCGGGGACTGGGACCGGGCGTCGGCGGACCTCGGCGCCGCGCTGGCCCTGTGGCGCGGGGACCCGGCGGCCGACGTGCCCGGCCTGGCCGGGCACCGCGGCCTGCGCCGGCTGGCCCGGACCCGGCTGCGGGCCCTGGGCGACCGGATCGAGGCAGACCTCGAACTCGGCCGTCATCGAGAGCTGATCGGCGAGCTGGGCAGCCTGGTGGCCGAACACCCGCTGCGCGAGGGCTTCCACCGGCAGCTGATGCTCGCCCTGTACCGCGCGGACCGGCAGGCCGAGGCGCTGGAGGTGTTCCAGCGGCTGCGCCGGCGGCTGGCCCAGGGACTCGGCGCGCAGCCGTCCGTCGCGATCCGGCGGCTGCACGGCCGGATCCTCAACGCCGATCCCGGCCTGGCCGCGCCCTCCGACGCGGACCGGAACGAAACAGGGCTCGACGACAAGGGCTCCCGGCTGCCGGCCGACACCCGGGCCTTCACCGGCCGCGAGCGGGAACTGGACCGGCTGATGGCCCTGGTCCGCCAAGCCCCGGAGGGCAACGACGCCGGGATGGTGCTGATCTCGGCGATCGACGGGATGGGCGGGATTGGCAAGACCTCACTGGCCGTCCACGCGGCGCACCGGGTCCGCGATCAGTTCCCTGACGGCCGGCTGTTTCTGGACCTGCGCGGCTACACCTCGGGCGCCGAGGCGCTGACCGCGGAGGAGGGCCTGGACCGGCTGCTGCGCTCCCGCGGCGTTCCCCCGCAACTGATCCCGGCCGACCTCGGCGAACGCGCGGCGTTCTACCGGGACCGGCTGGCCGGAACCAGGACCCTGATCATCCTGGACAACGCGGGCTCGGCCGCGCAGGTGCGCCCGCTGCTGCCCGGCGGCCCCGGCTGCCTGGTCCTGATCACCAGCCGAAGACGCCTGCCCGGCCTGGACGACGCGCACTGGCTGGCCCTGGACGTGCTGACCGCCGAGGACGCGATCGCCCTGGCGCACAAGGTGGCCGGCCCCGGCCGGATCCCGGCGCACCACCCCGCGGTGGCCGAGCTGGTCGAGCTGTGCGGCCGGATGCCGCTGGCCGTCCAGATCGCCGCCGCGCGGCTGCGCCGGCACCAGGGCCTGCGGATCGAGGACGTGGTCGGCCAGCTGCGCGACGACAACGGCCGGCTGGACCGCCTGGGAGACGAAGAACAAGGCCTGGCCACGGTTTTCGACCGCTCGTACCAGGACCTGGCGGCCGACGAACAGCGCCTGTTCCGCCTGCTCGGCCAGATCCCCGGCCCGGACTTCGACCCCCGCGTGGCGGCCGCCGTCGCCGGCATCGGCCTGACCACGGCCCTGCGCCTGCTGGAGACCCTGGTCGACCACAATCTTCTGACCCAACATTGCGAGGAGCGCTACCGGTTCCACGAACTGGTCCGCCTGTACGCCCGCTCGCTGGGCGCCGACGACCCGGCCGAGGACCGCGACGGCGTGACGGACCGGCTGCTGGACTACTACGAGTACACCGCCCGGGACGCCGACCGCTTCCTGGCCCGGCACACCCGGGTCCTCGCGCCCTCGGCCGCCACCCCGCCCGCGGCGGTGCCCTGCCTGACCGACCGGGCCGGGGCGCTGGCCTGGATGCGGGCCGAACGCGACAACCTGACCGCCGCGATCGCCCACGCCGCCGCCCGCGGCCGGCCGGCCCGCGTGGTCGCGCTGACCGCCGCGACCGCCTCCTTCCTCCAGCAGGAGGGCCCGTGGGCGCAGGCGGCGGCGCTGCACCAGGCTGCGGCGGCGGCGGCCCGGGAGCTCGGCGACCGGCTCGGCGAGGCCACCGCCCTGTACGACCTGGCCCGCGCCCGGCAGTCCACCGGCGACGCGGCGGCGGCGCTGGGCCTGAACGAACGCGCCCTGGAGCTCTACCAGGCCCTGGGCGACCGGCAGGGCGAGGCGAACGCGCTGTGGATGGTCGGCCGGCTGCGCGAGTCCGCCGGCGCCCCGGGCGGGGTCGAGCTGCTGGACCAGAGCCTGGCGCTGTTCCGGCAGCTCGGCGACCGGCTCGGCGAGGCGAACGTGCACACCGAACTCGGCCGCGTCCAGCTGCTCGGCGGGGACTTGGCCGTCGCGGCCGAACAGCTGGAACAGGCCGGACAGATCTACCACGAGGTCGGCGACCGGCTCGGCCGGGCCAACGCGCTGTGGGAGCTGGGCCGGGTCCGGATCGCCACCGGGGACCTGGCGGTGGCCGCGGACCTGCTGGAGGAGTGCCGGGAGATCTGCGCCCGGTCCGGGCACCGGCTCGGCGAGGCCTCCGCGCTGACCGAGCTGGGCCGGCTGCGCGTGCTGACCGGCCCGTTCCCGACCGCCGCGCGGCTGCTGGAACAGGCCCTGGTGATCCTGCGGGACTTCGGCTACCGGCTCAACGAGGCCGCCACGGTCTGGGAGCTGGGCCGGCTGCGGCTGGCCACCGGCGAGCACCAGGCCGCGGCCGAACTGCTGGAACAGGCCCTGGCCCTGTTCAAGGACCTGGACAACCGGCACGGCCAGGCCAGCGTGCAGGCCGACCTGGGCCGGGCCTACCAGGCGGCCGGCCGGCCGCAGACCGCCGCACAGCTGTACCGACAGGCCCTGGCCACCGACCGCGAGCTCGGGCTGCGCCAGTCCGAGATCGAGGTGCTCAACAACATCGCCGCGCTGGTGGCCGAGACCGACGGGCCGGACCGCGCCCTGCCGCTGTACCGGGAGAACCTGCCGCACGCCCGCGACCTGGACAACCCGATGGAACAGGCGCGGGCCCTGGAGGGCATGGCGCACTGCGCCGACCTGCTCGGGGACCCGGACCGCGCCCTGGCCGACCAGCGCACGGCCCTGGCCCTGTACCGGCGGATCGGCGCGGTCGAGGCGGCCGCGGCGGCCGAGTACCTGGACGAGTTGTGCCGGATTCTGGCGCGGCGAAACGGCTGATCGGTGGCGCCTGGCCGCACGCCGCGGCCCACCGCAGACGAAAGAGGTATGCGGTCGGCAGATCGGTGGCCAGCGGGTCCGCACCCGCCGGGCACGCCCGCCGCGGCAGGGCCCAGACACCGCGCTCCACCCGGCCGACCTGCGGATTCCCGCTCCCGGCGACATGATCCGGGCCAGGTTACCGGCGAGTTTACGGACAGGTCGTGCCCGTCGCCGGACAAGCACTAGTCTGGGTGACGGCAAACTCAGCGAAGATCTTATGAAGGAGGACGTACGTGGCGTCCATCGAAGCAGTCGGCGCGCGGGAGATCCTGGACTCCCGCGGCAACCCCACCGTCGAGGTCGAAGTGGCTCTCGACGACGGCGTGGTGGCCCGGGCCGCGGTGCCCTCCGGTGCGTCCACCGGCGCGTTCGAGGCGGTGGAGCTGCGCGACGGGGACAACGAGCGGTACAACGGCAAGGGCGTGACCAAGGCCGTGCTGGCCGTGCTGGACGAGATCGGCGCCGCCCTGATCGGCTACGACTCGCACGAGCAGCGGCTGATCGACCAGGAGATGATCACCCTGGACGGCACCGCGAACAAGTCCCGGGTCGGCGCCAACGCCATCCTGGGCGTGTCCCTGGCCGTGGCCAAGGCGGCGGCCGAGTCGGCCGAGCTGCCCCTGTTCCGCTACCTCGGCGGCCCGAATGCGCACCTGCTGCCGGTGCCGATGATGAACATCATCAACGGCGGCGCGCACGCGGACTCGAACGTCGACATCCAGGAGTTCATGATCGCGCCGATCGGCGCGGAGACCTACGGCGAAGCCCTGCGCTGGGGCGCGGAGACCTACCACGCGCTCAAGTCGGTGCTCAAGGGCCGCGGCCTGTCCACCGGCCTGGGCGACGAGGGCGGCTTCGCCCCGAACCTGGAGTCCAACCGGGCCGCCCTGGACCTGATCCTGGAGGCGATCGAGAAGGCCGGCTACACCCCCGGCACCGACATCGCCCTGGCCCTGGACGTGGCCGCGACCGAGCTGTACAAGGACGGCGTCTACCAGTTCGAGGGCTCCAAGCTCTCCTCGGCCGACCTGACCGCGTACTACGCGGACCTGCTCGGCAGCTACCCGCTGGTCTCGATCGAGGACGGGCACTCCGAGGAGGACTGGGACGGCTGGAAGCACGCCACCGAGCAGCTCGGCTCCCTGGTCCAGCTGGTCGGCGACGACCTGTTCGTGACCAACCCGGAGCGCCTGGCCAAGGGCATCGCCGGCGGCCAGGCCAACGCGCTGCTGGTGAAGGTCAACCAGATCGGCACCCTGACCGAGACCTTCGACGCGGTCTCCCTGGCCCAGCGCTCGGGCTACCGCTGCATGATGAGCCACCGCTCGGGCGAGACCGAGGACACCACGATCTCCGACCTGGCCGTGGCCACCGACTGCGGCCAGATCAAGTCCGGCGCCCCGGCCCGCTCGGACCGGGTGGCCAAGTACAACCAGCTGCTGCGGATCGAGGAGGAGCTCGACGACGCGGCCCGCTACGCCGGCCGCTCCGTCTTCCCCCGCTTCAAGGGCTAATCGCCCCGCCGGTACTACTGTGGGTGGCGCGTCCCCGGCCCGGGGGCGCGCCACCGCGCTTTACGGAGAGGAGCGCGCCGGTGCCGAGCGAGCTGCGGGACGTGCGCAAGGCCGCGCGCAGGCGGGCCGCGCTCCGGCGGTCCAGGCCCGAGGGCCGGCCGCCGCGCACCCGGCTGACCGGCCGGGCCGGGATCCTGGCGCTGGCCCTGTGCGTCGTCCTGGTCTCGGTGGCCTACCCGCTCCAGCAGTACCTGGTCCAGCGCTCCCGGCTGAACGCGCTCAACGCGAGCAACGCCGCGGCCGCGCAGCAGGTCGCCAAGCTGCAGACGCAGCTGAGCGACTGGCGGGACCCGGCCTACGTCAAGCTCCAGGCCCGGGCGCAGCTGCACTACGTGATGCCCGGCGAGATCGGCTTCACCCTGCCCGACGGCTCGATCCTGCAGGAGCCGATCGGCATCCCCAGCCCGACCGGCCAGCCCTGGTACCAGAACCTGTGGTCCACGGTGGCCTCGCCGTCGGCCAAGCCCGCGCCGGCCGCCACCGCCTCGCCGGACCCGAGTTCCGTCATCTCGCAGCACTCCGCTCACTGACCTGCACTCGTTCCGGTGAACCTCGGCCGCGCCGTCACTCGGCCGGGGTAACCACGATCACCGCGTGAAAACGGCCGACCCGATCCGGTAGCGTCTTGAGCCATGAGTAGCGTGGATCAGCGAGACGCCGACGCGGTGCAGGCACAGCTGGGCCGGGAGCCGCGCGGCCTGCGCGCGGTCGCCCACCGCTGCCCCTGCGGCAACCCCGACGTGGTGGAGACCGCCCCGCGGCTGCGCAGCGAGCGCAACCCGGCCGGCGAGCCGTTCCCCACCCTCTTCTACCTGACCTGCCCCAAGGCCGCCTCCGCGATCGGCACCCTGGAGGGCGAGGGCGTGATGGCGCAGATGACCGAACGGCTCGGCCGCGACCCCGAACTGGCCGCCGCCTACCGGGCCGCGCACGAGGACTACCTCGCCCGCCGGGACGCGATCGAGGTGCTCGACGGCTTCCCGAGCGCCGGCGGGATGCCCGACCGGGTCAAGTGCCTGCACGTCCTGGTCGGCCACGCCCTGGCCGCCGGACCCGGCGTCAACCCGCTCGGCGACGAGGCCCTGGGTCTGCTGCCGCGCTGGTGGCGGGCCGGATCGTGCGTCGCCGCGGCCGAACCGGCCGACCCCTCGTCCCACCCGGATCCGGATCCCCGGATCGGCGCCGCGCCGGCCCCGGAGGCAACCCGATGACCAAGCGCGTGGCCGCGGTCGACTGCGGCACCAACTCGATCCGGCTCCTGGTGACCGAGCTCGACCCGGCCACCGGCGAGGCCCGCGAGCTGGACCGGCGGATGCGGATCGTCCGGCTCGGCCAGGGCGTGGACGCCACCGGCCGGTTCGCCGACGAGGCCCTGGTCCGCACCTTCGCCGCGTGCGACGAGTACGCGCAGGTGATCGCCGACCTGGGCGCGGCGCAGACCCGCTTCGTGGCCACCAGCGCCACCCGGGACGCGGCCAACCGCGGCGAGTTCATCGCCGGGATCCGGGCCCGGCTGGGCGTGGACCCCGAGGTGATCAGCGGGGACGAGGAGGCCGGGCTCTCCTTCACCGGCGCCACCGGCGCCCTGCTCGCGGCCGAGGCCGCGGCCGGCCCGCAGGATGGCGGCGCGCTGCACTACCCGACGCCGTTCCTGGTGGTCGACATCGGCGGCGGCTCCACCGAGTTCGTGGTCGGCGTGGACAAGGTGCAGGCGGCCCGGTCCGTGGACATCGGCTGCGTGCGGCTGACCGAACGCCACCTGCACGACGACCCGCCGACCTCCGCCCAGGTCAGCGCCGCCCGCGAGGACATCGACCGGGCGATCGACCTGGCCGCCGAGACCGTCCCGCTCGGCGACGCGCGCAGCCTGGTCGGCCTGGCCGGCTCGGTCACCACCGTGGCCGCGATCGCGCTCGGCCTGCCCGAATACGACCGGGACCGGGTGCACCTGTCCCGGATCCCGGCCGACGACGTACGCGCGGTGACCAGGGACTTGCTGGCGATGACCCGGGAGCAGCGCGCCGCGGTGCCGTCCATGCACGAGGGCCGGGTGGACGTGATCACGGCCGGCGCGCTGGTGCTGGAACGGATCGTCGACCGGCTCGGCCTGCCGGACGTGGTCGTCTCCGAGCACGACATCCTGGACGGCATCGCCGTTTCGATGCGGTGACCGTTTCCGCCCGCCGACCGCCCCGATCCTGACTGATCCCTAATAATCACCAAGATCCGAAATGGCCAGCGGACGTCCCCGGCCCCGGCCCGGCCGGGGCCGTCGGGGAGCGTGGGAAACGCTGGATCCGCTGCGCCGGCGGCGCCGAAGGCTCGGCTGACCTCGGACGTCATCCCCGGCCCGCCGCACCGCCGGGGCACCGGCCCGCGCGGGGTGCGGCAGGTGCCGAAAACGACCCTGTTGCACACAGAGGACTCCTCCGCACTATTCTCGGAGCAGTTCGGTCGCTTACGATGGGATAACGGTCTGCGACAGATGCGCCATGCCCATCGTCTGCGTGCCGGCTAACCAAGGTTGAGTCTTAGGTCAAGGAGCCGTCTTCAAAGTGCCTGCCCTCTTCGATAAGGTTCTGCGTGCCGGCGAAGGCAAGATCCTTCGCAAGCTGGCCAAGACGGCCGAGTTGGTCAACTCCATCGAGGACGACTACGTCGACCTCACCGATGCCGAGCTGCGCGCCGAGACCGACAAGTTCAAGGAGCGCTACCAGGACGGGGAGAGTCTCGACGACCTCCTCTGGGAAGCCTTCGCCGTGGTCCGCGAGGCGGCCAAGCGCACGATCGGCCAGCGGCACTACGACGTGCAGCTGATGGGCGGCGCGGCCCTGCACATGGGCAACATCGCCGAGATGCGCACCGGCGAGGGCAAGACCCTGGTCGGCACCCTGCCCGCGTACCTGAACGCGCTGGCCGGCGAGGGCGTGCACCTGATCACGGTGAACGACTACCTGGCCGAGCGGGACTCGGAGTGGATGGGCCGGGTGCACCGCTTCCTCGGCATGGACGTCGGCTGCATCCTGGCGAACATGACGCCGACGCAGCGCCGCGAGGCCTACGCCGCGGACATCACCTACGGCACGAACAACGAGTTCGGCTTCGACTACCTGCGCGACAACATGGCGTGGTCCAAGGAGGAGCTGGTCCAGCGCGGCCACTTCTACGCCTGCGTGGACGAGGTGGACTCGATCCTGATCGACGAGGCCCGGACCCCGCTGATCATCTCGGGCCCGGCCGACCAGGCCACCAAGTGGTACACCGATTTCGCCCGGATCGTGGCCAAGCTGGTGATCGACACCGACTACGAGGTGGACGAGAAGAAGAAGACGGTCGGCGTGCTCGAGCGCGGCGTGGAGCGGGTCGAGGACCTGCTGGGCATCGACAACCTCTACGAGTCGGTGAACACCCCGCTGGTCGGCTACCTGAACAACGCGATCAAGGCCAAGGAGCTGTACAAGCGCGACCGCGACTACGTGATCATGAACGGCGAGGTGCTCATCGTCGACGAGCACACCGGCCGCATCCTGGCCGGCCGCCGGTACAACGAGGGCATGCACCAGGCCATCGAGGCCAAGGAGGGCGTGCCGATCCAGAACGAGAACCAGACCCTGGCCACGATCACGCTGCAGAACTACTTCCGGCTCTACAAGAAGCTCGGCGGCATGACCGGTACCGCGCTCACCGAGGCGTCCGAGTTCCACACGATCTACAAGCTCGGCGTGGTGCCGATCCCGACGAACATGCCGATGGTCCGCAAGGACCAGTCCGACCTGATCTACATCAGCGAAGAGGCCAAGTTCAACGCGGTGGTCGAGGACATCGAGAACCGGCACAACGAGGGCCAGCCGGTCCTGGTCGGCACCGTGTCGGTGGAGAAGTCCGAGTACCTGTCCACCCAGCTGCGCAAGCGCGGCGTCCCGCACGAGGTGCTCAACGCCAAGCAGCACGACCGGGAGGCCCAGATCGTGGCCCAGGCCGGGCGCAAGGGCTCGGTCACCGTGGCCACCAACATGGCCGGCCGCGGCACCGACATCATGCTCGGCGGCAACCCGGAGCACCTGGCCCAGGGCGAACTGGCCCAGCGCGGCCTGTCCCCGCTGGAGACCCCGGAGGAGTACGAGGCCGCCTGGCCGGCCGCGCTGGAGAAGGCGAAGAAGTCGGTCAAGGCCGAGCACGAGGAGGTCCAGGAGCTCGGCGGGCTGTACGTGCTGGGCACCGAGCGGCACGAGTCGCGCCGGATCGACAACCAGCTGCGCGGCCGCGCCGGCCGCCAGGGCGACCCGGGCGAGTCCCGGTTCTACCTCTCCCTCGGCGACGACCTGATGCGCCTGTTCAAGGCCCAGATGGTCGAGCGGGTGCTGACCGCGGCGAACATCGCCGAGGACATCCCGATCGAGTCCAAGATGGTGACCCGGGCGATCCAGTCCGCGCAGAGCCAGCTGGAGCAGCAGAACTTCGAGATCCGCAAGAACGTGCTGAAGTACGACGACGTGATCAACAAGCAGCGCACCGTGATCTACGAGGACCGCCGCCGGGTGCTCGACGGCGAGGACATGCGCGACCAGGTGCGCAACATGATGCAGGACACGGTCCGGGACTACGTGACCGTGGCCACCGCAGACGGATACGCGGAAGAGTGGGAGCTGGACAAGCTCTGGACCGCGATCGGCACCCTCTACCCGGTCTCGGTCACCCTGGAGGAGGTCGAGGAGAACGTCGGCGGCCGCAGCGCGATCACCCGCGACGTGCTGATCTCCGAGCTCGGCGACGACATCTTGGCCGCGTACGACAAGCGCGAGGCGAACCTCGGCGAGGAGATCGCGCGCGAGCTCGAGCGCCGGGTGGTGCTGTCCGTGCTCGACCGCAAGTGGCGCGAGCACCTGTACGAGATGGACTACCTGCAGGAGGGCATCGGCCTGCGCGCGATGGCCCAGCGCGACCCGCTGGTCGAGTACCAGCGCGAGGGCTACCTGATGTTCACCGCGATGATGGACGGGATCAAGGAGGAGTCGGTCGGCTACCTGTTCAACCTGGAGGTCCAGGTCGAAGCGGTGGCCCAGGACGCCGAGTCCCAGGCCGCCGCGGCGGCGACCACCGCGCAGCTGAACGCCAAGGGCCTGGACGCGCCCAAGCGCCCGGCCAAGCTGAACTACTCGGCCCCGTCGGTGGACGGCGAGGCCGGCGTGGTCGAGCGCCAGGAGGTCAACGCCGCGGCCGCCGACGCCGTCCCGGCGTCGAGCTCCGCCGCGAACAAGGGCGGCAAGCAGAACAACGGCGGCCGCCGCCGCAAGAAGTAGCACACCAGGGAGACTCGGGCCCGCGCCCCGGCTCCCGGTACCGCGAAGCGCCGGAGATGACCCGATCGGGTGATCTTCGGCGCTTTTCGGCGTTGACCGGGCGACTGCGGCCCGGCCCGGGTGGTCTGATGCGGCGAGAGGAGTGGCGACCACGTTGCCCGAGATCGATGGCCGCCGGACCGACGCCTGCCGGACCGAGCGCAAGACCGACCCGCACCGGCCCGGCCGGCGGCCGGGGTGTCCGCGGTCCGCCCGGCCGCCGGTGCGCCGGACCGGGGCGCACAGCCTGCTGGACGCCGCACTCACCGAGGCCGGCGCCTTGGCTGCCGGCCGTCGGGTCAGGGCCGGATCCGCAGTGGACCTGCGGGCTGAACCCGGGCTCGCGGCAGAGCCGGCAGCCGAGTCCGGCTACGCCGAGATCGACATGGTCGGCAATCGGCCGGGCCGGACCCACTCCTGGGTCCTGGGCTGGGCACACCGGCTCGACCCGCAGGACCCGCGCACCCTCTACCCGATGGACGAGGACGGGGGCCTGGCGGTCCGCCGGATCGCCGAGGCCGTGGTGGAGGTGCTGCTGGAGCACCGCTCGGCCGAACAGGTCCGCCGCTGGGTCTCCCGGGACGTCTTCCGCAGCCTCAGCTCCCCGGCCGAGACCGGCCGGGCCCGGCGCTTCGCCGCCCGGTCCATGCTCCGCTCCCTGCGCCTGCACCACCCGGCCGCGGGCGCGGTGGAGTCCACGGTGCTGATCCAGGAGGGCGAGCGGGTCCGGGCCGTGGCCCTGCGGTTCGACCGGTGCGCCCTGCCGTCGGCGGCCGCGCGCTTGCCGGAGTCCGGCCGCCCGGACTGGCTGTGCACCGCGATCCAGTTCGGCTGATCAGAGCTCGTCGCCCGGGCGGTTGGTGACCCGGCGCCGGTCATACGGCATGGCGAACTCCATGCCCAGGGCGGCCACGGCGAACCAGGGCAGGTCGAACCAGGACCGGATCAACACGGTCCGCGGCAGCCAGCCGGGCTGGAACTTGGCGTTGAACAAGTACAGCGACTCGACCTGGATCAACGGGTCGAGCAGATGGATGGCCCGCTGGGTGGGGCCGAGCCACCAGTCCGGGCCGGGACGCAGGTGCTCGGGCGCCGTGCGGGCCAGGGTGGTGCGGAAGGCGGCGAAGTTCAGCGACACCGAGTGGTAGCCCTGCTCGCGGGCGTACGCGACCGTGTCCGCGATCAGGCGCTCGTTGACCCCGTTCGGCGCGATCGGGTCGCGCGGCATCACATCCAGGGACAGGGCCGCGGCCCGGCCGTCGATCGCCGTGGGCAGGTAGCGCTGGAAGGCGATCGCGTACCCCTCGGCGGCGAAGGCCACCGCGACCACGGCCTCGGTGTGCAGCCCCTGCGCCATCTTGTCCAGGTTCATCGCGAAACCGTGCTCGCGGCCCGTGCCGTGGCCGAGCCAGGTCTCGTGGATCGCCCGCAGCTGCCGGGCCAGGGCCGGGTCCAGGTCCCCTTCACGCACGAACCGCGTGGTCACCCCGGCCCGGGCCGTGCGTCCGACGGCCTGGCGCACGTTGCGCATCGGCCGGCCGGTCAGCGAGAACCGGTCCACGTCGATGATCACCTCGTCGCCGATCTCGATCGGGTGCATGCCCCGGCCCAGCCACAGCGTCCGGGCCTGCGGTCCGGCGGCGAGCACGGCCGGGCGCCAGCCGCTGGCCCGGCACTCGTCCAGGAAGGCCGAGATCGCGGCCGGCCAGGAGCGCCGGGCGCCGACCGGGTCGCCGGAGACCACCGCGACCCCGGCCAGGACCCGGTAGGCGATCACGGCGCCGCGGTCCGGGCTGAAGGCGTAGCTCTTGTCGTGCCGCAGCGCGAACGGCGCCAGGGTGTCCGAGTCCGGGTGGGCGACCAGCCGGCGCACCTGCACCCGCTCCGGCTCGCCGCCCGGCGCCGGGGCGGGCGCCGAGGTGACGAACGGCCCGATCGCCAGGACCAGCAGCAGCGCCAGCAGCGCGGCGAACCCGCCGAGCGCGGCCACCGGTGTGGTCGGGCACAGCGCCTCGGCCAGGGCCACCCAGGCCACCGTGCACATCCCGAGCCGCCACACCGGCCTGCGCAGGCGGCCGAACACCCGGGCGCAGACCGCCAGGGCGCCGCCGAGCACGCCCAGGCGCAGCCGCAGCTCGTGTGTTCCGCTCAGGTTGCCGGCCCAGTGCAGGGCCCAGTCCGGCGGGGTCACCGCCGCGTACACGGCGACCGAGACGCCCAGCGCCCCGAACAGGAGCAGGCAGGGCCAACCCTGCGGCAGGCCCGAGGCCGCCACACGGCCGGCCGGATATTTTCCCGGGTCCAGCTGCCCTGACTCGCTCTGCAGTGTCTCCATAGTCATACGTCCGTTCAGGTCCAACGCCGGGGATGATTCTGATAATTCCCTGAGTGGGTACATTCGACGGGGGTACCCCCTCGTACAGCCGTCCTGCCCGGCCCGTCGCCGTACCCGTGGCGGGCCGGGCGAATCCACCCGGCCGGGGTTCCGGACCGGGCTTACCGAGGGAGCACGCGATGACCGGCCTGCCGACCGCCGCGCCGACCGAACCGCCGACCAAACCGGAGACCGGCCCGCAGCCCGGCTCGGCGGCCGTCGCCCCGGCCGCCCGGATACCGGGCGCCGCGCCGACCGCGCTGATCGTGGACTGGGGCGGGGTGCTGACCTCCCCGCTGGACTCGGCCATCGCCGGCTGGCTGGACGCGGAGGGGATCGAGCGGGACGCGTACGTGCGGGCCATGCGCGACTTCCGCGACCCGGAGCTGATCGCGCTCAACGACTTCGACCCGATCGCCGCGCTGGAGAAGGGCGAGCTGCGGGTGGACCGGTTCGAACAGCTGCTGGCCGAGCGGATCAGCGCGTACGCGCCCGGCGAGGTCCCGGCGGACGGGCTGCTCGGCCGGATGTTCGCCGGCTTCGCGGGCGAGCCGACCATGGTCAACGTGGTGCGCCGGGCCAAGTCGGCCGGCCTGAAGACCGCCCTGCTGTCGAACTCCTGGGGCAACGAGTACCTGCGCGAGGACTGGGACGCGATCTTCGACGCCGTGGTGATCAGCGGCGAGGTCGGCATGCGCAAGCCCGAGCCGGAGATCTACCGGCACACGCTCGGCCTGCTCGGGACCGAGGCGCAGGCGGCGGTGTTCGTCGACGACCTGCCGACGAACGTGCGCGGCGCCACCGCGGTCGGGATCATCGGCGTGCACCACCGCAGCTTCGAGGAGACCCGGACCGAGCTCGAGGCCCTGTTCGGGCTGGAGCTGAGCTGACGACGGGTCAGCGGCCCCGGGCCCGTTCACCCGTCCGGCCGCCGGAACCGGCCGCCGGCTCACCCGTCCGGCCGCCGAGTCCTGATCCGGCCGGGCCGCCGCCGCACCCGCCGGACCACCCGGACCGCGCCCGCGCGGCTCGTCCGGACCCCGGCGAGCCGCCGTCCGACCGGTGAACTTAGGCTGAGTAGTGGGAAACATGCATTAGGGACGGTATTGCCGGGTGGTACTCCAGGCGGGACGGTGAAACAGGATGGCGCGGCACATACGCCGGGGCCTCGTGCTGGGCGGCGGAGGCACGCTCGGCGCGGCCTGGATGATCGGAGCCCTGTGCGCCCTGGAGGAGGAACGCGGCTTCGATCCGCGCACCGCGGACATGATCGTCGGCACCTCGGCCGGCTCGATCCTCAGCGCCCTGCTCGGCGCGGGCGCCGGGGCCCGGGAACTGTGGCGGCACCAGCACGGCGAGGCGGTCGAGTCCGGCCCGCTGGCCGGGCGGATCTTCGACTACGACAACGCCGCCGGCGGGGCCGCGCCGCCGTTCCCGCAGCCCGGGATCGGCTCGCCCAAGCTGATCGCCCGCTCGGTCCGCCACCCCCGGCGCTACCCCGGCACGGCCGTGCTCTCCGCCTTCCTGCCCGGCGGCCGCGGCTCGCTCGGCGCGATCGGCCGGATGGTCGAGGACGTGATCCCGTCCGGCGCCTGGTCCCCGCACCCGGGCATCCGGATCGTGGCGATGGACTACGACAACGGCGAGCGGGTGGTCTTCGGCGAGCCCGGCGCGCCGAGCACCGGCCTGGCCGAGGCGGTGGTCGCCTCCTGCTCGATCCCCGGCTGGTTCCCGCCCACGGTGATCGGCGAGCGCCGGTTCGTGGACGGCGGCACCTTCTCCAACACCAGCCTGGACCTGTTCAGCCCGGGCCGGCTGCCCGGCGGCCTGCCCTACGACGAGGTGTACGTGCTGGCCCCGATGGCGGCGCGCGAATACGACAAGCCGACCAGCATGATGGGCCGGCTCGAACGCGGATACCGGCACCGGGTCACCCGCGGCATGCTGCTCGAAGCCCGGCAGGTCCGGGCCGGCGGCTCCCGGGTGATCGTGCTGTGCCCGGGCCCGGACGACCTCGAAGCGCTGGGCGCGAACATGATGGACCCGACCCGCCGGCCCGACGTGCTCGCCACCGCCCGGCGCACCACGGCCGGATACCTGTCCGGAACCGGGCTCGCGGCCTGAGCGACCGCCCGGGCCGGGAGGTCGCGGACGTGGCCTTTTGCGCCGAGTCCCGAGCGTCCGCCGTCCGGGGCTCGGCGTGTACTGAGCGGCACTAGGCTTGCCCTCATGCGCGTCTACCTGTCCGCCACCTTCGCGGCCCTGGCCGACCTGGCCCGAACCGGCGAACTCGGCCCCGCCCCGCTGTCCGGCTACGCGGTCACCGAGGCGCTGCGCGAGGCCTTCGACGAGACCGACGACGAGGAACTCGAGTACTTCGCCACCACCCTGGCCGCCGAGGACTCCTTCCGGCTGGTCACCGAGCCGTCCGCGGCCGGCCCGGCCCGCCGGGTGGTGGTGGTGGCCGACCTGTCGGACGGTCAGGTGGCCGCCGACCTCGACCCGCCCGGCGCGGTCCGCCTGGCCGGGCCGGTCCCGCGCAGCGCGATCGCCTCATACCACGTGGACGAGCCCGATTTCGCCGCCGACCCGAAGGACCCGGAGGCCGCGGCCGACCAGGAGCTGCTCTGGTACGCCGCGCAGGAACTCGGCGACCTGCTCGAACCCCGCTCCGCACACTCTTAGGTAGTCTCGGATCCGAAGGCCGCGGCGCTCACGAGGTCGCCCGCGGTGTCGTCAGCCCACGCCGCCCGTGGTCACATGACGGGCGCCGTCGCAGCGAAGTGGAGATTCGAGTCCGCCATGTCCAGCAACCTCACCGCGATCACCGAGGTCCCCGCCGCCCGCAACGAGCCGGCGCTCGACTACGCGCCCGGCAGTCCCGAACGTTCCCGGCTGGAGGCCCGGCTCAAGGAGCTGGCTGCCCGCCCGGCCGAACTGCCCGCCGTGATCGGCGGCGAGCGGCGCCCCGGCTCCGGCGCCCCGGTCGACGTGGTCCAGCCGCACCGGCACTCGGCCGTCCTGGGCACCCTGCACAACGCCACCCGCGCCGACGCCCGGGCCGCGATCGACGCCGCCCGGCAGGCCGCCCCGGCCTGGCGCGACCTGGACTTCGACTCCCGGGCCGCGGTCCTGCTCAAGGCCGCCGACCTGCTGGCCGGCCCGTGGCGGGCCACCCTGAACGCGGCCACCATGCTCGGCCAGTCAAAGACCGCGGTCCAGGCCGACATCGACGCGGCCTGCGAGCTGATCGACTTCTGGCGGTTCAACGTCGAGTTCGCCCGCGGGATCCTGGCCCAGCAGCCGGCCTCCTCGCCCGGGGTGTGGAACCGGACGGACCACCGTCCGCTGGAGGGCTTCGTCTACGCGATCACCCCGTTCAACTTCACCTCCATCGCCGGCAACCTGCCGACCGCGCCCGCGCTGATGGGCAACACGGTCATTTGGAAGCCCTCGCCCACCCAGCAGCTGTCCGCGTCGCTGCTGATGGACCTGCTCGACGAGGCCGGACTGCCCCCGGGCGTGATCAACATGCTGCCCGGCGACGGCCTGGACGTGTCCGCCGAGGCGCTGACCGATCCCGATCTGGCCGGGATCCACTTCACCGGGTCCACCGCCACCTTCCAGCGGCTGTGGGCAGAGGTCGGCGCCAACATCGCCGGGTACCGCTCGTACCCGCGGCTGGTCGGCGAGACCGGCGGCAAGGACTTCATCCTGGCCCACCCGTCGGCCGACCCCGACGCGGTGCGCACCGCGCTCGTCCGCGGCGCCTTCGAGTACCAGGGGCAGAAGTGCTCGGCCGCGTCCCGGGCGTACGTGGCCGCGTCGGTCTGGGCCCGGATCAAGGACTCCGTTGCGGCCGAGGTCGACTCGCTGACCATGGGCGACGTGACCGACCTGAGCAACTTCATGGGCGCGGTGATCGACGCCCGGGCCTTCGCCAAGCACCGCGCCGCGCTGAACCTGGCCCACGCGACCGACACGATCCGGATCGTGGCCGGCGGCACGGCCGATGACGCCGAGGGCTATTTCGTCCGCCCGACCGTGCTGGTGGGGACGGACCCGACCCACGAACTGTTCACGACCGAGTACTTCGGCCCGATCCTGGCCGTGCACGTCTATGACGACGCGGACTACGACCGGGTCCTGCGCGGCATCGACTCGACCACCAAGTACGCCCTGACCGGCGCAGTCATCGCCCGCGACCGGTACGCCCTGGCCGAGGCGACCCGCGTGCTGCGTTTCGCCGCCGGGAACTTCTATCTCAACGACAAGCCGACGGGTGCTGTGGTCGGGCAGCAGCCGTTCGGCGGCGGCCGCGCTTCCGGGACGAACGACAAGGCCGGCGCGCCGGGCAACTTGCTGCGCTGGACGTCGCCCAGGTCGATCAAGGAGACCTTCGTCCCGGCGACCGACTATCGGTATCCGCATATGGGCTGAGTAGGTGAGCGGGCCGGGCGGGGCGGGTCGACTGGGCCGAATGGGTAAACGTTGCGACGAAAGAGTGAACCGACGGCCCGTCACCCACCTGTCGGCCCGCCTGGTGGCTTTGCTGGGTCGGGTGAGGAACGAACTGACCCACCCGCACCCGCAATCCACCCATTCGGCCCGCGCCGCTCTCCGCCCTGGCGCGACCGCCGCCTCGGCAATGCTCCTGGTTGCCGTGCTCCCCGCAGCCCCCGCGGCTGCGGCAACTCCCGCAGGCATGCTGGCCAGCACCGGCACCGAAACCCTCCCGTTCATCGAACTGGGCGGAAGCCTGCTGGTCGTCGGCGTAGCACTCGCAGTCGTCTCCCGCGTATGGGCCAACCGGAAGGACCGCGAAGGCTGACCGTCGAACGCAGAGCGGCGATCGCTTCCCGTTGGACATGATGCACTTTCTGATGCATGATATGAAGCATGACGACAGAGACGATCCGCAAGACCGTCCCGATCACTCCCGACGAACAGGCAATACTCGACGAATCCCGGACCAAGGGCAGTGCTGCTTACCAGGCTCTGACTGACCTGCTTGGTCCCGAGGCTGCCCGCTCCGAGGCCGCCACACTACATGGAGCTCTCACCCTTGGGCTTTCCGTAATCCGGGAGCGTATGGCCGACCAGGGTTATACAGCCCTGGCCGCAGCTCAGGATGACGAGGACCGCGCTTACCATGCCGCGATGCGCAACCGTCGGCGAGACACGAAAGACTGATGCCGAATGCCGTCACTTGCGGGACTTGTACGCGGCCGGATCTACTATGCCGATCTCGGGCATGGTGAGAAGCCGTGGCTGGTGGTTAGCAACAACGGGCGCAACTCACGCCTCGGCACTGCTCTGGTCGTGAGGATCACGACATCCGAGAAGCCACCGTTGGCAAGCATTGCAGTGCTGGGCCCGGGCGAGCCGGTGGTGGGTCGCGTCTTGTGCGACGACGTAACTGAGCTCTTCCAGGACGAGGTCAAGCGCGACGGTGGCGCACTCTCGCCCGAGGTGATGGTGAAGGTCGCAGCGGGACTGCGCTCGGCCTTCGCGCTTTAGGTGATCAGCAGTGAGCCTTGCCCTGCGCTCGTTGGCGGAGGGCTTCGTGCTTTTTGCTTCTACCAGGTGGTGATGACGATGTTGCCGCGACGTTCGACCAGGTCCACTGCGTGCTGAACGTCGGCGAGGCAGCTGATACTTCGACAGATGGTACGTCTCCTTGAGGTCGTAGCGCCGAGCGCTGAGCGCTTTGCGAATCTTCTGAAGCGAAGAGGCGGCACGCAATTGTGCCCACAGCGCTGCCGGATTGGCAGTACGCGGCCCGGCTGTGTGCCTTGAGGTCAATCGATGAGCCGACGGGCTCAGACATAGGTGGAACCAGCTAAATTTTGCCCGGGTTCGCGCTCCGAATAGGGGATCAAGGCAATCTGACGGGCGGTATGATCAGCCGACATGTCACCGTGCAGATGATTTAGTCCGGTACCCGGCAGCGGGACTGGAACGAAAATCGGGAGCTTCCATGTATCGCACCATGCTCAAGTCGAAGATCCACCGCGCCACGGTCACCCATGCGGACCTGCACTACGTCGGGTCGGTCACCATCGACCGAGACCTACTGGACGCAGCCGACCTGCTGCCGGGCGAGCTCGTGGCGATCGTGGACGTCACGAACGGCGCGCGGCTGGAGACCTACGTGATCGAGGGGGAGCGCGGGTCGGGCGTGATCGGCATCAACGGGGCCGCGGCGCACCTCGTCCATCCGGGGGACCTGGTCATCTTGATCAGCTACGTCCAGGTCGACTACCACGAGGCCGCCGCCTTCGACCCCAGGATCGTCCACGTGGACGCGGCCAACAAGATCGTCTCGCTCGGTGCGGACGCCGGGCAGCCGGTCCCGGGCGCGGGCCTGGCCCAGCAGCGTTCACCCTTATCGGTGTCATAGGCGTCACATTCCGGCGACGGCAGGGCGAGTCGGGCAGAGTTGGGCCGAGCCGGGCAAGCAAGCGGCCGGCCAATCCGCCTCACCGGATCGACCGAAATCCTCCTTAAATCCGACCGCAGCCCCGCCCGACCCCACCATCAGTGTGTGCGGGAAACATGCCCGATACATAACAACCTGATCGACCGGCCCGTTCCGTACCAGGTCGCTGCCCCGCCAACCGCCGCGATCACCACACTCGTCCCGCCGCACGCTCGATATCACAGTGCGGGAAAACAGAACCTAAACATAACAAGATGATCGGTGATCCCCTCACGCGCCCAGGGTCAGGACGAGTAGCCTTGCACTGTACCCAAGGGCCGCCCGGGCACAAGTGCCCGGCCCTGGCGGCCCGCCCAGTCACGCACTTGCCGCGCAACGGCGCGCGGCTGTAGGAGCGAGAGTACCGATGGTTTCGCAGCTGGACGAGGCAAAGGCCGAACTGTTGGGGGAGGCGGCCAAGCTGGCCCCGTCCACTGTTCCCACCTCCTCGCAACATTCCTCCGCAGCCGACTCCGACCGGCCCGGCCCGGCCGATCCGGCCCGCGCACCCGAGCCCGGCTCACCCGCCGCCCCGGCCACCGGACCGTCCGGACCGACCGGCTCGACCGGCCTGCCCGGCCCGACCCGCGCGGCCCAGGACGAGGGCCGCCCCGGCGACCCCGCGCTCCCGGCCGCCACCCCGCCCGCCGCCCCGGCCCCGCAAGACGACAAGACCGCAGGCGACAGATCCGGCGCCCTGCTGCGCCGGTTCTACCGGCACGTCGCCTACGACGACCTGACCGACCACTCGCCCGGCGACGTGCTCGGCGTCTTCGAGGCCGTGGCCGCGCTCGCGGCGAACCGGCCGCAGGGCACCGCCAAGATCCACGTGTTCACCCCGACCGCGGAGAACGAGGGCTGGACCACCGGCGGCGCCACCCGGACCGTGATCGACGTGGTCACCGACGACATGCCCTTCCTGGTCGACTCGGTCACCGCCGAGCTGACCCGGCTCGGGCACGGCATCCACGTCGTCTTCCACCCGGTCTTCGCGGTCGAGCGCAGCCTGGCCGGCGAGCTGCGGGCCGTGCACGACGTGGATCCGGCCCAGGCGCCCAAGTCCTGCGGGCTCGAGTCCTGGATGCACATCGAGATCGACCGGCAGGCCGCCGACCGGGCCCGGCTGACCGCGATCGAGTCGAACCTGCGCCGGGTGCTGTCCGACGTGCGCGAGTCGGTCGAGGACTGGCAGAAGATGCGCACGGCGGTCCTCTCCGTGGCCGACGGGATCGAGGCCGACCAGGGCCGGGCCGCGGCCAAGGCCGGGGTCGCCTACGAGGAGCTCTCGGCCGGGCAGGAACTGCTGCGCTGGCTCGCCGACGACCACTTCACCTTCCTCGGTTACCGCGAGTACGAGCTGGCCAAGGTGGACGGCGAGGAGGTGCTGCGCCCGATCACCGGCACCGGCCTGGGCATCCTGCGGGCCGACCAGACCCACGCCACCCCGGGCACCTTCGCCAAACTGCCGGCCGAGGTGCGGGCCAAGGCGCGCGAACCGCGGCTGCTGGTGCTGACCAAGGCCAACTCGCGGGCCACCGTGCACCGCCCCGGCTACCTGGACTACATCGGGGTCAAGAAGTTCGACGCCGACGGCACCGTGGTCGGCGAGCGCCGGATCCTCGGGCTGTTCTCGGCCGCCGCCTACGCCGAGTCGGTCCAGCGGATCCCGGTGGTCCGGCAGAAGGTGCGCCGGGTGCTGGACATCCACGGCTTCGCCCCGACCTCGCACTCCGGTAAGGACCTGCTCCAGATCCTGGAGTCCTACCCCCGGGACGACCTGTTCCAGATCCCGGTCGAGGAACTGGCCGAGATCACCGGATCCGTCCTGTACCTGCAGGAACGCCGCCGGCTGCGCCTGTTCCTGCGCAAGGACGCCTACGGCCGCTACTTCTCCGCGCTCGTGTACCTGCCCCGCGACCTGTACACCACCGACGCCCGGATCAAACTCCAGAACATCCTGCTCAAACGGCTCAACGGCGCCGTGCTGGACTACACCGTGCGGTCCACCGAATCCGTCCTGACCCGGCTGCACTTCGTCGTGCGGGTGGCCACCGGCACCAGCCTGGCCGAGGTGGACGCGGACGCGATCGAACGCGAACTGGCCGCCGCGATCCGCACCTGGGAGGACGGGTTCGCCGCCCAGCTGGCCGAGACCGTCGGGCCGGACCGGGCCGCGGTGCTGCTGCGCGACTACGCCACCGCCTTCCCCGAGGGCTACAAGGCCGACTTCCCGCCGGAGAACGCGGTCAAGGACCTGTGCCGGATCGAGGCGATCCACTCCGACGACACCACCGACCACTCGCTCGCCGTCTACCGCCGCCCAGGCGCCTCGGCCAACGAGTACCGGCTCAAGATCTTCCGGGTCGGCCGGATGATCTCGCTGCACGAGGTGCTGCCGATCCTGCAGCGGTTCGGCGTGGACGTGCTCGACGAGCACCCCTACGAACTGCACCGGGCCTGCGGCGAGGCCGCCTGGATCTACGACTTCGGCCTGCGGGTGGCCGACGCCGATTCGCTGCGGGACGAGGCGGCCCGGGAACGGTTCACCGCCGCCTTCGCCGCCGCCTGGTCCGGGCTGATCGAGAACGACGGCTTCAACGCCCTGGTGGTCCGGGCCGCGCTGACCTGGCGCCAGGTGACCGTGCTGCGCGCCTACTCCAAGTACCTGCGCCAGGGCGGGACCCCGTTCAGCCAGGAGTACATCGAGCACGTGCTGTCCGCCAACACCGGCATCGCCCGGCTGCTGGTGCGCCTGTTCGAGGCCTCCTTCGACCCGGCCCACACCAACGCCGGCCGGGAGCTGACCGACGGCCTGATCGAGGCCACCGCCGGCGCGCTGGACGAGGTCGCCTCGCTGGACGAGGACCGGATCCTGCGCTCCCTGCAGGCCGTGATCCGCTCCACCCTGCGGACCAACTTCTTCCAGCGCAACGCCGACGGCAGCCCGAAGCCGTACATCTCGTTCAAGCTCAACGCGCCGACCGTGCCGGACCTGCCCCAGCCCCGGCCCAAGTTCGAGATCTGGGTCTACTCGCCCCGGCTGGAGGGCGTGCACCTGCGCTTCGGCGCGGTCGCCCGCGGCGGGCTGCGCTGGTCCGACCGCCGGGAGGACTTCCGGACCGAGGTGCTCGGCCTGGTCAAGGCCCAGATGGTGAAGAACGCGGTGATCGTGCCGGTCGGCGCCAAGGGCGGCTTCGTGGTCAAGAGCCCGGTCGACCCGGCCGACCGGGAGAGCTTCACGGCCGAGGGCGTGGCCTGCTACCAGACCTTCGTCCGGGGCCTGCTGGACGTCACGGACAACCTGGTGGACGGCAAGGTCGTGCCGCCGCCGGACGTGGTCCGGTACGACTCGGACGACACCTACCTGGTGGTCGCGGCCGACAAGGGCACCGCCACCTTCTCCGACATCGCCAACTCGGTGGCCAAGGAGTACGGCTTCTGGCTCGGCGACGCCTTCGCGTCCGGCGGCTCGGTCGGCTACGACCACAAGGCGATGGGGATCACCGCCCGCGGCGCCTGGGAGTCGGTCAAGCGGCACTTCCGCGAACGCGGCGTGGACTGCCAGACCCAGGACTTCACCGCAGTCGGCGTCGGCGACATGTCCGGCGACGTGTTCGGCAACGGCGTGCTGCTGTCCGAGCACATGCGCCTGGTCGCGGCGTTCGACCACCGGCACATCTTCCTCGACCCGAACCCGGACCCGGCCGTCTCCTACGCCGAACGGCGCCGGATGTTCGAGCTGCCCCGGTCCTCCTGGGACGACTACGACAAGAAGCTGATCTCGCCCGGCGGCGGCGTGTTCCCGCGCACGGCCAAGTCGATCCCGGTCTCCGGCCCGGTCCGGGCCGCCCTGGGCCTGGCCCCGGGCACCGTCCGGGTCACCCCGGCCGAGCTGATGAAGGCGGTCCTGCTGGCCCCGGTGGACCTGTTCTGGAACGGCGGGATCGGCACCTACGTCAAGTCCAGCGCCGAGTCGCACGCCGACGTCGGGGACAAGGCCAACGACGCGATCCGGGTCAACGGCGAGGACCTGCGGGTCCGGGTGGTCGGCGAGGGCGGCAACCTCGGCTGCACCCAGCTGGGCCGGATCGAGTACGCCCTGCGCGGCGGCCCGGACGGCTCCGGCGGCGCGATCTGCACCGACGCGATCGACAACTCGGCCGGCGTGGACACCTCCGACCACGAGGTCAACATCAAGATCCTGCTGGACCAGGCGGTGGCCGCGGGCGAGCTGGACGAGGCCGGCCGGGTCGCCCTGCTGGCCTCGATGACCACCGAGGTGGGCGAACTGGTCCTGGCCGACAACTACGGCCAGGGGGTGGCCCTGGCGTCCGCGGCGGCCCAGGCCGGCGCGCTGCTGAACGTGCACATCCGCTACCTGCGCCGGCTGGTCGCCGACGGCCTGCTGAACCGGGAGCTGGAGTTCCTGCCCGGCGAGCGCGCGCTGAACGAGCGCCGCCAGGCCGGGACCGGCCTGACCAGCCCGGAACTGTCGGTGCTGCTGGCCTACACCAAGATCACCCTGGAGGACGAGCTGCTCGACTCGACCCTCCCGGACGACGAGTTCCTCAAGGCGGACCTGTACCACTACTTCCCGACCGCGCTGCGCCAGGAGTACCGCAGCCGGATCGACAGCCACCCGCTGCGCCGCGAGATCATCACCACCCAGGTGGTCAACAACCTGGTCAACAACGCCGGCACCAGCTTCGTGTTCCGGATGCGGGAGGAGACCGGGGCCTCGGCGGTGGAGACCGCCCGGGCGCACATCGTCGGCTGCGCGGTGTTCGACCTGGACTCGTACTGGGCGCAGATCGACGACCTGGACAACGCGGTCCCGGCCGCGGTGCAGACCCAGATGCGGCTGGCCGGGCGCCGGCTGACCGAACGCGGCGCCCGCTGGTTCCTGGTCAACCGGCGCCAGCCGCTGGACATCGCCGCCCAGGTCGAGTCCTTCTCGGCCGGGGTGGCCCAGGTGGTGGCCGAACTGCCCAAGCTGCTCAAGGGCGCGGACGCGGCCCAGCTGGCCGCCGCCCGGGACGAGCTGCTGGCGGCCGGGGTGCCGCTGGAGCTGGCCGCCCGGGCCGCGGCGGTGTCCGCGGCCTACTCGGCCCTGGACATCGTCGAGGTGGCCCGGGACTCCGGCCGGCCCCCGGTGGAGGTGGCCGAGTGCTACTTCGACATCGTGGACCGGCTCAACGTCGGCGCCCTGCGCGACCGGATCACGGCCCTGCCGCGGACCGACCGCTGGCAGGCGATGGCGCGCGCCGCGGTGCGCGAGGACCTGTACAACGCCCAGGCCGCGCTGACCTTCGAGGTGCTGGCCGCCTCCCCGGCCGCGACCGACGCCGGGGCCCGGTTCGAGGCCTGGGCGGCGAAGAACGCCTCCGCGCACGAACGGGCCGCCGCGGTGCTGGAGGAGATCTCCACGGCCGACACGTTCGACCTCGCGGTGCTCTCGGTGGCGCTCAGGGTCCTGCGGACCATGCTCCGGTCGGGGACGATGACCTGATCCGCGGTCGGCCGGGGCTTGAGTGCCCTGATTCCGGAAAACTCTTGCGGCCACGCTGAATCAGCGTGGCCGCAAGGGTTTTCCGCCACCCGGAAATCAGCCGGAATCCCGTTGCCGGCAACCGAATTCAGCCCTGCGAACGGGCTTATCCGGGCCGAAACGACCAATGCGCGCGCAGGACTTCGTGCCCTGAAGGACCAGGTGCGAAATGCCGGCGCGCGAGAATTCTCCGAGCCTGGTAAGAAAATCCGCGAACAGCGCGCCTGGATCATGGAACCCGACTTGCCGAAAACGCCCGGCCGGCCAAGGAATCGTGGCCAACAGGGTTCGAATTCGGACCGGATCGGGACGCCTCGAATCGTCCCGATCCCGTTCCAGTCGAAGCCTTTCGCGCGGTTTTACCCGACCGGTATCCGGCCCGGTTCCGGCCCGGCCAGGCGGTGTTTGGGGATGTGTCAAGGCCACGGCATGACCGCCGGTTTGTGTTGGTAGGTGCGGCGAATCTGGTCAGCGCCGAGCATGGGCGCGCCGCACGGGACGGCTCATACTCGGTCGTCTGTGCCGTTGCGTGCGGTGCGGCCAGGCGACGGCGATCACCGGATTCGCGCCTTGAGACATTCCCCAACACCGCCTAG
>DASZBX010000130.1:0-46192 GCA_035943635.1 Actinocrinis sp. | reverse complement strand
GGCGAATCTGGTCAGCGCCGAGCATGGGCGCGCCGCACGGGACGGCTCATACTCGGTCGTCTGTGCCGTTGCGTGCGGTGCGGCCAGGCGACGGCGATCACCGGATTCGCGCCTTGAGACATTCCCCAACACTGCCTAGCACCACCAGCGCGGCGTCCTTCTTGGTCAGGTCCTTCTTCAAACGCTGGTTCTCCGCACGCAGCCGTGCCAGTTCGGCGGCCTCCTGCCCGGGCTTGGGCCGAGCCGGGGAGGTTCTCTGGTCGGTCAGCGTGGTCATCGCTCCGGCGTCCCGGGCGCGGCGCCACTCGATCACGTGGGAGTGGTGCAGCCGTTCCCGGCGCAAGATCGCGCCCTTCTCCCCGGTCGGGGTGGCGTCGTACTCCGCGACGATCCGCAGCTTGTACTCGGCCGAGAACGTATGGCGCGCAGGCTTGGCCGCCGGATCACAGGCGGCGGGTATCGGGGCGTTGGTGCTGGTCATGCGGTGTGGATCTCCTGTCTGGCCCTTCAAGGGCAACCCGACAAAGCGGGCGTCTGATACCAGACTGGCACGAAGGGGCACGCTCACGGCCGCACCAGCCAGAACCATACCCTGAACCGCGAAGCGCCGCCGCCCCGGGGTGTGCGGGTACGGCGGCGCTTCGCGGCCCGGGTACACGGCTTCGTCCACCACTGCAAGCCACTGTCGGTGTGGAGATTCCTACCCGGGCTCTTTCAGGCGGCCTCGACGCCGAGCAACGTCGGTAGCGCGCAAAGATTCTGCAAGGTGCGCTGGCGGCGCTCAGGGTGGCGGAGCCGGCTTCGGGTGCCTGCCTTTCATTTATGCGCGATCCGGTGTCGACGCGCGCGGCGTCCGCGCGGCGCCGGCCTTGACCGGTACGTGGATCGGCCCCCGGATCGTGGTCGAGTTGCGTCGGCGGATGGCTCCGGTGCGGGCCAGATCGGGCATGCGCTCGGCCAGCATCCGCAACGCGATCGTCGCCTCCAGCCGAGCCAGCGGCTGCCCGACGCAGTAGTGGATGCCGCTGGAGAAGGCCAGGTGGTCGGGCACGCCCTCGCGGTGGATGTCGAACTGGTCCGGGCGCTCGTAGGCCTCGGGGTCCCGGTTCGCGGCGCCGATCAGGGTGACCACGACCTGGCCCTTGCGCACCCTCCCGCCCTCGAGCTCCACGGCCTCCAGCGCGTAGCGGTTGGTGCGCTGGACCGGCGGGTCGTAGCGCAGCGTCTCCTCGACCGCCTTCGGCGCCAGGCCCACAGGGTCCTCGCAGAGCGCGCGCCACTGGTCAGGATGGTCGAGCAGGGCCAGGACCGCGTTGCCGATCAGATTGACCGTGGTCTCGAAGCCCGCGATCAGCAGGAGCACGCACATCGGCATGATCTCCTCCGGCCGCACCTGGTCGCCCTCCGCCGCGACCAACCGGCTGACGATGTCGTCGCGCGGCTCGCGTCGGCGCAGTTCGAACAGGCGCTCGAAGACCCGGCTCAGCTTGTCCGAGTCCGCCTGGAGCCGCGCGGCGTGCCGCAGGGATCTGATGCCGTCCAGCGCGCCGGCTAGGCTCGCGCCGTATTCGGCGAAGCCGTCGGTGTCCTCTTCCGGGATGCCCAGCAGTTCGGTGATGACGGTGATCGGCAGGGGTGAGGCGAAGGCGGGGACCAGGTCGAATCCGCCCGCTTCGGCCGCGCGGTCCAGCAGCCCGGCTACGGACTGCTCGATCAGGCCGCGGTAGCCTGCCATCGCCTTCGGGCTGAAGGACGGCTGCGCGAACCGGCGCAGCCGGGTGTGGTCGGGCGGGTTCATGGTCAGGAAGGAGGCTTCGAACTCGTCCTCGGGCCTGCGCGGGTCGCCGTCCGCCGGGACCGCGCCGAAGCGGCGGTCGCGCAGGACCGCGGCGCACATGCGGTGGCTCGGGCTGACCCAGTCCCCGCGGCGCGTCGGCGACAGCGGCCCGCGCTCGCGGATCCGGTCGTAGATCGCGTATGGGTCGTCCCGGCCCGGCCGCAGGGTCAGCCGTGCCAACGGGTCGCGCTTGACGTAGCCCGCGCAGACGACGCTCGCGCGCTGGCGGTAGAGGCTGGAAGCGAACGATATCGCCTGGCCGAGGTCGCTCATCGGGATCTCTCCAAAGTGTTCACGGTGTTTGCCGGTGATCAGTTATCGGGGCATTCCGATATCGCCGCCGACGCGGTCGGCGGTGATCGCGCCGCCGTTCACGAGGAGCGGCGGCCGAGACGGGGGAACGACTGGAGCTGCACGACGACGGGCTGCGCGCCTGGGCCCGGTTCGGCGTCCGCCGGCGGAGCGTGCCGCTCGACCACGGCGAGCAGGTCCGCATTGAGCGCTGCGAGCTGTGCCGGGGTCATCCGCATGGTGATCCAGTCGGAGAAGGCGGCGGCTTTGAGCCACTCCTCGTCCCAGTCCTGGACCAGGGCGTCGAGGGAGCGGGTGAAGTAGCGCTGCACGGTTTCGTGCATGAGGACGGACAAGGCTCCTTGCGCGTCGGGGTCGTCGTAGAACTCTGCGCCGTGCATCACCTGTCGCTGCTCCACCGCCCGCCACCAGCGCTCCCGCTTGGTTCCGCGCCCGGCCTCCTCTTCGATGAACCCGTGGTCGGCGAGGTGACGCAGGTGCCAGCTGACCGTCCCGGTCTTCTCGCCGAGCCGCTCGGAGAGACCGGTGGCGGTGGCGGGGCCGTCGATGGAAAGCATCGCCAGCAACTGCATGCGCAGCGGATGCGCGAGGGCGCGCAGGCTGCGTGCGTCGAGCCGCCGTTCGGCCACGGTGCACTTGGGCGGGAGTTCGGGTTCGGTGGGCATAGGGCTCAGCATAACTTGCAGAGTGTCCTCTGCAAAGTATTCTCGGCAGAGAACCCTCTGCAAATTTTCTCGTCACACCGCTGAACGCACCCGCACCCCGGGATTTCGTCAGCGCCTGCCGAGGTTGCGGGAGTGGTCTCCGGGCGCGTACCTGCTCCAGTCGGTCCCGGCCTGCTTGGTGACGTAGGCCGTGTGCACGGGATGGAAGCCGAGCATTCCGGCAACCACGGGTGCCGGTGCTTAGGGTGGTTGTCGCAGGGAGGGCAGGTCTGAGATTGCTTCGCTGAGCGGGCGCAGTTGGATGCCTCGATGGTCGGCGGTGTTGACGAGTGCGGCGGTCAGGTCGTTCCCGCCGAGCCGGTGGCGGGTGATGAGCTTGAGGCCGTTGCGGGCGATGTCCTGGCGGGTCGCTGGGAGGTGCGCCGACGGCTGGGTACCGGTTCGACCAGCCGGGCCTTCCTCGTGCGCGACCTGTCGGTGGCGGCAGCCGGCCAATCCAGCAGCGCGGGCTCGCGAAAGTCGCGCGAACTTGCCGTAGCGCGCAGACCTCACGCCCGAGCTCTGGCGTGAAGCCCTGCACAACGCCCCAGGCCGGGTCCGTGACCCCGCTGCCGACCTGCGTGCGGTCAAGGGGCTCAGTTCTCAGCCGCGCTTCCAGATGACCTCGCCGCTGCCGTCGTCAGTCGACGTCTCTCCGATTCCATCGGGGCACGAGAAATCCTTGAGACGCCGACCCGGATCCACCTGCAGCCCTGAGCAGCCCGAAGAAATTCGGCCCACCGTGCCGAGGTGCACCCCCGCCCACTCGAGCCGAGGTCGGTCAGCGGGGCACCCCGAGGGCCTGGCGGAGTTCGTCGGGATCAGGCATTGCGGTGACATCCTCGCCGTTTTCGGCCTTACGCCGACGGCTCCACTCGCAGTCGTCGATCAGAGCCAGCGCCTCAAGGCGCGGCTCGCCGCCGGCCGCGAGGGCCTGCGCGGGGGTCATGCCGTCGATCGAGGCGGCGGCGAGCATGTTGCCCGTCATCGTCACCCTGCTGATGCGGTCGGCGAGGCCGGAGTCTTCGAAGTCCACGGGTAGGAAGTAGGACTCGTAGATGATTCTGCGCGGCGCGGGCTCGGCAAACTCGAGGCCGAGGCGGCGCCGGACGAGGCGATCGCGGGCGGTCGCCCGGCCTTCGTGCTTCTGAGGGCCGGCCAGCTCCTGCGCCGTCTGCGTCTGACGCGAGAATACACGCGCATCGGGCGCCTGTGCCCGGACGAGTTCGATGAGGGCGTCCAGTCGCTGCTCCGAGTTGGTGCTGACCTTGATGAGGCCGGCCAGGTCGTCGAGAGCGAGCGTGCCGACGTTGATGAAACCGCCGGTGTCCAGCTTGACGATCGACTCGATCTCCTCACCGGTGTTCCAGAGGAACTTCTCCGGCATGCGGGTGTGCAGAGCACGGTAGTCGTCGGCTGTGCGAATTCGCTGTTCGGGCGCGGGTTCGCACTGGTCGAGCAGCGCCTCCCATACGGCGTCGGCGTCGTCCAGGTCGAGCACGACGGTGCAGAAGCGGACTTCGTCGCCGTCGGTGGTGGTGAGTTCGAGTGGTCCGGCCGGAGCGTCGATGAGTTCGAAGGCGCGCTGAGTGAAACCGCCGCCCTCGACGTTGCCCGGGGCCGGTGCGAGAGGCGAGGTCGGGAAGAGCTTCACCGTCGAGCGGCGTTTGCCCCGGTCGAGCCAGGCCAGGCCGCCGAGGGCGCGCAGCTTGCCGTCGAGGTTCTCCGGCTGCAGGCGGGCGAGGACCAGATCGAGTCGCCCGACCGAGGAGGAGAAGGCGCGGTCGTCGAGCTCGATGCTTTGGGGGCCGCCGACCAGGCTGCGCAGTCGCAACCGGGAACCGGGCTTGGTCCAGGTCACTTCGTAGAGGTCGAGTGGTGTGGTGAGCCACCGGTCGAGCAGTGCGCGCTCGTCCTCGCGCAGCAGGTGGCCGCGACAGGCCATGAAGGCGGCGGCCGCTCCGCCGTCGAAGATGGCGAGGTCGAGACAGAACATGAACGTCGCCGGGCTGCCCGGCACTTGTGCACGCAGCCGGTCATAGAGCGCGCGACGCGCACTGCGCTGGGAGTAAGTGGCCAGCATCGCGTACAGGGCCGGTGCACGCCGTTCCAGGTGGTGCTCGGCTGTGCCGGTGTCCTTGCCCTCGCAGCAAGCCTTGTACTTGCGGCCGGACCTGCACGGGCATGGCTGGTTCCGTGCAGGCCTCGCGGCCCTCGGCACCTGCGCGGGTTTGCGCAGTGTATCGAGGCACCACAGGAGGTTCGAAGCGAGGTCGTCGTCCTCGATCGAGGAGGCGAGTTGCCAGGCGCGTGCCCAGTTCCCGGAGCAGAGTTCGTACTCGGCGCGGTCGCGGATCGCCGGGAACAGGTCAGGCGCGAGCGCGAGTGCCTGTTCGGTCTGCCGTCTGGCCTCGTCCGTCTCGCCGCGGCCCTCGTGAACTCGGGCTTGAAGTAGTGCCGCGGCGGCTTCGGCTGCGGGCACGCCCTTTGCGGCAGCACGCAGCGCGTCCACATGCGCGAACCACGCCGTGCTGTCCGGCACCCGCCGGGCGGCCTCCGCTTCGATCTGGTCGGCAACGAGGTCGACGATGTAAGGATCGACGAGCCGGTCGAGGATCGAGCCCAGGATCGCGGGTGAGATGTCCTGCCGGCGCAGATCCGTCAAAGCGGCCAGCGCGCCGGCTCGGCAACGCTGGTCGAATCGCCCCTCGGGCCCGAAGTCGGGGTCCGTGAGCAACGCCGATGGTAGGCCTGCGTTCTCGAGAATGCGCTCGGCTTCGGGGTCGTCCTCGCCGCTGCGCAGAAGCTCGGCGAGGACGTCGATCCCTGCCTGTGCGGCGCCGGACGCTGATGCTGGGGTCTTGGGCACACGGCGAATCGTATTACTTTCCAGGCGTCGTCTTCGGGAGAACACGGCAACTGCATACTTGTTCCGGATGGGTAGCGAGACCGTACGAGTCTGGAGAGACGACATGATCGAGAACGTCGTGCCGGAGCGAGCGCCCGGTGCTCTTCCGCGGGCGATTGTGGAGTTCGTCGCGTGGCTGGGAACAGGCCGCAAGCTCACCCAGACCGGTCAGCTGTCCTTGGCCGACGCACGTGTGCTCGTGCCTATGCTGCGCACCGGGGACCGCATCGATCCGGTGGCGTACGGCAAGACGGCTCGGACCGTGTCGAGTCGGGAGCTGGTCGGATTGAGCCTCGTGTTCTCCTGGGCGAAGGCGGCGCGGTTGGTGCGGGTCGTCGGTGGCCGGGCGGTTCCGGTGGCGAAGCACGGCAAGCTGCTCCACGACGAGGAGCGTCTGTCCGCCGCGCTCCTGGCTGCCTTGCCCCGTCTCGGGGACGAGCTTGCGCCGCAGGGAGGCTGGTTTCCCTCTCCGGTGGGCGCGGACTTCCCGGCTGTCGCTCGGCTCGTACTCGACGAGTTGTCCGCCGAGGCGGCCGCGCTGCCCGCCGGCGAGCTCCACGAGACGGTGTGGCGCCACGTGGCGCGCGTCTTCGTCGTCGACGGCGACGAGCAGCGGCGTGCACGCATGCGGTCGGTGTGCGAGCGGGATGTTCGGGCGATGCTCACTGCGCTGGTCTGGCTGGGTGCGGTCACCATCGAGGGCGGTTGTGTCTGGCTGACGCCGTCCGCACGTGCCGCGCTCGGCGCGGACGCGGGCACTGCTCGGGCCGGAGATCCCGTGTTGGAACTCGAGGTGGTGCTGCGTGGCAGCATGAATCCGGTGGTGTCGCGGACCATTCTGCTCGCGGCGGCGACGCTGCTGCCGAGAGTGCACCTCGTGCTGCAAGGGGCGATGGGTTGGACCAACAGTCATCTGCATCAATTCGTGATCAAGGGGACCCGCTACAGCGACCATACGTACAGCGAGGAGGACGACGGCTCCGTGGACGAGCGCGGCGTGGCGATTGGCGAGCTCGTGCACGTAGAGGAGCGATTCGAGTACGAGTACGACTTCGGAGACTCCTGGGAGCACGAGATCGTCGTCAAGCGCATCACCGAGGCCGACCAGAACACCGCATACCCTTCCGTTGCCGGCGGGCAGGGCGCCTGCCCGCCGGAGGACTGTGGCGGGATCTGGGCGTACTACGAGGACCTGCTCCCCGCGCTCGCGGACCCTGGCCACGAGCAGTACGACGAATATCGCGAATGGCTCGGCCTCGCCGAGGGCGGAGAGTTCGACCCGAACTTCTTCGATCTGGCCGCGTCACAGCGACGTGCACGGCGCGCCGCCCACGGACGTCTCGATGACTGAGAGCGTATTTCCTCATACAGCCCGAAGCGTTCCGAGACCGGTCTGTTCTGAGACCGGTCTCGGAACGCAATCAGTGATACCTGCGTTGTAAGTGGATCTCGGGATACTGTGCGACTTTGCCTGCGTTGCAACCGGTGAAAGCTTCGTTCCTACCATGTGTGCCAGTTCGATCTAAAGTCGCGCCCCGGGGGTGACGCCCCACATCAGAGGCGAGCGGCTAGCCTGCGAAAGCAATCGCCCCGGGTCGGCGAGCTGCCGACCCGGGGCGATTCTGTGCTCTGATTTTCTATTTCCGCAGGTCAGGACGTTGCCTAAATGTCGTAAGACAGTTCTAGCAACCCATCTGAACTGCGGAAACGTGCTCTAGTTGCACAAGATTGCATATTGGTTGCACACGAGAGGCGCATCAGGAAGCGGGTCACCGCTGCTTGCGTGCCGGCTGGGCCTGTTGATCGTTCGCCGGCAATTCGATTACCCCGCCGCGTTCATGCCCAGTCGAGGGGTTCCAGGATGTCAGGTCTTCTGTCTGACGGAGCCGCGTGCGAGCAGGTCCGCGAACATGACGACCCAAGAAATCCAGCCTTTCAGGCGTCCGCCAGTATCTTCTTTGTGGCATTGGCATGCCTACCCTTCGAGGGCGCCGATGGATTCGGCGCGGCCTTCACGGCGGCTGCAGGCTTCGGCGCGGGCCTGTCCTTGGCGGCAGTCGCGGCCACCCGCGCGATCACTGCGATATCCCCGCCGGGGAAGTGGATGGCCTGCTGAAGACGACCGCCCAGGGCCTCCGCGTAGCGTGCGAGAACGTCCTGGGTCGAAATCAGACCTCGCTCTATCTGGGAGACGCGCCCCTTTGAGACGCCCATGCGGTCGGCAACCTGCTTCTGGGTGAGCTTGAGGGCCTTCCGGAGCTCGGCCAGCTTGTAGCCGGCCTCCTCGGCCAGCCGCTCCTCGCGGGCCTCGGCGACAGCCTCCTCCCCACCGGCCTTCTCAGTCATGTCTGCGCGGACGTCCGTCCACCGAGTGCTAGTCATCGGTTTCCTCCTCGTCGGCTCGTTCCTTCAGATATGTCTTGTACCGCTCCTCAGCCAGCGGGATCGCAGTGTCGTACCAGCGGTTCCACTTCCCGGACTTGTCTCCCGCCACGAGCAGGATGGCCGAACGGTACGGGTCGAAGACGAACAGGATACGTACTGATCCAGGCCGCAGTTCCTTCAAGTTCGCGATCGTCGAGTTGCTGATGGTGTCGACAGTGGGACGGCCCAGGCCGGGGCCGTTCTCCTCCAGCGCGTTAATGGCATCGACGACACGCTTTAGCTCGTTTGGATCGAGGGTATCCATCCAGTCGAGTACTTCGTCGACTAGACGGACCTCCCACCCTTGCTCTGTCACACGGAAAGTATAGTATTTTCTCTACCTCGATGTCCAGCTGTCCCGCCACGGCCCGGTCTACCTCTGCTCGCTACCCGGACTGCCTGTCAGTGCCGTCTCGGTTCGCCGGTTTCTAAAAGTGTGGACAGGTCTTGAGCAGAGGCTTCCGCCGCACGTGCCACGCGGGTGGTAAACGTCTTTAGTAAAGCCGAAAGCCGCTGGGAAGGATCGGGCACGTATCAAATCCTGCCCACCTAAAGGCTTCCTGGGGTGGATTTAATGCAGAATCTCAGAAGAAGTTACTGGCGGTGCGAGCTCTTTGGCCAAGAGTGTTTGCGCGAGTGCCTAAGGTGGCAGGCATGACGTCTATCGTCATTGCCTTCATCGGCGCCGCGGCATCGGTGGTCGCGGCCATCGTTGCGGCGTGCTACGCAAAATCGACTCAGCGGAATGACGCTGAGGCGCAGCGTGCGCGCGAGTTGAAGAGCCGGATCTCAGAGCGGAAGTATGAGCTCTACAAGCCCATGATCGAGCTGTTCGGCGATATCCTCGACTCGACAAAGACAGCAGGTATGGCGGAGCGCGCGGCCGAGATTCAAGCCAAGTTCGCTGACTTCTCCACCTGGGTCAACATCTACGGTTCTGACGGGGCGATCGTCGCCTTCCACAATTTCAAACAGGCGGCATTTCATCCGCCGCTGCCGTCCCTGGTTGCCACTCGGCTGTTCGCGGACTTTCTGCTCGAAGCTCTGCCGCCGCGAAGGCTGGACTGCACCATGGCTCGTCACCCGCAGCGGCATCGTGGAGCCGCCACGGCCGTTGGAAGGGCGTCAGCCGGTGATGAACTCTGCGGAAGGCCAGAGCTAAACCCAAGAGATCACCACGCGACTGATTGCTCGGGATGGCTCCTTAAATGCCTGGGACCAGGTTGCACACGCGTTGCACATGAGGGTTGTACCGGGCTGCTCGCCCGGTACAACCCTCATGAGTATCTGCAGGTCAAGCGTGGTTCCGGCCTGAGTTCGATTTTATGCGCATCTAGCGTTTCCGCAGGTCAGGACGTTTCCTAAATGTCGTAATACAACTCGAACTCATGCGGATGAGGCCGCAGCCGGATGGGGTCGATCTCCTTCTCGCGCTTGTACGTGATCCAGGTTTCGATCAAGTCGGGGGTGAACACGCCACCAGCGGTCAGATAGTCGTGGTCGTTCTCCAACGCCTCCAGCACAGCCGGAAGCGACCCCGGCACCTGCGGCACGGCAGCGTGCTCGTCCGGAGGAAGCTCGTAGAGGTCCTTGTCCACCGGCGCGATGGGCTCGATCTTGTTCTTCACCCCGTCCAGACCGGCCATCAGCATGGCCGAGAACGCCAGATAAGGGTTCGAGGACGGGTCCGGGACGCGGAACTCGATCCGCTTGGCCTTGGGGTTGGCGCCGGTGATCGGGATGCGGATGCAGGCGGAGCGGTTGCGCTGGGAGTAGACCAGGTTCACCGGGGCCTCGAAGCCGGGGACCAGGCGGTGGAACGAGTTCACGGTCGGGTTGGTGAACGCGAGCAGCGACGGGGCGTGGCGCAGCAGGCCGCCGATGTAGTGCCGTGCGGTGTCGGACAGTCCCGCGTAGCCGATCTCGTCGTAGAAGAGCGGCGTGCCGTCCTTCCACAGGGACTGGTGGGTGTGCATGCCCGAGCCGTTGTCGCCGAACAGCGGCTTGGGCATGAACGTCGCGGTCTTGCCGTGGCCCCAGGCGACGTTCTTGATGATGTACTTGAACAGCATCACGTCGTCGGCGGCGGCGAGCAGGGTGTTGAACTTGTAGTTGATCTCCGCCTGGCCCGCGGTGCCGACCTCGTGGTGCGAGCGCTCGACGGTGAAGCCCATGCTCTGCAGGCTCACGACCATCTCGTCGCGCAGGTCGGCGTAGTGGTCGGCCGGCGGGACGGGGAAGTATCCGCCCTTGTACCGGACCTTGTAGCCCTGGTTGGCGCCGTTCTCCTCCCGGTTGGTGTTCCACCAGCCGGACTCGGAGTCGATGTGGTACGACGCGCCGTTGACCTTGGTCTCGAACCGGATGTCGTCGAAGACGTAGAACTCGGCCTCGGGGCCGAAGTAGGCGGTGTCGGCGATGCCGGTGCCGGCCAGGTACGCCTCGGCCTTCTTGGCCACGTTGCGCGGGTCGCGGGAGTAGGGCTCGCCGGTCAGCGGGTCGTGGATGAAGAAGTTGAGGTTGAGCGTCTTCTCCTTGCGGAACGGGTCGATCCGCGCGGTGGTCGGGTCCGGCAGCAGCTGCATGTCCGACTCGTGGATGGCCTGGAAGCCACGGATGGACGAGCCGTCGAACGCCAGCCCGTCCGCGAAGACCTCGGGGCCGAACGACTGGGCCGGCACGTTGAAGTGCTGCATCACGCCGGGTAGATCGCAGAAGCGGACGTCGACGAACTTGACGTTTTCGTCCTTGAGGTAGGCGAGCACCTCGTCGGCGTTATTGAACATCCATCCTCCTAGAGCGGGGACAACGAGCAAGTTGACGCGCGGTCAGATCCGATGGCTCTGGCCGCACACGGTAGACAGTAGCCATTTCCCTCCCGTGTCCCTTTCATTTCGTACGTGTTACTCCCATGATTCCAGGTGATTCGTGTGCTGGTAAACCGCGTGCTGAGCGCGGCGCCGGGCACGGACGGGGGCGGAATCGGGCCGGGGGGCGACGCCTCGGCCAAGCGGGTGAAACGGCGGAAAGGGGACGAGGCGGCCGTAGCGGCGGGGAAGCGGAGAATCGGGCCGGACCGCGCAGGCTGCGGAGCCCCGGCTGCGGGACGGACGAAAGGGACGGCTACCGTGGAGGGTATGACTGAGTCGTCCTCCGCGGCAGCACGAACCGCGCAGAAGAAGGCCGCGAGTTCGAAGCCGGGCCGGGGCGAGCCCGCCCCGGTCGGCGCCGGCGCCCGGACCGGGTCCGCGACCGCGGCGACCGCCACCGCCGGCGCGACCGAGTCCGCCGCCCCGACCGCCACCGCCACCGCCACCGCCACCGCCACCGCCATCGCCGCCGCCACCGCCATCGCCGCCGCCGCTCACCAGCGCCGCGCGCCCGAAAAGCAGAGCGGGGCCGACCCGACCCGAAGTCAGAACGGCCCCGCCGAAAACTACCGTCAGCGTCAAACAGCCAACAGATCGTACCGACCTACATCATTCCCCCAGACATCGGAATCGACCCGTTCACCACCTTCTCTCCCCGCGGCGACGCGATCAGCCCGGCCACGACGGCCGCGATGATCCCCACCAAGAACCCGAGCACCAATCCCGACGTCAGCGTGGTCGCGTAGTTCTCACTCGCCGGAGAGCCGACCCCTTGGAACGCCAGCGGCGTGCAGATCAGGCCCGCGCCGCCGCCGGCCAGGGTCACGGCGGACCAGGTGCCGAAGAGCAGGCTCACATGTCCGGCGTCCCGCGCGGAGATGTCGACCAGGAAGAACGTCAGGATCAAGAACGCGATGTTGAACAGCAGCGGCGCGACCCACTGCGCCGTGCTCTCGCCGTTCACCGCGCTGAATCGCCAGCCGGCCAGTTCGAGCGGGCGGACCACGTCCACCAGCCAGCCGTTTCCGCTGGTGATCTGGGTGGCGCGCCAGTTTTCCAGAGCCTGGTTACCGAGCCCTGCGACGACTATGAGTACTATGATGGCGGCGATCGATGCCGCGCCTGTGGCCTTGGCGACCGGATTCCTGAACATGAGTCCTCCCCTGGTGTCTCAGTGCATTGCGCACAGAGCGACGTGCCGGACCTGCCGGGCCCGACGGACTCGGCCGGCCGGATCGGCGCCGCCAGTGTCCGCCACGCTCGGTGGACTGGCAAGAGACCGGACTTATCCATTCGCTGGACGGTGCTGTGCCAGCGCCGAAAACTCCTCCGTTGCGGTGGGACGGTCGGCTATCGTGCTGAGCATGGACGTGATCAGGACTGACCGGCTGCGCCTGCGGCCGCTGTCAACCGCCGACGTGGACGCCTGGGTCGTGTTGCACGCCGACGAACGGGTCGGGCGGTTCATCGGCTCGTACACGCCGGAACTGGCGCTCGCCCGGCTGGAGGCGGTCGAGCGCCAATGGGCCGAACGCGGGCACGGGCTGTTCGCGTTCGAGGACGCGGCCACCGGCGAACTGATCGGGCGCGGCGGACTGCAGTACTGGGAGCCGTTCGACGAGGTGGAAGCCGCCTGGACGCTGCGCTCGGAGTCCTGGGGGAAGGGTTACGCGGCGGAGGCGGCGCGGGCGTTCGTCGACTGGGGGTGGGGGCGGCTCGACGTCCCCTACATCACCGCGATGATCCATCCCGGCAACGACTCCTCGGTCCGGCTCGCCGAACGGCTCGGCTTCACCGCGCGGCGCCAGGACGAACTGATGGGCAAGCAGATCACCGTGTACTCACTGGATCGGCCGGTATGAAGGGCCCAGACCTCGAACGCCTGTGCCTCGCGCTGGCGAATGCGACCATGGACTACCCGTTCGACTCCGAGGTGGCGGCGTTCCGGATCGGCGGGAAGATCTTCGCGTTGAGCCGGTTGGGCGGCGATCCGTTGCAGGTCAGCCTCAAGTGTGCGCCCGAACTCGCGGTCCGGTTGCGCGCCGAGCACGCGGCGGTCAACCCCGGATACCACCTGAACAAGCGGCACTGGAACACGGTCACGCTCGACGGATCCATCCCGCCCAAACTCCTGCGCGACATGATCGAGGACTCCTACGACCTGGTCGCCGAGTCGCTCACCCGTGCGGTCCGGGCGGAGTTGGGTCTGCCGGAGAAGCCGAGATCGGCGAAGAAGTCCGGCGGCGGAGCGGGCGGGGCCGGCGCGGCGCCGACGTCGGAGGTGGTCTGGGAGCGGCTGCCAGAGCCGTAAAATAAAGGGGTGATCCGTACCGCTACCCCTGACGACGTCCCCACGATCCTCGCCCTGATCCGCGAGCTGGCCGACTACGAGCGCGCCCTCGAGGAGGCCGTGGCCACCGAGGAGCAGTTGCAGGAGTCCCTGTTCGGCCCGGCGCCGACCGTCTTCGCGCACATGGCCGTCGACGACGCGACCGGCGAGTCGGTCGGCTTCGCGCTGTGGTTCCTGACCTTCTCGACCTGGTTGGGTCGCAACGGGATCTACCTGGAGGACCTGTACGTACGCCCGGAATCCCGCGGCGGCGGTCACGGCCGCGCGTTGCTGGCCGAACTGGCCAGGATCGCGGTGGAGCGCGGGTACCGGCGGGTCGAATGGCAGGTGTTGAACTGGAACGAGCCGTCGATCGGGTTCTACAAATCGCTCGGCGCGTTCCCGCAGGACGAGTGGTCGGTCTACCGGCTCACCGGCGACGCGCTTGACCAGTTGGCAGCGGGTAAGCGGCCGGAATAGGAAGCTGTCGGAGTAGGGCTAGCTACTGCCATGGGTGTGGCTAGGCGGCGGCGGTAGTGGCAGTAGCAGTAGAAGTAGCAGTAGCGCGCTGGAGGAACCCGGCAGGGACGGCGTCGACTAGCCACACACCATTACCGGTGACCTGGAACACATGGCCCGCGGCATGCATAGCGGCAGCGTCGACGACCAACACGACCGGCTTGCCATGTCGTTCGCCGACATTGCGGGCGGTAGCCACATCGACCGACAGATGCACGGCGTGCCTGCTCATCGGGCGCAGTCCCTCGCGCAGGATCACATCGACATGCGGCTCAGCGGTGCCGTGATACAGCTGGGCCGGGGGTTCGGCGGCCGCGTAGCCGAGTTCGACTTCGACGGAATGGCCTTGGCGGGCGCGGATCCGGGCCCGGCTGCCGTCGAACTCGAAGCGCTGCTTGGTGTTATGCGTGACGACCTCGTCGAGTTGGGCTCTGGTGAATCCGCGGCCGTGGGCCTTCGCCTGGCCGAGCAGTTGCGCGACGTCCACCCACCCGGCGGAGTCCATGGTCAGGCCGATGTCCGCCGGGTTGTGGCGCAGCCACATGGACATTCGCTTGGATAACTTGATCAGTTCTTTGTCGTTCATGATGAACACCTTGGTACCGGGCGCGGGGCCGGTTGGGCAACTGGTTTTCGCGCCCGGTACGGGTCCGACTACTAGCGCGCGGCCAGCGCGGGCTTGTCGATCTGGTGCGGTACGCGGGCGGACGCCGTCGCGGGCACGGGTTCGAGCTCCCGGCCGTCGGCTCCGGCGCCCACGTTCACGTCGACGTCCGCGGCTTCGGCTGCGTACACCGCCGGGCGTCCGGCCAGCCTCGCGCCCTCGATGTCCACGTGCGGCAGCAGCCGGCCGAGCCAGCCGGGCAGCCACCAGGCGGTCCGGCCGAGCAGCGACAGCACGGCCGGGACCAGCGTCATTCGGACCAGGAAGGCGTCGCACAGGATGCCGACCGCGAAGGCGAAGGCCATCGGCTTGATCATCTGCTGGTTGGAGAAGACGAACGAGGTGAACACCGCGACCATGATCAGTGCCGCGGCGGTCACCACCCGGGCGCCGTGCCGGAAGCCGGTGTGCAGGCACTCCTGCGCGCCCTGGCCCTGCACGTGCTCCTCGCGCATCCGCGAGACGAGGAACACCTCGTAGTCCATGGCCAGTCCGAACAGGATGCCCAGGAGCATGATCGGCAGCAGGGAGAGCAGCTGCCCGGTCTGGGTGACGCCGAAGAAGCTCGCCAGCCAGCCCCACTGGAACGCGGCCACGGTCGCGCCGAGCGAGGCGCCGGCCGACAGTACGAAGCCGAGCATGGCCTTCAGCGGCACCGCGATCGAGCGGAAGACGAGCAGCAGCAGGATCAGCGCCAGGCCGACCACCACGCCGAAGTAGATCGGCAGGGCGCCGGACAGCTTCTTGGACAGGTCGATGTTGATCGCGGTCTCGCCGGTCACCTGGATCGTGGTGCCGGTGGCGGACTGCACGGACCCGCGCAGGTCGCGGATCGAGCCGACCAGTGCGGCGGTGGCCGGGTCGGCCGGGCCGCTCTTCGGGATCACGGTCACCAGGGCGGCGTCGCCGGTGGCGTCGGGCTGGGCCTGGGCGACGTACGCGACGTCGGCCAGCTGCCGGACCTGGGTGGTGATCGCGTCGGCGGCCTTGGTGACGGCCGCGGCCGAAGCGGTGGCCGAGGCTGCGCCCGGGCCGGCGTCGACGAGCAGGACCAGCGGGCCGTTGAAGCCGGGACCGAACCCGGAGTCGATCATGTCCGCGGCCTGGGCGGCGCTGCCCTGGAGGGACTGGGACAGACCCAGCTGCATCTTGCCGGCCGGGGCGGCCAGGAAGAGCAGGGCCAGGACGGTCGCGGCGACCGCGGGCCAGCGGAAGCGGGTGACGCCGGAGACCCAGCGGGAGCCGAAGGTCCTCTTGCGGGCGGCGGGCTGGTCCCCGGCCGAACCGGAGCCGGAGCGGGCCCGGAAGAGCCTGCTCTCGACGATCCGCGTCCCGCGCAGGCCGAGCAGCGCCGGGAGCAGCGTGACCGAGACGAGCACCGCGATGACGACCGTCTCGGCCGCGCCGACGCCCATCACGGTCAGGAACGGGATGTCGACGACGGCCAGCGCCGCCAACGCGATCACGACGCTCGCCCCGGCGAACACGACCGCGCTGCCCGAGGTGGCCACCGCCCGCCCGGCCGATTCCTGCGGGTCCATGCCGCCGCGCACCTGGGCCTGATGCCGGGAGACGATGAACAGCGCGTAGTCGATGCCGACCGCCAGGCCGAGCATCGCCCCCAGCGCGGGCGCGGTGCTGTTCATGGTGAACACGCCGCTGAGCGCGAGCAGGCCCAGCGTGCCGACGCCGACGCTGACCACGGCGGTGACTATCGGCAGCAGCGCGGTGCGCAGCGAGCGGAAGGCGATCGCGAGCACGATCAGGGCGGCCAGCAGGCCGAGCGCCTCGGTCGTGGCGCCGCCGCCGGAGGACGAGGAGCTGTCGGAGAAGGCGTCGCCGCCGAGCGCCACGGTCAGGCCGGACTTCTGCGCCTGGGCCGACACCGCCTGCAGGGTATTGGTGGTCGCGGCGCTGACCTGGTCGGACGTCGCGGCGTCGAGCACGATCTCGGTGTACGCGGTGCTCTGGTCGGGGGAGACCGTCTGCGCGGTGAACGGGTCGATCGCCTGCTTGACCCCGGTCGCGTGCGAGGCTGCGGCCGTGGCCTGCTCGATCGCGGCCTCGTAGGTCCGGGTGGTCACCTTCTGCCCGCCCGGGGCCTGGAAGACCAGCTGCCCGGTGGTGCCGGAGTCGGCCCCGAACTTGGCGTTCAGGGTGTCCATCGCCTGCTGCGCCTCGATGCCGGGGATGGTGAAGTTGTCGCTGAGCGGCGCCGAGAAGACCTTGTCCGCACCGGCGGCCGCGATCAGGACCACCAGCCAGGCGGCGATGACGGTCCACTTCTTGCGGTAGGCGAACTTCCCCATCCGGTACAGCAGCGTGGCCATGGCGGCTCCAGCCTGTCTTCGCGGTCCTTGACCGTCGGGCGACGGAAATGGTCGTTGAGCCCGACGGGTGGGTCGGGAAGTACGTCGCAACCCGAGCCACGCTAAGGGCTCACCAGCTACTAAACCAGACAAAAAGGACTTCTTGCGGGATATTCACATGCAACTCCCACGGTTCCCAGACTCGGCCCGTGGTGTCATGGAGAGGTGAGCGCAGCACAGAACGACCCGTCCGACCTCCCGGCTGCCCGGCTGCTGCTGGTCGACGACGAGCCGTCGATCCGGGAGACCGTCTCGCGCTACCTGCGGTTCGTCGGCTACGAGGTGCACACGGCCGGCACCGGCCGCGAGGCCCTGGCCGAGGCGCGCGAGTTCCTGCCCGAGCTGATCCTGCTGGACGTGATGCTGCCCGACGCGGACGGTTACGAGCTGCTCGGCCGCCTGCGCGCGGACGGCCTGCAGACCGCGGTGGTGTTCCTGACCGCCCGCGACGCCCGTTCCGATGTGATCAAAGGACTGGCCGCCGGGGGCGACGACTACATCACCAAGCCCTTCGGCATGGACGAGGTCGCCGCGCGGGTCAGTGCCGTGCTGCGCCGCACCCGCAAGCCGGCCGGCGACGGGAGCGTGCTGCGGGTCGCCGACCTGGAACTGGACACGGTCAGTTACCAGGTCAGCCGGGCCGGGCGGCCGATCGGGCTCTCGCCCACCGAGTTCCGCCTGCTGCGGTACCTGATGCTCAACCACGGGCGGGTCGTCACCCGCGAGCAGCTGCTCGAACACGTCTGGTCCTATGACTTCGGCGGCAACGACACCGTCGTGCCGACGTACATCAGCTACCTGCGCAAGAAGATCGACGCCCTCGGGCCGCCGCTGATCAGGACCCGACGCGGTGTCGGTTACCGTCTGTGCGGCCAGGACGCCCCGGGACGGTCCGCGTGAGCAGGTCGAGCCGGGCGCGGATGACCTGGCCGCCCGGGCAGCACCCGTTGCAGCGGTGGCACGGCAGCCCGCTGAGCCATCGCCTGGCCGCGCTGCTGCTCGCGGTCTTCGCGCTCGTCGCCACGGTCAGCGGCACCGCCTCGGCGATCGTGCTGCGCGACTCGCTGCACCAGGACCTGGACAACCAGCTGATCGACCTGGCCGAGGGCACGCGCACGGCCGCGCTCGATCACAAGATCTCCGTGACCGGCGACAACAAGTGGCTGCTGTCGACCGATGATCTGTACGTCGGGTTCTTCGACCAGTCCGTGCCGACGGCGCCCGGGCAGCCGAAACTGCCGGACCCGCTGCCCGCGGACGGCTTCTCCACCACGGTCCTGGCCACCGGCGGCCAGGGCAGCGGGTACCGGATGCGCGCCCTGCCGATGGGCGACGGGCGCAGCGTGGTCGTCGCCGCGCCGACCAGCCAGACCATGCTGGCCTCGCAGGAGGTCAGCTACGTGGCCGGCATGAGTGGGCTGTTGTCGCTGGTCGCGCTGGCTTTCATCGGCACGTTCGTGGTCCGCCGGGAGTTGCGGCCGCTGGAGCGGGTCGCGACGCTGGCCGACACGGCGGCGGGCGGGGACTTCACCTCCCGGATGGACCTGACCGCGCTGCCGCCGGGCACGGAGGTCGGCCGGCTCGGCACGGCGCTCAACGGCATGCTCGACGAGTTGCAGGGCGCGCTGGCCGCGCGGGACGCCTCGCAGAGCCGGCTGCGCCAGTTCGCCGCGGACGCCTCGCACGAGCTGCGCACCCCGCTGCAGTCGATCCGCGGCTACGCCGAGCTGCGGTTGAGCGGCGCGATGCCGGACGGCCGGGACGTGGACGAGGCGATGGAACGGATCACGGCCGAGGTCAAGCGGATGACCCGGTTGACCGAGGAGCTTTTGTTGCTGGCCCGGTTCGACGAGCAGCAGGAGGCCGAGTTCGAGCCGGTGGACCTGGGCCGGCTGGTCGCCGACGCCTGCCGGGACGCCGCGGCGGTGGAGCCGGGCCGGCCGATCGAGGTGCGGGTGTGCGGGGAACTGCCGGTGCTCGGCGATGAGATGCAGTTGAGCCGGCTGGTGGTGAACTTGTTGGGCAACGTCCGGATGCACACTCCGCCGAGCACGCCGGTGGAGGTGACCGCGCGGTTGGAGACCGGTCGGGTGGGGCCGCGGGCGGTGCTGATCGTGCGCGACCATGGCGCGGGGATCCCGGCCGAGGCTCTGCCGCATGTGTTCGACCGGTTCTACCGGGTGGACAGGAGCCGGAGCCGGGCGAGCGGTGGCTCAGGGCTGGGGCTCGCGATCGTCGCGGCGGTGGTCGATGCGCACCACGGCTCGATCACGGTTGAGGCTCCGGCGGCGGGCGGCACGCTGGTGACGGTACGGCTGCCCGCGCTGCGCGAGTCGGAACCGGAGGCGGCGTGCGCGGGGGCCGGGCTGGAGACAGCGGCAGCGGCGGCATCGTTGGCGCCGGACGTGCGCGGGCCTGCGGCTCAGTAGCCGGTCGCTCGTGGCGAGCCGGGTCAGCGGTTGACCCGGAAGACGGGGAAGCCCGGGGCGATCTCGGTCAGCTGCTCGTCGGTGGAGTCCTTGGTGATGCCCTCGAAGAACTGGCCGACCTCCCAGCCCCAGCGCTCGAGGTAGCGGCGCAGCACCGGCAGCTTCTGGTCGTCGGGCAGCTCGGTGACCGTGAACGGCTCGGCCTTGCGGCCCAGCCGCAGCTCGCCGCCACCGGCCACCCGGATGTTGCGCACCCACTGGGTGTGTCCGCGCGGGGCGACCAGGTAGCGCTCGCCGTCGAGCGGGAGCAGGTTCACCGGGACGGTCTTCCACTCCCCGCTCTTGCGGCCGCGCACGGCCAGGGTCCGGGCGCCCCAGGCGTTGATGCCGAGCTTCGGCATCAGGCCGAGGGCCTTGTTGACGATGACTTCGAAGCCGTGCGGCTTGAGGTAGCGAACGCTGGTGTCGGACATCTCGTGCTCCCTGGGGGATGAGGTTCGGGCCGGCCCGAGCCGGAGGGCCCGAGTTCCGAGAGTAGCGCTCTCTTGTCAGGGCAATGCGCAGTCGGATCCGGCGCGCTGTCGAGAGCACTGCTCTTGTTTTGGATCGGTAATCTGGCGCACTGGGCCCAGGACCGCGATCCACACCGCCGCAGAACGAGCCCGGGCCGAGTTGACCAGGGAGATCAAGGACGAGCCGCGACGGCGGCCGGCCGCCGACCTGGCCCGGGGCGCGATGGTCTGGTCGCAGATCTTCGGCCTGGTCGGTTTCGAGGCGTTCGGGCAGTTCGCCAACGGCTTCGACCCGGCCGACGAGTTCTACGCCTACTCCGTGGAACGCATGGCCGGCTTCCTCGGGCTGCCCGCCGACACAGACCGCTGACAGGCCGGGCGGCTAGACGAGTTAGGCTGTCGCAATGCCGATTTCGACCCGAGAGATCCGTACGACGATCGAGGACTACCTGCTCAGGCACCCGGAGGAGACCGGACGGCTCGAACCGGTCACGTCCCTGCTGGCGCAGGCGCAGGAGCCCGTGTCGCGCCTCACCCTGCCCGGGCACGTCACCGTCAACGCGATCCTGCTGAACGCGGCGGACCAGGTCCTGCACATCAAGCACGTCGCCCTGGGCAGGTGGCTGACGCCGGGCGGGCACTGCGAGCCCGAGGACTCGTCGCTGGCCGGCGCGGCGCTGCGCGAACTGGCCGAGGAGACCGGGATCCCGGCCGAGGCGGTCGAACCGCTGGCCGGGTTCGCCGGGCGCCCGATCGACATCGACGTGCACGCGATCCCTGCGAACGAGAAGAACGGCGAGCCCGAGCACTGGCACTACGACTTCCGCTTCGTGTTCCGGGCCAAAGCCGGGACGGACGTCGGGCAGTTGCAGGCCGAGGAGGTCACCGACTCGGCCTGGTTCGCCCTCGCCGACACGGCCTCGCCGGACGTGGTGCGCAAGCTCGGCCCGCTCGTCTGACCACAGACCCGGTACCGCAGAAAGCCGCGGCCCCGACCGTTGCCGGGGCCGCAACACAGGTCAGACGGCCGGCCGGCGCCGGGTCTTCTCCTCGATCACCCGGGCGATCTCGAACGCGGTCTCCTGGACGATCAGGCTCTCCAGGGACAGGTCCTCGACGTCCTCGACGGTCAGGTCCACGTCCCAGAGCCCGAGCGAGGACCAGTCCGGATTGTAGTAAGACCACCAGGACAGTCCGGCGAACTCCTGCTCGCCCTCGGGAGTGCGGCGTTCGTAGATCGCCCGGGCCCACTCCTGGGTGACCGTGCGGTCCCGGGTGACCACGCGCGAGGGGCGCAGGCCGTACTCGACCAGGCGGTGGCCGTCGTCCAGGTCGCACACTCTCGGTTCACCCTGATAGGTGAACAGGGCGCGGCGCGAGTTCGGCGGCGCGGCCGGCGGCACGTCGAACAGGGCCGAGCGCCACTCCGGGAAGCGGCCGAACACCTCGGCGACGGCCGCCTCCGCGGTGTCGGCCAGGTAGAGCACCAGGTAGTCCTTCAGCGGGTCGTCGATCCGGCCGAAACCCTGGCGCGGCCAGCGGAAGAGCGGGTGGCCGTTGTCCTCGGGGGTCTGGGCCTGCTCCGAATAGATCCCTACGCGGTAGTACAGAGACATTCAGGCGTACGCGCCTTCTTCGATCGCCTGGAGCGCGGGCAGCACTCCGGCCAGGCCGCGCAGCCGGAACACGTCGGCCGGCCGGGCGCCGCCGAGGTGCGGCTCGGATCCGGACAACCACAGCTCCGCCTGCTCCGGGGTGAACACGCTGAGCATCGTGGCCAGGAACGCGTCCAATTGCACCACCGCGCTCGCGCTGGCCCGGCTCAGCCGCTCCTTGCCCGACTTCCACCGGCTCGGCTGCGAGGACGCGACGCCCAGCAGCGCGGCCGTGGCGTTGTTCCCGAGCACGTCGACGACCCTGGTCAGCGCCTGGTCGACCTTGTACAGCTCGGCGGCCGGGGCGGTCTTGAGCCGCACGGTCTTGGTCACGCGCTGGACCGCGCCGTTGGCGGCGCCGCTCGCGGAACCATGGGCCGCGCCGACCACACTGCCGTTCGCGCCGCCGTCTGCGGACACTTGCCCGGCGCCGCGGCGAACGTGCGCGGTCTTGGGCGTCCTCCTGTTCACGGAGAACTCCTTGGGCAGCACGATCTCGCCGTCCGGGTGCACCTCGACCGGCACGTGCCGGCCCCCGGGCGCCTTGATGAACACGTCTGCGTCGGTATCGATGGACATCGGGCGATCACCTCCATTCCCAACGATACTCGTTGGGTCAAATACTCAGCGGACGACTGGCTACCAGCGCTTGCTCATGCCGCGCGAGACCCTCTTCGTCAGCGTGCGCGGCGAGTAGCGCGAGGCTGCGGCCAGTACCTTGTACTGCGCGCCCGGGATGCTCACCGGGACACCTCGGGCCAGGTCGTGCAGCGCGGTCTTCACGACCTGATCCACGGTCAGCCACATCCACGACGGGATGTCCGCGGTCTCGACCTCGGCCCGCTCGTGGAACTCCGTGTGGGTGAAACCCGGGCAGAGCGCCATGCACCTGACGCCCGTGCCGGTGAGTTCGGCGGCCACCGACTCGCTGAAGTTCGTCACCCAGGCCTTCGCGGAACTGTAGGTGCCGCGCGGAGCGAACCCGGCCATCGACGAGACGTTGATCACAGCGCCGCGGCCGCGCTCGACCATCCCGGGCAGGGCCGCATGGGTGAGCCGGAGCACCGCGCGGACCAGGACGTCGAGCAGTTCCTCCTGGTCCTCGATCGGCGTGTGCAGGAAGCCGCCCTTCAGGCCGAACCCGGCGTTGTTGACCAGCACGTCCACCGGCTGCTCGGCCGCGGCCAGCCGGGTCTCCACCATCGTGCGCCCGGCGACGGTCGACAGGTCGGCGGCCAGGGTCTCCACGTCGGCCGCGCCCGCCGCGCGCAGTTTCCTGGCCGATCCGGCCAGGCGGACCTCGTCCCGGGCGACCAGGACCAGGTGGAACCCCCGGGTGGCGAAACGCTCGGCGAACGCGGCCCCGATGCCGGCGGTCGCCCCGGTGATGAGGGCAGTAGTCATGCCGCCCAGTATCCCGCAGTCAGCGTCCCCCCTCAGGCCGGGGCGGCATTCGGGGCCGGAACGCCGGCCCGCGCCACGGCCGGGAAAGAAATCTTGATGCAGTTGCGAATTACTTGCAATAGCGGGCAGTATCTAGACAGTGGCCCGAGTGTGGTTCCCGGGCTGATCCACGCAGTCTCGAACGACCCAGGGGCGAAATGACGATGGGCATCACCGCACAGCCGCCGGCCACCGCCGGCCGGCTCGCCATGATCCGGGCCTCGCTCACCCCGGGCGAGTGGCGCCGCCTGGCCACCATGATCGTCATCATCCTGGCCATGACCTTCGTCGGCTGGTTCACCGTGATCGCCCTGGTCGCGCCGAACCACTACAGCCTGGGCACCTCCGGCACGTTCGGCGTCGGGATCGGGCTGACCGCCTACACCCTCGGGATGCGGCACGCCTTCGACGCCGACCACATCGCGGCGATCGACAACACCACCCGCAAGCTGATGTCCGAGGGCAAGCGCCCGCTGTCGGTCGGGTTCTGGTTCTCGCTCGGCCACTCTTCCGTGGTGTTCATCCTCTCGCTGCTGCTCTCGCTCGGCCTCAAGGCCCTGGTCGGGCCGGTCAAGGACGACAACTCCAGCCTGCACCACTACACCGGCGTGATCGGCACCAGCGTCTCCGGGGCCTTCCTCTACCTGATCGCGGGCATCAATGTCGTGATCCTCTGGGGCATCCTGAAGGTCTTCCGGCAGATGCGCCGCGGCGACTTCGACGAGGAGACCCTCGAACAGCACCTGAACAACCGGGGCCTGATGAACCGGATCCTGGGCCGGGTGATGCGCGCGGTCACCAAGCCCTGGCAGATGTACCCGGTCGGCCTGCTCTTCGGCCTCGGCTTCGACACCGCGACCGAGGTGGCACTGCTGGTGCTCGCCTCGACCAGCGCCCTGGCCGGCCTGCCCTGGTACGCCGTCCTGGCCCTGCCGCTGCTGTTCGCGGCCGGGATGAGCCTGTTCGACACGCTCGACGGCTCGTTCATGAACTTCGCCTACGGCTGGGCCTTCTCCAAGCCGGTCCGCAAGGTCTACTACAACATCACCATCACCGGGCTGTCCGTCGCCGTCGCCCTGATCATCGGCACGGTCGAACTGCTCGGCCTGATGTCCCAGCAGCTGAACCTGACCGGCCGGTTCTGGACCGACATGCAGAACGCCGACATCAACATGCTCGGCTTCGTCATCGTCGGCCTGTTCTTCGCCACCTGGCTGGTCGCCCTGGGCGTGTGGCGGTTCGGCCGGATCGAGGAGAAGTGGACCGCGGGGATGAGCCCGGCCGCGGTGGACCTCAGCCTGGCGGGGGAGAACGCGGATCGCCCGCACGAGTGATCCGCGGGCACCGGCCGCCTGACAGACTCCTCATGCCGCCGCGGATCGGTCGCGGCGGCGGGGCCGAGTGGCCGGGCGCGGAGGAAAGAACATGTTGAGTCGACGTACCGCCAGCATCCTGGCGAGCGCAGCGGTGTGCGCCACGGTCGGCGTGGCGGTCCCGGCCGCCTGCCTGGCCCTGGACACCCAGATCCACACCACGGTGACCTACGGCGCGGGCACGAGCGCGATCACCACCCTGGTCGTCGACGATTCCTCCGGGAACGTGCAGGTCACCGGCGGGGCGAGCGCGCTGTCGGTGACGGAGCACCGCTCCTACCGGGACTCCGCGCCGACCAGCACGCACACCGTCGCCGGCGGCACCATGACGCTCGGCTTCGCCTGCACCTCGGACGACTGCGGGATCGACTACGACGTGAAGGTCCCGACCGGGGTCGCGGTGCAGATCACCACCACCGGCGGCGACGTGATCCTGGCCGAGATCGGCGGCCCGATCCAGGCCACCACCGACGCCGGCGACATCAGGGCCACCGGTCTGACCTCGCCCACGGCCCGGTTCAGCGACGACGCGGGCGACATCCTGGTCGGCTTCGCGGCCGTCCCGGGCACCGTGGTCGCCGCCTCCGACGCGGGCGACGTGACGGTCTTCCTCCCCGGCAGCGGCACCTACCACGTCTCGGCCAGCACCCAGGCCGGCGACCACCACGTGACCGTGCCGCAGTCGGACAGCTCACCGGACTCCGTCACGGTCAAATCCGACGCCGGAGATGTGGCCGTGCGCACCCAGATGTGAAACTGGTTGAGATAAGACGGCAGGGCGCGACGGGAACGGGAGTGCGCGACGTGCGGGTCTCGGAGATCAACCCGAATAGCGAATGGGCGCGCAAGCGGAATGACGCGATAGCCGTGCGGCGGCTGGACCCCGAGGAGGAGTTGGCCGCCGCGGTCGAGCGGGAGATGCTGCACACCATGTGGGCGGACCGCGACCGCGCGCACAGCGCGTGGGCTGAGGTTCCCCGCGCGGCCCGGGTCCGCGGCGTGCTCAGGCCACCAGGTCCGCGCGCCGCTCCGGCGTCGGCCGGGTCCCGGCGCCGTCCCGGGCCAGGGCGATCCGGCGGATCGCCTCCTCCAACTCCGGCACGCCGAGCGTGTACGGGATGCGCAGGTACCGGTCCAGCGTCCCGGCGTCCACGCCGAACCGCGGCCCCGAGTGCAGCCAGACCCCGTGCGTCTGCGCCCGCAGCGCCAGCGCGCTCGAATCCTCCCGGTCCATCCGCACCCACAGGCTCAACCCGCCGCCGGGCACCCGGTAGGTCCACTTCGGCAGGGTCCGGGTCAGCGCCACGACCAGGGCCGCGCGCTGCTCGCGCCAGCGGGCCCGGTGCTCGTCCACCACGGTCTCCCCGTCCCGCAGCACCTTGATCGCGATCAGCTGGTCCAGCACCGGGGAGGCCAGGTCGGTGGCCGCGCGCATCGCGGCCAGCTCGTGGATCACCCGGGCCGACCCGCGCAGCCAGCCGATCCGCAGCCCGCCCCAGAACGACTTGGCCATCGACCCGCAGGTGAGCACCTGGTCCTGGTCGCCGGGCCGGACCGCCGCGCTGAACGGGGCCGGGACCGGCACGTCCAGGGCGGTGTCGAGCACGGTCTCGTCCACCAGCAGCCAGGTGCCGCTCTTGTGCGCCGCGGCCGCGATCGAGCGCTGCTGCTCCGGCGGCATCAGCGCGCCGGTCGGGTTGTGGAAGAACGGCATCAGGTAGGCCAGCCGCGGCCGGGCCTCGGCCAGTGCCCGCTCCACCGAGCCGACCGCCCAGCCGTGCCCGTCCACCGGGACCGGCACCAGCCGGACCTGCTCGTTGCGCAGCGAGTCGGCGGCGTTCGGGTAGGTCGGGGTCTCCAGCACCACCCGGTCCCCGCCCCGGCACAGCAGCCGCGCGGCCAGGGTGATCGCGCCCTGCGCGCCCGCGGTGACCAGGATCTGGTCGGCCGAGGTGGGCACTCCGCGGTCGGTGTACCGCTGCGCGATCAGCTGGCGCAGCACTTCGAGCCCGTAGGGGGAGTAGCCGTTCGCGTGGATGAACTCGGACAGGTGGTCGGCGGCCCAGAGCGTGGCCTCGCGCAGCTGCGGCAGCGGCGCGACCGGCGCGGCGCACAGCAGGTCGATCGCGTCGTCCGGGGCGACGCCCGTGCGGGTGGCGCCGGAGCGCCACATGCCGCTGCTGTGCACGACCGCCTGGTCCGGCAGCGAGGTGAAGGTGCCCGAGCCGTGCCGGCTGGTGGCGTGCCCGGAGTCGCGCAGCTGGGCGTACGCGGCGGTGACCGTGGTGCGGCTGAGCGCGAGGGCGTCGGCGAGGCCGCGCTCGGCCGGCAGCCGCACGCCGACCGGGACCCGGCCGTCCAGGATCAGGCCCTTGATCCGCTCGGCCAGCGCGGTGTGCAGGGTGCCGTTCCCGCCGCGGTCCACGGTCCGCCAGGGGCCGAGGAGTTGGGCCAGCTGGGTCCCGCCGATCAGTCCATTCACGGTCACTCCCGGGCCACTTGCCGAAGATTGGCTCTTTATGAGCAGTCCACTTGTCTGTCAGGATCGCATCAATAGCACGATCGCACAAGGAGAGGCCTGCACCATGGCTGCCATGGATCTCACCGGAACGCCGACGACCCTGCCCGGCTCCGCGACGTCGGCCGGCTCGACCGCCGTGGCCGACCCGGACGCGGCGAAGCCTGGTCGGCGGCATGCCGGTGCCGGCGGCGCTGCTGCGGCCGGGCGCCTGCCGACCGTCGCGTTCTGGCCGCGTGAGCGCACGGCCCGCCGGCTCAGTCAGCTGGCCGTCGGCCTGCTGCTGTACGGCATCAGCGAGGCGATGCAGCTGCTCCCGGCCGTCGGCGTCGGGCCGTGGGACGTCCTGAGCACCGGCGTGGCCCGGCTGACCGGCATCTCGCTCGGCACCATGCTCATCTACATCGGCGTCGGCGTGCTGCTGCTGTGGATCCCGCTGCGCCAGCGTCCCGGTCTGGGCACGCTCTCGAACATCGTGGCGATCGGGTCGGTCGTGGACATCGCCTACGCCGTCGCCCCCACGCCGCACGCGCTCTGGCTGCGCTGGACCGTGTTCCTCGGCGGCGTGCTGCTCAACGCGGTCGCCACCGGCATGTACATCGGCGCCGGCCTCGGCCCCGGCCCGCGCGACGGCCTGACCACCGGCTTCGCCGCCCGCGGGCACTCGGTCCGGGTCGTGCGCACCTCGGTCGAAGTGTCGGTCCTGGTGATCGGCTGGCTGCTCGGCGGCAACGTCGGCCTCGGCACGGTCGTCTTCGCGCTCGGCATCGGGCCGCTCGTGCACCACACGATCCCGTTCTTCGCCCGCAGGCCGAGTGACCGCGTGGACGCCGAATGAATCAGGACGCCGCCGCCGAGGGCTGGGACACCACCCAGGACAGCTCGCCGAGCAGGATCCGCTCGAACGCCGAGTCGGCTTGCCGTCCCTTGCTCTCGAGCTGCTGGCACATGAGCAGACCGAGCGGCGTCTCGTACTTCGCCAAACAGTAGGCGATCGCGCTGCCCGCCGCCTTGGAGCGGGCGACGGTGAGCCTGCCGTCGAACTTCACCGGGGCGGTGCGATGGCTGGCAAAATACTAAATTGCTCTCGCTGCGCGCCGTTCCCGCCACTCGGGGGCGAGCATCGACCAGACCTCCTTGTCGTGCCGGACGCCGTTGTACGGATACCACTCGCGCAGCACGCCGTCCCGCTGCATGCCGAGCCGCTCGGCGACCGCGCGGCTGCGCAGGTTGGTCGAGGAGTTGAGCCATTCGACCCGGTGCAGGCCGCGCTCGATCAGGGCATAGTCCATCAGCAGCCGTACAGCCGCGCTGATCAGCCCGCGGCCCTCGCCCGCGGCCTCGGCCCACACCCCGATCTCGCAGTTGCCCATCGCGACGTCGAAGTGCACGAACATGCAGCCGCCGACCAGCGTCCCGTCCAGCCAGACGCCGTAGATCCGGCCGGTGTCGGACGCCTGCCGGTCGGCGTAGCCCTGCAGGGTCTTGCGGGCCGACTCGAGGTCGGTGGACCGCGAGGCCCACGGAATCCACGGGTCGGTGTTCGGCCGGGCCCGGTCGATGTGGGCGAGGAACTCCTCGGCCTGCCACGGTTCGAGCGGCCGCAGCTGCGCGCTCTCGGCGAGCGGTGTCGCGTACATCTGGCTCCGATCAGAGGAGTACGTAACGAACGTTTGGTATGTATGATAACCCCATGCCGCCGCCGGCCCTCGGGGACCACGAAGCCCGCCGCCTGGCCGTGTCCGAAGCGGTCTGGCGGGTCCTGGCGGCCAGGGGCTTCGGCGGACTGCGGCTGCGCGCGGTCGCCGCCGAGATGGGCGCGTCCACCGGCCTGCTCACGCACTACTTCCCGACCAAGCGCGCCCTGCTGGTGTACGCCCTGGACCTGCTGGAACAGCGCAACCAGTCGCGCACGCGAAAAGCCGAACCCACCGACGGCAGCCCGCCCCCGCCCGCGTGCCTCGCGACGCTGCGCCAACTCGTGCTCGACGGCCTGCCGGTGGACGAGGACAGCATCGCGGCCAACCGGATCTGGGTCGGCTCCTGGGACGTGGCCCTGGCCGACCCCGAGTTCGGCGCCGAACACGACCGCCGCTACGCCCGCTCCCGCGAGAAGCTGCGCACCCACATCGAAGCCGCACAACGCCTCGGCGAACTCCCGGCCGCGAGCTCGGCGCAGGACCTGGCCGCCGGCGTGCAGAGCTTCTACCTGGGACTCGTCGTACAAACCCTGCTCGCCCCGCCCGAGTTCCCCCCGGCCCGCCAGATCGCGCTGGTCGACGCCTACCTTGCCGCGCTGGCGATCGGAAGCGCGGGCGAGAGTGTGGGCGACTGCGGCAGGTGACCTGCGGTCTGGGCGGATCCGCCTGTGGACAATGAGGTGGTCAGGGTGGCGCGGGGTGAGTCAGACTGATCGGCATGCTAGTCACGATCACCCTGACCCGGCCGCCCGGCGCGCTGTGGCCTGCCACCGACCTGGGATACCTGCTCGCGAAGAATCCGGGCAAGGTCCAGGAGTTCAGCCATGCGTTCGGCACCAGCCAGGTGTTCTATCCCGAGGCGGGGGACGAGCGGTGCACCGCGGCGTTGCTGCTGGAGATCGACCCGTTGGAGCTGGCCCGGTCCAAGCGGTTCGACGCGGCGGACTTCTCCCTGGCCGAGTACGTCAACGACCGGCCGTATGCGGCGACGTCGATGCTGGCCGGTGCGTTGGGGAGTGTTTTCCGCACGGCGATCCGCGGCGCGTCGAAGGAGCGGGCCGAGTTGGCCGCCACCGCGCTGCCGTTGACGATCGCGTTGCCGGTGCTCGGCGGGGGCGCGGCATTGATCACCCGGCTGTTCGAGCCGCTCGGGTGGACGGTCGGCTTGGCGCCGGTCGCGCTGGATCCGGCGTTTCCGGCGTGGGGCGACTCGCGGTATCACAGCGTGACGCTGACCGGGACGAACCGGCTGGCTGACGCGTTGAGCCAGGTGTATGTGCTGCTGCCGGTGCTCGACGGCGGGAAGCACTACTGGATATCCGAGGACGAGGTGGACAAGCTGCTGCGGTCGGGGGCGCAGTGGCTGCCGGGGCATCCGGACCGGGAGCTGATCACGCGGCGGTACCTGGGTCGGCGGGCCTCGTTTGTGCGCAGTGCGCTGGCACGGCTGGCGGAGAGCGACGATATGGCCGTGGAGGAGTTGGACAATGCGGTCGCGGGGGAGGACGCGGATGCGGACGAACAGGTAGACGCGGCGCAGGGCGAGGTACGGGCGACGGAAGCGGCGACGATACAGCAGGCTGCGGCGGCGGAGGTTGCGCCGGAGGCGTCGGCAGGAGCGGCGACTGCGGTCGCGCCGGGCGGGGCGGCTGCGTCTCGGGAAGCCGAAGAAGTGGCGGTTGAGCGCGAGCGCAACAAGAGCCTGGCGGCGCAACGGCACGCCGCGGTGCACGCTGCCCTGCATGACGCGGGTGCGCGGCGCGTGCTGGACCTCGGCTGCGGCGGCGGCGCGCTGCTGAGCGTGCTGTTCACGGACCGGTCGATCACGGAGCTCGTGGGCGTCGACGTGTCGATCCGCGCGCTGCGCTATGCGGAACGCAAGCTGGACCTGGACCGGCAGCCGTCGGGCCTGGCCAAGCGGGTCACCCTCAAGCAGGGATCGCTGACGTACGTCGACCCGAGCCTGAAGGGTTACGACGCAGCCGTGCTGATGGAAGTGATCGAACACGTCGACCCGCCGCGCCTGTCGGCCCTCGAATACGCGGTGTTCGGCGCGGCCAGGCCGCACACGGTCATCGTGACCACGCCGAACGCCGAGTACAACGTCCGCTACGAAACCCTGGACCACGGCCACCTGCGGCACCACGACCACCGGTTCGAGTGGTCGCGGGCCGAGTTCGAAAGCTGGGCCGCTTCAGCCGCGGCCGCCTACGGCTACCAGGTGCAGTTCGATCCGATCGGCGAACTGGACGACGAGGTCGGCGCCCCGACACAGATGGCCGTCTTCAGCGAGCAGACCACGGCAGAACCCGGAACCACCGGGGAAAACGTGAAGGAAGGAGAGAAGTAGATGGAACTGAGAATCCCGGAACTGTCCCTCGTCGTGCTGATCGGCACCTCCGGCTCGGGCAAGTCCACCTTCGGCGCGGCGCACTTCAAGCCGACCGCCGTGCTCTCCTCCGACGCCTACCGCGGCCTGGTCAGCGATGACGAGACCGACCAGAGCGCGACCAAGGACGCCTTCGACCTGCTGCACCACGTGGCCGGGATCCGGCTGCGGCGCGGGCTGCTGACGGTGATCGACGCGACCAACGTGCAGAAGAAGTCGCGCGAGTCGCTGGTCAAGCTGGCCCGCGCGCACGACGTGCTGCCGGTCGCGATCGTGCTGGACGTGCCGGAGAAGGTGTGCCGCGAGCGCAACGCCGCCCGGCCGGACCGGGCCGGGCTCGGGCCGCACGTGATCACCCGGCAGCGCAACGAGTTGCGCTCCAGCGTGCGGCACCTGGAACAGGAGGGCTTCCGCACGGTCCACCGGCTCGACGGAGCCGACGAGATCGCCGCCGCGCAGATCGCCTACACCAAGATGTACAACGACAAGCGCGAGCTGACCGGGCCGTTCGACGTGATCGGCGACGTGCACGGCTGCCGGTCCGAGCTGGAGGCCCTGCTGGCCGAGCTCGGCTACGGCCTGGTCCGCGACGACGCGGGCCGGCCGGTCGACGCGGTCCCGCCGGACGGCCGGACCGCGGTGTTCGTCGGCGACCTGGTCGACCGCGGCCCGGACACGCCCGGCGTGCTGCGGCTGGTCATGGGCATGGTCGCGGCCGGGCACGCCCTGTGCGTCACCGGCAACCACGAGAACAAGCTGGTCCGCGCGCTCGGCGGCCGCAAAGTGCAGCTCAAGCACGGCATCGTCGAGTCGCTGGAACAGCTCGGGCGCGAGTCCGAGCAGTTCCGCAAGGACACCGTGGACTTCTGCCGCGACCTGGTCAGCCACTACATCCTCGACGGCGGCCGCCTGGTGGTCGCGCACGCCGGGCTGAAGGAGGAGTACCAGGGCCGGGCCTCCGGGCGGGTGCGTTCCTTCGCCATGTACGGCGAGACCACCGGCGAGGCCGACGAGTACGGCCTGCCGGTGCGCTACCCGTGGGCCGATGACTACCGCGGCAAGGCGGCGGTGCTCTACGGGCACACCCCGGTCCTGCACCCGAGCTGGATCAACAACACCATGTGCCTGGATACCGGCTGCGTGTTCGGCGGCAAGCTCACCGCGATGCGCTACCCCGAGCGCGACCTCGTGCAGGTCGACGCGGAGCAGCAGTGGTACGTCCCGTCCAAGCCGCTGGCCGCCGCAACGGTCGGCCGGGACCCGGGCGTGCTCAACCTCGGCGACGTGCTCGGGCACCGCGGCGTGGAGACCCGGCTGATGGGACGGCTGGTGGTGCGCGAGGAGAACTCGGCCGCGGCGCTCGAAGTGATGAGCCGCTTCGCCGTGGACCCGCGCTGGCTGCCGTATCTGCCGCCGACCATGGCTCCGTGCGCGACCTCCGCGCGCGAGGACTACCTCGAATACCCCACCGAGGCGTTCGACTACTTCGCCGGACAGCACGTGACCAAGGTCGTGTGCGAGGAGAAGCACATGGGTTCGCGTGCCGTGGTGCTGGTCGCCCGGGATGCCGACGCGGCGCACAAGCGCTTCGGCGTCACGGACGGCACGACCGGCGTGTGCGTCACCCGCACCGGACGGCCCTTCTTCACGCCGGGACACGGCCATGACACTGGCGGCGACCTGACCGAAGCGCTGCTGGCCCGGGTGCGCGCGGCCGCGGACCAGGCCGGACTGTGGGACGAACTGGCCACGGACTGGCTGCTCCTGGACGCCGAACTGCTGCCCTGGTCGGCCAAGGCGATGGGCCTGCTGCGGGACCAGTACGCCGCGGTCGGCGCGGCCGCCCGGACCGGGCTCGGCGCCGCAGTGGCGACCCTGGCCACCGCCGACGCCCGCGGCCTGGACGTGGCCGACCTGCTGGCCAAGCACACCGGGCGCCTGGCCAACGCACAGGCCTTCACCACCGCGTACGGGCGGTACTGCTGGCCGACCGAGGGCCTGGACGGCGTGCGGCTGGCCCCGTTCCAGCTGCTCGCGGCCGAGGGCACGGTCTACGCGACCCGCGACCACGGTTGGCACCTGGACCTGCTCGACCGGTTGTGCGCGCAGGACGAGGCGTTCCTGGCCCGCACCGGGCGGCGGGTGGTCGACCTGGACGACCAGGCGCAGGTCGCCGCGGCCGAGGCCTGGTGGCTGGAACTGACCGGGTCCGGCGGCGAGGGCATGGTGGTCAAGCCGTACCAGGCGCTGGTGCACGAGGGCCGGCGGCTGGTCCAGCCCGGGGTCAAGTGCCGCGGGCCGGAGTACCTGCGGATCATCTACGGCGCCGACTACCGCGAACCGGCCAACCTGGCCCGGCTGCGCAAACGCTCGCTCGGCCGCAAACAGTCCCTGGCGCTGCGCGAATACGCCCTGGGCGTGGAGGCGCTGGAGCGGTTCGTGGCCGGGGAGCCGCTCTACCGGGTGCACGAGGCGGTGTTCGCCGTGCTGGCCCTGGAATCAGAGCCGGTAGATCCGCGGTTGTGACCGCCTCGCGCCGGTTCCCTCTAAAAGCGCAATTGGTGGGTGTTGAGGTTTTCTCGTGCCGTTATAGGCCAATAGTTCTGGCACGGCCGGGTTTGCCGCCGCGATATGGACACACCAGAACTGTCCCTATAGCATCGGGGAAGTTGAAGTTATAATTCAACATATTGTCACATTCTGAGAATGATGAAGAGGGTACCGGGACACTGCTATGTCGGCAATCACATCAGCTTTGAAGAACGAGGGCGTCAAGAAGGCCCTGCGGGTGACCGGGGTGCGCAAGCCGGCGTTCACGCCGGCCGAGACGACCGGTCACTACCGCATGCCGTCGCTGGTGCAGGCCGGCGGACACATAAAGCTGAAGAAATACGCCGGGCCGGAGATCCCCAAGGAGGAGTGGGAGTCGCTGGAGTACGTCACGTACGCGAGCGACCCGTTCACCTTCTTCGCCCCGCTCAAGTCGCCGAACGGCAAGAACCAGCTGCTCGGCGCCCGCGAGGCGGGCAAGCAGGACCTGGACTGCTCCTGGACCCCGAACTCCGAGAAGTGCCCGACCATCGTGGCCTGGCTCAACTCGATCGGGGCCAACGTCGGCCGGGTCCAGTTGCTCCGGATGAAGCCGAACACGCTCCAGGAGTGCCGCTGGGGCCTGCACCAGGACAACAACAACCCGGAGAACCCGGACAGCAAGGGCTGGATCGTCCGGATCTGGCTCGAACTGACCGACGACACCTCCAGCTCGCTGCTGGTGCGTCCGAAGGAGTTCGCCAAGGGCGCCGAGGTGCAGATCAAGCTGCCCAAGTACCAGCAGGCGGTCGTCGACTCCGAGCTGCTCTGGCACGGCGGGCACCACGACGCCTCCGAGATGCGCTACGCGCTGATCGCCAGCGTCGAGTCCAGCCCCGAGCTCGAGGCCTGGATCGAGTCGCAGCGCTAGACAGGTAGTCGCGCCCCGGCGTGAATCCCGGACACCGGATCGCCCCCTCCCCATCACCCGGGGAGGGGGCGGTCTGCCGTTGTCGGGGAACGTGCGGCGCCCCGGCGCGGGCTGCGCGGTCGGTCAGGCCAGCAGGTCCCTGGTCGACTTCTGCATCTGCCAGATCAGCACCTCCGCGTCGTCGAGGCACTGCAGCAGCGCCCCCTCGCCGACGATCCGGGCCGCGTCGCCGGATTCCAGCGGATCCTCCTCGATCCGGACCACGCCGGAGACGACGAACACGTGCGTGTAGGGCGCGGGTTCCAGCTCCACCGCGCCGCCGCCCTCGAGCCGCGTGCCGTAGAGCGCGGCGTGCCGCTGCCGGATCCGCAGCGGCAGGTCCGGCTCGCCGGCCGACGGGTCCTGCTCGTCCTCGAACCCGGCCGTGACGGTCGCCTCGGCCGTGACGGTCGCCTCCGCCTCGGCCTGGCCCAGCGCGCCGCCGGCCAGCAGGGTCAGCATGTTGGTCTCGAGCTTGACCTGCGCGCTGGCGTAGCCGGGGGCCAGCCCGAACTCGTCCGGGGTCAGCCAGACCTGGACGAACCGGGCCGGCCGGTCGGCCGAGGCGTTGCGCTCGGAGTGCACGATGCCGCCGCCCGCGCCCTGCCACTGCACAGTGCCGGGGGCCAGCAGGGTGTCGTGGCCGAGCGAGTCGATGTGCCGGATCGTGCCCTCGACCACCCACGTGATGATCTCCGCGTCGCGGTGCGGGTGCATGTCGAATCCGGCGCCCGGTTCCAGGTGCTCGTCGTTGTGCGCGACCAGCAGGCCGAAGCCGGTGTTCTTGGGGTCGTAGTGTGCGCCGAAGGCGAAGGAGTGGCGGGTCTGGATGCCGGACAGGCCGGCCCCGCCGTGCTCTTCCACCCCGGCGGTCTGACCGTGCGTCACGAACCGCCCGGCTGCCGGGAAGATCTCTACTTCTGTCATCCGCCCATTTTGGCATCGGCGCCCGACTTGCGGGAGCTGAACGGCCGGGATAATCGCGCCGCGGCCCCCGTCCCGACGCTGGTGGCGGGCCCGGAACCGGGTTCCGGCGGCCTGGCGGCGGCTCGGCGGGCACGGCCCGGACCGGCTGTGACCTGCGCCGAAAGAGATGCAATGTACTGTTTCTCACCGCGGCAGGAGGTATTAATCCAATGGTAACGAGGCTACTGCCCCGCAGATGGGAGAGCCGGGGCTCGGGATCGGGTTGACGGCCAGTCAGGCGCCGCGAGCGACCGAATGGCGGGACGGCGCAGCGGCCGGAGAGCCACCGGAGACCCAGCAGCCGGGCGCGGATCGCGTCACACGGGCGGAACCGGCCGGGCTGCGAACCGGGACGGCGGGGCGCGGCGCAGTGTCGGGGGCGTCGGCGCACGAGTAGGCTCACCGGTGTGTCCGCCGACTCGTACGCACTGCCCGGTTCCCGACGATCCTGCGCCCAGCGAAGGCCGGCCCCGGACCGAGGCCGCGGCAGTGGCCACGGCCGTGGCTGCGGGCGATTCTCCGGTGCAGCCGCGCTGGAGCAGCAGGGCGGCCGGGGATGAACCCGGTTCAGGGCGAAAGCACGAGCGGGACGGAAAGCACCGGCCGCGAACCGGCCGCGCGGTTCGACATCGTGGCGGTGGCCTCCTCGGCCGGCGGCATCACGGCCCTGGGCCGGGTCCTCGGCGCGCTGCCGGCCGGATTCCCAGTGCCCGTACTCGTGGTCCAGCATCTGGACCCGCGGCACCGGACCGTGCTCGCGGACGTGCTCAACCGCCAGACGGACCTGCCGGTCAAACTGGCCGAAGCCGGCGAGTCCGCACAGCCCGGCACGATCTACATCGCCCCGCCCGACCGCCACCTGCTGGCCGGCCCGGGCGGAACCCTCGGCCTGTCCGACGCCGACCCGGTCAACTTCGTCCGGCCGTCCGCGGACCTGTTGTTCGAATCGCTGGCCGGAACGTACGGCCCGCAAGCCCTGGCCTGCGTGCTGACCGGTTCGGGGCGCGACGGCGCGATGGGCGTCGAGGCCGTGAAGGCGCGCGGCGGCACCGTGATCGCCCAGGACCCCGTGTCGGCACAGTTCAAAGGAATGCCGCAAGCCGCGGTGAGCACCGGCGCGGTCGACTACGTGCTCGCGCTGGAGGAAATCGGCGCGGTCCTGCGCGGACTGATCGAGACGGGACGCCAATGACGGCCGAGACCGACACCGACGCACACACCGACAGCGGCGCCGCAGACACCGCCGCACCGGACGCGGACCAGCCGGACGGCGACCTCGAAGACCTGCTCGCCTTCCTGCGCGACGCGCGCGGATTCGACTTCACCGGCTACAAGCGCTCGTCCCTCGCCCGGCGGATCCGCAAGCGGATGACCGACGCGGGCGTGCCGGACTTCGCCGGCTACCGCGACCGGCTGGAGACCGACGCCGACGAGTTCCGGGCCCTGTTCAACACCATCCTGATCAACGTCACCAGCGTCTTCCGGGACACCGAGGCCTGGACCTACCTGCAACGCGAGGTGCTGCCCGACCTGCTCGCGGCCACCGGCCCGGAGCAGGAGATCCGGGTGTGGAGCGCGGGCTGCTCGACCGGCGAGGAACCGTACTCGCTGGCGATCCTGTTCGCCGAGGTGCTCGGGATCGCCGAGTGCGTCAAACGGGTCAAGATCTACGCGACCGACATCGACGAGGACGCGCTGCGCGACGCCCGGACCGGCAGCTACCCGGCCAGGTCGCTCGAACCGCTGTCGGCCGAGTTGCGCGAGCGCTACTTCGACGCCGCCGGCGGCCAGTACGCCCTGCGCCCGGACCTGCGCCGCCGGGTGATCTTCGGCCGGCACGACATCACCCGGGACGCGCCGATCTCCCGGCTGGACCTGCTGGTGTGCCGCAATACGCTGATGTACTTCAACGTCGAGGCGCAGAAGCAGATCGTGGACCGGTTCCACTTCGCCCTGCGCGAGGGCGGCCACCTGTTCCTGGGCAAGGCCGAGATGCTGCTGTCCGACAGCGAGCGGTTCGAGGTCGCCAGCATGCGCCAGCGGGTCTTCCGGCGCCGGCCGGGCGAGTCCGGGGCCCCGCCCTGCCCGCCGCCGCCCCGGCTGGAGGCCTACTCCGGGCGCGAGGCCCGGGAGGTCGGCCGGCGCCGGCTGCTGCGCGACCTGACCCTGGAGGCCGCGCCGAACGCGGTGGTCGCGGTCGGCACGGACGGCTGCGTCGCGGTGTTCAACGCCCAGGCGCAGACCATGTTCGGGCTGGCCGCGCCGGACCTGAACCGCCCGTTCCGGGACCTGGAGATCTCCTACCGGCCGATCGAGCTGCGCTCGCTGATGGAACAGGCCGTGGCCGAGCGGCGCGGGATCCGGGTGGCCGGGGTCGAACGCGGCCGCCCGGACGGCGAGGTCCAGCACCTGGACATCCTGGTCCAGCCGCTGAACGCCACCGACGGGCTCGCGGTCGGGGTGGCGCTGACCTTCGTCGACACGACCGTGGCGACCCGGCTGGCGACCGAGGTGAACCGGATCCGGGTCGACCTGGAGACCGCGTACGAGGCGCTGCAGTCGACCAACGAGGAACTGGAGACCACGAACGAGGAACTCCAGTCCAGCATCGAGGAACTGGAGACCACGAACGAAGAGCTGCAGTCGACCAACGAGGAACTGGAGACCACGAACGAGGAACTCGAGTCCGGCAACGAGGAACTCGAGACCATGAACGAGGAGATGCGCATCCGCTCCGGCGAGCTCGACGAGGCGCGCGGCTTCCTGGCCGGGGTGCTGGCCAGCATCGCGGCCGGCGTGGTGGTGCTGGACTCGCAGCTGACGGTGCGCAGCTGGAGTCGCGGCGCGGAGGAACTGTGGGGGCTGCGGGCCGCGGAGGTGGCCCACCAGCCGTTCTTCGCGCTCGACTTCGGCCTGCCGATCGGCGAGCTGCACGAGGCCGTGCACCTGTGCCTGACCGGGCGCAAGCGGTCCGGGCCGGTGCGCATGGAGGCGGTCAACCGGATCGGGCGCGGGATCGTGTGCTCGGTGACCTGCTCGCCGATGGAGGGGTACGGCGAAGGTGTGGTCCTGTTGATGGAGGAAGTCCGTTAAGAGCGCGCGCGCGCTCTAAGGCCGGTTTTCCGCTAGGTTCTTCCTCATGGTGCCCCTGTCCGCGATGCAACGGGCCCTGCACGACGTGCTCGCCCGCGCGGACCAGGAGAGCGAGCGGGCCGTGCGGGCGGCGCAGTACGCGCAGCGGCACGAAGAGCTCGCGGCGGGCCCGGGGCCGTTGCTGGAGCTGCACTCGAAGATGGCGGCCACGCATCGGCGGACGGAGCGTCGGCATCTGGCGGCGGTGCGGATGCACGGAGCGTATGCCGGTCGGCTGCGGGCCTGGATCGATCTGGCCGGGCGGGAGCCGGGCGAAGGCGGGGAGCCGGGGCCCGGCGCAGCGGCGGGGATGCAGGCGCGGCCGGGGGTCGGGTCGGACCTGGTGCTGCCTTCGTTGATGGCCGCGGTGGCAGAGACGGCCGAGGTGGATTCGGCGGCGGTCACCCTGTTCGGGCCGGATCGGATGGAGACGCTGGTCGTCGCGTCGGACGCGTGCGCGAAGGCCGCGCAGGACCTCGAGTTCACCTTGGGGCAGGGCCCGGCGCGGGAGGCGTTGAGCGCGCCGGGGCCGGTGCTGGCTTCGGGGGACGCGTTGAGCGAGCAGTGGCCTGCCTACGGTCCGGCTGTGATGCGGCTCGGGATCAGGTCGCTGGCTGCGGTTCCGGTGGAGGTGACCGGGGTCCGGCTCGGCGCGCTGACGGTCTTCGAGCCGCGGGAGCGGTCGTCCGGGCCGTTGGGCGCGGGGAGTCTGGAGCAGGTGCGCGCCGTGGCCGACTCGCTGGCCGCGCTGGTGTTCTTGGAGTCCGGACCGCTGGGGCTCGATCGGAATGCGGCGCGGTACTCGTTCTTCACGCAGGCCGATCATCGGAGTCTGGTACATCAGGCCGTGGGGGTGGTGTGTGCGCAGACCGGGTGTGCGCCCGGCGATTCGCTGGACCTGCTCAGGGCGCGGGCCTTCGCGGACAGCCGGTCGATCGACGAGGTGGCCGGGGACGTCGTCGAGCATCGGCTGTATCTGCGGTGAGGGGACGGATGCGCGGCGGCCCGCCGCCCGGCGCGATCGGATGATCGGGCCGGGCGGCGGGCCGGGGCAGAGCGGGGTCGGGCGGGTCAGTCGCCGATCGTGACGTCGGCGCTGGAGCGGTGCGGGATCCGGGTGGCCGGGATCGAGCCCATCCGGCCGGCCTGGAAGTCGTCGAACGCCTGCGCGATCTCCTCCTTCGTGTTCATCACGAACGGGCCGTAGCGGGCGACCGGCTCGCGGATCGGCACGCCGCCGAGCACCAGTACCTCCCAGCCGCGCGCGCTGGCCTGCGGCTGGCTCGGCGCGGCGGTCAGGGTCAGCGCCTGCCCCTCGCCGAACACGGCCAGCTGGCCCTCCTCCAGGGAGGTCTGCTCAGTGCCGGCCGAGCCGCGGCCGGACAGGACGTAGACCATGGCGTTGAAGTCGGCCGGCCACGGCAGGTCCAGCCGGGCCCCGGGCGCGACCGTGGCGTGCAGGTAGGTGATGGGGGTGTAGGTGACGCCCGGGCCGCTGTGCCCGTCGAGTTCGCCCGCGATCACCCGGACCAGGCTGGCGCCGTCCTGCCCGGCCAGCAGGGCCACGTCGCCGCGGCCGATGTCCTGGTAGCGCGGCGGGGTCCACTTGGCCGAGGCCGGCAGGTTCACCCACAGCTGCACGCCGTGGAACATCCCGCCGGTGGCCAGCAGCGAGTCCGGCGGCCGCTCGATGTGCTGGATCCCGGCCCCGGCGGTCATCCACTGGGTGTCGCCGTCCTGGATCAGGCCGCCGCCGCCGGAGGTGTCCTGGTGCTCGAACGCGCCGTCGATCAGGTAGGTGACGGTCTCGAACCCGCGGTGCGGGTGCCACGGGGTGCCCTTGGCCTCGCCGGGCGCGTACTCGACCGCGCCCATGTGGTCGAGCAGGAGGAAGGGGTCGGCCAGGGCCAGGTCGGTGCCCGGGAACGGGCGGCGGACCTGGAAGCCCTCGCCTTCCAGCTGGGTGTGCGCGGTGACCCGCTTGACCACCGGGCGCCACCGGGTGGCGGACGGCGGCAGCTCGGTCAGCCGCGGCAGGGTGAGGGTGTCGGCGGTGATCGCAGGCATGGTTACCTCCACGGATCGGCGTGCTCGGTGGTGTGGTTGAACATTCAACTACATGGAACCCACGTGCTTCCCATGGTATTCCCGGGCGGGCGGCCGGCCCAGGGGCCGGGCCGGGTGGTTCGTGGCCGTCGCCGGGCCGGCCGGACGGTTCGCAGTCGCCGCAGTGGTTGTGCGGCGTTACGGGCTCGTTGTGCCGCTGTGATCGACTTGCGTCGTGGCGGGTGGGAGGGGGTGCGCGGGGCATTCGGGGGCTCACCGGGATGGCGTAGCGGATCCGGTTCGCCGGAGCGCGCCGGAGCGCGGCCGCGCCCCCCGCCGGGCTGCGCCGGATGTCGCAGTTGACGTGCGCAAACGTCGTTATTTAGTCGGCTTGCGGACCGCGGCCAGCGCGGTTGCCCTCCCGTTCGCGCCCCGTACCGGCGAAAGTTCTGGAAGATTCTTGCCGCGGGCTTCAACACAGACGGCCAGGAGTGTGTACTATTGAAGGCGTAGGAGTTGTGGTACCCAATGTGTATTTCGCCCGCGACCTCCAAGTCGTGGGCGTTGTTGCTGTTCTGGTCTTTTCCGGGACGGGGTGACCAGCTCGATACTCCGGTTTCCGCACGGTGCGGTTTCCGGAATTTGGACCCCGTAAAGGAATAAGCATGGCAACTGGCATTGTTAAGTGGTTCAACTCGGAAAAGGGCTTCGGCTTCATCGAGCAGGACGGCGGCGGCGCCGACGTCTTCGCCCACTACTCGAACATCGCCGCGCAGGGCTACCGTGAGCTGCACGAGGGCCAGAAGGTCGAGTTCGACGTCACGCAGGGCCAGAAGGGCCCGCAGGCGGAGAACATTCGCGCCATCTGATCCGCGCTCACGCGCAGACGGAACACCAGTGCCCCGGACCTGAGGTCCGGGGCATTTCCGTGCGCGCAAATATTTGCCCAAAGGGTCTTGTCGCGGCACCTGTGAGTGGGTAAGGCTGTCGAGCCATGGCGGGTACACGACAATCCGGGATCGAGCGCGGGCGCCGCTGGGGCCTGGCCGCGGCCGGCGGCCTGACCGCGCTGGCGCTGACCGTCGGGCTGGGCAATCCGTGGAGCGCGCGCTCCATAGCCGGGCTCGACCACGACCAGGTCTTCGACCGGGTGGCGCCGTTGGTGCGCACATTCATGCTGCTGCGGTGGTCGACCACCCCGGCCGGGTACGGCGCCGCGCAGGTGCCGAACCACGCGGCGTGGTACGCGGGCGCGCTGACGCTGGACCTGGGCTGGCCGATTCTGTTGTTCCTGCTGCTGCGGGTCGTGGCGGGCGGGCTGCTCGCGCGTCGTGGCGGGATTGCGCTGCTGCTGACGACGTGGGCGCTGACCGGGTTCACGGCGGCGCTCGCGGCGTTGGCCGGCGGCGCGGTGCAGTATGTGGTGGGCGGGAACGTGACGCCGCCGCAGGGGCCGGGGGTGCTGGCCGTGTTGGCGGGTGGGTCGCTGTCTCTTGGCGGGGTGTTGGCCGTTGCCGCGGCCAGCTTGGCGTTTGCCGGGCTCGCGGTGGGGTGGCTGCCGGGACTGGCCGCGCTGATCGGGTACACGGCCGGGCGGCTGCCGGAGTGGGATCTGGACACCGGCGAGGAGGACACGATGGTGGACCTCGCCAGCCGGCGTCCGGCGGCCGAGGCCGCGACGCCCGGGGAGCGGGAGACGTTGAATCTCGCGGCGCTGGAGGCCTTGCGCAACGCCCGGTACAGCTATGACCCGGATCCGGATCTGCCGGGGCGGCTGCCGGATCCGCGGACGTCCACCTTCTTCGGGGACGGGCAGTACTGAGGGTCCTGGGAACTGGGGGTTTTCGGAACTGGGGGTCTTCAGCTGCTGGGGGTCTTCAGATCTTGCCGAGGGCGGCGCGCAGGGTGTCGTCCAGGGTGGGGTGGCGGAACGGGTAGCCGGCCTCCAGCAGGCGGGTCGGCACGACCTTCTGGCTGTACAGGACGCTTCCGGCGAACTCGCCGAGGACCAGGTGGAGCGCGGGGCTCGGCACCATGAAGAAGGCCGGGCGGTGCAGCAGCCTGCCGAGGGCGCTGCTGACCTCGCGGTTGGTGACGGGTCGGGGCTGGGTGACGTTGATCGGGCCGTCCAGGGCCGGGGTGTCGATCACGTAGCGCAGAGCGGCGACGGCGTCGGCGAGGGAGATGACGCTCCAGTACTGGCGGCCGCTGCCCAGCGGGCCGCCCAGGCCGAGCTTCGCGAGCGGGAGCATGCGGCCGAAGGCCCCGCCCCGGGGCGAGAGGACGACGCCCGTCCGGGAGTGCGCGGTGCGGATCCCGGCCTCGCGGGCCGGGGCGGCGGCGGCCTCCCAGGCGGCGCAGACCTCGGCCAGGAAGTCCGTGCCGGCCGGGGCGGTTTCGTCGACCGTGTTGGTGCCGGTGGCGCCGTAGTAGCCGATCGCCGATCCGGACAGGAACAGGCCGGGGCGGGAGTCGGCGGGCAGGTCGGCCAGGTGGGTGGCGAGGGTTCTGGTGCCCAGGACCCGGCTGTCGCGGATCTGCTGCTTGTACGCGGGGGTCCAGCGATGGTCGCCCACGCCGGCTCCGGCCAGGTGGACGACCGCGTCCGAGCCGGCCAGGGCGGCGGTGTCGACGGTGCCGGCGGTCGGGTCCCAGCGGGCCTCGGTGGTGCCGTCCGAGGTGGCGCGTGGCTCGCGCCGGACCAGCCGGGTCACGTCGTGCCCGTCTGCGAGCAGGGACTCGGCCAGCGCCTGGCCGATCAGCCCGGTCGAACCTGTGATCGTGATCCGCATACTTGGCAGACTATCCCGGGGGCGGGCGCAATGCGTGCGGTGGCGGGCCGGGCGGGGGCCGGGGTGGTCGGCGTCACTGGATTGGCGGGTATTGACGTCTATCGGTATTTATCGGCATTGCTCTGGTCGGGCGGGCTCTGGCAGGCTGGTGAGCATGGCGTATGCGATCCGGCGAGTCGGGCAGGACGAGTGGGAGCGGTTGCGGGCGCTGCGGCTGGCTGCTCTGGCCGACACCCCGATCGGGTTCGGGATGCGGTATGCCGATGCGTTGCACCTGCCGGACGAGTACTGGCAGGACCGGGCCCGGCGGGAGGCGACGGAGAGCCGGTCCGCGCTGTTCGTCGCGGCGCAGGAGGGCAGTGGGGAGTGGGTCGGGATGGCTGGGGGGTTTCTGGCGGACGAGTTGTCGTACTACTGGCAGGCGGGGCGGGAGCGGCTGGTGATTTTCTCAGTGTTCGTGGATCCAGGGCACCGGGGGCGGGCGCGGGGAGTCAATGTTCTGTTGTTTGACGCGGTGGTCGGGTGGGCGGGGGTCGAGCATCCGTCGGCGCAGATCACGTTGGGGGTGCACGAGGACAACGCTCGGGCTTACGCGTTTTATCAGCGGTATGGGTTCGTTGACACCGGGCGGGCGGTTCCGTACAACCTGGAGGAGAGTTCGACGGTGTTGTTGATGGATTATCAGCCTGGGAGCGGCGTCGGGGGCGGGGACTCGGTTTCGGGAATTCCGCGTCCGTGCGCCCTGCCGCCTGGCGGTCTCGGTCAGTAGTCTGGGAACCATGCGGTGGGTGTGGTGGACTGTGGTCGTGGTGTTCCTGCTCGTTGCCGAGGGGGCCACCGCTACGCTGTGGGCCGCGATGACGGCCGGTGGTGCGGCTGCCGGGGCGATCCTGGCCGCGGTCGGGGCGCCGTTGTACGCGCAGCTGGGCGCGTTCGTGGCCGTGAGCATCGGGCTGATCGGGTTCGTTCGACCTCTGATTATGCGTGGGCAGCGCGGGCCCGGGTTGCGGACCGGGGCTGCGGCGTTGGTCGGGGAGCGGGCGACCGTGACCCACCGGATCGACGCGGCCGGTGGCCGGGTGTCGATCGGCGGGGACGTGTGGTCGGCCCGGCCGTTGGATCCGGACGCGGTGTTCGAGCCCGGGAGCTCGGTGGACATCGCAGCGATCGACGGCGCGACGGCAATAGTGATGTAACACTCGTGTCGGGTCGTCAATTGTGGGATCGTAAGTACTGCGATCCGGTGTTCAGTCGTCGCCGGGCCGGGTATCACCGACACTGTGGCGCGGAGCGCTGTGACATGAAAATACAGTCAGTGCAGGCAGTATCTGGGATTTGGCCGGGAGGGGTTGCGTGATGGGTACCATCGCCGTTATCGCGGTGCTGTTGATCGTGGTGCTCTTTGTCACGTTGTTCTTGTCCCGCTCGATCCAGATCATTCCGCAGGCCACCCAGGTGGTGGTGGAACGGTTCGGGCGGTACAGCCGCACCCTGCAACCCGGCCTCAGGCTTCTGATGCCGATCGGGGACACGGTACGCAACAGCGTGGACATGCGTGAGCAGGTCGCACCGTTCCCGCCGCAGGAGGTCATCACGGCGGACAACCTGCTGGTGTACATCGACTGGGTCGTGTACTACCAGGTGACGGATCCGGTTCGGGTGACGTATGAGATCCAGAACTACGTGCAGGCGATCGAGTATCTGGTGTCGACCACGCTGCGGAACATCGTCGGTGGGATGGAGCTGGAGCGGACGCTGACCAGCCGGGACGACGTGAACAACGAGCTGCGGGACACCTTGGACTCGGCCACCGGGCGGTGGGGGATCCAGGTCAAGCGGGTCGAGCTGCGGACGATTCAGCCCAACCGGGACATCACGGAGGCGATGGAGAAGCAGGTCCGGGCCGAGCGTGAGCGGCGGGCCACGGTTCTGCAGGCCGAGGGTGTGAAGCAGGCTGAGATTCTGCGGGCCGAGGGTGATCGGCAGTCGATGATCCTGAAGGCTGAGGGTGAGGCCAAGGCGGCCGAGCTGCGGGCCGGTGGTGAGGCTCAGGCCATTCGGAAGGTGTTCACTGCGATTCACGAGGGCGATGCGGATTCGAAGCTGCTGAGCTACCAGTATCTGCAGATGCTGCCCAAGTTGGCTGATGGGTCTTCTAACAAGATGTGGATTGTGCCCAGTGAGTTGGGGAAGGCGGTTGAGGGGATCGGAGGGGCGTTTGCGAGTATGGCGCAGCGGCCCAATGTTCCTTCGATGCCTGGGTTTGGTGGTTCGTTGCCGCAGGATGAGCCGGAGCCTGGGCGCGGTGGCGGGGGCGGGGTGCCTCGGCCTAGCAGTGCGCCGGCGGCTGGGCCTACTGCTGGTAGTCGGCCTAGTAATCCGTTGAGTGGGCCGCGGCGGTTGTCTCCGGCTGATGTGTTGTTTACTCCTGAGGATGATGAGGAGTAGGTCTGCGGGTTTGTGGGTCTTGTGTAGGCGGAGTGGGTTGGGGGCGGCCGGGGACGGTCGCCCCCTGTTTGTTGGGTGGGGGCATGAAGGTGTTTGGCGGGGTGGGACGCACGGAGCGTTCAGTGCGGCGGCGGGGTGGGTTGGGGTGGGCTTTGGTTCGGCGGGTTTTGGGTGGGGCGATGGGGATGTGGGTTGCTCGGGTGGTGGTGGCGGTTCCTGGGGTTGTTCTGATTCTGAGTGGGGTTGGGAGTTCGGATCCGGGGCGGTACAAGATTTGGCATGACGGGGGGTTGGCTTTTCTGGTGGTGGCGGGGACTTTGCCGGTGTGGCGGCGGGTTCGGCGGGGGGTGGGCG
>DASZBX010000129.1:0-18915 GCA_035943635.1 Actinocrinis sp. | reverse complement strand
ATCAACTCCCGGGCTTGTTGCTTCGGGTAGTCCGCTCGCCTCGGCTGAGCTCGAGTACGGGAGTTGACAGGACCTGCCCGGCGCGGCAGTCTACGAACCGCCTGGGCCACCGAGGATCCCGATCCGACACAGCCCCAGCCTCGCGCGAGAGTCGCGCAGACCCCTTCAACTACCGCAGCAGTCGAGCGAACCATACAACTGATACGGCGAGCAGCCGTTGCGCCGGACAAGTGCGCGCGCGAGTACGCTGTTTCGGTGGTCGGGGACATGCGGCAGCCGAGAACTGGCTGAAGCACTGCGGGCGATCCAACACCGTCGTGGCTGCAGTAGCAGTAGCAGTAGCAGTAGCAGTAGCAGTAGCAGTAGCAGTAGCAGTAGCAGTAGCAGTAGCAGTAGCCCGGGATATCACATCGCCCTCAGCCCGCGCGCCGCCAGCCGCATGTACTAAACCGCCGAAACAGCGCACTCGCGCGAGCACTTGCCCAGCGCAACTACCGCTCGCCATAGCAGCAATATGGTTCGCACGACTACTGCGGTAGTTAGAGGGATTGCGCGGCTCGCCGCGCACAACCCTCCCGTCGGTCTCGGATCCTCGGTGGCCCTGGCGAAGCTTAGAACGACGTATCGGGCAGGTCCTGTCAACTCCCGCACCTGAGCATCTCGCGCCGGGAGCAGACCACCAAAGGCAACAAGCCCGGGAGTTGATAGGGCCTGTTCGATGCGTCATTCTGAGATTCGCCAGGGCCACCGAGGGTCCGAGACCGACACCACAGACCCCACCAACAACGCCAGCCGAACCCGGCCTACAGACCATTGGATCCTTGGGGGTTCCGGGCCCGCCGGAGGCATAGCAGTAGACGTGAGCCGATATGGCGGCGCAACCCACCACCGGCACCAGCGAAACCCGGCGACACCGCAGACCACTACTACGGGGAAATAGCTCTTGAACGAAGACGAAGTATTCGAAGCCATGAGAGCACGCGCCGCCACGGCCCAGTGGCCCGCGCCGGCTTCACTCGAGTCGGTCGAAGAGGCCGAAAAAGTCATCAGGCACCCGATCCCGCCGCTACTACGCAGGTTGTACCTGGAGGTTGCCAACGGCGGCTTCGGCCCGGGCTTCGGCGTCATGGGAGTACGCGGGGGCAGGCCAGGGCCACTCTTCACAGACATTGCAGATGTCTACCAAGAAGGTCCTGATCCGACCGGAGTGGTGCCAGACGGCCTGGTCCTGTTGTACGACTGGGGCTGTGCGATCTGGTCGGTCGTGGATTTCCGCGACCAGGCGGGACCGATGTGGGAGGCCGACAACGGTCAACTGTTCAACGAGAACATGAACCTCACAGAATGGTTGAGCAGGTCGCTCGACGGTACCTTGCCCAGGCTGACTCAACAGTAAGTCGGCATGTCTGGTCCCTCATCCTCCTGAGCGCGCCCCGCGCACCAGTGCCTCCCGCCCGCTCAACCCGCGATGTCCGGCGACCCGAGCCCGAGCCCGGTCCGCGCGTCGGAATGAGGCGGCATGGTGCACGGATCTATACCCGGGTTCTGATCAAGAAAGTCATCATAGATCGCTACCTTGTGATTGATCAGATCTAGGCTCCTATGCAACCGGGCGATCTGGTCAAGTACCTCATCGCGATGCTGCCGCAGCAGTTCGCGGCGTTCCCACTCATTGCCGGAGCCCTCGCGGACCAGTTCCGTATACTTCCGGATCGCGGGCAGCGGCATGCCGGAGCCGCGCAGGACAATACACACCTGCAGCCAGTCGATATCACCCTCGCCATAAACCCGCTGCCCTCCCGCCCCACGAGCAACCGGACCGGCGAGCAGCCCTTCGCGTTCATAAAACCGCAGCGCATGCACGCTCAACCCGGTCCGTTGCGCCACTTGGCCGATGCTCAGCCGCGCTTCCCCCAACCCATCGTTCATCGAATTCTCCCCGGTCCGGCATGTGGGCTTGATCTAGAGCCGACTCTAGCTCCTAGGGTCCATCGGTATCAGCCATCACCTCCACCAAAGGAGCAAACCCATGCGCTATCGCGTTCTCGGCGGGACCGGAATCGAGGTCAGCGTCCACTGCCTGGGCGCCATGATGTTCGGGGCGGTCGGCAATCCCGATCACGCCGAATGTGTCCGCATCACCCACGCCGCGCTCGACCGGGGCGTGAACTTCGTCGACACGGCCGACATGTACTCGGCCGGGGAGTCGGAGGAGATCGTCGGCGAGGCCCTGTGGGGGCGGCGGGACTCCGTGGTTCTGGCGACCAAGGTCCACTTCCCGATGGGCGACGGACCGAACCGCGGTGGCAATTCGCGGCGCTGGATCATGCGGGCGGTCGAGGACAGTCTGCGGCGGCTGCAGACCGACTGGATCGACCTGTACCAGATTCACCGGCCGGATCCGGCGACCGACATCGAGGAGACGCTCGGTGCGCTGACCGATCTGGTGCGGCAGGGCAAGATCCGGGCCTTCGGGTGTTCCTCGTTCCCGCCCAGCCAGATCGCGGAGGCACGGCACGCGGCCGAACGGCACGGGCTGTACCGCTTCCGGACCGAGCAGCCGCCGTACTCGATGCTGACCCGCGGCGTCGAGGCCGACCTGCTGCCGACCTGCCAGCGGCACGGGATGGGTGTGTTGACGTGGAGTCCGCTGGCGTTCGGGTACCTGACCGGCCGGTATCGGAAGGGGCGGCCGGTCGACCTGGGGGCGGGGCGGGCGGCGCTCGCGCCGGAGCGGTTCGATCCGGCGCTGCCGGGCAACGCGGCCAAGATCGAGGCGGCCGAGCAGTTCGCGGTGCTGGCCGACGAGCTCGGCGTGCCGCTGCCGCAGTTGGCGGTCGCGTTTGCGGCCGCGCATCCGGCCGTGACCTCGGTCATTCTCGGGCCGCGCACGATGGAGCAGGCGGTCGGGCTGTTGGAGGGGGCGGATCTGGTGCTGGACGACGCGACGCTCGACCGGATCGACGAGATCGTGCCGCCGGGCACGGACCTGTACCGGGCGGACAGCGGCTGGCGGCCGGGCAGCCTGACCGATCCGGCGCAGCGTCGGCGGCCGGTCGCGGAGCGGGCGGCTGCGGAGAAGGAGAAGGATGCGGGTGGAGAGGTTAGTGAGGCGAGTGCCGGTTGATCTGGTCGGTCTGATGAGCGGGCGGAACAGGCGGTCGGCAAGCCGATCGGGCTAACGCATCGGGTCGAGTCGAGTCGAGTATGGCGCTCGGCCCTGGGCGCGGCATGGGAGAGCAGTGCGGTGAGCTGCGCGAACATCCTCATCGCCTCACTCCGGAAAATGCTTTCAAGATTTTCCGCGAAGCCTGTCGATCCATCCCGACCCCGTTCGTGTAGACAGTGAAAGGCCGGCAGGCAGCCGGTCCGGCGGCCACAGGAGGAACACCATGGGCAGGATCGTCGTCACCGAGTTCGTCAGCCTCGACGGGGTCATGGCCGACCCGGGCGGCTCCGAGCAGACCAGGCACGGCGGCTGGACGTTCCAGTTCGACCGCGGGGACGCGGGCAACGCGTTCAAGATGGACGAGCTGATGGCCGCCGACGCCCTGCTGCTCGGGCGCACGACGTACGACGGCTTCGCGGCGGCCTGGCCCGGTATGGGCAGTGCGGACCCGTTCACGGCCAAGATGAACTCGATCCGCAAGTACGTCGTGTCGTCCACGCTCAGCGATGAGGACGCGACCTGGGAGAACACCCGGGTCGTGCGCGGCGACGCGTTCGCCGAGCTGGCCCGGTTGCGCGCGGAGCCGGGTGGCGATCTGCTGGTCGCAGGCAGCGGGCAGTTGGTCGCCGGGTTGATGGAGCGCGGGTTGGTGGACGAGTTCCGGCTGATGGTGTTCCCGATCGTGCTCGGCGAGGGTCGGCGGCTGTTCGAGGGGTCCGCGGACGCCGCGAAGCTCACGCTCGGCGAGGTCGGCACCGCAGGGGACGGCGTGCTGCTGCTGACGTACCACCCGGCGGACAAGGCGTAGCCACGAAAGTAGTAAGCGCGTAGCGACAGAAGTACGCAGGCACCCAGCCACACCACCCCACACCGCACCACCCCGCACCGCACCGCGAACAGGCCGAAGCGCGGCCGCTGAAGTAATCTGACATATCCCTCAGGTGGTCGGCCTTCTCGGCCGCCGCCGAACCCGAATGGATGAGGAACATGAGCCAGTACCTGCTCTCCGTACACATGGTCGAGGGCGCGTCGGCGCGTCCCGCGGAGGACAACGAGAAGGCGTACGCCCAAGTGGACGCGCTGAACGCCGAGCTGATGGAGAAGGGCGCGTTCGTGTTCGGCGGCGGGCTGCACGCGCCGCAGACGGCGACCGTGGTGCGGGTCTCCGGCGACGAGATCCTGACCACGGACGGGCCGTTCATCGAGGGCAAGGAGCACGTCGGCGGGTTCTGGGTGATCGAGGCCGAGGACCTGGACGCCGCGCTGGCCTGGGCGGCCAAGGCGACCCGGGCCTGCATGGAACCGGTGGAGGTCCGTCCGTTCCAGGGCCTGCCCGACTGATGTCCGGCGGCGCGGCGGCGGCGGGCACCCGGCGGGCGGACCCGCGGGAGCCGATCCCGGGCGCGGACGAGGCGCACCCGACCGGTGAGGCGGACGTGGCCCGGGTGTTCCGGGCCGAGTACGGGCGCGCCGTGTCGGTGCTGGTGCGTTCGTTCGGCGACATCGGGCTGGCCGAGGAGTCGGTCCAGGACGCCTTCGCCGAGGCGGTGCAGCGCTGGCCGGAGCAGGGGCCGCCGCCGAGCCCGGCCGGCTGGATCATCACCACGGCCCGGCGCCGGGCGATCGACCGGCTGCGCCGGGAGTCCACCCGCGACGCGCGGCACGCGCAGGCGGCCCGGCTGGCCGGTTCGGAGCTGCTCGGCGCCCCGGCCGCGGGCACGTCCGGCGGGGCCGACGCCGGGCTGGAGGCGTTCGCGGACGAGGAGGAGCAGATGACGGTGGCGGACGAGCGGTTGCGGCTGATATTCACCTGCTGCCACCCCGCTCTCGCACCGAACGCGCAGGTCGCACTGACCCTGCGGTTGCTCGGCGGCCTGTCCACGGCGCAGATCGCGCACGCCTTCCTGGTGCCCGAACCGACCATGGCGCAGCGGCTGGTCAGGGCGAAGGGCAAGATCCGGGACGCGCGGATCCCGTACCGGGTGCCGGCCGGCGCGCAGCTGCCCGGGCGGCTGCGGACCGTGCTGGCCGTGGTCTACCTGATCTTCAACGAAGGGTACCTGGCCAGTTCGGGCGACCTGCTGGTCCGGGAGGACCTGTGCGCGGAGGCGGTGCGGCTCGGGCGGTTGCTGGCCGAACTGATGCCGGACGAGCCGGAAGTGCTCGGGCTGCTGGCGCTGATGCTGCTGACCATGTCCCGCCGCGACGCGCGTACCGGCCCGGCCGGGGAACTCGTGCCGCTGCCGGAGCAGGACCGGTCGCAGTGGGACCGGGCGCTGATCGTGCAGGGGCACGAGTTGGTACGCGCGTGCCTGCGCCGCGACCAACCGGGGCCGTATCAGATCCAGGCGGCGATAAACGCCGTGCACACGGACGCGCGCACGGCGGCGGACACGGACTGGGGTCAGATCGTGCAGCTGTACGACCAGCTGCTCGCGGTCCATCCGGGGCCGGTCGTGCATCTGAACCGGGCGGTCGCGGTCGCGGAGCTGGACGGCCCGGCGGTGGCGCTCACGTTGGTCGAACCGCTTGAGCTGGAAGACTTCTACCTGTTCCACGCCATCCGCGCGGACCTGCTCCGGCGGCTCGGCCGCAGGGCGGAGGCGATCGCGGCGTACGACGAGGCGGTCAGCCGCGCGGCGAATGCGGCCGAGCGCGAGTTCCTGGAGCGTCGACGGGCCGAACTGGCCGCGGCGGGCGGCGGTGCGGGGCCGCTGAACGCTGATACCGGTTCAGTGTTCTGAGTCATTGTTCTGAGCTGAGGCCGAATTGTTCGCGGCAGTGGACGAGCAGTTCGCGCAAGGCCGGGTTCACCGACCGGGACCAGACCAGGGCGAGCACGGCGCGGATCTCGACGTCGTCGATCACGAGCGCGGTCAGGCGTTCCGCGTGCGGGGCGGCGGTGGTTTCGCTGAGGACTGCGACGCCGAGCCCGCGGGCGGCCAGGTCGGCGACGGCGGCGGGGGCGCTGGCCTGGAAAGCGATCTCGGGCTGGAGATCGCACGCAACGCAGGCCTCTTCGAACACGGCCCTGATACCGGCGCCCGGAGGCAGGCTGACGATCGGGTGCGCGGCGACGTCGGCCAGGGTGACCCGGTCCGGCGCGGTCAGGGGGTGGCCGGGCGGGACGGCCGCGACGATGCGTTCGCGGACGATCCGGGCCGCGCCGAGGCCGCCGGGACCTGCGTATTCTTCGAGCCCTGAGTCGGAGGCCGCGATCAGCGCGAGGTCCGCGGCGCCGGTGAGCACGGCGTCCAGCAGGCGGTCGGAGTTGTCCTCGAACAGCGAGATCTCGATGCCGGGGTGGGTGTGGTGGAACGCGGCGAGGGCGTCGAACAGCGGCGTGACGGTGCACGCGGTGACCATGCCGACGGTCAGGCGGCCGCGGACCAGGCCGGTGACCTCGTCCACGGCTTTGCGCACGGCCTGCACGGACGCCAGCGCGGCGCGGGCCGGGCCGAGCGCGGCCGCGCCGGCCGCGGTGACGGTGGCGGTCCGGCCGGAGCGGTCGATCAGGGGCGCGCCGAGGTCCAGTTCGAGCTGTTTGAGCTGGGCGCTGACCCCCGACTGGCTGATCCGGACGCGTTCGGCCGCGCGGGTGAAGTTCGCTTCCTCCGCGACGGCGATGAAGTACTCCAGTTGCCTCAGTTCCATGACTGTTGATTATAGGGGCGAGAACTACAATCTGTTGGACTTCTAGATGGGCGCGGATTTAGGCTGGAAGCACCAGGACCGGACGAGCTGAGCGCAGAGCTGGCAAAGATTCGAAGAGCCGGTCCACGAGCAGGGACGGAAGTGATCGCCATGCCGGAGCGCGAGAAGGCGCAGCAGCCCGAGGACCTGACCCGGCTGTTCGTCGAGCGGGCCGACGACCGCGACGCGGAGGGCATCGCGCTGCTGTACGAGGAGGACGCCGTGATGGCGTACCCGCCCGGGAGCCAGACGACGGGCCGGGCGGCGATCCGCGAGCTGTGGGAGCAGATCCTGGCGCACGCGCCGCACTTCGAGCTCGAGCAGCCGCTGCCGACGCTGGTAGCCGGGGACCTGGCGCTGACCTCGACCCCGCCGCGGGACGGCGCTGGGGCCCGGGCGCAGGTGGTCCGCCGGCAGGCGGACGGGACCTGGCTGCGGCTGATCGACCAGCCGGAGTTCGCCCCGGTCGGCCCGGCGCCGGGCGGGTCCGAGAAGTAGCGGGCAGTTGGCACCGAGAGGCTGAGAAGGCTGTGACCTCGGCCGCGAGCACCTTCGCGGCCGAGGTCACAGTGGGTTGCGAACAAGTATGCTGATCTCACCCGGTACCCTGCGGATGCGGCGCCCGGGGGCCCGGCCGCCGAATCCGACCATTGCGAGGAGCGCCAGACCCATGGCTGAGAACTCTGAGACCGCCGCCCGGCCGAGGGTGGACTTCTACTTCGACCCGGCCTGCCCGTTCGCCTGGATCAGCTCCCGCTGGATCCTGGAGGTCGAGCAGCAGCGGCCGATCGACCTGCACTTCCGGGTGATGAGCCTGTACGTGCTGAACGAGGACCGGGAACTGCCGGACTGGTACCGGACCCTGGTGAACAAGGCGATCGGCCCGGTGCGGGTGGCCACGGCCGCCGCGCAGCAGCACGGCGAGGAGGTCCTGCGCGACCTGTACACCGCGATGGGCACCCGGATCCACCAGGACAAGACCGAGGACTACGACCAGATCTGCCGGGAGGCCCTGGCCGAGGCGGGACTGCCGGCCGAGCTGGCCGAGGCCGCGCACAGCGAGCAGTACGACGAGGCCCTGCGCAAGAGCCACCACGAGGGCATGGACCCGGTCGGCGAGGACGTCGGCACGCCGACGCTGCACGTGGAGGGCGTGGCGTTCTTCGGCCCGGTGCTCAACGCGATCCCGCGCGGGCAGGAGGCGCTGAGCATGTTCGACGGTGTGCTGGCGCTGGCGAGCAACCCGCACTTCTTCGAGCTGAAGCGGACGCGGACCGGGTCGCTGGACTTCAGCTGAGCGATAGCTGAGCGATAGCTGAGCGATCGTGCACGCCGGGCCGACCGGCCCGGGGCCGGTCGGTCAGTCCGCTCGGATTAGTTCGGGCGCCGGGGACCGGCCAGGCGGCGGCGCGCGGCGGCCGCGACGGCGTCGGCGCGGCCGGTCCGGGCGGTCGGCCGCGGCAGCGCGGGGTCGGGGTCGGCGGGCGCAGGCGCCGTAGGCGAAGCGGCTGCGGCGCCCGGCTCCGGAAGCGAGACGGCCGGGCCGTCGTCCCGCCGGGCGAGCAGGTAGATCCGGGGATGGTGGCCCTTCTGGAAGATCCGGGCCTCGTATTCGAGCCGCCACATGTCGCTCGTGGCCCGCAGGCAGCGTTCCATGAACCGGATCTCGTGGGTGAGCACGACCAGCCGAGCGCCTTCCGCAGCTCCCGCATACGCGCGTCGCAGCAGCATGAGATGCAGTGCTTCGTTCTCGGTGTGCCGGCCCGATTTGTCGCCCCAGGGCGGGTCGGCGTAGAGGCAGTCGAACGGCCCGGTGCGCAGCCACTCGTCGTCGCGGAGGTCGGTTTCCAGCAGGTCCACCTGGTCCGTCAGCCCGGCCGCCTCGAGGTTGTCGGCGGCAGCAGCGAGGGCGGACTGGGCCGAGTCGACGCCGACCGCGCAGGCCGCCGGACCGGCGAGCAGGCGTTCCACCAGCAGGGTGCCCGAGCCGCACATCAGGTTCGCGACCCGGTCCTCGGCGCGGGGGCCGGAGACGCGGACCATCGCGGCGGCCACGGTCGCGTTCACGGCGGCGGCGTAGCCCTCGACTCGCCAGGGCCGCGCGGACAGCGGCAGGGTGCTGATGCGGATGAGCGCGTCCCAGCCCTCGTCCTGCTCGGGCGTGCGGCGCAGGCGCAGCACGCACTCGCCGTCGGCCGGGTCCTCCGGCAGGCCGCTGGCCTCTTCCAGTTCGCGGGCCAGGGCCCGCATCACCGGGGAGTCGCTGCCGGCCGCCTCGATCCGGAAGGACTGCGGCGGGCGGCGGCGGTTGAGGTCCACGGCCTCGCGCATCGCGGCCACGATCACCGACAGGTACTCGTACTCCAGCAGGGATTTCGGCCGCGGGACCGGGAAGCTGAGCACCAGGAACGGCGCGACCACGGTGGTCAGGTCGAGCAGCGGCGCGAGCGGGCCGGTGACGTAGCCCTCGATCGAGTCCTGCCGGCCGGGCACCGGGCGCCAGCCGGCCGAGTCGGGCAGGCGGTCGGCGAGCTCGTCCAGGACCACGTCCTCGAGGCCGGGCAGGAACATCAGCTCGATCTTGCGTTCCGCATACCGGCCGCGTTCGCCGTACCTGTCCCCTGCCACTTCGACTCCGCCTCGCATCCTACGAAAAGTACATTTGCGACCACAGCGTAGCCCACCGCGCTGCGCCGTTCGGCTGACCACGGCGGGCCGCCGGGTTGCCGGTTCGGTGCGGCGCGCCTGGACTTGGGAGGAGGACCCGCGGGCACCGCGGGCCGTGCCCGAGCAAACTGGAGCGAAGATGTCGACCCTGACCGTGTGGAAGTTCCCGGACGCCGGCGGCGCGCAGGAGGCCCTGCAGACGCTCGACCGGCTGCAGTCCCAGCAGCTGATCACCGTGCTCGACGGCGCCGTGGTCAGCTGGCCGCTGGGCGCCAAGAAGCCCAAGACCCACCAGCTGAACGACCGGACCGGCCACGGCGCGCTGGGCGGGGCGTTCTGGGGGCTGCTGTTCGGGATGATCTTCTTCGTCCCGCTGATCGGGCTGGCGATCGGCGCCGCGGCGGGCGCGCTCGGCGGGTCGCTGGCCGACGCCGGGATCAGCGACGAGTTCATCCGGGAGGTCAAGGAGAAGGTCACCCCGGGCACGTCCGCGCTGTTCCTGCTGTCCGCGAACGCGGTGCTGGACAAGGTGGTGCCCGAGGTCGAGGACCTGAAGGGCGAGCTGATCCACACCAACCTGACCGACGAGCAGGAGCAGGCCCTGCACGCCGCCTTCGACGAGGACTGAGATCCCCGCTCGTTCGGCCGCCCGGGCCGCGCGACTGGCCCGCCGCGCGGCGCGGCGGGCGCAGCGCCGGGCGGCCGGGTGGCGGGCCTGGGGCGAGGCGAAGGCCGCGTGGTTCGGCGAGCGGTTCCCGACCGTGGAACGGATCGCGCGGCAGGCGATGGCGCCCTCGACCATCGACCGGTGCTTCGTGCTCGCCGCGCAGATCCTGACCACCGTGATCCCGATGCTGGTCGCGGTGACCGCGTTCGCTCCGCAGTACGTGCGCGAACACATCGAGGAGACGGTCAAGCAGATCTTCGGGCTCGAGGGCGGGGCCGGCTCGGACCTCGGGCACCTGATCGCGGGGCCCGACGACGTGCGGCAGGAGGTCGGCGTGGTCGGGCTGGTCTTCGCGCTGATGTCCGCGACCAGCCTGACCAGGCGATTCCAGCGGTTGTATGAGGAGTGCTGGGAGGTGCCGCCCGGCCGGACGACCTCCTCGGCCGGGCGGTGGATCGCGTGGATGCTGGTGTGGGTCGCCTCGCTCGCCATGCAGGGGCCGCTGCGCTCGGGCCACGGGGTGCTGCTCGCGGGCGGGTGGGTGGTGTCGGCGGCGATGTCGGTGTTGTTGTGGTGGTGGACGCCGCACCTGTTGCTGCTCGGGCGGGTCGGCTGGCGCGCCCTGCTGCCCACGGCGCTGATGACCGGCGGGATGGTCACGACGCTGAACGTGGGGTCCCGGATCGTGATGCCCAGGACCAACGAGCACGCGATCCAGGAGTACGGCCCTTACGGGATCGTCCTGACCCTCATCTCCTGGCTGCTGGTCCAAGCCGGGGCGATCGTGATCGGGGCGTTGTCGGGGCGGACCATCGCCGCACGGAATGATGCCTGAGCGGGCGGCGGGAGTGGCGACGTTCCACTGTGAATTCGAGGGGCTCGGGCGCTCTCCTCATCGGCGGCCATCGTCCGACCGCAGCCCCCTCATGAAGAGGTCGAGCAGACGGTCTGCCTGCGCACTGCTGTCCGGGGCATCCTGGGCGGCCCAGGCGATTGCGCCGATCATCTTCATCACATCTGCTTCGTCCGCACCGGGAACGACGGTTCCAGCCTGCCGCGCCCGCACCAGCAACGCGGCTCCGATCTCAAACATCTGCGCATGCCAGGTCGACACCACCGCGTTCCCGCGGTCGAGCGCAGAGTTCAGCACGGCGGCCGACAGCCCTCGGTAGGTCAAACCGTGCATGAGCGCGGCACGCAGCCAGGTGAACAGCGCGTCGAACTCGTCTGCGGCCGTCAGCAGTCCACGGCCGAGGTCTACCAACTCGGCGATCTGCTCGGCGAGCACCGCCTCGATGAGGTCCGGCCGGGTGGGGAAATGCCGGTACAGCGTCCCGCTGGCCACGCCGGCCCGGCGGGCGATCTCATCGAGGGAGGCGTCCACGCCGAACTCGGCGAAGGCGGCTTTGGCCTGGTCGAGCAGCTTTCCGTAGTTGCGCCGGGCGTCTGCGCGCATCGATCGCCCGGCGCCCGGCCGTGGACCCGGGCCCTCCAGCACAGCCATCGCACTCCTTGCTAAACGGGGACATGGTCCGGTACTGTCCTCCAATAAACGGACCGTGCCTCATCTTACGGCACGGCTCATCCGAAGCTGGGAGTCCCCATGGCACTCGCGGAACAAGACCGGACTGACATCGCCAACCTGATCAACCTCCACGGGCACTTCGCCGATGCGGGAGATCTGGATCGGGCGGGTGAATTGTTCACCCCGGACGTCGTCTACGACGTGAGCGACTTCGGACTCGGCTCGCTGCACGGGACCGCTGCGTTGCGCGAGCGCGCTCTTATATCGGGCGAAGAGAACCCGGCCAGCCATCACGTCACCAACATCGTGATCACGCAGATCGACGAGAACTCGGCGCGGGTCCGATCCAAGGGGCTCGGCATCAAGGCCGACGGCACGGCCGGCAGCGTCGTGTACGACGACATCGTCACGCGGCGGCCCGACGGCTGGAAGATCAGCCACCGGACGGTGACCGCAAGGCGAGCAGCACCGGGCAGGCGCGAATCCGGGGCTCGCACGGCACTCGAGCGTTATCGCCGGGCCGCCGTCGAGCAGTCCGTCGACGACATGCGGCACATGTACGCGCCGGATGCGGTCCACGAGTTCCCGTTCGCGTTCCCCGGCGTGCCCTCGCGGCTCGAAGGGCGCGACGACATCGTGAACTGGATCGCTGCGGGCTGGGAGGCCGATCCGCTGCGGTACTCGCGGTACGACACCATCGCCGTCCACGACACCGCCGACCCGCAGACGATCGTCGTCGAACAGGAAGTTGTCGGAACCAGCCCGGCGACCGGCCAGTTCACGCTGCCCAACATCATCGTGCTCACCGTGCACGACGGTCAGATCACCCACCTGCGCGATTACGTCAATATCCTGGCCGCGGCAGCCGCGTTGGGGAAAGACGTCTAGTGCCGTGCCGGATCGCGCACGATGCAGCGGAAGCCCAGGTGACAGGTCGAGGTGTCCTCGGTCTGGCCCTGCCGGGCAGCCGGGCGGTAGCGCAGGCAGTAGTTGGGGGCGCACAGGTGGGAGCCGCCCTTGGTGACTCGGCGGGAGAAGTTTTCGCCGGGTTCGGATGCAGGCGCGTCGGAGCTTGGGGCGCAGCAGGACTCGGCGGGGGCGTCATCGGGTGCGGAGTCGGGTTGGCGGTCGGCGAAGTAGTCGCACGTCCACTCCCATACGTTCCCGATCATGTCGAACAGGCCATAGCCGTTGGGCGGATACGACCGCACCGGCGTGGTGTCCGGGTGCCGGCCTGCGCGGGAGGGCGAGTACTGCCAAGGGAATTCGCCCTGCCAGGTGTTGGCCAGCGGGCGGCCCCGGGGCATGAACTCGTCGCCCCAGGCGAACACGGCTCCGTCCAGGCCGCCGCGGGCCGCGTACTCCCATTCGGCCTCGGTCGGCAGGGCCTTGCCGGCCCAGGCGGCGTAGGCGGCGGCGTCGGCGTAGGCCACCTGGGTGACGGGGTGCAGTTCCCGGCCGTTGGTCAGGGAGTCCGGGCCCTGCGGGCGGCGCCAGTCCGCGCCGGGGACGTACGCCCACCAGCGGCGCCAGTTGTCGACCCCGACCCGCTGGCGCGGCATGGTGAACACCAGGGCGCCGGGGACCAGCGCGTCGATGTCGGCCTCGGGGTAGTCGGCCGGGTCGGGGCGGCGTTCGGCGACCGTGACGTAGTCGGTCGCCTTCACGAAGCGGCGGAACTCGGCCAGCGTCACCGGGTGCGGGTCCATCCAGAACGTGTCGACGGACACCTGACGGACCGGCTGTTCCTCCGGGTAGAACTCGGCGCTGCCCATCGCGAACGTCCCGCCGGGGATGCGCACCATGCCGCGAACGGTCTGTCCAGGCGCCAGGATCACGTCATGCATATCCCCACCTTCCCACTTACCTCCTGTTCACCAGCATCGACGCGCGGTTGCGGGCACATGAATGCATGAGAGGACATGACAAGAGTGCCGCCCACACCCGAGGATGTGGACGGCACTCTTATATACCTAACTACCAGCGCGCCGACTTACAGCGCGCCTGGATCACGGGCCGTAGACGGACAGCTCGGACAGCTGCGCGCCGTTCTGCACGTTGTTCGCCGTGAACGACAGCTGCACGTACTGGTCAGTCGTACCGGCAGGCAACTGGATGGTGACCGTGTTGCCCGTGGACGGGTTGAACGTGTACGTGGCCGAGTTCACCAGGGTGGTGTAGCTCGAGCCGTTCGTCGAACCCAGGACCGACAGGGTCTGGGTACGAGTGCCCCACGAGGAGGACGGCGGCAGGTTCAGCACCACCGAACCGACGGACTTCGAGGCGCCGAGGTTCACCGACAGCGTCGTGGGCCAGGCGCCGTTGGTGCCCTCCCAGTACGTGTTGGTGTTGCCGTCGGTGGTGTTCGAGGCCACGTAGGTCTGGGTGTAGCTGGACGCGGTGGTCGCCGCGTTCAGGGCCAGGTCGGGCTTGGCGGTGCCGCTGGCCGTGCCCATGACCTGGAACTCGGACAGCTGCGCGCCGTTCTGGACGCTGTTGCCGGTGAAGTACAGCTCCACGTACTGGTCGGCCGTGCCCGCGGGCAGCGGGATGGTGACCGTGTTGCCCGTGGACGGGTTGAACGTGTACACGCCGGACGGGACCAGGTTGGTGTAGCTGCTGCCGTTGGCCGAACCCAGGACCGCGAGGGTCTGGGTGCGGGTGCCCCACGAGGTGGACGGCGGCAGGTTCAGCACCACCGAGTTCAGCGAGTCCGAGGCGCCCAGGTTCACCGCGAGGGTCGTCGGCCAGGCGCCGTCGGAGCCCTCCCAGTAGGTGCTGGTGTTGCCGTCGTTCGCGTTGGACGCCACGTAGGTCTGGGTGTAGCTGGACGCCGTGATGGGGGCGTTCAGGGCCAGGTTCGAGGGCGTGCCGCCGCTGGTCGTGCCGGTGCCGGTCAGGGCCACGGACAGCGAGGCGTTGGTGGCGTTGCTGGCAACCGTCAGGCTGCCCGAAGCCGCACCACTCGCAGTGGGCTTGAAGGTCACGCTGACAGTGCACGAAGCACCAGCCGCAATCGACGAACCACAGGTGTTCGTCTCCGCGAACGGAGCACCCGCCGAAATCGACGAGACTGAAGCGGCCGCGGTGCCGGTGTTGGACACCGTCACGGTCTGCGCAGCACTGGTCGAACCGACCGTCTCACTACCCAGGTTGACCGACGTCGGCGAGGCAGTCAGGGTCGCGGTGGGCGGCGGGGGCGTGGTGCCGCCGCCGGAGCCCGGGAAGATCTCGAACTCGGACAGCTGGGCCGCGGTCCAGCCGCTGTTGCCGGTGAAGGACAGCTGGAGGTACTGGTAGTTCGTGCCCGAGGGCAGGTTGACCGACACGCTGTTCCCGGTGGCCGGGTTGAAGGTGTAGGTCGCGGACGGCACGACGGTCGTCCAGGAGGTGCCGTTGCCGGACCCCAGGATGGACAGGGTCTGGGTGCGGGTCGACCACGCGGTCGACGGCGGCAGGGCCAGGGTGACCGAACCCAGCGGGTAGGCCTGGCTGAGCTTCGCGGACAGGGTCTGCGGGTACGCGGTCCCGTCGCTGCTCTCCCAGTAGGTGCTGGTGTTGCCGTCGTTCGCGTTCGTGGCCGGGAAGCCGGAGTCGGTGGTGCTCGCCGTCATCGTCCCGGTCAGAGCCAGGTTGGTGGTCGACGAGATGCCGCTGCCGGACAGCGTGGCCGTGGTCGGGCTGTTGTTGGCGTTGCCGGTGATCGTCAGCGTGCCCGGGTTGGCGCCGCCGGCGGTCGGGGTGAAGCCGACGGTGACCGTGCAGGAGCTGCCGACCGCGATGCTGCTGCAGTTGTTGGTCTGCGTGTACGGACCGGTCACGGCGACATTGGAGACGGTCGCCGCGGTGGTGCCGGTGTTGGACACCGTGATGGTCTGCGACGGCGCCGCCGTGCCGACCAGCTCGCTGGCGAAGTTCAGGCCGCCGGGCGAGGTGCTGAGCACCGGTCCCGGCGGGGTGCCGGTGCCGGTCAGGGTGGTCGTGGAGGTGACCCCGCCGGCGGTGACCGTCAGGCTACCGCCGGCCGCGCCGGTCGCGGTCGGCTTGAACGCGACGTTGGCCGTGCACGAGCCGCCGGCCGGGATCGACGAGCAGTTGTTCGTCTCGGTGAACGGGCCGGAGACGGCGACCGCCGAGACCGGCACGGCCGCGCCGGTCGGGTTGAGCACCGACACGGTCTGCGCCGAGCTGGTCTGGCCGACCACCAGCGACCCGAAGTTCAGCGTGCCCGGGGTGGTGTACACCGCGGACGGCGGGAACGGCGGGAAGACCGGGGGCGGGTTGTCGCCGATGTTGCAGTTGCCCGGGGAGATCCCGGAGTTGCCGCCGCCGTCGGTGACCACGAAGGCGGTGCCTTCGCAGTTGTAGCTGGGCACGTCGCCCTGGCTGCCGGTGGCCTGGGCCACGCCGGTGGCGGTGACGTTGGTGAACGTCGCCGAACCCTCGGTCTGCTCCTGCAGCGCGAACGTGCCGGTGCCGATGATCGAGACGTTGTTGAGGTTGACGCCGCTGACGGTGCCCTCGATCCACTGGATCGCCTCATACGGGCTCTGCTCGATCAGGGCGTTGGTCACGTTGATCGGGCCGGTGACGTTGCCCTGCTCGCCGTCGAACCACAGCGCGCCGACGCCGAACTGCCAGTTCGGGTCGAGCTGTCCGTCCCGGATCATGGTGTTGTTGCTCAGGGTGTACAGGCCGACCGGGGTGGTGGTGAAGCGCTGGGCGACCGTGATGCCGCCGCCCTGGATCAGACCGGAGTCCTCGACCAGGTTGCCGGTGAAGGTGTTGTTGTTGCCGCCGTAGCCGGCCATGCCGTTGGCGAAGTTGACCGACTGGACGGTGTCGTCGGAGAAGGTGTCACCCGAGTCGGCGCCGAGGCTGGAGTCGGCCCACAGGGCCAGGCCGTCGTCACCGGTGTTGCGGATGTTGCTGTTGGTGACGGTGGAGTTGGTGACCCCGCCGTGGAAGTTGATGCCGTCCGCGAAGGTGTCCCGGATCCGCATGTTGCTGAAGACCAGGTTGGTCATCGGCCCGTCCATCCAGGCGCCGACCTTCTCGTGCTCGACCCAGATGTTGCTGACCGTGGAGTTGCTCAGCGCACCGCCGATGCCGTTGTCCTGGTCGCAGTCGTTGCGGCTGTTGACCTGGCCGAAGATCGCGAAGTTGGACAGGTGCACGTTGCTGCTGACGCCGGTGTTGCCGCCGATGCCGCAGCTGTTGGGTTCACCGAGGCCGAACACGCCTGGTGCGGCGCCGCTGAGCGTGGAGTACCACATGCCCGCACCCTCGAGCGTCACATCATTGACAGTGATGTGCCACGGCACGTCGTATGTGCCCGGCGGGATCCAGACCACGCCGCCGGGTCCGGCCGCGGCGATGGCCGCGTTGAAGGCCGAGGTGGCGTCGGCGGCGCCGGTCGGGTCGGCGCCCTCGCTGGTCACCGAGACCGAGCCGGACGGCTGGGTCAGCGGCGCGGGGACGTCCTCGAAGTCGGCCAGGTTGATCGTGTACGAGGAGGCCGTGTCCTCGGAGTTGACCTGCAGCTTGAAGGTCGAGCCGGCCGGATAGGTCTGGCTGAAGAGCTTGTGCACCTCGTCGAAGGCGTGCATCGTCTCGCCGGACTGCGGCGTGTTGCTGAACTGGTAGCTGCCGTACTGCCACTCGTACTGGTTGGTCAGCGTGATGTCGGGCTGCTGGACGCCGTTGACGTACAGCGAGATCGGCGCGGTGTAGGTCGAGCCGTCCGAGGTGTCCGGGATGCTGTACCGCAGGTCGATCGAGTTGGTCGCCACCGGTGAGGTCAGGGTGACCGACTGGCCCTGGGTCAGGGTGACCGCCTCGCGGCCCACGGCCGACTGGGTCAGCTGCCCCATCAGGTAGTCCGGGCCGACGACCGACCCGGTGTTCGGGGAGTTCTGCGCCAGGACTTCGACGTAGGGCAGACTCGCGCCGCTGCCGCCGGTGGCGGTCGCGGCCGCCGCCGGTTGGACGGCCAAGGCGATCATGCCGCCGGCCAGCAGCGTGGTGCTGCCGGCCAGGGCCACGACTCGTCTCATGTCGCGGAGGGAATGGAACACTGTGCTCCTTTCAATACGGCGATGTCCGGGGGTAGACCGTCATCTGCCGCAGTCAGGGGGATAGAGGAGCGTTGTACTTGAGGTGGTGGTGCGGTGGTGCTCGGCCGTACTGGTGAAGGGATGGAGCGACGCAAGGAGGACCGTAACCTTTAAGACATCGGGGCGCAATATCTAGACGAGTTTTTGATGAATCTATACTCGACACTGCAAAGGACGATCGTGGGTCGTGTCGGGAGTCACTCGGGTCACCGTGGTCTCGGGTAGGGGGTGCACTACCTGTGGGTTAGCGGGTGTGTGGGGTTGGGAGCGGGTGGGAGGGGGGCGGGAAGGGTGGGGAAAAATGTCGGGCGGATTACCTGCCGCGCATTTTCCCCGGCCTCGAAGTGATCATCAGGGGGTTGGGGGATGATCATCAGGGGGTTGGGGGTGGCGTGGGCGCGGGGTGGTGGGGCGTGGTGGGGGCCGGGTGTCTGGCTGCGGGGGCGGAGGATGCTGACAGGCGGGCCCGGATTATGTCTGGCCACGAACTTGCGAGAGACGGCAAAAACCCGACCCGGGATGGCTGGGCACCTGACGGGTCGGGCTGTGAGTGTGGCAATGGTCGTGGTTGCACGCGGTTGTCCGACGCGCGTACGTCTCCGCCCCTAGTTGTATACGCCGCCTTACGACGGGGCGGGCGCCATGAGAACCAAGCCGGTCGGCTTCAAATGCTTCCCGTCTACAGCGCCATCGGACAGGCGGAGATGCGGGCCGATCGGCCGGGGCAGGCCCTACATTGCCGTGCGCGCAAAACGCGGCCCGCGTTCTTCCAACGAGCTCCACCCTCCAAGGTGGACATGACCACCGCGCCGCAGAGACCGACGCGCAGAATCGGAGCGCACTGCCACGAAGAACCCCATCAGTCACCGAGGCCCGGGGCGGCAATCAGATAAGGGCCTGGTCGAGTAGCCGGGGGCATCTCAGCTCCCGGCTCTCACAGAGTGAAGTAGGCCGCCGGCGAGGTGCCCGTGGCCCGGGTCCTTTTCCGACGGCCCCTTCCCGAACCGTGCTGGCGGGTTTCCTCGCACACGGCTCTCCAGTGCTCTACTTCCGGGTGGTGGTTGTGGCCCGCCCGGCG
>DASZBX010000128.1:0-86995 GCA_035943635.1 Actinocrinis sp. | reverse complement strand
GAACATGTAGTCCAGGATCTGACTCTGCTGCGCGGCCGGGTAGTCGATCAGCAGGCGTGAGTTGCCGCCGCCGCCGCTGATCGCACCGATGCCGTCGAAGGTGCGGCCGGCGCTGGTGCCGTTGACGGAGACGGTGGTCGACACGCCGGCGGCCTGAGCCGGGGTCCCGCTGACCACGTAGAGCACGGAGCCGAGCAGGGCGAGAAGGGCGATGGTCGTCCTATGCCACAGTTTTCGCCGATGGACTGAAGCCATGGAATGTTTCCTTCACGTTGCGAGTCTCTCCGCCCAGGTCCCGACGGTGTCCGCCGCGTTCGCCGGGCGCGGGAGTCGGGGTGATCCGAGGTGGTCGGATAATGTTTGTAACTGTGCAGTATTGAGACACCGAATGACATCGTTGTCAATATCCGCCGGAGATTTTGCACAGCCCTTTACCCGGCCCGAAGGCAGGGTTAAGCCCCCGCACGGGCCGGCCATGAAACAAGCCTGACATAAGGTCGGGCAGCCGACCGGTCCCAGGCTTCACACCCTTCTCACCTGCCCCGGACCGAACGACCGGCGGTCGCGAGCCCGGACGCACCGGGTTGCCCACGAGCAGGGCCGGGTCGGCGAGGAGTCATGCGAGGTTATGTTTGATCGTGATTGATAATTTGCACTCTGCTGCGTCCAGTGTCGGGAACTGCTTCGATCAGCGCGCGCAGCGGCCGGCCGGAGTGCTCACGCCGAATCGACCATCGGCGGATTCGGCCGACCTGCGAACGCGCGGTCACCCGCCCGGACCGGCGGCGCAACCCGTCCGGTGTCCCGCCCGGGCCGCACGGAACGAGGAAACCCACCGCCTCAGAACTTGACAGCCCGGACAGATTGAGTAACTTCGTGCATCAAGACAACGTTGTCATGCGACCGCAGGACGGAAGCCTCCGGAAAGACCCGACTGAACGGCCACCCACGCTCCCCGAGCGCACGGGCCCCGCCGGACCGGTCCGACCCATCCGGAATCCCCCTCGGCCGCCCGCCGACTGACAACCGCGTCGACACATCACGAATACCGCGCAGGGGACGACCGAACCGGCCGCCCCGCTGCGCCACCTGACTCCAGGGGCTAAGGCAAGGGCGAATTAGCGACAACCTGGTGGGACGGCCCGCCGGCTCAAGCGCGGAACCGGCGGGCCGTTCAGGTCTCCTCTGTCTTCGGTCACCGACCGCAGCCGACGGCGGTCTCCCGCCGCACCCGCCGCCGCGCGATCCGTCTCAGCGGTCCAAAAGCCCCGACGCCTCCTGGAAATCGGCGAACGCCTCGCCATACTGCTGCACCGCGACCGAGAACGCCGACCGGTCGACCAGCGCCCGCGCGAGCATCCCCCTCCCCTGACCCGCATCGACCTCGGTCAGCCTGCGCGCGAGCGCGACCCCCTCGTCGAAAAGTCCCTGCAGCGGCTCCTGGATCCGGTACGTCCGCGACTGCCAGTAGAGCGCCGAGCGGATCGTCAACCTGCGTTGCAGCACCACCAGATCGGCCAGATGGCTCCCCGGATCGGCGGCGGCCAGCGGCGCCAGGGCGGCCGTCCCGGCCTCGAGGGCGGCGCGCCCCTCGAAGTACGCCTGCCGCACGTCCGGCGACCAGGCGAACACCGGCGAGCCGAACGCCGGCCCCGGCTCGCCCGGCACCGGCAGTTCGTCCACCCGGGCGGACACGCCCAGCAGCGTCGTCCACCAGGACTGGATGTTGCTCCAGCTCCGGCGCTCCCCGGTCTCGGCCAGCTCGGCCAGCAGGACGGCCGCCTCGGCCCGGGCCGCGCGGGCCGGCTCGGGCCGGCCGTGCCCGTCGAGCAGCTGGGCCAGCCGGATCAGCTCCCAGACCAGGATCGCCGGCGAGGTGCGGTCCTCGGCCAGTTCCGCGCGGGTGGCGGCGACCAGCTCGGTCAGCACCTCCACGGCCCGGTCCGGTTCGCCGGCCGCGTCCAGCTGCGCCGCCCAGGCGGCCAGGGACCAGAACGGCACGTCCCCGGCCGCGGCCCGGTCCCGTTCGGCCGCGACCGTCTCGCCGAACAGCCGGGCCGACTCCGGGTGCCGGCCCTCCTCGGCCAGCACCGCGGCCAGCCGGCCGGGTCCATGCCCGGGGCCGGCCAGCTGCCCGGCCGCGAAGGCCCGGCGGCCGAGCCCGGCCATCTCCTCGCAGACCGCGATCCCCTCGCGCCGCCGGCCGAGCTCGAACAGCTGCCGCTGGTAGGCGTTCAGCGCCCGGACCAGCAACTCCGGCCGGCGCCGGTCGGACTCCTCCAGCCGCCGGGCCGCCCCGACCGCCTCGGCGAAGGCCGCCAGCCCGGCCTGCGGGCGGCCCTCGAGCTCCTGGTTGCCGTAGCTCAGCAGCGCCTCGGCCAGTTTCGGCAGGTTGGCCACCGGGCTCTCCTGCGCGAGCACCCGGTAGGCCCAGATCTGCTGGCGCAGGCTGATCCGGCCGGTGCCCAGGAGAATCGTCCGGGCCCGCAACACCGCGTCCTGATCCACTTTCCCCGATTGAGTCATGATGGCAATTGTCGGAGTTGGGGGCGTTTTGGACAAGCGCTCGAGACTGTGTTCTGCATCCTAGGAAAACTAACGCTGAAGTGCCATAATGGAAATGTCGCAACGTTTCGCCGACCGGCCCGGGATGGGCGCGCGGTCACAGTGCCGATGGCGTTGTGGCTCGAAACGGCCACACCAGTGTGGCACGGAACCGCCGCGGGTCGGGATATCCGGCGGGATCGATCAGGCCGAGCTGCTCGGGGACCCGGTCGGGATGGTAGTGGAACGTGCGGAAGACCAGATCCCACAAAGAAATCGCCTCGCTGTAGTTGCCGCGTTCGCCGACGGCGTGATGGAACCGGTGGGTCTCCGGCCCGACCACCAGATAGTTGGCCCACCCCAGTCGCAGATCACTGTTGATGTGGCTGACCGTCTGCTGCAACCCGAGCAGGACGATCGCGACGAAGGCCGCGTCCGGCCCCATGCCGGTGAGCCGGAACACGATCATGGAGATGACGAACCGGGACACGATCAGGTCGATCGGATGGAACACCAGGTGCACCAGGACGTAGACCTGCGCGGGGGAATGGTGCGCGCCGTGGATCCGCCAGAGCCGGTCCACGGTGTGCGCGGCGCGGTGGTAGCCGTACCAGAGCAGATCGAGCCCGATCAGCGCGAGGACGGCCTGCCCGGCCGACGGCAGCCGGCCGACCGGCCCGAAGCCGCCGGCCGGCACGGTCGCGGCGGCCAGGGCCGCGACGGCTGTGGTGGCGGCCTGCTCGGCGAGCACGGCCAGGCCGATGAACGGCAGGTCGCGCCGCAGCAGGCTCTCCCCGGTCATCGCCCAGCGGTCGAGCAGAGGATTGATTCGCTCGACGAGGAAGAGGACGATGACAGTGAGCAGCGTGGTGCCCGCGATCACCGCGTTGCGGTCCGCCCGCCCGGTCAGCCCGGCCCAGAGGCCGACGCCGTTGAGCAGGAGCAGTGACGGATATGTCCCGTAGGTCAGTAGCGGCCTGGTCGGCCTGGTGAGGTCCATGGACACCATGCTGCGAGGCGAGGGGGTATCTTGCTGTCCCGTGAGCGCAACGCCCTGTCCTGCGGCCGCAGACCCGATCGCCGCGCACATCCAGGAGTTCGCGGCGGGTCACGGCGTGTACGGACACGAACTCGACGCGCTGTGGACCGGCCTGCGCGAGCGCGGCCTGGATTCGCCCGGTCTGGCTTTCGCCGCCTGGGCCGAGACCAGCGTCGTGCTCGGCGGCCTGCTCACCCCGATCCTGACCAACTGCCCGGATCTGGCCACGGTGCTGGCCGATCTGGAGCGCTTCCACCCGTTGTTCGACCGGGACCGGCTGGTCGTGACCACCCTCGGCTCGTCCACCTCGGTCACCTTGCAGACCCAGGCCGGCGGCCCCGCGGCCACGGACACCGTCGATGCCTGTTTCGCCCTGCTGTGCCGCCTGGTCGCCCGGCTCACCGCCACGCTGGCCCGCCCGGTGATCGTCGTGCTGCGCCGCGCGCAGCCGCAGGGTCGCGCGGATCGCGAGGCGTACCGAGGGATCTACGGATCCGTCCCGGTGGCCTTCGGGCAGCCGGCCGACCGCTGCGTCTTCGCCGTGGACACGCTGAGCACCCCGGTCCCCGCCGCCGACCCGGTCGTGCGCTCGCTGCTGCGCCCCTACGCCGAACGGCAGACCAGCCGGCGCGGGGACCGGCAGGCCCGGCCGTGGTCGACCGCCGTCAGTGAGCTGATGGCGGCCGGCCAGACCCGGCTGCCCGACGTCGCCCGGACCCTGATGGTCAGCACCCGGACACTCCAGCTGCGGCTGAACGCGGAGGAGCAGACCTTCGCCGCCCTGCTCGACGCGGCCCAGCACGACACCGCGCTGTCCCTGCTGGCCCGGCCGGACCTGCCGATCACCTCGATCGCCGGGACGGCCGGCTTCGCCACCCCGTCGGCCTTCGCCCGCGCGGTCCGCCGCTGGACCGGCATGACGCCGAGCCAGTACCGCACGTCGGTGCTGTCCGGGAAGGGCGCGGGCCGCGAGCGCGAGGCGTAGTCTGGGCCGTCCGGGCCCTGCCCGCGCCGCGCCGACCACGGATTGGACTGCGACATGACCGAAGGCGAGAACCCCTGGACCGACCGGCGGATCCCGGTCGGCGAGTACGTGTTCGACCTCGCCGAGCAGGGCGAGACGTCGCCGGGCGCCGGGCGTCCGGTACTGCTGCTGCACGGTTTCCCGCAGACGCACCGCTGCTTCGACGCGGTCGCCGAACGTCTCCTCGCGGCCGCGGCCGACACCGGCCGGCCGCTGCATCTGCTCGCTCCCGACCAGCGCGGCTACTCCCCCGGCGCCCGCCCGGCCGAGATCTCGGCCTACGCGATCGGCGAGCTCGTCGCCGACGTCCTCGCGATCCTGGATGCGGCCGGGATCGGGACCGTCGACGTGGTCGGCCACGACTGGGGCGCCGCCGTCGCCTGGAACCTCGCCGCCCGCCACCCGGACCGGGTACGGACCCTGACGGCCGTCTCGGTTCCACATCCCGCGGCGCTGACCGCCGGCATCGCGCAGGACCCGGAGCAGAAAGAGAAGTCCGCGTACATCGGCCTGTTCCGCCAGCCGGGCGGCAACGCCGAGGACGTGTTGCTGGGCGACGGCGCCGAGCGGCTGCGGGCCCTCTACGCGCCGCTGAGCGCCGAGGCGATCGCACCGCACTTCGCCGCGCTCTCCGACCCGGCCGCCCTGACTCCGGCGCTGAACTGGTATCGGGCGATGAGCGCCCAGGACTCGCTGGAACTGCCCGAGGTGTCGGTCCCGGTCACGTTCCTGTGGTCCAACGGCGATGTCGCCATCGGCCGCTTCGCCGCCGAGCGCTGCGCCTCGCACGTCACCGGGCCGTACCGGTTCGTCGAGCTCGACGGCGTGAGCCACTGGATCCCGGACCAGGCCCCGGACGCGCTCGCGGACGCGATCCTGCGCCAACTGTCCGAGGCCTGATTCGCGCGGGGTGAAGGGGCGCTCGGCGTCGCGCGCGGCCCCCGGCCCGGGCGGCGGCTGGCCCGCGCGCGCCCGCTTTGCGCTCTGTCCGGACTCGACTACGGGCACCAGGATCGAAGTACGCCGGATTGCGCAAGTCCACCGGTGGTCCGCGGGGGCCCGGGCTACGTGCTGCTCTTCTTCCGTTTCCGCCTGCTCGCCGCCGCCACGGCCCGCCGTCCGCCTGTCCCTATACCCTCCGGATCGCCGCACAGAGCCGGGCCCGCTGCCTCCCGGTTCGGCGGCACAGCAGCGAGCCGGCCGAAGGCGGTGGCCGGCACGGCGGGCGAGCGCGGGGGCACCGGCGGGACCGGCCGATAGGGCGCGCCCGGCGCGGGCCTCGGGTCCGCGTCGCCGCGATTGGGCCACAGCGCCATCGCCCGCTCCGCCTGGGCGGTGATGGTCAGCGAGGGGTTGACGCCCAGGTTCGCCGAGACCGCCGATCCATCGACCACTGAGATCCCGGGATGGCCGTGCACCCGGTGGTAGGGATCGATGACGCCGTGCTCCGGGTCGGCCGAAATCGGGCAGCCGCCGAGGAAGTGCGCAGTCAACGGCATGCCGAGCAGCTCCCCGAGATTCGACCCGGCGACCCCGTTGATCTGCCCGGCCAGCAGCCGGGCGGCCTGCGCGCCCTCGGGAATGTGCACGGGATTCGGCTGCCCGTGCCCCTGCCGCGCGGTCAGCAGACCCTTGCCGGGCCGACGGCCGCGCAGGTAGGTACTCAGAGAGTTGTCATGGGTCTGCATCACCAGCCCGATGATGGTCCGCTCGGACCAGTGCCGCGTCGCGAGCGTCCGCGCGACCAGCACCGGATGCCGGACGTACGCCGCGAACGCCGCGACCGGCTTGGGCAGGCGCCCGTCCGCACGGTACTGCGGCACACACATCAGGGCCATGGTATTCGAACCCTTGCCATAGCGGACGTTCTCGATGTGCGTCGAGTCGTTCGGGTGGATCGAGGAGGTGATCGCCACCCCGCGGGTGAAGTCGGCCTTCGCGCCCTTCTCCCGGCCCTTGCGGTAGGTCCGCGGGAATGTCAGGGCACCGACCAGCGCCTCCGAGTTGGTCCGGGTCAACGATCCGAGCTGCGCGGACATCCGCGGCAGGCCGCCGCGCCGGCGGATCTTGTGCAGCAGGGTCTGCGTGCCGTACGTCCCGGCCGCGAGGATCACCTGCTCGCACCGGATCACTTTGGCATAGTTGAGCGAGCCGCCGCCCACACCGGCCCCGGCGAGCACCATCACCCTGCCCAGCACGTGGATCCGCTGGATCCCGTACAGCCCGAGCGACGGCGCCCAGAGGTAGTCGCGCAGGGACCACGAGGTCTTCGGCAGGCTCTCCCGGGTGAACCGCCGCCCGGCCTCCACGACCAGGACCCGGTAGCCCTTCTCGGTCAACCGCAGCGCCGCCACCGAACCGCCGAACCCCGACCCGACTACGACCACGTCGTACTGTCGGCCGCTCGCCGCCGGTGCGCCCGTGCCGCTTTCTCCATCAGCCATGTCAGTTCCCTCGGGCTTGCGAGTAGAGTGCCTCGATCTCCTGCGCGTACGCGGCCGCGACCGCAGGCCTGGCCGCAGCGCGCCAAAGCTACCACCCAGTAAACTTACTCAACAGTAAGAAGAAAATCCATGGCCGGCCCTCCGCCGCTTCGCCCCATCGCCGCTTACGCCTCCTGCGGCGGCAGCCAGACCTCGCCGTCCAGCACCTGCCGCATCCCGACCCACACCATCCCCATCAGCCGCAGCGCGATCCGGTCCGGGGTCTCGTCCGGGTGCCGCTCCATCCAGTCGGTCAACGAGTCCGCCGCGCCGACCAGCGCGTGCGCCACGAAGTCGGCGTCCGTGTCGCCGAGCCGCACCGGCCCGCCGCCCAGCGCGATCCCGTCCCGCACCAGTGCGTGCACCTCGGCCAGCACCGACTGCCGGGCCCGGACGATCTCGGCCGAGATCGCCTCGCCGAGCCCCGGCGCCTGCCGGTGCAGCACCGCCCAGCCGTCCGCGTGCCCGGCCACGAACGCGAAGAAGGCCCTGATCCCCGCCCACAGCCGCAGTTCCGAGGTCGCCACCTCGGTGGCCGCCGCCCGGAAGGCCTCGACCAGCAGCTTCTCCTCCCGGCGCAGGCAGGCCAGGAACAGCCCTTCCTTCGACTCCAGGTAGAGGTACACCAGCGGTTTGGACACCCCGGCCAGCTCGGCGATCTCGTCCACCGACGCCGCGCTGTACCCGCGCCGGGCGAACACCTTGATCGCGCAGTCCATGATCTGCTGTTCCCGCGCCTCCCGGGGCAGCCGCCGTCTGGGCTGTTCGTCGCTCACCCTTGCCACCCTAGCGCCTGGCCGACTACCTTACTCATTAGTAAACTTACCGCCCAGTAAGTATCGAGGCGCCGAGGAGCGGCCCGTGCCGGGATTCTCGCTGGAACTGACCGAGGAACAGCGTGATCTGCGCGCCTGGGTGCACACGTTCGCCGCCGACGCGGTCCGCCCGGCCGCCGCCGAGTGGGACGACCGCGAGGAGACCCCGTGGCCGGTGCTCAAGGAGGCCGCCGAGATCGGCCTGTACGGCTTCGAGTCCCTGGCCGACATGTACGGCGACCCCACCGGCCTGTCCCTGCAGATCGCCGACGAGGAACGGTTCTGGGGCGACGCCGGCATCGGCATGGCCCTGTCCGGCACCTCCCTGACCGTCGCCGGCATCTTCGCCGCAAGCACCCCCTTAAGCCACAAACACAAGTGCCCCTGGTTTGACTGCTTGCGAAGGCAATCAACCCAGGGGCACTGTATATCACACTCCTGAAATCAGGAGCCTGTAGCGAACATCCGGTCGGCTGACCGGGTGCTCAGCTCAGATCGAATCAACCCGGCTCAGCTCAGCAGAGCTCAGCTGTAGTTGACGACATTCACCGGACCGGCATTGGTGGAACTCACCGCAGCGCCGGTCCCGTTGATCACGGACTGGATACCGCCGTTGTTGTTCAACCACACCGTCATGATGTCGTGGAACACGACCCCGGACGTCGCAGGCGCCTGGAAGGCCATCGCGCTCTCGATCGCCGGGCCGGCGGTGAAGTTGGAGTACACGCCCATGCCGTAACCGTTAAAGCTGGTCACGGTGTTCGGGATGTAGAAGCCGGGGTAGCCCAGGTGGGTGGAGCTCTCGTTCCACGCGGACTGGCTCGGCACGTCGTACGGGTTCTCGTTCTGGAAGAAGATGACCGTACCGTTCTGGCCGTTCCACACGGTCTCGTACTGCTGGTAGTGCTCGACGGCGAGGCCGTACGCGGTCACGTTGTTGCCGTTGACCGTGGTGCCGGTCGCGGCGGTGTCCGAGGTCCAGGAGTTGCTGCCGGCGCCGTGGTCGGCGCGCCAGGACCAGATGTCGTCGAGGATGGAGTTGTTGCTGTTGTCGATGAAGGCGTCGGTGACCGAGCCGGCGGTGGCGCCGCCGACGCGGAAGAAGACGTCGTCGATGCTGACCGGGTCACTGGCGTGGCTCACGGTCGAACCCTGGGTGCCGACGGTCAGCAGGCTCGGGGAGGTGGTGGGTCCGGCGTCCAGGATCAGGCCGGAGACGTTGACGCCGTTGACGTCGGCGACGTTGATCGTGGTCTGCCCGGCGCTCGGCACGATGGTCGCGAAGCCCAGGCCGATGACCTTGGTGTCGGCCTTGGTCACGTTGATCGTCTGGTTGTAGCTGTAGACACCCGGGGTGAACAGCAGGTTGTCACCCGCCGCCAGAGCCGCGTTGATCTGCGCGATCGTGCTGCCGGAATTGACCACGTAGAACGAGTTCAGCGACAGCGAGCTGCCCGGGGTGTTGCCGTTGGCCCAGGACGCGCCGCTGGAGTTGGTCTTCACCGAGGGCACGAACACGTTGTAGTTACCCGAGGAGTCGGTGTACAGGTACGGCGCTTCCTCGGTAGTCGGGCTGGTGGCCAGGGTGGTGTACGGCTGCGGGCCGCCCGCGCCGACCGGGGTCGAGCCGAAGCTCTGCGCCGGGGCGCCGGGGTCGCCGCTGAACACCTGGTTCCACACGCCGTTCGTCCAGCTGCCGATGTTCGTGTTACGCACAATGTACTGCTGCTGCGAACCGCTCTCGACCTTGCCGTTGAGCTCGGAGTCGGCGATGAAGCCGCCCGAGGCCCAGTCCGGGGACCCGTCGCAGAAGTCCATCAGGCTCACGTTGCCGTTGATGTCGACCCGGCGCATCGGCGCGGCCTGCGAGGCGGCCCACACGTCATAACCGGCGAAGCAACCAGTCAGACCGGTCACGTTGATGGTCAGGTTGGACACCGACCGCCAGAAGTTGTCCGTGGCGTAGCACTCGGTCTGATTGCCGCCGGTGCACTGGTTCCACGAGTCGATCGTGCCGTTGATCACGACCTGGCTCGGGTTCTGGCCCAGGCCCTCGATGCTCTCGTAGTAACCGATCTGGAAGTCCAGCGGGTTCGACGCCGAACCGTACGTCCCGGGCTGGAACAAGATCTCGTAGCGCTGGGTACCGAACTGGTTCGGGTTCTGCTGGGTCCCGATCGCGTTGAGCTGGCTGGCGATCGAACTGACCGACATGCTCGGGCTGATCACGATCACGTTCGAACCCAGGCTGCCGCCGGTCGGCGGCGGCGTGCCGCCCCCGCCGCCCCCGCCGGAGCCGCCGGGCACAGTCCAGAGCTGGTTGGCCCCGCCGTTGCAGTCCCAGATGTCCAGTTGGGTGCCGGGAGTGGCGTTGAACCCGGGGTCGTCCAGGCACTTGCCGGACGCGGGGTTGAGCAGTTCGCCGTTGGCCTGGGCCTGCCAGACCTGGTTGCCGCCGCCGTTACAGTCCCACAGTTCAGTCAGCGCGCCGTCAGCGGTGGAGGCGCCGGTGATGTCCAGGCACTTGCCGTTGATCTGCAGGGTGTTGCTGGACGTCACCGTCCACTGCTGGGCACCGGTCCCGTTGCAGGTGTACACGTCGACCTTGGTGCCATCCGCACTGGACGCGGCGTAGTCGTCGAGGCACAGTCCCTGGTACCCGGTGATCGTCCCGGTCCCGGCGGCTTCGGCGGTGGTCGCCAGGGTGCCGATCAACCCCAGGCTGGCGGTCGCGATGGCGACCGCCCCTATGATCGCGCCAGTCTTAGTTCGGACGTGGCGACGTAGTGTCGCTTTCACATGCATGGTGTGTCCTCAGGGTGGTTGGTGCGCGTTTGTACAGCGTGTGGATACAGATGGGCTGGGCTCGCTGTGCCTTACGACCTTCTCGCCGGCGTCTGCGCCGCGGGGGTGGCCGTCCGGACGCGGATGCGGGGTTGCCGCATCAGGGCACGGACCAGCCACGCGACGGCGCGCGGACACCCGGGCTCGGTGAGCCGTGGGGCGCCGGATGCGGCCGGCGTGTCGGAGTTCTGTGGTGCCGGCGGACCTGTCAGCCCGGTCCGCGGGCAGTCGCCGGCCGCGGCGGGCGGCGGCCGAGGGGTGGTCGGTGGCGGACGTTCGGCGGCGCGGACGTGGTCGCCGAGCTCGGCGTCGTCACGCGTCTGCCGTCACAAGCCCGGCGTGGACCGTGCTTCGTCAGCCGTCGCCGCCGTTGCCGGGGGTGCTGCCGACGTGATGGTGCGCAGCCTGTGCCTGTCGTGTGGATCCGACCATTGAGCGGCCTTCCGCGTGGCGTCCGCGGCGGGTCCGCGAGGGCACGGATCACCGCAGAGAGAGCTTCGCGTCCAGCGGTGGGTCGCCGCCGGACGTCTGTCTGTTCAGCCTCGGCCGGCCGCGCCAGACTGCCGAGGAAACGCCGGACGCAAAGGCCGCCCGGCTTGGACTCAACGTATCGTAAACGTTTCCGTTATTGTGCGACCGGCACTGCGCACTCGTCAAGGCTGTGCGGCGCACACCTTGGGCCGAGGGGATGACGTGCGGCTTCACGCAAAAATGCCTTTACTCGCCCTTAAAAAACCGAGCCGACCGGACGAGCGCCCGCCGGCACTTGCGCAAGCGTGTTCCGGCGGCCGCGCGGGCGGCCGCCGGGCCGCCACACCCTCGGATTTCCGGCCTCATCGCCTCACTGCGCCGCTTCGAACGCCCGGCCCGCCTCGTTCGCCACCGGCCCGCTGGTGAACAGTCCGGTGCTCGCACCGGTGTCCGACGCGGGCAGGCCGAACCAGGCGTAGCGCTGGACGTAGGACAACCCGTCGAGCATGTGGATCGCGGAGGTGATGAAGGCGGCCTCCTGGTCCTGGGTCGGGAACTCGGGCGAGCCGCTGTAGTTGGTCAGCGCGAACTCGGTCAGCCAGATCGGCAGGTGGTACCTGTTGTACACGGCCTGGATGTAGGACTGGAGCTGGTTGACCGCGTCGGTGGTGGTGAAGTCGGCGCCGTACCAGTGCAGCGTGATGAAGTTGACCCGGTACCCGTCCGCCTTGGCCCCGGCCATGAACTGGTCCAGCCACCCGCCCGGCGTGTCCCCGCCGTAGGCGACGGCCGGGCTGCCGAGCGTCAACCCGGTGGCCATCAGCTGCGGCCACAGGTTCAGGGCCTGCGCCGGGGTCATGTTCGACTGCGCGGACATGTCGGGCTCGTTGAACCCGAGCAGGTACGGGCCCTCGTTCTTGACCTGGGCCAAGGCCGAGGCGGTCACGCTGCCCGACCCCCAGATCATCGGCACGTAGTTCGCGCCGGACGCGCTGATTCCGCCGTCCGAGGTACTCCAGTTGTAGTACCAGCTGGCCCCGGACTCGGCCAGCGCGGTGTCGACGCCGTTGAAACTCCACACCCCGACGCCCTTCTTCGACCCGGTCACCGTGACGACCGGCGGCGGCGCGGGGGCCTTGGCCGTGTGCGGCGCCGCCGTCGGGGCCGCCCCGCCGGCCGGCCCGGAGCCCGCCGCCGAGGCGGAAAGGGAGGACGAGGGTGTGGGCGAGGCCGTGGCCGGGGCGCTGGCCGACGGTCCGGCGGACGCCGAACCCGTGACCGAACCCGGCCCCGCACTGCTGCCCAGCGCCGACAGACTGCCGCCGCCACTGCCGTCACCGGTCGCGAACGGCGACGGCGCCCCGACCGGACTCGACGCCGCCGGCTCCGACGCGACCCGCACGCCGACCGCGACCCCCGCGACGAGCGCCGCCGCGGCCACCACGGCGACCGCCCGCCGCCCGGACCGCCGCCCGCCCGCCCGCCGCCGCGCACGGTGCGCAGGGCCGGGCCCGGACTCTGGTACCTGTGAATCGTCTGTGCGCATGAATCTCGTCCACTTTCCTGGCCGTCTGCTCGATCACCTACGTCCCAGGAGTCTGCGTCGGAGGCGGGCGGATAACCGTTTCCAGACCAATCGGCCGGGATCCGGCCCGCTTAGCTCCGCCAGATCGGGCAACCCGGACGGGACGAGTTGATCGAGACTGAGGGAGGAATTCCGATGTTCGCCACGAATCCGCAGGTCAACGAGGAAAAGGCACTCGGCGAGGTCAAGGAGCGGCTGCGCGCGCGGTATGCCGGGCGCAGTCCGGCGGAGGTGTCCCTGGTGGTGGACAAGACCGCCGCGGAGTTCAGGTCGGCCCGGATCCGGGACTTCGTGCCGGTGCTGGTGGAGCACCTCTCGCGGGAGGAGCTCGGCCGCCGGCCGGTCGCCGCGCGGTGAGCCGCGCGTTTCCTTTCGGGTGAAAAAAGTGTGGCTGATATAAATAGCCGCCTATGCCGCGGTATGGTCACTGCGCGGCGCCTCTGACGTGCTACCCGGCGATCCGCTTCACCTGACCGGCGGACCCCCGGGTGCGCGAGAGGCGGATACGGCATGCGCAGGACGATCTTCGCCGCGGTGGCCGTGGCGGCGGGCGCCGGGCTGGCGGGCATGGGCGCCGCGGGCCCCGCGAGTGCCGCCGCCGCGCCCGCCTGCGGCGGGGACGGGACGGCCACGCTCTGCGTGAGCGCCGCTCCGGCCCGCAATTCCCTGGCCCTGACCGTCACGGTCACCCAGTTGGACGGGCCGGGCGTCTACTCCGTGTTCTTCACGAACACCACCACCGGCGTGTCCTCTGCACCGCGGGCGGTCGGGCCGCTGGCCTATCAGGCTTCCGAGTCGTCGACGCTCTACCTGCCGACTCAGCATTGTCGCACCGTGACCCTGGTCGACGCTTCGGGCACGTCCCTCACGGTCGGGCCGGTGTGCGGGTGACCGTCCGCACCGCCGCCGTTGAAACAGACCACTGAGCACCAGGAGTGTCGCCATGTCAGGTTCCAGCAAGAGAAGAGACCGCGCCGTGCGCCGGTTGTCCCTGTTCGGGGCGGCGATCGCGGTGGCCGGGATCGCGACGTCCGTGGCGATGGATACGCAGGCCTCTGCATCAGCGTCCCTGTCGTCGACCACCGCGGCCGTGAATAAGAACCGGCACATCCTGGCGCCGACCGTGCCGATGGTCGTGGCCTCCGCGACCGGACCCACCGAGACGTGCACGACCCCCTCCGTGCCGATGTACCACGTCGACGCGCTCGGGAGTCTGGACCGCTGGAGCTTCGCGGCGCCGCTGACCGGCAAGCCGGGCTGGACCGAGCACTCGATCGGCAGCGGGTGGGCCGGGCTGGACGTCATCTCCGGCGGCGACGGCGTGCTCTACACGATCGACTCGTCCGGCGCTCTGCACTGGTATTCCGACGGCGCCTACGCCGGGGGCGGCTCGGACTGGGCGCCGAACGGCGGGGCGGTGATCGGCACCGGCTGGGGCGGGCTGCGCACGGTGATCTCCGGCGGCGACGGCGTGTTCTACAGCGTGGACTCGGCCGGGAACCTGCGCTGGTACCGCGACCTGTCGATGAACGGCACGGCGGACTGGGCGTCGAACAGCGGCACGGTCATCGGCACCGGCTGGGGCTCGGCGCGCCTGGTCGCCGCCGGCGGGAACGGGGTGATCTTCGCGGTGCAACCGTCCGGCACACTGTCCTGGTACCGGCACCTGAGCCCGCTCGGCGGCGCCGCGACCTGGGCGAACGGCGGCAACGGGGCGACCATCGGCTCGGGCTGGGGCGGCTTCACCCAGCTGGCCTCGATGGGCGGCGGGGTCCTGCTGGCCCGCGGCCCGACCGGCACCGTGTCCTGGTACCGGGACACCGACCCGCTGGGCGGAACGCACTCCTGGGCCAACGGCGCCAGCGGAATCTCCGAGGGCACCGGCTGGAGCAACACCCAGCTGGTCACCGACATCTCCGGCTGTGACGCTGTTTAGCAGCCCGCCCGAGCACGAACCCGCCCGTCAACGAACCCGGATAACAAACCCGGCCGCCGGGCCCGCGCGACTACGCGGGCCCGGCGGCCGGAATCACACTGAGGTCGAGAGAAGAAGCACCCTCACTCAGTTCGACGACTTGTAAACCGGGTTCGGGACCTGCTGCGTCTCGCCCTGCTTGCCGGCCGCACCGGTCGAGTTGTACACGCTGAACATGTAGTACTCGTACTGGTAGGTGCAGTTGAACGGCATCGTCTTCGAGCCGTTCGCCGACAGCGGGCCGAAGCCGCCGTTGTCTTTCGGGTCGGCGTAGAAGGCGAGTTCGGACTCGCCGAGGTACAGCGAGGTCACGTACTTGGTCTTCCAGGTCAGGGTGACCGTGCTCATCCCGGACTGGGTCGTGCAGCCGGGCGTGCCGAAACTGACCGACACGATCTCCGGCAGGGCGGTCGACTGCGGCGTCGGGGTCGAGCCGCTCTTCGGCGCCGAGGTGGTGTGCTTGGACGAGGGCGCGGTGGTCTGCGAGGACCCGCCGCTGCCGGACCCGCTGCCGCTGCCCGAACCGCCGGTGCTGCCCGCACCGCCGGCCCCGCCGGCCGGCAGGGTGACCTGCGAGCCGGTCGCGCCCGAGTCGGTGGCGCCGGGCGAGGCACCGACCGTGCTGTTGGCGGAGGAGGTGACCTGCAAGGTCGAACCGGACGACGAGCAGGCGCTCGTGGCGACGCCGACCATCAGAAGCATCGAGGCGCTGGCGAGGATTGTTCGACGGTTCTGCACAGTGATCTCCTTAGTCGCGTATCCGGCGGCGCGGTCGCGTCGTCTTCGGTACGGGGTGCGAGGTGCGAGGTGGAACGGTACGAACGTGAGCTGGTCGGTGGGGAGTTCCGGGCTGGCCTTGCACTATGAAGTAAAGCTGAACGGACTGGTGCGGCAATGGTACGGCGCTGGTACGGGCCGCGACATGGCCCTGAGCTGCGGTTTCGCAGCGCCCGCGGAGCCCGGCGGGCTCAGGTCGCCGACGCAGCGTCGAGCAGGTCCACCAGTCGGGCGACAGTCGAGGCCAGCAACGGGGTCGGATCGTCGGCCCGCGCACTGCGTAGTTGCAGTGCGACCACCCACTCGCCGCGCCCGGCCCGGACCCGGGTGACCATGGCCGAGGAGACCGCGCGGCGCCGGACGTAGCCGCCGGGCAGCCCGGGCAGCGCTTGGCCCGAGCCCGGGAACCGGCCCTGCCGGAGCCGTCCGGCGGCGCGGGCAGAGTGCTGCACGGTCAGGCTCAGGATGGATGTCTGGGCGACGCGCGCGGACACGCTCGGCCGGGCGTCCGCCGCACCGCCGCCGGCCGGAGACCGGGGTCGGACGTCGGGCCCGGTGCGCCAGATCGCCAGCGAACGGGCCCGTACGACATGTTCGCCGGGGGTCTGCACCTCAGCCGGGGCCGGGCCGAGGAACCGGGCCACCTCGTCCCGGCTGAGCAATTCGGCCGCCAGCACGCGGCCGGACAGTTCCCGGATCCCCGGCGCCGTCGCAGACCGGTGTCCCGGCGACGGTTGGAAGCTGGTCCCGGCCTGGCCGCGGCCGTTGGCGAACACCTCGTCGGTTTCGTTGCTGAACAAGGCCGCCAAGCCGAACGCGAAGACCGCCAGCACGCCGAGGACGACCGTCGCCGGAAACCACCTGGCCAGCCGCGCGGTGAATCCGGCCGCCGCACCCCAGGCGAAGAGCAGCACCCCGGCCGCGTAGACACCCGCGCCCACCCCGATGCTCGGCGTGTCGGACATCGTGTGACGAGTGACCCGCGCGGCCACGATCGCGCTGCCGGCGGGCAGCAGGAGCACGCCGGCGAGCAACGCCAGGATGTGGCGCCACTTACGCCGTCGACGGAACAATCGGACTATCTGGTCTAATTCGGCATCCAGCTGCCTGCCGACCATGACAGGTTCAGACACCGGCACCACCTCCCCAACCTTGGCCGGGGGCGGATCGCAGAGGATCCAACCGTCCGACCTGGCGCCATTCGGAAATCATGCTATCCGAATATGCTCCGGCTGTAAGGGGTGTTCCGTACGACGATCCGGTCGCCGACCTGGGATAGTCTCGCGTTCCATGGATGACGTCACGTGGGACACGGTCGACCGGTTGGTCGAGTGGCTCGACCGCAGCAGCGCCCTGACACCCGAGACCGAGCGGCTGCTGCGGCTGATGAAGCTGTCCGAGGAGGTCGGCGAGGTAGCCGAGGCGGTCATCGGCGTCACCGGACAGAACCCGCGCAAGGGCGTGACACACACCTGGGATGACGTGAACGCCGAGCTCTGCGACGTGATCCTCACGGCCATGGTCGCACTCACCACCCTCACCCCCGACGCACGCCAGGTGTTCGCACAACGGCTCGGCTACGTCGCCGACCGGTCGCTGAATCAGGGCGCGGCGTAACCCATCGCCGGCGGATAGCCGAGTTCGGCAGCCCGGATGAACGCCCGCGCGCCGATGCTCTCCCGTCCGCCGTCCGCCGCCCGCCTCACCCGCCCAGCAGCTGCGTCAGCTCCGCGGCCGCCGCGGTCAGCGTGGAGCTGCGCAGCAACTCGGTCCGGTGTACCAGCTGCGGCGTGGTGACCGGGACCCAGACGACCGGGTCGCCCGGCCGGACCACCGCCTCCGGCAGCACCGCCAATCCGTGCCCGGCCGCGATCAGTTCGACCAGCGAGCCGATGTCCAGGCCCTCGTACCGCAGCGCCGCCTGGAAGCCGCCGCTGCCGGTCGCCGCGCGCAGCTCGGTCAGCGGCACGGCCGTGTCGGGGGCGTCGATCCAGCCGGCCAGGGCCAGGTCGGCCAGGCGCAGGCCGGTCCGCCGGGACAGCGGGTGGTCGGCGGGCAGGGCGACTCCGACCGGGTGCTCGGCCAGCCGGCCGGCGGTCAGGTGGCTGACGGCCGGCAGGTAGAGCGGGTCGCCGGGGGCCACGGCGCCGTCGACCAGGCCCAGGTCCAGGTCGCCGGCGGCCACGCCCTCGGTCACCGCGCGGCGGCCGAGCGCGCGCACGGTCGGTTCCAGCCGGGGGCGGCGGCGGCGCAGTTCGGCCAGGGCCGCGGCCAGCGGACCGGCCGGGGCCAGGGCCGAGGCGCCGAGCACCAGCCGGGTGGCCGGGCCCGCGGCCAGCCGGGCCAGGTCGGCCCGGGCGGCGGCCAGCCGAAGCAGGATCGGGCCGGCGTGCTCCAGCAGCCGGGCGCCGGCCTCGGTCGGGGCGACCGGGCGGCGTTCGAGCAGCGCGGCGCCCAGGTCCTTCTCCAAGGCGGCGATGTGCTGGGAGATCGCCGACTGGGTGTAGCCGAGCTCGTCGGCCGCGGCGGAGAACGAGCCGCACCGGGCGACGGTGACGAAGGTGCGCAGCAGATGCGGGTCCATAAGTATCTCTAATGCTAGGTGATCGAATCATTGTTGGACCTGAAGTTCCCGGCCCGGGCACGATGATGGCATGACCTTCCAGTCCAGCTCAGTCAGCGCCTGGATCGCCCTCGTCGGGGACCGCTCGCCCGCCGTCCAGTCCCACGCCCGGATCCCGAACCTGCTCGCCGGACTGCGCGAGCGGGACGGCCTGGTCGTGGACGCCTACTGGATCCCGTCCGCGGAGGTGGTCACGGCCGCCGGCCCCGGCGGCGACGGCTACTCCAGCGGGGTGTCCGGGTTCGACGCGGTCTGGCTGCTGCCCGGCAGCCCGTACCTGAGCGAGGCCGGCGCGGTCGCCGCGGCCCGGACCGCGCGCGAGCAGGGCATCCCGTTCCTCGGCACCTGCGGCGGTTTCCAGCACGCGGTGCTCGAGTACGCCCGGAACGTGGCCGGCCTGCCCGGCGCCGCGCACGCCGAGAACGACCCGGACGCGCCGGACCCGCTGATCGTGGCGCTGGACTGCTCGCTGGTCGGGCACGAGACCGCGGTGAACTACGCCGACGGTTCGCTCGCGCAGCGGATCCTCGGGGTCGAGCGCAGCGTGGAGCGCTACCACTGCACCTACGCGCTGGACCACCGCTTCGTCGAGACGCTCACATCGCACGGGCTGAAGTTCACCGGGCACGACGAGGCCGGCGAGATCCGGGTGCTGGAGCTGCCCGAGCACCCGTTCTTCCTCGGCACGCTGTTCCAGCCCGAGCTCGCCGGGGACGGCACCCGCCCGCACCCGATCATCCGCGCCCTGGCCGAAGCGGCCGTGGCCCACGCCGAGCGCCGCAACGCCGGTCCCGGCGCGCCCGCGGCAAGCACAGCGACCACGACCACGCCCGCGCTCGAAGGCGAACTGCTCGGGTCGAGCGCATGACCGCCGCGGTCCTGCCCGACGCGGCCGAGCCGCCCTCCCCCGCCGCGAAACCCCGCGCCGACGGGCTGCGCGATCCCCGGACGATCCTGGCCGTCGCGGTCACGGTCCTGCTCTGGGCCTCGGCCTTCGTGGTGATCCGCAGCGCGGCCGTGCAGTTCGGCCCGGGCGAGCTGGCCCTGGGCCGGCTCACCGCCGGGTCGGTCGTGCTGACCGCGATCTGGCTGGTCCGGGGCGAGGGCCTGCCTGCGCGGGCCGCGTGGCCGGGCATCGTGCTCGCGGGGGTGCTCTGGTTCGGCGGGTACATGGTCGTGTTGAACTGGGGCGAGCGGAAGGTGGACGCCGGGACCGCGTCGATGCTCGTCAACATCGGCCCGATCCTGATCGCGCTGCTCAGCGGCTGGCTGCTCAAGGAGGGCTTCCCGCCGCGGCTGCTGGCCGGGATCGTGGTCTCCTTCGCCGGAGCGGTCGTCGTGGGCCTGGCCGGGTCGGACGGTTCGCGGATCTCGCCGCTCGGAGTCGCGTTGTGCCTGGTCGCGGCGGCCACCTACGCGGCCGGGACGGTGTCGCAGAAGGTGGCGCTGCGCCACGCGTCGGCGCTCCAGGTCACCACCTTCGGCTGCCTGATCGGCACCGCGGCCTGCCTGCCTTTCGCCGGCGGCCTGGTCACCCAGGCGGCCCACGAACCGTGGACCGCGAGCGCCAAGCTGGTCTACCTGGGCGTGTTCCCGACCGCCCTGGCCTTCACCGCCTGGGCGTACGCGCTGGCCCGGACGTCGGCGGGCAAGATGGGCTCGACCACTTATGTCGTGCCGACCCTGGTGATCCTGATGTCGTGGATCGCGCTGAACCAGGTGCCGGGCTGGATCGCGTTCGTCGGCGGACTGCTGTGCCTGGCCGGAGTCGGCGTCTCGCGCAGCCGTCCCCGGAAAGGAGCGCGGTTGACGAGCACCTGAACGCAGGGATGAAGACGAAGCGGCGTAGGCCCGGGCGATCACTCGCCCGGGCCCGCATCGCGTTTACGCACTCCGCGGCGCGCCGATATCGCGTTGACGCAATGCGGACGCGGCTCGTTATCCTGGCGCCATGTCAGACGCCTCGAAGATGGCCAACCATCCGAACGTGCTCCTGGTCGAGGCCGCCCTGCGCGCGGCCGGGATCGAGCCGAGAGTCCGGGTGCTGCCCGAGACCGCGCCGACCGCCGCGGCGGCGGCCGCCCAGATCGGCTGCGAGGTCGGCGCGATCGCCAACAGCCTGATCTTCGACGGGGACGGTGCGCCCCTGCTCGTGCTGACCAGCGGTGCGCACCGGGTGGACACCGAGAAACTGGCCGCGGCGGTCGGGCTGAGCGCGCTCAAGCGGGCCACGCCCGAGTTCGTGCGCGTACACACCGGCCAGGCGATCGGCGGGGTGGCCCCGCTCGGCCATCCGGCGCCGGTACGGACCCTGATCGACCGCGCGCTGGCCGGGTACCCGGAGATCTGGGCCGCCGCGGGCCTGTCGCACACCGTCTTCCCGAGCACGTTCGAGCAGCTCACCGACGCGACCAAGGCGCAGATCGTCGACGTGAACTGACACTCGCGCCGAACCGCCTTCGCAGTCTTCTGTATTCGCGGTAGGTTTGATGCCGGACAGCGGAAGTCGAACATCGGTCGGAAGAGGACGAACATGAGCGAGTCGGCCGCGACGGAACCGGATTTCAAAGAGGACCCAGCCACCGACCCGTACCCCGAGTACGCCCGGCTCCGGCAGACCTGCCCGGTCCCGCGGGTGGTCAAGCAGAGCGGGCACGCACCGTTCCTGGTCACCACCTACCAGGACGCCAAGGCGGCGCTGCTCGACCCGCGGCTGTCGAAGGACCCGCGGTACGGCGAGGCGGAGCTCGTCGCCGCCGGGCTCGCGCACGTCTACCTCGCCGACCGGGCCGGTCTGGGCCAGAACATGCTCAGCGCCGACCCGCCGGACCACACCCGGCTGCGCCGGCTGATCGCCGGGCAGTTCACCACCCCGCGCACGGCCGCGCTCGCTCCGCGGATCCAGGAGATCACCGACCGGCTGATCGACGCCTTCGCCCCCATCGGCCGGGCCGATTTCGTCGCCGAGTTCGCCTGCCGGCTGCCCGCCCTGGTGATCGCGGAGCTGCTCGGCGTGCCGGCCGCGGACCAGGACCGGTTCCGCTCCCTGGCCGAGGACAGCCTGCGCCCCTCGCACGACCCGCGGCAGCGGGCCGGGCTGATCGGGCTGGCCCAGTACGTCCAGGAGGCGGTCGCGGCCAAGCGCGAGCAGCCCGGCGACGACCTGATCAGCGGTCTGATCGCGGACCAGGGCGACGGCCGGCAGAGCGAGAACGAACTGCTCGGCGGCCTGCAACTGCTGGTCATCGCCGGGCACGAGACCACGGTGAACCTGCTCGGCAACGGCCTGCTCGCGCTGCTGCGCCATCCGGACCAGTTGGCTCTGCTGCTCGACCGGCCCGAGCTGATCCCGGCCGCGGTCGAGGAGATGCTGCGCTACGACGGCCCGGTCGAGCGGGCCACCACCCGGTTCGCGACCGAGGACGTGCTGATCGGCGACACCCTGGTCCCCGGCGGCAGTTCGGTCTTCGTCGCCCTGGCCTCGGCCGACCGGGACGGCGAGCAGTTCCCGGACCCGGACCGCTTCGACGTGGCCCGGGCCACCCGCGGCCACCTGGCGTTCGGCCACGGCCTGCACTTCTGCCTCGGCGCGCCGCTGGCCCGGCTGGAGGCCCGGATCGCGTTCGAGACCCTGCTTCGCCGCCTGCCCGGGCTCGAACTGGCCGCGGACCCGGACGGGCTGGAGCACCTGCAAAGCGTGATCATGCGCGGCTTGACCACGCTGCCGATCCGGTTCCAGCCGAGCGGGGCTATTTCCCGGTGACCCAGCCGGTGTAGAAGAACCCGAGTCCGGCGGCGACGCAGAGCCCGCAGATGATCCAGAACCGTACCGTGATGGTCACCTCGGCCCAGCCCATCAGCTCGAAGGTGTGATGGATCGGGGCCATCTTGAACACCCGCTTGCCGTGGCGCAGCTTGAACGACCCGACCTGGATGATCACCGACATGGTCTCCATCACGAACAGGCCGCCGAGCACGATCAGCAGCAGCTCCGTCTGGGAGCAGATGGCCAGGCCGGCCAGCGCGCCGCCGAGACCGAGCGCCCCGGTGTCGCCCATGATGATCTGCGCGGGCGGCGCGTTCCACCACAGGAAGCCGAAGCAGGAGCCCACGACCGCGGCCGCGACGATCGCCAGGTCCAGCGGGTCGCGGACCTGGTAGCAGCCCTTGACCAGGACGGTCTGGCAGTCCTCGCCGTGCTGCCAGATCCCGATCAGCACGTAGCCGGCGAAGACCATGATGCTGGCCCCGGTGGCCATGCCGTCGAGCCCGTCGGTGAGGTTCACCCCGTTGGACGTCCCCGCGATCAGTATCCCGGCCCACAGCACGAACAGGACCGCGCCGAGGCTCAGTGCCGTGTCGCGCACGAAGGACACGTGCAGGGAGGCCGGGTGGTAGCCGAGCTTGTCCGGGAAGTGGATCGCCATGGCCGCGAAGGCGATCGCGACGGTCCACTGACCGACCAGTTTCGCCTTGGCCCGCAGCCCGAGCGAGCGCTGCCGGAAGATCTTGATGAAGTCGTCGACGAACCCGACCAGGCCCATGCCGGTCATCAGGAACAGCACCAGCAGTGCCGACGCGGTCGGCGGCCGCCAGCTGACCAGCAGGGTGCAGCCGTACCCGAGCAGGGTGGCGAGCACGATGACCACCCCGCCCATGGTCGGGGTGCCGCGCTTGACCAGGTGCGTGGTCGGCCCGTCGTCCCGGATCGGCTGGCCGAACCCGTGCCGGCGCATGAACTTGACCGCCAGCGGCGTGCCCGCGAACGAGAAGAACAGGGCGAACGCACTCGCGTAGAGCACCTCCCTCATCTGCAACAAGGTATGGCGCCTCTCTCGCGACTACGTCGGTGACGAGGTTTCAGCCTGTCGAGCGCGCTTGGCATGCCACTGGCATATTGTTGGCATATCGCTGGTGTTCCGCTGGTGCGGTGGTTTCAGATGGTTGATGACCAGCGGCTTGAGGCGGCGGGCGGATCAGTCGAGCGTCGTCGAAACGTGGACCGCGCCCGGGAACTCGGCGGCGCGGGCGAGGGCGTGGTCGAAGTCGGCGGTCAAGAGGGCCGGATCGAGGCCGAGCGCTTCGACGATCAGCCGATGCTGCTGGCGGGGCGGCGGTTTCGGCTCGCCCTCGCGCGCCGGTTCGCCGCGCAACGCCCGCAGCAGCGCCGCCTCGTCCAGCCGATCGGTGCCGAACGGCGCGAACGGACCGGTTTCCGCGCCCAGCGGTTCGAGCGGCTCCGGCGGCAGTTCCTCGTACCTGAGGATCGGGTGGGAGGAGTAGCGGTGCGCGCCCTCGCCCTGGTCGAAGACCTTCGCCTCCACCCAGGTCGGCTCGTCGACCGCCCAGTAGAGCGATGCGGTGCGCAGCTGGCGGCTGAACTTCTCGGCCAGTTCGATCGGCAGCCAGTCGCCCCGGCCGGGCACCACCGCGGTCAGGCCCGGGCCCGCGGGCGCGACGAGCGCCTGCTGGTCGAGCCGGCGCAGGATCCCGCAGACCGGCTCGGCCTCGGCCACCACCAGCATCGACTGATATCCGACGTCCATCCGCCCGACTCCCGGTCCACTCGGCTCGATTGCTATTGGATCAACGTAGACCACGAGACGGTGACCGTGACCGGCGTCGCGTTGGCCGCGGAGACGGTGACCGTCACCGGGTTCGAATAGATCGTCTCGGCGGTCAGGTCGATCACCACGGTGTTCCGGACGATGTCGCCGGGAGCCGCTTGCAGGACCTTCGGGTTGCTCACGCTCACCCGGACTCCGGAGAGCGTGCCGCCGTTCTCGGTGACCCGGAACGACCCGGTCGGATAGCCGCCGTTCGCGGAGTACGGGAACTGGTAGGTGGCCGGGCCGCCCAGCGTGCCCAACGGCGCGGTCGTCTGGGTCGGCGGCTGGCTCGGCGCGCTGCGGGTGGTGGTCGGGGCGACCGGCCGGGTCGTGGTGCGGATCGGGGCGCGCGGCGTCGTCGGGGCGGCGGTCGGGCTGGACGTGTCGGTCGCGGCGGCGGTCACGGTGACGACCGTCGCGTCCGAGCCGACGCCCGACGGCACGGCCGTCGCCACGAAGGTACTCAGCGCCGTGGCCGGCGGGGCGGTGACCGTGCCGCTGGCCGCCGGCGCGGACGAGGTCTTGGCGTAGAACAACGCCCCGGCCACGATCAGCAGCAGGAACACGATCACCAGGGCCACCAGGGAGCCGCGCTTCTTGGCGCGCCGGTCCCGCAGGGCGTCGTCGTCCGCGGGCAGCATGTCCGGCCAGGCCTCGGGCGGCGACCAGGGCGGAAGCCACTCGGCGGCGGCCACGGCCGGACCGGGCCCCGGGCCGGGATCGGCGTCGGGAGCAGGCCATGAGCCGGAACCCGGGGCGTCACCCGGCCCGCCGCCGCCACCGCCCTGACCGCTCTGGCCCGAGCCCTGACCACCCTGGCTGCCGCCCTGGTTGTTGTTCTGGTTGTTCGAGTTCGCGCCGCTGCCGGCATGATCCAGCGGCTGCACGAACCCGTCCGGGCCGAACGGTCCGGCCCGGTTGACCACCATCTGGTGGTAGGCCGAGGCGGTCGGGTCGGCGACCAGCCTCAGGATCTTGTCGCGCAGCACCGGCGGGGCGACCATGAACGGCAGGCTGGACATGAGCATGGCCGGGCGCAGCTCGCGCCGCTTGCGTTCGCCGCAGACCTCGCACTGCTCGATGTGCCGGTTGATCCGCTTGCGCAGCAGGGCGGTGATCCCGCCGTCCCAGTCGGTCAGCAGGCCGTCCAGGGTCTCGCAGCTGCCGCGGCCGGTGCGCGCCACCAGCAGCGCCGCCAGGGAGACCTCGAACTGGGCCCGGGCCCGGGACAGCAGGGCGTGCGCGTGGTTGCGCGAGACCCCGAGCGCGGCGGCCAGGTCCGCGCCCTCGAGCTCGTGCCGCAGATTCAGTTCGAGGACCTCGTACTCGCCTTCGTTCAGGCCCCGGGCCGCGTCCCAGACCAGGCTGCGGGTCTCCTCCTGGTCCAGCTCCCGTCCGACGTCCCCGGCGGACTCGTCGATCACATCGCCCGCCTCCTCGAACGGAGCCGAGCGGGCCGAGGCGCGCAGCTGGCGCAGGCACTCGTTGCGGGCGATCGCGTAGAGCCAGGGCCGCAGCCGGTCCGGGTCGCGCAGCTGGCCGATGCACTTGTCGGCCACGATGAACGTGTCCTGGACCGCGTCGGCCGCGGCGTCGTGATCGCGCAGCATCGTCCAACAGTAGGCATGCAGCTTCCCGGCGTAGGCGTCGTAGGCGTTCGCCAAGCCGGCCGGATCCGCGCTGAGCATCGTCGCGACGATGTCCCGGTCAATCACAAGAGCACGGTAGCGCCCGGCGGACCGCGGCGGATAGTCGTGGGTTCGTCGTCGCGGGGACCCGCCCTCCCCTCACGGGGCCGGTTCGGCCCGGGCGGGTACCCGCGACGACGAGCCCGGTCAGCGGGCCGGACGCCCGGTGCGCCGCGGCACCGGGCCCGGCCGGCGCCCGGGGGCGACATCGAGGACGGGCCGATCACGCCGGAATCCATGCTGGGTGTTCATCTGCCGTCTGCTCCTCCATCGCCGGGGCGGTTCAGCAGTGGGAGTCGGCCGGGCGCCGGGCGCCAACACTTTTTCGAAAACTTTTTCCGCGCAGCCGACCCCGCCGCGGTGCGACTCGCAGCTGGTGACGGTGTCCGGCTGGCACTTCCCGAGCAGCCTGGCCTCCGGGGAGCTGTACTTCTCCAACGCGACCGGCCAGGTGATCGACTACTGGTACTACACCTGGGACCCGGCCGGGCCGGACGGGCAGACCCTCGGCACGCTCGCCGCCGACTGGCTGGCCCCGGCCGCCGAAGGGGTGACCGGCCTGCGCGTGTCGGTGGCCGGGGACAGCGGCCTGTCCCGCGGTTTCACCCTGGACTGCACGAACTGATCATCGGACCAACTGACCAACTGACCGCGCCGGGCGTCGGCGGCGATTCGGGTTCGCCGCCGGCGCCTACGCGTTTCCGCAGCTCCCCGCCCTGCCGCAACTCTATTCTCTGAGTATATAGACTCGGGATATACGCCCGGTATATAGTCGCGCCATGAGCGTACCTTTCACCCTGCTCGGCCTGTTGGAACGGGAACCGCGGCACGGATATGACCTCAAGCGCGACTACGACACCTTCTTCGGCCGGGGCCGGCCGCTGCCGTTCGGGCAGGTGTACTCGACCCTCGGCCGGCTGGCCCGGGACGGCAAGGTGGTGATCGGCGAGAGCGAGCCGGGCGCCGGGCCGGACCGCAAGCGCTACGTGATCACCGACCAGGGCGCCACCGAGGTGGACGACTGGCTGGCCGAGCCGGTGGAGGCCGAGCCGCACCTGCAGACCGTGCTGTTCGCCAAGGTCGTCCTGGCCCTGATGCTCGGCCGGGACGCCGAGCGCTACCTCGACACCCAGCGCGCCGCCCATCTCGACCGGATGCGGGAGCTGACCGAGATCAAGCGGACCGGGAGCCTGGTCGACGCCCTGCTGGCCGACCACGGCCTGTTCCACCTGGACGCCGACCTGCGCTGGATCGACGTGACCTCCACCCGGCTCGGCGCCCTGACCGAGCTGGTGCAGGCCCGGTGAGCGCCTCGGCGGACAACCCGGCGGGCGTCGTCCCGCCGGCCCGGGACACGGCCGGCAGCAGGGCGGGCGCCGCGGGCCCCGCGGCCTTCCCGGACGCCGCGCCGGACCGCGACCTGCTGCTCGAGGCGCGCGACGTGCACCGTTCGTTCGGCCAGACCCCCGCGCTGCGCGGAGCGGACATGGCCGCGGCCCGGGGCGAGATCCTGGCCGTGATGGGCCCGAGCGGGTCGGGCAAGTCCACCCTGCTGCACTGCCTGGCCGGGATCTTCCCGCCGGACCGGGGCGAGATCTGGTTCGACGGCCGCCGGCTGGACACCCTCGGCGAGGCCGAGCGGACCCGGCTGCGGCGCACCGACTTCGGCTTCGTCTTCCAGTTCGGCCAGCTGATCCCCGAGCTGACCACCGCGGACAACATCGCCATGCCGCTGCTGCTGGGCCGGACCCGGCGCCGGGACGCCTACCGGACCGCGCACGAGTGGCTGGACCGGCTGGACCTGGCCGAACTCGGCCGGCGCCGGACCGGGGAACTGTCCGGCGGCCAGGCGCAGCGGGTGGCGATCGCCCGGGCGCTGGCCACCAAGCCCAAGGTCCTGTTCGCCGACGAGCCGACCGGCTCGCTCGACTCGCTGACCGGGGAGCTGGTGATGGACCTGCTGCTGACCGTCGCCCGGCAGGAGGGCACGACCGTGGTCCTGGTCACCCACGACGCCCGGATCGCCGCGTACGCCGAGCGTACGGTGCTGGTCCGCGACGGCAGGGTGACCAGCCCGGCAGTGGCGGGGGCCCGGCGATAATGTACCGGCTCGGTCTTCAGCTGACCCTGCAGAGCGGCCGTGAGGCGCTCACCCGCCTGCTCGTGACCGCGGCCGCGGTGGCCCTCGGCGTGGCGGTGCTCCTGGCCGTCCTGGCCGACTTCGACGCCTTCCAGGCCACCAACGCCAAGCCCGCCTGGGAATCCACCCAGGCGATATCCGCCGCCACGCCGACCTCCCCGATCACCGCGCCCGGCGCGAACGTCGAACTGTGGAACTACTCCGACACCGTGTTCGAGGGCCGGACCATCGAGGTGCTCGCCCTGGCCGCGCTCGGCCCGCAGGCCCCGGTCCCGCCGGGCGTGCCCGGGCTGCCGTCGGCCGGACGGTTCTACGCCTCGCCCGCCCTGGCCGCGCTGCTGCGCACCACCCCGGCCGACCAGCTCGGCGACCGCTTCCCCGGCACCCAGGTAGGCACCATCGGCGACCAGGCACTGACCGGGCCGACCGAGCTGGTGGTCTACGTCGGCTACCAGCCGGCCCAGCTGGCCGCGCTGCCGCAGACGATCCGGGTCGACACGATCGCGTCCGGGCCGCAGACCAGCGTGTGGACGAATTACTTCCGGGACGCGTTCGGGGTCGGGGCGGTCGCCTTCGTCTTCCCGATCCTGTTCCTGATCGGCATGGCCACCCGGCTCTCGGCCACCCGCCGCGAGGAGCGGTACGCCTCGTTGCGCCTGGTCGGGGCCACCCCGGGCCAGATCAGCGTGATCGCCTCGGTCGACGCCGTGGTCAGCGCCCTGTCCGGCACGGTGCTCGGGATCGGCCTGTTCGAACTCGTCCGGCCGCTGCTGGCCGACACCGCGCTGACCGGTTCGCAGTACTTCTCCTCCCTGGTCGAACCGACCGCACTCGATTTCGTCGCGCTGCTGGTGGTCGTGCCGCTGGCGTCCGCGGCGGCCTCGCTGCTGTCGCTGCGGCGGGTCCGGATCTCGCCGCTCGGGGTGTCGCGCAAGGTCACCCCGCCGCCGCCCCGGGCCCGGCGGGCCATCCCGCTGGCCGTCGGCATCGTGCTGTTCCTGACCGGCCTGGGCACGTCGAACTCCCAGCAGCTCGGCCTCGCGCTGTATCCCGGCATCCTGATCACCCTGGTCGGCCTGCCGATCGGCGGACCCTGGCTCACCGCGCAGGCCGCGCGGCTGCTGTCGAGGCGGGTGAACGGCGCGCCGACCCTGCTGGCGGCCCGCCGCCTGGCCGACAACCCGAAGGCGGCCTACCGCTCGGTCGGCGGCCTGGTCCTGGCGGTCTTCCTCGGCACGCTGCTGGCCGGGCTGATGCCCGCGATCAACGCGTCGACGCAGACCCCGGCCGTGACGGTGCTCGACGACGTGCTGCTGGACACGTTCACCTACGGTCCGACCTGCGGCAACGAGGTCAACTGCAGCGTCGGCGGCTCGGCCGCCGCGGCGCCGAACGGCTCCGCGCAGATCGCCGCCCAGGGCCTGCCGCCGCAGGCCGGCGCGACGCTGCTGCGCGAACTCCAGGCGTTCCACGGCGCCGTCGTGGTGCCGGTCTACTCGCTGCCGCAGAGCGCGGGCACCGGATCCCCGCCCGCGGCCAAGGGTTCCGGGCCGCCCGCCCGGCCCGGTCCGGCCGTTCCCGGCCCGGGGGCCGGCCCCGCCGACGGTCCCGACGGCGGCCCGATCCAGAGTCGCAACGGCCGGCAGGGCCCGGGCGACGGACCGTACGAGAGCGTGGTCGACTGCGCGCAGATCGCCCAGATCTCGGCCCTCGGCCAGTGCGCGGCCGGAGTCCGGGCCGTCCAGGCCGAGACGGACACGCTCTCCAGCGACAACCCGACCGACAGCACCCAGGCCGTGGTCGACCAGCACAGTCCGGCCGCGTCGGCCGACTTCTCCGGCCTGTCCCTGCAGGCCGTGCTGGTCCAGGTCGCGGACCCGTCGACGCTGGAGGTGGTCCGGACCTTCCTGACCACCCACGCCCGGCAGTCCGAGTCGGGCCAGGCGCCGCGCACCTTCGGCGAGTCGGTCCGGGTCCGGGCGACCGTCGGCGCCCTGGTGCAGCGGATGGTCGACATCGTGGTCCTGCTGACCCTGATCGTCGCCGGGTGCAGCCTCGCGGTCGCGCTCGGCGGAAGCCTGGTGGAACGCAGACGGCCGTTCAGCCTGATGCGCCTGTCCGGCACCCCGGTCTCCGCGCTCTACCAGTCGATCATGCTGGAGGCGACCCTCCCGCTGGCCGCCGCCACCCTGGTCGCCGCGGTCACCGGCTACCTGCTGGCCGCGGCGACGGCGGTGCAGCTGGGCCCGCCCGGTACGCCCATACCGGTCCCCGGCGGAACCTACTTCGCCACCATGGGAGCCGGGCTGGTCGTCTCGCTGGCCCTGATCGCCGGCACGCTGCCGTTCCTCGGCCGGATCACCCGACCGGAGAACGCGCGGTTCGAGTAACCCTGACGTCGCGCTTACCGGACTCTCAGACAAGCAGATGGTCGGCCGGATCCGGTGGCTTCACGCCGCCAGGTCCGGCCGACCATCTGCTTGCCTGCCTATTCCGCTTCGCTCTGCTCCGCACTGTCCGCCACCGCGACCAGGCCGAAGCGCGCTCCCGCGGGGTCGGTCAGCACCTGCGGATCGCCGGCCACCCGGCTCGCGCCGAGCCGCAGCGCACGCTCCGTCGCGGCCGCCACGTCGGCCACGGCGAAGGTCGCCAGCCAGGGCGAGGGCGCCGGGTTCGGTTCGCCCAAACGCTTGGGCGCCCAGGTCGCGACGGCCCGCCCGGCGCACAGGATCCGCCCGTCCGGCAGCGGGACCCAGCCGAGCACGGCGTCCAGGAACGCCCGGGTCCGGATCAGCTGGCCGATCCGCAGCCGGACCCCGGCCAGGGTGCCCGGTCCGCCCGGCGGCAGCGTGCCGGGGAATCCGAGCGGCTGCCACAGCGACAGCGGCCCGCCGCCGTGGTCGCGCACGACCGCGGTCACCGCCACGCCGGGCACCGTGGTCGGCCGGACCAGGACCGTCCCGCCGGCCGCCTGCACCGCCTTGACCGAGGCCCTGATGTCGCCGGTCTGCAGATAGACGGTCCAATAGGGCTGGCCGGGGTCCTCGGCCGACCCGAATCCGGCCACCGGCCGCCCGTCCAGGGTGGCCACCCGGTAACCCATCTCGTCGCCCGGCCCGACCTGCCAGCCCAGCAGCCGGCCGTAGAACGCGACCGCGGCGTCCGGGTCGTCGACGCCCAGGTCGAGCCAGCACACCTCGCCGTCCGAGTGCAGCGAACCGTTCATCACAGACTCATTCCACCATGGTCGCAGCTCATGAATGCTCCATAAGAATGATGGCGTCCGGCCGGCGGCGCGGGTCCCGGCCACCTGGTGACACGGCACTGGACACGGCGGCACACCGTGGTCGTATGATCGCAGAGGACGACGGACCTTCGTCGAGCTGCGGCCCCGACGCCGCCCGAGTGCGCCGTCCAGGTGACGAGAGCGAGGCTGGCACCGTGCACCACCGTCCGACCTGGGCCCCGGATACCCTGGATCTGGAGATCCCCTCGACCGCGCGAATGTACGACTACTACCTCGGCGGCTCGCACAACTTCGCCGCGGACCGGGCCCTGGCCGAGGCCGCGCTGCAGGCGTGGCCGGAGACGCCCTACATGTGCCGGGCCAACCGCGACTTCCTGCGCCGGGCGGTGACCTTCCTGGCCGGCCAGGGCGTGGACCAGTTCCTGGACCTCGGCTCGGGCATCCCGACCGCGGGCAACGTGCACGAGATCGTGCAGGCGGTCCGGCCCGAGTCGCGCACGGTGTACGTGGACTCGGACCCGGTCGCCTTCGCGCACGGCACCGCGCTGCTGGCCAACGAGCCGCGGGCCACCTACCTGCAGGCCGACCTGCGCGACCCGAAGTCGATCCTGGACAGCCCGGTGGTGAAGAACTTCCTGGACCTGTCCCGGCCGGTGGCCGTGCTGATGCTGATGACCCTGCACTTCGTCCCGGACGAGGACGAGCCGGACGAGATCGTCGCGGCCTACCGCGCCGCCACCGCGCCGGGCTCGTACCTCGTGCTCAGCCACGGCACGAACGAGTACCGCCCCGACACCGGCAAGATCACCCAGGTGTACACGCAGGCCAGCCACGGGATCGTGCCGCGCAACAAGGCCCGCATCCAGGAGCTGACCGCCGGGTACGAGCTGCTGGACCCGGGCCTGGTCGACGTGATCCTCTGGCGCCCGGAACCGCAGGCGCTGGAACACGACCCGCTCGGCGCGGACGTCGCCCGGTACTCGACCTTCGCGGCGGTCGGGCGGTCCTGAACCGGCGGTAGGGCGGGCGGGCACGACGTTTGTCGGACGTGCGCACCCGCGATTGCTTCACCGCGCCCCGCCGCGCCGGGTCGCGTGCACCGGAATATCCGGGTCCTGCACCAAGGTTGTGACTGACCGACCTCCGGTTTGACCGAAGCGAAGGAGCAAGTCATGACAGTGACGAAAGCGCTGGTACTCGGCGGCGGCGGGGTCGCGGGCATCGCCTGGACCACGGGCGTTCTGGCCGGGCTGGCCGAGCAGGGGGTCGACGTGACCGACGCCGACCTGATCCTCGGAACCTCGGCCGGCTCGACCGTGGCGGTCCAGCTCAGCAGCGGTCTGAGCCTGCCCGAGCTGTTCCAGCGGCAGGCCGACCCGGCGCTCGCGAACCGCGAGCTGACCCCGGTCGGGCTCAACATGCCGAAGCTCTGGGAAGAGCTCAACGCCACGCGCGAGGGAATCGACGATCCCGCACAGCAGCGCCGGCGGGTCGGCGCCCTCGCGCTGCGGGCCGAGACCGTCACCGAGGCCGAGCGCCGGGAGGTGATCGCCGGCCGCCTGCCGACGCACACCTGGCCGGACCGCGACCTGCGGATCATCGCGGTCGACACCGGCACCGGCGAGCCGGTCGTCTTCGACCGCGGATCCGGGGTGGACCTGGTCGACGCGGTGGCCGCCAGCTGCGCGGTGCCCGGGGTCTGGCCGCCGGTGACCATCGGGGACACCCGCTACACCGACGGCGGCGTGCGCACGATCGCCAACGCCGACCTCGCCGCGGGCCACCAGCGGGTCCTGGTCCTGGCCCCGATGCCCGCCCCGCCGCTGGACGAGGAGATCGAGGGCCTGCGCGCAGCGGCCGAGGCGGAACTGATCACCCCGGACGAAGGCTCCTTGGCCGCCATCGGCACCAACGGGCTCGACCCGTCCACCCGCACCCCGGCGGCGCAGGCCGGCCTCGCCCAGGGCCGCAAGGTCGCCGCCGTCGTGGCCGCGCTCTGGAACGGCTGAGCCGAGCGCCGGAAACTCCGGAAAGAACGAGTGCCCGCCCTCCCGTCAGCCGTAGGGAGGGCGGGCCGGGCCCGACCCGGCGGCCCGGGGAGGCCGGCCGGCCGGGGTCGAGCCCTGCGGAACCGGGCCGCGGCGCTGCTCACGCGCTCGGCCCGGCGGCCGGAAGTTCCGGCAGCGGGCCCGGGGCAGGGAGCGGTCCCGCCGGAATCCGGCCGGTGGTACCGGACGAAGCCGATCGCGCCGGTGCTCGGCGTGTTCACCACGCTGCGCGGCCCGCTTCGCCAGGACACCCATACCTGCGTTCCACCCGGTTCCACGGCCGCGCCGCCAGGCCACTGACCCGGAATTGGCCGCTGACCCGCGCCTTCCCCGAGTGTGAGACTGAACAGGATCGAGCAGCCGCACACCACGGAGGAGATCCACGTGCAGGAAGTAGCCATAGTCACGTTCGACGGCTTCAACGAACTCGACAGCTTCATCGCCGCAGCCCTGATCAACCGCTGCCGGGCCCAGGGCCTGAGCGCCTACCTCACCACCCCGACCGCCCGGGTCGTCTCGATGAGCGGGATCGAGGTCATCGGGCAGCGCCCGCTGGAGTTCGCCAACGAAGCCGACGTCGTGCTCATCGGCAGCGGCATCAAGACCCGCGACGTGATCGCCGACGACCACCTGATCTCCACCCTGGCGCTCGACCCGTCCCGGCAGCTGCTCGGCTCCCAGTGCTCCGGCGCCCTGGTCCTGGCCCGGCTCGGCCTGCTCGCCGAGATGCCCGCCTGCACGGACGTCAAGAGCCGCCCCTACGTCGAGGCCTGCGGCGTGCCGGTCCTGGACGCGCCGTTCCACGCCGAGGGCAACATCGCCACCGCCGGCGGCTGCATGGCCTCGCAGTACCTGGCCGCCTGGGCCATCACCCGCACCCTGGGCACCGAGGCCGCGCGCGAGGTGATCGCGTACGTCGCCCCGGTCGGCGAGCAGGACGAGACCGTCGAGCGTACCTTCGCCGCCATCCGCTCCAGGCAGCCGGTCCTGCACTGACCGCAGCCCCGACAACCGTCGGCCGCCCGGCGGTTGTCGGCGGCCGGGCTTAGCCTGGTCGCATGGCTGAACAGGGCGGCGGCGCGGAGTCGGTGCAGGAGCGGTTCGAGGACCTGTGCTTCGAGTTCATGGGCGCGGAGTCGGTGACCGGGCCGGCCGGGGGCTCGGGCTTCGGGCGCTCCGCGCTGCGGTACCGGGGGAAGATCTTCGCGATGCTGGTGCGCGGGCGGCTGGTGCTCAAGCTCCCGGCCGGGCGGGTGGACGAGCTGGTCGAGGGCGGGAACGGTGTGCCGTTCGACGCGAACAAGGGCACGCCGATGAAGGAGTGGTTCAGCCTGGACCCGGCCGCCGGGCGGGCGTGGCTGCCGCTGGCCGAGGAGGCCCTCGCCTTCGTCCGGCGCACTGTCGCCGCGGGCGGCAAGGCCGAGACCGCAAAGAACACGAAGAGCGCAAAGTCCGCAAAGGCCACCAGGACCGTCCGGTAAGTGGCGCCGGACGTGACGAACACCTTCACCGAAGAGCTTGCTTAAACTAACTAAGGTTCTCTACGGTGTTTGGCGTGAGCACCACAGGACGAATACCCGGCCCGACCGTTCCGAACGACCCGGCGAGCGGCGCCGGCCCGGGCCGCGGCCCCGGCCTGGGCGGCGAGCCCGGCCCGCGGTACAAGTGGGTCGCCCTGTCCAACACCACGCTCGGCATGTTCATGGCCACGCTGGACGGCTCGATCGTGATCATCGCCCTGCCGGCGATCTTCCGCGGCATCGGGCTGGACCCGCTCGCCCCCGGCAACATCAGCTACCTGCTCTGGCTGATCATGGGATACCTGCTGGTCACCGCGGTGCTGGTGGTCTCGCTCGGCCGACTCGGGGACATCTTCGGCCGGGTCCGGATCTACAACCTGGGCTTCGCCATCTTCAGCGCCTCCTCGCTGGTGCTCTCGCTCGATCCGCTGCACGGCGCGGCCGGGGCGCTCTGGCTGATCGGGTTCCGCCTGGTCCAGGCGCTCGGCGGGGCGATGCTGATGGCCAACTCGGCCGCCATCCTGACCGACGCCTTCCCGTCCGAGCAGCGCGGGATGGCGCTGGGGATCAACCAGATCTCCGCGCTGACCGGGCAGTTCCTCGGCCTGGTGGCCGGCGGCGTGCTGGTCACGGTGGACTGGCGCGCGGTGTTCTGGGTGAACGTGCCGATCGGCGTGGTCGGCACGGTCTGGTCCTACCGGACCCTGCGCGAGACCGGCACCACCAACCGCTCGGCCAAGATCGACTGGGCCGGGAACGTCAGCTTCACCTGCGGCGCGCTGGCCCTGCTGGCCGCGATCACCTACGGCATCCAGCCCTACGGCAGTCACTCGACCGGGTGGACGAACCCGGCCGTGGACGCCGCGCTGGGCGGCGGGGTGCTCCTGCTGCTGGTGTTCGGCGTGATCGAGAGCCGGGTGGCCGAGCCGATGTTCCGCCTGGGCCTGTTCAAGATCCGGGCCTTCGCCGCGGGCAACGCGGCCGGCCTGCTCACCGCGATCGCCCGCGGCGGCCTGCAGTTCATGCTGATCATCTGGCTCCAGGGCATCTGGCTTCCGCTGCACGGCTACTCCTACGACGACACGCCGCTGTGGGCCGGGATCTGCCTGCTGCCGCTGACCGCCGGGTTCCTCGTGTCCGGGCCGCTGTGCGGCCACCTGTCGGACAAGTACGGGCCCCGGGCGTTCGCGACCGGCGGGCTGCTGCTGATGGCCGCGTCGTTCGTCGGGCTGCTGTTCCTGCCGGTCGACTTCCCCTACCCGCTGTTCGGCCTGATGGTCTTCGCCAGCGGGGTCGGCCAGGGCATGTTCTCGGCGCCGAACACCTCGGCCATCATGGGCAGCGTGCCGCGGGAGCAGCGCGGCGCGGCCTCCGGCATGCGGGCCACGTTCCAGAACTCGGGCATCTCGCTGTCCATCGGCATCTTCTTCTCCCTGATGATCACCGGCCTGGCCAGCACGCTGCCGAGCACCCTGTCGAGCGGTCTGCAGGCGCAGCAGGTGCCGGCCGGCCTGGCCGGCCAGGTCGCGACCCTGCCGCCGGTGTCGACCCTGTTCGCCGCGTTCCTCGGCCAGAACCCGGTCGCCCACCTGCTCGCGCCGTCCGGGGTGCTCACCACCATCCCGCCGAAGAACGCGGCCACCCTGACCGGCAACGAGTTCTTCCCGCACCTGATCTCCGGCCCGTTCCACCACGGCCTGACGATCGTCTTCACCGCGGCCGCGACGATGGCCGTGGTGGCCGCGATCGCCTCCCTGCTCCGCGGGAGCAACCCCGGCAGCGCCACGGACGACAGTGCTCGATGACACACCGGATACACGTCCGACAGCTCGATGTCGGACAGCTTGGTCCGGCCGATCACCTTCTCCTGCGCCTCGACCGGCAGCGCGTTCCAGGCCGCCAGGTCGTGCAGGTACTTCTGCACCACGACGTAGCCGCCCCCGGCGAACGGGTCGCCGCCGCCGATGATCGCGGCGTCCACGGCCTTGGCCCCGGCCGGGTTCTCGGTGCCGTCGACGAAGCCCATCAGGTCCCGGGCCTCGAAGCAGCGGAAGCCCTGGATCTCGTCCACCACGTCGGCGGCCCCGCGCAGCCGGCTCAGGAGTTCTTCGGCCAGCCCGGGTCGCGGCCGGTCAGGGCGACCGCGCGCTCGAACGCGCTCGCGTCCTCGGCGACCGGGACCGGCTGGGCGAAGCCGTCGTAGCTGCGGTACATCTCGGCGTAGTTCTCGGCGAAACGCAGGACCGTCTCCCCGGTCCCGGCCGAGGCCCGGTAGTCCTGCCCGGTCGCCTTGGCCACGTCCCAGCCGTGCAGCGCGAGCTCGCCCAGGTTCATCAGGAAGACGTCCTCGATCGGGACCATCGCGCCGCCGCCGAAGTCCACCGCGCCGTCCCAGGCCGCCGGGACGCTCCAGGCGTCGACCGCGCGGCCCAGCGCCGCCTGGTACTGCCCGGCCCAGTCCGGCTCGGCGGCGAAGTCGCGCTTCCGCAGGTCCTCGGGCAGGTCCTCGCGGCGGGCGCGGTGCTCCAGGCCGTACGAGGTGTAGAGCACCCAGTGGTTGATCAGGGTGCGCGTGTCGAACTCCGGGCAGGGGGTCGGGTCCGCCAGCTGCCCGGGCGTGATCGCGCGGGCGATCCGGGCGGCTTCGGCGGCGTTCTCGACCAACAGGGATAGCAAGTTCTCGTCCATGCGTCCGAGCCTAGATCCGCCCGCGCCCGAGGTCTTGAAGAAACACGACATATCCTGGGCGGGTGACCAGCAACGGCATCGGACGGGGAGTCCTGCGACCGGTTCTGGCGGCCGAACGCTTCGAGTTGCTGCGGCGCGAGCCGACCGGGCCGGCTGCCGAGTTCGTCGAGTTCCACTGGATCGTGCGCTGGGACCTGCGCGGACGTCCGGCACACCCGCAGCAGGTGCTGTCGCATCCGAACGTGCACCTGGTCTTCGAGGAGCCCGGACCGTTCGTGTACGGCGTGCAGCGCGGCCTGTTCGAGCGGCGGCTGACCGGCGCGGGCCGGGTCTTCGGGGTGAAGTTCCTCCCGGGCGGGTTCCGGCCGCTGCTCGGCTCCCCGGTGCTGGACCTGGTCGACCGCCGGGTGCCGGCCGCCGACCTGTTCGGGCCGGCCGTGGTCCGCGCGCAGCGCGAGGTGTTGGGTGCGAGCGACCCGGACGCGATGCGGCGCGCGGCCGAGGAGTTCCTGCGCGGCGTGCTGCCGGAGCCGGATCCGACCGCCCGGGAGGCGGCCGGGATCGTGGCCCGGATCACCGAGGCGCCCACGCTGTTCCGGGTGGACCAGCTCGCCGCCGAGACCGGGCTGTCGGTGCGCAGCCTGCAGCGGTTGTTCGCCGAGTACGTCGGGGCCGGCCCGAAGTGGGTGCTGCGCCGGGCCCGGCTGCACGAGGCGGCGGCCCGGGCCGAGCAGGCCACCGAGATCGACTGGTCGGCCCTGGCCACCGACCTCGGCTACGCCGACCAGGCCCACCTGACCCGGGACTTCACCGCGACCGTCGGTGCCCCGCCGGCCCGGTACGCCCGGACCTGAGCCGCCCCTCGCCGACCATCCGCTGCCGGATGTTGCCCTTGTCTCATGCCCGGATGACTTTCTAGACCTGGCCGGGGCGCCCGCGCCGGACCTGGTCGCCTCGGCGGTGGCCTCGTCCTTCGTCGCAGTCCTGGCGGACTGGCTGCACGGGCTGATCGAGGGCACCCCGGACCAGGTCGCCGGACAGGTATGGCGGCTGCTGATCTCGCTGCACCGCACCCGCCTGCCCTGACCCGGAAAAGCTGCGACCCCTGACATACCGCGGCCGGCCCCGGCGCGTCCGCGCAGTTAGAGGCGGCTGCGAAGGTGTGGAAGCGTATGGTTCCACATACTGTCGGTGTCCTTACCCGCGCGTAGTCATCCGGCAACACGGGCGTAACGGCCCGCATCCATTGTTTCCGATATGGCACCTCCGCAGACGCCCGACACCCTCTCCGAACCACACCGGCCGCCCGGCCGGCCCGCCGCCGCGGTCCTGGACGACCTGCCGCTGATCGGCTGTGTGGTGGCGCTGGCCGCCGGGCCGCGCCGGGCGGAGCTGGCCACGCTGTTCGTCCGGCGCGGGGCCAAGGTGGTGGAGATCCCCGCGCTGGCCGCCGCGGACGAGGACGGCTCGGCCGAACGGGCCGCGGAGCGCCTGGCCGAGACGGTGATCCGGCGCGAGGTGCACTCGGTGGTGTTCAACTCGGCCGCCGAGTTCGCCGCCCTGCTGGACGCGGCCGACGCGGCCGGCCAGCGGGCCGACCTGCTGGCCGCGCTGCGCACGGAGGTGACCGCGCTGTGCGCCGACCCGGTCTGCGCCCGGCCGCTGGAACTGCTCGGCGTCTCCCCGCTGTGGCCGGACCGGCCCCGGCTCGGCGCCCTGGTCTCCGCGCTGTGCACCGGCCTGCCGCCGCGGATCCGGCGCGAGGTCCCGCTGACCGTCGGGCGCACCCTGGTGCTCCAGGGCTTCGCCGCGGTGATAGACGACACCCCGGCCATCCTGCCCCCGCTGCCGGCCGCGGTGCTGGCCGAACTGGCCCGCCAGCCCGGCTGGGTGGTGTCCCGGGCCGACCTGCTGCGCCGGGTCTGGGCCCCGCGCGGGGTCGGCGTCGGCAAGCGCGACGAACACGCGGTGGAGGCGACGATCGCCCGGCTGCGGGCCGCGCTCGGCCCGAACGCCGCGCTGATCCGCACGGTGACCAAGCGCGGATACCGGCTGGCCGTCGAGGGCGAGAACTGGTGACGGCGCCGGCCCGGCCCTCGCTGCGGGCCGCGGCCGCGCAGCCGTCCTGATCCCCGCGCCCGACGTTCTCCCACTGCCGCTCGCGTCTGTTCACTCCTGCTCACATCCACCGGCCTCCCGCAGTGGATCCCCGATGCAAGATTCGCGCACAGTTCGCGCGGCAGAAGTGAGCACCAGTGCGCGAACACGCCTTGATTTCTGCACATCTGTATGACCGAGGACTGCCGCGCCGAGGCGAGGAGGGAAGCTCCGGAGCGGTGACGTAGGGCGCCACGTGCGCCGCACCCGGGCCCGGGCCGGCCCGGGTCGACCGCCCCGGCCAACACGCCAGGGCGGACGCCAGGCGCGGGAGGCAGGTGAGAGAGCGTTAACCTGGATCCAGGGAAGACCACCCGGGTGGCCCCGCGGTTGGAGGAATGAATGCGGCAGTTCCAGGCCATCGTGGGCGGCGCGGGCGCGGCGTTCGCCTTCCTGGCGCTGGCCGCCTGCCAGGCCGCGGCCGGATCCGGGACGCCCGCCGCGAGCGGCAACGCCGAACCGGTCGACGGGCCGGGCACCGGGATCGCCTGGAGTTTCACGATGGCCTCGCCGACCCACGACGAGTCGCCCCGGGACACCCTGGCCGTGCAGTACCCGGTGGTCTCCTACGCCCGGCCGACCCCGGGCGACGCCTCGCTCACCACGACCGTGAACACCAAGCTGAAGAACGTGGACGAGGCCTTCGTCACCCAGTTCCGCTCGCAGTTCCTCAACCCCACGCCGGTGACCGTCGACGGCAGGGCGATCCCCTCCCAGCTCCAGGTCACCGCGTCGGCGAGCCAGGTCGGCGAGCTGCTGTCGGTGCGGTACGACGCGTTCCTGGACCGGTCCGGCAGCGCGGGCGGCTTCTCCGAGGAGCAGGACCTGACCATCCGGATGGACACCGGCGCCACCCTCGGCCCGGCCGACCTGCTCAGCCCGGGCGCACTCCAGAGCCCCGGCGCCCTGGCCGCGCTGATCGCCCCGCAGCTGGGCGGGGACTACATCTTCGGCGGCGGGAGCGCCGCGGACGCGGTCAGCGGGGCCCTGTCCACGATCGCGGTCCCGGTGGACGGCCTGACCGACCCGGTCGTCGGCGTGCTGCCGAGCGGCCTGGACTTCACCTTCCAGCAGGGCGCCCTGACCCCGATGTCCAACGGCACGCCGAACGCGGTCGTGCCCTTCGGCAAACTCGACGGCCTGGTGAACCCCGACATCGTGACGCTGGCCGAGGCCGACCCGAAGTAGCCCGCCCGGGCGGGCCGCCGCAACACTCATCCCGTTCTCATCCACGGCTCAGCGTTTCGTGAGGCAAGCCGGAGCACAGTCGTCTCGCCCGGCGGCGCCCGGTCCACTCCGGCGCCGCTCACGACTCGACCCACGACGGGACCGGACGATGTTCTTCATCTACCTGATCAGGGAGCTGCGCAGACGGGCGCGGCAGGCCTTCATCATCGCGCTCGGCCTGGCCCTGGGGATCGGCCTGACCATCGCGGTCACCGCCGCCTCGGCCGGGGTCAAGACCGCGCAGGACAGTGTGCTGCACTCCCTCTACGGCGTCGGCACCGACATGACCGTCACCAACGACGCCGCGTCGAAGAACACCGGCGGGCCGAGCTTCTCGTTCAGCGGCCCGCAGACCGGCGGCAGTTCCGGCACCAAGACCTCCACCGGCACCAGCGACTCGCTCAACTCGGCGCCCGGCGCCAGCACGCTCACCGCGGCCGAGCTGGCCAAGGTCAAGGCCGTGTCCGGGGTGTCCACGGCCACCGGCTCGCTCTCCCTGATCGACTTCGACATCTCCGGCACGATCAGCCAGCAGGCCACCCAGAACCCGAGCACCACCACCGGCGGCGGGCCCGGCGGGGCCGAGCGCGGCGGCGGCAACGCCCCGTCGTTCGGTTTCAACGGACCGGCCGGGGTCTCCGGCAACATCAGCCCGACCACGGTCGCCGGCGTGGACACCACCGACCTGGCCAGCGGCCCGATGGCCGCGCTGACCCTGGCCGGCGGGCGTGAACTGACCTCCGCCGACGCCAAGGCGGACAACGTGGTGCTCAGCGCGAGCTACGCCTCCACCAACAAGCTCAAGGTCGGCAGCACCAAGACCTTCGGCGGCAAGACCTTCACCGTGGTCGGCCTGGTCAGCGGGTCCACCGCGTCCGACGCGTACATCCCGCTGGGCATCGCGCAGACCCTGTCCGGGCAGAGCGGCGCCGTCTCCACCATCTACGTCAAGGCCGGCAACTCGACCCAGATCGACGCGGTCGCCGCGGCGATCAAGAAGGACGTGTCCGGGACCACCGTGACCACCTCGGCCGACCTGGCCGACTCGATCACCGGCTCGCTCAAGTCCACCTCGGACCTGGCCAACAGCCTGGGCCGGTACCTGGCCATCGCCGTGCTGCTGGCCGCGTTCGCGGTGGCCGCGCTGTTCACCGTCTCGGCCGTGGGCCGCCGGGTGCGCGAGTTCGGCACGTTGAAGGCGCTGGGCTGGACCTCGCGCCGGGTGATCCGGCAGGTGCTCGGCGAGGCGATCGTGACCGGACTGATCGGCGGCGCGCTCGGGATCGTGCTCGGCGTGGGCGCGGCCGAGGTGATCGACCGGGTCGCCCCGACGCTCAGCGCCAGCGTCGGCAGCTCGGCCACCGCGCCGACCTCCGGCGCCGGGATCCCGGGCGGCGGCGCGGGCGGCGCGGGCGGCGGGGGCCGCGGCGGCTTCGGCGCGGCGAGTTCCCCGGCCACCACGGTCCACCTGACCGCGCCGGTGTCGCTGAACGTGCTGCTGCTCGCGGTGGCCCTGGCCGTGCTCGGCGGCCTGATCGCCGGCGGGTTCGGCGGCTGGCGGGCCTCGGCCCTGCGCCCGGCCGACGCCCTGCGGAAGATCGCCTGATGCGGCGGCGGGACGTGCCCGCGGGCCGGCCCACGGCCCGCCGGGTGAACCATCCGAACAGCCGCCCGAGCAGCCGCGAGCTGACCGGGCCGGGACAGCGCAGACTCCTCTGGATCAGGAAAAGGTAGCGAGGCAACCATGTACGAGATCACCGGACTGACCAAGCAGTACAAGGGCAAGAGAGAGGTCGTCAACGCGCTCGCGGGCGTGGACGTGACCATCCCGGACGGGGACATGCTGGCCATCCAGGGCCCGACCGGGCACGGCAAGTCCACCCTGCTCCAGCTGCTCGGCGGGCTGGACCGGCCGACCGGCGGCACGCTGGTGTTCGACGGCCGGGACATGGCCAAGATGGGCGAGATGCAGCTGACCAAGCTGCGCGCGGAGAACTTCGGCTACATCTTCCAGTCCTTCAACCTGATGCCCACGCTCAACGCGCGGGAGAACGTGGAGACCGCCCTGGTGCCGATGGGCGTCAAGGCCGCGCTGCGGCGCGAGCGCGCGGCGGCGGCGCTGACCGAGGTGGGCCTCGGCGACCGGCTGACCCACCTGCCCGGCGAGCTGTCCGGCGGCCAGCAGCAGCGGGTGGCGATCGCCCGGGCGCTGGTGAAGGAACCCAAGGTGCTGATGGCGGACGAGCCGACCGGCAACCTGGACGAGGAGACCCGGGACGACATCGTGAACCTGCTGGAGAGGCTCTGGCGGGAGCGGAACCTGACCATCATCGTGGTCACCCACGACTCCGCGATCGCCAAGCGGGTGCCCAGACTGGCCCAGATCAAGAACGGCAGGCTGACCATCAAGCGGGAGGCCCCGGCGATCGCCTGAGCCGCCGTCGGCAGACGTGCCCCGGCCGGTTCCGGTCCGCATCACGCGGGCCGGGACCGGCCGGGCGTGTGTCCGGCAAGACGGGGGCCGGTTCGGCAGTCGCGGCGCGCCGGGGGCGGATCTGGCGCCCCGGGCTGCCGGACAGGCGCAGGAGGGGAGAGAAGTCGGCCCGCCCGAACGGATCCAGGCCAGTCACAGCGGGTTCTCATCGAACCTTCATCGGACCTTGGGACCATGGGACCGGCCGAGCGGAACCGGACGGAATGGGTGGCGAGGGCATGACGAACGAGCCGGGACAGCGGGTGCTGCTGGTCGACGACGAGCCGGCCGTGCGCGAGGCGATCCGCGGCGGGCTGGAGTTCGAGGGTTTCCAGGTGGCCATGGCCGCGGACGGGCTGGAGGCGATGGAGCTGATCGCCAAGGAGCGTCCGGACGTGGTGCTGCTGGACGTGATGATGCCGCGGATGGACGGGCTGACCGTGCTGCGCCGGCTGCGCGCGAGCGACCCGGCCCTGCCGGTGCTGCTGCTCACCGCCCGGGACACCGTCGGGGACCGGGTCACCGGCCTGGACCTGGGCGCGGACGACTACCTGACCAAGCCGTTCGACCTGGACGAGCTGCTGGCCCGGCTGCGCTCGCTGCTGCGGCGCGGCGCGCTGGTGACCCAGGCTGCGGCCGGGCCGGACCCGGCGCAGGAGGTGCTCTCGTACGCCGACCTGCGGATGGACATGCTGACCCGGGACGTGGCGCGCGGGGAGCGGGCGATCGAGCTGACCCGGACCGAGTTCAACCTGCTGGAGATGTTCCTGCGCCACCCGCGCCAGGTGCTCAGCCGGGAGCAGCTGCTCAGCACGATCTGGGGCTTCGACTTCGGCCCGTCGTCGAACTCGCTGGACGTCTACATCATGTACTTGCGGCGTAAGACCGAGGCCGGCAGCGAACGCCGGCTGCTGCACACGGTGCGCGGCGTCGGCTACGTCCTGCGCGGCGAAGGTGCGGGGTCGGCGTGAACCTGCGCACCGGCCGGCCGGCCGGGACCGCCGACGGCGCCCGGGGCCTGCGCGGGCTGGGCCGGGGGCTGCGCTCGAACCGGCTGCCGCTGCGCGGGCGGCTGGCCCTGCTCGCCGCGGCGGCGGTGGCCCTGTCCGTGATGGCGGCCGCGCTGGTGTCCTACCGGCTGGTGGACAACGAGTTGAACAACCAGCTGAACCAGCAGATGGTCGATGCGTCGATGCGGCCCGCGCAGAACGCGCCGCAGGCCGGCGGGCCCGGGGCCGGCGCGCTGCCCGGCGGCCAGGGCAGCCAGTCGGTGTGCGCGGCCAGCCCTTCGCCGTTCTCCTCGCTGAACGGATCGAGCACGGCCGCAGGCTCGGCAGCCGGCGGCGACGGCTCGGCGGATGCGGGAACCTCGGAGCCTTCGGGCATTTCGATCATCGGTCCCGTCAACGGCGGCCCGGCGATCGTGGGCGGCGACCAGTACGTCACCCAGTTCGTCGAGACCGACGGGACCGTGTGCCTGCCGGGGGTCGATTTCGGCGGGAAGACCTATACCTTCGCCGACTACAAGGTGAACTCGACCACCCAGGACCAGGCCGTGGCGAGTGGCGCCGCGCCGGGCTACTTCCGCGACGACGTCACCAGTACGGGTGACGCGGTGCGGGTCTACACGACGCACATGCGCGGGGACGTCGCGGTCCAGACCATCGCGGAGATCGGCGGGCTGAACAGCGCCCTGTCCAGCCTGCGGTGGAAGCTCGGCCTGGTCGCGCTGGCCGGGATCTTCCTGGCCGTGCTGGCCGGGCTGCTGGTCGCCCGTTCGGCCCTGGTCCCGGTGCGCCGGCTCACCCGGGTGGCCGAACACGTGGGCCGAACCGGTGATCTTTCGGTCCGGCTGCCGGCCGAGAGCCGGGACGAGGTGGGCCGGCTCGGCCGGGCGTTCAACGCGATGGCCGCCGCCCTGGCGCTGTCCCGGGACCGGCAGCGGCGACTGATCGCCGACGCCGGGCACGAGCTGCGCACCCCGCTGACCAGCCTGCGGACCAACGTGGACCTGATGCTGCGCAGCGAACGGACCGGCCGGGCCCTGCCGACCGGGCGCCGCGAGGCGATGCTCGAGAGCGTGGACCAGCAGCTGCACGAACTGTCCGGCCTGGTCACCGACCTGCTGGAGCTGTCCCGGACCGCCGAGGGGGGCAAGCGGTCGACCATGAAAGTGGCCCTGCACGAGGTGGTCGGCCGCGCGGTGCAGCGGGCCCGGCTGCGCGGCCCGGGGCTCGTCTTCGACGTCGAGGTGGAGCCCTGGTACGTGCAGGGCGATCCGACCGGGCTGGACCGGGCCGTGGTGAACCTGCTGGACAACGCGGTGAAGTTCTCCCCGGCCGGCGGCGTGGTCACCGTGCGGCTGCACCGGGGCGAGTACTCCGTGACCGACCGGGGCCCGGGCATCTCCGCCGAGGACCTGCCGAAGGTGTTCGAGCGGTTCTACCGGTCCGACTCGGCCCGCTCGCTGCCCGGCTCGGGCCTGGGCCTGGCGATCGTGGCCCAGGTGGCCAAGGAGAGCGACGGCGCCATCTCGCTGGAACCGGCGCACGACCGGGACCACGACGGCCCGATCGGCACGGTCGCCCGGCTGCGGCTGCCCGGGTCCGCCACCGCCCCGGCCACCGGTTCCGGCGGTGATTCCGGCGCAACCTCCGGCGCCGGAACCGGCAGGAACTCCGGTTCCGGAACCGATCCGGGGTCCGCCGCCGGGTCCGCGGCCGGACCGGGCGCCGATTCCGGAGCCGGGCGGCCATCCCGCCCAGCCGCTACATGATCTTTCTTTTCCCGCTTCCGCCCAGTGATCATTGCCTTGATCGAAGATTCTTTACCCTCCGGCCCGTCAATCATCAAAGTCCTCCGGAAGTCCTTCCGGGCTCCATTTCAGTAACCGCGCAACCGTGCCGGCAGAGATCGACAGGGCCCGCAAGGCCATGCCTTTCCGACGCACCGCGCCGGATCCGGGTAGATCGGGTAGGCTTGCGCCGCGTGACCGCCCGGCCCCCGGCCGACCAGCGGGACCAACCCCTGCGAACCGGGTGGGAGACCTCGGGAGCGGGCGGGCCGGACGGCGTCGACAACCGTTCAGCGCGCCCAGGCGACCGTTCGGCGCACTACCCGGGCCCTGCCACCGCTGACATCAGCCACGTGGTATCACACAGGGGAACAAACTCAATTGCAGATATTGATCTTAGGGAGGGATCTTGAATCTGGAGAAGCTCGGTCGTAATGACCGGATATTGGCGGTAGTGGGACTACTCGCCTTCGTCAACAGCTTCCTGCCGTGGTACACGGTGTCCGTCAAGGGCGCCGCAGACCTCGGAATCGGCGACTACAGCACCAGCGGCAACGCCTGGAGTGTAGGCATCGGGGCCTGGTTCCCGATGGTTCTGCTCCTCGCGGTCGGCGTGCTCGCGGTCCTGCCGGCGTTCGAGCAGAAGGTCACGCTGCCGGGTGGGGACGCTCTACTTGCCATCGTGGGTGTCGTCGCCTTCGTGATCGTGCTGATCCGTTGGCTGACCTACCCGTCCGTGCCCGCCGACGCCTTCACCGGCGGCGTGAGCGCCGGCGCCAGCTTCGGCACCTACGTGGGCCTGGTCCTGGCCCTGGCCACCGCCGTGATCGGCTACCTGGGGTTCACCGCCTCGGGCGGCACGCTCAACAACATCGGCGCCGCGTTCCAGAAGCAGCCGGGCGCCCCGGTGGTCGGCCAGCAGTACCCGCAGCAGGGCGGCTACCCGCCGCCGGTCGACTACGGCCAGCCGCAGGCCCCGTACCAGCCCCCGCAGGCTCCGTACCAGCCTCCGCAGGCTCCGTACCAGCCCCCGCAGCAGCCGCCGTACCAGCCCCCGCAGGGACCCCAGGGCTGAGCGGGTACCGGCACGTAAACCGGCTCAACGCAGCGGCTGCCAGGTGAGTTCACCGGTCAGCCGCTGCTTGAGCGCGGTATGCCGTTTGCCCGCGCCGGCGGTCCGGATCGCCTGGCCCAGGGCCCGTTCCGAACCGACCAGCACGACCAGCTTCTTGGCCCTGGTCACGCCGGTGTAGAGCAGATTGCGCTGCAGCATGGTCCAGGCGCTCGTGGTCACCGGGATGACCACCGCCGGATACTCCGAGCCCTGCGAGCGGTGGATGGTCACCGCGTAGGCGTGCTGGAGCTCGTCGAGCTCCGCGAAGTCGTAGCCGATCTCCTCGTCCTCGTCCGTGCGCAGGACGAGTTTCTGGTCGTCCGGGTCGATCGCGGTGACGATCCCGCCGGTCCCGTTGAAGACCCCGTTCTTGCCCTTGTCGTAGTTGTTGCGGATCTGGGTGACCTTGTCCCCGATCCGGTAGACCCGCCCGCCGAACCGCCGCTCCGGCACGCCCTCGCGGTGCGGGGTCAGCGCCTGCTGGAGCAGCAGGTTGAGGTTGCCCGCGCCGGCCGGGCCGCGGTGCATCGGGGCCAGCACCTGCACGTCGCGCCGCCCGTCCAGCCCGAACTTGGCCGGGATCCGGCGGACCGCGAGGTCGACCACCAGCCGGGCCGCGTCCTCGGCCTCGTCCTGCACGAACAGGTGGAAGTCGGGGAACTCGCCCAGACGCAGCGGCTTGCCCGCGTTGATCCGGTGCGCGTTGACCACCACGCCGGACTGCTGGGCCTGGCGGAACACCTGGGTCAGCCGGACCCGCGGCACCGGCTCGGCCTGGAGCAGGTCGCGCAGCACCTCGCCCGCGCCGACGCTCGGCAGCTGGTCCACATCGCCGACCAGCAACAGGTGCGCGCCGGGGGCCACCGCCTTGGCCAGCTTGTTCGCCAGCAGCACGTCGAGCATCGAGGCCTCGTCCACGACGACCAGGTCGGCGTCCAGCGGACGGTCCTTGTCGTAGGCCGCGTCGCCACCCGGCCTGAGCTCCAGCAGCCGGTGCACGGTGGCCGCCTCGGCCCCGGTCAGCTCGCTCAGCCGCTTGGCCGCGCGCCCGGTCGGCGCGGCCAGCACCACCTTGGCCCGCTTGGCCCGGGCCAGCTCCACGATCGAGCGGACGGTGAAGGACTTGCCGCAGCCCGGCCCGCCGGTGAGCACCGCGACCCGCTTGGTCAGGGCCAGGCGCACCGCGGCCGACTGCTCGGGCGCCAGGTCGTGCCCGGTGCGCCCCCTCAACCAGGTCAGCGCCTTGTCCCAGTCCACGGTCTGGAACTCGGCCAGCCGGTCCTCGCGGCTGTTGAGCAGGCCCAGCAGCTGGCCGGACAGGGAGACCTCGGCCCGGTGGAACGGGACCAGGAAGATCGCCTGCGTCTCGGTCCACTCGCCGGACAGCAGCTCGCGCTCGACCCCGCCGGTCGCGATCAGCTCGTCCAGACAGGTCTCGCAGAGCGCGGCGTCGACCGCGAGGATCTTCTCCGCCTCGGCCACCAGCTTCTCCCGGGGCAGGAAGACGTTCCCGGAGTCCGAACCCTGGGACAGCGCGTACTGCAGGCCGGCCTTGACCCGCTCCGGCGAGTCGTGCGGGATGCCGACCGCGACGGCGATCGTGTCCGCGGTCTTGAACCCGATCCCCCAGACGTCCGCGGCGAGCTGGTAGGGCTGGTTCTTGACTATGTCGATCGACTCGTCGCCGTACTTCTTGTAGATCCGCACGGAGATGGAGGTGGTCACACCGACGGACTGGAGGAACACCATCACCTCCTTGATCGCCTTCTGCTCGATCCAGGCGTCGGCGATCAGCTTGGTCCGCTTGGGCCCGAGCGTGGGCACCTCGATCAGCCGCTTGGCGTCGGTCTCGATCACGTCGAGCGTGTCCACCCCGAAGTGCTCGACGATCCGCTCGGCCAGTTTCGGCCCGATCCCCTTGATCAGCCCGGAGCCGAGGTACTTCTGGATGCCCTGGACCGTGGCCGGCAGGACGGTCGTGTAGTTCTCGACCATGAACTGGCGGCCGTACTGCGCGTGCGACCCCCAGCGCCCGCGCATCCGCAGCGACTCGCCCGGCTGCGCCCCGAGCAGCGCGCCGACGACCGTGAGGAGCTCTCCGGCGCCGCGGCCGGTGTCGACCCGGGCGACCGTGTAGCCGGTCTCCTCGTTCGCGTAGGTGATCCGCTCCAGCACCGCTTCGAGCACGGACAGGGCGATGCCGGGCACTGACCGGTCGTCGGCCGGGGCCTGGGGCCTGTCGTCGCGCTGCTGCTGTCCGATCGCCACGGGTCCTAGGTTAGCCGGTGGGGACGACGGTGGTCTGGGGGATGGCGCGGCTGGTTGGGGCGGCTTCGGCGGCGGGCCGGGCACGGCGGATCGGGCGGGCCGGGTCTCGTAGTAGCGTGCGTAGTGGTTCGTGCTGGTATCGCAGACCGGTTCGACGTCCCCAGAAGGAGAACTACCGACCGTGTCCAGCGACTCCGCTCCCCCGGCCCCGCCCCTGCGTCTGGTCGTCATCATCGCCAGCACCCGGCCCGGGCGGCGCGGCCCGGTCGTCGCCGACTGGTTCGCCGGACAGGCCCGGCAGCACGGCGGCTACGACGTCGACGTGGTCGACCTGGCCGAGATCGGCTTCGAGACGGCCGAACCGCGCCTGGCCGGCGCCGAGGCGCTCGGAGTCCGGCTGGCCGAGGCGGCCGCGTTCGCCGTGGTCACCCCGGAGTACAACCACAGCTTCCCCGGCCCGCTGAAGATCGCCATCGACCACTACCACCACGAGTGGCGGGCCAAGCCGGTCGCGTTCGTGTCCTACGGCGGCGTCAGCGGCGGCCTGCGCGCCGTGGAGCAGCTGCGCCTGGTGTTCGCCGAACTGCACGCCATGACCGTGCGCAACACGGTCAGCTTCCCCCGGGTGCACCGCGGCTTCGACCAGAACGGCCGCCCGCTCGACGAACCCGACGCCGACTCCGCCGCCGAAGACATGCTCGACCAACTCGCCTGGTGGGCCACGGCGCTGGCCGAGGCCCGCGCCAGCCGGCCGTACGGCGGCTGAGATCAGCGGTGCACGGGCTTGCCGGTCTGGGCTTTCACAGCAGGCGGCGCGGGGCGCGCTGATCCGGCGTCGACCCGGGTTCGGTCTGCCGCGCCTGGCGCGCAGCCTCTCCGAGTAGGAAGTCGCGTTGAGCCGCCTCGTACGCCTCCTGCGCGCCGGGCTCGGCCATCCGCCGCTCGCGCAGTTCATCCCGAGTGCCTTGCTCGGCCGTATTCCTCCTCGGCGAAAAGTCCGGACCGCAGGGTTGGCCCCCACGGCCCGGACGGGATGTTCACAGCACACAGGCAGCGGCACACGTCGGCCGCGCCGCCCGCCGCGTCACGGGTCGATCGCGTCCAGCAGGGACTTGGTCTCCGGGCCGGCGGCCGAGGCGCCGAAGTTGCCGGCGATGGCCAGGGCGCAGACCGAGAAGTCGTCCTTGTAGGCGACGGTCCAGCTGTTGGGCAGCTGGCCCTGGACCTCGGCGGTGCCGGTCTTGCCGTAGACGCCCGCCTCGCCGCCGAACACGCCGCCGAGGGTGCCGGTGGTGATCACCGAGCGCATCAGGGTCTTCATCTGGCTGTCGGTGCTGCCGGACAGCGGGGTGGCCGAGACCTGGGTGGTGCCGGGGACCAGGATCGGCTGCTTGAAGCTGCCGGTGGCGATGGTGGCGGCGACCGAGGCCATCGCCAGCGGGTTGGCGGTGACGTTGCCCTGGCCGACCAGCTGCTCGGCCAGCAGCGCGCCGGAGGAGGTGGGCACATGGCCGTAGACGGTCGGCTGGTTCAGGCCGATGTTCCACGCCGTGTTGAAGCCGAAGTACTGGGTCGCCGCGCTGGCCAGGTCGGGGCCGGTGGTCTTGTTGTAGAAGCTGCTGAACGCGTTGTTGCAGGACTGGGCGAAGTCGTTCTCGAAGGTGCTGTCACCCGACTCGCCCTCGCTGTTATGCAGGGTCTGGCCGTCGGCGACCAGGGTCGGCGGGCACGGCACGTTCTCGTCGATGCTGCTGAGCGTGCCGTTGTTGATCAGCATCGCGGACGTGATGATCTTGAACGTCGAGCCGGGCGCGACCCCGCCGAGCAGGGCGGTGTCCAGGCCGTTGCCGTCGTTGTTGGCGATCGCCAGGATGTTGCCGGTGGACGGCTGGATCACCACCATCGAGCTGTTCGCGTGCTCCTTGACCGCGTGCTCGGCGGCCGCCTGGACCGGCAGGCTGATCGTGGTCTTGACCGCGTTGACGTTCAGCGGGTCGGAGATCTTGGTCACGTTCGCCACCACCTTCCCGGACGCGTCGGTGATCTGCACCTCCTGGCCGGGCGTGCTGCCGGAGGACACCGGCGCGGTCTTCTCCAGCGCGGAGATGACGTTCGCCAGGCTCGGCGCGTTCGCCGGGGTCAGCGGGGTGCCGCCGCTGTCGGTGACCGTGGTCGCGGTGGCCGGGATGGTGCCGAGGGCGAACTTCTGCCCGGCGGCCAGGGTGCTGAACAGCACGGTCGGGGACCACTTGACGAACCAGTGGTTGTCCTGGGCCGTGGTGCCCTGGTAGATCGCCAGCCCGGAGCCGTAGGACCAGGGCGCCGCGGGCGCGCCGGCCTGGGCCTGGACGCTGAACGTCATGTAGCCGACGCTGTTGACCTGGCCCGGGAAGACCGTCAGGCCGCTGAGTTTGAGCCCGCTCTGGTACTGGGTCAGCGCGGCCAGTGCGGCGGACGGGTCGTCGGTGATGTTCGCCGCGGCCTTGAGGTTGCCGGACTGCCAGTCCTGCAGGAACGCCTGGCCGGTCTGGAACGAGGAGGTGCCGAAGTCCGAGCCGAGCGGCACGAAGCCGTCCACCTGCTTGGCCGGGCCGACCTTGCCGCTGGCGAACAGCAGCACCGCCCCGGCGATCAGGATGCCCACCAGGGAGCCCACGCCGATCGCCTTGCGGACCCCGCGGCTGCGCGGGTCGTCCCCCGGCGAACCGGTCCAACTGTCCGTCACTGTGCGTTCTCCCACTTCACGCTCGATGCCCGGTCCTGAGGACTGACGCGGAAACCGGCGGCCGGGGTTCCCCCGCCGCCGTCCCGGTGCAAGCCCCCACCTTAGCCACTTCCAGCCTAGGAGTCCGCTGAAGATCTTGAAACGGCCTGGGCGGTCGGATCCGGCCGCGTGGACGATCCGGCCAAACCGCCCAAAGCCACCAAAGGATTGGGGCGGCTTGGCCGAATCGCCCACACAGCCGGCTGCGACCGTCCAGGCCATTCCAAGATCTTCAGCGGACTCCTAGACGAGTTGTTCCGAATTCTGACGCGGCGAAACAGCTGATCGGCGGCGCCCGGCCGCACGCCGCGGCCAACCACAGACGACAGAGTATGCGGTCGGCCGCGGCGCACACCCAGCCACCACCGCTGAGCCGTTTCGCCGTGCACACCCACCCGGCAGGTTAACGCACCACCCGGCAACTCGGCTCAAGTGCCAGAATCCGGAACAACTCGTCTACCGGGCCGGGGCTGCGGCCGGGGAGGCCGTAAGAACAGCCGCACTATGAGGACGACCTTAATAACTGTCCCGGATGACGGCCCCGGGCCGGGGCCGCCCGGGCCCGCCCCCGTCCCGCTCTCCCCGCCCCGGCTCACACCAGGACGATCTCCCCGACGAACTCGGCCGCCTCGGCCCGGGCGTCGTCGGGCAGGCCGGCGTCGGTGATCCACACGTCCACCGCGCTCAGCTGGGCGAAGGTGGACAGTCCGCGCACGGCCCACTTCGAGTGGTCGGCCACCGCGATCACCTGCCGGGCCGCGGCGATCATGGCCCGGTTGGTCTCGGCCTCGGCCAGGTTCGGCGTGGACAGCCCGGCCTGGGTGGAGATGCCGTGGCAGCCCACGAAGACCAGGTCGAAGTTCAGCGAGCGGATCGCCGCGTCGGCCACCGGGCCGACCAGGGCGTCCGAGGGCGTGCGCAGGCCGCCGGTGAGCACCACCGTGGGGCTGCTGCGGTGACTGCCGCGGTGCTGGCGGCCGGCGAACAGCTCGGCGATCCGGATCGAATTGGTCACCACGGTCAGTTCCGGCACCTCGGTCAGCTTCCGGGCCAGCGCGTAGGTGGTGGTGCCCGCGGACAGCGCCACCGCCCCGCCGGGCTGGACCCGGGAGGCCGCGGCGGCCGCTATGGCCTCCTTGGCGTCGATCTCCAGGTCGCTCTTCGCCTCGAACCCGGGCTCGTGCGCGCTGGACTCGCTCAGCGCCACCGCCCCGCCGTGCACCTTGTCCACCAGGCCGTCCCGGGCCAGGACGTCCAGGTCGCGCCTGATCGTCATGTCGGAGACGGCGAACCGGGACACCAGTTCGGTGACCCGCACCCCGCCGGTCGCGCGCACCTGCGCGGCGATCGCCGCGCGGCGCTGCTCGGCGAGCAGTCCGCGACTGTCGTCACCCTCCACTGTGGCCACTTGAGTCTTCTCCCTTTTACCGCGTCCTCGCCGGGCTGCCGACGGCATCCAGTGTACGACGGCCACGGCCTCTGAACTGTTCGATTTGACGCCAGCTCTTGTGCGTTATCGTTGAACCGTGTTTACTTACGTGCGATGGAGGTCGCACCTGTGAAAAAGACCGTCACCCACCTCGCGGACGGCCGAGAGCTGATCTACTTTGACTCCGGCGACGCCGAGGCTCTCGCCGCCTATCCGGACACCAGAAGCCTGGATCCGGTGGTGACCAGTAGCGAGACCCGCTACGACCCCGTGCTCGGGGAGTGGGTCGCCGTGGCCGCGCACCGGCAGGGGCGGATCTACCATCCGCCGGCCGCCAACTGTCCGCTGTGTCCCAGTACGGCGGCCTGGCAGAGCGAGATTCCAGCTCCGCGGTACGAGGTGGTGGTTTTTGAGAACCGCTTCCCGTCGCTGGCCGGAACCAAGGCCCGGCCGAGCACCAGCGCGGCCGCCGAGGCGCAGAACACCCGGTGGCCGGCCGAGGACGAACCCGCGGTGCGCGAGCTGATGAGCCTGGCCGGCGCCGCCGCCGGTCCGGCCGAGGGCGCGCACGCCGTCGGCAGTTCGGTCGATCCGGCCCCGCCGGACGGCGCCGGCACCGGCGTCGCCCTGATCGAGGACCCGGCCCGGCCCGCGGACGGCAGCCTGAGTCTGGGCCGCGCGCTGGCCGCGTCCGCCGGGCACGCCCCGGTCGGGCACGGCGCCGGCGCGCCGATCGGCCAGTCCGCCCGGACCGCCGACGACGAGCCGATCCAGCTCTCCCGCTCCGGAGCCGGCCGGTGCGAGGTGGTCTGCTTCACCTCGGAGCACGACTCCTCGTTCGCCAGGCTGAGCACCAAGCAGGTCGGCCTGGTGCTCGAGGCCTGGACCGACCGGACCGCGCAGCTGTCCGCGCTGCCCGGGATCCGGCAGGTCTACTGCTTCGAGAACCGCGGGACCGAGATCGGGGTGACCCTGTCGCACCCGCACGGGCAGATCTACGCCTTCCCGTACGTCACCCCGAAGACCCAGCGGGCGCTGGCCAACGCGGCCCAGTACCGCGAACGGCACGGGCGCAACCTGTTCGAGGACCTGCTGGAGACCGAGCTGGCCGGTCCCCGGGTGGTGGTCGACAGCGAGCACTGGGTGGCGTTCGTACCCTTCGCGGCGCACTGGCCGTACGAGGTGCATCTGTACCCGCGCCGCCGGGTGGCCGACTTCACCGGGCTCGACGACGGGCAGCGGGCCGACTTCCCGCACGTCTACCTGGAGCTGCTGCGCCGGTTCGACCGGTTGTTCGACCGCCCGCAGCCGACCCCGTACATCGCGGCCTGGCACCAGGCCCCGGTGCGCGCGCCGGGCGAGCGGACGGAACTGGCCCTGCACCTGGAGCTGTTCACCGTCCAGCGCACGGCGGACAAGCTGAAGTACCTGGCCGGGACCGAATCGGGTATGGGCGCCTTCATGAACGACGTTTCCCCGGAACGGGCCGCGGCGCAACTGAGAGAGGTGTCGATCCCATGAGTAAGGACCAGCACGCGGAGAGTTCCCGGGCTCTGGACCTGTTCACGGCGACCTACGGCTACTCCCCGGCCGGGGTGTGGTCGGCGCCGGGCCGGGTGAACGTGATCGGTGAGCACACCGACTACAACGCCGGTTTCGTGCTCCCGATGGCGATCGACCGGTACACCCACGTGGCCGCCGCGCCGCGCACGGACGGCGTCCTGCGGATGATCAGCTCGGGCGGCGGGGGCCAGGCGGCCCTGATCGCCCTGGCCGACCTGTCCCCGGGCCGCTCGGCCGAGCCGGAGCCGGCCGAGCCCGCGCCGGCCGCGCCCGAGGCCTCGGCCCCGGGCGCGGCCGGGGTGCCCAAGCCGGCCACCGCCAAGGACGCGACCTGGACCGCGTACCCGGCCGGCATCGCCTGGGTGCTGCGCGAGGCCGGATTCCTGCCGGCCGAGTTCGCCGGGGCCGACCTGGCGTTCAGCTCGACCGTGCCGGTCGGGGCCGGGCTGTCCTCGTCCGCCGCGCTCGAGTGCGCCACCGCGCTGGCCCTGACCGGGCTGGCCGGGGCGGAGCCGACCGCGGGCGACCTGGCCCGGCTGGCCCAGCAGGCCGAGAACGACTACGTCGGCATGCCGTGCGGCCCGCTGGACCAGCTCGCCTCCAGCTTCGGCGAGGACGGCAGCGTGCTGTTCATCGACACCCGCAACCTGGCCATCACCCCGTTCCCGTTCGACCTGGCCCAGGCCGAGCTGACCCTGCTGGTCTGCGACACCCGGGCCCAGCACGACCTGGGCGACTCCGGCTACCCGGAGCGGCGCGGCCGGTGCGAGAAGGCGGCCGCGGTGCTGGGCCTGAGCTCCCTGCGCGAGCTCGGCGCGCACGAGGCCGCGGCGCAGGGCGATGCGGCGGTGGCCGCGGACGGCGAGCCGACCGAGGAGGTCGTCGAGCGCGCCCTCGAGGACGCCCGCGAGCACCTGGACGAGATCTCCTTCCGCCGGGTGCGGCACGTGGTGACCGAGAACGCGCGGGTACGGCAGTTCGTCGCCCTGCTCGGGGCCGGTGCGCTGGACGAGGAGCGCGCGGCGGCGGCCGGCCGGCTGATGACGGCCTCGCACTACTCGCTGCGGGACGACTACGAGGTCTCCTGCGAGGAACTGGACGTGGTGGTCGAGGCCGCGCTGCAGGGCGGCGCGCTCGGCGCGCGGATGACCGGCGGCGGCTTCGGCGGCAGCGCCATCGCGCTGGTCCCGCTGGCGCTGGTGGACCAGGTCACCGAGTCGGTCCGCACGGCCCTGCCGCAGGTCGAGTTCTTCGCGGCGGTCGCCGCCCGGGGCGCGCACCGGACGAGCTGAGCCGCTGTCCCGATCACGGCCCCGTAACGCCGTGGTCCGTTCGACCTGAGCCCGGGCTGATCACAGTCCGGGCTCAGTCGTGTTGCGGCGCGCCCGGCCGGCGTGATCCGGCCCGGACCGGATCCGGGCCGCTCGCCCGGTCGGCGTCCGCTGCGGGCCGGGCCGAGTCGGCCGGACCGGGCCCAGGCCGTCTCAACCGCCGTAATCCGCCCCAAACGCCCTGACCTGGCTTCCGGCCCGGGCCGGGTCCGGGCGGATTTACCCGTTCGGCACGTGCGCGGTCGGACCGGGTGGGAGACTGGGGTCATGGCAGAAGTACCCCGGACCACCCTGGTCACCTTCCCCGCGGGGACCGTGCGCGGTCGCTCGCGCGTCCTGGCCGCGCACCGGCTGCCGGACGGCAGCGTCGGGCTGGTCGCCGAGCAGACCCCGTTCCACCCGCTGGACCACAGCTGGCCGGACCAGCCGGCCGACTGCGGCACCGCGGAGATCGGCGGGGTGGTCTACCCGGTGATCGACTCGCTGACCGGCGCCTACGGCCCGGACGGGCAGTTCGCGCTGGGCCCGGCGATCCCGGTCCGGCGCGGGGACGAGTCGTGGACCTGGGTGGTGGTGCACCTGGTCGAGGCGCTGCCGGACCCGGCCGCCGCGGTCGGCCGCGAGGTGATGCTGAGCGTGGACCCGGAACGCCGGCTGGCCCTGTCCGCGGCGCACACCGGCTGCCACCTGTTCTCCCTGGCCCTGAACGAGGCCCTGGCCGACCGCTGGCCGGGCGCGGTCGACGAGGCGCCCCAGGACGGCCGTACGGCCCCCGTGGCCCCCTCGGGGCCCGCCGGGTCCGCGGAGGGCGCGCAGGCCGCCGACGGCCCGCAGACGGCCGCGGCGGCCGAGCCGGGCGGCCCGGCCCGGGCGGAGAAGGCCGCGGGGGTGCGGACGGACTCGCTGGGCCACCCGGACTTCGACGCGGTCGCGATCGAGTCCTCCCGGATGGACGTGACCGCCAGCACGGACCGCTACCGGATCGGCAAGTCGCTGCGCCGCAAGGGGTTCCAGGCCGAGGGCCTGCGCGAGGCGCTGCCCCGGCTGACCGCGCAGATAAACGCCCGGCTGACCAGCTGGGTGACCACGGACGCCGAGGTGCGGGTGGAGACCGGGGGCCCGGGCCTGACCGACCGGCGGCAGTGGATCTGCGAGCTGCCCGCGGCGACCGCGAAGGTGTCCTGCGGCGGCACCCACCTGACCCGGCTCGGCGAGGTGGTCGCCTGGACCACCTCGCTCTCGCTGTCCGAGGACGGCACCGAGCTGCTGGCCGTCACCACGCCCAAGCGGTCGTAGTCGCGGTTACAGCCGTTGTATCCGTTGTAGCCGCCCAGCCGGCGGCGGTGACGCGGGCGGCATCGCAGCGTCACCGCCGCGGCGTCCCGGGTACGTCCGGCCCATCCCGGCAGGCTTCGCAGCCCTCGTACATAATATCAACACAGATCCACCCGAACCGGCCCGCGGCGGCCGGTGTTCCTGATCTGGCATCAGATGCTCGTGCACTGACTCGTTCAGCCCACGAATGCGGGCTAACGCCTCGTCAGACGCCCGCCACCGACCCCGGACACGCCGTCACCCCGCCGCCCGGCGAACGCCGCCGGGCCGCCCGCGGCGGCGTCCGGGGGCCGGTACGGCAGCCGATTAACCCGACACCGGAGCCGGAATAATACCCCTGATTCCCGGAACAACCGGGTCGAACCGGTCAAGTCGACAACCCGAAGCGCTGACCAGGACGTTCACCATTCGCCACCCCTGTTTCCGTGTCAAGTTGCGACAAAGTCGTCACACCCCCGCGACAAAAGGCGCTAGCGTGAAGCCGCTTGCTCCCCACCGGGCCGGGACACCTGCCCGCCCGGACACCAAGATTGGCCAACGTCATGCCTCCCCACAGCGCACGACCCCGGCACACTCAAGAGCAGACAGCCCCACCCGGCCATCGGCGCGACACCCCGCGCCCCCCGCGGGCGGACCACCGCCGCGGCGCCCGCGGGCGGCTCACCCGCCGCCGGGTCCTGATGGTCTTCGGCGTCATCGGCGCCCTGCTCGGCGGGCTGACCGCCTGGTCGGTGGCCGCCGAACAGCCGGTCCAGCTGACCGTGGTCGCCCCGATCACCCTGCAGGCCATCGGCGTCTCCGACCAGCACGCCGCGCTCGGCCAGCAGATCAGCGGCGAGGCCGAGGTGGTGGCCCAGCAGGTCCAGCGGATCCAGGAGTTCACGATAGCGGTGCGCGACAGCGCCGGCGACAACTTCGACTTCACCGACCAGGGCCCGATGACCATAGGCACCTCGCAGACGGTGTTCCTGGCCCAGCGCGCGTTCACCCGGGCCGGTGCGTACACCTACTTCGCCGCGTACGAACAGAACGGCAAGTGGACCGACTTCACCCCGGTCGAGACCTTCACCGTCGGCGACCTGGTCGGCCCGGCGCCGACCGACGTGGCCACCGACCCGAACCTCCCGGTCACCCCCGGTGCGCCGGGCTCGCCGACCGCGCCCGGCGCTCCCGGATCCCCGGGGTCGACCACCGCGCCGTCCGCACCGGGCGCGCCGCCCTCGATCCCGGCGCCCACGCCGGTGCCGCCGACCGCGCCGCCCTCCGGCACGTACAAGCCGGACGGCCCGGGCGGCACCTGGAACCTCGCCTTCGACGGCGAGTTCACCGGCAACTCGGTGAACACCTCGCAGTGGGCCTACAGCTCCAGCGCGGAGAGCGACAACGGCGACGGGAACCTGCCGAACAACCAGCTGGAATGGGACCAGGCGCAGAACTGTTCGGTCGGCGGCGGACAGCTGACCATCACCTCGCGCCGGCAGAACGTCACCTCCCCGTCCGGCACGCGCTATTCGTGGACCTCGTGTCTGCTGACCACCACGCCGTCGTACGCGTTCCAGTACGGCTACATGGAGACGCGGGCCAAGTTCCCGACCCAGGCCGGGTTCTGGCCCGGGTTCTGGACCTGGCAGGCGGGCGACAGCTACATCGAGACCGACGCGTTCGAGTTCTACTCCAACGACCAGGGCCAGATCTTCCTGACCCAGCACTCCGGCCGGCAGGGCGGCTGCCAGGGCCTGACCCTGGGCTTCAACCCCGCCTCGGCGTTCCACACCTACGGCGTGGACATCGAGTCGTCCGGCACCACCTGGTACATCGACGGCCGGGCGGTCTGCTCGGCCACGGGCACCTCGACCGGGCTGACCAACATCATCCTGAACGACTTCGTCTACGCGAAGGACCCGCCGTCGTCGAGCACGGATTCGGCAACCGAGGAGGTTCAGTATGTACGCTCGTGGCAACATCCGTGAGCAAGCACTGAACCGACCCCGGCACCGACGCCGGGGAGAAGCGGAGGACACCCGATGGGCACGTCCCGACTCGCCCCCTTTCCGTACAACCCGTACGACTCCCTGCCCGAGCTGCCCGGCTTCGAGCTGACCAGCACCGATCTGGCCCACGAGGGCACCGTCCCGCCCCGGCACACCTCCAGGGCCTTCGGTGTGCCGGGCGGGGAGGACCTGTCCCCGCAGCTGTCCTGGTCCGGGTTCCCGGAGCAGACCAGGTCCTTCGCGGTGACCTGCCTGGACCCGGACGCGCCGACCGGCTCCGGGTTCTGGCACTGGGCCGTCGCGGACATCCCGGCCAGCGTGACCGACCTGGCCACCGGCGCCGGCACCGTGGGCGCCGACCTGCTGCCGGCCGACGCGCTGACCCTGCGCAACGACGCCGGGTTCGCCGGCTACGTCGGCAGCGGCCCGCCCGAAGGCCATGGGCCGCACCGCTATTTCTTCACCGTGCACGCGGTGGACGTGGCGAGCCTCGGTCTGGAGCAGGGCGCGGCGCCGGCCGTACTCGGCTTCAACCTCTTCTTCCACACCCTGGCCCGGGCGCAGATCGTGGCGACCTTCGGCCGCTGAGGCGGGCGCAGAGACAGTCGACGCAGGATCGAGTTGCCGAGCGGCGGGGCCGGGAAACCGGGCCCGCCGCTCGGCGTTCGGCGGCCGGTCCGGCGCCACCGCTCGTTTCCTGGCCGCACCGGCGCCCGCGGACGCCCGCCGACTGAAGGATTCGCTCGGGCCTTGATCACCCAGGACGAGCCCTGAGTCGGTGCGGCGGCAGTGACGGGAGTGGCGCCTGTGGCCCGGTGATCGCGGAGAAAATCGGCAAGATGAACAGTAGGGAAACGCCAGGTGTCTTGAAGGTTGCGAAAGGACCCCGTGAGGGCAAAATTTCGCGCACGCCGCAAGAGGTGCGGTGAGAGCCGGACCGTTTCGCCGATCCGCCGCTTACCCTGAATCCGTGACGGAGAACAACCCCCTGTCAATCGCGTTGTACGGCCCCACGGACCCTTCGCTGCGGCCGCTCCCGGAATCCGCGACAGCGCTGCTGCGGCAGCTGGAATGCCCGCCCAGACTGGCGATCCACCTGCGAATAGTCCACGACGTCGCCACGCAGGTGGCCGACTGGATGAGCCGGCACTACCCCGCCCTGGTCTTCGACCGCGAGGCGGTGCTGTTCGGTGCGGCGACGCACGACATCGGCAAGACCATCCACGTGAACGAGCTGGTCGTCTCCGGCGGCAAGGCGCACGAGGAGGCCGGCCCCGGCCTGCTGCGCTCGCTCGGGGTCAGCCCGCGGCTGGCCCGGTTCGCCGGGACGCACAGCGCCTGGCACCTGCCCGGCATCACCGTCGAGGACCTGATGGTGAGTCTGGCCGACAAGTCCTGGAAGAGCAAGCGCAAACCGGACCTCGAAGTCATGGTGATCGCCGAGCTGACCCGGGCCGCCGGGGGCGAGGAGTGGGAGCACTTCCTCGCGCTGGACGAACTGCTCACCCGGATCGGCCGGGACTCGGACCGCCGGATCGCGCTGCAGTCCTCCTTCCCGGTGGACACCGTGCACCGGCGCGCACTGGTCACGACACCGTGACCAGGATGGTCTTCTGGTAGGCGAAGCAGGGTGCGGGCAGGTCGGTGCCCGGAATGGAGTTGCAGCTCAAGAGCTGTTCCTTCCACACCAGCGAGGTGCTGCCCGCGGACTGCGCGGTGAACGTGTAGAGCGCCGGGACCCGGCAGCCGCTCAGACCCGGAGCGCAGGAGCCGACCTGGCCGAGCGCGGTCTGCCGCAGCACGCGGCCGTCCCCCGCGCCGGCCAGCTGCCAGGCGATCGGGCCGTCGCTCTGGCCCACCTCGATCTGGAACTTCTGCCCGGGGGCGAGATCGACGATGCTCGCCGGCAGGACGGCGGCCGTCGCCGCGGTGCTCGTCTCCATGATCGGCAGTGAGACGGTCACCATCGGCTGCGGCTTGGCTGAGTTGGCGAAGTGGTAGCCGCCGACGCCGACCAGGGCGAGCAGCACCAGTCCCACAGCCGCGATCCACGCCTTGCGCCGGGGGTTCGCCGGGCGGTGCGGGTCCGGGGCGCGCACGGGCCGCGTGGGCGGCTGCGGCGCCGGCTCGGGTGTCCTGCGCCGTCTCGGCGGCGGGTTCGGCTCCGGCTCGAACGCAATGGACACAGGTCACCGCCACGGGAGAGGAAACAGGACTCGTATCCACTCTAAGGGCGATACGCCGAAGCCGCATTTGCCTGTGGGAGTTGGCAAATGCGGCTTCGGCGCATCTGCGGCGGGCCGGGCCCGGTGCGCAGGGCAGTGCGCGCGGCCCGCCGGAGCGGAGCGCGCCGACCGGCCGGGGAATGGGCCGGTCGGCGCTGTGGTGTCGGCGGATCAGCCGGTGTAGCCGCCGAAGATCGACGTGAACTGATACGTGCTCTGCGAGACGCCGGAGCAGGTGGGCGAGACGCCGCCGGAGCAGCCGCCGTTGTCCCGGCCCTCGGACCAGAACGCCAGCCGGCCGACGTGCTCGGTCTTGGCCCAGGCGACCAGCTGCTGGGCGTCGGCGATGGTGAAGACCGGGCCGGTGTCGTTGTCGCCGATCATCGGGGTGACCCCGAGCATCGCGTAGAGCTGCGCGGTGCTGTAGGAGGGCCAGATGGTGGCCATCTGCGCCTCGGTGGCCTCGGCGGCCTCGATCACCGAGGTGCCCCAGTCCCCGTCCGGGGCGAAGTCCATGGTCATCGGGTTGACGATGCCGACCTTCACGCCCGCGTTGACCGCGTCCTGGAGCACCTGCACGCCCAGGGACGGGGTCAGGCCGTAGGTCGCGGCCTGCACTTCGAGGGTGAAGCTGACCACGGTGTTCGGGTAGGCCTTCTGCACCATGGCCAGGGCCTGGTCCATCATCGCGGTGTTGGTCGACGCCTCGATGTCGAAGTCCAGGTGGGTCACCTGGAAGGTGCTTATCACGTTCTCGTACGTGGCGGCCAACTGGGCCGCGCTGGTGCAGGTGGTCTCCAGGTACGGCCCCTGCGCGCCGCCGAAGGAGATCGCGACGTCGCCGCCGAGGGCGCGTAGCGCGCTGATCTCACCGGTGATCCGGGAGTCGTTCAGCGCGATCGTGCCGCCCCACTCCGGAGTGCAGGCCGGTACGCCGGCCCCGCCGAGCAGGAAGGCCAGGGTGAAGGTCTTCTGCCCGGTGGCCTGCTCGATCGAGGCCAGGGTGGGGGTGGCCGAGGTGATGTCGATGTACGGGGCCACCTTCCAGGTCAGGCCGGAGGGCGGCGGCGAGGTCGGCGGGGCGGTGGTCGGGGGCGCCGTGGTCGGCGGGGCCGTGGTGGGCGGCGCGGTGGTCGGCGGGGCCGTGGTGGGCGGCGGGGTGGTCGCCTTGGTGGTCGTGGGCGCCGCGGTGGTCGCCCCGGCCGGGCCGGTCAGGGCCAGGTCGTCGGCGAGGTACTTGGGCTGCGCGTACCAGCCGTGCACGTAGACCTGGACGGAGGTCTGCGACGCGGTGGTGGTGAAGGTGGTCGACAGCTGGGTCCAGCCGGTCGCCGAGGGCGTCCAGTTGTCCGTGCCGCCGGTGATCCCGAGGTAGACGTAGGCGCCTTCGACGTAGCCGGACAGGGTGTAGGCGGTGTTCGGCAGTACGGAGACGGTCTGCGTGCACTGGGCGTCGTCCGAGGACGTCGGGGTGGCGGCCAGGGCGTAGGAGCCGGAGTGGGTCGGCGTGGTCACCACGCCGGCGGTGCCCGGGTCGCAGGTCCAGCCGCTGAGCGAGCCGCTCTCGAAGCCGGGGTTGGCGAGCAGGTTGGGCGCGGCGGCGTACGCGGAGCCGTTGGCCAGCACGGCCAGGCTCGCGGCGGCGGTCGCCAGCGCGGTAGCGCCGACGGCGGCGGCCACGCGCTTGAATCGCGGCGTCATGGATCCCTCCAGGGGACGTGGGTGGGCGACGACACCGTGATCCGCGGGACGCCGCTCCGCCGATCCGCCGGGGCCTGTCCGGCGGCCGTCTCACGCTAGAGATTGGACTAGACCACCGCGGCTGTCAAGGGTGGTCCGGGGCCGCCGGCGCGGGGATACGGCGAAGGGGCGCCACCCCTGTCGGGATGACGCCCCTCGTGAATGCCGTTCCGGGCCGCGCGGACCGCGATCAGGCCTCTTTCAGGCCTCGACCACCGGTTGACCCGCGCTTAATCCGGGCTTGATCAGATCAGGCCCTCGGAGGTGAGCCAGTTCTTCGCGACCGTGGCCGGGTCCTGGCCCTGGCTCGCGTTCTCGTCGTCCAGCTTGAGCAGGGTGGGGCTGTCCAGCTTGGCGCTGACCGCGTTCAGCTCGTCGATCCCGGCCTGGGTCAGCCCGGCCTTGTTGACCAGCGGGAGCACGTTCTGCAGGCCGAAGATGTTCTTCGGGTCGGTCAGGGTGAGCATCGAGCCCTTGGCGATGGTGGTGTCCGTGGTGAACAGGTCGCCCGCGTCCACGCTGCCGTTGGTCAGCGCGGCCTCGGTCAGCGTGCCGCCCTCGTCCAGCGGCTTGAAGGTGACCTGCGAGGCCTTGAGCCCGTACTGCTGCTCGATTCCCTCCAGGCCGTCCTGCTTGGTCTGGTACTCCGGCGCCGCGCCGATGCTCACCGGCTGGCTGCCGAGCGCGGTGACGAAGTCGGCGATCGAGGCGCCCTGGGTCAGGTTCAGCTTGGTCGCCTCGGCCTTGGTCAGGGTGAGGGTGTCGTTGTCCTGGGCGGAGGCCGGGTCGAGCACCTCCAGCGAGCTGGGCAGGTCGGCGGTGAGCTCGGACTGCACGCCGGTGGTGGAGGTCTCCGGCTCGGAGGCCTTCTTGACCACGGAGGCGTCGAGGTAGTTGAGCAGGGCCCCGTTGTACTCCGGCATCACGGTGATCGCGCCGGAGCTGATCTGCTGGTACGTCACGGCGCGGGCGCCGATGTTGAGCTGGTATTTGATCGTGTAGCCCTTGGACGCCAGGGCCTGGCCGTAGATGTCGGCCAGCAGGGTGCTCTCGGCGAAGCTGTTGGAGCCGACCACGACCGTCCCGGACGGCTTGGCCTGCACCAGCGGGTTGCTGTTGCTGTTCGGGGTGCTGCCGCCGGTCGTCTTGGTCGAACTGCTGCTGCTGCACCCGGCCAGCAGGCCGCCGGTCAGAACGGCCGCAGTGGACAGGGCGATAACGGACCGCCACTTGGTGGTTGTCATGATGCCATCTTTCGTTAGGGGGTCTGAACTGCTGCGACGGCGCACCCGGGCGGCCGTCGCCGTCTTGCGCTCTTGCGTTTCCTGCGACTACCGTGCGCGGATCCCCGGAGAGACGGCGAACCGCGCAATGACCGCGAACAGGCCGAGAACCACGATCGACAACAGGGCCACCGTGACCGCACCGCCGACCACCTGTGCGTAGTCGTATTCGGACAACCCGTCGGCGATGTACCGGCCGAGTCCGCCGAAGCTGACGAACGCCGCGATCGTGGCGGTCGCCACGATCTGCACCGTCGCCGAACGCAAGCCGTTGAGAATCGACGGCAGCGCAGCCGGGATCTCCACCTGCAACAGGATCTGCCGCGGGCGCATTCCCACGCCGCGGGCCGCGTCCACCACGGCCGGATCGACCCCGCGGACGCCCACGTGCGTGGCCAACAGGATCGGCGGCACCGCGAGCGCGGTCAGCGGGATGGCGACCGGCGCGAAGCCGATCCCCATCAGCACGGTCAGCAGGACCAGGACGCCGAAGGTGGGCAGCGCCCGCGCGGTCACCGCCAGCACCGACACGAACGAGCCGCCGCGCCCGGTGTGCCCGGTCAGGCAGCCGAGCGGGAAGGCCAGCACGGTCGCGAACACCAGCACGATCCCGGTGTACTCCAGGTGCTGGACCAGCCGCTGCCCGACGCTGTCGGACCCGTGCCAGTAGGTCGGTGTGTGCAGGAACACATTGAGGTAGTGGAACAGGATCATCGGACCGCCTCCCGGGCCGGCGCGGGCTGGGCGGCCGGGCCGAGCGCGGCCAGGCGTCCGGCCGTGGCCTGGCCGCGGCCGGACCGGCGGCGGGACGAGCGGCCGCGGCTCCACGGGGTCAGCACCCGCTGGACCAGGAGCAGCACGGCGTCCAGGACGATCGCGAGCACGGCCAACGAGATCACGCCGAGCCAGATCAGCCCCTTCTTGTCCTCGCGCAGGCCGTTGGTGATCAGGTCGCCGAGCCCGCCGAAGTTGCCGATCACCGCGCCGACGCTCATCAGGCTGACGCTCGAGACCACCGCGATCCGGACCGCGGCCATGATCTCCGGCAGCGCGAGCGGCAGTTCGACCTGGAGGTACCGGCGGGCAGGGCCGAAGCCCATCGCGTCGGCCGAAAGGCGCACTTCGGGGGGCACCGCGCGCACTCCCTCGACCACGCCCGGAATCAGGACCACCAGGTTGTAGACGGACAGCGGGATCAGCACGGTCTTCTCGGTCAGCCCGGTGTACGCGATCAGCAGCACGAAGAAGGCGATCGACGGGATGGCGTACGCGGCCGTGGCCACGGACAGCACGGCCGGGTAGAGCCGGGGCCAGCGCACGCAGGCCTGGCCGACCGGCAGCGCGACGACCAGGCCGACCAGGACCGAGCCGAGGGTGACCTCCAGCTGGATCGCGATCAGCTGCGGGTAGGTGTGCTGCACATAGCTGGGCAGGTCGAAGACGCTCACCGGACCGCCTCGGGGGCGGCGGCCGGGTCGGCGTCGGAGTCGGGGTCGGCGTCGGAAGCGGGGGCCGCGTCGGAACCGGGCACGGTCGCGGGACCGGGCGCGGCGTCGGAAGCAGGTGCGGCGTCGGAAGCAGGTGCGGCATCGGAACCGGGCGCAGCGCCGGAACCGGGCGCGGTCGTGGCCTCGGCGGTGCGCCGGTCGATCCGGGTCCGGGCCGCGGCGGCGGCCTCGAGCCCGTGCGCGGCCCGGATCGCCTCGGCGATCGACTCCTGGCTGGCCACGCCGAGCACCCGGCCCTGCTCGTCCACCCCGACGGCCCAGCCGGCCGGGGAGAGCACCGCGGCGTCCAGGGCGGCCCGCAGCGAGTCGGTCTCGGGCACGAAGGTGTGGCCGATCCCGGTCAGTTCCGGGACGGCGGCCGCCGGGTCCGCGTCGGCGCCGGGTTCGGCTGCGGAGACCGCCTCGGCGACGGCGGCCGCGTCCCCGGGCCCGGTCCAGCCCAGCGGCCGGCGGTCGGCGTCGACGAGCAGCACCCACGAGCCGGGGCCGTCGCCCGCGCCCGCACCGGCCCGGCCGGCCGCGGCGTCCGCGAGGGCGAGCACCGGCTCGGTCTGCAGCCGGACCTCGGCTGCGGCGAAGAAGGACAGCCGGCGCACGCCGCGGTCCAGGCCCAGGAAGCCCTCGACGAACTCGTCGGCCGGGTGGGCGAGCAGTTCCTGCGGGGTGTCGAACTGGGCCAGGATGCCGCCCTCGCGCAGGACAGCGATCCGGTCGCCGAGCTTGACCGCCTCGTCGATGTCGTGCGTGACGAACAGGATGGTCTTGCCGACCTCGGACTGGATCCGCAGGAACTGCTCCTGCAGGTTCTTGCGCACGACCGGGTCGACCGCGGAGAACGGCTCGTCCATCAAGAGCACCGGCGGGTCCGCGGCCAGGGCCCGGGCCACGCCGACCCGCTGCTGCTGGCCGCCGGAGAGCTGGTGCGGGTAGCGGGTGGCCATGGCCGAGTCGAGCTCGACCAGGTCCATCAGCTCCCGGGCCCGGGTCCGGGCCTCCTGCTTGCCGACGCCGAGCAGCCGGGGCACGGTGGCGATGTTGTCGACCACGGTCCGGTGCGGGAACAGGCCGGCGTGCTGGATCACGTAGCCGATGGTGCGGCGAAGCTCGGCGGCCGGGCGGCCGGACACGTCCACCCCGTCGACCAGGATCCGGCCGGAGCTGGGCTCGATCAGCCGGTTGACCATCCGCAGCGAGGTGGTCTTGCCGCAGCCGGACGGTCCGACCAGCACGGTGATGGCGCCGTCGGGCGCGGTCAGGGTCAGTCCGTCCACGGCCACGGTCCCGTCCGGGTACCGCTTGGACACCTGCTCGAAGGATATCAAGGCTCTCCTCAGGGGTCGGGCGCCCGGCCTCGGTCCGGAAATTCCCGCGTACACCGAATCTGTTGGTACCAGACACAACCGGAGGTTCCGGGATGAATCTGTTGGGGGCCAGTGTGCCAGAAGCGTCCGACAAGGGTCGCGACTAGTCCGCCGGCCAGGCCGAGATCAAGCCGTTGGTAACCGTTCGGGCGCGCACGGCGATGCGCAGCCAGTCCGGCCCCAGCCCGGGGAAGGTATCCGCTCTGCGGACCGCGAAACCACGCTCGCGCAGGATCATCCGGACGCGCTCGGCCCCGGGCGTGTGTACGAGCACGAACGGCGCCCGGGACTGGGCCGGGAGGGTGACCCGGGGCAGCCCGGCCAGCCGGGACTCCAGGTAGTGCCGGTCCTCCTCGCCGGACCGGGCCAGTCCGGCCGCCTGGGTCAGCGCGTGCGGCTCGACGCAGGCCGCGGCGGCGGCCAGCGCGGGCGCGGAGACCGGCCACTTGGGCTGGGCCGCGCGCAGCCGGCCGAGGATCTCGGCCGGGCCGAGCACGTACCCGATCCGCAGCCCGGCCAGGCCCCAGGTCTTGGTCAGGCTGCGGATCACGACCAGGCCGGGCAGTTCGGTGCGCCGGGCCAGCGACTCCGGCTCGCCCGGGACCGCGTCCATGAAAGCCTCGTCCACGACCAGGATCCGGCCGGGCCGGGCCAGCGCGGCGATCGCGCCGGCCGGGTGCAGCACCGAGGTCGGGTTGGTCGGGTTGCCCAGGACCACCAGGTCCGCGTCCCGGGGAACCAGGGCCGGGTCGAGCCGGAACCCGTGCTCGGGCGCCAGGATCACCCGCTTGACCACGTGCCCGACCGCGGTCAGGGCGGCTTCCGGCTCGGTGAACTGGGGGTGCACGACGGCGACCCGGCGCGGGTTCAGCGCCCGGGCGATCAGCACGAACGCCTCGGCCGCCCCGGCGGTGAGCAGCACCTGGTCGACCGGGCGGCCGTGGGTGGCGGCGACCAGTTCGGTGGCCAGGGTGGGGTCCGGGTAGGCGGCGAGGTCGTCGAGCGAGGCCGTGATCCGTTGCAGCAGCCAGCTCGGCGGCTTGGGCAGCCGGACGTTGACCGCCAGGTCGACCAGCCCGTCCGCGATCTCCTGGTCGCCGTGGAACGACAGATCATAGGTGGGGTGGGGAGTCCGGGCTGAGGTCACTTGGACAGGCTAGTGCGGATGGGAGCCCGGGGCCGGTCGAACGGCTCTTATTCGGGGTGCTGTTCGATGGTCCCGGGTGTCGGCAGGGGTTCGCCGGTCGGCAGTCCGGCGTCGCAGGCGGCCCGCGCGCCGGCGGAGAGCAGGTCGCGCGAACGGGTGAACAGCCGGCGCAGCATCGGCCCGTACTTCGCAGCGAGTCCGGGGTTGTGCGCGAGCACGTCGAGTTCGTTGGCTGCGGTGATCTCCAGGAAGGCCCGCAGGTCGGCGTCGGCGGGAACGGACTCGGCGCCGGTGAAGCGGTCGCGGAAGGCCGCCGGTCCGGGCGTGCCCAGGCGCGGGTAGACGGCCGTGCGATCGCAGCTGCCGTAGAAGTAGACCAGCGCCTCGGCGGCGGGGCCGATCAGGGCGCAGAGCTGGTCGCGGTCGGCGAGGGCGAGCAGGGTCTCGTCGAAGCCGTCGGTACCGTACGCGGCGTGGCAGAGCCCTGCGGCCTGGATCTCGGGCGCGGCGCCCCAGGCGGCGAGGCGCTCCCGGACCCGGATCAGGTGCTCCAGCAAGGTGCCGCCGGGGTGCGGCATGCCCTCGGCGCCGTGCTCGGCGAGGAACCACTCGATCCGGGGCCAGTCCATGGTCGAAGCACTCTGATCGGTCACATTGATCGAGTCTTGCGCGGGCGGGACCGGCCGGTCAACCCGGATCGGTGGCTGGGGTTCAAGTTGGCCGGGGGTCCTGGGACGGGTTGCGGATGCCCGGATTCGCTAGGATCTCCCGATGCACAGAAACTCTTCCGGTTGGCTGACTGCCGCGGGGCTCGCGGCCGGGTTCGCCGCCGACGCGGTGTTCGCCGATCCCGCCCGCGGGCATCCGGTGGCCCTGTTCGGCCGGGCCGCGCAGGTCTTCGAAGAGCGCTGCTACGCCGATCGGCGGCTGCGCGGGGCGGCATTCACCGCGGCGTGTGTGGGGTCGGCGGCCGGGATGGGCGCGGTGGTCTCGGCCGGCGGACGGCTCGGGCAGGGCGGATCGAACAGATTGGGCGACCGGCCCAAGCGCAATGGGCCGAGCGGACTGAGCGGCCGGCCTGAGCAGCATGGGCTGAGCGGCCGCAGGCTCGGCGGGGCCCTGTGGACCGTGGCCGGGACCGCCGCGGCGACCTGGACCGTGGTCGGGGCCTCCTCGCTGCGCCGGGAGGCGGCCGCGATCGGCGAACGGCTGGAGGCCGGGGACCTGGCCGGGGCCCGGGAGCGGCTGCCGCGATTGTGCGGGCGCGACCCGCGCGGATTGTCCGAGGCCGAGATCGCCCGGGCGGTGATCGAGTCGGTCGCCGAGAACACCTCCGACGCGGTGGTCGCGCCGCTGTTCTGGGGCGCCGTGGCCGGGGTGCCCGGGCTGCTCGGCTACCGCGCGGCGAACACCCTGGACGCGATGGTCGGCCACCACTCGCAGCGCTACGAACGGTTCGGCTGGGCGTCCGCGCGGCTGGACGACCTGGCCAACCTGGCCCCGGCGCGGCTGACCGGGCTGCTCACGGTCGCCTGCGCGCCGCTGGTCGGCGGCACCCGCCGGGAGGCCTGGCGCACCCTGCGCCGCGACGGGCGCCGGCACCCGAGCCCGAACGCCGGGCGGTGCGAGGCGGCCGCGGCCGGGGCGCTGGGCGTGCGCCTGGGCGGGACGAACCTGTACGGCACGCGGACCGAGGAGCGGCCGCAGCTGGGGGCGGGCCGTACCCCGCAGGGCTTCGACATCGCCCGGGCGAACCGGCTCTCCGCCCTGGTCTCGGCGGCGGCGCTGGGGGTCGCCGCCGTGGGCGCGGTGGCCCTGCGGTCCGCCGGGCGCCGCCCGGCGCGCTGACGCCGATCCCGGTGGCGGCGCCGGGTTTCCGGCGGGCCCGGGGAAAACAGCTCCGGTGACAGCACCGCGCCGCCGGCTCGGCGACGCGGTGCGGACGAATCCGAACTTCCCCGACCGGCTACAGCAATCCGCGCCGGGCGGCCTGGACCCCGGCCTGGAACCGGTTGCGGGCGCCGAGACCTTCCATCAGTTCACTGACGCGACGCTGCACGGTCCGGGCGGACACCCGCAGCTGGCGGGCGATGCCGTCGTCGGTCATCCCGGCGGCCAGCATGGTCAGCAGCTCGAAGGTGTCCGAGTCCGGATACGTGGACGGGTCGGCCGGGTCCACCGCGCCGACGTCGGTCGGCCCGCCGCCCTTCCCGGCCGCCCGGCCGGCCGCCGCGGTGCCCCCGGCGGCCGAGGGGTCGATCCGGCGGGTCGGCGAGGGCACCGGCATGGCCCGGGCCCACTGGGTCTCGAAGGTCTGGATCAGCGCGTCCAGCAGCGGCGAGGGCCGCACGATCAGGGCGCCGCTCAGCTCCGAGCCCGGCGCCACCGGCAGCAGCCCCCAGCGGCGGTCGACCAGGGCCAGCTTGAACGGCAGCTCGGCCACCATCACCGCCTGCTCGCCCGCCGCGACCAGCGACTGGATCAGGGCCAGGCGGCCGGGGCGCAGCAGGGTGGCCCGCTCGTAGACCGAGCGCACCTGCACGCCGCGGCCGAGCACCTCGAGCTCCGGGCCGACCTCGTCCTGCTGCACGAACGGCGGCTTGTCCAGCACGGACACCACCTCGCGGGCCCCGGCCAGCAGGGACAGCCACAGCTCGGCGATCGCCTCCCGGCCGGTGACCACCTCGACCAGGTCCGAGGCGCCCGGATCGCGCTGGCCGCGCTCGCGGTGGTAGCCCTCCAGCAGCCGGGTTATTCCGGCGTGCAGCCGGCGTTCGTCCTGCTCCCGCTCGGCCAGCAGGCGTTCGAAGGCCACGTCCGGGGCGGCCGCCATCCAGCCCTCCGGCCCGCCGGAGACCAGCCCGCCGAGCGCGACCGGGGCCCCGCCGCCGGCGGTGCGCCGGACCAGGGCCCGGGACTGGAGCCCGGCCAGCACCTGGAGCACCACCGCGGGCGGCATGTCCAGAGTGGCCGCCAGAACCCCGGTCGTGGCCGTCCCCATCCGGCACAGTTCCAGGTACACCGTCTCCTCGGCGCGCGTCACGCCGACCGCGGCGACCCCCGACCGCCGTTCGTCTTCCCGCACGGACACGAAACCTCACCTTCCCGCCGTCCCGGGCCCGAACTCGGGGCGGCGACCGATCCGTCGGATCCGCGCCAGGGCGCCGAACGCGTGGATTCTCCGGTTGCGACCAGGTGCCGCAGTAAAAACAACGGTCACCAGATATACCGGCTTTCCGGGTCGGCGCACAGTACCACGGCAGATTCCCGCCATGTCCGGAATCGGCCGCCGGGGCCGTCTTCTACCGTTTCCCACCCGGCCCACGGCCCGGTCCAGGGCTTGGCCGGGCCGGCTGCCGGCGGTCGGCCGGAGGGTGCCCGCGCCGTTGCGGACCTGGTCGGATCCTTGAGCCGTTCGGCGCCGGCGGGGTCGACCACCGGGCGCCGGGCGGCCGCGGCCGGGCCGCCATCCGTCCCGCGACCACGCCGTCCGCCGGGACCGACTGGACTAGACCATACAACACTTTCGGCAAGGCCTGGATCTACGGCCGCTGTCCGGAACCGCCGGACCGGGGGCGGGGCCCGGCCGACCGGCCGGGCCGGCCGCCGCAGCCGGCCGCCCATCCCGCCCATAGTGACAGTACACTGATGATCCGGCCAGCCGCGTCGCCAAAGTTTGGCCCCGGTTATACCCGCGTTTTACCTTGCCGCGGCCCGGTCGGGCCTGGCCGTCACCTCGGCCGCGGCCCGGTCCGAGCTACTCCCGGCCAACCCGGTCCACCTGAGCAGGTCCGGCTACGCGGTCTCGGCCAAGCGAGCATCAGCACGGAGGCGATCATCGAGTCGCCCACCGCGAGTCACCCCACCTTCACCGCCTGCAAGATCAGCACCATCACGGTGAACGGCAAGACCTTCAGCCCCTCCTCGCCGACCGGGCTGGACGTCGGCGAGTACGTGCCGACCACACTCGGCGGCGGCCCGTTCGCCACGGTTCCGCAATAACTGCAGGACGTTTTCGCAAAACCGCAGGAAACATTTCGCCGCGGTCCGATTCCCGGGCCGCGGCGAAATGCATTCGGCGGCGGCTTTCCCCGGCCTTAGCCGGACCGGCCCGATATGCCGGCCGCGGCGGCCGGGCCCGGCGCCCGGCCGAGCAGCGGGAAGGCGCCGGGCGGGGACCGGAGTGCGAATCGGCATTGTCGGGGCGGGTGTGCCGACGCGCCCTACCACAATGTCGTTGACCGGCAACCCGATCCGGATCAGGCCGGGCACCTTGAGTAGCGTCGCGGCGACTACAAGTGATCTCAGGTGTCGCCGCCTTCGCCGCGCGGTGACGGGCCGGGCGCGTCCCGGTCGGCTCGACCGGCCCCGGGCCGTCCACTCTTGCGTGGTCGGCCACATGCCTCGGCGCAGGAACTCCTCGGGTTCGCGCAGGAGCCGGCCGGCCGACCGCTCCCCTCCCCTGGCGAGCAGCGCCGACCGCTCGGGCCCGCGCGCCCCCGCGCGCCGCGCACGGCGGCACGAGCGCCGCCGGAAGCGGTTCCGGCGCCGACCGGGCGTCGGCAACGCGCGCGCCCGCCCCCGCGAATCCCGCCCTCCACGTCGGCGCCGCTATCCCCGGAGCACCCGCGAAGGCATGAGAAGAATCTTTGTTTTTCCTGAAGAAAATGTGTTCTTCAGAGGTCATTTCACCCCGCCGAACCGGATTCTCGACAGGACCGGTAATGACCGGTACCCGGTTTTCCCAGGACGTAACACGCTCGACTCGGAACCGCAATACCCGAGGCGTCCGCAAAGGCAATCCCGGGCGCCTTGAATCAGTGCCCCGATCAGTCCCCGGATCGGCAATCCGGCCCGGCCACCTGCGCCGCGACCTACCCTCCAGGGCGGCCGGAGCACGCTCGGTGCGGGTTCGGCCGAGACCCGACGGGGTATGCCGGGAAGCGTACATTGCCGCCCCGGCGGGAAAGTTCAGCACATTTTCAGCATCATGGTCACGGTGCACCGCAGTCAAACTGCCCCGCTTTCGTTACACTGGGCCCTCTCACGGCTCGCGCGGAATTCCGGGCAGGAGCGCAATCGAGTCAAGGCGCGGGAAAACTCGAAGCATTATCGATGATGAAAAGGGATGTGGACGGAATGCGGATCCTGGTTCTCGGCGGAGACGGGTTTTGCGGATGGCCGACGGCGTTGCACCTGTCCGACCGTGGCCACGACGTCACCGTCGTGGACAACCTCAGCCGCCGCGCCATCGACCTGGAGCTCGAGGTCGAGTCGCTGACCCCGATCCGCCCGCTGGGCGAGCGGCTGCGGGCCTGGCAGGAGATCTCCGGGCACACGATCGGCTTCGTCCGGCTGAACCTGGCCGAGGAGTTCGAGCGGTTGTGCGAGTGTATCGACACGGTGCGCCCGGACGCGGTCGTGCACTTCGCCGAGCAGCGGGCGGCCCCGTACTCGATGAGGTCGAGCACCGCCAAGCGTTACACCGTGGACAACAACACCCGCGCCACCCACAACGTCCTGGCCGCGCTGGTGGCCACCGGGTCCGAGGCGGCCCTGGTGCACCTGGGCACGATGGGCGTGTACGGCTACGGCTGGTCCGGCTCGGCCCCGATCCCCGAGGGCTACCTGACCGTCAAGGTGCCCACCCCGGACGGCGACCTGGACCGGGAGATCCTGCACCCGGCCAACCCGGGCTCGGTCTACCACCTGACCAAGACGATGGACCAGCTGATGTTCGCGTTCTACGCCAAGAACGACCGGCTGCGGATCACCGACCTGCACCAGGGCATCGTCTGGGGGACGCAGACCCCGCAGACCGTCCGGGACGAGCGGCTGATAAACCGGTTCGACTACGACGGGGACTACGGCACGGTGCTCAACCGCTTCCTGATGCAGGCCGCGATCGGGCACCCGCTGACCGTGCACGGCACCGGCGGCCAGACCCGCGCGTTCATCCACATCCGGGACACCGTCCGCTGCGTGGAGATCGCGCTGCTCAACCCGCCGCAGGCCGGGGACCGGGTGGCCGTGTTCAACCAGATCACCGAGACCCACCGGGTCGCCGACCTGGCCAAGATGGTCAGCGACATGACCGGGGTCGAGGTGGCCCACCTGCCCAACCCGCGCCAGGAGGCCGAGGCCAACGACCTGGTCGTGACCAACGACCGCTTCCTCGGCCTGGGCCTGGAGCCGACCACGCTGTCGGACGGGCTGATGGAGGAGGTCACCGAGATCGCCGGCCGGTACCGGGACCGGGTGGACCCGCGCAAGATCATCGCCCGCTCGGTCTGGCGCGAGGGGATGACCACCTCCGAGGACCTGCAGATCGGGCAGAACGCCGCGGCCTGACCCGGGCGGCGCCGCCGCGCCGACCGGCCTTCGTGCGCCGGTGCGCCCGAAAAGCCCGCCGCGGTCTGCGCGGCGGGCTTCGCCGTCCCTACAGCAGCCGCTTGATCTCCCCGCGCACCCGGTAGAAGCCGCCGCCGCCGGACTCGAGCACCTGCTCGACCACGTAGCGGGAGCCGACCTGGCGGATGCCCTGCGGGAACTGCACGTTCCAGGTGGTCTGGTAGCCCGGGCTGGTCACGCGCATCCGCGGGCGGCCCCGGTCGTCGATGCACTCGACCACGACGCCGCCGGTGGTCACGGTCGTGGTGGCCAGGTCCGCGGTCGGCACCCGGGCCGGGAGCGCGGCGGCCAGCTTGACGTCGACCGCGGTCGGCACGGTGCCGTTCTTCGCCGCCTCGATCGCCGCGTCGGTCGCGTCGACGCAGGCCAGCGAGCCGTCGGTGGTGACGATGTAGAGCCGCTCGTCCCGATACTGCATGGACAGGGCCGAGCCGCAGCCGGTGCCCAGCTTCCACAGCCGGGTGCCTTCGGTGCTGAAGCAGTACACGGACGAGGAGTTGTCCCCGGCGAACACGTACCGGCCGTCGGCGGCGGTCGCACAGGAGTAGACCGCGCTGTCGCACTGGTACGTGGCCTCGATCGCGCCGCTGGCCTTCGCGATCTTCTGCACCACGTTGTGGCCCGTGCCCGCGTAGACCGACTCGCGTTCCTGCCAGCCGAACAGGACCCCGCCGGTGGTCTTGGTGTGCCACAGTTCGCGGCCGCCGTCGTTCGCGTACGCGGTCACGCCGGTGCGGTGGCCGTGGTAGACCGCACGGTCGTCGCAGCGCACCATCCAGGCGCTCTGGCCCGGGCTCTTGCGCGACCACTGGAACTCGTCCTCGTGGTCGATCACGGTCAGCCCGCCGTCCGCGTCGGACACGCCGAGCACGCCGTCGCGGATGTCCAGCCAGAAGATGTCGACGTCCTCGGCGATCTTGTAGGCGGCGAACGGGATCTTCGCCGACAGGTCGTACACCGTGCCGTCGTCGCAGCCCGCGTAGATCCAGAAGTCGTCGGCGACCAGGCACTTGACGCCCTCGGGCAGCCGGTAGTGCGCCTGCACCTCGCCGCCGTGGCTGACCGTGTAGACGTCGCCGTTCTGGTTGCCGACCCAGCAGCGGTCCTCGTCGATGTGGATGCCGAAAGCGCTGGAGCCGGTCCGGAAGCGCCAGAGCACCGGGGCGCCGCGGCGGGCCGAGGACGGGGCCGAGACCACCGCGCGCCGGGTGATCGACCGGGCCGCGCGCTGGCCGGGGACCGCGGGCGCGTAGCCCTTGCGTACCTTCTCGCCGATCTTCTTGGCCGCGGCGGCCTCGGCCTTGTCCGGGGTCGGGAAGGTGGAGGTCTGCAGCTGGCCGTCCCCGCCGATCCGGCCGTACCGGATGGAGACCACGCTTCCGGCGACGGTGACCTCGTAGAACTTGTGGGCGCTGCCGTTGTCCTCGGACAGCTCCAGGTACGTCGTCCCTTGCGGCACCAGGGCCACCTTTCCTCGTCAACCCGGCGTCCGGGATTTCGTCTACGGGCAGGAATATAGCGACCGGCACCGACAATCCGCGCGCCCGGCAACCGGCTTCGCGCACCGCCCGGCAGGCACCGGTCCGGCCGACGCACAGGGCTGATAAAGCACACGGATCGGTAACGCAATGGCCGGTTTCCGCCCGCCCCGTGCGCGGGCTCGGGTATAAAAGAGCGGGCTGTGTCCGAACGTCCGGCCGGACACAGCCCCTATTCTTCAGGCGCCGCCGCGCTCCGGCGCGCGGTCGTGCCGGGGCATCTTGACGAACACGCCGATCCAGAACTTCTGCTGCGCCGCCGAGGCCCCGACCAGGTAGGTCGAGCGCAGTCTGGGCGGCAGCCAGGCGACCAGCCGGACGACCGTGTCCGTGTTCTTCTTCAGCTGGGACAGCTCGGCGTTGGACAGGATCTGGTGCACCGTGTCGGTGTCGTCGGTGCCCTCGGCGCAGTCGCCCGCGGCCGTGCGCAGCCGCCGCTCCCACTCCGCGGCGTCGCGCACGAGCTCCCGCAGACCGGTCACCTGCCGGCGGTTGAGCCGGTCGGTCAGCGCGGTCAGCGGCACCGGCGCGTACTCGCCGTCGCCGAGGTAGACCGTGCCGATCTCCAACGGCAGGCCGCGCTGGTGCAGCTTGATCAGCCGCTCCATGGTGCGCTTGGTGATCCACGCGCGGCCGTCGTCGTCGATGTCGTGCTTCCACCATTCGAGCCGGCGCGCGTTCTCGCTCGCGGCCGCCTGGGCCCGGGTGGTCGCCATCGTCATCTACGCCTTTCCTGCGTGCCGGCCGCCCGGACCGCCGCCTCGGCGCGGTGTTCGGCGTCCTTCCATGGCAGGCAATCATGCCAGAGCCCCGGCGCGGCGGGCGCGGGCATTTCCCGGATAAGATCCGCGGTAATGCCCGGAAGTAGCGCAGAGGCAGCCGCACGGCCCTCACAGCCGTACCCGCCGGTTCGATTCCGGCCTTCCGGGCAGTGCGAAAACGGCTATTCCGGGTACCTGCCCGAGCCCGGCCGAAGAACCGGGCGGCGGCGGTATCGCGGCGCGGCCGGAAATGCCCCGCGGCGCGCCGAACCCGACCGGATAGTCGGTCGGACAAAACCCGCCGGCGGCGCGGCGGCCGGCGCCGGGCGGCCCGCCCGGATACCCCGGTTCGAATCCGGCCCCCGAGCGGCCGAAAGCGCGGCCCGGCCGGCCCGGGCGGCAGCGGAATCCCGTGCATTTCGGAATAAACATTCCCGCGTGACGCGCCTTGTCCGAGCTCACAGCCGCCGCGGGCACTTCCGGACGGATATGGGCATATAACCCGTGAACGACCGGGCAACGCCGCGAAACGCCGGAATCAACAAGACCGGCCACAATGGCCCGGTCCGGCTGGAGATTGGCTTTCCGGGCCGAGTTCCGGCTATTAGAGGTCGATTCCAAAGCACTTTCCGTACTACGATGACACTCACTCGCATACGGAAGGGCAATCTCATGGCGCAACAGGTAGTGGTCACGCTCGTCGACGATCTCGACGGAACTCCCGCCGACGAGGTGGTCAGATTCGGACTGAACGGCGTTCAGCACGAAATCGACCTCAGCACGGCCAATGCGGAGAAATTCCGGGCGATGCTCGCGCCGTACATCGCCGCCGCCCGCCGGGACACCCCGGCCAAGGCCGCGGCCGGCAAGGCCGCCCGCAAGGACGCCGCGCCGACCGTGAACACCTCCGAGGTGCGCGAGTGGGCCAAGAGCGCCGGCATCGAGATCTCCGACCGCGGCCGGATCGCCTCCGACGTGCTGGTCAAGTTCCAGGCCGCGCACGTCTGAGCAAGGCAGAACGGGGCCGGCCGCGCACAGGACGCGCGGGCCGGACGACAGCCGGTCGCGCGCCCGGGATACCGTCCCGGGCGACGCCCGCCGCCTTCCCGCGCCGCCGCTAGACTCTCGGCAATGTCCGGAGGTAGCGCAGAGGCAGTCGCACCGCTTTCGCACGGCGAATACGTCGGTTCGAATCCGACCCTCCGGGCAGCACCAGGCCCGGTAGCGCAGAGGCAGCCGCGTCGCCTTACCCGGTGAAACACGCTGGTCCGAATCCAGCCCGGGCCACGACCGCGGACCCACCGCACTCCCGCGAAATTCAGACCGCGCGCCCGCACCCGGCCCGCTATGATCTCCGGCAATGCCCGGAGGTAGCGCAGAGGCAGACGCATAGCCCTGTCAAGGCTAGATACGCCGGTTCGAATCCGGTCCCTCCGGGCAGTTGCGGGCCTCGTAGCGCAGTGGCAGGCGCGTCGCACTCCGGATGCGGATCACGCTGGTTCGAATCCAGCCGAGGCCACCGACGACCAGGCGAGCAGCAGGGCGGGACAAGGGGGCAGGCGATGGCGCAGACCGCAATACCGGATCAGGCACATGTGACAGGTCAGGCTGTAACGACGACGGAGGCAGAAGCGGCGGCCGGTCCGGACCGCGCGGCCGACGCCGACATAGCCGCCGAGTTGAACGGCCCTGCTCTCGCCGGCCCTGCTCTGGCCGACTCTGCGCTGGACGTCGTCGTCCCAGACGACGCCGACCTCTCCCCCGCCGCGATCGCCAACACCGCCGGGCTCACCGCCGAAGACCTCGCCGCCTTCTCCGCCCTCGTCACCCGCCTGCGCGCGCTCTCCCCCGACCATCCCCTGCGCCTGCGGGCCGAACGGGTGGCCGAGTCCTTCGCCCGGGACGGCCGCCGCACCCGCCGGCTCGGCCGCCGCGCCGACCAGAGCCGCGCCGACGCCCGGATCAACGACGCCACCGTGCTCGGCGCGGCCGACCGCCGGATGGACGCGCCGATGCCCGACCCGGCCGAGCCGTCGCCCGGGAAATTCGGCCGGGCGCGGCACTGCTACGTCTGCAAGCAGCCTTACCGTCGCGCGGACGTCTTCTACCACCGGCTCTGCCCGTCCTGCGCCCAGGCCAACTTCGCCCGGCGCGCCGCCGGGACCGACCTTTCCGGGCGCCGGGTGCTGCTGACCGGCGGCCGGGTCAAGATCGGCTTCCAGCTGGCCCTGATGATGCTGCGCGACGGCGCCGACCTGATCGTGACCAGCCGTTTCCCCCAGGACACGATCCAGCGGTTCACCGCGGCCCCCGGCAGCGCGCACTGGTTGGACCGGCTCACGGTGGTCGGCATCGACCTGCGCGACCCGCGCCAGGTGATCGGGTTCTGCGACGACCTGCTGGCGAGCGGCCGGGGCCTGGACATCGTGGTCAACAACGCCGCCCAGACCGTGCGGCGTCCGGCCGACGCCTACGCGCTGCTGGCCGCCGGGGAACTGCGCGCGCTGGCCGCAGCGGGCAACGGCAGCGGACCGGGCACCGCCACCTCGCCGACCGGCCCGGTTCCGGTTCTGCTCGCCCCCGGCTACCAGCCGATGGCCGTCCCCGCCGCCCTGCCGTCCGCGCTGCGGGCCCCGGCGGAACTGACCGGCGTGAACGAACTCGTCGGGCTGCCCTCGGCTCCCTACCCCCTGTCCGCCGCGCCGCCATCCCCGGCGATCGCCCTGCGCGAGACCGACGAGGCGGGCCTCCTGCCCGACCTCGCGCCGGAGAACTCCTGGTCGGCCCGGCTCGGCGAACTGGACCCGGCCGAACTGCTCGAGACCCATCTCGTCAACGCGCTCGCCCCGGCCCTGCTGTGCGATCGGCTGCTGCCGCTGCTGGACGCCTCGGCGTTCCCGCGCCGGTACATCGTCAACGTCACGGCCGTCGAGGGCCGATTCACCGTCCGCAACAAGACATCCGGGCATCCGCACACGAACATGGCCAAAGCCGCACTCAACATGCTGACCCGGACCAGCGCCGCCGACCTGGCCGAGCGCGGCATCTACCTGTGCGCCGTGGACACCGGCTGGATCACCGACGAGAACCCCGCGCCGAAACGGGAACGGATGGCCGAGGCGGGATTCCGCACCCCGCTGGACATCGTGGACGGCGCGGCCCGGGTGTACGACCCGATCCTGCGCGGCGAGGCGGGCGACCCGGTGTTCGGGGTCTTCCTCAAGGACTACAAGGAGGCGGCGTGGTGAGCACGCCCGACGAACCCGGCCGGGCCGGAGAACCGGACTCAGGCCCCGGATCCGACGCGGCCGCCGACTTCGCCGGGATCGGCGAGATCACCGCCCGTTCCCCCGAGGAGCTGGCCACCCTGCTCGCCTGGCTGCGCACCGGCCGGGCCACCGACGTACGCCTGGACTTCCCGGCCGGCACCGCCCTGCCGGACGGGCGCCTGGACCTGTGCAAACAGGACCTCGGCCCGACCGGCGCCGAATTGGTCGCCGACGCGCTCGCCGACGCTCCGGCCGACCGTCCCGGCCCGGTCCGGCACGTCCTGCTCGGCACGGACGGGCTCGGCGACCAGGGCGCCGACGCGGTCAGCGCGCAGGCCTCGCGCAGCGGAGTGCAGACGCTCTACCTCGGCTGCAACAAGATCTCCGCCGACGGCGTGTGCCGGATCGCGGACAACCTGCGCGCCTCGCCGCAGGTGGTCAGAGCCGTGTGGCTCAAACGCAATCCGCTCGGCCGGGCCGGCGGCCGGGCCGCGGCCGACCTGCTCGGCGCCGCGCCCGCGCTGCGCACCCTGGACCTGGTCCAGTGCGGCCTGGATCCGGTCGCGGCGGCCGAACTCGCCGGCGCCCTGATCGCGGCGGCCGCCGCCGGGCGGTCGTTCGAACGGCTCTACCTCGGCGGCAACCCGCTCGGCCCGGCCGGGGCCGCGGCGTTCGCCCCGGTGCTCGCGGCCGGGGCGGTCGCCGAGCTCTACCTCTCGGCCGCCGGGCTCGGCGACCAGGGCGCGGCCGCGATCGCCGCGGCCCTGGCCGCGGCGCCGCCCGGCCGGCTGCGCCGATTGTCCCTGGCCAGCAACGGGATCGGCCCGCAGGCCGCCGCCGCGCTGGTCGCCGCGGCCGCGCGGGCCGGGGTCGAACTGCTCGACCTCGGCCGGGTCCGCGCCGCGCGGGTGCTGGGCGCGGCGGAGAACCGGATCGACGTGGACGCGGCCACCGCGATCGGCGCCGCACTGTCCGGGCGCGCGCACTCGTTGACCCATCTGGTCCTGAGCGACACCGGGATGCGCAGCAACTCAGCGCACCGGCTGCTCGACCACGCCGCGCATGCCGTGACGCCGACCAGGTACGTGCTCGGCAAGGGGGTCGCGACCAGCGTCCGGCGCCGACTGGACGCGCTGAGCGCCGACGTCCCGCTGCCGGTCGTCCCGGCGGACGTCGACGCGGTCCGCAGCGTCCACCGGACCCGCGCGGCCGACCGACTCGGGCAACGCGGGCAGCACGGGCAGCACGGGCAGCAATGAACCAGGCGGCGGCCCGACGGACTAGTCCCTCAGCCCGCCGAACCCCCGCCTGCCCAAGCCCTGACTTCTTGTCCTCAGATCGAGTCGAGGATCCGCTGCCGCTGGGACGCGAACTCGGCGTTCGACAGCAACCCCTGGTTGTGCAGAGTCTGGAGCTTGTTCAGCCGCTCGCTCAGGTCGACGGCCGAGGCACTGGTCGGGCTGGTCACCGGGTCCTGCAGGAACGGCGCGCCGAACGAGGCCGGCTGCGGGTCCGCGGTGAACCGGGCCGGGGTCGGCGTCGGCACCGCGCCCGGGCCGCCCGCGCCGAACGGCGCCGGGGTCGGCGCGCCGCTGAACGGGGCCTGCGCCCCGGGCGGGGATTGGGCCGGCTGGAACGGCACGCTCGGGCCGCCGCGCTGGGCCTGGCGCTGCTCGCGCAGCGCGCGCAGGGCCGCCATCCGCTCCTGCGGGTTGCCGGACAGGATCGCGTTGAGCACCGGCGCCGCGTCCGCGCCGTTGAGCACCTGGTAGCTGGACGCGCCGAGGTGGTAGCTGGTGGCCCCGAACTGCATCGCCGGAGACCCGGGCGGGGCGTTCAGCTCGTTCTTGACCCGCTCCTGCTCCGCCCGGCGGTGCGCCTTCCAGCTCAGGTTCGGGTCCGAGGTGTCGAACTTGGCCTTCTGCTTCTTCACGTCCGCGAACATCTTGCAGACCTGGCCGCGGTTCGGCGACCTGAAGTCCTCGCCCGCCCCCGGGTGCGGCACCTCCACCCGGAACGGCGGCGACCCGTCGCCCGGCTGCACATCCATGATCCACTTCTCGCGGTCGGTGTGCGGCATCCATTCGTCGTCCACACAGGTCCCCATCGCGGGCTGCCAGTCGTGTCCCAGCATCGTGCGTGCCCTCCCCAGGCTCAGCAGCAATCTGACGTCGCCGTCGACGCCGGCCCCCGGCTCGCGGACCCGGCGCCCGCCCCGGCCGGTCCGCCCTGGCGGTCCTGACCTCAACAGTTGCGACTCATCGCCAGAATAGCCCTCTCCGGGGCCGCTATCCAGCCTTCGGCCGAAGCCAATGACCGGTCGACAACCGCTTGCGGCCGGACCGGACGGACGGACCGGGCCGGACGGCGCGGCCGCCGTCCGGCCGGTCCCGCTTGAACCCGAGCGCGGCCAGGCAGAGGGCACGGGCCGCGACCGGGTCGTCATGGGGAACCTCGTTTCCGGACGGCGCCCCGCGGCCGCCGGCCGCGGCGAGGGCTCCGCCCGCAATCAGCCTGCTCCCGCGCGGCCACCCGCGCACCACCGGGCCGGGCTGTTCGGGTGAGTACCGCCGTTCGGGCGAGACTGCGCCGTCCGAATCAATGGTTGACCGGACAGAGCTCGTACACTGCGATGCCGCCTGACGTTGCGCCCCTCATCACCGCTAACGCCGATTCTCCATGCCCATAAGGCAATCCACACCACAGACCTCGAACCACAATCAGCTGGGCAACAACCTGATTCACCCCCACTCTGCACCAACCCCGACCACTCCCCTGACTCCGCCCGCGCCCGCAACAAGCCCCGCACACACCCGGCGCCCGCGCGCCGCCGCCCCGACCCGCCCGGGCGGGACACGCCCACCCCTGACGGCCGAAAGTCCGTCGCCCGCTCCCGGAGCTTGGACTAATGTGGCTGGGACTGTGCTTTTCCCGACGAGAGGACTGGTTCATGCCGGAGCTTGATCCGACCTTCACCGCGCAGCCGTTGGCCCGGATGGCCGAGGCCGCGCTCGCCCGGGCCGGAGAGCTGGGCGTCGAGCACGCCGACTTCCGGACCGAACGGATCAGGGAGCAGATGATCCGGCTGCGGGACGGGCAGCTGGACGGACAGAACGACTCGGTCGACTCGGGCATCTCGGTCCGGGTGGTGCACGAGGGCACCTGGGGCTTCGCCGCCGGCGTGGCGGCCACCCCCGAGGCGGCGGTCCGGCTGGTAGAGGAGGCCGTGCAGGTGGCCCGGATCTCCCAGCCGGTCAACTCCGAGCCGGTCGTGCTGGCCCCGGAGCCGTCCTACGGCGAGCAGACCTGGATCTCCTCGTACGAGATCGACCCGTTCGACCCGGCCGGATCCGGCGGCGTCGACGCGACCGCACTGCTGGCCGAATGGTCCCGCCGGCTGCTGGCCGCGTCAGGGGTCGACCATGTGGACGCGATGCTGCAGGCGGTGAAGGAGAACAAGTTCTACGCCGACACCCGCGGCACCGTGACCACCCAGCAGCGGGTCCGGCTGTACCCCCGGCTCGAAGCGATGTGCGTGGACCCGGGCACCGGCGCGTTCGAGTCGATGCGCACGCTCGCGCCGCCGGTCGGCCGCGGCCTGGAGTACCTGCAGGGCACCGGCTGGGACTGGGAGGCGGAGCTGAGCGCGCTGCCCGGGTTGCTGGCCGAGAAGGCCGGGGCGCCGTCCGTCGAGGCGGGACACTACGACGTGGTGATCGACCCGTCGAACCTGTGGCTGACCATCCACGAGTCGATCGGGCACGCGACCGAACTGGACCGGGCCCTGGGGTATGAGGCGGCGTATGCCGGGACCTCGTTCGCGACGCTCGACAAGCTCGGCTCGCTGCGTTACGGCTCGCCGGTGATGAACGTGGTCGGCGACCGCCTGGTCGAGCACGGCCTGTCCACGGTCGGCTACGACGACGAGGGCGTGGCCGCGCAGCGCTGGGACATCGTCAAGGCCGGGATACTGTCCGGCTACCAGCTGGACCGCCGGATCGCCCAGCTCAAGGGGCTCGGCGGGGACGGTTCGGGGGCGGCCAGGTCGAACGGCTGCGCGTTCGCCGACTCACCCGGGCACGTGCCGATCCAGCGGATGGCCAACGTGTCGTTGATGCCCGCACCGGACGGGCCGTCCACCCAGGAGCTGATCTCCCGGGTGTCCGACGGGCTGTACATCGTCGGCGACAAGTCGTGGTCCATCGACATGCAGCGGTACAACTTCCAGTTCACCGGGCAGCGCGCCTTCCGGATCCGCGACGGCCGGCTGGCCGGGCAGGTCCGCGACTTCGCCTACCAGGCCACCACCACGGACTTCTGGGGTTCGATGGAGGCGGTCGGCGGCCCGCAGACGTACGTCCTGGGCGGCGCCTTCAACTGCGGCAAGGGCCAGCCCGGGCAGGTCGCGCCGGTGTCGCACGGCTGCCCGTCGGCGCTGTTCCGCTCGGTCAGGATCCTCAACACGGTGCAGGAGGCGGGCAAGTGAGCACGGTGGCAACCCCCCAGCAGTTGGCCGAACGCGCCCTGGAACTGTCCCGCGCGGACGCCGCGGTGGTCTTGGTCGAGGAGGGCTCGACCGCGAACCTGCGCTGGGCCAACAACACCCTGACCACGAACGGCGTTGCCCGCTCGCGCCGGGTCACGGTGATCTCGACCGTGCAGGGCGGCCAGGGCGTGTCGGCCGCGGTGCTGACCCGGTCGGGGGTGGATCTGGATACGCTGGAGGACCTGGTCCGGGCCAGTGAGCAGGCCGCGAGGGACGCCGGCCCGGCCGAGGACGCGCAGCCGTTGCTCGCCGCCGACGGCCCCGGCAACGGTTGGGACGCGGCGGCCGGGTCGACGTCGATCGACGTGTTCGGCTCCTTCGCCCCGGCCCTGGGCGAGTCCTTCGAATCGGCCCGCTCGGCCGGACAACTGCTGTTCGGCTTCGCCGAGCACACCCTGACCTCGACTTTTCTGGCCACCAGCACCGGCCTGCGGCTGCGGCACGACCAGCCGACCGGCAAGGTGGAGCTGAACGCCAAGTCCCCGGACTTCACCCGCTCGGCCTGGGGAGGGGCGCAGACCCGGGACTTCTCCGACGTGGACGTGCTCGCCCTCGGCAACGACCTGGCCCGACGGCTGGACTGGCAGAAGCGGCGGATCGAACTGCCTGCGGGGAGGTATGAGACCCTGCTGCCGCCCGGGGCTGTCGCCGACCTGGCGATCTACATGTACTGGACTACTTCGGCCCGTGATGCCGCGGATGGGCGGACCGTCTTCGCCAAGCCCGGCGGCGGCACCCGGGTCGGCGAACGGATCGGGCGTCCCGGGCTGCGGATCTGGTCCGACCCGGCCGCGGCCGGGCTGGAGTGCGCGCCGTTCAACGTGGCTTATGGGTCGTCGTCCAGCACCTCGGTATTCGACAACGGCCTGCCGCTGGCGGAGACCGACTGGGTCCGCGACGGGGTGCTGACGAACCTCGCCACCACGAGATTCTCCGCCGCACTGACCGGGCTGCCGGTGGCGCCGCAGCCGGACAATTTGCTGATGGACGCTGGCGGTACTGCTTCGTTGGAGGAGCTGACCCGGTCGACTGAGCATGGGTTGTTGGTGACTTGTCTGTGGTACATCCGCGAGGTTGACCCGCAGTCCCTGCTGCTTACTGGGTTGACTCGTGATGGCGTGTATCTCGTCGAGGGCGGCGAGGTGGCCGGGGTGGTGAACAACTTCCGGTTCAATGAGTCGCCGGTGGATCTGCTCAACCGGGTCACCGAGGCCGGACGCCAGGAGGTGTGCCTGCCGCGGGAGTGGAACGACTACTTCACCCGCACTGCCATGCCGCCGCTGCGGATTGCTGACTTCAATATGTCGTCGGTTTCTCAGGCCAGCTGATTTCTTTGGGTCGGCCGGGCTTGGCTTGGATTGGCTTGGCTTGGCTTGAGCTGGCAGCTGTCTCTTGTCTCTACCGCCCCGCCGATCGGGTTCAACACTCGGTCGGCGGGGCGCATGTTCATCGGGGGGTGCGGTGGGTTGCGCCGCCATGTCAGGGTGCGTTTACTACTATGCCTCCGGCGGGCCGGGAACCCCCAAGGATCCATTGGCCCGTAGGCCTGTTGCGCTGGGATGTGGGTTACTTTTTGTGGTGTGTCGAACCGGGCTCCTCGGCGCCCCAGTCGGCCCGGAGCCTGCCACACCGGACAGGCC
>DASZBX010000127.1:0-3782 GCA_035943635.1 Actinocrinis sp. | reverse complement strand
CCGACCAGCGACCCAGGACCCACGCCGGCCGAAACCAGGTGCCGGGCAAGGCTTTCCGCCCGATCCCAGACCTCACCGAACGTCAGCGATCGATCCCCGCACACCACCGCGACATCCCCCGCGGACGCAGCAGCACGATCCTGAATCAGACCATGGATCGTCGCACCATCCGGGAACCAGCCGGCCGTCTCGTTGCATCCCGACACCACACTCGCCAGCTCCTCCCCCGCCACCATGCCGGGGCCGGAAACGAGCGCCGCGTCCTCACCGTCGACGACAGACTCCAGCAGAGTCCGTAGATGCACGACCAGCCGCCGCATCGCGTCGTCCGGGTAGATCGAACGGTCGTACACCAGCCGGAATTCGAAGTCGCGGCCGGCCGAGACGACGAGCGTGAGCGGATACCCGGTCCGTTCCACGCAGCCGATCAGCTTGCTGGTCATACCCTCGGGCAGGCCGTCGTCACCGGCCTCCGGGATCACCGGGTAGTTCTCGAAGACCAGAATGGACCGGAACAGCGGCTCGCCACGCGGAATCCCGCTGTACTTGTGCACGTCCACCAAATGAGAGTGCTCCCACTGCCGCAGGTCGAGCTGCTCGTCCTGCACCTGCCGCAGCCACTCGCCGACCCGCGCAGCGCCGTCCAGCTTGACCCGCACCGGCAGGGTATTGATGAACAGCCCCATCATCGTGTCCACACCCGGCAGGTCGGCCGAACGGCCGGATACGGTCGACCCGAACACGATGTCGTCACTGCCGCTGTACCGCGACAGCAGCAGCGACCACACTCCCTGGACCAGCGTGTTCATGGTGATCCGCTGCTGCCGGGCGTACTCGCGGGCCCGGGTGGTGAACACCTCGTCGGCGACGAATTCGACCTCGCCGATCCCGCGGTCGGCCGGGCCGTTCGTGTCAGTCCCCTCACTTCCGCCGGGGACGACGTCCCCACCCACCTCCCGAACCGCGCGCTCGATCCCGAGCTCGGCCGCTCCGGACATCCCGGACAGGTACCGGGTCCAGAACGTCTCCGCATCGGCCGGCTGCTGCGCCCCGAGCCACTGGATGTAGCGGCGGAACGGGATCGGCGGCGGCTGCGGGACCGGGGTCCGGCCGGCCAGCCGCGAGCGGTAGAGCATGGACAGCTCGGACTGCAGGATCTGGACGCTCCACCCGTCGATCAGGATGTGGTGGAAGGACCAGACCGCGATCCACTGCGCCTCCTCGGTCCGCAGCAGGGTGACCCGCACCAGCGGGGCCCGGCTCAGGTCGAAGCCCTGGTCCCAGTCGGCGGCCAGGAAACGGCGCAGCCGGTCCTCGCGTTCGCCGGGCGGCAGGTGGCGCCAGTCCTGGGCGGCGAACGGCAGCCGCGCGGTGCGCTGGACCACCTGGAGCGGCTCGGAGACGCCCTCCCAGACGAACGCGCTGCGCAGGATCGTGTGCCGGTCGACCAGGCCCTGCCAGGCGTCGCGGAAGCAGTCCGGGTCGAACGGCCCGTCGATCTGCTCGGTCATCTGCACCATGTAGGGGCGGGTGTCGGAGGTGTCTTCCAGCGAGTGGAAGAGCATCCCGAACTGGAGGGGGGAGAGTCCGTAGACGTCTTCGACGTTGTGCGTGCTCATACGGAGAACCTCTTCAGGATCGCGGCCAGGTCGGAGTCGCTGACGTCGGTCAGCGCGGTGCCCTCGGTGGCCCGGTCGGCGCGGGTGCGCTCGGCCGGGTCCTGCGCGGCCGCCTCGATCAGGCGGCGCAGCACGGCGAGGATGTCGGCAGCCAGGCGTTCGACCGTCGCGCGGTCGTGCAGGGCTGCGGAGAAGGTGAGGTAGAGCCGGAACACGTCGCCCTCGACCGCGCCGGTGACGTCCAGCACGTTCCAGCGCGGGCCGTGCGGGCTGGCCGAGCGGCCGCGGGACTCGGCCGGATCGGCGTAGCGGCCGATCCCGGGCAGGGTCTCGGCGAACCGGCCGAGGTAGTTGACGTTGATCTCCGGGTACGGCTGGGCCTGGAGCACCGGGGCCGTGTCGCCGGCGCCGAGGTAGCGCAGCACGCCGTAGCCGACGCCGTTGTCCGGGATCCGGGCCAGCTGCGCCTGGACCGCGGCCAGCGAGTCGACCGGGTCGGCGGCCGGGTCCGCGTCCAGGACCACGGGGAAGACGCTGGTGAACCAGCCGACCGTGCGGGACAGGTCGGTGTCGGCGAACAGGTCCTCGCGGCCGTGGCCCTCCAGCCCGATCAGGGTGCGCCGCCGGCCGGTCCAGCCGCCGACCGCGTGGGCGATCGCGGTGAGCAGCGCGTCGTTGATCCGGGTGGCGAAGGCCCGCGGCACGTCGCGCAGCAGGGCGCCGGTTTCCTGCGGGTCGAGCGAGACCCGGACCGTGTCGGCCGAGTCCCCGGTGTTCGCGCCGTCCGCGTGGTCGCGCGGGAGCCGGTGCCCGGGCTTCGGTTCGGCCCAGTAGGCGAACTCGGCCCGGGCCCGGTCGGAGACCGCGTGCGCGGCGAGCTTGTCGGCCCAGGCCTTGAACGAGGTGGTCTTGTCGGGCAGGGCCGGGACCTGGCCGAGGGCACGCGCGGCGTACGCGGCGCCGAGGTCTTCGAGCAGCACCCGCCAGGACACGCTGTCGATCGCGAGGTGGTGCACCGCGATCAGGAGGCGTTGGCCCGAGGGAGTCGGGTCGCCGTCGTCCTGCGTGGCGCTGCGGGTGCCGAGGTTCATCAGGGCACTGCGCAGCAGCGGGCCGGCCGTGAGGTCGAAGCTCTGCTGGGTCGCGTCGCCGATCCGCTGCATCGCGGCGGGCAGGTCGGCGTCGGGGACGGCGGTCAGGTCGTGGGTCTGGACCAGGCCGGTGGCCGGGACCGCGGCGCCGAGGTGCTGGGTCCAGGCACCGGTCGCGGTGTCGCGGCGGTAGCGCAGGCGCAGCGCGTCGTGGTGGGTGACCACGTCGCCGATCGCGGCCGCGAGGGTGTCGGCGTCGAGCCCTTCGGTGACGAGCAGTTCGGCCTGGTTGAAGTGGTGCTGGGCCGGCAGGCGCTTCTCCAGGAACCACTGCTGGATCGGGGTGAGCAGCACGTCGCCGGTGACCGGGCCCTGTTCGGCGTCGATCACGGCTTCGGTGCGCACCTGCGGGGCGATCTCCGCGACGGTCTGGTACTTGAAGATCATCCGCGGGGTCAGGTGCAGGCCGCGCTTCTTCGCCCGGGCGATCATCTGGATGCTGACGATGGAGTCGCCGCCGAGGTGGAAGAAGTTGTCGTGGATGCCGACGGGCGTGACGCCGAGGATCTCGGACCAGATCGCGGCGAGGGTGTGTTCGAGTTCGGTGCGAGGGGGCGTGTAGGTGTCGTCGCGGCCGCGCTCGCGGGGGTCGGGGGCGGGCAGGGCCTTGCGGTCTACCTTGCCGTTCGGGGTGAGCGGGAGCGCTTCGAGGGTGACGAAGGCTGCCGGGACCATGTACTCGGGCAGGGTCAGGGCGAGGAACGTGCGCAGGTCCTTGGTGCTCGGTGATGTGGTGTTGGTGTTGGTGTTGGTGCCGATTCTGGTGCTGGTGCTGTCGGTCGGGACGATGTAGCCGACGAGTCGCTTGTCGCCGGGCGTGTCCTGGCGCACGATCACGCTCACTGCGGCGATCTGCGGGTGGGCTTGGAGTTGGGATTCGATCTCGCCGAGTTCGATCCGGTAGCCGCGCAGCTTCACCTGGTCGTCGATCCGGCCGACGAACTCCAACTCGCCGTTCGCCCGGCGCTTGACCAGGTCACCGGTCCGGTAGACGTGATGCGTCACGCCGTCG
>DASZBX010000126.1:0-72783 GCA_035943635.1 Actinocrinis sp. | reverse complement strand
GAATCTGGTCAGCGCCGAGCATGGGCGCGCCGCACGGGACGGCTCATACTCGGTCGTCTGTGCCGTTGCGTGCGGTGCGGCCAGGCGACGGCGATCACCGGATTCGCGCCTTGAGACATTCCCCAACACTGCCTAGCCCCCGATACGCGTGTGTGACATCCGCCAGTTGTGCACCCATGTCTCGCCGCCGTCGAACGAGAAAGCCTGCTCCCACTGCGCCGTATCGGCATCGAAGCTGTCCCAGTCGAAGCGGACCTTGATCGGCTTCCCGTCGAGAACGTCGTCGCCGAAGAACACGCCGTGCTTGCCCTCCCACCGCCCTTCCACCGGCGGATCGAGCTGCCCGGGCGCGCGGTCCGACGCCCACCAGATCTTCCACACCCCAGCCTCGACGTCGAAGAGCCGCATCGTCATCCCCTCATAGGCCCGTCCGTCCGGCATCGCCCCGACCGAGAACGTGTCGACATTGCCCAGCCCGCCGAGGGTCTGACGCATCCAACTGCTGGCCTCGAACTCCACCCATCTGTCGCAGGCCGGGTCGGTGACGTCTGCGAGCTTCCGATTGTGGATGCGCCACTCGCCGACGAGGAAGTCGAAGTCGTGGCGGCCGTCGTTGATCTTCGTCATTGCCATGTGGGCACCCTAAACGAATCCACTGACACCCCCTGAGCGCAATGCCTGGCAGCCTCCGCACCATGCCCGCGTGCCTCGATCTCCGCGGCTATAAGCCCGAAGAATCAACGCGGCGCTGTACTAGTGGTCGAAAACCCGAGCAGCCTGCTCGATTTTCGCGCGCCGCTCCTCCCAGTAGGCCGCACCGCGTCTGTCCTGGATCGACGACTGCTCCGCCACCCCGATCACGCCGTCGATCTGCTCGCGCAGGATGTCGGCGTGGCCGGTATGCCGGGCGATCTCGTTCAGCACATGTACCAGGACGTTGAACAGCTTCGCGTCAGGGCTCGGCCACCACGGCACATGGACCGGGGCGTCGATCGCGGTCGCGTCGATCGTCGCAGCCGAGTGCTCCCAACTGAGGCGATAACGGTCGATGATCTCGGCGCGGGTCTCCTGCTCGCTCGCCCACATGTCGATGCCGTCCTCCGCGCCTTCTACGCGCCAGGGCACGAGTTCGGGAACCGGCCGGTCGAAGATGTCCCCGAAATACATGACCTCGGTCCTGGTCAGGTGTTTGACCAGGCCGAGCAGATTGGTCCCGGTGACGGTCAGCGGGCGGCGGACGTCGTACTCCGAGAGCCCGTCGAGCTTCGACAGGAGCGCCTCGCGACTCCATTGCAGCGTTTCGTGCAGGTACTCTTTCGCGAATTCATCGATCATGGGGCCAAGCCTGCCAGCAATCATCAGTGGGCTCAATCGGTCCGGTCCGGGCCTGGCCCGCGTCGCGTGGTCACCACGTTGGCATTACGTCGGCATTACCGCTGCCAAGCAGGCTGATAGAGCAAACCATCAACACCTGAGGGGGAGAAACATGAGGAAGCCTGTTTCCACATTCACCGCTGCCTGCGCGACTCTGGCAGCCGTGTGCGCGATGACCGCGGCGTGTTCGAGTGCTGCGACGACGAAGACCGCCGCGGGCTCCGCGCCGACCGCAGCCGGGGCGGCCCAGACGTCGACCGGATCCGGGGCGAGTTCCGGGTCCGGGTCCGGCTCCGCAAAAGCCACCTGCACCCAGTTGACCGCCGCCGATATGCAAGGCCTGATGACGAACACGGTCGTCGCCCAACCCCAGGTCTCGGCCGCGGGCACGGACAGCGACGGCCAGCAGTGCATCTTCCACGACGCCGACTCCGAGCAGGACGTAGACGTCCTCGTCGTGCCGTCCTCCGACCAGGCCCTCAGCTACGCCGCCGCCAAACAGCAGACGACCGCCCCGGTCGCCCTGCCCGGCGTCGGCGACCAGGCGTTCCGCGACGGCGACAGCCCGACCGCCGAGGGCGCCGGGCTGGTCTGCTCGGTCAGCATCGGGACCGACACCCAGCTTCCCGGATCCGACAAGCTGGTCGTCGACGGAACGCTCAACCTCACCGACGCCCAGAACGCCGTCGTCGCCGCCGCACTGGGCACCGTGTGCAACCACCTCTTCGGCAGCGGCAACACGACCCCGGATCTCAGTGCCCTGTAAGCCGCACGGTAACAGCGAACTGATTTACCTGCGCTCCGCGGCGCCGGTCCGGAAGACCGGCCAGCCGATCTCGGTGCGCCACCGGGAGGAATCCGGGGTGTCGCGCCGGCCGACGACGTAGTATTCACGGATCGGGCCGTCGACGGCCAGCGCGTGCCGGGCCACATACTCGGCCAGAGCTCCGTAGGCCCGGTCCACTTCGGACGGCGGCCCCTGATGCGTGAGGACGGCCAACTCCGCGGCCGGGATCGTCAGACCGACGACCCGTCCCACCGGCCGGACCGCCTGGAGCGAATCGGCGCAGGGCACGAACACAGTCGTCGCTCCATGGTGCCGGGTGAACAGCTCGTCCGAGAAGACCCCGCCCGCGGACCCGGACGCGGCCACGTCCTGCGCCTCCAGGGTCGCGTCCAGCTCGCCGAGCGCTCCCTGCAGCCAGGGCACGGAATCCGGGGCGGCGACGGTCTCCCGGATCGCCGCCGCCGCGGTCGCCGGGACGCTGCGCAACTCGATCCGGACCGGCGCGTCCGGCCCGGACGGCGCCAGCAGGTCCCGGAGCGACTCGACCACCGTGCGCTGACGGGCGAGTTCACCCTCCAGCCGGTTCAGGTGGGACGCGATCCGTTCGTTGCGCGCGGTCAGGTCCGGCGCGTCCAGCAGCGCCTGGATCTCCTCCAACGGCATGTCCAGGGCCCGGAAGCGGCGGATGACCTGCGCGGTGGGCAACTGGTCGGTCGAGTACCGCCGGTAGCCGGTGACCGGGTCGATGTCGGCGGGCTCCAGTAGCCCGATCTGGTGATAGTGCCGCAACGTTTTGACGGACAGGTGCGTGGCCCGGGAGAAGTCGCCGATCGACAGGTACGCGGTCATGCCGTCCATTCTGGGGCCTCCCATAAGGGGAGAGTTTCCCTGTGCGGGCTCGCTTGACTCTGCCACGCCGGGAGCGGCGAACCTCGACTCGACGGCCAGTCCGGCCGAAGAGAAGAGGAATCACCATGCAGACCAAGAACACCGCTGCCGAGTCGGCGCTGACGCCCGCAGACCTGGATTCGATCATCGAGCGCTACGTCGCCGTCTGGAGCGAGCCCGACCCCGACGCCCGGCGCCGCGCGGTAGAGGGCCTGTGGGCGGGCGACGGCGTCGAGTTCGTGGAGAACGTGCAGTTCCGCGGGCACGAGGCCCTCGACGCCAGGGTCACCGAGGCTTACCAGGCGTTCGTGGAGAGCGGGAAGTTCGCCGTGACCCGCGCCGACGACGCGGCCTACCGCCGCGACGCCGCCACGTTCACCATCCAACTCCTCCCCGCGGACAGCGGCTGGCCGGGCGAACCGGCCTGGGCCGCCAGGGTCGTGCTCCTGCTGGCCGAGGACGGCCTGATCCAGGAGGACTACCACGTCACCGTGCTGCCCCTCGCGGGCTGACCGCCGGTAGACCGATCGCCGTTGCTCAGACCCCGATGGCGTCCAGCTCCGCCAGGTCCTCCTTCGTGAGGGCCAGCCCGGCGCCGCTGACGTTCTCCCGCAGGTGCGCGACCGACGAGGTGCCGGGGATGAGCAGGATGTTCGCGGACCGGTGCAGCAGCCACGCCAGCGCCACGGCCATTGGCGTGGCGCCCAGCCGGGCCGCGACGGCGCCCAGCGTGCCGGACTGCAGCGGCGAGAAGCCACCGAGCGGGAAGTACGGCACGTAAGCGATCCCCTGCTCGGCGAGCGAGTCGATGAGTGCGTCGTCGCGCCGGTTGGCGATGTTGTAGAAGTTCTGCACACAGACGACCGGCGCGATCGACTGCGCTTCGGCGATCTGCTCCGCGTCCACGGTGCTGACCCCGAGATGCTTGATCAGCCCATCCTGCTGCAACGCGGCAAGCGCCTCGAACTGCTCCGCGAGCGAACCCGGCTCGGGCACGTCCATGCCGCCTACCCGCAGGTTCACCACGTCCAGCGCGTCCAAGCCGAGGTTGCGCAGGTTGTCGTGCACCGCCTGCCGCAGTTCCTCCGGCGTACGCGCGTGCACCCACTCGCCGGTGTCGGTGCGCCGGGACCCGACCTTGGTCACGATCCGCAGGTCGGCCGGGTAGGGGTGCAGCGCCTCCTTGATGATCTGGTTCGTGACGTGCGGGCCGTAGAAGTCGCTGGTGTCGATGTGGGTGATCCCCAGGTCTACGGCTTCGCGCAGCACGGCCACCGCAGCCGCCCGATCCTTCGGGGGACCGAACACGCCAGGGCCCGCGAGCTGCATCGCGCCGTAGCCTGTTCGGGTGACCGTCAGGTCTTCGGCCAGGGTGAACGTACCGCCGGGGAGCGTGCTGGACGTCATGTGAAACCGTCTTTCCTTGCCAACGAAGCCCGGGTCGGTCCCGGGCCGTGCGGCCGGCCAGCGCCCCGAGAGGCGCAGCGCTGCACGCTCTCCACGATGCCCGCTCGGCCACGATTCAGGCAGTACCCCGCCGATCCTGGGAGTAACAGGGTCAGGCTGGGGGTGGGGGCGTGGTTAGGCTGAGAGTGTGAGCGGGGAGTAGTTGGACGAGGAGTATTTGGGCGGTGAGTAGCCGCGGGGTTGTTGCGGGCTCGTCTGTCCCGGCAGCGCAGCACGGTTTTGGCTGGGCGTGTTCGGCATGGGTGGAATCACGTGGCGGCCCGTAGGCAGGGATGCCTACCGGCGTTTCCAGCGCAGTCACCCCGGCGTCCCCCAGGAGCGACCACCGGTGCCAACCGTCCCGGCGTTCTTACCTGCCCGTGGTTGCGGTTGGAACAAGGCTGGAGAAGGGTGGCCGGGAATGTCTCAGTGGGAACTGGTCTGACTTGTATAGTGAATGGCGCAAAGGACCAGTTGGGCTGAATTGATGGCCGCGCTGCATGGGGAGGCATATTGTTCGGGCGGAAAGCGGCGGATACACAAGCCTGGGAGGCTTGGCAGTGGGTAGCCCAGTATGCCAACGCTGCCATCTCGCACGACCGCGATCACACCACCACTGCTCTCGGTCGAATCGGGCACGTGTATCAACAGGCACAGCGCGGAACAAAGGCAATCGCGTATTTCGGTGCGCAGGCGGGTAGTCGCGATACCTGGTGGCCGTACTTTCGCCCGACGCCCGGCACATGGGTACTGGTGGATTGTCATATCTGGCTTCCGCCGGGCACTCACACGGGTGGTGAGGTTCTCTACGTAGATCGGCTGCACAGTGTGCTTCCGGCCAAGACTGCTGAGCGGGCAATGCGCCATCAGGCCCGGGTGGCGAAACAAATGGCCAAATCATCCCGCAGATGAGATGCCGCGCGCCGACCGCTCAGTGCTGGATCAGCCCGCCGACCGGGACGGGGCCGACATGCCCGGTCGGCGGCGCGGTCTGCGCGAGGGCGAGGCCGATGTCGACGAGTGACGATCGACGCAGGCCGGCTATCTCGGGGATCGGGGTCCAGACCGATTCGGCGGTGGGGCCGTTCGGTTCGGGGCGCAGTTCGCCGCCGGTGATCCTGACCTGGTAGAAGATGCCGACGTTCTGGTGGTCGGGGTAGCCGGGTGCGCGGTCGGCGGCCGGGATGACGCGGGAGTCGACACCGAGCAGGCGTTCGACCACCGCAGTGCAGCCGGTCTCCTCGGCGACCTCGCGGATCACCGCGTCGAACGGGTCCTCGCCCTGTTCCACCCCGCCGCCCGGGAGGGTCCAGGTGCTCTCGCCGGTCGGGGACACGCAGCGGGCGACCAGCACCCGGCCGGCCTCGATGCACACGGCGTACGTCGCCAGTCGCAGGCTCATTCCGACAATGTACCCAGCCAGTCGGCATCGAGGGTGAAGACCCGGATCTGCGACCAGCTGGCGAGGAGAAGGTCATCACCGTGGACGACCGCTGCATGGTAGGTCCGGCGCGGGGCCTGCATCAGGAGGGCGACTTGGCTCTTGCCTCGCAGATCCCAGAGACGCACCGACTCGTCCCGGCCGGTCGTCACAGCGTACTGATTCCCCTCGATCTGCGCGCACGCCACCGAATGCGCCGGTCCGTCGTGGCCGATCAGCTCGCCGCGCCTGAAACCGGTGGCCAGATTCCACATCCGGCCCTTGCCGTCATTACCCACCGAGACGGCATGCGGGCGCCCATCGATCTCCAGGCACACCACCGACTCGGTGTACTTGGAAGGGGTGCTCAGCTTGGCTCGGCGCGAACCGGCCGCCAGGTCCCACACCTGCATCATCCGGCGGCCGCCGATCACGGCGTGCGGCCGCCCGTCGATCATCGTGCACGCGATGGACTCCGTGCCCATGTAGTCATACTCGCCGTTCAGTAGGTGCTTGGTCTCATTCGCCAGGTCCCACAAGAAGATCCGCCCGTCCTCCCCTCCGCTCACCGCATAGGCCCGGCCGTCGATCTGCGTGCAGGCCACCGCTCCCACCTCGGCAATGTGCCCGCTGAAGAACGCGCGGTCGGACCCGTCCGTCAGGTCCCACAGCCGCACCGACCGGTCGCTGCCGCCGGTCACCGCATGCGGGCGGCCGTCCACCTCCACGCACGCCACCGCGCAGATCGGTTGGCTGTACACGTTCAAGGTGTGACGCTTGGACCCGTCGGTCAGATCCCAGACCCACACCAGGCCGTCGTCATCCGACGCCACAGCATGCCCGCGCCCCTCGATGTCGGCGCAGGCAACAGACCGTATTCGGTTGCGAGGGCCGGTGAGTTCTAGGCGCTGGATCATGCTCCGGAATCTACCCGCCACGACCGACAAGATCGTTGTCAGTGCGACCCTACAAGGTCGTCGTCTTTGCGCCGTGGCAGCAGCAGCGGGGTCGCCAGGAGCAGAATCCCGGCGATCGCGATGGCGGTACGTGGCGTGGTGACGCTGGCCAGCAAACCCCACAGCGCGGTCGTGGCCGCGACGGTCAGCTTGCTGGTGACCGACCACGCCGACAGCGTCCGCGCGACCCGATCCGGCGCGGTTTGTTCGAGCCGGTAGGTGGCGTATACGGGATTGAACACGCCCATGCACGTGAGCAGGCCCAGCTCGATCACAATGACCAGCACCAATCCGGCAACACCAGGCCGGATGAACGCCAACCCGACCGACCACCAGGCGCGCAGCGTACCAGCCGTGAGCATGACCCTGTGCCGACCATACCGGGCGACCAGCCGACGGCTCATCCGCGAGCCGACGAGCCCGCCGATGCACGGCGCCGCGAACGCCAGGCCGTACTGCCAGGGCGGGAATCCGAGCCGGCCGAGCATCAGCACGGCGAGCAGCGGCATCGGCGCCATGATCAGGCTGCTGGTCGACGTGGAGTTGAAGAAAAACCGGCGCAGCACCGGGTGGGTCAGGATGTACCGCCAGCCTTCGAGCAGGCCGCCGAACCTAGGCTGCGGCGTGCCGTCGTCGGCTCGGGTGGGCCGCTGCGGCTGGGTCTCCTCGCCGCCGATCGCGCGGATGCCCAATGCCGAGAGCAGGAAGCTGATCGCGTTGGCCAGCACGGTCGTCGCCGGGCCGAACATCCCGATCAGGGCGCCGCCGATCGGCGGGCCGAGCATGGTCGAGGTCCAGCTCGTGGACTCGAACCGGCCGTTCGCCACCAGCAGGTCCGGCGCCTGCACGAGCGATTTCAGGCACGCTCCGCTGGCCGCCGTGAACGTGATGTCGGCCGTGGCCACGATCACCGACGCGACCAGCAGCTGCGCAAAACTCAGCCAGCCGAGCGCGAACGTGACCGGGATGCTCATCATGGCGGCGAACCGGACCAGGTCCATCGCGATCATCACCGGCCGCTTGCGCCGGAACTCCATCCACGGGCCGAGCGGCACCGCCGCCACCGCGCCGACCGCCAGTCCGGTCGCGGACAGCGCCGAGACCGCGCCGGGGCTGGCGTGCAGCACGAGGATCGCGATCAGGGAGAACGCGTCGAACGCGAGCCACGTGCCGAACGTGCTGACCCCGTAAGCCGCCCACAGCCAGCCGAACTGCCGGCCCAGCGTCTGCCGCCGCGCCGCCACACTGTCCACCACACCCGTCGCCATGGCTGAGATCCAAGCAGGTGACCCGGCGGCGAAGCCAACAACCCGGGCGCCGCGAGCCACAACCGGGCGTTGTAGCTCCGGCGGCCGATCACCGGCTAGACGAGTTGTTCCGAATTCTGGCGCCTGAGCCGAGTTGCTGGTAAGCGCGCTGACCTGCCGGGTGAGTGGGCACGGCGAAACGGCTCAGCGGCGGTGGCTGGGCGTGCGCCGCGGTCAACCGCATACTTTGTCGTCTGTGGTTGGCCGCGGCGTGCGGCCAGGCGCCGCCGATCAGCCGTTTCGCCGCGCCAGAATTCGGAACAACTCGGCTAGGGTCTGGCGGCATGGATCTGGATGCCGTGCGTACCTTCGTCGCCGTCGCGGATGCCGGGCGGTTCCAGGAGGCCGCCGGGGACCTCGCGGTGACCCAGCAGGCGGTCTCCAAAAGGATCGCGGCGCTGGAGAAGGACCTGGGCGTGCGGCTGTTCGCCCGCACCGCGCGCGGGGCCCGGCTCACCCTGGACGGCCAGGCGTTCCTGCCGCCCGCCCGCGAGCTGCTGCGGGCCGCGGAGCAGGCGGCGGCCAGCGTGCGCCCGGGGCGGCGCGCCCTGTGCGTGGACGTGATCGGCCGCCGACTCGGACCGGCCCACCTGCTGCGCGAGTTCCACCGCGCGCACCCGGAGGCCGAGCTCGACGTGGTGACCCATCTGCTCGACCTCGACGCCGCGATCGCCGCGGTCCGGTCCGGCACGCTCGACGCGGCGATCCGCGCGGTCATCGTTCCCGCGCCGCAGCTGCCCGCGGGCGTCGAGACGGCGCGGGTCTTCGACGAGCCGATCGAGTTGCTGACCGGTCCGGCGCACGAGTTCGCCGCCCGGGCCTCGGTCACGCCGGCCGAGCTGGCCGGGCGCCGGATCTGGATGCCCGGGATCGTGCCGGGGACCGAGTGGGCCGCGTTCTACGCCGACCTGGCCGCCGCGTTCGGGTTCACCGTCGACCCGGTCGACCCCGACTTCACCACCGACCCGCTGCTGGACGCGATCGCCGGATCCCCGACCCTGGCGACCCTGGTCGGCGCGAACACCCGGCTGCTGTGGCCGGCCGACTACGACCTGCGCCGGATCGCCCTGCGCGACCCGACACCGGTCTACCCGCACTCGCTGATCTGGCGCAGCGACAACCGCCATCCCGCACTCGCTTTACTGCGCGAATTCTCTATTGCCGGCCACGAGACGGGCGCCGCCTCGACCTGGGTGCCGGAGTGGGCGCAGCGGATGTAGGAACACGACTGTGTCCGCCTCCCCGAAGGCGGGCGGCCGCCGCTGGTTGCGGGTCGGCTGCCGGCGAACTGCCGACCAGCCCGGCCGCCGGGCAGCGGTCTGCGCCCTGTTACTCTCGTCGCGAGCCGGATCACGCTCGAAAACACGCAGGTAACGGGAGCCCACACGATGATCACGATCGAATACGACCTCACCCCCGAGCAAGCCGTCCAGATACTCGAGCCCGACGGCTCCAACCCGCTCAATCGGCTGATGAAGCGCATGACCGCGAACCAGATGGCCCAGATGGCGACCAGACTGGCCGGGCCGACCACGGTCGAGCTCACCGAGGAGGGCGTACTGGTCACCGTGGCCGGATCCGAGCAGCAGATCGCCTGGTCCTGCGTGCGTCGGTTCAACGAACGGCCGCAGGCCTGGGTGTTGCTGCTCGCCCCGTCGGGCCTGTGCGTCATCCCGGCCGGCGCGGTGCCGCCCGCCCGGATCCCGGAGGTCACCGCGTTCCTGCGGGCCAAGGCCGAGGGCAAGTACAAGGTCCGCAACGGCGGCCTGCCGCACCTGCCACTGTCTCAGTCCCCTGCCGCCTGACCGGAGTTGCCCGAGACCTCCAGCGAAGAGGTGTCCACGGCCTCGAAGTCCGACCCGGTAAACTGTTTGAGCGCACTGAGTTGGTCGTTGTCCCAGCGCGAGTCCTGGGTCCCGCCGATGTACCAGGCCGACCCGTTGTCGGCGACGATCGCGCCATAGGTCTGGAGCGCCTGCGCGATCACCCGCGCCTGGTACGGCAGGCCACTGATGTTCACGTCGGCCTTCAGCCGCAGCCGCAGGCCCATCGGCGGCAGCGAACCGTCCGGCTTGCCCGCGTCGTGCCGGGCCGGCCAGAGATAGGCGGCGTCCGTGGCCGGGACGGTGATCCGGATCGCGTGGTCGATGTGCCCGGAGGCCACCTCGTCGTACTGCACCAGGCCCGCGAGCACGGACAGGCCCGCGGCGTCCGCGGAGGTCCACCCCTGCGGGCGCAACTGGTTCGAGCGCAGGTTGAACACGGCCCCGGACCCGGCGGTCCACGAGCCGTCCTGGAGCCGGGTGGCATCCCAGAGCTCGTATGACTCGCAGTCGCTCTGGTCGTACACGATGACGTGCCGGTCGCCGGTGCTGGACGAGCCGTTCTCCACCAGCGCCGAGGACGGGATCAGGTAGGGCCCTGAGTCACTCTCGTCGGCATAGTCGAAGCGCACGTGCACGGCCGGGATCGGCTTCGTGACGGTCGTGACCGGAATGCCGAACGGCTCGCCGTCGATCAGGCCGGAACCGAAATCCGGGTGCAGATGGCCGCTCGCGCCGATCGCCGCGACGTAGCCCGCGGAGTGGCTGCTCGCCGGCAGCTTGGCGATGTCGGCGTGCCAGATGTTGTTCGCCGGGAAGATCGAGCAGGCCGCGCTCGGCGGGGACGACGAGGCCGCCGCTGAGGGGGATGCCGACGCCGTCGCACTGGCAGTCGCCGACGCCGCTGCCGACGACGCACCCGGAGCCGGGCCGGCGTCAGTGGCCGAGGCCGACCCCGCCGACGAGCCGGACGCGCCCGGCACGGCCGCGTTCGAGCTGCTCGGCGTGCTCGGGCTGCTGCACGCCGAGAGCACGCACAGGACCGCGACCGCACTCGCCGCGATGCTGCCGGGACGCCTGATTCGCATCATCCATGCAGAATCCTGGACTCGCGCCCGAACCGCAAGCCCGCACCCCTCAGGCGCCGCGGCCCGCGACTTGTCCGAGAGCGAGAGCGGCCCCGATATTCCATTCCTGGGTGGCGTCGGTGCCGCACTCGTCGATTTCGACCGCGCGCAGCGGCCTGATCGGCAGCAGGAGGCTCTCGGTCGGAGGCTGCCCTAAGGTCATGCACTCGCCGGTGTCGGCCTGGCGGATCCGGTATGTCGCCGAACCGGCGGCGAGCGGCTCCACGTACCACTCCTGGCTGCTCTGCCCCGCGCATTCCCCCTGCTCCAGGTCGGAACTCGTCGCCGACACGTCGATGCACCCGCCGGTGTCCACATCGCGGATCTGCAGTGTCGAGTCCTGATTCACGGTGAACTGCCAGGACGTGCTCGGCTGGTTGGCGGGCACCAACTCCACCGACGAGCCCTCGTCCGCCCGGTCCGACACGCCGAGCGCGCTGCCCGAGGTCCCGGGCGCGGCGCTGGTGATCCGCAGGCAGGAGAACGTGCCCGCGGACGCACACGCGTCGTCCGCCCGGGCCGGGCCGGAGGAGAGCGGGGACACCGCGATCCCGAACGCGACGGCGGCCACCGACAGCGCCGAGGCCACCCGCTGCGCGCAGAGCTGACGACTGCTGGTCATGAAATATTCCTGCCTTACTGTGCACCGTCGAACCCCCCGGAAGAGGTCTCTCCCACCCGCAGACTCTCCGGCGACGCCCCGGCGTGCAACCCTCCGGCGGATATTCCACTCTCTTGGCCCAGGTCCGCCGGTCCGCCCGGCGGACCGGCTCAGCCGGCCGCCGGCGACGTGCGCTGGTGCGGCAGCTGGAACCGGCCGAACACCCAGGTCCCCGGGGACCGCGGGTCGTCCCCGGCCCAGAACTGGGTCCACAGCTGCCGGAACTCCGCCCGCGAGACGTGCCCGTCGCCGTCCAGGTCGAGCAGGCCGAAGATCTCGTCGGTGTCCGTCACCCGGCCGTTCCAGGCCTCGATCAGCTGGCGGTACTCGGTCCGGGAGATCCGCCCGTCCGCGTTCTCGTCCACCGCCTCGAACATCGCGTCCGCGGTCGCGGTCACCGCCTCGGCCATCCCGGGCAGCAGGTCGACCACGGTCAGCACGTCGTCCAGGGCGACCCGCTCGCCGTCCCGGGCGGCCGAGCTCAGCGACGCCCACCAGCCCAGCATGACCGCCCGCAGCCGCTCGTACCGCTCGGTCCCGGCCGCCAGCCCGCGCAGCGTGGTCCACCGCTCGGCCAGCGCCTCGAAATCGCCCTCGATCAGGAAGCCGCGGGCGTCGCCGTCCATCGCGTCGAACACGCTGGCCACCTTGCACCGCTGGAACTCACTCGCCATCGCCCCGTCCTTTCGGCAGGTCCGGCCGGGAATTCGCCGGACAGGGCCATCTCAGCAACCCGCGCCGACCCCGTCCGGCGAACCCGGCCCAAACCCCACGATCGAGTGAGCTTTCCCCGCAGCTAGGGCGTGATCCCGAAGGTGATCTTGTAGTTGCAGCCGCCCTTGCAGGCCATCGTCGCGGAGTCGTCGTACGCGTAGGAGTACGCGTACGGTTCGGCGTCCTTCCACACGATCTTCGCGTAGTCGGTCGGCCACTTGGCCGGGTCGCAGTTCGTGCGCCCGGACCAGGATCCGGTGCAGCAGTAGTCGTCGGTGCCGAACGCCGCGCACGCCGTCTCGCAGGCCGCGCCGCCGTCGACCGTCATCGCACTGGGGCACTTGACCGCGCTCGTGCACGAGCCCTGATAGCAGCCGTCCGCGCTGATCGGGTCGGCGTCGGCGCGATGGGTGGTGTTGATGTACATCGGGAGGTTGGATCCGTCGACCATGCTCACGTCGTAGAAGTCCAGGCCGTCGAACGAGTCCAGGGTCAGTTCGGCGAGCGTGGCCGGGGTCGCGCCGGTTCCCTTGCACTGGAACACGTTGCCGCAGTCCCCGGTCTGGCAGTGCCCGACCCCGACGCTGTTGAAGCTGCACCCGGTGCGGCCCCACACGCGCCCGCCCCACGCCTGCGGGACGTCGAACGTCACGCTCTGCCCGGGGTCGAGTCTCCACCCGGAGACCGGCAGCGGGTACTGGGCGTTCTGGTTGATCGCGGCCCAGATCGTCTGGTTCACCGCGTTGACGATCGTGATCGTCCGGTACCCGGCCGGCGCGGCCGCGGCGTGCGTCGCCGAAGCCTTCGAGGTCGGGGTGGGTGTGGCACTCGGCGTCGCGGTCGCCGTCGGGGTCGGCGGGGCCGTGTTCGCAGCCGTCGTGGCAAGCGACGGGCTCACCGAGGCGAACGCGCCCACCGACGGCGAGGCCGAGGCCGTGCCGAGCGCGGACACCGGGCCGGTCGCGCCGGTCGCGCCGGCGTTGCCCGAGCCGCCGCGGGTGACCTGCACGAGGACTGCCGCGACGAGTATCGCGGCCACGGCGGCCGCGCCGATCCACCGCGCGTTCGACCCGCGGCGCCGTCTACGTCCCATGGTTCTCTCCTGTTCGCCCGAAGGTCCCGGACCCCTGTGTCGGTCCGGACCCTCACCCGGAGACCCGCCGCGGCGGTGCCGGATAACAGAAAACGGGCGCGGATCTCGCGCCGGAGTTTCGGAGGGTCAATGTACCGGGGGGCGGTCGGCCCGGGGCGGCCCCGCCCACGGCCGGCGGCCCACCCGCACCTGCCGCCCGACGGTCTCTCGGAAAAAGTTTTTTCCTCCGCCCCGGCAACTTTCCGCCTCCTCCGGCCGGGCCGGCCGGGCCCCCCGCGCGTGTGGGCGTGCGCCGGATCACGCCAGGGCGCAGGCGGAATCGCCGCGCCTGCCGGGCAGATATCGATTCGGCTCCGACCTCGCGAAAAGGCGTCCGGCGGGCCCGATCCGGAAAAACTCCCAGGGTTGCGGCATTTATCCGGGCGCCAGACCTAGTAGAGTCTACGCAGGGACTTTCCCGTCAAAGGAGATACGTATGGCAACCGGTACCGTGAAGTGGTTCAACGCCGAAAAGGGCTTCGGGTTCATCGAGCAGGACGGCGGCGGCGCCGACGTCTTCGCCCACTACTCGAACATCGCCACCCAGGGTTACCGCGAGCTCCAGGAAGGCCAGAAGGTGTCGTTCGACGTCACCCAGGGCCAGAAGGGCCCGCAGGCGGAGAACATCGTTCCCGCGTAACTCGGACGTTGGACCACCCGGACTCAGCCTTCCCTGTCGGCGCATCCTGGATGCGGCGGCCGGGACTGCGGGGAACGGGTTTTCACGTTTGAAGTGATCCCATCGATTTGTCGCAGGCAACCAGTCGGTGACAATTCGGTGGGCATGCAAGGTTTCACCAGGGGACTTCCGCGCTCGGCGCGGCAACGGGGCGGGGCGCAGGACAAGGCCGCAGGGCCGCTCGGCGGATTTTCGACACGCCGGTCACACCGGCTTTTCCCCGCGAACTCGCCGACGGCGGCGTCCCCTGACCAGAAGAACTCCGGGGCGGGCGGCGCAAGGACTGCGGCGCCCGCCCCGGAGTCCGTGGTGCGGCGATTCCGGGAAGCCATAACGCAGGAGTCACAGTGACCGCGATATGTCATTTTTTCGGACAACGTAAGCAAGATCACACGGTGTTTTCGGTCGGCTCCGACATCCGGTACAGGTCCGTCCTGCGGTCCTCGAACAGGTGATTGTGCGGCGAGATCACCTTGTCCCGGGCCAGGGTCAGATCGAGGTCGGCCCGCGCCTCGGGCCCGCTGCCGGCCGCCGCGACCAGCCAGCCGTCCTGGTCGATGATCGAGGTTCCCTCGGTCCACTTCTGGCCCCGCTCGGTGCCGCTGCGGTCGCAGCAGGCGATGCCGAGCCGGTTCACCCGCGCCGCGGCCTGGGCGATCAGGACCTCGGGCGCGCGTTCGCCCTCGGGCCGCTCCACATACGGCCAGTTCGTCGGGACGGCGATCAGGTCGGCGCCGCCGAGCGCGACCTGCCGGGTGTACTCCGGGAATTCGAGGTCGTAGCAGATCAGCACACCGATCCGGCCGAACACCGTCGGCACGATGGGCGGTGGCGCTGAGCCCGGGGTGAAGAACAGCTTCTCCCGGTCCCACAGGTGCGCTTTGCGATAGACCGCCAGGACACCGGTCGCGTCCACGACGGCCGCGCTGTTGTAGAACCGGCCGTCCTCGCCGCGCTCGGCGAAGCCGCAGACCACCACGGACCCGCCCCGCACCGCCTCCGCCCACTGCCCGAGGAGCGGATCGGTCGCCGACAGCGCGCAGGAGTCGACCTCCGCCTCGGTCTGGAAGACGTACCCGGAGGTGGCCAGCTCGGGCAGGACCAGGATGTCGGCGCCCGACCCGGTCGCCTCCGCGATGGTCCGGACGATCTGGCCGTGGTTGGCCGCCAGGTCGGTCAGCCGCGGTGCGAGCTGGCGGCACACGATCCTGGTCACTCGACGTTCACCGCGGCCGCGTCCCCGGCGATCGCACCCGACTGCAAGGCGGCGCCGTCCGAGACGTACGCCACCGCCGCAGCACTCTCCGGCGCGCTCTCCGCAGCCGGGTCGGCGATCTGCGTCCGCACCCGATCGGCCAGGCCTGGAACAACCAGCACAGTCAGACTGGCCACGACCAGCACCGCGAGGATGATGTACGGGAAGACCCGGTACGGTCCCTCCACGCCGACCACGTTCTTGTAGATCGTGTACACGACGAAGGCGAGCGCCAGAACCGGGATGACGGCCTGCCATCTCGGGGCCTTGGGCTGCGAGCCGAGGAACAGGAACCGGAAGGCACCGATCGTGGCCATCGCGTAGGCGACCAGCAGGGCGATGGTACCGATGGTCAGCCAGTAGAAGGTCGCGTCCAGGACCCCGGTGCCGGCGATCCGCTGGCCGACCGCGAAGCACAGGATCATGAAGCAGGTCAGCGAGATCATCCCGATCGGGGCGCCGCGCCGGGTCAGCTTGACCAGCGGGCCCTTGACCCCGGCGTCCCGGACCAGGGCGAAGCCGACCCGGGAGGCGCCGTTGACCGTGCCGATCGTGATCGCGAACAGGCTCAGGCTGGCCACGAAGTCCAGCAGAACCCCCATCGCGGTGCCGATGTACTGCCCGGCCAGGTCGCCGTACGGGTCCGAAGCCCCGGCGAAGGCCTGCACGCCCGCCGCCCCGGTGCCGTAGCCGACGGCCTGGGCGACGATGGTGAGCAGGAAGAAGATGCCGACCACGAGCACGGTGATCTTCAGCGCCCGCGGGATCTCCCGCTTGGGGTTCATCGTCTCCTCGCCGAGCGCGGCCGCGCCCTCGAAACCGGCGAAGGCCAGGAACCCGAACACCGCGGCGCCCGCGATCGTGCCGAACCCGCTGCCGGACGGCAGGCGCAGGAAGTTCCAGCTCAGGGTCTGCCCGCCCGGCGCGTGCCCGGAACCGACCCGGACCAGGATCACGATGCTCAGCACCACGACCAGCGCCGCGCCGAACAGCTCGCACACCAGCAGCACCCGGGTGATCACCCGGATCTCGCTCAGCGAGAGCGCGACTACCGCGGCCAGGGCGACCACGCCGGTCCAGATCCACTCGGTCGAGCCGTTCCCGATCACATGGATCCGGCCGAGCACCTTGTTGAAGAACAGTGCGATCTCGATCGTGGACCCGGTGCCGATCGTCGCGTACGCGGTGAACAGCGCGCACCCGGCCACGAACCCGGCCCGCGGTCCGAGCGTGCGGCCGACCAGCGCGTACACCGAACCGGTGTGCGAGATGTGCTGGGAGAGCTTGATGAATCCGTACCCGACCAGCGAGACGCCGAGGATCGCGAAGACGAAGGCCCAGGTGGCGCCCTGTCCCAGCAGCCCCGCCGCGCCGACCCCGAGCAGGGCCATCGCCCCGACCGGCCCGATCAGCCCGACCGAGAACGCGGCCGCGTCGGCGACCTTCAGCTCGCGGCGCAGTCCGCCCGGCCCGCCGGGGGCGGTGGCCGGCTCTTCTCCGATTGTGCTTGCAGACATGTCTCAGCCTCTATCTCAACTCGGTGCATGGTGGGCGGCCAGTGACGCCTCGCTGCGCGGCGGCCGGTTGATGTCGCCCGTGGTCCGCAGCGCAGGCGAGGAGCCGGCGGCGTAGCGGGACGAAGGGTTGGGCAGACATTAAGGGCCCGTCAGCCAAAGGTCAACCAGAGGTAATCAAGCAGATTCCATCGGTTATACCTGTGGCAGGTGGGGTTTGTCTGGGCTTCGGGGTTGGGGTTCAGTTCCAGATGCTGAATGTAATGTCGGTTATGGTGCTGGTCAAAGCCATGTTCGTACCGACCATCACGATACCGATCATGTTCGCGACGCACTGCTAACCACCGTGCCGATCGCGTTAAGCTTCGCCGTTACCGCTCGCCTCGCGGCTCACATATCTGCTCGCGTCGAGTTCGCGCGGCGCGCGTTCAGGGACGGCGTCACGCCGTTCTCGCCCGTCTTGCTGACTCGCGCCAGCAGCGTACGCTCCGCAAGCTCGGCGATCTTCTGCGTTGCGGGCGACAGGTGCGCGCCCTCACGCTGGATCAGCGCGATCGTGTCGTAGAGCGGTTCGGCGAACGGAAAGACCCGGATGTTCGCCGGGAAGCCAGCCCCCTGGATAACCGACTTGCTCACCATCGTGTCGCCCGCGCCCGTCGCGACCAGGTTCAACGCCGTCTCGACGTGCTCCACTTCGATCGCCGGCTCGATCTTGAGCCCGGCCAGGTGGGCACGTTCCAGAATCTGCCGCCGGGTCGGGTCGCGCCATCCGGAGTGTGCGTCGTACAGCACGAGATCTGCCGCTGCCATCTCCTCGATAGTGACCGGCCCCGCGCCCGGGTCGCGCGTGGTTGACGCGTACAGCACCTCATCCCGGAACAGCGGCCGGACCACAAGCCCCTCGTCCGCGACTGGCAGCACGACCAAGGCCGCCTCGATCTCACCGTCCACCACCGAGGCCGCGACCAGCGCCGAGTTGAGCCCGACCATCCGGATCTTGATCTTCGGATAACGGTGATGGAACCGTTGCACCAGGTCAGCCAGATCGTAATAGCCCGCGTTGCGCAGCACGCCGAACGTACACACGCCGCCCTGCAGCGAGGTCATCGAACGCATCGCGTCGATCCCGTTGTCCACCGCGGTGACGGCCTCCAACGCATGGATCCGCAATTCGGCAGCGGCGCTGGTAGGCACCAGCCGGCGCGGCCCGCGCGTGAACAGCCGCAGGTCAAGCTCCTCTTCGAGCCGCGCGATCAGCTCGGAGACCGACGCCTGGCTGGTGTCCAGCTTCGCGGCCGCCGCGGTGAACGAGGCCAGCTCGTACGCGGCCAGGAAGGCCTTCAGTTGAGCAAGAGTCATAAGGTGACCCTATCGCAAACACTGGGATAGTCAGGGTTGTCCTTTGCTTCGGCCTGGCTTACCGTCTCCGCATGAACATCAGCGACGCCGACAAGGCATTCATCAAGGGCTCCTTCACCACCCTCAAGGAACCGAAGATCGGCGGGACACCCGCACAACGGCTGCCCGCCGTGATCGACACGGTGTCCCGGATGCTCACCGACATCGAGCACAACGGGATGGACGCCGTCCTGCGTTACTCCGCCGAATTGGACGGCTGGGCAGGTAAGGACATCGAGATCAGCCAGGAGGACTTGGCCAAAACCGGCGACGAGCTCTCCCCCGCCCTCCGCGAGGCACTGGCCGCCGGAGCCGAACGCACCCGTCGCTTCGCCGAGGCGCAGCGATCGCACTTGACCGACTTCGAGACCGAACTCATCCCGGGCGTGATCACCGGTCAGAAGTACATCCCGGTCCCCCGCGTCGGCGCCTACCTGCCGGCCGGCAACTTCCCGATCCTCGCCAGCGCGTTCATGACGGTCGGCGTTGCGAAGGCTGCCGGAGTGCCCACGGTCGTCGCCACCACGCCGCCCGTGTCCCCGACCGCCGGGCACCCGGCTGTGCTGTACGCGGCATACCTGTCCGGCGTCGACCGGGCGTTCGCGGTCGGCGGCGTCCAGGCGCTAGCCGCCATGACGTTCGGCCTGCTTGGCGACCAGCCGGTGGACATCCTGGTCGGCGCGGGCAACGCATATGTCACGGAGGCCAAACGACAGTTGTTCGGCCGGGTCGGCATCGACCTGCTGGCCGGCCCGTCCGAGGTCGCCGTCATCGCCGACGAAACCGCCGACCCGGAACTTGTCGCAGCGGACCTCCTGGGCCAAGCCGAACACGGCCTGCAGTCCCCCGCGTCCCTGGTCACCACCTCTCGCGAACTAGGTCTTGCCGTCATCGCCCAGGCCGACAAGCAGATCGCAGCCCTGGCCACCCGCGACATCGCCGGCCCCGCCTGGTATGACTACGGCACCGTGTATCTCGCCGAGAACCGCGAGACCGCCGTAGAACTCATGGACCTGCTCGCCCCCGAACACCTAGAAATCCTCACCGCCGACGACGACTACTATCACCAGCGCCTCACCAACTACGGTTCCATCTTCCTCGGCCAGTGGTCCACCGTCGCCTACTCCGACAAGGGCATTACCGGCACCAACCATGTTCTTCCCACCGCCGGTGGGGCTCGTTCCTCCGCCGGACTTTCCGTTTCACGCTTTCTCAAGCCGCTCACCTTTCAACGCGTCTCCAAGCAGGCCACTCCGCTGCTTGCCAACTACGTTGAAGCCATCTCCGATTTCGAAGGCATGGCTGCGCATAAGGCCACTGCCACCCTTCGGCTTGATCGCTTCGCTCGCTGATTCTTCGGTTACTTGCCTTTCGGCTACCGGCTATTTGGCTCCGCCTCATCGAGCTGCGCTTTTGTTCTGCTGCGCCTTGTGTTGCTGCGCGGGGTTTTGCTTCGCTGGGTTGTCGCGCTTCGCGCTTGCTTCGCGGCGTGAGGTGGGTTGCGCCGCCGTGTCAGCGTACGTTTACTGCTGTGCCTCCGGCGGGCCCAGAACCCCCAAGGATCCCCATCGACCAGTCCATTTGGGTGGTGGGTTACCTTTTTGGGTGTGTCGGATCGGGATCCTCGGCGCCCCAGGCGGCCCGGAGCCTGCCACACCGGACAGGCCCTATCAACTCCCGGGCCAGGTGCTTTGGGAGATCTGCTCTCGCGGTGGTTGTGGGTTGGGTGCGGGAGTTGACAGGACCTGCCCGGCGTGGCTGTCTTCGTTCCGCCTGGGCCACCGAGGATCCCGATCCGACACAGCCCCAGCCTTGCGCGAGAGTCGCGCAGACCCCTTCAACTACCGCAGCAGTCGGGCGAACCATACAGCTGATACGGCGAGCATCGGCTGCGCTGGACAAGAACATGCGCACGGGTCATTGTGCGGTGTGGGCTGCTACGGCGCGGTGACTGTCGTGGTGTCGAATGGCCCGTCGTGTATCAGCCAACTGTCGCCAGCCGCATGTGCCAGAACCGCCGAGGCAGCCCGCTTGCGAGGGAACTTGTCCGGCGCAACAACACCCCGCCGTATCAGCTGTATGGTTCGCCTAGCTGCTGCGGTAGTTGAAGGGGTCCGCGCGACTCTCGCGCAAAGCTGGGGCTGTGTCGGATCGGGATCCTCGGTGGCCCAGGCGGAACGAAGACAGCCACGCCGGGCAGGTCCTGTCAACTCCCGAACTTGAGTATCAACTGCGGCGAGCAGCCTGCCCACAGCACGCAGCCCGGGAGTTGATAGGGCCTGTCCGGCGTGGCAGGCTCCGGGCCGACTGGGGCGCCGAGGAGCCCGATCCGACACACCCAAAAGGTAACCCACTAACCAAATAGACTGGTCTATGAGGATCCTTGGGGGTTCTGGGCCCGCCGGAGGCACAGCAGTAGACGAGAGCTGATACGGCGGCGCAACCCCGCGAACCGCCCGGACCGCACTCGCCGAAATTGCTGCGAGCACAACTGAACCAAACCAGGTTGATACTCCAATAGCGACATTCGAGATGCATCGCACCTGCTGGAAACCACACTAGCGGCAAGCCATCGGGGCACCAGCGCTTGCTGGGATCGTTTAGATCAAGCCGGACGGGACAGCGAAAAAAGACCAGCTCCCGCCCGGACCCCGAAGGAGCTGCCGCAGCACCTGCGGCGCCAGACCAGACCAGCGAGGACCAGCATGTTTACCAAGTCGAACGTCGCCCTGGCCGCAACCGCCACCGGACTCTGCGCGATAGGCGTGTTGTTGACCTCGTGCCAAGCGTCATCGACTGGAACAAGCTCGGCCGGATCTCCGGCATCAGGGGCGGCCACATCAACTACTGCGGTATCGGGCCAGGGGGCCACGTCGGGCGGAGCTACGGCCACCGGTCCGGCTTCGGGATCTGGTGCGAGCGCAACGAGCGGGAGCGGCGACAACAGCAGCAACAGCGGCGGGGCCGGAAGCTGCACGTCCAGCCAGCTGAAGGCAACCACCTCATACGACGCCGCGCAGAACAGCGGTGGCACGCTGATCGCCTTCCTCGTGCTGACCAACACCTCTACTTCCACCTGCACGCTCGACGGCTACAGCGGCGTGGATTTCCTCAACCCGAGTGGAAGCTCGCTGGGCATGTCGACCCAGCGCGTCCCGGGCAGCAACGCCGCGCCGGAGAAGGTGCAAACGGTGGCGCCCGGAAAGAGCGCGTCCGAGGAGATCACCTTCGCATACGCCGCGAACGATCAGGGCGACGGGTGCGAGAACGCCGGAACGATATCGGTCATCCCGCCAAACCAGACGCAGTCGCTACACACCCAGCTGACCAGCGTGAAGACTGGGACGATCCCCTTCTTCGGAGTCTGTGGCAACACGATCACGGTGTTTCCGATCGTGCCGGCGGACCAGATTCCGAACTGAGGCCGAGACGATCCCGAGCTACGGCACAACCCAATCGAAGCGATGAGTGTGGATACCGAAGTAGCTGAAGGTCTCCACATGCGTCACGCCCGGCAGCGGTTTGATCTGGTCGTTGATCAGGTCGAGCAGCTCGGCCGGGCTGTGGCATACCACCTCGACGAACAGGTCGAACGAGCCTGCGGTGAGCACGAGATAGATGACGCCAGTGCAGTCAGCGATCTGGTCGGCCACGCGGCGGATGTCGCCGTCTGCGCGGACGCCGAGCATCGCCATCGTGGGTAGTCCGAGGGCGATCGGGTCGGTTACACCGACTACTCGTACGACCTCGGCATCTAGAAGGCGCTGGACTCGGATGCGGGCGGCGGGTGCGGACAGGCCTACTGCCGGGCCCAGGTCGGCGTAAGAGATACGGCCGTCGCCTTGGAGGATGCGCAGGATTTGCTTGTCGGTATCGTCGAGACGCGGGGACGGCGGGCGAGTAGGGCCCGCGGCCGGAGCCGGAGGCGGGGCCGCGGGCGGAGTCAAGAGCCCGGGTGAAGCCTCGGTAGTGGGCGGAGCCGTGGGGGTTAGCGGAGCGTCGGGAGTGTGGGCGGAGCCGGGCATCAGGAGTGAGTGGAGAGCAGGTCGGAGACGGCGGCGGCGAAGAGTTGTGAGTGTAGGTCGACGTCCTGTTGGCGGGTGACGGGAGACATGAGGGCCATGTTGTGGAACGGGGTCATGAGCACGCCGCGGTTGGCGAGGTAAGTGTGCAGGTAATCGTCTAGATCCTGATCGTGTGCGGCTGCGGCTTCGGTGCCAGTGCGGGGGGCGGGTTTGGCGAAGCGGTATTCAGCGCGGGCTCCCAGGCGGGTGACGGACCAGGGTAAGGCGTGTTCGGCGATGACTTCGGCTACGCCTGCGGCGAAGCGAATGGCTAGCTGGTCCATGCGGGCGAAGGCATCGTCCGTGAGTACGTCGGTGAGCGTGGCGCATACGGCGGCGATGGAAAGTGCGTTGCCGGCCAGGGTTCCGCCTACGCCCCCCATGTCGACCAAGTCCAGGTCGGAGCGGCCCAGGAGCTCGTCCGCCAGGTCGGCGGACAGGCCGTAGGCGGCGGCTGGGATTCCGCCGCCGATCGCCTTGCCTACGGTGACCATGTCCGGGTCCAACTTCCACGCCGCGGTCGCACCGCCGGGGCCGGCGCAGAAGGTGTGGGTCTCGTCGTTGATCAGCAGAGTGCCGTAGCGGCGAGTTAGGGTCCTGACGCCATCTGAATAGCCTGGCTCGGGTAGCACGATCCCGATGTTGGTCAGGGCCGGCTCCATGAGGACCGCGGCCACGTCGCCATGGGCCAGTTCGCGTTCCAGGCCGGCCAGGTCGTTGTATTCGGCGACCCGGCTGGTCTCGGTGACGTCGACCGGCGCGCCCACGTTCCCGGGGCGGGGGCCGCCTCGGCCGTCGGGGGTGGTCACGATCAGGGACTCGTCGACAGACCCGTGGTAGCAGTAGCTGTGGAACAGGATCTTGTTGCGCCCGGTGACGGCGCGGGCCAGGCGGATCGCCCAGCGGTTGGCGTCGGTAGCGGTCAGGGCGAAGGACCAGCGTGGGATGCCGAAGCGGCGGGCCAGTTCGGCACCGGCCGGTTCGGCCTGTTCGGTGGGCAGCATGACGGCCAGGCCGCCGAGTTCCTCGCTGCGGCGGCGGACGGCTTCGAGCACGGGCTTCGGCCCGTGTCCGGCCATCGCGGCGGTGTCGCCCAGGGAGAAGTCGGCGTACTCGCGGCCGTCGATGTCGGTCAGCCGGGCTTCGTGCGCGCCGGCGAGGTAGAGCGGGAAGCCGCCGGAGGCCTTGTTCATCCAGGTCATCGGCACGCGGCCGAAGAGCGACCCGGCCCGGGCGTAGGCGGCTGCGGAGGCGGGATGGGTCTGGGCGAACTGCTCGCGTTCGCGGCGGATCAGGCGGGCCAGGCGGTCTCGGTCGATGGTTGCGGGGGCGGTGGGACTGGTCATCGGGATCGGGACCTCCGGCGGCCGGTGCTGCGCGGGCAGAGCAGATAGGAGGTCGAAGCTAACACCGAATCGAAAGATCTACAAGGGTTGAGCAATCGAATCGCTTGCGCCGAACATCTCTGTCCACTTCTCGCCAGCCGGTGGAAATGACAGCGGCGGCCGGGTCAGGGCAAGATGCTTTCGAAGGCTCCTATTAATACACTGTCTCGAAAAACAGCATGCTTACCAGGGGGGGCCTTCGGTACTTCGCACGCATACGATGCCGCGTGGGGTCTACCAGCGCGGCAGGTGCAAAACCGCAGGAAAGGCATGATCCCCTTTGGCGGTGCCGTGGAAGGACGTCGGCATCCGCATCGCAGTAGTTATCGCAGGTTGCGTACACGGGTCGTGACTCTGACCGTGAGCACCGTGTTGGCCAGCGTAGGTGTGACCGCGCTCAGTGCCGTGACCGCTTCCGCCCAGGCGAGCGCCGGCGACACGATGCTGTACGTGGCGAACGTGGACGGCGGCCTGGGCACGGTCGACGCCACCAACGGCACGCAGTCGTACAACGAGAACGCGATCGGCGGGCTCCCGGTCGACCTGCTGGTGAGCCCGAACGGCTCGCTGCTGTACTTCGTCGACACGATGGACGACCGGGTCGGGTCGCTGAGCACGACGACCGGTGCGGGCGTCGCGGGTGTGTCGGTCTGCGACCGGCCGCAGGCGGAGTCGCTCATTCCGAGGCCTGGTCCCGTTTTGTAGGCAAGAATAGCGAATTAGAGAAGGCCCCTGAGATCTGGCGTGATGCGCAAATGCATCGCGGCGAGCTCGGGGGCCTTTGGCTTGGTGGGCGCGGGTGATGGAGTCAGAGCCGGGTGAGGGTGGTGGAGGCTTCCAGGAGTTCCTCGCTGATCTTTCTGAGCTCGGCCTTCAGGTCGGTCGGGATCGCCTTGACGTGGTTGGGCAACGCCTTGGTGGCAGCGATGAGGGACAGGTCGTCCAGGGTCTCGATCAGGCCGGTGTGGTGGTCCATCAGTCGAACCAGACCCTTGCGACGGACGTGGGCGATCCCCTCGGAGAACTTGAGTGACAGGTACCAGATGGTCAGGTGCCACAACGGCGTGATCACCAGCCAGGTCAACAGGAATATCTTCGAAGCTTCCAGAGCGCTGGCCGTGTTGTGGGTGAGCCTGGTCGCGGACAGCGCCACGTGCGGCTCGAAATGCTGCTGGATCAGCGCGGGCAGGGCGTACATCGCGAGGGCCACGCTGCTGAGCGCGAACGGGACCGCGACGTAGAGCGACCAGCGAATCCAGGTGGATTCGGTCTGGAAGCGGTGGCGCAGCCGCATGAAGGGGCACGGCAGGATGACCGAGGCGATGTTGCCGATGGCGATCGGCAGCAGGGGCAGGACGGCGACCTGCGGGATCGCGGCCGGGACCCAGGACCAGGTGTGCGACAGGTGCACCGTCAGGCCGACGACCAGTGCGACGAACGTCAGTTCGCAGCCGACCAGGAAGATGTTGCGGGCGCGCAGGATCTTGGCCGGTTCCAGGCCGTCGCGCAGGGCTTGGGCGGTCCACTCCGGTTCGGCGGCGAGCTGGTTGGTCAGGGACCCGTCGGCCAGGGCGGTCAGGACCACCGGGACGATCGTCTGGAGCGGGTGATGTACCAGGTCGGGATGGGTGAAGTAGACGAGGTAAGCGTAGAATACGAGCCCGAATACCCAACTGGACAGCATGCCGTACAGCCAGTCCGGCCGCGTTTTGGCCACCCGGAGGAACTCGCGGGGCACGGTGACCTTGATCGCCGATTGCGGTGCGGGGGTTGTGGAAGTCGTCGTCGTGCTCGTAGTCGTCGTGGTTGTCGTGGTCGACGTGATCGTCTTGGCCGTAGCAGGCTCCGCTGTGGCAGCCGTGCCGTCATCGTCTTGCAATTCTTGCAAGGTCCCCACCTTTCCAGCACGGAGACAGCTTTATGCAGCTGACAGCCGGTCAGCGTAGTGGGCCTGCGCGCCTGGGACAAGGTGGCAATTCGCCTTGTGGCGAGCCTGTTAGGGCTCGATGACGGACGGCTCAGCCGCCGCGTGGGGCGCGGAGCGGCGGCGCGGGTCGGGTGAGCGGACGGGCTCAGTCCGTGACCCGGCGCCGGTAGAGGTGCGCGGCGAGCGGCGCGAACACCGCGAGGATGGCGAAGGACCAGGCCAGCGACGCGACGACCGGGTGTTGGATCGGCCTGGCCCACCGGTACCGGGCGGCGCTGCTGGCCCACCGGGACGGAGCGCGGGTGGTGGCCGGGACGTACGTCTCGGCACCGAACAGCCGCGCGGGCGGCGGCGCGGTCGTCGCAGTGTTCTGCGCCGCGGGCGTTCCGGTGGAGCGGGCCGGATGGGCCGCATTCGTCGGCCAGTGCTACGTTCTCGGGCACACGATCGAGGAGCAGGCGCTCCAGGAGATCACCGCGCGCGGGGAGGACTGGCCGACCCGCGAGGCTGAAGCAGAATTCGAAGAGCCGCTGGTCGCCGCGGCGCTCGGCTCGGTGATGGCCGCGAACCCGCCCGACCGGTTCGAGTACGGGTTGGAGCTCTTCCTGGGCGGGATTCGGGAGCGGTCGGCGGCCGCGGGGGCGGCTGTGGTGGCCGCCGGAGAGGCGGCGGCGAGCAGCGAAGTGGACTAAGGCGGCGCAGGCGCGCGACGGTTGGGCGGTTGGGCGGTGTGCGACGGGCCGTACGCAGCAGCCGCAGCCGCAGCCGCGATGGCCGTCGCGCAACGGTTGTGGCTGCATGTTGGTGGGGGCGGCTAACGTGGGCTTCATGGGCGATGCGCAGGCACGGGTTGAACGTGATGATCTCGGCGAGGTCGTCCGCGTCGGCGGGGTACGACGGGTCGTGTCACTCGTGCCGTCGTTGACCGAGGCCGTGGCGGCGAGTGCGCCGGAACTGCTCGTCGGGGCTACGGATTGGTGTTCGCATCCGGCGGATCTCGAGGTGCAGCGGATCGGCGGGACGAAGAACCCGGATACGGCGTCGATCGCCGCGTTGCGCCCGGATCTGGTGCTGGCGAATGAAGAGGAGAACCGCGCGGTTGACCTGGAGGCGCTGCGGGCGGCGGGCGTGCCGGTGTGGGTGACGGTCGTGCGCGACCTGGATGGAGCATTCGCCGCGTTGGACCGGATGCTGACCGTTGCGTGCGGGCTGCCGCGACCGGAGTGGCTGGATCATGCCGAAGCGGCCTGGTCGCAGACACAGCCGCCGGCCCTATCCGAGCCGTCGACGGAGCCCGGTGCCCGCGCGGTGGTGCCGATCTGGCGGCGGCCGTGGATGGTGCTCGGCCGTGACACGTTCGCCGGTGACCTGCTCCGACGCCTCGGTGTGCACCATCTGTATGCCGACCATCCCGAGCGTTACCCGGCGATTCCGCTGACCGAGCTGCTCGCCGCGCAGCCGCAGTTGGTGGTGCTGCCCGACGAGCCGTACGCGTTCGGCGCCGAGGACGGACCGGAGGCTTTTCCCGGCGTGCCCGCGGCGTTGGTCAGTGGCCGACACTTGACTTGGTACGGTCCCAGCCTCGCCGAGGCCGCGCCGCTTCTGGCGCGCCAGCTCGCCCGCGCCACCTAAGCCTGAACCCTGAGACACTCGTCGAACCAGTGCAGGAGAAGGACCCGATGGCCAAGACAGCAGCGGAGAAGCTCGGCATCAAGGCCGGTTGCGCGCTCACGGTGATCAACCCGCCCGCCGACCGGGCGGCACTGCTCGGGACCCTGCCGCCGTCGGTGACCGAGCAGCCGGTCGGCACCGGAACGGCCGATGTGGTCGTCCTGTTCGCCCAGGACAGCGCCCAGCTACACCAGTTCGCGCCCAAGACCCTTGCGGCGGCCAAGTCCGACGGCAAGGTGTGGATCGCGTACCGCAAGGGCGGCGTCTCGGACCTGAGCCGCGACGCGCTGATGCCGGCCCTGGTCGACGCGGGCTGGCACGGCGTTTCGCTGGTCTCCCTGGACGACAAGTGGTCGGCCGCCCGGTTCCGTCCCCTGGACCAGATCGGACGCTGACCGGGCGGTGCGAATCGCGTGGGGCTATGGGAGTAGCGGCGTTGCGTGCGTTGCTATGTCGTCGAGCATGTCGGTGACGGCTTCCGGTGGGAGGAAGTGGCCGCCGGGGAGCATGCGGGTGTGGAATGGGCCGATGGTTACTGCGCTCCAGCCGGCGATTTGGGCGGGAGTGCAGCCGGGGTCTTCGGTGCCGCAGTAGGCGAAGATGGGTGTGCGCAGCATGCGGGCGGGGGTGTGCGGGTGGGTTCGGAGCATCCGGCTATCCGCTCGGAGGGGGGCGAGTATCAGTTCTCGCATCTCTTCGTCGTCGAGCAGTTCGGGTGGGGCGCCGCCCAGTTCTCGGCACATGTCCAGGAGTTCGGCGTCGGTGGCGGGGTCCTGGGACTGGGTGATCAGGTGGGGGGCCTCGCGGCCGGCGATGACCAGGGCCACTGGTGGGCGGTCGGCGGCTTCCAGGGTGGCGGCTACGTCGTGGGCTATGACGGCGCCCATGCTGTGGCCGAAGAGGACTATCGGGTCGGGGTGGTCGGCGAGGATTGCGGCCAGGGGTTCGGCGATGTCGGCTATCCGGGTGGCGGATGGTTCGCGGGTGCGGTCCAGGCGGCCGGGGTACTGGACTGACAGAAGCCTGACAGAGTTCGGATTTGCCTGCCCGGCGAGGATTTCGGCCCAGGGGCGGAAGGCGGGTGCGCTGCCGCCTGCGTGGGCGAAGCAGATCAGGGAGAAGGATGTTCGGGGTGGGTTGTGGTAGGTGCGTAGCCAGCGGGACGGGTCGGGGTGGTTGGAAGGCGACTCGGTGGGAGTGGCAGGGGCGGATGTCGCAGTAACGGTAGGGGCGGAGGCAGGTGCGGTTGCGGAGGCAGAGGCGCCAGTAGCGGGGACGGATGTATCGCCAGTGGCGGCGTCTGGCTCAGGAATTGAGGGCGGCATGGACAGACCTGAGTGCGGTGTCGGCGGTGGTTAGTAGGTCCCCTAGCAGCGCATCGTCGGCGGGGACGGCGGAGTAGAGCGGGATGAAGCGGGCGCCGCGCAGTTGCTTGGTCCGGCGGCTGGTGGGACCCAGCAGGATGCGGGTCAGACCGTGTTCGTAGGCGTATTCGATCGGGAGATAGTAGGTGGCATTGAAGTAGCCTGCTACGGCCCTGCTGTCGGGCAATTCCAGGCCCACGCTGTAAACCAGCAGATCCCGCTGCCCGGCGATCAGCACCGCAGACGCTACCGGACGGCCGCTGTCGCCATGGCGGACCAGGGTGAGGATGAAGTCGTCGCCACAGGTGTCCAGCAGGCGACTGTAGATCGTCTGGGCACGCTCCACGTCGCCGTGTTGGCGGCGTTGGGTGTACGCCGTGGCGTTCAGGCGCGACGCCTCGGCCAGGTGGATGCGCGCGTCTTCGCCGATGTGTGTCTCGGTGCTCCCGGCGCTGCGGGCGGCGATTTCGGTGCGTACGTTGCCGCGTTGCTTCTTCGTCAGGGCCGCGAGATAGTCGTCCGGGCTGGTTCCGGGCAGGTCCAGGATGGGATACAGGTCCGTGACGCCGGTGCGGAAGCCCGCCGACCCGAGTACGTCGAGAAGCCGATCGCCTTCGGGGACATGCAGGAAGGCCGGGGTGCTGCCCGTCTCGCGGGCTCGGCCTACGAAGCCCGCGACCAGGGCCTCCAGATCCGCCGTCGTGCAACCTCGATCGGCGACGACGAGAGGCGAGCCGTACGCCGTTGCGGCGCTGACCAGTTGCTTCGGGTAGGCGGCTCGGGCAGCCTCCAGCTTCTCGGCATCCACCGGCACATCACCCATGGCGCCGCTGACCACATCGACGATGTTCATCCGGGTCGCCGGGCCGCCGGAGTCCCGCAGCCACAGGGCAGGACCGGGTATGTCGTTGCGGGGTTCGTAATCCCGGTACCGGTACCGGCCCTGGCCGTGGTCCTCGGCCGGGACAGGGGCCTGATCGTCCGGCTTGTCCCGGGCCAGGCCCAGGAAACGGGGCGACTCCTCGGCCCCGGCGGCCCAGGGCAGGCCCGTGCGCGGGTCGTCGGGGCGGGCCGGCCAGCGGTCCGCCTCGCCGCGCGGGTCGCCGATGTCGACGATGGCGGCCCGGCTGGTCGCGATCTCGATCCGGCTGGCGGCGGCCGCGGCGTTCGCGGCGGCCTCGGGGCCGGTCGGGCCGGTGGCGATGACCCGGCCGGCCCGGTCCCAGGAGGAGAGCAGCTCGCCGACCCGGGCCCCGGGTTGGACGGTCACCTTCAGGTCGACCACTCCCTCGGCCTGCGTGGCGGCCTGCGTGCCGGAGACCCGCACGATGAGCCCGGACGGCGCGGTCAGGAAGTGCACGGCGGCGCCGCGGCCGGCGGCCGGCGGGCGGGTCGGGGGGCGGCCGGACAGGACGGCGAGCAGGTCGGCGACCAGGCTGCCGCCGTAGGCCAGGTCGATCAGGGGGACGATCTCGTCGCCGGGCAGGCGGCCCGCGCATTCGACCAGGTGCGGGACGCCGTCGACCAGGATCCATTCGCTGTGCAGGGTTCCGCTGGCGAAGCCGGTCGCGGCGACCAGCACGGCCAGGGCCGCGTTCAAGCGTTCTGTGACGTCGGGGTCGAGCGCGGCCGGAACCGTGTGGCCGAGTTCCACCGGGTGTCGGCCCGGCAGCACCGCTTTGGCGGTGACGTTCGAGAACAGAATGTCGCCCTGGTGTACGAGTGCTTCGATGCTCACCTCGGGGCCGTGCAGCCGGAATTCGACCAGGTAGCGCGGCGGGGCTGCGCCGGGGGCGAGCATCAGGGGTTCGACGGTGCCGACGGTCCGGGCCCAGGCCGCGTCGATGTCGTCGGACTCGTCCAGTAGCTGCACGCCGATGCTGGCCTGGCGGTTGCCGGGTTTCAGGACGTACGGGCCGCGGACGAAGTCGCGTACGTCCTGCGCGGCGGCGACCTCGCGCCAGGCCGGTTGGGCCAGTGCGCCGCGGTCCGCGGCCTGGCGCAGCGAGGCCTTGTCGCGCAGGATCCGGGCGGCGGCCAGGCCGGCGCCGGGCAGGCCGCGGGCCTCGGCGAGGGCCGCGGCGCCGACGACGCCGTATTCCAGTCCGGGCAGGATCGCGGCGACCGTTCCGGGCAGTCGCGGTTCGAGCGCGCGGGCGACGTCCTCGGCTCCGGCCTCGTCCTGGATCGGCGCCTCCACGAGCCCTGCGACGCAGGGGAACGCGCGCATACGGGTGCGTACATCCCGGGCGGCGGCGACGTCCGGGTCCTCGACCACCAGCAGACTGGCCGGCGGCAGCACCGCGTCCAGGCCCGGGAGGATGCCCGCGCCGAATCCGGCCATGACCGCGGTCACTTCGTGCATGGGTGACTCCCGGTTGTCAGGCGCAACGTCTGCGATAGTATCCAAAGGGGCATCAGGAATTTGCCATAGGTTTGTTAACTGTCTGTTTCGCGGACATCACTGGGGTGATTGCTTATCAAGGGTCGAGCCTTCCTACGCGCTTATCTGCCCGCGACACCGGCCGGGCGCAAGCTGGTCACGGTGACCATGACCGACTCGCTGGGCACCGGGCTGTACCTGTCCGGCTCGGTGCTCTTCTTCGTCCGCGGGATCGGGCTGTCCGCGGCCGAGGTCGGCCTCGGGCTGACCCTGGCCGGGCTGGCCGGGCTGGCGGCCACCGTCCCGCTCGGCATCCTCGGGGACCGGCTCGGGGTCAAGCGGGTGCTGATGGCCCTGCAGGCCTGGCGGGCCGTGATGCTGGTCGCGCTCACCTTCGTCACCGGCTTCGGCGGCTTCCTGGCCGCGGCGGTCGGGCTGAGCATCGCGGCCAGCTCCGTCTCGCCGGCGACCCAGGCCGTGGTCAGCGCCGTGATGACCGGCGAGGAGCGGGTCTCCACGATGGCGATCATGCGCTCGGTGCGCAACGTGGGCTACTCCGTCGGCGCGCTGGCCACCGTGCCGGTGTTCGCCATGCACAGCCTCTGGGCCTACCGGAGCCTGTTCCTGGCCAACGCGGCCACGTTCCTGGCCTCGGTGCTGCTGCTGGTCTCGCTGCGGGTGGCCGCCGGGGCCGCGAAGGCCGCGACGGCCCGGCGCGGTTACCCGTCCGGGATCCGGGACTGGCGGTTTCTGAACCTGGCCATGCTCAACGGCTTCTTCTCCCTGCACATCTCGATCCTGTCGATCGCGATTCCGCTGTGGGTGCTGGCCACCGGGGCCCCGCAGTGGACGGTGTCGATCGTGTTCGTGCTCAACACCGCCCTGGCCGTGCTGTTGCAGATCGCGGCCGCGCGCGGGAGCAACGAGCCGGGGTTCGGCGGGCGGGCCCTGCGCCGGGCCGCCGGGGCCCTGGTGGTGTGCTGCCTGCTGTTCGCCGCGGCGCCGCTGGGCGACCGGGTGGTCGTGTTCGCGGCGCTGGTGCTCGGTGCGGTCGCGCTGACCGCCGGGGAGCTGTGGCAGTCGGCGGGCGGCTGGGCGCTGTCCTTCGAGTGCTCCCCGGAGGCGCGCCGGGCCGAGTACCTCGGCGCGTTCAACCTGGGTCCGGTGGCGCAGAACATCCTCGGCCCGCTGCTGATGACGGCCATCGTGGCGCACCGCGAGTACGGCTGGCTGTTCCTGGCCGCGCTGTTCGGCCTGGGCGCACTGCTGATCGAACCGGCCGTGGCGGCGGTCGAACGGCACCAGGCCCGGATCGCGGCGGCCGAGGAGCAGGAGCTCGCGGAGCAGCTCACGGACCAGCGTGATCGCGGCGACCTGCAGACCGCGGAGACGGTATCGACGTCGACGGAGCCGTGACGGCGACGGCCGCGCCGCCGCCGGCGTGCGCGGCGATGAAGCGGCCGATCGACGCGATCGCCTCGCGGCCCTCGCTCAACAGCGGGAAGTAGTAGTGCCAGACGTGGAACATGCCGGGCCACAGTTCGAACTCGACCGGGACTCCGGCCGCCCGGGCCCGGTCGGCCAGCACCACGGCGTCGTCGAGCAGGATCTCCTCGGTGCCGACCTGGACCAGCAGCGGCGGCAGGCCGGCCAGGTCGGCGAAGGCCGGGGAGGCGAGCGGGGTGTGCGGGTCGGCGCCGCCGAGGTAGAGCCGGCCCATCGCCCGCAGGTCGTCGGTGCGCAGGACCGGGTCGCGCTCGGCGAGCGTGTCGTGGCTGGAGAAGCCGCAGCTCAGGTCGGTCCACGGGGACAGGCAGGCCGCGGCGGCGGGCAGCGGCTCGGCGAGCTCGCGCAGGCGTTGCAGCAGGGCCAGCGCGAGGCCCGACCCGGCCGAGTCCCCGGCCAGCGCTATCCGCTCCGCGGGCACGCCCTGCTCGCGCAGGTGATGGTAGGCGGCCATGGCGTCGTCGACCGCGGCCGGGAACGGGTGCTCGGGCGGGCGGCGGTAGTCGAGCACCAGTACCGAGGCGGCGGCTTGGATCCCGACTTCCTTGGCCAGGTGCCGGTGCGAGCGCGGGGAACCCATCGTGTAGGAGCCGCCGTGCAGGTAGAGCACGGTCGGGCGGGAGTCCGCAGCCCGGTGCGCCCACAGCGCCGTGGCCTGGCCGACGGCGACCAGTTGGGCCGCCGGGTCGGCGGCGTCACCGTCACCATCGAGGTCGGCGAACGCGGCGTCGGCCCGTTCATACAGCTCGCGCCGCTGTGCCAGCGTCATCTCGGGCCTGGCGCGGTTCAGTTCCAGCAGTTCCCGGACCAGGTCCGCTTCGGCCGCGGTCATGCCCCGCCCCCGTCGCCGCCGTAGGCCAGGGAGACCGGCAGCAGCCGGGGCGGGGCGGCCCCGTCCTGGTTCAGGCTGCGCTGCCACAGGCCGGTGCTGCGCCAGCCCTCGTGCTTGAAGCCGACGTTGCGCAGGGTCCCGATGTGTTCGAAGCCCATGGCCTCGTGCAGGGCGACGCTGGACTCGTTCGGCAGCGCGATCACGCCGATCTGGCTCTGGTAGCCCTGGGCGTCCAGGATCTGCAGCAGCCGGGCGTAGAGCCGGCGGCCCACGCCGCGCCGGTGCTGGCCGTCGCGCACGTAGACCGTCGTCTCGACCGACCAGCCGTACGCCGGCCGCGGCTTCCACGGCGAGGCGTAGGCCAGGCCCAGGACCAGGCCGTCCGCGTCCTCGGCGACCAGCCAGGGATGGGTGTCGCTCAGCTTCTTCCAGTCCTCGCACCACTCCTGCGGCGTCTGCGGCTCCATCCGGAAGTTGATCGTGGTCCCCTCGATGTAGCGGTTCACGATGTCGCAGTGTGCTTGCATGTCCGCTTCCCGCGTGAGGCGGATGGAGAGGTCGTCTGTCATGGGAACCGCTTCCGGGTCTGGGTACTGATCTGTCTTGGTACGCAATGCTAGTCAGGCCGAGGCCGCGGCGGCCTTCGACGCGTCGACGGCCTCGGCCAGAGCCGCGAGCGTGGGGGTCTCGAAGAGCACGGCCAGCCGGACCGGCACGCCGAACTCCTTGCGCACCCGGGAGATCACGCTCAGCGCGGAGATCGACGTCCCGCCGAGCACGAAGAAGTCCTCCTCGGCGCCGATCTCGGTGGTCCGCAGCACCGTGCGCCAGATGGCGAGCAGCCGGTCGTAGGTGTCGGAGGTCGCGGCTGCGGCGGGCGCGGCAGCGGGCGCGGCCGACTCGATCACGGTCGGCTCGGCGACGAGCGTCGCAACCGCGCCGGCCGAGGCCTCGGCGACGGCCTGGGCCGCGACCAGGGACGCCAGTTCGCGCCGGTTCAGCTTGCCGTTGGCGGTGCGGGGCAGTTCGCGGCACACGACCACCCGGGTGGGCACCATGCCCGGGGGCAGCAGGTCGCGGACGTGTCCGCGGATCGCGGCCGGGTCGAGTGCGGGGTCGGTCACGGTGACCACCGCGGCCAGTTCGGTCTGCTCGGGCGTGTCGCCGTAGGCCAGCACGCCGGCCTCGGCCACGCCGGGGATCCCGGTCAGGGCGGCTTCGACCTCGGTCGGTTCGACCCGGAAACCGCGCACCTTGATCATCATGTCGGCGCGGCCCAGGTGCACCAGGTGCCCGGCCGGGTCGATGGCGCCGCGGTCGCCCGTGGTCAGTTCGTGCACCGCCGGTTCGGTCTCGTCGCCGTCGGCGGGCTTGGTCAGGGCGACCGGGCCGTCCGGGGTCCACAGCAGCGGGCGGACGTGGGCGCTGCGGATGACGATCCGGCCGTCCTCGCCCAGGACCGTGTCCACGCCGGCGACCGGGCCGCCCAGCGGCACCGGGTTCGGCGCCGGTTCGCCCGAGGGCAGTTGGAACAGCCTGGTCAGGCCGGTTTCGGTGGAGTTGAGCCCGGTCGCCCGGACCGCGTTGGGGAACAGCCGGGCCAGGGCGGCGAAGTCGCTGGGCAGGACGGGTTCGCCGCCGAGGTAGGTCAGCCGGACCGAGTTTGCGCTCGCGCCGGGGGCGGCCGCGACCGCCTGGCGCAGGAAGGAGGGGAAGGCGTAGAACACGGTGACGCCGAGTTCGCCGATCCAGTCGACCATCTCGTGCACGCCGTCGCGGCGGTAGGAGTACGGTGCGACGGCCGCGCCGTTGAGCAGGCCGATGTACAGGTTCGACACGGCGCTGATCACGCCGTCCGAGCTGATCAGGGTGACCCGGTCGGCCGGTCCGATGCCGAGCGGCGCGTGGCGCAGCACGTTCTGCATCATGTCGGCGCGGTTCTGCGCGACGCCCTTGGGTTCGCCGGTCGAGCCGGAGGTGAACAGGACGTAGGCCAGGTCGCCCGCGGTCACGGCCACCGTGCTCGTCGGCCGTTGCGTGGTCGGCTGGAGGCCGGACAGGGTCAGCACGGTCGCGTCGACGGCCGGGACGGACTTCTGGTCCGTCAGCACCTGTCCGGCGTGCAGGCCGGTCAGCAGTTTGTGCTGTTGGGCGGCGGGGAAGCCGGGGTTGACCACGGCGTAGGGGCGCGCGGCCTTGAGCGTGCCGAGCTGCGCCGCGATCATCAGCACCGGGTCTTCGACCAGCAGCGCGACCGGGCTGTCCGGGCCGCCGGGCTGGTCCAGCAGCCGCAGCGCGACCGCGTTGGCCAGGGCGTCGAGCTCGGCGAAGCTCACCTCGCGGTCGGCCACCAGCACGGCCGGGCTGTCCGGGGCGGCGTCCACGACGCGCTCGAAGGCGCGCACGACCGGGCAGCCGGGCGAGGCGTCGTCGATCCCGTAGTCGGCGTCGGCGGTACCCGTTCCGCCGCTGGTCTGCGCGTCGGCGCTCACTGGTCCCCCTCGGTGGCGAAGGCCTCGGCCGCGACCGGCGCGAGCTCGGCCCACTCGATCGGGGAGACCCGGCCGCCGTCGAACTGCGCGTCGACCCAGGCCTTGACCTTGACCACCCGCGGGTCCTCCTTCGCGTACTCGCCGCCCAGGTGCTTGGTGAGCAGGAACGTGATCCCGGCCTGGCCGCCGTCCTTGGTCAGCGCCACCTCCAGTTCGCGGCCGACCAGCTTCGGGGCGTTGAAGGGGGTGTACATCCACCAGAACTTGTTCAGGCCGTCGGCGTGGATGCCGGCCCGGGTGACGTAGGCGTCCTTGCCGAACAGCGGGTACTTCGCCGAGGGGCCGACGCCGAGCTCGGTGTACAGGTCGGCCAGCCGGTTGATCAGTTTCAGGTCGATCTGCCCGGTCTCCCAGAAACCCATGCCGAGCATGTGCACGATCACCGCCTCCACCGGCGCGTTGCCGGTGCGCTCGCCCACGCCCAGGCAGCAGCCGCTGATCACGCCGCAGCCGGCCCGGATCGCGGCCAGGCAGTTGGCCAGGGCCAGGCCGGTGTCGTTGTGCGGGTGCAGCTCGATCTGGCCGGAGCTCAGGCCCAGGCCGCGCATCAGCCGGATCCAGCGCGGGATGCTGCGCGGCAGTTCCACGTCCTCGAACGGCAGGCCGATGCCGAGGGTGTCGCAGATCCGGAACCGCGGGGCGAGGGCGGCCGGGTACGCGCCGGCCAGTTCCAGCACCTGCTCGGTGAGCCATTCGACGTAGCCGGGCGAGGACCGGGTGGTGTCCTCGTAGTGCACCCGCGGCCGGATGCCGTGGTCCAGCGCGATCTGCACCGCTTCCAGGTACATCTTCGCGGCCTTGGCCCGGTCGCCGTTCTCGAACTTGTGGTAGGTGTGATAGTCCGAGGAGGAGCTGAGCAGCCCGGTCTCCACGATGTTCAGGTCCTTGATCAGCAGCACGTCCTCGCGCCGGCCGCGGATCCAGGTGGTCGGCTCCAGCGGCGCGCCGTTCTTGTGCCGGTCGATCGCGTACTCGAGCGCGTCGCGGTCGGACTTGCGGTACGGGAAGAACTCCGCCTGCCGGATCGCCCCGGACGACCCGGACACCTCGCACAGCAGGTCGTAGATCTCGATGCTGGTCTCGGTGTTCAGCGGCAGGCCGCCCTGCTGCCCGTCCCGGTGCGTGGTCTCGGAGATCCACACGTCGGTCGGCAGGTCCGGCGGGCGCTCGGTCCAGTGGTAGCGCGGGAAGTCGTCCCGGGGGAAGACCTCGGGGAAGTACTCGGGTTCGGCCGGGTTCTCCAGCGTCGTCATGCTCGGTGCCCTTCCTCGGTACGGGTGCTGCGTCAGTCGGGGATGTTCCGGTAGCGCGCGGGGGCCAGGTCCAGGCCGGCGCAGAAGTCGGTGAAGCGCTGCTCGGCCGCGGCGGTCGCCTCGGCGGTGACCCCGGGCGCGGCCCGGGCGGCCGGGTTCAGCGGCTTGGCCAGATGCAGGAACCGGGTGATCTGCTCGGGCTTCATCCCCTTGCCCATCAGGTACGGCACGCCCCAGAAGTCCAGGCCGTTGACCGGCATCCAGGCGGCCTGGTCGACCGAGGAGAAGATGTGGTCGGCCGCGTCCAGGGCGCCGGTGGAGTCCATGGTGGCGTGCTTCCAGGTGTAGCCGGAGCCGGTCAGCTCGAAGTCGGCGGCGCGCGCGTGCACCGGGGTCGAGTGCAGGTAGTACCAGTGGTTGACCGCGAAGGTGTTCGGGCCGGCCTCCTGCAGGAAGGAGATCGTGTTCTCGACCGTCTCCTCGCTCTCGCCGGGGAATCCGACCACGAAGGAGGCGTGGGTGAAGATGTCGTGTTTGCGCAGCTGCTCGATGCCGAAGCGGTAGTCGTCCACCGAGGCGCGCTTGTCCATGTTGCGCAGTACTCTGTCGTCGCCGGACTCGATGCCCAGCAGCACGCCGCGGCATCCGGCCTCGTACATCAGATCATAGACAGCCGGGTCTTTCGCGTGCCCGCAACGGAAATAGGAGAACCATTCGATCCCGAAGTCGCGCCGGATCATCATCTTGCACAGTTCCTTGAACCGGCGCATCGGGACGTTGAACGTGTCGTCGATGAAGGCCAGCCGGCGCACGCCCATCGCGGCGAGCTGTTCGAGTTCGTGTTCGACCGTGGCCAGGTCGGCCAGGGCCAGCGCGCCGGCCCGGGTCGGGTAGTCGCAGAACGCGCATTCGAAGGCGCAGCTGCGCGCGGTCCGGGTGGACAGGGTCGGGCCCAGGCGGGCCGGGTCGAAGGAGGACCAGTCCACCGAGCACTCGTTGAGGTTGTTGGCCTCCGGGCGCTTGCGGGTCAGCTTCCAGCGGCCGTCCTGGCCGCGCAGGTAGAGGTTCTGCACCCCGGCCAGGTCGGTGCCGGAGGCGATCGCGTCGACCACCTGCAGCAGGGTGTCCTCGCCCTGCGACTCCCACACGTAGACGTCGGCGCCGGTGCGCTCGAAGAACCGTTGCAGGCGCTCGCGATCGGCCTCGCGGCAGTTGTTGTCCACCAGCGGGCCGCCGACGATGATCGGCACGTCCGCGTTGTGCCGGCGGATGAACTCGATGATCTCGATCACCGGGCCGGCCATCATGTAGAAGGTGGTGGTGATGGCCACGGACAAGGGCTTGTCCGCGAGCAGCGCGGCCAGCTGGTCCTTCTCGTAGGTGAAGCAGTTGACGAAGTCGGCCGGGTGGCCGTGCCGGCGCAGGTGGTTGACCAGGTAGAGGGTGCCGAGGCTGGGCAGTTCGGCGACGGTGTACAGGCCGCCGTCCGGGGCCGGGTCGTGGGCGCGGCTGAACGCGTCCAGATACGGCCGGTACACCCCGTTCAGGCCGACGTTGGTGCGGCGCAGGCTGCGCACCGGGGCCGGGATGAACTCCGTCTCGGCCAGGGCGAGTTCGAGCTCGTCCCCGGACACCTCGGTCTCGTGGTACCCGATGACTATGCAATGGTTCATATCAGTCTCCATACGGCACGGTGATGGTTTTGACGACGCTCATCTCGCCGATGGCGTACCGCATCCCCTCGCGCCCGACCCCGCTGGCCTTGACGCCGCCGAACGGGATGTGCGGGGAGTCGAACTGCGGGCCCTCACCGAGGTTGACCGCGCCGACCCGCAGCCGGGCGGCGATCCGCCAGAACAGCTCGGTGTCCCGGGTCAGCACGCCGGACTGCAGGCCGTAGGGGGTGGAGTTGGCCACGGCCACCGCCTCGTCGGCGTCTTGGACCCGGATCACCGGGGCGACGGGGCCGAAGGTCTCCCGGGTGACCAGTGTCGCGTCGGCGGGGACCCGGTCCAGCACGGTCGGCCGGACCAGGGCGCCGGTCCGGGTGCCGCCGAGCAGCAGCTGCGCGCCGGCGTCCACGGCCGCGTCCACCCGGGCCGCGACCTCGATCGCGGCGGCCTCGTCGACCAGCGGGCCGACGTCGGTGGCCGGGTCGTGCGGGTCGCCGAAGGTCTTGGTCCGGGCGGCGGCGACCAGCAGCGGGATGAAGGCGTCGGCGACCGAGTCCTGGACCAGGATCCGTTTGATCCCGCGGCAGGACTGGCCGGCGGTGGCGAAGGAGCCGTCCGCGGCCAGCTGCGCGGCCTTGGCCAGGTCGGCGTCGGCGAGCACGATCAGCGGGTCGTTGCCGCCCAGTTCCAGCAGCACCTTGCGTCCGGCCGCGGCCGCGGCCACCTTGCGCCCGGCCGCGACCGAGCCGGTGAAGGTGACCATGTCGACCAGCGGGTGCCCGGCCAGGGCCGGGCCGACCACGCCCGGCTCGCCGGTCACCACGGCCAGCATCTCGGCCGGGAAACCGGCCGCGACCAGGATCTCGGCGAAGGCCAGGGCCGTGAGCGGGGTCTTCTCCGAGGGCTTGAGCACCACCGCGCAGCCGGCCGCGATCGCGGGCGCGAGCTTGACCACGACCTGGTTCAGCGGCCGGTTGAACGGGGTGATCGCGGCCACCACGCCGACCGGCTCGGGCACGGTGACCGCGAGCCGGGCGTGCCCGGGCACCGGGATCGACTCCCCGCGCACCCGTTCGGCCTCGGCCGCGGCCACCCGCAGGTTCGCCGCGGCCCGGCCCACCTCCCGGGTGGTCTCGCGCAGGCACACGCCCGCCTCCCCGGTGATCAGCTCGGCGAACTCCCCGGCCCGGGCGGTCAGCGCGTCGGCGCAGCGGACCAGGATCGCGGCCCGGTCGGCGGCCGGCAGCACCCGGCGGCGGGCGGCCACCGCGCGGACCGCGCCGTCCACGTCCTCGGCCGAGTCCAGCGGCATCGCCCCCAGGGCGCGCCCGGTCCAGCGGTCGTGGACCGGGCGCTCACCGCCGGGAGTCTTGAGACTTCCGTCGAGGAACACGGCTACACGCCGTCCTCGTCGTCTTCGCGCACGACGAACCGGGCCTCGAGTTCGGAGATCCGGGAGTAGTCGAAGACCTCGAACAGCTCCTCGAAACTCATCTTCAGCCCGTACTGGTCCCAGAAGTTCTGGGTGGTGCCCTCGTCGCGCAGCGCGGCGAACATCTTGCGCAGGATCGAGGTCGCGGCCAGCCAGCCCGAGAGCGGGTAGATCGCCAGGTTGTAGCCGATCGCCTCCAGCTCCTTCGAGGTCAGCCAGGGGGTCTTGCCGCCTTCGACCATGTTGGCCAGCAGCGGGGCGTCGATCTCGTCGCGCACCCGCTTCATCTCGTCCACCGAGAGCATCGCCTCCAGGAAGATGCAGTCGGCGCCGGCCGCGACGTACTCGCGGGAGCGTTTGATCGCCTCGTCCAGGCCCAGCTTCTCCCGGGCGTCGGTGCGCGCGATCAGGGTCCAGTCCGGGTCGCTCTTGGCCTCCACCGCCGCCTCGATCTTGCCGACCATCTCCTTGGTGCTGATCAGCCGCTTGCCTTCGAGGTGGCCGCAGCGCTTGGGCACGACCTGGTCCTCCAGGTGCCCGCCGACGATGCCGGCCCGCTCGAACTCGCGCACGCAGCGCCAGGTGTTCATCGCGTTGCCGTAGCCGGCGTCGATGTCCATGATGACCGGCAGGTCGACCGCCATGGTGATGTTCTTGGCGTTCCAGGCCATCTCGGTGGTGGTGGTGAAACCGAGGTCGGGCATGCCGAGCATGCTGGCCGAGGTCCCGGAACCGGTCATGTGTACGGCCTTGAACCCGGTCTGCTCGATCACCTTGGCCGACAGTGCGTCGTACGCGCTGGGCACGACCAGGATCTCGGGGGCATCCATCAGTTCGCGGAACCGGCGGGCGTGGGTCGTCATCGGTGGTCTCCTAAAAGTGCTGTCGGGGACGCGGCGGGCACGTGTTCGGCCAGCCGGAGCAGTTGGTTGTACTTGGCCAGCCGGTCGCCGCGGCGCGGGCCGCCGACCTTGATCAGGTCCGCGCCCAGAGCGGCGGCGACGTCGCAGATCACGGTGTCGTCGGTCTCGCCCGAGCGGTGCGAGACGGCGATCGCCATCCCGGCCCGCCGGGCCCGGGCGGCGGCCCTCACCAGGCCGCTGACGGTGCCGATCTGGCTGGGTTTGAGCAGGACGCCGTCGGCCAGGCCGGGGTCGATCCGCTCGGCGTCGCTGGCGAACAGGTCGTCGCCGATCACCCGGGCCGCGGCCGGCAGCGCGGCCCGCAGGCTGCGCCAGGCCTCCTCGTCGGCCGGGTCGAAGGGGTCTTCGATGTAGGTCAGGCCGTATCGGCGGGTCTGCGCCGTCAGGACCTCGGCCAGGTCCGCGGGGGTCAGGGTCCGCCCGGCCAGCCGGTAGGCGCCGTCGGCGTAGAGGTGTTCGGCGGCCACGTCCACGCCCACGCTGACCGATCCGGCCAGGCCGCAGCGCTCGATCGCCTGGTCCAGCAGGTCCAGTTGCGCGGCGCTGTCGACCGGGACCGAGATGCCGCTGGAGGCCGACAGCCTCGGCTCGCCGAACCGGGCCGCGGCCAGGGCGTAGGCCGCCGACCAGACCCGGCAGGCCGCGTCGATGTCGCCGACCAGGGAGCCGGTCCGCGGGATCACCATGACCTGCTGGTAGCCGTCCGGGGGGCCGCTGCTGTGGATGCCGCCGGAGAAGACGTTGACCAGCAGGGCCGGCAGCGCCGGGCTCGACCCGGCCAGGTCGGCCAGGTAGCGCCACAGGTGGGTGTCCTGGGCGGCGGCGGCCGCGCGGGCGTAGGCGACGGACACCGCGAGGGTGGCCGAGACCCCGATCGCGTCGGTGTGCGCGGCCAGCGCGGCGTCCAGGCCGGCCTGGCCGTCGATGCCGGGCCCGCCGACCAGGGCGAGCAGTTGTTCGGCCTGGTCCGGCAGGGCGCCGAGGGCGGCCGACCCGCCGATCGGCCGTTCCCGGCGGCCGGGCGCGATGGCCCGGGGGCAGGAGCCGCGGGCGGTGAAGGCGCCGTCCAGGGTGAGTTCGGCCTCCAGGGTCACCTCGGCCCGGGAGTCCAGGATGCCGCGCAGCCGCAGTTCGGTGACGGTCACCGTGCGCTCCCGATCCCGGCCGGTTCGGCCTCGGCGGCCGGGTCGGCGGCGCGGATCCAGGCCAGCAGGTCACTCGCGCGGGCGACCGGCAGGCCGCCGGCCGCGGCGGCCCGCTCGTGGAACTCCTGTGCGCTGTCGGCACTGATCCCGGGCCCGGCGGCCACCGTCGGCACCGGGTCGGGCGAGTGGATGCCCAGGTCGCAGGGGGTGCAGTGGTCGCAGGTGACGACGAACGTGTCCTGCGGCCGCAGCAGCGCGACCAGCGGGCCGACGAAGAACTCGTCGATCTCCTCGATCGCGGTCACCTTGGCCTCGGGCTGCGAGTCGTGGCCGGGTTCGTCCGGGCCCTTCAGGTGCGCGAACACCACGTCGCAGGGGTCTGCGGCGACGGTCGCGGACAGCTCGGTGTAGAACTCGACGTCGCTCTGCCCGCGCGCGGTCTTCGAGGTGACGAAGTGCGCGCCGATCAGGCTGGCCAGGCCGCGTTCGGCCGGGACCTGCCCGTACATCCGCAGGCTGCCGGCGTCGAAGGGCGGCAGGTCCGGCAGGGTGTCGCCGCCGTCGCGGATCAGCAGCAGGTTGGCCGGGCGCCGGCCGGCCGCGCGCCGGGCCGCGTTGACCTCGCTGGCCTCGAGCACCGCGGCGCTGGCCGCGACGAACTCGTTGACCAGGTCGGCCGTGCGCTGCGCGGGCAGGTCGCCCTCGGTCAGGGCGCGGCTGGGCAGCGGCCGGGCCTCGGGCACCTTGACCGGGATGCCGAACGGGCCGACGTTGGCGAACCCGGGGTCGGTGTTGGCCACCAGCCCGCCGAGCGGTTCGTGCGCGCTGTGGAAGGCCAGGATGCCGCGGTGCCGGCCGAAGCCGGTCAGGCTGAACGTGGCCCCGCCGGACAGTTTCACCCCGGCGGTGATCTCCCGGACCAGCACGGCGAGTTCGTCGTCGGACAGGTCGCGCGAGGTGCGCCGGTCCAGCCGGCCGGTCTGCGGGTTCCAGCTGGCGAAGTTGATCCGGAACGCGACCGAGGAGCCCTCCCCGGCCGAGGTCCAGAAGCCCATGCCGAGCCCTTCCAGCGGCCCGCGGCCGGTGTAGTAGCGCAGCGGGTCGTAGCCGAGCAGGGCCATGGTGCCGGAGTCGGACTCCGGCGGGACCTCCGGGGAGATCACCTCCAGCAGGCCGCTGACGCCGCGGGCGGCGAGCGCGTCCAGGTGCGGGGTGCGTGCGGCTTCGAACGGCGTGCGTCCGCCGAGCGCGGCGATCGGCCGGTCCCCGCCGCCGCACAGCGCGACGATCACCACCCGGCCGCGGCCTGTCACCGGGTCACTGCTTGTCGGGTCACTGTGTGATTCGGGCATCGGCTCCGCTCTCCTTGATCACCCGGGCCACGGCCGGGGGCACCAGGTCCTCCCAGTCCGCGCCGGCGGCGATGGCCTGGCGCACCCGGGTTCCGCTGATCGGTTTGTCCAGGCGCCGCCACATGATCTCGGTGTGCAGGCCCAGGCTCTGGAACCGCGACTGCTTCTCGTCGCCCCAGTCGTCGTAGACGGTCAGCAGGTAGACCGCGTCCGGCGGCGCGTAGTGGCGCAGGCGTTCCGGGAAGCTGTGCGGGAACGGCACGATCCGCATCCGCTCGTCCGGCACCCCGGCCTCGCGCAGCGCGCCTTCGACCATGAGGTAGCGCTCGTAGTAGGTGAACGGGTTGGAGCCGTCCAGGCTGCGGGACGGGTCGGTCTCCTCCACCGCGGTCTGCCAGGGGTCGGGGTTGGTGATCCCGACGATCAGCATCCGGGACCGCTCGGCCCCGGCGAGCAGGTATTCGAGGTGGCCCAGGTGCAGGGGTTGGAAGCGGCCGTGGATCACGGCCACCGGGTGGGTCTGGGCCATCAGGACACCGCCTCCCCGGACAGGGCCGGGGCCGGTTCGGCCACCGGGGCCGCGGTGAAGGCCCGGAACCGTTCGGCCACCTCGGCCGGAGTGACCGTGGGCCGGCCCAGGCCCGCCATCGAGCCGGGGCGGATCGGCAGGTGGATCAGGGTCGGTCCGCCGCCGGCCAGTGCGCTGCCGAGCAGCCCGATCAGTTCCTCGGTGTCGGCCGCGGTGTAGACCTGCCGGTAGCCGCAGGCCGCGGCCACCCCGGCGAAGTCGACGCCTTCGGAGACGGTGCGCTGGCCGCCGGTGGACTCGTGCTGGCCGTTGTCCAGGACCAGGTGCACGAGCCGGTCCGGCTGGTGCGCGCCGACCGTGGCCAGGCTGCCCAGCCGCATCAGCAGCGCGCCGTCGCCGTCCACGACGAGCACCGGCCGGGGTGTCTGGGTGCTGACGCCCAGGCCGATCGAGGCGGCCGAGCCCATCGCGCCGACCACGTAGAAGTGCTGGTCGCGGTCGTCCAGGGTGTACAGCTCGCGGCTGGTGAACCCGGTGGTGGAGATGATCGCGGCGTGCGGCGGGACCGCGTCCAGCAGTGCGCGCAGCACGTCGGCCCGGGCCGGACGTTCCGGGCGGCCGGAGCTGCGGACCACGACGGCCGGGTCCAGGCCGAGCCCGGGCTCGTCCAGCGGTTCGGGCTGCACGGTGTCCTTGGAGATGACCAGGGCGGCCGGGCGGCCGGTCTTGGCCATCTGCTGCCAGGCCCGGTCCAGCACGCCCGGGAGCGAATCCGGGTCCTGCGGCATCAGCTCCCACGGGACCTCGACCACGTCGAGCAGCGCGGTGGTGGTCCGGCCCATCAGCTCGTGCTGCGGCTCGTCCGGCCGGCCCGGCTCCCCGCGCCAGGTCACCAGCACCAGGGCCGGGATCCGGGCCGGGTGCAGCAGCGAGGTCAGGGGGTTGATCATGTTGCCCAGGCCCGAGTTCTGGCCGATCACGCAGCCCAGGCCCCCGCCGAGCCAGGCCCCGGCGGCCACCGCCGCGGCCTCGCCCTCCTGGGTGGCGCCCAGGTAGCGCACCCGCGGGTCGGAGATGGCCCGGTTGATCACCGGGGTCAGGTAGGAGCAGGGCACGCCGGACACCAGGCTGACGCCCCGGTCGACCAGCTCGCCCATCAGGTGTCCGGCGTCGATCACTGGCCGACCGCCGCCGAGCCGACCGGGCTCGCGTCCCAGGAGGTGTACTTCTCCTCCTCCTTGTCCAGCCCGGCGTAGTCGTACAGGGAGAAGATCTCCGACAGCGGGGCGATGTTGTCCTCGATCCCGCTCACGCTCTCGGCGGCCAGCACCGCGCGGCAGGTCTCGCGCATCGCGGAGAAGGCCGCGCGCATGCTCTGGTTGGCCCACATCACCCCGGCGATGCCCAGTTCGCGGAAGGTCGCCATGCTGGTGCGGTGGTACGTGGTCGGCGCGATGATGATCGGGCTGCGGTCGCCCCACAGCTTGCAGAACTCCCCGATCTCGCCCACCTCGGCCTTGCGCGAGTGGATGAACACCGCGTCCGCCCCGGCCAGCCGGTAGGCCTCGGCCCGTTCCAGCGCCTCGTCCACCGTGCCGCCGGCGATCAGCGTCTCGGTCCGGGACACCACCACGAAGTCCGGGTCGTCCACGGCGTCCTTGCAGGCCCGGATCTTGCCGCTGAACTCGCCGATCGGGGCCAGGTGGTGCCCGTCGCCGAAGAAGGAGTTCATCTTCGGGTAGATCTTGTCCTCGAAGCACACCCCGGCCGCCCCGGCCTTGGCCGCGCCGACGGCGAACCGGCGGGCGGAGTTGAAGTTGCCGTAGCCGGTGTCCCCGTCGACCAGGATCGGCAGCCGGCTGGCCTGGGCGATCGTGCCGACGATGCCCAGCAGCTGGGTCCAGGAGGCCTCGTCGCTGTCGCGCACGCCGAGCGCGGTGGACATGCACAGGCCGGACGCCCACAGGGCCGGGAAGCCCTCGGCGGTGGCGATGTGCGCGCTCATCCCGTCGTGCACGCCCATCAGCTGGGTTCCGGCGCCGTGGGTCAGCAGCCGGCGCAGCCGGATTCCGGGGGACGGCTCGTTCTGCCGTGCAGAAGCAGAGGTGTTCACGTCAGTTCTCCAGTTCGCGGGTCGTGTTCTCGAAAGGCGCGGCGGCGTGGACGAGCGGCCGGCGGCGCCCTGATCGGTGCGTGCGGGCGCCATTGCCCTCGAAAAGGTGCCGTTGCAGGGTGGGGTGGTGCGGCCTGAAGGTCAGGCGACCCGGCCGTCGGCCGGCGCGACGCCGTCCACCAGCAGGCCCCGGACGCCGGCGGCGACCCGGCGGCGCAGGCTCAGCTCCGACTCGGCCGACAGGAACGCGCGGTGCGAGCTGACCACCACGTCGTCGCGTTCGACCAGCTTGCGGGTGACCGGGTCGGCGTTCGGGTCCTCGGGGGAGAACACGTCCGAGCCGAATCCGGCCAGCCGGCCGGTCTCCAGGGCGCCGAGCACCGCGGCCGGGTCCACCAGCCGGCCGCGGGCCGAGTTGACCAGCAGCTGCCCGGGCCGGGCGCGGCCGAGCAGGTCGGCCCCGATCAGGTGGTCGGTCTGCGCGGTCAGCGCCGCGTGGACGACCACGGCGTCGGCCTGCTCGAACAGGTCCTCCAGCCGGGATACGGCCCGCACGCCGTGTCCGGCCATCACGTCCGCCGGGACGTGGGGGTCGTAGGCGACCACCTCCCGGTAGAACGCCTGGAGTTTGCGCGAGGTGGCCCGGCCGATCCGGCCGAAGCCGACGATCCCGGCCGTGCGTTCGGCGGTGCGCCGCGGGATGTTGCCGCGGTGGATGCCCCACTGGCCGGCCCGGATCAGCCGGTTCTGGACCACGACCCCGCGTTCCAGGGCCAGCAGCAGGGCCAGAGTGTGCGTGCCGACCTCGTCGCCGCAGTAGTCCGGGACGTTGAATCCGCAGATCCCGGCTTCTTTGAGCAGCGGGCCGTTGAGGTTGTCCACGCCCACGCCGCTGCGCGCGATCACCTTGCAGCCGGGGCCGGCCGCCGCGAGCAGTTCCGGGGTGACCTGGCAGCGGTAGATCACCAGGCCGTCGGCGCCGCGCACCGCGTCGTGGAGTTCTTCGCCGGATCCCTTGTAGGCGCCGTCGAAGGGGCCGAACCCCAGGTCGACGTCCGGGCCGAACACCTCGCGCTCCACGTCCGCACGCGCGGAGTCGAAGTGTCCTGAGCCGTCCACGGCCCAGGCCGGGTCGGTGTAGACCACCCGCGGCCGCGGGCCGGCCGGGGTCACTCGTACCCCCAGCCCTGCACGTCGTGGTGGGCTCGGCGGATGGTGGCGTCCGGGGCGTAGGTGTTCGTCAGTTCGACCAGGTCCAGGGAGTTCACGTGCAGGCCCGAGCTGAGCTTGAGCAGCGCGCCGTCGCCGGACCAGCGGTGTGCGACGTACGGGCCGACCCAGACCGAGTCGTCCGGTCCGCCGGTCCGGCTCTGCAGCCGCCCGGACGCGTCGGTCCACTCCAGGGTCACTTCGCCGCAGGAGACCAGGTAGAGCGTCTCGTTCGGCTCGGCCAGCTCCGCGCCGCCCTCGCCGTGCACCCGGACGAACAGTCCGACCAGGTCGGGCAGGTGCGGGGCGCTGGCCATGGAGGCGACGGTGTAGTTCTGGAAGGTGCGCACGGTCTCGCGGCTGTCGGTCAGGCTCAGGTAGGTCTTGCCGACCGCGTCGTGCCGGCGGACAGGGGGCAGCAGCAGCCGGTAGTCCAGGCCGACCGCGGAGCACAGGTCGCGCAGGGCGTCCAGGCCGCCGGGCTCGCCGTCGAACGCGGGCCCGGCCTGGTCCGCGGGCACGCCGGCGGCCCGCGCGGCGCTGGCGCGGTCGTGTCCGCGGGCGGCCAGCACCAGGTCGGCCAGAGCGCCGGGGGCCAGGTCGGAGCCGAGCACCTTGGCGAAGCGGTCGAAGGCCGGGGCGCCCCAGGTGTTGGCCTCCTCGACCAGCGGGGCGAGGTTCGCCTGGCCGGTGTAGGAGACGATCCGGGCCGGCTGGTCGGAGGCGAGCGAGTACGAGTGCGGGCAGAAGGACGGTTCGATGTAGGACTCGCCGACGATCCACGCGTCCTGGTCCTGGTTCGCCTCGATCACCTGCCAGGTGCTCTCGTCCAGGTGTTCGCCCCAGCGGCCGTGGATCGGGCCCGGGCCGAGGTTGACCGTGATCGCCGGTTCCAGGTGGCCCTTGTTCAGTGCGGGCAGCCGGTCCTGCGGGCACAGGATGTCCAGGATGACGGGTGCGACGTGTCCGGGCGGCGCGGCGAGCGTGTAGTAGTTGTAGAAGTGGATGCCGTCGCGCTGGATCGGCCGGTGGGTGGCGCGCAGTTCGTCGGCGGACTGCCAGATCGCGGTCAGGCCGTGCGCGCCGGAACCGTCGAGCTGGGCCGGGGCCAGGTCCAGGGCCTCGGCGATCGCGGCGGCGACCTCGTCGCCGATGTCGCGGCCCTCGGCCGAGAGCATGGCGGTGACCAGGGCGGGGTCGACGCCGGCCCGCTCGGCGAGTTGGGGGGGTGTGATTTTGCGGGCGTTGGCCCAGTGGGCCAGCTTGAAGGGGTCTAGTCGCAAGGGTTCTACCTTCCGGCGGGGGACGCGAGGAGCTTGGCCAGGTCGGGCACGGTCAGCGCCCGGGGGTTGTCGGCGCAGCGCGGGTAGGACAGGGCCTCCTCGGCGACCAGGTCGGTGTCCACGTCCAGGTCGTCGAGCGTGCCCAGGCCGCTGCGGGCGACGAAGCGCTCGACCCGGTCGGCCGCGCTGGGCACGTCGTGCCCGCCGAGCGCGGCGCCGATCCGGTCGATCGTCTCGCGCACCCGGGCCGGGCCGCGCGGGTCGGCGCAGTCGTCGGCCTCGACCGCGGCGTTGTAGCGCAGCATCCGGCCGAGCGAGACGCCGCAGGCGTGCCCGTGGGCCAGTCCCGCGCGCAGGGTGAGCGGGTAGGAGACGGCGTGGCAGGAGGAGGTCGGGGCCAGGGCGATGGCCTGGCCGGACATGTGCCCGGCCAGTTGCAGCAGGATCCGGTCCGGTCCGCGCGGGTGCGCCGGGTCGATCCGGTCCAGCTGCGGGCCGAGCATGGCCAGCGCGGCCAGCGCGACCCCGGTGGACTCGGCCCCGCCGCGCACCGACCAGGCCGCCTCGGCCGCCTGGCACAGGGTGTCGAGCAGGCTGCTGTTCAGGTGCCGGGCGGCCAGTCCGCGGACCAGGTCCGGGTCCAGGATCACCGCGGACGGCCGGACCTGGCCGCCGGTCAGGGACAGTTTGCGGTTGCCGGCCACGTCCCAGACGGTGGCGAACGGGGTGACCTCGGCGCCGGTGCCGGGGGTGGTCGGGATGGCGACCAGGCGGACCGGGGAGGGCGGCGGGTCGAATTCCCCGGTGCAGGCGGCCAGGACCGCGGCCGCGGTCACGTTCGGCACCCCGGCCATCCGGGTGGCCGCCTTGGCCGCGTCCATCACGGAGCCGCCACCGACCGTGACCAGCACGTTCGTCCGCGACTCGCGCAGCTGTCCGGCGAGTTCGGCCACGCTCTCCGGGGTCACCGCGCCCTGGTGGCGGAACCAGGCCGGGCGCAGCGGGCCGGCCGCCTCGTGCAGCCGGCCGGACCATTCCCGGCTGTCGAAGGAGGCCCCGACGACGACAGCGGACCGGGTCCGGGCCGGGCTGCGTCCGGCGTATCTCCAGACCACATCGGCCATGGCGGCACTGCTGCCAGGTCCCATCAGCACGTCATGGTGCGCAGGCACAGAGCACCTCACAGGGGTCAGGGATTGGGGTTGGCATGGCATCTACTGCTGTTCAGCCGCCATTCACATGAGAATCATTCCGGGTCCACCCGAAATCAAGGGCGACCCCGTTAAATCCCCATCACAAATATGCTCTTTGTGTTTCCTTCTCGCTTCGTCCCGCGCAGTACTCCGCCGCTTTTCACCTCTTGACGACAACATTGTTTTTTCAGGACCGGGAGAATAAAGGCTTGCTTTGTTCCGACCCCGGCCGCTCCGGAGCCGGGCTGGAAAACCGGCTGTTGTCATGGTTGCGGCGCTGATCAGACAATGCCTTTACAGTGGGCTTCGACTATGCCGACCCGGCCGTCGGCATCGTCGCCGGGCCGGCCGGCAGGGGGGCCGCGCGGCTGGCAGCGCGGTCGCGAGGGGCATTTGCGCGGGTAACTCGGGGGGCGCGCACCGTAGTGAACTGCGACGCATTCGCGCTGGTAGCGTGACCGAGCGCAGACAGGCGCAGACGGCGCACGCAGGGAGCGCGACGTCGCGGCGGGCTGCCGCCCCCGCCGCACAGACCGATCGGGTCCTGAGATAGGTCCTGACCGTGTTCTGACGGACGGCACAGCGCGGGAGTGTCGGAAGGGGCTGAAGTCAGCTCCTCGCTAAACGGCATTGGAGACCTTGACGAGTGCGACCGGGACATTCAGAATGCGGCTATGCCAGATATCCCCCGTCCCCGGCTGGCGTCTGATTCATGATCGCCCGACTGTCGGATTCGCTCGATGTACGGCGCCGACGGCTGGCGGTGATGCTCACACGCCGGAATGAGCGATATCGCCGTTTCCCGGCGTCATTCCAACAACAAAGCCTCTGGTTTCTCGAACAGCTCGACCCGGAAAGCCCGGCCTATCACGTGTCCCTGGCGTGGGACTACGCCGAGCCGCGGGACCGGGCGGTGCTGCTGCGCGCCCTGGCGGCGCTGGCCGGACGGCACCCGACGCTGCGCACGACCCCCGCCGTGGACCAGGTCTCGTACACCGTGGTGCAGTGCGTGCACCCGGACATGCCCCTCACGCTCGGCCACACCGACCTGAGCGGGCTGACCGCGGCCGAGGCGCAGCGTGAGGCCGCCGCGTTCGGCCGGCGCCACTCGACGGTGCCGTTCGACCTGGAGAGCGGCCCGCTGCTGCGCGCGCACCTGCTCGACCTGCCGGGCGGAGCGCAGCGCCTGCTGTTGACGATGCACCACATGGTCGCCGACGGCTGGTCGCTGCACATCCTGACCCGCGACTTCGAGGAGTTCTACGCCGCGTTCAGCGCCGGACGCGAGCCGCAGCTGGCGCCCCCGGCTTGTCACTACCACGACTGGGCCTCCTGGCAGCGGGACCAGGGCGACGAGGGGTGGGCCGAGCACCTCGCGTTCTACCGCAAGCACCTGGCCGGCGCGCCCGCGAGCATCGACCTGCCCACCGACCGTCCGCGCCCGCCGCGGCCGACCCACGAGGCCGGCTGCCACGAGTGGACCGTCTCCCGCCGCACCGCCGCGGCGCTGCACGAGCACGCCCAGAAATCCGGCACCACCCTGTACGCGGTCCTGCTGACCGCGCTGGCCACCGTGCTGCACGAGTGGAGCGGCCAGGACCGCGTGGTCATCGGGACGCCGGTCGCCAACCGGACGCATCCGGCGCTGTTCGACACCGTGGGCTACTTCGTCAACACGGCCGTGATCCCGGTCGACTTCCGTGGCGCACAGACCCCTGAGACACTTCTGCAGAGGGTGCACGCGCTCGCGTTGTCCGTGCTGGATTATCAGAGCCTTCCCTTCGACAAACTGGTCGAAGACCTCGCCCCGCCTCGCTCGCTCGCGGCGCATCCGGTGTTCCAGGTGATGCTGGCGCTGCAGAACACGCCCGACGCCTGGGCCACCGAACAGCACCGGCAACCGGCCGGCGCGGCCAAGTTCGACCTGACCTTCAACGCGGTCGAATCCCCCGACGGCCTGCACCTGGAGTGCGTGTACTCCGCAGAACTCTTCGACCCGGCCACGGTCGAGCGCCTGTGCGGCGAGTTCACCCAGACCCTGCGCGAGCTGTGCGCCGGCCCGGGCGCGCCCGGCTCCCCCGCGCGCCGCGGCGCCGACCACTCCCCCGGTGAGGACACGTGACGCGACCGCAGGTCTGCCTGCACGAACTGGTCGAGGCGCAGGCCCGGCGCACCCCGGACGCCGTGGCGCTGGAGTTCGAGGGCGCGACGATGACGTACCGCGAGTACGACGACGCCGCGACCGCGCTCGCCGCGCTGCTCATCGACCGGGGCGCCGAGCCGGACGTGCTGATCGGGATGGCGTGCGAACGCTCGCTGGAGATGATGGTCGCGCTGCTGGGCATCTCGAAGTCCGGCAGCGCGTACGTGCCGGTCGATCTGGAGGCCCCGGCCGCACGCATCGCCAACCTGCTGGACCAGAGCGAAGTCGCGCTGGTCGTGGCCACCGAGGCCGCGCGCGACCTGATTCCCCTGTGGGCGCAGCCGGACACGATCTACCTGGACCTGCCCGCCCTGCGCAGCGCACCGCCCCCCGAGCCGATACCTCAGGGCACTGTCACGCCGGACGACCTGATCTACGTGATCTTCACGTCCGGCTCGACCGGGCAACCCAAGGGCGTCATGAACGAGCACGCCCCGGTCTGCAACAGACTGCTGTGGGGCATGGAGAACCAGGAGCTCGGGCCCGGCGACAAGGTGTTGCAGAAGACGCCGGTACACTTCGACGTCTCGGTGTGGGAGATGTTCCTGCCCTTGTGCGTCGGGGCTACGCTCGTCATCGCGCGGCCCGGCGGCCACCGCGACACCGACTACCTGGTCCAGACGATCACGCAGTCGCAGGTCACTTTGGCGCACTTCGTCCCGTCCATGCTCTACGCGTTCCTCGAACACCCGGACGTGCGCACGTGCACAACCCTGACCCGTGTGTACTGCAGTGGCGAGGCACTGACGCCCGAGTTGCAGGAACGGTTTTTCGAGCGCCTGCCTGCCGAACTGCACAACATGTACGGCCCGACAGAAGCCGCGATCGAGGTCAGCCACTGGCGCTGCACGCCCGGCACGCCGACCGTGCCGATCGGCCACCCGCTGGCCAACACGCGTTTGTACGTGCTCGACGAAACCATGCAGCACGCCGGAATCGACGTCCCGGGCGAGTTGTACATCGCCGGGGTTCCGGTGGCCCGCGGCTACTTCGGCCGTCCGGACCTGACCGAGGCGGTGTTCCTGGCCGACCCGTTCGCCGGGCCCGGGGAGCGGATGTACAAGACCGGGGACCGCGCGCTGTTGCGCCCGGACGGCGCGGTCGAGTACCTGGGCCGGGTCGACAACCAGGTGAAGCTGCGCGGCCAGCGGATCGAACCGGGCGAGATCGAGGCCTGCCTCGAGGCGCATCCGGCGGTGGCCCGGGCCGTGGTCGTGCTCAAGGGCACCGACCTGGCCGACCAGCGGCTGGTCGGGTACGTCGTGCCGCGGCGGGCCCCGGGCGAGGCGGCCGAGCGGATCGAACCGCAGCTGCTCGCGCATGTCCGGAATCTGCTGCCGGTGTACATGGTGCCCTCGGCGGTCGTCCTGGTCGACGCGCTGCCGGAGACGCCGAGCGGAAAGGTGGACCGCAACGCGCTGCCCGAGCCCCCGCCGCCGGACCACGGCGGCGGCCGGGAGGAGCCGCGGGCCGGGATCGAGGAGGTGCTCGCCCAGATCTGGGCCGAGGTGCTGCACTCGCCGATGCCCGACCGGCGCGACCGTTTCCTGGACGTCGGCGGCAACTCGCTGCTGGCCACGGTGCTGGCCGGCCGGATCGCGCAGCGCTGCCAGGTCTCGCCGAGCGCCGGGCGGATCATCTCCGCCGCGTCGCTGGCCGAACTGGCCGGGGATCTGGCCGGGGACATGACGCGGGATCAGGTCGGGGATCCGTTGCCCGGATCCGATGCCGGCGCAGGGCCGGATGCGCCGGCCTTCCCGCCGGCCCGTTCATTGGACGAACTCCTGCTGGAGCGGATCGAGCAGCTGTCCGCCGAGGAGGTCGACGCGCTGCTCGACGACCTGGAGTCCACGATCGAGGAAGGCGCACGATGACCGCGCAGGACGACGCAGACGAGCACGGCAACCGGATTCTCCAAGCGGGCCAACGGAATCTGCGCTACTGGGAGATCCCGTCGACCCCGGAGACCGGCCGCCTGCCGAACAGTATCAGGATCCTGTTGGAGAACCTGCTGCGCAACGCCGATCATCCGCAGGTCACGCCCGAGCACATCGAGGCGGCGGCCGCCTGGCGACCCGACGACGAGCACCGGTCCGAGGTACCGTTCTTCCCAGCCAGGGTTCTGCTTCAGGACTACACCGCGGTCCCGGCGTTCGTGGACCTGGCCGCGGCGCGCGACGCCGTGCAGGCCGCGGGCGGCGATCCGTCGCAGGTCAACCCGCAACTGCCGGTGCAGGTGGTGGTGGACCACTCGCTGGTGGCCGACGTGTTCGGCCGCGCCGACGCCCGGGCCCGCAACATCGGGCTCGAATACGAGCGCAACGCCGAGCGGTACCGCTTCCTGCGCTGGGTGGACCAGGCCTTCCGGGAGACCACGGTCATCCCGCCCGGCGCGGGCATCGTGCACCAGGTCAACCTGGAGCAGCTCGCCGACGTGGTCACGGTCCGCGGCGACCGCGCGCTGCCGGACACCGTGCTGGGCGCCGACTCGCACACCACGATGGTCAACGGCCTCGGTGTGCTCGGCTGGGGCGTCGGCGGGATCGAGGCGGAGGCCGTGATGCTCGGCGAGCCGGTGTTCCTGCGGCTGCCGCGGGTGATCGGGGTCGAACTCACCGGCGCGCTGCCCGAGGGCGCGACCGCGACCGACCTGGTGCTGACCCTGACCGAGCTGCTGCGCACCCTGGACACGGTCGGCGCGTTCGTCGAGTTCCACGGCTCCGGCCTGGCCGGGCTGCCGGTCCCGGACCGGGCCACGATCGCGAACATGAGCCCTGAGTTCGGGTCCACCTGCGCCCTGTTCCCGGTCGACCGGCAGACCTTGCGCTACCTGGCCGGGACCGGGCGCACCGCCGCAGACCTCGAACTCGTGGAGGCCTACGCCCGGCGCCAGGGCCTGTGGCCCGACCCGGACCGGACGATCGAGTTCTCCGAGGACGTGCGGCTGGATCTGGGGAGTGTGCGGCCCTCGGTGGCCGGGCCGACCCGGCCGCAGGACCGGGTGGATCTCGATCAGCTCCCTGCGGTGCTGCGGCGCAGCGTCCCGGCCCGCGTCCAGGCAGACGGCCTCGGATCACCTGAGCCCGCAACGGAATCCGCACCATTCCCGCTGGCCGACGGCAGTGTGGTCATCGCCGCGATCACCTCGTGTACGAACACGGCGAATCCCGGCCTGATGCTGGGCGCCGGGCTGCTCGCCCGCAACGCCGTCAAACGCGGGCTGCGCCCCCGGCCCTGGGTCAAGACCACCCTGGCGCCGGGCTCGACGGTGGTCACCGACTATCTCGACCGGGCCGGCCTGAGCCCGGACCTGGCCGCGCTCGGCTTCCACCTGGTCGGCTACGGCTGCACCACCTGCATCGGCAACTCCGGCCCGCTCGCGCCCGGCGTGTCCGAGGCGATCGCCCGAGACGGCCTGGCCGCCGCGGCGGTGCTGTCCGGCAACCGGAACTTCGAGGGCCGGATCCACCCGGACGTGCGGCTCGGCTTCCTCGCCTCCCCACCCCTGGTCGTCGCGTTCGCCCTGGCCGGAACGGTCGACATCGACCTGACCAACGATCCGCTGGGCCACGACGCGGACGGGCGCCCGGTGTACCTGCGCGAACTCTGGCCGTCCGGCGAGGAGGTGTCCGAGGCGATCGCCCAGGGCCTGTCCCCGGAGGACTTCGCCCGGGCCCGGCGCGACTCGGCTGCCGGCGATGAGGTCTGGCGCGCACTGCCGCAGGCCGAGGGCGAGCTGTTCGCCTGGGACGAGGCGTCCACGTACATCCGCCGCTCCCCCTTCGCCGCCCACGGCGCGACCGCGTTGAGCCCGCTGCCGGATGTGGTCGGGGCCCGGGTGTTGGCCGTGCTCGGCGACAACGTGACCACGGACCTGATCACGCCCTCCGGCGAGATCCCGCCCGGGAGCCCGGCCGGACGCTACCTGACCGAGCACGGCGTCGGCCCGCGCGACTTCAACTCCTACGGTGCCCGGCGCGGCAACCACGAGGCGGCGGCGCGGGCCACGTTCGCGAATCATCGGCTGCGTAACGCGATGGTCGACGTCGAGGGCGGATACGCCCGGCACCTGCCGAGCGGCGAGACGATGCCTCTGTTCGACGCGGCAGAGCGTTACGCGCGCGACGGCGTGCCGCTGGTCGTCTTTGCGGGCCTGAACTACGGCACCGGTTCCTCCCGCGACTGGGCCGCGAAAGGCACGATGCTGCTCGGCGTGCGCGCAGTCATCGCGCGCGGCTTCGAGCGGATCCACCGGTCGAACCTGATCGGCATGGGCGTGCTGCCGTTGCAGTTCCGGGACGGCGACTCGGTCCAGTCGCTCGGCCTGACCGGCGAGGAGACGGTCTCGATCGAGGGACTGTCAGCCTTCGATGATATTTCCGGTTCCGGCCGCGGGCCGGAGACGCTGTGGGTCACCGCGGACGGGATCCGGTTCGAGGTGGCCGTCCGGATCGAGACTGCCCAGGAGGCTGCGCAACTGCGCCACGGCGGCATCATCCCGTACGTCCTGCGCACCCGGTGGCTCCAGTAAGGGTTCTTCCATCATGGTTGCTTCAGTGGTTCCGGCTCTTCCTTCGGCGGATTTCTGGGCTCCGGCCCGGGATCGCGGCCTGTGCTGATCGGCTCGCACGCCCGGGGCGCCTCGAACGCCCTGGGCGCGCACGCCCTCGCCCGGCGCGTGCACCGCGCCGACTACCTGTGGCGCCTGGTCGCCTCGCTCGCCCTCACCCAGACCGTGGGATACGGCGTTCTGTATTACTCCTACTCGGTTTTCCTCGCACCGATGGCCACCGATCTGCGCACCTCCATCAGTGTGGTCACCGGTGCGCTGACCGTCTCCCTGCTGGCCGGCGCCGCGGTGGTGGTGCCGGTCGGCCGCTGGTTGGACGGCCACGGCGGCAGATGGCTGATGACCGGCGGCTCGCTGACGGCAACCGTCTTCGTGCTCGTATGGTCCCGGGTGACCACCGTCGCCGAGTTGTACGCGGTGTGGGTGGTGATCGGGGTCGCGTCGGCGACCGTGCTGTACGAGGCGGCCTTCGCCGTCGTGATCTCCTTCGCCGGGCCGGCCGAGCGGGCGAAGGCGCTGCTCGCGGTGACCATCGTGGCCGGATTCGCCTCCAGCGTGTTCCTGCCGCTGGCCGGCTGGCTCTCCGGCGACGACGGCTGGCGTCGCGCGGTCCTGATACTCGCGCTGGTCTACGGCGTGCTCACGATCCCCTTGCACCTGCTCATCCACGCGCCCAAGGCCCAGCACGCCCGCGGCGACCCGGAGTCCGACCGGCCCGGGCGCCGGCTCGTCATCCGCGCCGCCGTGCACGACCGGTCCTACTGGCTGCTGGGCTGCGCGTTCGTGGTGCAGAGTGCTGCGATCGCGGCCGTCGCGGTCCTGCTGGTGTCCGTGCTGCGGTCCCTGGGCCACTCCACGGGTTTCGCCGCGTCGGTCGCCGGACTGCTCGGCATCCTGTCGGTCACCGGCCGCCTGGCCACCAGCGCGGTCGGCCGCAACCACTCGACCTCGCAGGTGACCGCGTACGTGTTCGTGGTCCAGGCGCTCGGCGCGATGCTGCTGCCCTGGGCCGGGCGGTCCGGTCCGGGCGCGATCGCGTGCGTCCTGGCCTTCGGGCTCGGATTCGGCGTGTCGACCATCGCCCGCCCGGCGCTGCTCACCGAGCGGTACGGCACGGCCGCGTACGCGACCCTGTCGGCCACCCTGGCGCTGCCGATGACCGTGGCCAAGGCGGTCGCGCCGCTGGTCGCCGCGGTGTTGTGGCACGCCGACGGCCTGGCCCCGACGATGGCCGCGGTCGCCGGGTGCGCGCTGCTCGGCGCCGTCGTCCTCGGCACGGTCGCCCGCTCGGGTTCCGCTCCTGACATCGACACCGAATCCGATGCCCAAGTCACCGAATAAGTGGTCGAATTCCTCGGTTGCCGGATCAGTGGCGGTGGCCCGGCCCGGTGTTCCGCAGCTTGGAGAAGTCACGGGCGACCACGTGGTTGCGGTCGGCCGTGGTCCCGAGCGTGTACGCGGGATACAGGCCCAGGTACTCGCCGCTCGAGGTCTGGCTCCACTGCCGGGCCAGCGCGCTGGACGACTTGTGGAAGTTGACCATGTATCCGCCCTCGTACACCCGGAGCACGGCGAAGCCGCCCGGATACTCCTTGGTGGCGGCCACTTCCAGGAACTCCACTCCGGTCGCCACCGGCGAGGAGGTGCGCTTGTTCCGGTGCGTGTGCCCGGAGTGGTGGAAGAACACACCAGGCGTCTTGGCGTACAGCGCCTCCAGCCGGGCGGCGTCGGCCCGGTCCAGGTCGAAGCCCGGGCCGGAGATGGTCGAGAGCGCCGACTCGTCGGTCACCGGGTGGTGGCCGAACACGAGCGTCGGCCGGTCGGGCTCGTCGGCCAGGACGGCCTGCAAATCGGCGAACTGAGCGTCGTCGATCGCGCCACTCGGCAGGTCCAGCGTGGTGGTATCCAGTCCGACCACGCGCAGGCCGTGCAGCTCGGTCGTGGTCAACCGCCCTTGCGGCAGGTCGTACACCGCGGGCAGGCAGTCGAAGTAGCCGGTGTCGCCGACCACTGTGCACGTGTCGTACGCCGACCCGGTCTTCGGCTGGTCGTGGTTGCCGCGCGCCACGACGTACGAACGGTGTTCCAGCGGTCCGCCGAGCGTGAGCCGCCCGAAGTCGTTGAGCAGGGACTTCGAGTCGGACAGTTCCGTCGGCAGCGCGGCCGAGCTCAGGTCCCCGGCGACGAGCAGGGCGTCCGCGCCGAGGGCCGCGGCGTCGGCGGTCATCGACTGGGTCATCAGCACCGGGTAGGGCGGCAGGCCGGGCGTCTGGGAGAACCCGGGCGGGAAGTCGGCGATCGCCAGCCCGCTGACCGTCTCGCCGATGTGCAGGTCGTTCGCCAGGGCGAGGGTGAACAGCAGCCGGCCGCGCGGAGGCACGAGCGTGGTCACCGAGCCGGGCGCCGCCGAGGTCACCACCCCGGAGGCGAGCAGCCCGCCGAGGATCGCGAGCAGCTGGTTCTCGGTGGGGTTCGGCGGGATCACGATGCCCGCGGGCGGGAACGTCAGCTCGGGCACCATGCGCGGGGCGACGGCCACGCCGCCGGACGTCGCCCGGTAGTAGTAGGTGGTGCCGGGTCGCAGATCACGTACTTCGACCCGGTGGTACGCGGTCTCCCCGCCGGTCTGCCGAGCGATCCGGTCCAGCCGGTTCGGATCGGTGCCGTAGTGCACGACGCCGTCCGCGGGCACCGGAGCAGGTTCCTGATTCGGGTCGTACGGGATCGCCGGTGCCGGCCCCGACGCCGTGTACCAGGTGAGGACGAATCCGGTGTCGGAGACGGTGACCAGTTCCAGGTCCTGCGCGTACAGTCCGGCCGACGACGCGGCAGCCGTGGAGTAGCCCAGGCCGGGCACGACCAGTCCCGCGGCGGCGGCCGCAGCGGAGAGCTGGAGAATCTGACGGCGGCTCACTCCACAGCAATCACTCATGCCTCCAATGTCGCATACCGGTGGTAAGTGCCCGTGTGTTCTCGGCGAACTTCTCGGAAACCGCAGCGGTGAATAAGTAAACGAACCCCGAGGATGTTCACCTCTTTGCAGATCGGCTGATCTTCCGGCGGATCTACGTATCCGCGGCATTGTGTCTACGTAGTGCTGCTACTGATGCGCAGTTTCCGCTCTTAACGATCCTGCTCGCCGCCGAAGCCGGTTACGCCGCCAACCTGCGCGAACGCCGCGGTCCCGTGATCTCCCCAAGCAGACCCCTGTTTCGGCTCCGATAATCAGTCGCGCCGCGATCCCGTAATCGCTACTGTGACGACGATACTCAGCCGCGGACAGAGAGTCACACTGTCGCCGCTGAGCCCGACGTCGTAAGGGAATCCGTTGTACAGCATCTGAGGCTGACACCGCCGAGGGCGCGCCGCGCCCGACAGGCCACCGCAGAAGGCTGCGACGCCTCCTGGCGATGGTCCGTCGACGCTTTCGCGGCATGCCCTCGGGGTAGGATTCTGCGTTCCCGACTGCTCGACCTGACCGCCTCCGCGCGCCCGCTTCCTTCTGACCTAATGCCGCGCATGGCAGGTTTCGCCCTGCCCTGGCCGAGTTTCGACAGCGCAGCACGTTGACCGTAATCCGCGGCCAGGCTTGATTCCCGCCTGCCCCGCGTGGATTCCGCGCGCCCTTCCGGGGTCCTATCGCCTTCCCCACCGCCCGGCCGACGACCTGTCTCAGATGCCTGAGCTCTGGTCGATCAGCGCCCGGGCGGGCTGCGGCGCTGTGGGCACGGCGCCGTCCCGCAGCGGCCTTGTCCTTCAGATCGGTATCCGACCCTTGAGTAACTCCGTCTCCGCACAACACCTCTCGATGCAGTGGCTCGTGCGCCACACCGCCTTGCCGCTGATCCGCCGGCAGTGCCTCACCTGCGCGTCCGGACGCTTCCGGACGACGGGCGCCTTCCGGGTCAACGCGCACGCCAAGAAGCTCGACATCTGGCTCCTGGCGATCTGCGTCGGCTGCGAGCAGACGATCAAGCTGGAGATCCAGGAGCAGGTCCACGTACGCACCGTGGCCCCGGCCCTCCTCGATCAACTCCACCGCAACGACGCCGGGCTCGTGCTGCAACTGCTGACCGACCCGGCCGTGCTGCGCCGCAACCGGGTGACGCTCGACTGGCAGGACGCCTGGGAACTCCAGGCCGATCCGACCAAACTTTGCGCCGGGTGGGTGATCGACGTCGCGGTCCGCTTCGAGCACAGCATTCCGGTGCGGCTCGTGCGGCTGCTCGCGTTGGGACTGGGCATTCCCCGGGCAGCAGCCGAACGGCTCATCACCACACGCCAGATCGCCTCCACCTGCGCACTCCCCACGACGGTGTCCCGGAACTTCAGCTTCACGCTGCGGGTTCCGCAACCATAGGCACCGCTGCGAGCAGGGTGCTCAGGCCTGCACGACCGGCTTGAGCACCTGCTCGCACCATTCCCGGAAGGTGGTCGGGCTCGCGGTCTGCGGCGTGCGCGGCACGCCGTCGTCCAGGCCCTCCTCCTTGGCCCGCATCATGTCGACCATGCCCTGGACGAACGCGTGACCGAGTCCGAAGCCGGACATCCGGGCCGCGGTGGCCTCCAGCGACTGGCGCTCGTGCCGGACCGGGCGGCCGAGCACCTCGGTCATGATCAGCGCCATGTCGTCCGCGGAGAGGTCCTCCGGACCGAGCACCGGGACGCTGCCGTTGCCGGTCCAGGACCGGTCGAGCAGCAGCCCGACCGCCGCCGCCGCGATGTCCCGGGTGGCGGCCGACGGCGCCTTCCGGTCCCCGGCCGCGTTGCTGGTGAACACGCCCTGGTCCCGGATCGAGTCGGCGTCGCGGAGCAGGTTGTCCATGAACGACGGGTTTGCCAGCGCCCGGTAGGCCACGCCGGTCTCGGCGATGAAGTCGTCCATCGCCAGCGAGGCGGTGACCAGCCCGGCCCGGCCGGCCACCGGAGTGCCGCGGCCGAGCGCCGAGACGCCGACCACGTGGCCGACCCCGCAGGTCACGAAGGCCTTGGCGGCGGCCCGGGTGAAGCCGGTGTAGGCGGCCTCCAGGCTCGGCGCGCCGGGGTCCGGCGGGACCACCCAGAAGACGGCTTGGGCGCCGGCGAAGGCGCGGTCGACCACCTCGGCGTCGCCGTGCGAGCCGACGACGACGTCGACCCGCTCGCGGACCGCGTCGGAGAGTTTGGCGGGGTCGCGCACGATGACGCGTAGCTCCTCGCCGTGTGCGGGCGCCTGGTCGAGGAGGGCGTCGAGGACCTGGCTGCCGATGTCGCCCGTGGGCGTCGTGATAACGATCATGCTTCTATCCTGCGGGCTGCCGGGGCTGAGCGTCCAATACCCCTTGCCGCCGATTGATACCCTGAGGGTATGGATCTGGACCTGCGTAAGCTGCGCTACTTCGCCGCGGTCGCCGAGCACCGCCACTTCGGCCGGGCCGCCGAGCAGCTGTACATCGCCCAACCGGTGCTCAGCCGCCAGGTCCGCGCGCTGGAGCAGGAGCTCGGCTGCGAGCTGCTGGTCCGCACGACCCGCAGCGTGCAGCTGACCCCCGCGGGCGAGCAGCTGTACGAGGACGCCCGCAGCGTGTTCGCCAGCGTCGACGCGGCCGTGCGGCGGGTGCACGAGGCGGATCGGGGGGTCGAACGGCTCGTCGTCGCGTTCGTGCCCGGCCTGCACGTGTCCGAGGCGGTCCGCGCGTTCACTGCGAAGTACCCGGACGTCGAGATCAAGCTGCTGCACCTGATGTGGTGGGAGCAGGACGCGCCGCTGCGTGACGGCCGCGCCGACGTCGGCTACCTGCGCCGTCCGTTCGACGACACCGGCCTGCGCACCATCCCGATCGGCCGCGAGCCGAGGGTCGCCTGCCTGCCGACCACGCACCGGTTGGCCGGCCGGGCGGAACTGGTCATGGCGGACCTCGCCGACGAGTCCATCCTGGACGCCCAGGCCCGCCGGACCGCGTCGGTCGAGGAGAAGCTCGAACTCATCGCCGCCGGCCACGGCATCGGCCTGATCCCGCGCAGCGTGGCCGTGTCCTACTTCCGAGCCGACCTCGTCTACATCCCGGTGACCGACGCCGGCATGGCAGAGACCTGTATCGCCGTGGCGGAAAACCGCCAGGGCGGCCGGATCCGCGACTTCACGGAGTTCGCAGCACACATACTCCCTGCGGACGAGTGACGCTCAGAGCCGATCGACTAGGATCCTGATATACGACAAGCCTGGACGGCCACCGACCACGGCCTCGCCGACCAGCTGAAAGCCGGTACGGGCCAACACAGTTCGAGACCCGACGTTGTCAACCGAGGTCAACGCCCGCACCGAAATCAGTCCGTACTGCCCGGCCGCCAAGGCACACACCTGCCGAACCCCGCTCGTAGCCAACCCCCGCCCGGCCGCGTGCTCCGCGATCCGATACCCGAGATTGGCCGAACCGCCCGCCACGTCGAAGAGGTTGATCCGGCCGAGCACCGAGCCGTCGCCGTCCACGAACACATGGAAGTAGCCCGCGCCGGCCGCCTGTTCGGCCAGCATCTCCGCATGCCGCGAGTCGAACTCGGCGAAGTACGCGTCCCCTCGGTCCGAGATCGTCCGGGCGAAGTACTCGCGATTGGCCAGCTCGAACGCGAGCAGCGCCGGAGCGTGGTCGAGCCGCAGCATCTGGAGGTCAGGCATACCGAGACCCTAATTCGCCCTGCCCGCCGCAGCGAACGGATTTCAGGGCAGTGCCACCGCGCGCAAAAAGCTCTGGGTGAACGTCTCGACGGCCTCTTCCTTCGACGGCAGGTCGTCGGCGGCGACCCGGACCGTCACCGGCCGCAGCAGGAAGTGCAGGAAGACCGGGCCGGTCATCTGCTGGATGAGCAGCAGCGGAGGCAGATCCCGAATACGCCCGGCCGCGGACTCTCCGGCGAGCCAGTGGCCCAGTCCGGCCAGCAGCCGCGGAGTCAGATTCTGAAACACCATCTGGACATTCTCGTCACCCGGCCTGGCGAAAACCTCGGCCAGCAGCGCGGACAGCACGCGCGGTTCGCGCTCCAGAGCATCGACCAGGAACCAGTACAGCCGACGGACGGTGTCCTCCAGATCTCCCCGCGGCGCGTCCAGGAACGCCTCCAGGTCGACGATCGGGCTGTACCGCTCGAACACCGCGTACAGCAGCTCGTCCCGCCCGCCGAAGGTCACGTACAAACTCGGCACAGAGCACTCAGCCGCAGCCGCGACCCGTTCGAACGTGACCGTCCCCAGCCCCTGCTGGCTGACCATCGCCCCGGTGGCCTCGATCGCGCGTTCGCGGACCGGCTTGCGTCCGCCCGGTTCCACCCCCGCCGCGCGCAGGGCGTCGTCAAGGGCGTTGCGGGTTCCGCCGAGCCGCCGTACCAGTGTGCTGCGGGATATTCCGGCCTCCTGCGCGATGTCCCGCAGGGTCACCTCGGCTACGGAGACGTCCCGGGCGCCGGCCGCGCGCAGGGTCGCATCGATGATCTCTCGGGGGACGTGGTCGCCTGGCGACTCGCTGACATGCGACATGTCGGTAAATGTAATGGGCGATCGGGTTCCAGTCCAGGCGGGGGATCCTGGGTCGCACCGCTGGACTGGAACCCGACTACAGAGTACATTAACACAAGTGTCACATAGCAGGTGGCGCGGGGACCTGGGGCTTCGAGGCGGAAAGAGAGAAGATATGTCTGCATCGCGGGACGGCGTACCAGTCGATGGGGACGCGCCGGACGCACCGGTCACGCCGCGGCGGTTCGCTCCCCCGGCCGCAATGGCGGCCTCGGCGAACGCCACGGCCTCGGCCTACGCGGCCGCCGAATCCGACCGGCTCGGCTTCTGGGCCGAGCAGGCCCGGCGGCTGGCCTGGACCGCCGCCCCGACCCAGACCCTGGACTGGTCCGACCCGCCGTTCGCGAAGTGGTTCGCAGACGGCGAGCTGAACGTGGCGTTCAACTGCGTCGACCGCCACGTCGAGGCCGGGCACGGCGAGCGGATCGCGCTGCACTTCGAGGGCGAGCCGGGCGACAGCCGGGCGATCAGCTACGCCGAGCTGCGCGAGGAGGTCTGCCGGGCCGCGAACGCGCTGGCCGAGCTCGGGGTCGGCCCGGGCGACCGGGTCGTGGTCTACCTGCCGATGATCCCCGAGGCCGTGGTCGCGATGCTGGCCTGCGCGCGGATCGGCGCGGTGCACTCGGTGGTCTTCGGCGGCTTCTCCGCGGACGCGGTGGCCGCCCGGATCGCCGACGCCGACGCCCGGCTGGTGATCACCTCGGACGGCGGCTACCGGCGCGGAAAGCCGTCCGCGCTCAAGCCCGCGATCGACGACGCCGTGGCCCGCCTCCCGCAGATCGAGCACGTCCTCGTGGTGCGCCGCACCGGGCAGGAGGTGGCCTGGACCGAGGGCCGGGACGTGTGGTGGCACGAGATCACCGGCCGGCAGCCGGCCGAGCACTCCCCCGAGTCCTTCGGCGCCGAGCACCCGCTGTTCATCCTCTACACCTCGGGCACCACCGGGAAGCCGAAGGGCATCCTGCACACCTCCGGCGGATATCTCACCCAGACGAGCTACACGCACCACGCCGTCTTCGACCTCAAGCCGGAAACCGACGTCTACTGGTGCACCGCCGACATCGGCTGGATCACCGGGCACTCGTACATCGTCTACGGGCCGCTCGCGAACGGCGCCACCCAGGTCATCTACGAGGGCACCCCGGACACCCCGCACCAGGGCCGGTTCTGGGAGATCGTGCAGAAGTACGGCGTCAGCATCCTCTACACCGCGCCGACCGCGATCCGCACGTTCATGAAGTGGGGCGAGGACATCCCGGCCAAGTACGACCTGAGCAGCCTGCGGGTGCTCGGCAGCGTCGGCGAGCCGATCAACCCCGAGGCCTGGCTCTGGTACCACCAGAACATCGGCGGCGGGCGCTGCCCGGTCGTGGACACCTGGTGGCAGACCGAGACCGGCGCCATGATGATCAGCCCGCTGCCCGGCGTCACCCACACCAAGCCCGGCTCCGCGCAGAGCCCGCTGCCCGGCATCCGGGCCACGGTGGTCGACGACGAGGCCGCCGAGGTGCCCGACGGCGCCGGCGGCTACCTGGTGCTGACCGAGCCGTGGCCGTCGATGCTGCGCACGATCTGGGGAGACGACGAACGCTACCTGGAGACGTACTGGTCCCGCTTCCCCGGCCGCTACTTCGCCGGGGACGGGGCCCGCAAGGACGAGGACGGCGACATCTGGCTGCTCGGCCGGGTCGACGACATGATGGTGGTCTCCGGGCACAACATCTCCACCGCCGAGGTCGAATCCGCGCTGGTCTCACACCCCGCGGTGGCCGAGTCCGCGGTCGTGGGCGCGGCCGACCCGACCACCGGGCAGGCCATCGTCGCCTTCGTCATCCTGCGCGCCGCCGTCCAGGAGGGCGCCGGACTGGCCGCCGAGCTGCGCGACCACGTCGGCCGCACGCTCGGCCCGATCGCCAAGCCCAAGCGGGTCCTGGTCGTCGCCGAGCTGCCCAAGACCCGCTCCGGCAAGATCATGCGCCGCCTGCTGCGCGACGTGGCCGAGCACCGCGAACTCGGCGACGTGACCACCCTGACCGACTCCTCGGTGATGGACCTGATCCAGAGCCGGCTGCCGACCGCGCCCGCCGAGGACTGAGCGGAGCCTGGCATGGGCGGCGAGAGGCAGGCGGGCGAGGTGCCGACCGAGGGGCTCGATATGGACGCGATGAAGCAGCTATGGCTGGAAGGGCTACCGGCCGCACACGGCGGCCAGGGCCCGGCGGACTCGGACCGGCTCATACGTGGGCGAGGCCATCGACAGCACGACCAGGGCGGTGCGCCCGAGGTGGGTGGCCAGGGCCTGAGCCGCGGCGGCCGGGTCGCGCGACTTCGCCGCCTCCGCGATCGTGTGGTGCTGCGCGCTCGTGCCGGCCTGCCATTCCAGCGGGTTCCAGGTCACGAAGGCCAGCCGGTAGCGGGTGGCGTGGTCCGAGAGCAGGGCGAGTTCCCGCTCGATCCGGGGGCCGGAGGGGTGAACCAGAGCGCGGTGGAACTGCTCATGCGGGCACTCCCACTGTTCGACGTCGCCGGTGCGGGCCGTCTCGTCCATCTCCTGGAGCAGCTGGTCGAGCCGGAGCAGGTCCTGCTCGGTCATCCGGGGCACGGCGATCCCGACCGCGAGCGCCTCCAGGCTGATCCGCATGGCGTAGAGCTCGTCGAGGTCCTCGTCGCTGAACGCCGCGACCCGGGCGCGGTGCTGCGACTCCTGGTGCACGAAGCCCTCGCGCTGCAGGATCCGCAGCGCCTCGCGCAGCGGGCCGCGGCTGACCCCGAGCTGCTGGGCGAGCTCGACCTGGGAGAGCGGGTCGCCGGCCCGCAGCTCGCCGTGCATGATCGCGCGGCGCAGCGCGTGGTGGGCCCGGCTCACCTCGTCGGGGTGGGCGAGCTTGTCCGCCATCTCGACCGTCTGTGTGGTCATGGTCTGTCGGCCTTTCACACGTTTCCCTACGACACCGGATGGCCCGCTGGACCGCCCGGACGGACTGCACGTACACGGTAGCCGACGCCCGGAGCGGGCCCGCCGCCGTTCCGGCCGGCCGTTCTGCCGACATTTCCGCGGACGGCCGGCCCGGGCGGGCGCCTCACGCTCGCCCGAGCCCTGGACCTTCCCGCACGGAGGCCAACGCCGGCCCCGAGGAGCCGGCGGCAAAGTGTCGACATTTTGTCCGGGTATCTTACAGTAATGTCCCACGGTGACCGCCCTGCGCGCCAGGGCCCGGCCGAGACCGGGCTGCGCGGCGGGCGGCCGCCGGAAGGTCAGTCGGCTGCGGACAGGTGTATCTCGGCGCCGGGCGCCGTCCGCTGGCGGTTGCCCACCACGGGGTTGCGTAGCACGCCCAGGCCCTCCACCTCGACTTCGACCGTGTCCCCGGGCTGCAACAGCCGCGGCGGCGTGCGGCCGTAGCCGACTCCGGCCGGGGTGCCGGTCGCGAGCAGGTCGCCGGGACGCAGCGTCATGGTGTGCGAGATCAGCGAGAGCGTGTCCCCGACCGAGTAGATCATCTGATCGGTGCTGCCGTCCTGCACGATCTCGCCGTTCACCCGCGTCTGCAGCCGCAGCCCGCGCCGCAGGTCGCCGACCTCGGCCGCCGGGACCAGCGGGCCGAGCGGGCCGGAGCAGTCGCCGTTCTTGCCCAGGGTCCACTGCGAGGTCAGCTTCTGCGCCCGGCGCGAGGTCAGGTCGTTGAACGTGGAGTACCCGACCACCGCGGCCAGCGCCTCCTGGGCGGAGGCGTCCACCAGCGGCGCGCCGACCCAGGCGACCACCTCGCCCTCCCAGTCCAGGCCCGCCTCGTTGGACGGCACCGGGACCGGCGCGCCGCCCACGGTCAGCGACCGGGTCCACCGGCCGAACAGGCTCGGGTACTTCGGCAGTTCCTGGTCGCGGAAGCTGCCCTCCGCGGCGTGCTCGAGGTAGTTCAGCCCGATGCACAGGACACGCGCGTCGGGGAGCACCGGCGGGACCAGTTCGACCGCCGTGGCGGCCAGCGTCGGACCGGCCGGCGGACGGGCCAGGTGTCCGGCCGGGTCGGCCCAGAAGTCCGCGAGGGCGGCGAGCACGGTGACCTCGCCGGACTGCTCGGCCAGGGCCGCGACCTCCACGCCGGAGCCGCCGTGTCGTCGCCTGACGCCCACGATTCTCATGTAATTCCCTTCCTTGGTTTGCACCGGCCGTGCCGCCGGCCCTTCATCCGCGGGCTGAACACCGACCGCGACGGTCAGACGGCCCCGTCCGCGCGCGTGCCGGTGTGGTCGTGCTCCAGGTGGTGCTGCATCAGCAGGTCGGCGCCGAAGTCGTTGGCCGGGTCGCGCCAGACGCTGTGCACATGGTTGGCGTTGTCCTCGGCGTTGTCGAACTCCACCAGGGTGACCGGGCCCTGGATCCGGAAGTAGTGCGGCTGCTCGATGGTGGCGGCGCCGGCCCAGGCGAAGCGCAGCTCGCCGACCCCGCCGGCCGCCGCGATCCGGTCCATCTCGAACCCGACCAGGCCCGGCCGGGCCCGCTCGACGAACCGGGCCAGCAGCGCGTCGAAGTGTCCGCGCTGCTCGGCCGACAGGTCGCCGACCCGGATGCCGCGCGGGTGGGCGCGGAAGTAGGCCAGGGCCTTGCGGTCCTCGTCGGTGATCATCGCGTCCCGGCGGCCGACACCGTGGTACTCGGGGTACTCGGTCTCGCCGATCGCGGCGACGGTGCGGGTGACGAAGTCGGCCGGCGGCTTGGCGTGGATGACCGCCTGCTCCTGCTGGGCGCCGGTGAGGCTGTCGAGCAGCACGAACGCCGCGTCCTCCTCCTCGCCCAGGATCCGGAACGGGCCGAACCGGGCCGGCTCGGCGCCGAGCAGGAAGGGGGTGGCGTTGACCAGGTCGCCGTCGACCACGGTGACGTTGACCGACAGGTGGTGCCCGACCAGCCGCCAACCCCAGGTGCTGTCCGGCTGCGGCTGGCCGAAGAAGGTCAGGAAGTAGCCGCGGGCGTCCCGGAAGGTGGCCGCGACGTGCCCGAACACGGGCAGGTTCAGCTCGCGCAGCACGTGCTCGTTGGCCATCACCTGCACCACCCGGGCGTAGGCGGGAATCGACATCGACTCGGCGATCAGCCGGTGCGCCAGCAGTTCCTGGTGCCGGTCGAGTTCGCCGAGCGGCAGGCCGTGCCGGCCGGACTCGGGCAGGAAGTTCCAGTGCGTGCGGCCGGGGTCGGCGTGCGGCAGCAGGACCCGGGCGCGCTGGTCGCCGGTCAGCGAGTCGAACAGGCCCATCGCGGCGAACGTGAGCACGGTCGCGTCGAACGAGCCGCCGGTCCTCGGCCGGTGCGCCGCCGGGAGGTCGCCGCCCGGGCCGGTCGGTGGTTGGTGCGTAATCGTCATGAGTTCCTCCAGGGTTCCCGCGCGGAAGGGCCCGGTCCCGTGTCCTGGAGCGCGTGGCGCAGGGACGAGACGAAGCGGGGGATGTCGGTGTGCGCGCCGGCCGCGAACACGTAGAAGTCCGGCCGGGCGAGGAACGCGTCGCAGCCGTGCCCGGTGAACCAGCGTTCGTAGGCGCCGTCCAGGTCCTGGACCGGGCCGCCGGCCGAGACGTCGGCGACCACGCCGCCGAGCTGCCAGAACCAGGACACGTCCTCGTCGTCGAGCAGCTCGTTCGGGTCGCCGGCCCGGCTGATCAGCTGCCAGCCGCCGGTCACCAGGTCGTCGAACCGGCCGGTCCGGTCGCCGATCCGGACCCGGCCCTGCGGCGCGAGCCGTCCGTCGCTGCCGCCGCTGGGGACCGTGAGCGAGGGTTCGCCCAGCCGCGGGTGCGGCGGTTCGCGGGTGGCGGCGCCGGGTTCGAGCGCGCGCCGCCGCAGTTCGGCGTCCCGGGCCGCGGCCCGGTCCACGTCGAGTTCGCAGATCACCCGGCCCGCGGCGACCGCCTCGTCGATGATCTCCCGGACGTGCCCGGCGCGTTCCGGCCCGTAGCCGTCCAGCACCGCCGGGCCGACCAGGCCGCGGTGCACCATGGCGAGCCGCCAGGTCAGCGCCCGCGCGTCGCGCAGGCCCGCGCACAAACCCTGGCCGAGGAACGGCGGCATCAGGTGCGCGGCGTCTCCGGCCAGGAAGGCGTTGCCCGCGCGCCAGGTCTGCGCCCAACGGCCGCGGAAGGTGTAGACGGCGTGCCGTTCCAGCCGCGCGGTCTCCGGGGTCACGCCCCAGGGGGCCATCAGCCGCCAGGCCGTCTCGGTCCGGCCGAGTTCTTCGACGGTCACGTCCTCGCGGCGCATGAATTCGAACCGGCGGCGGCCCGGGCCGCTGTTGACCGCGGTGGCCGGTTGGGCCGGGTCGCAGTACTGGGTGACGAACGCGCTCCACTTCTCCTCGGCCAGCGGCTGGTAGTCCACGACCAGCCAGTCGGCCTGGAACCGGGAGTCACCGACGTCGATGCCGAGGTGGGCGCGGACGGCGCTGTTGGCCCCGTCGGCCCCGACCAGCCAGCGCGAGACGACCTGCACGGTCTCGGCCGGACGCTCGGCGGGCGCTATCTGAACACGTACTTCGTCCTGGTCCTGGGCCAGCGACTGGAAGGCCCAGCCTCGGCGGACCTGCACGCCCGGCGTCGCCACGGCCATGTCTTCGAGCACTGCTTCGAGGTCGGGCTGGTGGAAGCCGTTGGTGTTCGCCCAGCCCGATTCGGCGATCCGGTTCCAGTCGATGGTCTGGAGCAGTTCGCCCGCACCGTTGCGGAATTCGTACCCGCCGCGCTCGCCCTGGGAGGGTTCGAACAGGTCTGCGTGGTCCTTCATCAGGCCCGCGGCCTGGAGGATGCGCAGCGCCTCGTGGTCGATCGTGCACGCGCGCGGCATCGGGTACCGCTGCGGCCAGCGCTCCACGATCAGCACCCGCATACCGGCCTGGCCGAGGAAGATGCCGGTCAGCAGGCCGACCGGGCCGCCGCCGATGACGACGCAGTCGACCATCCCAGGGACCGGCGCGGCGGTGTCGGGCTCTGGCTGCGTCGTCATGCGTCCGGTTCTCCTGAATCGGGGCCACTTTCCGCGGCGGCCGGGCGGCAGGCGTCATCGGGCACGATGACGCTCTTGGCGTGCGGCGAGTGCGCCTGCGCCTGCCAGGCCTCGGGGAGTCGCGCCAGCGGGAAGGCGCGGACCTCGACCTTGAGTTCACCCTGCGCGAGGGCGTTCCACAGCCAGGTCAGCGCCGCGCTCTTGTCCCGCAGCGGAGTGTGCAGCCCGGCGAAACCGGACAGGGTCAGCTGCTTGCCGCGCAGCAGCCCGGCCGGGATCTGCGCGGTCGGGCCGGCCGGGTTGCCGATGTTGACCACCCGGGCCCGCGGCGCGCACACCCGCAGCGCGGCCTCCAGCGGCATGCCGTACACGCCGTCCAGGATGACGTCGACCTGCCCGGTCACCGCCTGCAACCGGGCCGCGAGCTCGTCGGCGCTCTCCCCGGCCCGCAGCTCGACGACCGCGTCCGCGCCGAGGCCGGGCAGCCGGTCGAGCGCCGCGCGGTCGCGGGCCACGCCGATCACCCGGCCCGCGCCGCCGCGCCGGGCCACCTGCACCGCGATCTGCCCGACCACGCCGGTGGCACCGAGGATCAGGACCGTCTCACCGCGGCTCAGCCCGGCCTCCTCGACCAGCGGGATGAACGCGGCCGTGCCGGAGTTGCCGACGGCCGCCGCCGGCACCGGGTCCAGGCCGTCCGGCAGCGGCAGCAGGTCCTCGTCGGCGACCAGCGTGCGGGCGGCGAACGCGCCCGGGACGGTCGGCGAGGCGTGGCACTCGGCATAGACCCGGGCGCCGGGCGGGTAGCTGTCGGAGTCGAGCACGACGCCCGTGCACTCGCTGCCCGGAACGTACGGCGCCTCGTGCCGGGCCGAGTGGAACGTCCCGGAGGCGATCAGCAGGTCCAGCGGGTTCAGCGGCGCGGCGAGCACGGCCAGCAGGGTCGTGCCGGGCGTGCGCGGCGGCAGCACCACCGAGCCGGTCCGGGGCGCGGCGCCGGGGCCGTCCACGATCGCGGCCGGGACCTCGCGCGGGCCGGCGGCCACCTAAGCGTCCCTCTTCGGGGCGGCGGGGGCGAAGCGGTCCAGGGTGGTGATGCCGGCGAACTTGTGCGGCTGCACCCCGGCCATCAGACGGCCGTAGTTCTCCGAGAGCGCTTCAAGGTTCAGGGCGCCGTGCAGGGTGATCACCCGGGCGTCA
>DASZBX010000125.1:0-7261 GCA_035943635.1 Actinocrinis sp. | reverse complement strand
TATCGCGAGCTCGATGTGCGGGCCAACCGGCTGGCGCACCACCTGATCCGGCAGGGCGCCGGGCCCGAGGACCTCGTCGCCCTGGCCCTGCCACGATCCGCCGACCTGATCACCGCGATCCTGGCCGTCACCAAGACCGGCGCCGCCTACCTACCACTGGACACCACCCACCCCGCCCGACGCATCCAACACATCCTGACCGACGCCCAGCCCCTCCACCTGATCACCACCCCCGACACCACCCTGCCCGACCACACCCTGCCCACCACCCACCTCACCCCCGACCTTCCTCTGGAGCACCCCGACACCCCGCCCGACCACACCACCCACCACCCGAACCACCCTGCCTACGTCATCTACACCTCCGGATCCACCGGACAGCCCAAAGGCGTGTGCATCGACCACAGCGCCCTGATCGACTACGTGCTGTGGTCCAAGGAGACCTACCCGGGCGCCGCCGGCACGGTTCCGCTGCACTCGTCCATCGCGTTCGACCTGACCGTGACGTCCGTGTTCGTCCCGCTGGTCACCGGCGGGACGATCGTGGTGGAGGACTTCACCGGACGGCGGGCGGCGCCCGCGCACCCCGGCCCGTATTCGATGATCAAGCTCACCCCGAGCCACCTGCCGCTGCTCGACCGGCCCGAGTACCACGGTTTCGCCGGAGACCTGATCGTCGGCGGGGAACAGCTGACCGGCGCCGCCCTGGCGCACTGGCGACAGAAGAACCCCGACGCGACCGTGATCAACGAATACGGTCCGACCGAGAGCACAGTCGGCTGCGTGGCCCACGTGGTCCGGCCGAACGATCCCGACCACCCCGGCGCCGTGCCCATCGGCCGGCCGGCCTGGAACACCCGGGCCTACCTGCTCGACGCCGACCTCGCCCTGGTCCCGCCCGGCACCGCCGGCGAGCTCTACATCGCCGGCGCCGGCCTGGCCCGCGGCTACTTCCGCCGGCCGGACCTGACCGCGGCCCGGTTCGTCGCCGACCCGTTCGCCGGGACCGGCGCCCGGATGTACCGCACCGGGGACCTGGCCCGCCGGCGCCCGGACGGCGGGCTGGAATACCTCGGCCGGGTGGACGAGCAGGTCAAGCTGCGCGGATTCCGGATCGAACTCGGCGAGATCGAGACCGCGCTCGCCGCCCTGCCCGGGGTGGCCGGCGCCTGCGTGCTGCTGCGCGAGGACCGGCCCGGGGTCAAACGCCTGGTCGGCTATGTCGCCGGAGTCCGGGAGCAGGACACCGGCGATCTGCGCGGCGCGCTCGCCGGGCTGCTGCCGGAGTACATGCTCCCGTCGGTCCTGGTCGCCCTGGACCGCCTCCCGCTCACCCCGAACGGGAAGATCGACCGCAGGGCGCTGCCGGCCCCCGCGGCCCCGGCGCCCGCCGCCGAGGGTCGGGCCCCGCGCACCGGGCCGGAGCAGATCGTCTGCGCGGTCTTCGCCGAGGTGCTCGGCCTGCCCGGCGCCTCGGTCGAGGACGACTTCTTCCAGCTCGGCGGGGACAGCATCCTGTCGATCCAGGTGGTCAGCCGGGTTCGCCGGGAGGGCCTGGTGCTCACCCCGCGCGACATCTTCACCCACCGCACGCCCGAGGCGATCGCCGCCGCCGCCGTCCCGCTCGGCGACGAGCCGCAGACCATCCGCGGCACGGGCGTGGGCCAGATCCCGCCGACCCCGATCATGTCCTGGCTCCTGGACCGGCCCGGCCCACTCGACGGCTACAACCAGGCGACGACGTTCCAGGTCCCGGCCGAAGCGGATGTCCGGAGCCTGACGGCCGTGCTTCAGGCGCTGCTGGACCACCATGACGTCCTGCGGCTGCGCCTGTCCGGCCCGGCCGCGGACACCCCGGTCCTCGAAGCACTGCCGCCCGGCGCGGTGGCGGCCGCGACCACGCTGACCCGGGTCGACATCGCCGGCCTGGACGAGGCGGCGGCCGCCGAGCGCATCGGTGTCCACGCCGAAGCGGCCCGGCGGCGGCTCTCGCCCCGGCACGGCGCCGTGCTCCAGGCGGTCTGGTTCGACGCCGGCCGCACGGCTCCCGGCCGCCTGCTGCTGATCATCCACCACCTGAGCGTGGACGCGGTCTCCTGGCGGCTGCTGGCCTCGGATCTGGCGGCGGCCTGGCAGGGCGTGACGGCCGCAGGACTCGACGGCGCGGATCCGCTCACGGACCGGGCCGACCCGGCGCAGAGCGCGAACACCGGCGCGGCGCACCTGCCGCCGGTCGGCACCTCGTTCCGCCGCTGGGCCGAACTGCTGGTCACCGAGGCGCGCAGCGATCGCCGGCGGGCCGAGCTGCCGTTGTGGAACCGCATCCTGGACACCCCCGACCCCCTGCTCGGCGCCCGCGCGCTGGACCCGGCCAGGGACACCGCGGCCGGGGTGCGCACGCTGACCGTGCAGCTGGCGCCCGAATGGACCGGCCCCCTGACCAGCACGGTCCCCGCGGCCTTCCACGCCGGCGTGAACGACGTCCTGCTCACCGGGCTCGCGCTCGCCGTCGCCGCGCGGCGCACCGAGACCGGGCTGCCCGCCGGCGCGGTACTGGTCGATCTCGAAGGACACGGCCGGGAGCACATCGACGACGGCGTCGACCTGTCGCGCACGGTCGGCTGGTTCACCGGCCTTCACCCGGTCCGGCTCGACCCCGGACCGATCGCGTCGTACGAGACCCGGTCCTTCAGCGGCGCCCTGATCGAACGGTCGCTCAAACGGATCAAGGAGCAGCTGCGCGAAATCCCCGACCACGGACTGGGCTACGGCCTGCTCCGGTACCTCAACCCGGACACCGCCCGGGAACTGCGGCGCGGCGACCCGCCGCAGATCGGGTTCAACTACCTGGGCCGGTTCTCCGCGGCCGGGCAGGTGCTCGCCGGGAGCCCGGCCGCGGACTGGCAGGTCGTGCCCGGGCCGGACGGCCTGCTGACCCAGGACCCGGACATGACGGTCGCCCACGCCTTGGACGTCAACGCGTACACCCGCGACCAGGCCGACGGTCCCACGCTCGTCGCCACCTGGGCCTGGCCCGGCGACCTGCTGACCGAGGCCGAAGTCAACGAGCTCGCCCTCGGCTGGCAGCGCGCGCTGCGCGCCATCGTCGACCACGTCCGCGTCACCGACGCGGGTGGCTACACACCTTCCGATCTTCCCCTGGTCTCCCTCAACCAGGCCCAGATCGACCGACTGCAGACCATGTGGAGTGGACGAAAGTGACCATGTATCAGCTCCAGGACGTTCTCCCCCTCACCCCGGTACAGCAGGGCATGCTCTTCCACGCCCTCTACGACACCGACGGTGTGGACGTCTACACGGCGCAGTTCGTCTTCGACCTCGAAGGCCGGGCCGATCCGGACGCGTTCCAGGCCGCGGTCCGTACCCTGCTGCGGCGGCACGCCAACCTGCGCGTCGGCTTCCTGCACGACGGCCTCGACGAACCCGTTCAGGCCGTCGCCGCCGAGGTCGAACCCCGCTGGGCCGAACTGGACCTCGTCGACGGCGACGGCGCCGCGCGCGCCGACCGGCTCCAGGACTTCCTCGCGGCCGACCGCGCCCGCCGGTTCGACCTGACGGACCCGCCCCTGCTGCGCTGCACCCTGGTCCGGTCCGGGCCGCGGGAATCCCACCTGGTGCTGACGAACCACCACATCCTGCTCGACGGCTGGTCGATGCCCCTGGTCGTGCGCGAACTGTTCGAGCTGTACGCGAGCCACGGCGATGACAGCGCCCTGCCGCGGGTCGCGCCGTACCGCGACTACCTCGCCTGGCTGGCCGGCCGGGACGGCGCCGCGGCGGCGCAGGCCTGGTCGGCCGCACTGGCCGGCCTGGCCGAACCGACCCTGCTCTCCGGCCGGGGCTCCTGGCCGGCCCAGCAGACCGCCCCCGCGCACCACGTCCTCGAACTCGACGCCGAACAGAGCCGGGCCCTGCGCGACGTGGCCCGCGGCCACGGGCTGACCCTCAACACGCTCGTGCAGGGCGCCTGGGGAATCCTGCTCGGCCGGCTGACCGGCCGCCGGGACGTGGTCTTCGGCACCACCGTGTCCGGGCGGCCGCCGGAGATCGCGGGCGTCGAGACCATGGTCGGCCTCTTCATCAACACCGTTCCGGTGCGGGTCGAGACCGGCGCCGACGCCACCCTGCTCGATGTGCTGACCACGCTCCAGGAACGGCAGTCGGCCCTGATGGAGCACCAGCACCTCGGCCTGACCCGGATCCAGTCGCTGAGCGGGTCGGCCACCCTGTTCGACACCCTGGCGGTCTTCGAGAACTACCCCCTGGACGCCGAGGCCCTGCGCAGCGCCCAGACCCGGTTGCCGGATCTGCGGGTGACCGGCCTGCACGGTTCCGACGCCGCGCACTACCCGCTGACGATCGTCATCGCGCCCGGGCCGACCCTGCGCCTGACGTTCAGCCACCGCACCGACGTCTTCGGCCACGACTTCATCCGGTCCACCGCGGAACGAATGCGCCTGGTCCTCGCCGCGATCGCGGCGGACCCGGGTCGGCGCGCCCTCGGCGTCACCCTGCTCGGCGAGGGCGAACGCGACCGGATCCTCGCCCTGGGCCGGGGCGCCGAGCCGCGGACCGCCGACATCCGGTCGACCGGTTTGTCAGTGTTGTTCGACCGGCGGGCGGACGAGGCCGGCGCGGGCGCCGTCGCGGTATCCGGCGAAGACGGCGAACTGACCTACGGCCGACTGCGCGAACGCGCCGAGGCACTCGCCGGGGTGTTGGCGAATGCCAACGGCGTCGGCCTGCGGCCGGAGGGCGCCGTCGGGGTGCTGCTGGAACGGTCGGCAGCCGTGGTCGTCTCGACTCTGGGGATCGTCCGGGCAGGCGGTGTCTACGTGCCTTTCGACGACCGGTGGCCGATGGAGCGAATCCGTTCGGCGGCCCGCACCGCCGGGATCACCGCGGTGGTGACGGACGCCAAGTCGCGCAGCCACGAGTGGATCGCATCGCTGGAGCCGGAGATACCGGTGATCGAACTGGATCGCACCGGATCGATGGCGCACGCGGATCCGGTCCTGGCACCGGCTGCGCCTCCCAGCCCGGCGGGCGGGGAGCGTTTGGCGTACATGATGTTCACCTCGGGTTCCACGGGCGAGCCCAAGGCGGTCGGGATCACCCACGCGGACGTGGCCGCGCTGGCCCTGGACCACGGGTGGGAGGGCGGGGTCGCGGACGCGGTGCTGATGCACTCGCCGCACGCCTTCGACGCCTCGACCTTCGAGATCTGGGCGCCCCTGCTCAACGGCGGGCGCGTCGTGGTCGCCCCGCCGGGCGCGGTGGAGGCCGACCGGCTGCGCGAGGTGGTCTCCCGGTATTCGGTCACTGCGATGTTCTTGACGGCCGCCTTGTTCACCGCGCTGGCCGAGCAGGACGCGGGCATGTTCAGCGGCCTGCGGATGGTCAGCGCGGGCGGGGAGGCCGCTGCTCCCGGCATCATGCAGCGGGTCGCCGCGGCCTCGGCCCCCGCCTTGGTCCGCAACGGATACGGCCCGACGGAGACCACGACGTTCGCCGCCGTCCACCAGATGGACCCCGGGCGCGGTACGGCCGAAAACGCCGTCGCGCCGATCGGGCGGGCACTGGACGGCATGCGGCTCTACGTCCTGGACGAAGCCCTCGGCCTGGTGCCCGACGGTGTCACCGGTGAGCTCTACATCGCCGGCAACGGTCTGGCCCGGGGGTATCTGGGCCGCCCGGATCTGACCGCGGCGCGTTTCGTGGCCGATCCGTTCGCGGCGGACGGGTCGCGGATGTACCGCAGCGGCGACCTGGCGCGCTGGAACGAGGACGGCGCGCTGGAATGCCTCGGGCGGGTAGATCACCAGGTGAAGCTGCGCGGGTTCCGGATCGAGCTCGGCGAGATCGAGCACGCGCTGACCGCGCTGCCCGAGGTGGGCGCGGCCTGCGTCCTGCTGCGCGAGGACCGGCCCGGCGACAAACGACTGACCGCGTACGTCACTCCCGGGTCCGGCGCATTGCAGATCCCGGACGTGCGGGCGGCTCTGGCCCGGGAACTGCCGGAGTACATGATCCCGACCACGTTCGTCACGCTGCCGGCATTGCCACTGACGCTGAACGGCAAAGTGGACCGCAGGGCGCTACCGCTGCCGGAACAGGCCACAGCGGCCGGCCGCGCACCGCGCACCGCGCACGAAGAGGTGCTGTGCACCCTGTTCGCCGACGTTCTGGGGGTACCCCGAGTCGGTACGGACGAAAGCTTCCTGGACCTCGGCGGCCACTCGCTGCTCGCGACCCGGTTGGCCGGGCGGATACGCGGTGCGCTCGGTGTCGAGATCGCCGTGCGCACCGTCTTCGAGCACCCGACCGTGCAGACCCTGGCGGCCGCCCTGGACGGCGCGGGGCGGGCCCGGCCCCCGCTGGCGCCGGCCCGGCGCCCGGAAGTCCTGCCGCTCTCCCCGGCCCAGCAGCGGCTGTGGTTCCTCAACCGGTTCGAAGGCCCGAGCGCGACGTACAACATCCCGATGATCCTGAACCTGACCGGCGAACTCGACGAGACGACACTCGAAGGTGCACTCAGGGATCTGATGGAGCGCCACGAGGCCCTGCGCACCGTGTTCCCGGAGTACCAAGGACAGCCGCGCCAGATCATCCGGCCCGCCGAGGCCACCGGTTTCAGCCTGCGCCTGGTCGAGCCGGCGCCGGGCGAGCAGGCCGGACCGCACGTCGACGCCGCGGCGACGGAGCCCTTCGACGTCCTGGTCGACCTGCCGATCCGCGCCACGTTGGTGCGGTCGGGTCCGCAGGAGCACACCTTGGTGTTGGTGGTGCATCACATCGCGGCGGACGGGTGGTCGTTGGGCCCGTTGGCCCGCGATCTGACCGCGGCATATCGCGCGCGCCTGAACGGCGACAGTCCCGACTGGGCTCCGCTGCCGGTCCAGTACGCAGACTTCACACTCTGGCAACGCGACCTGCTCGGCTCACCGGACGACCCCGACAGCGCCGTCGCCGGGCAACTGGCCTATTGGAGCAAGGCGCTACGCGACCTGCCGGAACTGCTCGACCTGCCGTTGGACCACCCCCGGCCGGCGACGATGAGCTACCGCGGGGATGTGGTGTCGTTCGAGGTTCCGGTGCGGGTGCATGAGGCGTTGGGCGGGTTGGCGCGGGAGACGAACACGAGTGTGTTCATGGTGTTGCAGGCGGCTGTGGCGTTGTTGTTGTCGCGTCACGGCGCGGGGACGGATGTGGCGTTGGGAACGCCGATCGCGGGGCGTAC
>DASZBX010000124.1:0-113061 GCA_035943635.1 Actinocrinis sp. | reverse complement strand
CAAGCGGCCTTTCGAGCGGACGATATAAGTGTAGGAACTCACATCATCCCACCGGGAGGCCGCACCTACAGGCCCTGCATCACGCCGTCATACCAGGCCCAGGGACCAACATAAGATCAACTGACTTTGCCTTCGCCCTGGACACGGCGCCGGTTTCGGACGTCTTTCCGGCGGATGGATATTTGCATCTCCTGGAGATTGGGATTCAGGCAGTATAGCTTTCACCGTATTGCGCGAATCGCCCGTCGCACCGTCCCGGACGTCTGGGCGCGGTCGCCGGTTTTCTGGCATGCTCTTTTCCCTCTCACCCTTTCGGACTGAGGTAAGCCATCCGATTCAAGAACCTTCCTCCGAGTTCCTCCCGACTGCGCCGGGAATACAACAGAGCGCCTCGCGGCGCAACTTCGCCATATCGCACGGGTCCCACGACGCACCCGCCTCCCATGCCTGAGCACGACCGCCGCATCAATGGCATGCTATGGTCCCCCTCACCTTTCGGATCCGGGTAAGCCAGCGGACCCACGAACCTCCCTCCAGTTCGTCCCGGCTGAGCCGGGGATACAACCAGGCGCCTCATGGCGCACTGATACCGGTCCGCGACCTGGATCGCGTCCGGGCTTGACCCTGCTCGTTTCCCGGATAGCCGGCAGGTTCGCCCGGGTGGAGCCGCGCAGGCACGCCACTGCGGTGATCCGTGCCCTGATCGGCGAACTGCCGCGGACCAACTGCTGGACTCTGGCCGAACATGCTCGACCGCTCGGCGAGAAACGGCGGTGCGGTGTTCAGGCTGGCCTCCGCTTTGGCCCGCTGGACCCCTCGCAGGGCATAACGCAACCCGACTCTGACGACGTCATGGGGCAAGGGCGGGATCGTCGACCGCGTGTGGCTAGCGGAGCGGAGGCAGGGCATCCGATTGGGATGAGGTAGCATTATTGGCATCGGAGTAGAAACGCGGCGTTTCAGCGCCGCGACTGCACGCGGTTCACTGAGGATCGCCACTTCTCGTCTGAGAAGAGGCGCGCCATGAACGATCCGATGCCACGACCCCCGTTCGACCCTGAGTTGAAGGCGTTTCTCGACGCCGCAGGCGACCGCGGACGAATGATTCCGACGTCCGACATGCTGAGCCGGATGCGCCGGCTCGACGTCGGACTTGACGAGCTCGATGACCGGCTTCGCTCCCGCGGCCTGGAACGTTCCGTCGTGACTGTGCCGGGCTATCAGGGGGCGTCGATCCAGCTCGCCATCATCGGGCGCATCGGGCGAACTGGAACGCGGCCCTGCTTCTATACGATGCACGGGGGCGGCATGATGTTCGGCCACTACCTGGGCAACCTCGACGGGTACGACGACTGGCTTCTCAACCATGACATCGTTTTGATCAGCATCGATTACCGGCTCGCTCCCGAACACCCGGACCCCGTGCCGGTTGAGGACTGCTACGCCGGCCTGCTCTGGACCGCTGAGCACGCCGACGAGCTCGGCATTGACCCGTCCGTGATCTTTCTTGCCGGGCAGAGCGCCGGTGGTGGCCTCGCCGCCGGCATCGCGCTCCTCGCCCGAGACCGCCGCGGCCCGGCCCTTCGGGGGCAGATCCTCGTCTCGCCGATGCTCGACGACACTGTTTCCACTGTTTCGGCCCATCAGATCGACGGCGTCGGCGTAGCCGACCGCGGCTTCATCCAGCACGCCTGGGAGGCCTATCTCGGCAGCCGCCGCGGCGGCGATGTCTCCTGTGCCGCCGCACCCGCGCGTTGCGCGGATGTGGCCGGGCTACCCGAAACCTACATCGACTGCGGTAGCGCCGAAGTTTTCCGCGACGAAGCCGTGGCCTACGCCACGAAACTGTGGGCTGCGGGTGTTGCCGCGGAACTGCACATCTGGCCCGGAGCGTTCCACGGCTTCACCGGCATGATGCCCGCAGCGGCACTGTCCAAGACTGCCGTCGCAACCTTGGCGGCCTGGGTCGACCGGCTCCTGGGTCGCTGACTCCCACCTCCCAGACCACAAGGCGTCCTCTGGCCGTCCCGAGAAGGAGATAAACGATGAGAGCAGCACAATTCAGCCGGTTCGGCGGGCCGGAGGTTCTTGACATTGTGGACCTGCCCGAGCCTCACCCGGGTTCCGGTGAAGTGCGCATCCGAGTGCGGGCGGCGGGCGTGAACGCGAGTGACTGGAAGAAGCGGTCCGGGCAGATGGATCAGGAACTCCCGCAGACGTTGGGGTATGAGGCCGCTGGTGTCGTCGATGAGATCGGTGACGGTGTCACCGGTGTGGGGGCCGGCGACAAGGTCGTCGGTATCGGGGGTGGCGGGGCGGCGCAGGCCGAATTCGCCGTCCTGTCGACGTGGGCTCCGATCCCCGCCTCGTTGGATTTCGTCAGTGCGGCCGCGCTGCCGTCGACGGTGGAGACCGCCGCGCGCGCCCTGGACCAGTTGGGCGTCGCCGAGGGCAGCACGCTGCTGATCAACGGTGCGTCCGGGAGCATCGGTAGCGCAGCTGTGCAGTTCGCGGTACACCGCGGTGCGCGCGTGATCGGCACGGGAAGCCCCGCTACCCACGACTACCTGCGCAGCCTCGGTGCGGAGCCTGTGGCTTACGGCGCAGGGATGGCCCAGCGGGTGCGGGCGATCGTCCCGGACGGGGTCGGTTTGGCGTTGGATGTTGCCGGCAGCGGTGTCTTGCCTGAGCTGATCGACCTCGCGGGCGGGGCGCAGAACGTGGTCACGATCGCGGACTTCCCCGGCGCGCAGAAATACGGGGTCCGCTTCAGTCGCGGCAGCTCCGGACGAGCCGAGTACGCGATCGCCTTGGCGATGCACCTGATCGACGAGGGCACGTTCCGCATCCCGGTAGGGCAGACGTTCCCCCTGGAGAACGTCGCGGAAGCGCACCGGCTCGGAGAGTCCGGCACGATCCGTGGCAAGCTCGTCCTCACCTTCGACTGATCCTCCGAGCAACGCCGCCGTACTCGCACTACGAGTTTGGAGCAGCACCCTTGAGTTCCGCGACCGACGGCTCCCCTTCCACCGGTGACTCTTCGTCGTCGACGGCCGCCGTGCGGGTGCCGAATCGCTGGTTGGCACTGGTGGTATTGAGTCCGGCGCAGCTGATGGACATCGTCGAGAACACGGTCTCGAACATCGCCCCGCCGACCGCGCGACGCGAACTCGGGTTCTCCACCGGCAGTGGGTGATACCGGGTACGCGCTCGCGTTCCGCCACCAGCGCCTATACGACCCCGTACTCAAGCGCAAGGCGCCGACGTACACCATCCTCAGGCCGCGCGCCCGTCCGCGCCCCGCCACCGGCACGCATCAGAGCAGTACACCGCCCCCATCCGCCGATCCACTCCGCGCAGAGTGGCGTGAATTTGGCCCCGGTAGTTGGCGTATTCGGGATCCCCGAGTATTCGATGAACAACAACACATTTGCCTGAACAGCAGAAACACGTCCCGCTTGTAGCTGCTGGGTGGTGGGAGTCTTTGCTGAGATTTGGTTCGTTGTCGGAACGGGTTGCGGGAAACAGCCGAACCGGCTTGGTGGATCGTGGGTCAGTGGCCGGCGTCGGCGGGTTCGAAGACCGTCGTTCGTCGGCGAGTTTCCCCATCCTGCCGTCCATCGTCCCAGTCATCCATACATTGAGTTCTGCCGCGCTCTCAAGCTGGGGAACGACGGACGAGAGGATGAAAAGCAGCAGCGAGGGGACTATGTGGCCGCCCAATCGCGTTGCCGACTCGCCCAAGCTGCGGGTCGAAGACACGGCATCCAGGGAGGCTGGCGAGCCTTCGAACGGACTCAGCCGGTGGGAATTTCGCCGTCCCTTCCCTGAGGAATCCCGCCGCCTGCAGCCCGGGGCGAAGGCTCCTCGTTGATTCGTCTGATCGTGGTTGTGCCCAGGGACCAACGGCCCTGGTGAGCACTGTCGTTGTGCGATCGAATGGTCCTGAAGACGAGGAGTGTGAGCCCAGAAGTGATGATCATCGATGAGCAGTTGCCCACCTACGACGTCGTTGTCACCGAGCATCTGGTGGTCGACGCCGATCCACCGACGACGTTGGAGGCGGCCAGGCAACTGGATCTGCTGACCGTCAGCACGCCCCTGCTTGAGGGCGCGATGTGGATTCGCGGCCTGCCCGACCGGATGCGTCACCGGGCCCGGGCCCGGTCGGTCCCGCTTCGGCTGGCCGAGGGCGTCGGTCTGCCCGGCTGGCTCTCCCTGGGCGAACGGGAGGGCAGCGAGGTGGCCTTCGGCGCGGTCGGCACGTTCTGGCAGAGTTCGATCCGGTGGCGTGACGTGTCACTGGCAGACTTCGCCGGCTTCCACGAACCGGGCTGGGGAAAGATCGCCTGCAACTTCACGGTCCTGCCCTATGGAGAGGGCCGTACCCTGCTGACCTACGAATGCCGCACCGCCACCACCGACGAGGCGTCCCGGCGCAAGTTCGCCCGCTACTGGTGGCTGGTACGGCCCGCCGCCGCGTACGTCATGCGCGCCGCGCTGGCCACGATCGCGAACAACGCAACCCGCTCTCCGGCCGACCAGCCGATGGAACGGCACACACACCTGCCCCCCACCCGGATGGCGCCCCATGCCTGACGGCGGCCTGCACGTCGTGTTCGGCACCGGGCAGGTGGGCCTCGCGCTCGCAGGCCGACTGGCCGGGCTGGGTCTCGACGTCCGGGCCGTGTCGCGCCGCCGTCCGGCGGACCTGGCCAAGGGTGTCGACTGGCGTGCCGTGGACGCCACCGACCCGGATGCGGCCGCTCACGCGGCCAAGGGCGCGTCCGCGGTTTATCAGTGCCTCAACGCCCCATACACCCGGTGGCCGGAATTGTTCCCGCCGTTGCAGCGCGGCGTGCTGGCAGCGGCCGAACGCACTGGCACCCTGCTGGTGACCCTGGAGAACGTCTACGCCTACGGTCCACTCGGCGGCAAGCCGATGACCGAAGATCTCCCCCTGGCGGCCACAACGTCCAAGGGCCGGGTCCGGGCGGCGATGACCGAGGAACTACTGGCCGCCGCCGGGGCCGGCCGGGTGCGGATCGCCATCGGGCGAGCCTCGGACTTCTTCGGCGCCGGCGCCACCGAGTCCACCCTGGGCCGGCGGGTCTTCGGCAACGCCGTAGCGGGCAAACGCGCCGACTTCCTCGGCGACCCCGACCTGCCGCACACCTACAGCTACATACCCGACATAGCGTCCGGGCTGGCCACCCTCGGCACCGACGCGCGGGCCGCCGGCCAGGTCTGGCATCTGCCCGGACCCGAGACCGTGACCACCCGCGCACTACTGGACCTCGTCGCCACCGAGGTCGGCCACCGCGTCGGCGTCCGCAACCTCCCCGTGCCGCTCCTGCGCGCCCTGGGACTGGTCAGCCCGATGATGCGCGGCCTGGCCGAAATGGCCTACGAGTTCCAGGAACCCTTCCTTCTCGACACCACCAAGTTCCGGTCCGTCTTCGCGACCGTACCCACCCCGCTCCCCACAGCGATCACCGACACGATCGCGTGGTACCGAACCCAGGCAGGAACACCATGACCATGCCACTCTCACCCGCGGGCGGCGAGCAGGGGCCGGCCGCCGCCTGGTCACAGCGCGTCCGCAAGGTCGGAGGCTACATCCAGCTCGCCTTCGCGGCCTTCTGGCTGATCCGCGGCTCCCTGACCATCGGCGGGGGTACCGGGACCGCCTTGGCGGGCGCCGCCCTCGTCCTGATCATCGTCGTCCTGGTGTACGCCGTCCGGGTCACCGCCGGGACCGGCCGGCGGCCCACCAGCGCACCGGCCAAAGCCACCGAGCGGTCCGTGACCGTGGCCACCGTCATCGAACTGGTCGCCTCCTTCGCCTTCCCCGTCATCGTCATCAAGGCAGGCCACAGCGACTGGGTCCTGCCCTCCATCGCCATCACGATCGGACCGCTCCTACTCTGGCTCGACCACCTCGTCCGCATCCCCCGGTACCGGCCGGTCGGCTGGGCGCTGACCATCGGGCCGTTCATCCTCGTGGCGACCATGTCCGGGTCCGCTCTCGCCGCCACCACGGGACTCGCCGCCGGCGTCCTGCTGCTGGGCACCGCCACCGCCGGCTTCCACGACCTGGCAAGCCTGCGGCCCGGCCACACGCCGAAGCTGACGCGGCTTGACCCGCACACCCCGTGACCGCCATCGGCCCCGTCGGCCCGGCGGGTGGATCCGGAGGCTCTGGCCCGGTCATCCAGGCGCATCACCTCACCAAGCGCTACGGTGCGACGCTGGCCGTGGACGACCTGAGCTTCACCGTCGCGGCCGGACAGGTCACCGGGTTTCTCGGGCCCAACGGCAGCGGCAAGTCCACCACGATGCGGATGATCGTCGGACTGGACGCTCCTTCTACCGGGCGCATCACCGTCGCGGGCCGCGACTACGCCGAACTGCGCTTCCCGCTGCACGAGGTCGGCGCGCTGCTGGACGCCGGCGCGGTCCATCCCGGACGCAGCGCACGAAACCACCTGACCTGGCTCGCGGACTCCAACGCCATCCCCCGACAGCGCGTCGAACTGGTCCTGGCGATGGTCGGCCTGAGCGAGGTGGCCCACCGGCGGGCCGGCACCTTCTCCCTCGGCATGGGGCAGCGCATCGGGGTCGCCGCCGCGCTGCTCGGCGACCCACCCGTGCTGATCTTCGACGAACCGATCAACGGCTTGGACCCCGAAGGCATCCTATGGGTGCGCCACCTGCTGCGGTCCCTGGCCGACGAAGGACGCACCGTCCTGGTCTCCAGCCACCTGATGTCGGAGATGGCCCTGACCGCGGACCACCTCATCATCATCGGCCGCGGCCGCCTGCTGGCCAGCGGGCGCGTGGCCGACCTCATCGAACGCACCTCGGGCCATCATGTGCGCGTCTCGACACCCGAGGTTCCTGCCTTGGTCGCCCTCCTGCGCGCGAAGGGCGCGAGCGTCACCGAGAACGGCGCGGAAGAACTCTCCATCACGGGCATGGAGTGCCGCGACGTCGGGATTCTCGCCGCCGGGGCCGGGCTGACCCTCTACGAACTCTCAGCGCAGCGCGCCTCGCTGGAAGACGCCTACATGGAACTGACCCACGAACACGCGCAATTCCGCGCCACGAGCGACACCGCCCGGCGCAGCACGCGATGAGCCAGGCCCTCGCCCCCACTCCGGCCACGGCCTCCCCGACGCTGCTGCGGATATTCATGGCAGCGCAACGCGCCGAGTGGACGAAACTGCGCACCGTGCGCTCCACCATCTGGGCGCTGATCTTCACCGTGATCAGCACCGTCGGCCTCGGGATCCTGCTCACAGCATTGGAAGTGAGCCGCTGGGACCACCGCACCGTGACCGAGGCCACCGGATTCGACCCGCTGCTCTACAGCTTCGCCGGGATCAACCTCGCCCAACTGTCCATCGGCGTGCTCGGCGTGCTCGTCATGACCTCCGAATACGCCACCGGCACCATCACACTCACCCTCGGCGCCACTCCGCAGCGGCGCCTGCTGCTGGCCGCGAAAGTCACCACGTTCAGTTTCGTGGTCGCCGTGGTCAGTCTCGTCTCCTGCACCTCGGCGTTCTTCATCTGCCAGGCGCTGCTCGCCCCCAAGCACGCCGGAGTCTCGATCACCGACCCGGGCGCCGCGCGCGCCGTGCTCGGCGCAACCGCACACCTCGTGCTGATCGCCGCCATCGCCATCGGCGCAGGTGCCGCCCTGCGCCGAACCGCGGGAGCAGTCGCCGTCCTGTTCGCGGTCCTGCTCATCGTGCCCGGCCTGGTCACCCTCCTGCCCTCCCCGTGGAACGACGAGATCACCAGATACCTGCCCAGCTCGGCCGGCGTCGCGATGTCCGCGGTCATCCGCTTCCCCAATTTGCTCACTCCCGCAGGCGGACTACTCGTCCTGTGCGGCTACATGGCAGCGGCACTGCTACTTGCCGCGTTCTGCCTCGTGCGACGCGACGCATGAACACCCCGCACCCCCACCAGTCCCGACGCCACGGCAGTCGCGTCGACAACAGCGGCAGCCCGGCTGCCCGCGGCCCGCGAAGTGCCTGCCACGCCGCGTTCCCGGCCAGCGCACCCAATAGCGCTGCGCGCGCTCAAGGCCATCCACACAGGCATCTGGCTGTCGGTGGAATCATGCTTGGCCTACCTGCTCTACTCCGGGGCCGCCGGACGTTCCGATCGGCGGGCGGCGGCCGCAGGCGCGATCGTGGCCGCAGAGAGCGTGATCTTCCCGGCGAACGGGGCCAGCTGCCCGCTGACCGAACTGGCCGTTCGGCGGCGACAGTGCCCGGTCACCGACACCTACCTGCCGACATGGCTCGCCCACACCCTGCCCGCCCTGCACGTCCCGCTGATCACCGCCGCAGTCTTGCTGCATGCGAGGAACCTTCGCAGACAGACCACCTGGCGTAGAACCATGCGCGAGAGCCGCTCCAGATTGTATACGCGCCATCCGATTCGCCACCGGCGACCGCCTTCGAGGAGACCGTGATGAACAGTAGGTCCGTTGCCCTGACAGGCATCGCCGCCGGTGCCGTGCTAGTCGGGGTCGGCTATCCGTTGTTGTGGCGCACACCATGCCTGACCTGGGGCGCGAGTGACGAGGAAGCCCGTCGCGCGATGCCCGGCGATCACTTCCTACCCGACGCGCCGCTGGTGTCCACGCGGGCGGTCACCATCGACGCGCACCCGTCGGCGATCTGGCCCTGGCTGGTCCAGATGGGCCCCGGCCGCGGCGGCGCCTACACCTACGACTGGATCGAGAACCTGTTCGCCCTGAACATGCACAGCGCGACCTCGATCCTGCCCGAGTTCCAAGACCTGAAGATCGCAGACGTCATCGCCTTGGGCGCCAAAGGCCCCAAGATGCGGGTCGAAGTTCTGGAACCGGACCAGACACTGGTCCTGCACGCGCAGGACGGCACCTGGGTCTGGGCGTTCGGCCTCTACCCGCGCGACGGCGCGACCCGGCTCGTCAGCCGCAACCGCATCGCCACCCCCCACCCCTCTCCGGCGTCCACACTCGTCTCCTGCTACATCATGGAACCCGGGAGCCTGGTCATGGAACGCAAGATGCTCCTCGGCATCAAAGAGCGCGCCGAGCAACCTACCCATTCAGCGCACTCCACGGTGTAAGAGCAGTTCCGCCGTGGCCGCGAACTCGATCTACGCCTACAGTTCGACACGACATCCTCTGCCCGGCCACATTCGATGTTTCTGCCGGTCAGGCAAATGCACTATTTTTCGGCGAACACCACGGGGACTCGGGCGGGCGCGTGGTGAGGTTCTGCGGGCGGCGCGCAGGCGCCGATGGTTAGGCGGCCGGGTCGCCGGGGGTGGTGAACCAGGGCGGTGGGGCCGCGGTGGCCCGCTCGAGCAGGCCGGCGGTGGCGGCGGTCAGGGCTCCGGTGGCCACGTCCCGGGCCAGGTCGGACAGGTGCAGGTTGTGGTTGCGGGCGTGGTTGCGCATCTGCGAGAACGCCTCGTCCACGGTGATCTGCTGGCGTTCGGCCAAGACACCCTTGGCCTGCTCGATGCTCACCCGGCTGGTCAGGGCGGTCTGGAGTTGCGTGGTGAGGAGTTCGGCCTGGTAGATGGTGCGCTGGGTCAGGATCCCGATGGTGGCCGCGTCCGCCAGGGCCTGGCCGGTACGGATGTCATCTCCGCTGAGCTGTCCGGGCCGGGCGCAGAAAAGGTTCAGGGCGCCGATCACCGATTCGCGCAGGCGCAGCGGCAGCGCGTGGACCGAGACGTAGCCGGCCAATTCGGCGGCCTCGGCGAACTTCGGCCAGCGCTCGTGGGTGGCGTGCAGGTCGGCGTTGACCACTGCCGCCCCGGTGCGGAACGCGTCCACGCAGGGCCCGGCGTCGGACTGGAGTTCGAACAACTCCAGCAGGCCGGGCCCAGCGCGTCAGCCAACTGCTCCACGCTCAACGGCCCGGGCGCGGCGCGGTGGGCCGGCAGCACCCCGACGCTGATCGCCCCGATCCGCAGCGGGAACGAGAACACCGCCCCCACGCCCAGGCCCAGGGCGGCCGGGGTGAACACGGGCCAGCGCGAGAAGGCGGTGGAAAGATCCGGGATCAGGACCGGGGACCCACCGGCAACCGCATCCCAGGACGGGCCCTCGCCGAGGGTGAACTGCGCGTCGTCCAACGTGGCGCTGGTCTTCAACCCGCCCCAGGCCAGCACGACGCCCTGGGGCCCGATGCCCACCCCCGCACAGATCCCGTCGACCTCCATGACGGTGGCGGCCGCGCCGGCCGCGGCCGGTACCAGCCCACCGGGCCCGTCCCCGCCCAGCAGTGCGAGGACCGCGGCCATCTGATCGCTGAGCACGAGCGGCACCACCTGCTCTGCGGCCGCTTCTCGCGCGGTCGCCGGGCGTGTCGGGGGTGCGAAAAGACCCCGGTCAAGGGCCAAGGACGATCCGCGATGGACGAGGACGTTCATGCCGCCGGGGTCTGAGGAGACACCCCCATCGTACCGCGGCGCAGCCCGTACGGACCACGAAATCCCACGGCGGGCGCCGAGCGCCGACCAGCCAGTCGTCTCTGCCCGGGCGTTGTGGTGTGGCGGCGGCGCGGACGGACAAAGCCCTTGGTCAGTCGGTTGCCGGTCCGGGCGCCGGGCGGCGCATCCCGCTCAGCCCGGTCGGGGCGCTGGGGGCCGGGCGGATGCCGGCGCGTCCCACCAACCGGGCCAGGCGCGGCCGGTGGCGGTACGGGGCCGGGGCGAAAGTGGCGGTCTCCGGCCCCGGCTCCAGGGCCTGGCGCTGGATCAGCCTGATCGCCGCGTCCAGGTGCTCGATCACCTCGCGCAGCGGGCCGGCGGCGTGGTCGTCGGCCAGCGCGAGTGCGCTGGTCACCTCCAGGCTCGCCCGGAACAATCGCTGCACGATCGCGTCGGCGTGGTCACCATGTGAAGACGTCATACCGGTCAACTCCCGCAGTGCGTGAGAGCCCGAGCGCCCTGGAAGGGCGAGTGGGCCAGATCGCTGCCGAAGGTCCGGAGCAGTATGTACCGTTGGTCCCTACCCTACGCGCCTCAGGCGGTGATAGATACCCGCCGAACCGGGCGGCCGGGCCCGTTCGCGCCGATGATCTGCGAGAGATTCCGGGAACTGCGTGGAGCCTGACCCACTGTTCCTCCCTCGACGGCCGATCGATCCTGGAAACTTCGAGTGGCATCATCCCACCAGCTACGATTCGCCATAGCCTTCCTACGGCGACATCACACGCGAACTGACCGCGGCCAACCGGGCCACGGCCCTGGCCTCACCGTCCCCGGCGGCCACGAGCACCCAACTCGACATCGAAGACATCTACGCATGCGACAACTTCGGCACGATCACCCCGTGCACGAGCGCATTGCAGGGATACAAAGTACTGACCGACGTGTACGGCCCGGCACACACCGCCAACGTCGATGGCACGCTGGAGACGATCCGCAGCCACACCGCCGACACGTATGACGTCGGTGCGCCGAACAGCGACTCGAATCCCGCAACCAGCAAACCGTACATGCTGGAGACGAGCGAGGTGGTTTCAGCGAGCGTCGGGACGGCTGTCCCGGCGACGACCACCGCCGACGCCCGCACGACCCGGAACGTCTACGGGTCCGGTTCAGACACCGAGGGTTGGAGCCTGGGTACTCCTGAGCAGACGATCACGGACCCCAGCGGCCTCGATATCACGACCACGTACCAGTTCAACGAGAATGTCTCGCTTTACAACGGCGCTGCACTCCAGACCTCGAAGGCCATGCCGTCGAACTCCGGCAGCACCGCGGGTACTGCGATGATCTACTACACCGCCGGCACGAACAGCGTGAACGCAGCATGCGGAAACCAGCCGCAATGGGCCAACCTGCTCTGCCTCTCTTCCCCGTTTGCGCAGCCGAGCGACACCAACACCATTCCCTCGATCGCCTACACATACAACGCCTATCTCTCGGTGCTCACCATGACTGAGACCTACGGTTCGACCGGAACACGAACCACGACACATACCTATGACAGCGCAGACAGGCCGCTCACGACAGCTGTGGCTGTCACCGGTTCCGGTATGGGCAGCGCAGTCCCGACAACCCAGGAGGTATACGCGCCCGCCAGCGGGCTGCCCGCCGACGCGCCCACGGATTCACGACCGCACGTCTCGCCTATCGGGCGCCGCGGGTCGGGTCTCGGTCCCACCAGGAGTGCCGGCGCGTGAGGGTGGGAAACAGGCGTTTGATGTGCGGCGAATGCGGTCGACCTGGCGCCCGACCCAAAAGACAAACAGGCAAATAGGGCAAAAACGTCCACTTATACGTTCCGGTATTGCGTTGCCTCAAAGCAGGGAATACCACTGGTCTGAAGATTGACGGGCTGGGAGGGGAGGGCATGGGGTCTGATGGCTTCGGCGAGACTGAGGGTCCGGTGCTGTCGGGCCTGCTGCGGCTGTTGGGTCCGCTGGCTCCGGCGGGGGTGCGGCGGGCCGCGCGCATGGAGCGCGTGACTGAGGAGATGGCCCGCGCCACGGCGCTCGGCGACAGCCGCGGGCGGCCGGATGGGGCGTTCGACCCGAATCTCGGCGCGTCGGGCCGACCGCCGACGTTGTACGGGCATTCCGGCGGGCCGCAGTCCGTAGAGCCCGTCGGCGTGATGCTCAGGCGGGTGCATTACTGGGATCCGAAACTCACCTGGAGCGGCACCGAGCTGACCATCACGCAAGATCACCTCAAGGGCATCCGCATTCCACTTCCCCTGGCACCTCGCACAGGCGCGGGGACGGGTCTCGGTCAAGGCGCGGCCGGCGCGGCCGGGGTGGCGGAGGTGGCCTTGTTCGTCTCCGCATGGGGGTCGCCTCCTCACCGCCGATTCAGGATCCGCAAAAGCCGTTGGAAGACCAATACCGCTACGTGCGGCGCGGCTCGCTGCACTTCCTCGACGCACGAGGCTACAGGATTCTCGTAGCACCCGGTCCTGACGCGGACCGGTCAGAGCTGTTGGTGAAGTTCATCAGCATGACAGAGAGCGCACACCAGAGCACGGACACTCCCGCTCTAGACCGTCACCGCCGTCATCCCGCACACGAACTGTGCCTCCCGTAGGGCCCGCGTGTGGGGCTCGACTTCAGCGCCGATGCGCGAGAGGAACTCCTGTGGGGGTCAGCCCCTGGAGCAGCGTGATGCATTTCTCTGACGCTGAGACGGCATGCTCTATGCGGCGGCGTATTCACTTGAACGAGTCACGGGTTCGGGGAAGAAAGGCTTCTGAGTCACCTGTCGGGCACGCGCGCTCGAAAATCAGTGTCCAGCGCTTTCGGCGCGACCATACCCTCCCGCACCTGCTACTTCACCTCTGAAAACCCATCTTCCCGCCTGTCAGCGTTTTTACCTACTCTGAAGCGCGGGTCTCATTCGCCGGTCGGTGAGAGTCCGAGTTCAACCCCGCATGCTCAGGTATGTCCGTCGAAGCGCCGAGGAGTTCTTCATGAGTCAACGGAAAGTCCATCGCCCGCCCGCCGTGCCCCGCTGGGTGGCGGGCCTCATCTCGCTCGCGCTCGCTCTCATCGGAGTGACCTTCCTCGGCGCCGCCACGGCGTCCGCGGCCAGCCCGGGGCTCCAGGTGTACGTCGGCTACGCCGACAACCTGCGCCCGGACCCGGCGAACTTCCCCACCCCGTGGGATGGGTCACCGAACGTCATCTACCAAGGATGCACGGGTTCCTGCTCCTTCGACGGCGGTGTGGTTCGCATCGTGAACAACTCCACGACCGCGCAGACCGTCGACTCGATCTCGGTGACGCTGGGCACCTGCACCTTCGCCTACTGGCCGAGCAACACCGTGCTTCAGGTGGGCCAGCAGCTGATCATCGCCCAAACGGCCGGCGGCGCGAGCGACGGCTGTGAAAACACGTCAGGGCTCATGGACACCTCGGACATCGGGCCCAACGGGCAGGAGTGGTCCGGTCATTGCGGCCAGTCCGGCGTCATCCCGCAGGTCAACGCCACCATCGACGGCGTCGCCAGCACCTTCGTGGACACCGCCCAGGTGCTCAACACCGGCGGCATCGACAAGGCCAGCTGCCCCAACGGCTCGAACGAGTCCGAGCAGTGGTCGCCTGTCGGCACCGCGATCTGTACCGGAGCGACCCTGGCGCTCGCGCCCTCCACCCAGACCCTGCCCGTCGGCACCACTGCCGCCGAGACCGCAACCCTCGACAACGGCTGCGGGGACCCGCTGCAGGGCGCGACCGTGGACTTCACCATCCCGAGCGGCCCGAGCACCGGCCAGACCGGATCGGCGACCACCGACGCCGACGGGCACGCGGTCTTCCGATACACGAGCTCGGTCACCGGTACTGACACCGTTCAGGCCACGGCGTCGAACCCGGCCGGAGCCATCACGTCGAACACGACGAACGTGCTCTGGCAGCAACGCACCTCCACACTGACCATCACCGGCGGCTCGAGCACCTCGGACTACCACGACCCGGTGAACGTCGCGGCCAGGCTGTCCGACAGCGCCGGACCGATCACCGCCCAGCCGGTCGTGCTCAGCCTCAACGGCGCCGAGTCCTGCACGGCCACGACCGACTCCACCGGCCTGGCCTCCTGCTCCATCACCCCGAACGAAGCAGCCGGCACCTACCAGCTGACGGCGGCCTTCGCGGGTGACGCCACCGACCTGCCCTCCGGCGCCACCACCAACTTCACAGTCACCCACGAGGAGACCTCAGTCCAGTACACCGGCCCGACCCATGCGGCCGACGGCGCCCCGATCACCCTCTCCGGAGTGCTGAAGGAGGACGGCGCCACGCCGATCGCCGGCCGCACCCTCGCCTTGACCATCGGCTCCGGCGGCTCGGCCCAGTCCTGCACCGGCACCACCAACGCGAGCGGTTCCGCGTCCTGCACGATCGCGAGCGTCAACCAGTCACCCTCCGGTCTCACGGTCCCGGTGACCGCGGCCTTCGCCGGGGACGCCTACTACCTGCCCTCGTCCGCGACCGCCACGCTGAACTTCGAGTACATGACCGGCCGCGCCTACGGCCTGGCGTCCTCGGGTCTGGTCACCATCTCGCCGACCCCTGACACCGGGCGCATCACCACCGTCTCGGCGCAGACCGTGGCACCGCCGTGCGTCGTGCGCATCAGCGGGCTGGTCAGCGCGGGCACGCTGTGCGCGGGCGTGACCACCAGCCTGAACCCGGGCACGTCCACCGCCGCGGCCTCGGTGCAGAGCGTCGGCATCAACGTGCTGGGGATCCCGGCCATCTCCATCGGCGCGGTCCAGTCCACCTCGACGACCACCTGCTCCAGCTCCACCGGCGACACCACGATCGCCTCGGTGACCGTCGGCGGCATCCCGGTGAACGTCAACGTGCACCCCGGTGCCAACACCACGGTCAGCGTCCTCGGCGTGACGCTGACCTTCAACGAGCAGATCCCGGTCACCGGACCCGACAAGGGCCTGACCGTCAACGCCGTGCACATCAACGTGCTCGGCCTGCTCGACGTCATCGTCGCCTCCTCCACGAGCGACATCGGCAACTGCTGACCCCCGATGACGTGATCATTGGTCCCGCTCGCCGGTGCCTGAGCACCGGCGAGCGGGACCAATGCATCACAGCACCGGTTTCAGCTGCGGGTCCACTTCGGACCGGCACAGCAGATGGGTTCAACTCAAGGCGAGCAAAGCTCACCAAAAGAGACACAGACCCCTATGGTTCGGCACACTGCCAGGACCACGACCTGCGGCCCTTCCCACTCTCGCCTCATGACGCCCCCTCGTACTCAGAGATGACAAGCCTGCGCAGCACTATTCTGCGAGTAGGCAGCCAGGATGCTGACGATGTCGGCGGTGTAGGGGGCGCAGGTCGGGAAGTTCGTGGTGGTGGCCGCGGCCTGCCGCTGCACCTGGTCCACGCGCTCGACCTGCCCGGCGCACTGGGCATGACCGTCGAACCGGTCGGCTACGCCCAGTCCCGGCTCTGACCGGACGGCTGCACGACGCACACCAGGCGGCCGCCGCGGCGCAGGCAGGCCAGCGCGTGCCGGAAGGCCTCGGGGTCGTCGGCGGTGACGATCGCCACGTCCGCACCGCCGCAGGACCGGATCGCCACGACCGGGTCTTCGGCGCGAGCGTCGACGACCCGGTCGGCACCGAATTCGCGGGCCGTTTCAAGCCGGCCGGGTTCGATGTCCACCGCGCTGACGAACAGGCCGGCCAGCCGTGCGTACTGCACGACCAGGTGCCCCACACCGCCGGCGCCGAACACCGCGACATGATCCGAGGCCTGGATCCCGGCCGCCCTGACCGCCGCATGAGCCGTAGCCCCGGCGCAGGTGAGGGCGGCTGCGTCCACCGGGTCGAGACCGTCGGGCACCGGCACGGCGTAACGGCCGTCCACCACGGCGAACTGGGCGTAGCAGCCGTCGACCGATTCGCCGGTCAGTGCCTGGTGCTCGCACAGTTCGTCGTGGCCGGAGCGGCAGAAACCACAAGTGGCCGCAGGACGAGCCCTGCCACGGAACGGCGACCCGTTCTCCGAGCGCGCGGACCTGTTTCCCGGTACCGAGCATCTCGACGATCCCGATCCCCTCGTGCCCCGGGACCAGTGGAAGGCCCGGCTTGACCCGTCGTTCACCACGGGCGATGTGGACGTCGTCGCGACAGACGCCGCACGCTTCCACCCGGACGAGCACCTGCCCGGGGCCGGGCTGGGGAACAGCGACGTACAGCGGCTCCAGCAGTGTGTCGAAACCGGTGACGACTGCTGCCTTCATGATCGATACCCTGCTTTCTCCATGAACCGGCGCCGCTCTGGAGTTTCACCGGTCCGGCTATGGATTCCCTGCTCCGCGCGAACGGAAGGGCGGGGCAGGGCACATGGTCCCCTCGCGGGAGGAGTCGATCGGCCTGCGGGCTCGGGCAGAGGGAACGATCACCAGGTGTCACGGGGGGTGGGCGAGCAACGGATGCAGATTCCGATCGCCACCAGGGGCCCAGACCTGGGCATCACGACCGAGATCTCCGAGCTGGACGCCGCCACCACTCTGGTCGGCCTCAGCGAGCACGCGCAGTTCGTCGTCACCGGCACCCGCGGACACGGCGGCTTCGCCGGGCTGCTGCTCGGCTCGGTCAGCCTGAAGGTGGCGGTGCACGCCCACTGCCGGGAAGTACCTCGCGGACTGGGAGCTGCTGACCCGGCGCGGCCGCGGCGCGAAGACCAAGGCCGGCGCGACGACCGCGGGCGAACTGATGACCACTCCGGTGATCGCGGTCACCCCGGGAGCGAGCCTGGCGCAGGCCGCACGGCTGATGCGCCGCTACGAGATCAAACACCTGCCCGTCGTCGACCGCCACGGCGCGCTCGTGGGCATCGTCAGCCGCGGGGACCTGCTGACCCCGTTCCTGCGGCCGGACGCGGACCTGCACGACGAGATCGTGCACGACGTCCTGGTCGGCCAGATGTGCGTCGAGCCGTCGACGGTCGACGTGAGAGTCGTCGACGGCGTGGTCACTGTGCGCGGCCGGTTGGAGAGCGAGGACGTGGCCCGGGAGACCGTCCGGCTGGTCCGCGCGCTCGACGGCGTCGTCGAGGTCCTCGACGAGCTGACCGCCGCGGCCGACCTGCTCGGGCCGGCGACGGCACCGCACTTCCACGCACCCATGACACCCCTGCCCTGACCGACGGGCCGGTGAACCGCTTGAGAGGACTGATCACCATGGCAAGCTGCACCGCGGACCGCCGGATCGTCGTCGGAGTCGACTCCTCCGGCCGGGCCGCCTTCGCCGCCCTGTGGGCCGCCCGCGAGGCGGCCGACCGCGGGATCGGCGTGCTGCACCTCGTGCACGCGGACGACACCCCCGACCACGTCGACGCCGTGCCCGGGACGAGCGGGCGCGACTCCTGGCGAACTACCGGCGCGAGACTGCTGGAGACAGTGGCCCGGCAGGTCCGCGCGCAGCATCCCGGTCTGCGTGTCACGACCGAGGTGAGCGACATCGGCGCGGCGCTCCGGCTGGTGGAGCTGAGCGGCCAGGCCGATCTGACGGTCGCGGCCACGCGCGGCTGCGGCGGGCACGCCGGGCTGCTGCTCGGCTCGGTCAGCCTGAACCTCGCCGGGTGCGCGCGGGGACCGGCGGCCGTCGTGCGCGGTGACTGGAACAGCGCGCCGCGCAACGAGATCGTCCTGGGTGTAGCACCGGGCGAGCCATGGCAACCGGTTGAGTACGCGTTCGCGTCCGCCGCCGAGCTCGGCGCGGAGATCCATGCGATACGCGCCTGGAGTCCGCCCCGTCCGGGCGAGGCGGCGGACGGCGATCTCACCGAGGAAGCACGTGTCCTGCTCAAGGAGGCTCGGTCGTCGTATCCGGGAGTGCCGGTGACGGTCGACGTCCTGTGCGGCGAACCCGTGGCGGTGTTGACCGAAGCCGCGCGTGGCTCCAGGCTCCTGGTAATCGGCGCGCACCGGGACGGGCCGCCGGCATCCCCCGGTGTGGGCCGGGTCGTCTACGGGTTGCTCTCGCACGCGGCCACCCCGGTCGCCTCATCCCGGTCGGCTGACCGGCCTGCGCCGGCCGACACACGGCCCGGCGCAGGCGAGACCCGAGCCTGTGCCGGGCGCGCAGGTCGCGGCCCGGGCCGAACGGAGCCCCGAGCGCAGGGCCAACGGCCCTGACGCGAGACCAACTCCCATGAGACGGTCGATTCACCGAGAACGTCCACGCAAGTGACGCTCCGAGACAGGCCCGGTCCGCACTCTGATATCCAGGAGGTCACGATGGCCACCACGACAACCGGCCGGCCGGTGATCGTCGGCATCGACGATTCCTCCCATGCCATGCGCGCGGCGATGTGGGCCGCCAAGGAGGCAGCAACATCCGCACAATCCTGCGGAAGCCCGCACCGACGTGCACAGTCACCACCTCCCGGGTCATCACGTCTTGAACAAGCCGTCGTTTCATGGTGATACCCCTGTCAATGGTCGATTCATGGTCTTCCACCATCGTGCGCCCATGGGCAACGTCATCTCAGGGACCTTGGTCCTGAGCACGAGCGCAACCCGTCCCGCAGTCACATCGGCGATGCAGGACGGCTCGCGGCTCGGCCGGTGGCGATGCCCCCGATACCATCATGGACCTCGCCGGCCAGTGCGCAACCTACTCCTGGTGTTCATCGAACACGGCACCCGAAGAGTCCACTTGTCCGGGATCACCGCGAACCCAGACGGTCCGTGGACCGCGCAGCAGGCTCGCAACCTCGCCATGACCATGGGCACCGTACTCGATCAGATGCGCTTCTTGATCCGCGACCGCGGTAGCCAGTTCACCACCACGTTCGACACTATCTTCGAAGACTGTGGACTGAGAATCCTACGCAGCCCGCGCCAGGCACCCCGGGCCAACGCGATCTGCGAACGACTCATCGGCACCCTACGCCGCGAACTACTCGACCACATCCTGATCCTCAACGAAACCCACCTGCACACCGTCCTCACCGAATACGCAGCCCACTACAACGCCGGCAGACCACACCAAGGCATCGCGCAACACGTCCCCAACCACGATCCCAACCCACCGAACGCGAAAGTCATCGACCTCGAGACGGCCAGAATCCGCCGAAGAACCATCCTTGGCGGCATCACGAGCGAATATGAAGAGGCTGCATAGCTACATCGGAAAACCCCAGATCACCCAGCAAATTCGTCTTTTCGAGTACCACAAGCCTGTACGCAAGTCCGTTCAGCACCATACGAGCCAACCAGCGCACGATGCATCACACAAAGCCCCTGCTCACAGGGGTGTCGTATTGTCGAGGACAACAGGTCCGCCCGGTGTTACGGCCGTAGCGTTTGTGTCCCCGATGTCACTGGCCGAGATTCTGTCTGAGCCCTACTCAACCGGCGAGGATGCTGACCGTCCCCGCGACCGCCCGTGCGACATCAGTCAAGAACGCGTAGTCCAACGTCTGCGGCATGTCGGTCGCCAGGTGGTAGTGCGGATTGCGCAGGTTCGCGGTGCCGGTCACCAGCAGGCCTTTGCGACCGGACCGCCAGTACGGGCTGTGGTCGCTGCGTGCCGCGTCCTTGACCATGCCGCCGATCCAGCGGACCGGCACCACCCGCAGTTGCGGGGCGCACCGGGCCGCGCCCCGGCGGAACGCGCGGGCGTAGCCATCAGATCGCCGGTCGGCGACCACGGAGACGAAGTCGCCCACGCGCAGTGACGAGAACATCCCCGGCACGCGGGGCATTCCGCTCTGCGAACCCGGCTCCCGAGAGCGGTATCCGATCATCTCCAGCGCGATCAGGCCGTCGACCGCCTGCCCGGCGAGCAGCTCAACGTGAGCGGTGCTGCCCACCATCCCCGGCTCCGGTTCCTCTTCCGCGAACAGGCAGAAACGCACCGACCTGGCCGGCGGCCCGACCTCGCGAAGGCAGCGCGCGACCTCCAGGACGCCCGCGACCCCGCTGGCGTTGTCATCAGCGCCCGGGCTGCCCGGCACAGAGTCCCAGTGCGCACCGACCTCCAGGATCGGCAGGTCCGCACAGTGCCCGGTCAGCTGCGCCAGCAGGTTCACCTGATGGGGTCCGGACCCGTAGGACTGCGCCACGACGCTGTATCCGAATCCTTCCAGCGCGTCGGCCAGATAGGCAAGTGTGTCGACCACCGCGCCGGGGTGTCGTGCGCAGCGTGGCCCGACCGAGGTCAGGAACTCCACGTGCTCGATGAGCGCCGCGCCGCTGATCATGGCCGCAGCCGCTCCCGTGTCGCCGAGCGTTGACGGAGCACGTTTAAGCGATCTCATCTTCCCCCTTCACCCACATGCCCACAGCGCCCGCAAGCTGGCCGCCAGTCGACCATTGTGTCAGAGCTCGACCTCCGGTGGCAGTAGGCAGGTCTCTCGACATGGGACGTGGTGGCCACGTGCCGCGCTGTCCGGTACCGCTGACCGGCAACGGGCCGGACACCAAGATCCATGGTGGGAAACGGCCTTCCGGCAACACGAAGTGAGACAACGATGAAACCTTCCGAGACGGGCCACCTGTGCCAGCCGCCTTCCGTCGCTGAGGAGGTCCGGGGCGCGGTTCCGGTGTCACCACCGGTCCGTTTCCCCGGACCTCTCGCCGAACCCGCCGTGCGCCTCTCAACGCAACGGGCTCTCCCCGGTTCCTTCCGTCAGGCGTGTTCGTACCACGGGTACGGGTTGGGGATCTTCGCTCCGCGCCAGAGGTACCGGGTCACGGGGATCTTCGCGATCGGCCGTAGCTCGGTGTCTCCCTGGTGGATGGCCCGCCATGACCCGTCGGGTCGGCGCAGCCATCGTTGAACGTCGCGCCATCGCGGCCCGGCCGGTGCATACGCCGTCCGGCCGGGCGCAGCCTCCACCGCCGGCCTCAATCCGACAGCACGGGCCTCTGGGTCAGGTCGAGACGTGCCGACGAGGCGGCGTCGATCGCGGTCACGTTGATCGCCACGGCATCCGATCCGACATACGGTGCCACCCACGAGGCCGGCATCGCGGCCCCGTGGTTGTGCACCAGGTTGCCGCGGAACTCCCCGCCGCCGTTCGCGGCGAAGTCGGCGGCCGTGAAACCGTCGAACGCGGCGAAGCACACGGCGGCGGTCGAACCGTTGAGGTCGAGAGTGTTGCCGACCAGTACTGCGGCCGGATCCCGTCCGGCGACCGCGAGGGCGGCATCGAAGTCGATGGCGCTCGTATTAGCCAGAGACCTGATGTAATTGCCGACGGCCTGGAGGCCGCGGCCCTGGCAGTGCACGGCCGGCCCGGCGCAAAGGTCGAGGTAGCAGCCTTCGACCCGAAGCGTCCAGGGGTTTCCCGCAGGGCCGTAGCTGATGTGACACTGGCCCTCGGCTGAGGAGAAGTGGCACTGGGACACGCCCCATCCGCCAGCGCCCGCGTGCTGCGGGCCGAACACCGCGCCCCGGTTGTGCCCGTTGACCTGGCAGCCGATGATCCGTCCGTCGGTGCTGCCGCCCCCGGGCAGGGCCGCCGACTGCCCGTCGGCGAGCAGGAAGTTGCCGGCGCCGTAGGAGCAGCAGAACAGCAGCCTGCCGTTGACGCAGAACGCGTTGCCGGTGCCCGAGGACAGGAAGCGGGCGAAGCCGCCGGCCCCGTCGCCGCCCGGCGGATACCCGCTGAACCCGGGAGCACCGCAGTAAAGGTCCCGGCAGCCGTCCAGCGTCACCGCCGCGGTGTCGAGTACGGTCACGCCCCACAGGCCGGCTATCGCCGTCCCGCCAGGTTCCGTGCCGAGGAAGCCGAGCCCCTGGACGGTCAGACCGTGCGGGTTGCCGGGAACCGGCGTCCCGCCCCCGCTCGCGCCGACCGTGAGCAGCGTGGTCACGGCGGTGTCAACCGGCGCCAGGACCGACCCGGTCAGAGTAGCGGTCTGCGGTGCGTCGGCGCTGTACAGGGCGCTGTGACCGGCCATGGTCCCGACGCCGCCGGGGACCTTCACCCCGGACACCCGGTAGCAGCCCCCGGGTGCCGGGGGGAAGATCACCTCGGATCCCGCCACGGCGCCGGCGGCGTCGAGTGCGGCCTGGATCGCGCGGGTGTCGTCGGTCGCGCCGTCGCCGACCGCCCCGTAGTCCGTCACGTCGAAGACGGCTCCGGTCGGCGCCGTGGTCGCGGAGCGGTTCGCGGCGGCGGCCGGCGGTGCGTCCAGGAAGGCGGCACCGGTCAGGCCGGCGCCGACCGCCCCGGCGCGCAGTGCGCTGCGGCGGGTCACAGCGGTGAGTTCCTTCACTTCGTACCTCGGGAAAGCAAGGCTGCGCGCGGTCCGGGTCGGCGCACGGCAGCGGGTGGACGGGGTCGGACGGTCGGCGGTGCGCGAAGGCGGCGCTCGACGGGCTCGGCTCGGGACCGTCGGGTCAGCCGGCGCCGAGCCCGACCAACGTGGCGAGCGCGAGTTGCGGATACGGCCCGGCGCAACGCGGGCAGGCCGCCGAGGCGGCCGGGTCGTTGAGCCAGAACCCCGCGACGTGCGGACCGGCCGCCTGCGCGGCCCGGTCAACGGCCGCGGCGGTGATCTGGCCGCCGGAGGGGTTGGTGCTGATCCCGGCGAGCACCTCGACCGCCGGGTTGGCCGCGTGCGCTTGGGCCGCGGCCTGCGTGACGAAGGAGGCGAACAGCGCCGGGTCGGCCTCGGAGCCCTGGGCCTGGACGTCCAGGACGTCGGCGTACCTCGCGGCCGCCGAGATCACCCCGTCCCCGAGGAAGGCCTGATACCGCCCGCCGCCCCCGGGGGGTGCGGTCTCGGCCGCGCCCCCGAACACCTCGGCGAGGTCGGTCGCGGGCGCGGCGAGGAAGAGCAGGTGGTGCCGGTGCACGAGTTGCGCGGCCAGCTGGTAGTAGCGGCCGGGATCGCTCTGCTGGTCCGCGGGGGTCAGCGACCAGTCCTCGTCGTCATAGAGGACTGCTTTGAACCGCGGATCGAGTGTCCCGTTGTCCAGTGCGGAACGCAGGGTGGTGTAGCTGGTGAAGTCGGCGGTCGCCGTACTGGTCCAGCCGGCCGGGATCGACCAGTCTTGCGGAGAGGCCAGGATGTAGGCGTTCGGTTTGTCGAATTCCTGCGCGGCCGTCGCGGGCCCGGAGCTGCCCAGCGTGAGCAGGCGTGCCAGCGTGGCGCCGCTGACGATCCAGGTCCATCCGCCGGCGGCGGGCCGCGCGCCGGAGGCCGACATCGTCGGTGCCGGCGCAGCCGGCCTCCCGCCGCCGCATCCGGAGCCCACCGCGAGCACCGCGCAGAGCAGCGCGACCATGGCCGCGGTTCGGGTTCGAGTCTTCAGCATGGTCGTCTTTCGTCGATGGTCGGGTCGGCGGGCCGGGCGGGACCGTCAGGTGGCAGGCGGCGCCGAGGAGGCCGGAAGGACCGCCCCGACGGCCCGCCCGGAGCGCACCAGCGAGCGCCAGGTCGGGAATCGGCCCCGCAGCACCAGCGGCGGAAGGACCGGCCGGGTGCCGCAGCCGACGATCGACTCCACCTGGAAGAACCGCTTGAGCAGCATGAAGAACACGAACAGCGGGATCCAGGCCAGAAGGCGCGGGCGGCGGTAGTACAGAGTCACGCACAACCGCAGCGTCAGGCCGGGCAGCTGCCCGAGCAGGAACGCCGCCCCGAATCTCAGGAAGTTGTGGTGGAGGCTCGGCTGGAAGGCCGCATATACCAAGGTGGTCAGCATGAGGATGAAGTTCATCGGGGACAGGAAGCGCGTTCCCATGCTTTTGGGCAGCTGGAACCAGAACCTGGGCCCCGGGGCGCCGAGGCCGAAGGGGGTGAAACGTGCGAAGTTCATCATACCGCCCAACCCCCACCGATAGCGCTGGACGCTCAGCTCCCTGATCGTCTGCGGCACGTCCTCGTACGAGACGATGTGCGGATCGAGCATGACGCGCCAGCCCATCCGGGCCAGCGCGCAGGTGAACTCGGCGTCCTCGCCGAACATGCCGTGGACGAAGCCGCCGAGTTCGACGGCCGGTTCGCGGCGGAACGCGCAGAAGGTGCCGGGCACACACGGCACCGCGTCCACCTCGGCCAGGGTGGCCAGGGAGAAGCCGTAGATGCCCAGCACCTCGAGCGCGCGCATCCGGTCGATCCAGGTGCCGTAGGGCTCCTTGGGCAGGGTCAGCGCGCCCACGACCCCGACCCGGGGGTCGGCCAGGAAGTGCCGGATGGAGAACGACAGCGCGTTCGGGTCCAGTGCGCAGTCGGCGTCCACCCGGTAGACGAAGTCCGACGTGCAGCGCGAGAGCGCGAGGTTGAGCGCCTTGGCCTTGCCGGCGTGCTGGCCCGCGATCACCTCCCCCGTCGCCTGGGCGTAGGCGGCGATGGCGGCCTCGGCCAGAGCGCGGGTGTCATCGGTGGAACCGTCGTCGCACAGGATCACGTGCACCGGGCCGCCGTAGCGCAGCGCCGCCCGGTCCACCGACCGCAGCAGCCGCTCGATCCCGGCCGACTCGTTGAACGCGGGGATGATGATCTCCAGTGCGGGCCGGTCCGCCCCGAGCCTCGGTTTGTGCGGGCCGAGCAGCCCGACCAGGCCGAGCAGCAGGCAGATCACGTCGTTGAGTCCGGCCCGCAGGCTGGCCAGCACGAGGAACAGCGCGGCCGGGTTGTCGCCGACCTGCTCGGCCAGCACCACCGCGAGCGCGCCGACGATGCCCACGGCGCCCGCCGCGCACAGCGACAGCACCAGGTTGTCCCGCCAGTCCCCGTGGCGCTCGTCGGGCAGGGCAGTGGGGCGGGGCAGTTGGAACGTGGTGAAGGACATCCGGTAGATGAGCAGGAAACCGACCGTGTACTGGAGCAGGAAGTCGATGACGGGCACCGGGCCGAGCGGGAGCCCGAGCGCCTCGGTGGCCAGCGCGGCGAAGCAGTCCACGAGTATCGAGGCAGCCAGGAACAGCGGGATGTGGGCCAGGATCATCAGCCGCCGCCCGATCGTGGCGCGGGTCGAGAAGGCGATGGCCGTGAGATAGCAGACCTCGGCGACGGGCACCAGGGGCGGCAGGGTGCGCGCGTAGAGCGTGGCGCCCGGGTGGGCGGCGGCCAGCACGGCGTTGACGAGGGAGTAGTAGTCCTGGGCGAGACGGGGATGTTGCACCGCGACGATCACCACGGCCAGCACGAGCGAGACGAGGAGGAACCACCACGCCCTGGAGGCCGAGGGCCGACGCACCAGGGGCAGTTTGACGACACGGCCCTCGCCAGTGTCCGAGTCGTCGAAACGCCGGGACAACGGCCACCGGATCACCAGCATGAGCAAAGCGAAATCGAGCAGCAGGCAGACGACGACGTGACCGTAGGACATGGGGACGCTCCAGGTTCTGCGCCGGGCGGGTTCGTAGGAGGGGTCAGGTGTGGATGCCGCACTCGGTCTTGCCCAGCCCGGACCAGCGCCCGGAGCGCTGATCCCGGCCGGGTTCGACGCGGCGGGTGCAGGGCTCGCAGCCGATCGAGGCGTAGCCGTCGAAGTACAACGGATTGACCAGCACGTTGTTGTCGGTGATATAGGCGTCGGCGTCGTCCTGGGTCCACGCTGCCAAGGGCGAGAGTTTGACCATGGCGCGCCGCTCGTCATAGGCCACGGGCGCGAGCGCGGCGCGGGTGGGAGCGTCCTCGCGGCGCATCCCGGTGATCCAGGCCTCGTAGGGCGCCAGGCCGCGTTCGAGCGGTTCCACTTTGCGCAGGGCGCAGCACAGGTCCGGGTCGCGGTCGTGGAGCTTGGGGCCGTATGCGCTGTCTTGTTCGGCGACCGTCTGTCGGGGCGTGATGCTGTGCAGTGTGATGTCGTGAGTCTGTTCGACGGCGTCCCGGGTCCCGATGGTCTCCGCGAAGTGGTAGCCGGTGTCCAGGAAGAGCACATCGATTCCGGGTGAGACGGCCTGTGCCAGGTGTACCAGATGCGTATCCGCCATCGAGGACGCGACCACGACCCGCGAGCCGAAGATGCGCACGGCCCACGCGATGATCTCCTGGGGTGAGGCGTGTGCCAGCGACTCGGCCGCGCCGGCGGCCACGTGTCTTAAGTGCTCCCCGGAGCGTTGCGATGTCATGTCGGGCCTGTCTTCCTTCGGTCTCGGGACTCGTCGCGTCCTGTGGTGCACGTCATGTCCGCCGTCCCGCGAATCCGGCGCCGAGCGGGCCGTTCATCGCGGCCGCCAGGGTGGCGCCGTCGTCCGGGTCGATGATCAGGAAGGAACCGGTGTGCCGGTTGTCGGTGTAGGCGTCGAGCGGCAGCGGTTCGCCCAGGCGCAGGGCGACCTGTCCCATCTCGTTGGTCACCAGCGCGGCCGGGCCGTCTGCGCGATCCAGGTCGTCGATGTCCAGCCGGAAGTCAATTCGCCGCACGACGGCCGTGACGACGGCCGCGCCATGACGCACCAGCACGCGGTCGCCCGCACGCAACGGCCGCTCGGCCACGTGACAGACCGTTGCCGTGACCTCCCTGGTGGTCGCCGGGGCCCCGGTGACCGGGGCGATCACGTCGCCCCGGGCGACATCGACGTCGTCGGCCAGACGCAGTGTCACGGACTGCGGCGCGCAGGCCACGCCCACGTCGCGCCGGCCGAGCCGGTCGATGCCGGCGATGACCGAACGCTCGCCCGACGGCAGGACGACCACCTCGTCGCCGGTGCGCAGCACGCCCGAGACCAGGCGCCCGGCGTATCCGCGGTAGTCGCGGAACTCGTCGCCGGATTGTGGGCGCAGGACGTACTGCACCGGGAAGCGGGCGTGCTGCCCGGCCGGGTTCTCGTGCGCGTCCACGGTTTCGAGGTGTTCGATCAGCGTCGGGCCGCGGTACCAGGGCATCGTGCCGGATCCGTCGACGACGTTGTCTCCCATCAAAGCGCTGATGGGGATCGCCGTGGCGGGCGGCGCCCCGAGGGCGACGGCGTAGTCGCCGAATTCGGCCGCGATGGCGGCGAACACGCTCTCCGAGTAGCCGGCCAGGTCCATCTTGTTCACGGCCAGGACCACGTGCGGGACTTTGAGCAGGGCGGCGATGGCGGCGTGGCGGCGGGTCTGTTCGACCACGCCGTGCCGGGCGTCGACCAGGATCACGGCCAGTTGGGCGGTGGAGGCGCCGGTGACCATGTTGCGGGTGTACTGCACGTGTCCGGGGGTGTCGGCCAGGATGAAGCGGCGCCGGGGAGTGGCGAAGTAGCGGTAGGCGACGTCGATGGTGATGCCCTGTTCGCGTTCGGCGCGCAGGCCGTCGGTGAGCAGGGCAAGGTCGGTGGCAGCCAGGCCGCGTTCGCGCGAGACCCGCGCGACGGCGTCGAGCTGATCGGACAGGACTGTCTTGGTGTCGTACAGCAGCCGTCCGACCAGGGTGGACTTGCCGTCGTCGACCGATCCCGCGGTGGCCAGGCGCAGCAGCGCGATCTCCTGCGCCCCGGACCCGGCCGTGTCCGGCCGGGACGCGATGTCCATCGTCGTCATGGTCAGAAGTACCCTTCGCGTTTGCGGTCTTCCATCGCCGCCTCGGACATCCGGTCGTCAGCCCGGGTCTCGCCGCGCTCGGTCAGCCGGGACGCCGCGATCTCCTCGATCACCCCGGGCACGTCCGACGCGTCCGACTCCACCGCCCCGGTGCAGGACATGTCGCCGACGGTGCGGTAGCGCACCGTGCGCCGCTCGACCCGCTCGCCCTCGCGTGCACCGCCCCACGCACCCGGTGCCAGCCACATCCCCCCTCGCTCGAACACCGTCCGCCGGTGCCGGAAGTAGATGGCCGGCAGCTCGATCCCCTCGCGTCCGATGTACTGCCAGACATCCAATTCGGTCCAGTTCGACAACGGGAAGACCCGCACGTGCTCGCCCAGTCGGTGGCGCCCGTTGTACAACGCCCACAACTCCGGACGCTGGCGGCGCGGATCCCACTGCCCGAACTCGTCACGCAGCGAGAACACCCGTTCTTTGGCCCTGGCCTTCTCCTCGTCGCGCCGGCCCCCGCCGAACACCGCGTCGTGCCGGCCGCCGCTGATCGCGTCCAACAGGGGCACTGTCTGCAATGCGTTGCGCGACCCGTCCGCGCGTTCGTGCAACCGGCCGTCTTCCAGGTAGTCCTGCACCCGTGCGACCACCAACCGCAAGCCGTGTCGCTCGACGACCTGATCCCGGTACGCCAAGACCTCCGGGAAGTTGTGTCCGGTGTCGATGTGCAGCAGCCCGAACGGCAGCGCGGCCGGCCAGAACGCCCGCAGCGCGAGGTGCAGCATCACGATCGAATCCTTGCCCCCGGAAAACAGCATGACCGGGCGTTCGAACTGTGCCACCGACTCGCGCACCACGTGCACCGCCTCGGATTCGAGTGTGTCGAGGTGGGACAGATGCGGAGGCGCGAGAGGCGGCGGTGCGAGGGATTGAGTGAAACTCGTCAACGGGGGCTTTCCCTTCTGGCCGGCGGGCGGCCCGGACCCGGCCGGAAAAACGCGCCGGCGCGGAGCGAGCAGTCGAGAGAAATGGGACGAGCGGGAAAGGACACGAGCGCTTTTGGCGTATTCGCGGATACTGCCTTTCCACGGTTCAAGTGTTAGCGCATCGTCCGGATAAACGTCAACAGCCCGACCGCCGTGGCATCATAATTTACTTGGCTCAGGGTTCTGTTTTATCGAAAAAATACCCTCCGTACGCAATCAAGCCTCTGCCTGATCCGAAACGTGAAGCTCATCAAGAAACCCGCCGGGGCCACCCTATATTCAGCCCCTGTGATGAGTAAAACACCTGGAACAGCATATATTGGCACCCAACCACTACGACGGCACATTCCCAGAAGGTAACGCGAGTATCACGGCGAGGGTTTCCCCGGAATGCCGATCCGCCTCGGCCTAGGGTAGGCCCGCCTTGACAGGGTTGCGCCCCGGCTGCCAGTCTTCGTGACATATAACGGAAGCCGAAACATCTGAGATTTGCATTTCGGAATCATCGGTGAATCAGTGTTCGGCATGCTGGTGATTCGATTTTCAACGCCTACGGCGCGTCACCGCTTTGCCTTTCCGGACACAGTGGTGGCTTTCCCATTACCCCGAACTAATTCCTCTTGGTGGTGAAATGCGCGTCTTCATTCTCGGTGGCGACGGATTCTGCGGCTGGCCGACCGCGCTGTACCTGTCCGACCGCGGGCACGACGTGACCATTGTCGACAACCTGAGCCGGCGGGCGATCGACCTCGAACTCGAGGTCGAGTCGCTCACCCCGATCCGGCCGCTCGGCGAGCGGCTGCGCGTGTGGCGGCAGGTCTCCGGCCAGGAGATCGGCTTCCTCGACATCGACGTCGCCCGCGAGTACGAGCGCCTGGTCGCGGCCCTGGGCGAGCTGCGCCCGGACGCGATCGTGCACTTCGCCGAGCAGCGGGCCGCGCCGTACTCGATGCGCTCGCCCAAGTCCAAGCGTTACACCGTGGACAACAACGTGCGGGCCACCCACAACCTGCTCGCGGCCCTGGTCGCCACCGGCTCCGCCGCGGCCCTCGTCCACCTGGGCACGATGGGCGTCTACGGGTACGGCTGGTCCGGCTCCGCCCCGATCCCCGAGGGCTACCTCACGGTCAAGGTCCCCACCCCCGACGGCGACCTGGAGCGGGAGATCCTGCACCCGGCCAACCCCGGCTCGGTCTACCACCTGACCAAGACCCTGGACCAGTTGATGTTCGCGTTCTACGCGGCCAACGACCAGTTGCGGATCACCGACCTGCACCAGGGCATCGTGTGGGGCACGCAGACCGAGCAGACGCAGCGCGACGAGCGTCTGATCAACCGGTTCGACTATGACGGCGACTACGGCACCGTGCTCAACCGCTTCCTGATGCAGGCCGCCATCGGCCATCCGCTGACCGTGCACGGCACCGGCGGGCAGACCCGCGCGTTCATCCACATCCGCGACACCGTCCGGTGCATCGAGATCGCACTGGAAAACCCGCCCCGGCGCGGCGAGAAGCCGGTCGTCTTCAACCAGATCACCGAGACCTACCGGGTGCGCGACCTCGCGAACCTGGTCTCCGCCCTGACCGGGGCGCCGATCGCCAACCTGCCCAACCCGCGGCGCGAGGCCGAGGCCAACGACCTGGTCGTGCGCAACGACCGATTCCTCGCGCTGGGCCTGGCACCCACCACCCTGTCCCAGGGCCTGCTGGAGGAATGCACCCAGATCGCGGCCCGCTACCGGGACCGGGTCGACCCGTCCAAGATCATCGCACGATCGGTATGGCGGACCGGGATGGAGACCGCCGAGGACCTGATGACGCAGCTGCCCGAACCCGCCGCCGAGTTCGAGCCAGCCGCCGGCTGAAACCGGCGGCTGCACCCCGCGCCGGACCCGCCTGCGCGCCGATCCGCACGACGGGTCCGGCGCAGGCCGCCCGTCCGGCTCGGACGGCGCGGGCGCGGGCCGGCGCGGACCGACCAACCAGGAGAGAGAACGAGGCATGGCCAGGAAAAAGGTGCGTGAGCGAGGCATGAACGCGGCCCTCGCCAGCGGCGAGGCGGGAGTCGGGGAGATCAAGGAGGTCCGGGGTCCGGTCAAGCCGGCCCAGCTGACAGCCGCGGCGGTGGTCGCGGCGCTGGGTGTGGCCGCCGGGCTGATGACGTATCACGCGATCGCCACGCCCCCGCCCAGCTACGCGGGCGAAGTGACACCGACGAACACCTACTATCTCAATTTCACCACCACCGGACCCGTCGTGACGCTGACCGTGCATCCCGGGCAGACGGTCAAAGCCGGACAGGTCCTGGCCACCCAGGACAGCACGGTGCCCGCCGCGAACCTCGCCGCCGCCAAGGCCGCGGTCACGGCCGACCAAGCGCTGCTCTCCGCCGACGAACAGCCGCAGGTCACCGGTTCCGAGCAGGCACAGGACGCGCTCGACATCCAGCGAGCGCAGGCCGCGGTCAACAGTGCGCAGACGGCCGCGAGCCTGGTCCAGAGCAACGGCGTCACCGTGGTGGGCGCCCAGCAGGCCGTGATCAACGGCGACCAGCAGGCACTGGACACCGACACCGCTCAGTACGACCAGACCTGTGTCTCGACTTCGGGCGCGGCCGCGCAGGCGACCTCCGCGCCGTCGCACCCGCCCGCCCCGCAGACTCCCGGTTCGAGCCCCGGGCCCGCCGTCTCGACGGCGCCCACGGCCCCGAGCGCACCCGGCACGCAGCTGTGCCAGAACCTGGGGTCCCAGGTGCAGCGGGACTCCTCCGCCCTTGCCCAGGCCAAGGAGACCCTGGCCTCGATCCAGACCTCCGAGCAGACCCAGCAGCAGCAGGACACCAGCGACCTGTCCGGCAGCGAGTCGGCCCTCGCCGCGGTCCAGGGCCTCGCCGCCTCGCGCAGCGACGCGGGCACCTCCGCCTCGATCGCGCTGGCGCAGTCCCAGCTGGCCACCGCCCAGGCACAGGTGGCCCAGGACCAGCTGACGCTGCAACAGACCTCGATCGTCGCGCCGGCGAACGGCACCGTCGCGGAGACGGCGGGCGCGGTCGGCGCCGTCGACGGTCCGAGCGGCGTGCACAGCTTCTCCGGACCGGCCGGCCAGCCCGGCACCGGCGGCGGCCAGTCGGCCGGACTCCAGCTGTTCGCGACACCCGGCTCGGCGGGCGGCCCGGGAACAGGAGCGGACCAGTACGCCGCCCTCATCACCGTGTACTCCGGAGCGCTCAACGTCACCGCACAGGTGCCCGAGAGCGACATGCAGGGCGTCAAACTGGGCCAGAGCGCCAACCTGGAAATCCCCGCCGCAAGCCTCGCCATCGCGGGCAAGATCAGCCAGATCGTCACGGTGCCGACCACCGTGTCGGGCTCGAACTACTACGACGTGACAGTGGCCCTGGACTCGCAGCCGCCCGCGCTCGTGGCGGGGATGTCCGCCAGCATGACCCTGCCGTGAGGAGCGCGAAACCGGCCGGCGCCGGCCGGCGCGCGCCGGTCAGGCCGAGAGGGTCCTGGCCAGCTCGGTGCGGGACCTGACGCCGAGTTTGCGGTAGACCCTGGAAAGGGTCGCCTCGACCGTCTTGACGCTCAGGTAGCAGGTGGCGGCGATCTCGCGGTTGGTCGAGCCGCCGACGGCCAGATTGGCCACCCGCAGCTCCGTCACGGTCATGATGGACTTCGGCGCACCGGGTTCGGGGCCGGCGGGCGGCGGGGCCGCGCGCTCGACCCAGCCGAGCAGCGCGACCGCCCCGGCGGCGCGGCACAACCTGAACGCCTCGGTCGCCGCGAGACGCGCCTGGGCCGGCCTGCGCCGCCGCTGTTCGACCTGCGCGAGGGCACAGAGCGAGCGGGCCAGTTCGAGCGGCAGTCCCGCCGTGCGCAACCGGTCCACCGAGGATTCCAGCAGGCTCGCCGCCGCACCGATCCGCCCCTCGGCCAGGCCGAGCAGAGCGGCCGGACGGTCCAGGCAGGCGAGCACGGCGGTGCGGTCCAACCGCGTCGCCGCGGCGCCCACCTCCTCGAGGAAGCGCGCAGCCTCGTCGAGCGAGCCCTCGGCGACCAGAGCTTCGGCCAGGTCCGGATGCCAGCGCCCCACTCCGGGATCGACGATGCCCATCTCCCGTTCGATCCCGTACACCTCACGCAGCACCTGCGCCGCGGCCGCCGGTTCGTCCGAGAACAGATGCACGCGCCCGAGCACGGTCAGGTTCCACAAGTACCAGAAGCGGTCGCAGTCGCACCGCGCACTGTGCGCACCCCTTTCGGCGTAGTCGCGCGCGCTCTCCAGGGAACCGCCGAAGGACTCCGCCGCCGCGAGCGCATACGCGACAGGCCCCTGCGAACCGTCGACGTCCTCGTAGAGCTCCGCGGCCCGCCGGGCCGCCCGCAGCGCCCCCGCGCAGTCGCCGGATCTGCTGCGCACGTCGGTCAGGGCGACCTGCACTCGCAGCGCGTCCTCGACGTTGATCTGGTCGCCGAAGCGCGCCCGGGCCGCGGTGACCGCGTGCTCGGCCTCGGCGAGCCGGTTCGCGTGCAGGTGGAACAACGCCTGGGTCAGCAGCGGCTCCCACAGGCGCACATCGTCGATGCCGCGGTCGCCGGCGAGGTCCAGCGCCCGGGCGAGCGTCGCCTCGGCGCCCCGGTCGCCGCCGAGACGCTGCATGTACGCCAGTTCGGTCAGCGCCTCGATGCCCGCGAGCGGGTCGTCGGCCAGGTCAGCGAGGTCGGCCGCCCGGCGCGCCTCGGCGGCGGCCTGCCCGAGCCGGCCGGCCAGCAGATGCCGGGTCGAGGCCCAGGTGCGCAGCTGTGACTCCAGACCCGGTTCGCCGCGGGCCTCGGCCAATCCCTCCTCGATCAGCCGGTCCTCGCCCTCGAGGGCCTGGCCTGCGCACTTGAGCAGCACGATCCGGGCGCTCACCCTGATCTCCCGGTCGTGCTCCTCGGACAGCACGGTGCGGGCCGCGGTGCGGGCCTGCTCGTGATACCCGGCGTCCCACGCGTACTCGGCGTGGGCCAGCCGCCGCGCCGCGCGCTGCGCTCCCGCCTCTCCCGGGGTGCGGGCCACGGCCAGCGCCGCGAGTTCGGCCGCGGTGGCCGGGGCGCCGCGACGCCGAGCGGCGTCCGCGGCCACCGTCAGGGTCTGCGCCACGTCCTCGTCCCGGGCCGGATTGGCCAGTGCGAGGTGCCGGGCCCGGTCGACCGGTTCGGCCGCGGCGGCGGCAAGCCGGGCATGCGCCGCACGCCGCGCCCGGCCGTCGGCCCCGGAGTACACCGCGGCCCGCAGCAAGGGGTGGTCGAACCGGATGTGCCCGTCGGCTCCGATCCACACCACTCCGGCCCGCTCGGCGACCTCCACGTGTGCCGCAGCCGCCTCGCCGCCCGCGGTGGCCAGCAAGGTGAGGTCGGGACGAGCGGCGGCGCTGGCCAGCACGAGGGTGGCACGCACGTCCTCGGGCAGCGTACGCACCCGATCGAGGAGGAGCGCGCGCAACGGGCCGGGCACCGCGAGGCTCGGATCGGCACCGTCCAGCGGAGGGGTTCGCAGCGAACCGGACTCCGGGAGCGAGCGCACGATCTCCAGTGCGTAGAGCGGATTTCCTTGCGCCGCATCGGAGATCCAGCGTGCGGTCGAGGCGGGCAGCGGGCCGTGCGCGGCCAGTTCCAGTGCCTCGGCGAGTTCACCCGGTCCCATGGTCGGGACCGCCAGCTCGACCGTGCCGGGCGGGCACAGCTCCCGGTAGGCGGACGCGCGCCCGGCCTCCAGCCGTTCGGTGGCCACCATCCGCAGACGCGGCCCGGCGACCCGGCGCGAGACCACGCCCAGGATCTGCGCGGTGGGACCGTCCATCCACGGGAGGTCGTCCACCACAAGCCACAGCGGGCACTGCTCGCTGAGCAGGCGCAGCAGCGTCAGGACCGCGACGTGCACCAGTGCGCCGCCGGCCGGCTCTGGGCCCTCCCCGCGCAGCAGGGCCGCGCGCAGCGCGTCGCGCTGCCTGGCGGGCAGGCAGGCGATGGTGTCGTCCGATACTGATTCCAGCAGATCGATCAGGCACATGAACGGCAGCGGCAGTTCTGCTGCCACCGGAGCGCAGCGCAGGACACGAACGCCCTGGCCGACAGCCTCCTGCTCCAGCAGAGCCAGCAGGTGCGACTTGCCAATCCCGGTCGGGCCGACCAGCAGCAGGCCAGGGGCGTCGCGCAAAATCTCCACCGCACCGCGCAGCACATCGCCACGCTTCGGATATTCTGGCCTGGACTTGTCCATGAACATGCCCTTCGATGGACTCGACCGCCGGCCCACGAGGTCCGTGGGCGGGAACCCGGCTGTCTCGTGTCCGGGTATACGCCGCCGATCAGTGCACCACGACCCGCCCGCCAAGTCGTTATCGATCTCTGACATTGTCGCAGCCCGGTGTGACGGTTACGAATCATGGTTCCTTAAATTCCCGCTCATGGTCGACTGATTCCGGCGAAGCCGCGTGGTCACGGAGCTCGCCACCCACCGCATCCGCACGAACGGCGCCACAGCCCACCCCACAGCCGCCTGACTTTTGCCGCTCGAAAATACGATTTCCATGATTGACCTGGTGATCTGCGGATCGCCTAATAAGCTATATGATATTCACTCGTGATGCCACCGAGGATGGGTCTTCGTCGGATGCAGGCGGTGTCGAGGTCGAGTCGACGGGATCCGAGCAGTCGACCATACGACGCGGGCAGTCCTCGCGCGGCAAGGCTCAGCGGTCTGCATAAAGGTGGGCGAGGGAGAGCAAGTCTTGGAGGTCGTTGGCCGCTTCCAACGCGCAGAACGTCGCCAGAGCGATGACGGCCAGGGCAGCGGCGAGGGCGGAAAGACTGGTGCGCGGGGTGGGGGCCAACAGTGCGGCCACGCGCCTCGGGACGGGCCCTGCGCCATCAAGCCGCAGGCCGCTGGTGAGGCTGACCACCACGCCGAGAGCGAGGACGGGGCTGCTGCGCGGTCGGGTGTGCTTGGCAGCGAGCGCCGCGGTGGCGATGGCGGTGGCTACTTGTCTGCGGTCGCCGATGGTGTGGGCGGCGTGCTCGTCGGCCCAGCGTTCGACCGCGTAGTCGACGGCTCCGGCCAGCGGGCGCACCAGCGGGTTCGCTGCCGCGGCAAGGCGGGCCGCGGTGGTGTAGAGGTAGTGGCGGCCCTGGAGATGGGCGTGCTCGTGGGCGAGCAGGGCACGGCGGCCGGGCACGTCAAGGGCCTCGAGCATGCCGGTGGAGACCACGATCCGCCCGGGATGCCCCGGGACCGTGTAGGCGTCAGCCGCACTGTCGCGGGTGATGACCAGGCTCGCCGTGCCGGGCAGGGACCGGGCGTGAGTGAATGCCGCGGCCAGCGCACGCGCCCGGGCGACGGTAAACCTCGAGGTGACCAGCAGTGCGGCGCCGAAAAGGATTCCGGCGGCGAGCGCGACCGCGTTCGAGGTCGTATCGCCGCCGGTGATGATCGCCCGATGGGAAAGATGGGCGAGGTGGCCGATGGCGGGAATACGCACGAGGGCTGATATGGCCAGCAGGCCGAGGGCACCACGACTGGTTCCCGCGAGCACGACCGCAGCAAGGCTGAGCAGCCAGGTGGCGTAGCGCGGGTGCAAGCGGGCAAGGGCGAGTCTCGCAAGCGGCGCTGAGGCGAGCGGGAAGATCAGAGTGACGTAGACGAAGACGCGCACTCCAGGCCTCTATTCGGTGTCGTTGACGGCCGGCTTCACGCGGTCCTCGAGCAAGGCGCGCAGCAGGTGTTCATCGTCGTCGTTGAGGTTCTCGATGAATCCCGACAAGACGGCGTTGCGGTCGGCCGCCTCGTCGAGCATCGCGGTCAGGCGCCGGGCCGCAAGGCCCGCCTCATCGGCCACCGGCAGGTAGCGGAAGGCGCGTCCGTCGCGTTCTCGAAAAAGAGCGTCCTTCTCGAACAGGCGGGTCAGGATGGTGACGACGGTGGAGTAGGCCAGCTCACCCTGCTCCTTCCCACTCCCGGTGACGAGGCGTTCGCGTACTTCCGCGGGGCTCAAGGCCCGACCTGCCTCCCACAACACGTTGAGTACGGCCAGTTCGAGGGCTCCTGCGGCCCGGCGCTCCGTGTTGCCGCGACGGGTTCCGTGAAATGGAGGCATGGCGCACCCAACCTGACGAGTGTAGGTCCCGAATCGGATTACCGGCGGTCGGCACCGATGTGCTCCACGGCGGCGTTTCCCGCCTCGCGGGCGGCGGCGCGGCGGTTGCGCACCAACACCGCGACGGCGATGACCGCGGCGATGGCGACGATCCCGGCGATGATGTAGGTCGGGCCGTGGAAGTCGTTGGCGACCTTGTCCCAGTTGGTGCCGACCGCGTATCCGGCCCAGGCGAGCGCCGCGGTCCACGGGATGCACCCGATCACGGTGTAGAGGCCGAAACGGGCGGCATTCATGCCGGCGATTCCGGCGGGCAGGGAGATGAAGGTGCGGATCACCGGCAGGCAGCGGCCGAAGCCGACCGCGGCCGGGCCGTACTTGGTGAACCAGACGGTCGCCTTGTCCAGGTCGTGCTCACGCAGATAGAGACGGCGCCCCCACTTGTACAGCGCGGGCTGCCCGCCATAGCGGCCTACCGCGTAGGCGAGGTAGCTGCCGGCGAGGTTACCGCAGACTCCGGCGGCGATCACGGCTTCGAGGTTCAGGTGGGTTCCGGCGACGGCCCCTGCGGCCAGCGCCCCGCCGAACAGCATGATCAACTCGGACGGGATCGGGATGCAGGCTGATTCGGCCAGCATCAGCAGGAATATCGCCATGTAGCCGTAGTTCGCGATGAAGTTCTGCACGTCGGTCGGCCTTTCTCGCAGGCGTGTGCTCGGATCATGAGAACGGCTCGGGGAAAACGTGGAGGGGAAGGGGCCGGTCCCCGAACCGCAGGTAATTCTACATGATTGTAGATATTAACGGTCGCGCTCGCGCCAGCGCGGACCCGGCCCCCAGCCATCACGCTCAGCGAGCGGGACCTGCTCGGCCGACGGGCTCTGTTCAGCGCGCACGCCGTCGCCGCAGGAGGCGGCGCCAACGCGGCGGCGCTGCACGAGGCCGACGTCGCGCACTGGGCCCGGACCGCCGGCGACCTTGAGACCCGCGGGCGCTGCTTATCAGCGGAGCCGCGCTCGCGGCGACCGTCGCGTGGCCGCCGGAGAACTGGACCTTCCCGGCGATGACAGCGGCCCTGATGCTCCGGCACGGCTGCGTCGCTACGGACACTCCAAAGACAGCCGCGACGACCTGCCGCAGATCGTCATCGGACTGGCCGTGACCAGGGAGGGCATCCCGGTGCGCTGCTTCGTCGGGCCCGGGAACACCAACGACCAGACCGTGCTGACCGAGGTAAAAGACGCCATGCGGGACTGGAAGCTGGGCCGGGTGGTGACCGTCGTGGACCGCGGCTTCTCCTCGGCGGACAACCTGGCCTACCTACGCCGCGCCGGCGGCCACTACATCGCCGGTATGCCGATGCGCAACGGCAACGCCCTGGTCGAGCAGGTCCTGTCCCGCCAAGGCCGCTACCAGCAGGTCCAGGACAACCTGCGCGTCAAGGAAGTCCGCATCGAAGGCACCGACACCCGGTTCGTACTCTGCCACAACCTCGACCAGGCGATCCGCTACGCCGCCAAGCGCTCCGAGGCGGTCGCCCGAATCGAGGCCGAACTGGCCCGGATCGCCGACCTCTGCTCCTCACCCCGCGCCCGGTTTCAGACACATTCCAGGCGCACGACCGATGCGGTGACCGCCTGGCCGGGGGCGCCTGATCCGGCGTCGGTGAGCAGCAGCTGGGCTGTGCCGGTGGAGCTATGCACGGCAGTGGAGTATTCCTGGACCCATGCCCCGTGTGTGGTGCCCTGGTCGATGGTGAAGGACGGATCCTGGCCGTACGTGCCCACTGTGTCGGTCGTGTAGTACTGGGCCTGGATGTAACGGGAGTAGGAGGAGTCGGCGATGTAGACGGAGAACCAGCAGCGCGCGTCCGTGGGCACGTTCGTGAATGTCCACCCGAAGTCGTTGATCCAGGCGGCGGCGTCGCCCGACAGGTCCGAGTAAAGCAGTGCGTTGTCGCAGGACTCGACTGCCCAGGTGGCAGCCCTCTCCTGTGTCCACGGGTGAAGGGGTGCGCGGGGGTCGTCCATGGTAATCGAGGCACCGCTGCCCGGATGCGGGCAGCCCTCCCCCACACTCTGGTCATAGACCACAGGCCCGGTGGGGACCAGGCCCACGGGAATCGTGGGCGCAGTTGTCGGCGCCGCAGTTGTCGGCGCCGTGGGCATGGGCGCCGTGGGCATGGGCGCCGTGGAGGCGGGTGTCACAGGAACCACGGTACGGTGCCACGCTGCGTATCCAACGCCCGCACCGGCTGCCAAGGCCAGGACCACCAATGCGGCCAGCGCACCGATCGGCGCTGTGATCCTCTTTCCGCGGCGCGTGGACAAGCCCACGAACCCGGCCGCCAGCAGCGTTGCCGCGGCCAGGACGGCCACGGTCGTCCAGACGAGCGCGGATCCCGTTTTGGCGAACGGAGCCGTGAACACCGAGATACCGGCCAGGACCCCGACCACGGCGCCCACGGCGGTGAACCCTCTGATCACCGTCGTCGGCAGCGCTGCCTGCCTGTCCGGGGCCGGCTCCGGGCGCTCGCCCGGCGCGGGAGGCGCGGAAGCCGGCTCCGGGCCGCCGTTCTCAGCAGGCACGACGGACCGGCCTACCTCTCCCTGCGCGGGCGGGGAGGGCGACTCTTCCGCCCCGCCCTGCGTGTCCGCCATCAATCCAGCTCCTACCGGCCATGTCGAGACCGCGTTGGCGGCCGATCTGCACGAACACCTACACAACACTGATACACCATGAGAGGGCTGTCAACCATAGGTGTCTCGATCACGTGGGTTCGCCTGAGCGGAGATTCTCCGTATCGGCGATGCTCTGCGGCGACGGCCCGCACCGAAGACGATCCCGACGCCGCAGGGGCGGCTAGCACGGTCTTTTTATTGCCGGCCTGGGTGCGGTCCCAGACCCGACCATCCGCATGGTCGTCGACAGTGCGCCGAGCAGTTGCTGGACGTGCCGCGGAGTGGTAAGCAGCGGCCGGATGACGAAGGTGAAGATGTTCTGTCGGCGTGCTGTTCGAAGACCGATGAGGGCGCGGATGCGGCCTGCAGAACATCGGTGGTTCCCTGCACTACCGAGCCGAGGCCGGCGAGCGCGGCGAACGGGGAGAGGACCTGCCTTGCCGCGGTCCAGGTCCGCTTCGGGCATCACATCCCCATATGCCCCTGGTCATAGCGCGACCGCCTGGGTAGCGTCTCCTTGTGGGGCGGATACCCGCCAGGAAGCCGACACGAGGACGTCGCCATGGATCGGGCAGAACTGGTGGGACTGCTTTACCGGGCGGCCCGGAGCAAGCGCCGTTACGGGGGCGCGGTCGTATTGCGGCACGTGGCGCAGGTGGAGAACCGGCGGAACCGGCTGATGCGGCGGACAGCCGAGCAGTCCGGATCGTTCCTCAGGTTCATGGACCGGTCCGAACCGCCGGATTGGCAGGACAGCCGTAGGGAATTCCCCGACGGCGGCGGCGAATACACCGCCTGGGAGCTGTTGCGTCCGGCGTGGCTGCTCAGCGGTTGGGAACTGACCATCACAGGCGAGGACGCGACCGGAGTGCGTGTCACGGTGTCGAGCCGCCCGGCGGGCCGGGATTCACTGGTGCGCTCCGACCTTGACGGCGCGCTGTCTCACCGAGAGGCCCTGGTCGACCCCGAACTGGGGATCCTGCTCCGGTTGAACGACTACTTCGAAGGCGAACTGCGCCGTACCGCCGAGCTTCTCGACATCAGCGAGTTGCCGGGAACCGCTGCGGAGCCGGGTGGTGGGGATGGCGCGGCGGGCGAGATCGGCTTCAAGGTTCCGGCGGCGGTCCGGCTGGTAGCACGCGGCATCGGCGCCGCGCTCGGCGGCGCGATCCGGCTGGAAACGACGCTGCGCACCTTCCCCACGCCCGAGCCCGACGACGAACCCTGGTTCGGTCCCGATGCCGACCCGGCGGATCTGCAGGGGCGCCCGGTCCCCGCCGAGGACGAACTGCTGGCCCGGCTTTACGACGGCCCGCGCGGCCGCGCCCCGTTCACTGTCCGGCTGGAGTGCTGGCAGGACGGCAAGGCCCTGGCGGACCGGTTCCCGGAACTCGACGTCGGGCCGCTCACAGGCGTCCTGGGCCCCGGACCGATGTGGACCGCGATCGGCGAGGCGGCACCTGGAAAGGTGCACCTGGCTCATCGGGCCGTTGTCACCGACCTGGTGCACTACCGCGTCGAGACACTGCGCGGGGGATCCCCGAAGAACCCGAGGATCGTGGCGTGCGACGGTACCACGCAGTACCGGCTGTTCCCAGATCGGCTGGTGACGGCCGCCGCCGCACCACCCGATCTCAGCCTAACCCGCATGATCGACCCTTCATGGCTGCTCGCGCACGCCGAACTGACCGCCCACGGCTGGACCGGACTCGCCGGACGCCGGGCGCTGCGCCTGACCGCCCGACAGCTGCGCAGGGATATGCCGCATCCGGCGTTCGTCTTCCCGCACCTCGAACTGCTGCTGGACGACGAATTCGGCGTGCTGCTGCGCCTTACCGCGTTCCAAGGCGAGGAGTCCGGGCGGGCGGGATCGCCGGTCGCCCGGATCGAGTTGCGCGAACTGCGAACCGCTGATCCGCACCCGGAAGACTTCCGCATCGGGCCGCCCGCGAACGGCCGTACCATCACGGACACCGGCGGTCCACTCGGCGACCGGGCCCTGCCGGCACCGCTCAAAGCCGCCGCAGGCGCCGCCGCGACGCTGGCCGGAGGGATGGTGCTGCTGACCGGCATCCTCGGCCGCAGCCGAAAACCGCAATAGGTCCTGGCCCGCGTTCGACAGATCAGGGTTCTGTCTAGTGAGTGAAAAGGTGCGTTGGCCTGCGGGGATGGTGGTTCAGCTAGAGAACAGGCGTGTGTCTAGGTGGGTCGTCGGTTTCGCCGAGGACTCATGGGGCGGCGATCGCCTCTTCCAGCTGGGCGACCAGGCGGACGGCGCCGTCGCGGTCGGCCTGTTCGGGGTTGCAGCAGAGCACGAACCGGTCGTCGGTGTCGATCGCGGCAAAGAAGGCCAGCGCCCATGAGAGCGCGGTCACGCTCCTGCCGGACCTCGAGAAGCTCAGCCTGCGCGGCGGGGACCCGACTGCCTTCGGCCGACGCCTAGCCGCGCTACGCACTGTTCACCAGCGCAAACCCAGCTTCATCGACCGCCTGGACGCTTCCGGACTACCCTGAGCCGGACTATCGACCCGGAAACACACGGCCCGGCTGCCGAGGACGGATTCAGATCGCAGCGATCCGGGTACCGTCGGCGAACACTCGGCCGGCGACGACGAGGTGTGGGCCCGGCCCGGGTCTGCCCTCAAAGTCAGCCCGGCTGAAAGGGCCGGGGGTCGAGAGAGAAGCTCAGGCTACAGACTATCAGCCCGGGGAGGAAGAGCCAGGTCAGCGGCGCTTAGGCCCGGCTGCAGCGGAAGGACGGGCTCGTGCGCCGCTCGTTGCCGATCATGGTGACGCGGCCGTGCCAGGTGACCGCCGCCGGGCACGTCCCACGCCCGGCGGACCGCTGACGCTGTGGACCGCACAGGTGTCGTAAGGTGTCGGCATGAGTATGACGGCACGCCACTCCCGCGCCCGGCTGACCATGCGCGGGGCGCTGCGCGTCCCCCAGATCACGGCCGCGTTCTGGGTCATCAAGGCATTGTCGACGGCGATGGGCGAGGCGACATCGGACTACCTGGTCAACGCCATGGCCCCGGAGATCGCGGTCGTCCTGGGGTTCGCCGGGTTCGTCCTGGCCCTGGTCCTGCAGTTCCGGGCGGCCAAGTACGGTCCCTGGAGGTATTGGTTCGCGGTGGTGATGGTCGGCGTGTTCGGCACCATGGCGGCCGACGTGCTGCACGTGGCGCTGAGGGTGCCGTACACGGCCACCACCACCCTGTACGCCGTGGCTTTGGTCGCGGTCTTCGTCTCCTGGTACCGGACCGAGGGGACGTTGTCGATCCACAGCATCGACACACCCGGGCGCGAGGCGTTCTACTGGGCCGCGGTGGTGGCCACGTTCGCGCTGGGCACGGCGTTGGGCGACTTCACCGCCTACACCCTGCGCCTGGGGTACTTCCCCTCGGCCGCCCTGTTCGCCGGACTCATCCTGGTCCCGGTCATCGGGTACCGGTGGTTGCGGTGGAACGCGGTGCTCAGTTTCTGGTTCGCCTATGTCGTCACCCGGCCGCTGGGCGCCTCGATGGCCGACGGACTGGGCAAGTCTAGAGCGTCCAGCGGCATGGGCTTCGGCGACGGCCTGGTGGCGGTCGTGCTCGGCGTCATGATTCTGGCCATGGTCGCCTACCTGGCGGTCACCAGGTCCGACGTCCAGGAGACGGCGGGCCTGGAAGAAGTCGGCTAGTGCAGCGCCACGTTGATCCTGCGGGGGTCGTGTGGCTACCGTCGTAGGTCCATCGGTAGGGCTTGGCGTCATGCTCGTCGTAGGCTGTCATCGCCGCATCGATGCTCGCCGGCACCTCCAGGTCGCCGAACACGACGTGCGCGCCCGCATCCGGCCGTGCCTTCGCCTTCGCCGGGTCCCGGACCAGCACCCGGACCAGCGATCGAGTTGGCGTCCGCCTGGCTGGCCTCCCATCGCCGGTTACTCGTCCACCACGCCCCAACACACGCCTCGTGGCTAAACCAGGTGCAAATCTTCTTCTCCACGCTCACCCGGCGGGTGGTGCGCCGAGGCCAATTCGCCTCCCCTGACAACCTCGCTCACACGATCGACGAGTTCGTCACGGCCTACGACGAGCACGACGCCAAGCCCTACCGTTGGACCTACGACGACACCCCGCTCAAAGCCACATGACCCCCGCAGGATCAACGCGGCGCTGCACTAGGGTGTCGGTCTCGGCTGGCGACCAGCCGGGATCCCACTACCTTCCGGCCGGTCAATCGTCCTCGCCCGCAACGAACAGCAGGCCCTTGGGGTTACTGAAGCCCGACCCGAACGCGGTGACGGTGCCCGTGCCCAGGTCCACGGTGGCGAGGTTTCCCGGGATCACGGTCGAGTCGCTGGGCACGGCGCTGAAGACCTGGCCGCGGTGGAAGTCACCGGTGATCGCAACGACCTCGTTGAGCGTGCCGTCCACGACGTAGAGCGTGCCGCAGCCGGTCGGGAACGCGGTGTCGTCGATCTGGGTGGTGAGGTTGAGCACCGTGGTGCGCTGGTCCGACGCGGCGGGGCGATACAGGAAGATCATCTCCCCGTCGCCCTGGCTGGTCAGCAGCACGTCGCCGCCGAATCGGGTGTCGCCGGCCGGAACCACCTCGTTCGAGTCGGGGTCGGACAGGTTGAACACGGCTCGCCCTGCTCTCCCTCGGAGCGCTCGCCATCGCACTGTTCGGTGCACTGCTTCCCGCAATCTGGGCCGCCCGCGCAAGGCCGTTCGCGGCGTTGCGCGCCGAGTGACGCACCAGGGGCCGGACCACGCTGAGTTTCAGCGTCGGGGAATCAGGCCTGCGTCATACGCGGCGATGACCAGGTGAACGCGGTCGCGCGCATCGAGTTTCGCGAAGAGCCTGGCGACGTGGGTCTTGGCGGTGGCGGCGCTGATGACCAGCTTCTCGGCGATCTCAGTGTTGGACAGGCCCTGTCCGACCAGGGCCAGTACCTCGCGTTCTCGATCGGTGATGCCGTCGATGACGCCGGGCGCTGCCGGCGCGGTGTCGGGCCGTCCGGCGAAGTCGGCGATGAGCCTGCGGGTCACACTGGGTGCGATCAGCGCGTCTCCGGCGGCGACGATGCTGATCGCCCCGAGGATGTCCTCCAGCGCCATGTTCTTCAGCAGGAATCCGCTGGCTCCGGCACGCAGCGCGCCGTAGACGTACTCGTCGTCGTCGAACGTCGTCAGCACCAGGACCTTCGGCGGGTGGGGCTCGGCGGTGGCCAGGCGGGTGGCTTCGATGCCGTTCATGCCGGGCATGCGGATGTCCATGACGACGACGTCGGGCCGCAGCGTGCGGATCAGGTGCAGCGCGTCGCGGCCGTTGCCCGCTTCGCCGGCCACCTTGATGTCGGGTGTGTCGGCGATGACCATGCGCAACCCCACGATGATCAGCGGCTGGTCGTCGACCAGGATGACCCGGATGGTCACGTCGGGAGCCTGACGTCGACCCGGAATCCGCCCTCGGGCCGCGGGCCGGCAGCGAACCGGCCGCTGAGCAGCGCGACGCGTTCGCGCATGCCGAGCAGGCCGAGCCCGCCCGCGGCGTCGGCCGTGCGCGGATGGATCGGGCCGTGACCGTCGTCGAGGATCTCGATCGACAGTTCGCCGGGTTCGAAGCCGACGTCCACCCGGCATGCCCGCGTACCGGAGTGGCGCACCACGTTCGTCACCGCCTCCTGGATGATGCGGAATGCGGTCAGGTCGACCTCCGGGGGCAGGGACCGTCGCGTTCCCCGCCAGGTCACCTCGACGTGGACGTCGGCGTCAGCAGCGCGGGCAGCCAGCTTTTCGAGGTCGGCGAGGCTGTCTGCGGGCTCCAGCGGGGCCGCCTGCGGGGTGGTGTCGTCGGGCTCGGCCCGTCGCAGGGCACTGAGCATGCGCTGCAGGCCGGTGAGCGTTTCACGGCTGGTGGTCTCGATGCTGTCGAGCGCCTGCCGGGCCTGGGTGGGCTGGGTATCGAAGACACGGTTGGCGGCGCCGGCCAAGACCGCGATGATCCCGATGCTGTGGGCCACACTGTCATGCAGTTCGCGCGCGATCCGCAATCGCTCGGCCATCAGGGCTCGTGCCGCGCTCTGCTCGCGCAGCGCGACGGCGTACTCGCGCCGCTTGCACAGCGCGTAGCCCAAGACCCACGCCATAGCCAGCCACAGTGCCAGTTGCGCGGTCTGCTGGGCGAGGTTCACTGACGCGTCGACCGGATAGACGACGGTGTTCTCGGTGAAACCGGCCGCAATCGTCGCCACACCGGCCGCCGCTGCGGTCACGGGTCCGCGCAGTGCCAGATAGCCCACCACGACGACCAGGATGAGGAGCAGTGCCCAGGATCGCGCACCGAACTCCGTGGGACGGCGTGACGCGTGAGACTGTCACATTCGTCGGGCCCGGCATCACCGACGAAGTCGGGCCCTGATATGTCACTTGCGACAAGCGGCCGCAGTTACGCGTGCCGAAAACACAAGGATCCCCAATGGAGTCCGGCACCGATGGCGGAGACGACGTATGTATCCCACGGTCGCACCAACCCCAGCTCGAATGACTGGTGCAAAGCGATGAACACGGCCGCAGACCCGGTGTTCCCGAGCCGCTCGACGTGTCGGCGGAGGCGGCCGAGTAGGGTTCGCGTATCCGAGTGCCGGGCGATCGGAAGGCGCACCAAGCACCGGGCCAGGTTCGCTGGGATGTTGTCGCCGGTCCTGGAGGCATCGGCAAGACCACTGACACGTGCTGGACCGCTGGACCTTCGCGGTGAGGCAGCCCTTCGTACCGTGAATGCCGGCAGTGCGCCGTGAGGCGCTTCGTTTGCGCGGCTCCGTGTGCGCAGGGCGCTGACAGCTGGTGCAGGTGGATGAGTGATCTGCGACACAGCGCAAAACCTTAACCTTGGCTGAAGAAGTTCTGAGCCGGAATCCGGGCATCGGCAAGCCAGACTCGGAAATACACCCGGAGTCCGAGGCGGGCCATCGCCTCCGGCATCAGCCAGGAGGCGCCGTGTCCGCGAAGTCGCCGCCGAACGCCGACGGACCCGCCGCGGTGCTCGTCCTGGTCGCCACCGGGGACCAGGCCGCCGACCGGCTGCGCTCGCTGGCCGGCCTGCTGGCCCCGACGGCGCAGGAACAGGCCGGCGAAGACGCGACCGACCGCCCCGGATCGGACCGCGAGCAGCGGCCGGCCGATCCGCAGCCGCCGCCCGGGCAGATCAGCGCCCGGCTCTTCACCCAGGTCGACGACGCGCTGCTCGACTGCCTGAACCGCCTGACGATCCGGCCGGCCCGGCCCGTGTCCGCCCCGCGGCCGGCCGGCCCGGACTCCCGGGTCGCCCTGACCGAGCGCGAGGCACAGATCCTCGCTCTCGTCGCCTTGGGACAGTCCAATCGGCTGATCAGCCGATGGCTCTTCGTGTCCGAGTCGACCGTCAAGGCACACCTGACCCGGCTCTACATCAAGTTCGCCGTGGACAACCGGACCGCGGCAGTGCTCGCGGCCCGCAGACTCGGCCTGCTCCCCGACTGAGCGCGCCGGGGCAGCGGGCGGCGCCGAGCCGCGACCAGCCGTCCACCGGGGAACGGAAATACGCTCCCGCACAGTCCGACAACCGTGAAAGAGCCCTCGATGAGAACCCGGAAGCCCGGTTCAGACCGAATCCGACCGCACACCACGGCCCTGGCCGCCGCGCTGGTCATGGCGCTCGCGGCCTCGTGCACGTCCACCCGGCCGACGGCCGGCGGCTCCGCACCGGGCTCGCCGGCGGCGGGCGCACAGGGGCCCGGGCCGCACGCCACCGGCCGCCCCACGCCGGGAATCGCCGGGCCGGTCGTCCTGCCGTCCGCACCGGCGGGCACGGTGGACGTCGCCGAACCGGGTGGCGCGGGCCAGGTCACCGTCCGGTCCGGTCAGCAGGTCGCCGTGTTCCTCTTCTCCTCCTACTGGGGGCCGGTCTCGAACTCGGCCCCCGGCACGCTGGTCGCCGAACCGACCCCCGCGTCCCTTCCGCTGCCCGACGTCGCCGGCCTGTGCGGCAGCACGCGCGTCCCCGGGGGCGGGTGCGGCTTGTTCGTGCACGTGTTCCGGGCCGGCCGGGACGGGACCGCCGTGCTCAGCGGCCTGCGCACCTCCTGCGGCGAGGCCATGGCTTGCGCACCCGGGCAGGGCTCGTACCGGTTGACGGTCATCATCGAAGGCTAATTCTCCGGCGCGCCATAGAGCGGCCGGAGGAACTCGTCAAGTAGACGAAGAGCCCGAATTCACCGGCCGGGATCACGTTGACCGCCGGTGGTCGCGCCCATAACCTCCCATCAATGCTCTTGGTCGCCGTCGACGTCGACCGGAGCAGGGCGTCTGGCATATCCGGATCCTGATTCGGCGGCCGAAGGGACCCACCCCTCGGCCACAGCGGCCAGACCCCGACCACACCACCACGGCCAGTGCACTCGACATCCGGCGGGGCGATCCTCCGCCGGCGGCGACTGTCGGACAAAGACAGCGGTACCCGTCGTCATCGCGCGCTGCCGTCATGCCCCCAGAAGGGACAATAGCCCGTGATACCCCACCACCATGCCCGGAACTCGGCGCGCGCTGCCGTCGCGCTGCTCACCGGAAGCATGATCGCGTTCAGCGGCGTGGCCCAGGCCACCACCGCCCAGCCCCACCCGACCACTGTGGACGCGCCCTACCGGCACGGCATCGAACCGATGCTCGGCCACACCCTGACCAACACCTCCGCCACCCCGGCCGCCTCCTCGAACAACCTCGCCTACGGCGGCGGAATCGACGGCATCGGCGTCACCACCGGCCACGAGAAGGTCTACCTGGTCTTCTACGGCTCGCAGTGGGGCAGCGCCTCGACGAACGCGAGCGGCGACACCACCCTGTCCGGCGACCCGGACGGCGCCGCGCCCTACCTGCAGGAGTTCTTCAAGGGCCTGGGTACCGGCAACGAGACCTGGTCCGGCGTGATGACCCAGTACTGCGACGGAGTGTCGACCGGCGCGACGAGCTGCCCGGCATCCGACACAGAGCATGTCGCCTACCCGACCGGCGGCGCGCTGGCCGGCGTGTGGGAGGACACCTCCACCGCCTCGCCGCAGACCGCCAGCGGGCACCAGCTCGCCCTCGAGGCGATCAGCGCGGCCGCGCACTTCGGCAACACGACCGCGGCATCCAATCGCGACACCCAGTACGACATCCTCTCGCCCACCGGTACCAACCCGGACAACTGGACGACCCAGGGCTTCTGCGCCTGGCACGACTACAACGGGGACTCGACCCTCTCCGGCGGCGCGGCGAGTTCGCCCTACGGTGACATCGCCTTCACCAACATGCCGTACGTGGCCGACCAGGGTTCCGGCTGCGGCCAGGGCTTCGTCAACTCGCCCGGCACGCTCGACGGCTTCTCCATCGTCAACGGGCACGAATACGCCGAGACCATCACCGACCAGAACCCGGCCGGAGGCTGGACGAACTCCGGCGGCGAGGAGAACGGCGACCTGTGCGCCTGGATCTCCTCCGGCCAGGGCGCCTCGCAGAACCTCTCGCTGACCACTGGCACGTTCGCGGTCCAATCGACCTACGCCAACGACTTCAACAGCGGCGCGGGCGGTTGCGAGGTGTCCCACCCGATCGTCACGAATCCCGGCGGCGGCGGCAACACCGTGACCGTGACCAACCCGGGCAGCAAGACCGGCACCGTCGGCACGGCCGTCTCGCTCCAGATCTCGGCAACCGACTCGGCCTCCGGCCAGACCCTGACCTACTCGGCCGCCGGCCTGCCGGCCGGCCTGTCCATCTCGACCAGCGGCCTGATCTCCGGCACCCCGACCACCGCCGGCACCTACACGGTGACCGCGACCGCCAAGGACACCACCGGCGCCACCGGATCAGCCTCGTTCACCTGGACCATCAGCACCTCGGGCGGCGGTGGCGGATGCACCGCGGCCCAGCTGATCGGCAACCCGGGCTTCGAGACCGGCGCGATCACGCCGTGGACCTCGACGGCCGGTGTGCTCAACGACAGCTCCGCCGGCGAGGCCGCCCACAGCGGATCGTACCTGGCCTGGCTCGATGGCTACGGCACCACCCACACCGACACCCTCGCCCAGTCCGTCACGATCCCGTCGACGTGCAAGACCGCGACCTTCTCGTTCTGGCTGCACATCGACACGGCCGAGACGACCACCACCTCCACACATGACACCCTCACGGTCCAGGTCCTGAACTCCGGCGGCACGGTGCTCGGTACCCTGGCGACGTTCTCGAATCTGAACCACAACACCGGTTACACCCAGCACTCCTACAGCCTGGCCCCGTACATCGGCCAGACCGTCACGCTGAAGTTCACCGGCAAGGAGAACTCCTCCCTACAGACCTCCTTCGTGGACGACGACAACGCGCTGAACGTCAACTAGCGCACGGCAAGAGCCATCAGCCGGCTGATCGGAGCAATCGGCCGGCTGACCACCGGCGCGTGACACCCGATGTGGGGGGTGTCACGCGCCGGACCATGCCCCGCAAGGCCCGCAGACCGCAGCCGGACTCGATCCGCCCCCTTCCGCCGTCCGGCGCCGCCTCCAGGGCTTTGGCCAGCAGTCTGTCGAGCAACTGCGCCAGGCCCCCGGATCTGAGGAAAGCCGTAGCCGGTTCCGGCGCGTCCACGCTCAGGCCGATCCCGCGCTCCCGGGCCACCGACTCCCCCGCCTGTACCCGGTCGGCGGCCAACCCGTCCGCCCGCGCACCGCCTCCGGGCTGGACATCGACGCCTGACTCACCCGCACCTTCCGGGACGGTAGGGTTTTCGGCCCTGTCGCACTTCCAGTGGTAACGGAGAGTCATGAAAGGCAGAGCATTGAGGATGGCTTCGAGCGCAGTGGCAGGGTACCCGAAGTCTGCGACCACGGTTACCACCCAATGTGCGACTGAGCCGTTATCTTGACAATCCCGATGGCCGCCGGAGCCGTCCAGGCGATCACCGCCGCCGGCCGCCGCGTCCCCGACGACGTCGCCGTCATCGGCTTCGACGACAGCATCGCCGCCGTCTGCGCCAACCCGCCGCTGTCCACCATGCGCTTCCCGGTGGAGCAGATGGCCGCCGACGACACCCGGATTCAGCTCAACGAGAATCCTGAATTCGGATATCGCCATCGCCATCCTCTGGAACTGATCCTCCGGGAGAGCACCCTGGGGCGGGGTCAGGCCGTGCCCGAAGCCCTCGCTCCGGGCACGGCGTCGTGACTATTTGCAGTACCCCGGGCCGTAGTCGTCGGTGAAGGTGGCGTTGAAGCCGCCGCCCCAGTAGATGCATTCGCTCGGGGCGTAGGTATAGACCGGCCCTGCGTAGTAGCTGTACGACCCGACGTCCTCGGAGCCGTCGTCCGCGTTGCCACCCCATGAGGCGTTCGGCCCGTTGACGTAGGTGTACATCGCGGTCGGCGTGCCCACGTCCGCGACCTTGATGTTCACGACGCAGTCGGTACCGTTTTTGTACGAGACGTAGATGATCGAGACGGGAGAGTCCAGCGGCCCCACTCCATACCCATACGAGTTCAGCGGGGTGTACCCCGAGCCGCAGATCGCCGCGGCCTGGGACGCGGAGGCGGCCGCGGCCGGCCCGGCACCCACGAACAACAGGCCCGCGAGGCCCACAGTCGTGGCCGCGGTGGTGGTGACGATGCGCTTGATCCGAGAGTTCATGTCAGAGAGCCTTCCGTCTAGCCGCAGAGAACCGGGTATTCCCAGATCTCGTCGTACACAGTGCCGCCGGCTACCTCGATGCAGGTGTGCGGCGCGTACACGTACACCGGTCCGGCGTACGAACTGAAGTTCCCGTCGTCCCGCGGGCCGTCGTTCCCGCCGTACCCGCCGGTCCCGCTCGAATCCAGCGCGATGTAGACCCACGTCTCGGTCGGTGTGCCGACGTACGAGGTCTTGATCAGCACCGCGCAGTCGGTCGAACCGTTGTAGGACACATAGATGGTCCCGCCCTGCAGTCCGGACGCGGCCCCGTACGCGGCGTCCGGCGAGTAGCCCGAGCCGCAGATCGACGCGGCGTACGAGGCCGAACTGTCGGCCTGGGCCGGTCCGGCGCCGGCGACGACCGCGGCGGCCGCCGCGAGCGTGCCGACCAGGACCAGTGCCTTGGCGCGCTTACCAGTCTTCATGGTCTTCCCCTCCATCAGCCGCAGCTGTGCGGACTGTTGTCGTATTCCTGGGCGATCTCGTGACCGCTCGGATCCCACATGTCGACTTCCTCCCAGACGCAGGAGCCGGCCCCGGGCTCGCTCACCGGCCCCGCGTAGTACTTCCAGTTGCCCGGATCGTCGGTGCTCCCGTAGTTCGTCCAGATCGTCAGGTCCATCCGCGTCGCCTCCCCGACGAACACGTTCTTGTACGCCACCTCGCAATTGGACGATCCGTCCCAATACGTGTCCACGTACGCGACCACCGTGTTCGAGTACGCGCCCTCGCCGTAGAACGGCGTCGGCCCCCACACCAAGGTCCCCGAGCACGGTGATGACGCGCTCGCGCCGCCCGCGCCGACCACGCCGAGACCCCCGGCCGTCCCGGCGACCACCACGGCCGAGAGCACGGCCCGCATGATCCGATTCCTGTTCACCCTCACCCAGTCCCTCCTGTTTCGAGTGGCTCCCACCGTTCACACGATGGATCCCGGTTGTAGCGCCCAGGTAGCGCGCGGGTAGCGCAGGCCTTCGATGCCTGATCAACCCGGGCCGAGACAGAACCCTTAGGATTACCTGAAGAGAGCACACTGACGACGAGGAGCAAGATGGCCCGCAAACCGCGGCCCGTGGATCCGACTGCGGGCCCCGTGCAGGAGTTCGCCCACGACCTGCGGATGCTGCGCGAGAAGGCCGGTAACCCCACGTACCGGTCCCTCGCCCAGTCGGCCGGCTTCGGCACCACGGCGCTCGGCGAGGCGGCCGGGGGCGTGCGGTTCCCCAGCCTGGACGTGACCCTGGCCTACGTCGGCGCCTGCGGCGGCGACACCGCCGCGTGGGAGGAGCGCTGGCAGCAGGTCAACCGCCTCCTGTCAGTACCCGCAGACGCAGATCAGGGCACGGACGAGGACGCGGCTGTGGCTGAGGCCGAGCCGGCCGCGCCGGCCCTGCCCGCCGATCCCGGGTCGCCGCCGAGCCGCCGCCGGTTGCCGAGTTCGTGGCAGGCTCGGGCGGCGATCGGCGTCGCCCTCGTGCTGACAGCCGGGGTGGCGGTCGTGGTCTCGAACCCGGCCGGCCACAGCCCCGCGCCGAAGAGCACAGCGGACGTCGACCACACCTGCCCGACGTTCGCCGGAACAGGGACCTTCGACGGCGAGACCTACCTCCCGCAGACGGCCGTGCGGACCGGGCCGAGCACCTCCGCGCGGCTGATCCGGAACCTCCCGCCCAGCTGCTGGATCCAGTTCACCGGCTACTGCCTCGGCGCGGTCGTCCTCGACCGCAACGACGTCGGCCAGCCGCTGCCCGACGAACGCTGGTTCGAGATCGAAGGCGGCAACCTGGTCTCCTCGGCGGTCATCCACGGCAATCCCCCGGCCGCCCTGCGGCCGAACACCTGCCCCGGCTCGGTCCCCGGACCGACGTCGATCTCCGTCGGCATCGTCGCCGACCCGAACGTGCCCGGCTGGGCCGTGCTCAGCGCCCACGGCACCGGCGTACGCATCACCGGGTACGCCGCGTACTTCGTCCCGAACGACGCACCCGGCACCGCGCCGGACTGGCACGAGATCGGCGAACCGAGCTCGTCACCCACCGACGACGGGTTCAACGTACCGTGGCAGTTCGGCAGGGCGGGCCAGGCACCGGGCGGCGTGGCCACACTCGTCGTCGCCGCCGCGTGCCTCGCCGGGGACGCGCCGACCGACGTGACGGACGCCATCCAGGTGGACCCCGCGGACCCGGCGACCGCCAAGGCCGCCGTCCTACCCGCCGCAGCGCTTGCCAAGGCCGCCGCCGCGGCCTGCGCGATTCCGTAGGGCCGGCCGCTCATCTAGGCAGTATCTGGGAATGTGTCAAGGCCACGGCATGACCGCCGGTTTGTGCTGGTAGGTGAGGCGAATCTGGTCAGCGCCGAGCATGGGCGCGCCGCACGGGACGGCTCATACTCGCTCGTCTGCGCCGTTCCGTGCGGTACGGCCAGGCGACGGCGATCACCGGACTCGCGCCTTGAGACATTCCCCAACACTGCCTAGCAGCTCTGGAGCACCAGGTCACCGGCAAGGATCCGCGCATGGAGAGCCGCCAGTTCGGCGCCCGGCCGGATGGCCAGCTCGTCCGCGAGCATCCGTTGGACTCTGCGATAGGCCGCCAGCGCCTCAGACTGGCGGCCACTGCGCACGTAGGCGACCATCAGCAGCCCCCACAACGACTCCCGCCAGGGGTGCGCCGCGGTCAACCGCAGCAGCTCGGGGATCGCCGCCTTCGATCGCCCCGCCGCGCACTCGGCCTGCAACTTGAGCTCGACCACGTGCAACCGCTGCTCCTCCAACGCCGGGCACAGGTCCCGCCGCAGCGCCTCCGAGGGCACGTCCGCAAGCGCCGGCCCACGCCAGAGCGCGAGCGCCCGATCCAGCATCCCCCCAGCCACCTCAGCATCCCCGGCCCGCAGCGCCAGCTCCGCACGCACCCGAAGCCGGTCGAAGTTCCGCACGTCGATCTCCTCGTCAGCGGCCTCGAACAGATACCCGCCCGACGAGGTACGGATCCGCGCCCCGGCCGCCCCGATGCCCTTGCGGAGCCGCACCACGTAGTTGCGCAGGGTCACCTCAGCACTCTGCGGAGGCCGCCCGTCCCACAGCATCTCGATCAACTGCTCCGCCTGCACCACCCACCGCGCCCGCAACAGCAGCACTGCGAGCAGCACCCGCTGCTTCCCCGCATTCACCGCGTGCACCGACGACCCCTCGCTCACCAACAACGGCCCGAGCACCCCGAACTCCATCAATCCGACTCTCCCCGTGGTCCGACGGCCGCGTCTCGCCGTCCTCAGGAGCCAGTTCTAATGCGCCCAACATTGCACATCAACGGGATCGGGTTGGTGTGCAATCAATTCAGTGCAATGAGCTTTTCTCGACGACGTGAAGTGGGTGATCAGGGGCGACACGCCCAACTCGGGATGATCGGTGCGGGCCGGCTGAACTCGTAGAGGTCCGAGGCCGCTGGCGGTGCGGCGATGCCCGGTCCGCCCGCGGTGATCCAGTCGGTGATCTCGGCGATCGCCTCCTGGTCGCGGACCAGGCCGAGCCAGACCGGGCGCGCTCCGGCGGCCCGGCCTTCGGCGCTGGGTCCGATGACGATGACGTTGGAGCGTTCGCATACGTCCAGGCATTCGGAGAAGCGCAGTCTGGCGGTTTCGGCAGGTGGGTGCGAAGGTGTTCGGCCTGGGCGGCGTGGTCGACGGTCGGGTTCTTCTCCGGGCGTCCGCAGCAGCAGCTGCGGCATACCGTCACAGTGCACTCCGCCGGGCCTTGTACGCGCCCGGCGGGTGTTGTGCGGCTCACTTCGCCGTACCCAGGGCCTTGTGCCAGGCGCTGGTGCGCAGCAGGCGCAGGCCGTTGAGTCCCACGATCACGGTGGAGCCCTCGTGCCCGAGGACGCCGAGCGGCAGCGGAAGGTAGCCGGACAGGTCCCAGATGACCAGGGAGGCGATGATGGTGGCGGCGATGGCCAGGTTCCAGACCACCACCCGCCGGGCCCGGCACGAGAGCGTGATCATCGCGGGGACGGTGGCCAGGTCATCGCGCATGATCACGGCGTCGGCGGTGTCCAGGGCCAGGTCGGACCCGGCCCGGCCCATCGCGACCCCGGTGTGCGCGGCGGCCAGCGCCGGGGCGTCGTTCACGCCGTCACCGACCAGCAGGACCCGGTGTCCTTCGGCTTCCAGGCCCCTGACCGCCTCGACCTTGTCCTCGGGCAGCAGGCCGGCGCGCACGTCCTGGATGCCGACCTGCCCAGCCAGACGCTGCGCGGCGCGATGGTTGTCGCCCGTGAGCAGAATCGGGGCGTGGCCGGTGAGGGCGGTGATGCGGGCGACGGCATCGACGGCGGCCGGGCGGGTGCGGTCGGCGATGGCCAGCAGGGCGACCACCTTCCCGTCGATGCGCACCACGGCGGCGGTCTGCCCGCCGTCCTCCAGGTCCGAGACCAGGTCGGCGGCCTCGGCGGGCGCGTCGGGGCCGAGCAGGTGGGCGGGGCTGCCGATCTCGATGCGGCGTCCGTCGATCAGGGTGCTGACGCCGCGTCCGGGGGCGGCGGTGAACTGCTCGGCGTGGGCGAGGGTGAGCCCGGCGTCGCGGGCGGCGGCGACCACGGCGCGGCCCAGCGGGTGTTCGGAGGGGTTCTCCGCCGCCGCGGCCAGGGCGAGCACGTCCTTCTCGCCCAGATCGGTGCCGGCCAGCAGGCGGATGTCGGTCAGGCGGGGGGTGCCCTCGGTCAGGGTGCCGGTCTTGTCGAACGCCACCCGGGTCGTGGTGCCGAGTTGTTCCATGACGACGGCGGATTTGACCAGGACGCCGTGGCGTCCGGCGTTGGCCATCGACGCGAGCAGCGGGGGCATGGTGGCCAGGACCACGGCGCACGGCGAGGCGACGATCATGAAGGTCATCGCGCGCAGCAGGGTCGGCTGGAACGCGGCCCCGGCGATCAGCGGGACGGCGAACAGCAGCAGGGTGGCGCTGACCATGCCGATCGAGTAGCGCTGTTCGACCTTCTCGATGAACAGCTGGGTGGTGGCCTTGGTGGCGGAGGCTTCCTCGACCATGGCGACGATCCGGGCGACCACGGTGTCCGAGGCGGCCCGGTCCACTCGCACCCTCAGGGCGCCGGTGCCGTTGAGGGTTCCGGCGAATACCTCGTCCCCGACGTTCTTGGTCACGGGCAGCGGTTCGCCGGTGATGGTGGCCTGGTCCACGTCGCTGGAGCCGTCCAGGACCCGGCCGTCGGCGCCGATGCGCTCGCCGGGGCGCACCAGGATCACGTCGCCGATCCTCAGGTCGGCGGCCGCCGCGCTGCGCTCGCCCGCGTCGGTGACCAGGGTGGCCTGCTCGGGGGCCAGGTCGAGCAGACCGCGCACGGCCTGGGCGGTGCGGTGGGTGGCCACCGCCTCCAGGGCGCCGGAGGTGGCGAAGATGACGATCAGCAGCCCGCCGTCCAGGACCTGCCCGACCGCCGCGGCGCCGATCGCTGCGGCGACCATCAGAAGGTCCACGTCCAGGGTCCGCTCGCGCAGCGCCTGCAAGCCCGCCAGGCCCGGCTCCCAGCCGCCTGCCGCGTAGCAGGCCAGGAAGAACACCCAGGCCACCGCGCTGGGGGCGTGGGCGAAGTGGGTGATCAGGCCGAGCACGAACAGCGCGGTGGCCAGCGCGGCCCAGCGCACCTCGGGCAGCGACCACAGGCCGGCCGCGCGGGGTGCGGGGGATTTCGGCGGCGCGATCGCGGGCGCGGTGGTGGTTTCCAGCATGCTCGTGGGCACCGGGCGTCTCCTTCGGTCGGCAGGGCGGGACCCGACCACTGTACCGGATTTCATGAAGAACTATTCATGTGTTCCCTGGTGCTATGCTGCGGCCATGGGCCACGCAGCATACGAGGAAGAACACGCCGCACCCGTCGCGCGCCTGGACGCCGCGTCGGCCGCGAAGGTCGCCACCACGCTCCAGGCCCTGGCCACCCCCTCGCGCCTGCTGATCCTCACCCGGCTGCGCGAGGCGCCGTGCACGGTCACCGACCTGGCCGAGGCGGTCGGGATGGAGCAGTCCGCCGTCTCCCACCAGTTGCGCCTGCTGCGCAATCTCGGGCTTGTCACCGGCACCCGCTCGGGCAAGAACATCGTCTACGCCCTCTACGACAACCACGTCGCGATGCTGCTGGACCAGGCCGTCTACCACATCGAGCACCTGCGCCTGGGCATCGCGGACGCGCCCGTGCAGTCGGCCGTCCCCACGACGTTCGCCTGACCGGGCGGGCCGGTTGCGCGCCGCGGGGACGGATGGCGGGTTAGTGCCCTGCGAACCATGCGGTGCTGACGGCGCCGCCGATCAGGCAGTACAGGGCGAAGGGGGTCAGGGTGCGGGTGGTGAAGTAGCGGGTGAGGAAGCGCACGGACAGGTAGGCGGCGATGCCCGCGGCGAGGAATCCGGCCAGGATCTGGCCGTGGATGTGGGCGCCGGCCGGGCCGGCGAGGGTCGGCAGTTTCAGGACGCCGGCGGCCAGGATGACCGGGGTTGCCAGCAGGAAGGAGAACTTCGCGGCGTCTTCGTGGTCCAGGCCGCGAAGCAGTCCCGCGGCCATGCTCACGCCCGAGCGGCTGATGCCGGCCAGTAGCGCGAAGGATTGGAAGAACCCGATCAGGGCGGCCTCCTTGAAGGCCAGATTGTCCAGCGTGCGCCGCTGTGTGGTGATCAGGCCTGCGGGTGCGGGGTTCGCGGGCAGGTTGGTGTGGTCAGTGTCCGGGCTCTCGGCGTTGGCGGCGAAGTGGGCGCCGACCGCGATGGGCTCCGGCATCGTGGCGGGGGTCTGGGCCCGGCGGCGCAGGCGTTCGGCGCCGAGCAGGATCAGGCCGTTGATAGTCAGGAAGATCGAGGCGGCCAGGGGTTTGGCGAACAGGGTGCGGAAGGTGTGTTCCAGGGCCAGGCCGATGACGCCGACCGGGATGGTGGCGGCCACCAGCAGCCAGGCCAGGCGCTGGGCGGAGGTGGCGATCTTGCGGGTGCGCAGCGAGGTGACCAGGGCCCGGATGATGCGGACCCAGTCGCGCCGGTAGTAGGCCAGCAGCGCCAGGGCGGTGGCCACGTGCAGGGCGACGATGAACGCGAGGTAGGGGTCGGCGGAGTCCCGCGCGTCGCCCTCGGTCACCAGGTGGCTCCAGGAGCCGCCGATCCAGGCGGGCACCAGCACGGAGTGCCCGAGGCTGGATATGGGGAACAGCTCGGTCACGCCTTGCAGCACGCCGAGGATGATTGCTTGGAGGTAGGTCAGTCCTGTCACGGGGGCAGCCGGTTTCTTCGAAGGTGGACGGCGGGATTTTGCGCGGCGACGGGCGGTGCGCCGGCGGTCGGGCTCCGGGCGGGCCGGGGCCGGCCCGGGTGGGCGGAGCCAATCTACTACAAGCTTGTAGAAGTAAGAGGGTATCCGCCTACGCCGAGTCCTTGGCCCGGTACGGGCGCCGGGCAATCCCCGCCGCGTCAGCCGGCCTGGGCCCGGGATGCGGCTCGCGCGAGCGGATCACGCGCGGCCAGGACCGGGGCCAGGCGGGCGGCCAGGGCGCGGTAGTCGGCAATGCCCGGTGCGGCGCCGGGAGCGGCCGGGGGCCGGCAGCGGGCCAGCAGTCCGCGGGCCAGATCCTCGGTGCGGCACGAAAGGGTGTCGGCCCCGAAACCTGGGTGGCGGCGGGCGAAGGTCGCCCAGCGCTGGACGGCGATACACGCGATGCGCCTGTACCGTGCCGGATCGGCGCCGCAGGCCCGGTCGTCCGCGAAGTGGGCGGCGGCCAGGGCCGCCAGCAGTCGGACGGCGTCGTCCGGGTCCGTCATCGGTTCCCCCCGCCTGCCGCGCTCCGCCTGGTCACACAGTGCGCCGGGCGCGGCGCAGTTCCAGGGCGAGCGGGGTCAGTGAGGCCACGACGATCAGGGCGATGATGGGCAGCAGGTAGGTGTCGACGTTCGGGACGCTGGAGCCGAGCGCGTATCCGGCCAGGGTGACGCCCAGGGACCAGGCCAGTCCGCCAACGCACTGCCACAGCGTGAACGTGCGCGCGGGCACTTCGAGGGCGCCGGCCAGGGGGTTCAGGACGGTGCGCACGACGGGGATGAACCGGGCCAGCACGATGGCCTTGCCGTACCCGTAGCGGATCAGGATTTCCTCGGCGCGCTCGGCTCCGCGCTGCAGGTGCCGGTTGCGGGAGCGGGCCAGGAGCGTGCGCCCGCCGCGCCGGCCGAGCCAGAACCCGGCCTGGGCACCGAGCAGCGCACCGGCCGCAGCGGCTGGCAGCACGGCGGCCAGCGACAGGTGCACGGCGGAGGTGGACTCGGTGGTGCACAGCAGTCCGGCCGTGAACAGCAGCGAGTCGCCGGGTAGGAAGAAGCCGATCAGCAGGCCGGTCTCGGCGAACAAGACCAGGAACACCCCGATCGCGCCGAGCCCGGTCAGCCACGAGGTGGCGGACAGGGGGTTGAACGCGAGCAGGTGTATCCCGTCGGTGGCCGCGTCGGACGCGGCGGCGAGCAGGGCAGTGTTGATCACGGGCGCCTTCCCGGGGTGCGCGGCGGCAGGCCGCCACTGTACATCTACAATAATGTAGAACTTCTACACGATTGTAGACGCCCGGTGGGTGAGGCGTGAACGCCGCGGACGGCCGCGCCCGTCAGGGTTTCGTCACAAGGCCCGCCGCGGCGCCCTGCCGGTGTGCGCGCGGGGCGCCGGGGTCAGCGGGGCCGGGCGTGGGCGGGGGAGAGCAGGTCCTGCAGATCGTCGGCCGCCTCCAGCGCGCAGACCCCGGCCACCAGCACGAGCGCAAGGCTCACGGCGATCTGATGGAACCGGAACGTCGCGTTAGTCGTGTTGGCGCCTAGGAGGCAGCGGACTGGCACAGGCAGCATCAGCGGGTACCTTCGTGTACAGCGAACGCCGATGCTGCCCACTTTCACACCGCCACGCAACAGAACCCAGATACGTCAAACCCTGGTCATCGCAATCGCCGCCAGCCGAGACCTCGAAGGTCGAGATACTGATCATCAACGAATAACACTTACGCACTGTCTCCAAACCGCTACGCGACTCCCCCGGCGACACCGGCGCGAATCGTCTCGATCGCCTGCTCCACGCTGAGATTGCCGTTCGCGCAGTCTCGCAGCAGCGCGAGTACGCGTTCATCCCGGTATTCATGCCAAGGCTCTGGGGCCGTCTTCGGAGCGGCTTGCGCGACATGCTCCTGCTCCAGCAGGTAATCCGCCAACGCAGCACACGACCGATGCCGATAGATGACGTCCGGCTTTACCGCGTAGCCGAGCACTGATTCGACCTGGCGAGCGAGCCGAACGTAGATGATGGAGTTCAGGCCCAGTTGCCGGAATGACTGGTTCTCGTCGAAGTCGAGCGCCGCGTCGCCGATCTCCGGTTGTAGGATCTCGCGCTTGATCCGGGCGATCAGCTCCTCGCGCGGGTCTGCTGCGGGGTTCTCCGCAGCGATGATCTCGTCGATCAGTGGCGTCAGCACCTTGTGCTCGCCGAGTTCCGTGAAGACCTCCACGCCCGCGTCACGCAGATACCTGATGGACTCGGTCCATCGGACGGGCTTGATGATCTGCTCGGCCAGTGCTTCGCGTACGGCCCGGGTGTCGGTGTCGAAGGGGCGGCCGGTCGCGTTGGAGATGACCGGTTTCGTGAGTTCGTGCACGTCGACCGTGGCGAGGAAGTCACGGAACTGCGCGGCGGCCGGGGCCATCCATGGTGAGTGGAAGGCGCCGCTGACCCGGAGCGGGACGAAGCCCCGGACGCCGTCCAGGGCTTCGAAGACCGGTTTGAGCCGCGCCAGTTCGTCCTGGCCACCGGACAGCACGAGTTGCTTGGGCGCGTTGTAGTTGGCGATCACCACTCCGGTGGCGTCGTACGCCCGCAGGGTCTCTTCGACTACCGCCTCGGGCACGCCGACAACTGCCGCCATGCCGCCGCCGTCGGCGCGGCCCATGAGTTCGGCGCGGCGTTTCACCAGTGCCAGGCCGGTTTCGAAGTCGAAGGCGCCGGCCGCGAACAGGGCGCTGTACTCACCGATACTGTGCCCGGCGAAATACTCCGCGGGCGGCTGGTCCTCCCGCGTGGCCAGGTACCGCAGTGTAGTGACGATATAGATAGCAGGCTGCGCATACTCGGTCTCGCTCAGCCGACGGTCCGGGTTCTCCAGGCACAGCTGTTCGACCGAGTACCCGAGTACCTGATCGGCCCGGGCGCAAAGATCGGGGAAGCTCCCGAACAGGTCCCGGCCCATCCCCTTCTTCTGGATTCCCTGCCCCGGGAAGACACAGCACCGCATCAGCTGCCCTCCCGTCCGGCGACGAGGCCGATGCCCGGCGGTCGGGTCGTCCACGAGGGCAGTTCGACGATCCGCACCACAGCACACGTCCAGGTGAAGCCGGCGCCGACACCCAGCAACATGCAGTAGTCGCCGACGTCGACTGCCGCGCTCTCCACAAGGTGGCCGAGCCCGGCGATCTGATCGCCCGCGCCCAGGTGGCCGACCGTGCGGCCCCAGGACCACGTGGTGAGGTCCTCGTCGACGTCGAGCGCGACCAGGCACTCGCGGTGGAGCACCATGCGCCCGAAGTGCGGAACGGCGAAACGGGCGACGTCGGCAAGTCGGATACCGGCGTCCGCCAAGGCGCCGTTGACGCAGGTGCGCAGACCGGTCCGGAACCGGCGGGTGAACTCGTCGAGTTCCACCTCTCCGAGGTACTGCAGTTTGCGTAGCCGCAGGTCGATCGGTTGGGTGGGATCGTTGTGCGGTGTGAACGGCGCGTCACCGCGGTGCAGGCGCTCCAGGGTCGGGTCCGAGACGGTGGACGTGCTCAGCACCTGCGCGAAACCGGACCTCTTGCTCAGCACCATCGCTGCGGCACCGTCGCCGGGAACGATGCCGATGTCGCTGTTCCAGCGGTCGATCGCGGGCAGAGTGACCTTGTCGGCGGTGGTCACGAGCGCGGCCACGGCGTCGGGCGTGCTCGCCAGGCAGCGGGCCGCGATGTCCAGCGCGGTCATGGCGCCGTTGGAGGCGTGCTTGACCTCGAAGGCGAGCCCCGGGTGGTCGCCCAGCACGGCATGCTGGATGTAGGACGCGGTCGGATAGAGCTCGAGGCCTTGGAAGTACACGCTGGCGTGCAGCAGCAGCGCGATGTCCTGGGCTTGATGCCCCGACCGCTCCAGGGCGCTGCCGGCCGCGCTGACCGCCATGTCGGGCGGCGCCTCGTCCGTGGCCTCGCAGACGGATTCGAGGTGCATGTCCTCGGCTTCCTCCGCGTCGAACCGGCCGTCGGCGACGGCTTGCTCGACCTTGGTCGCCGGCGGCAGGTACGTCCCGATACCCGCGATGAACAGCCCACTCGTCTTCACTCTTCGCTCCGTCTCATCAGGTGGTGACATCGCGGAGCAGCAGCCCGGCGATGGCTTCGGCGGTCGGATAGTCGTACACCAGGGTGGCGGGAAGCGCGACGCTCGTGCGCTTGGCCAGGCGTTTGCGCAACTCGATCATGGTAAGCGAGTCGATGCCGAGCGATCTCAACGTCTTGTCGCCCGGCAGGCTGTCGGGTCCGGGTAGGCCGAGCACGGCGGCCGCCTCGCCGCGGACGAGGTCCAGCAGCACGGCGAGCCGTTCGGCTTCGGAGGCGTCCGCCAACCGTTCGCCGAGCGACTGCCCGGCCTCGGGTGTGTCAGCCTGCTGCGCGCGGGTGTCGCGGTGCACCATGGCGCGCAGCAACGCAGGCACCTGTGCGTCGCCGAGAGCGTGCCGCAACGACGCCAGTTCCAAGTGCACGGGCACCAGGTACGGCTCGGGCCGGGCCAGTGCGGCGTCCAGGGCGCCCAAGCCCTCGTCCAGGGTCAGGACGCCGATTCCCTGGCGCCGCAGCCGGCCCAGTTCGGCCTTGCCGAGGTGGGCGGTCATGCCCACCCCGGACTGTTGCCAGAGCCCGAAGGCGAGGCTGAGCCCGGGAACGCCCTGCTTGCGCCGGTTCGCGGCCAGGGCGTCGAGTGTCGCGTTCGCCGCGGCGTATCCGCTCTGGCCCGCAGTGCCCAGCGTGCCCGCCGCCGAGGAGAAGAGCACGAACGCGGCCAGGTCCGTGTGCCGGGTCAGTTCGTCCAGGTGGCGCGCGCCCTGCACCTTCGGGGCCATCACCCGGCGCAACCGGTCCTCGGAGAAACCCTGCACGAGACCGTCGTCGAGCACACCTGCGAGGTGGAACACGGCCGTCAGGGGGTGTTCGGGGTCGACACCGTCCACCGCGGCGGCGACGGCGGCCCGGTCTGCCACGTCGCCCGCGACAAGGTCCACCTGTTCAGCGCCCGCGGCTTCGAGGTCGCGCATGAACGAGCCGGTCTCCGGGCCGCTGCCTGCGCGCCGTGAGAAAAGCACCAGGCGGCGCACTCCGTGGACGCGCACGAGGTGCGCGGCGAGTACGCTGCCGAGTTCGCCGAGGCCGCCGGTGATCAGCACGGTCCCGTCCGGATCGAGGGGGCGCGGCACGGTCACCACGACCTTTTCCGCAGGGTTCTGCTGCGCGTGGCGGAGGGCTTGCGTCACGTGGCGCACGTCGTACGCTGCGAACGGCGGCAGGTTGGGCGAACCGGGATCGGGAGGAACGGGCGAACCAGGGTTGGCAGGAGCGAGGAAACCGAGCCCTGAATGGCCGATTGCCGTGCCGGGAGGATCCGCCCGGCCGACGGCCGGCGAGCGCTCGCCCAAGACGGCAACCGCCTGCGCGAAGCCGAGTCTCCCGGGAATGGGCTTGAGCGCGGCCTGGTCTACTCGCGTCTCGTTGCCGAGCGGGCCCGACGCGATGCCCATGACTCGGTCCCCCGGGTGCACGGAGGCGACGTCGGTACCGATTTCCTTTACCACGCCCGCGAATTCGAGAACATTGCACGTGCCCTGCGAACTTATTCCGGCCGCACGCACGTCGACGCGTACCTCTCGCGGATCCAACGGATCCGGTGCGCCTTCGGGGCGCACGACGGCGACCGCATCCACCTGTCCGTGGTTTCCCTGCTGTAGCTGCCAGCAGCCGTCGTCGGGCAAGATCAGCGCGTCGTCCGCACCGCCGGTCGGCCTGGCCCGCGGCACGAGCGCGGTCACGCCGCGAAGTACGCACTCCGGTTCGTCCACGGTCCCGAGTGCGCGCGCGAAGAGCGGGACGTCCACCGGGCCCGGACCGAGGTCCATCAATCGCAGAACGCGTTCAGGCTGCTCTGTACGCGCCACGCGCACCATGCCCCAGACCGCGGCGTCGGCCCAGTTGCGCACCTCGTCGTCGGAGCCTGTGGACACCGCGTCGCGGGTGACCCAGACGAGTTCCGCGCCCTGGATCCGCGCGTCGCCGAGGCCCGACTGAAGTGACCGCAGCGCGTCGACGGCGTCCTGTTCCGCATCGTACCGTTGCGCGGACGTGGCTCCGGGCGTCGTGAACAGCAGTCGGCGGGGCGCCTGAAGCCCGGAGTCGGGCCGTGTGAACAGGGCGTCGAGATCCGGCACGACGTCCACGCCGAGCGCAGCGCCCAGTTCGGCGTCGCCGAGCACCATGGTGCCGTCGAGATCCGGAGCCTCGTCGAGTAGTTGCGCGGGTTCGAAGCCGATGCGGTAGAGGTGTTCACTGTGCCGTTTCCCGCTGCGGCCGCCGCGCTGGAATCTGAGCCTGCCGACCCGGGCGACCGGACCGGCCGAGTCGGCCAGCCACACGGTGGCCGGTGCGAGGCCGTCGCCGTCCCCGCCGGATTCGAACTCGACCCGCACCCACAGTTCCCGGCCCGCGGCCCGATACAGCTCGACATCCGGCCAGATGAACGGCACCAGCGGCCCGGAGCCCGCGCTCGACTCCAGCAGCCCGGCCACGACCACCTGCAACACCGCGTCGAACAGTGCCGGGTGCAGACCGTGGCCTGCGGGCTCCAGCGAGTCGGAAAGCGACACGCGACCGTAGTAGATCCCGTCGCGGCATGAAAGTTCGCGCAGGCACTGGAAAGCCGGGCCGTAGGCGAGCCCGTTCGCCAGTGCCCGGGTATAGAAGGACTGTGAGTCTATGACCGCGGCCCCCGGAACCGGCCAGGTCGTCAGGTCCTCCGGCGGTGTCCGGTCGGCAGCCTCGGAACGGGCCACGCATTCCCCGGTGATGTGCTGCTGCCAGGTCCGTGGTTCGTCGGTGTCGTCGGGCTGACTGTACAAGGCGAAAGGCCGCCGGCCGTGCGTGTCCGCGTCGCCGATGGTGGCCTGGATCCGCAGCCCGCCTGACTGTGGGAGGACCACTGGTTCCAGCAGAGTCACGTCGGCCAAGGCGTCGGCGCCTGCTGCGCGAGCGGCCCACAGTGCGACGTCGAGTAGGCCCGCCCCTGGTACGAAGATCGATCCACCGACCACGTGGTCAGCCAGCCACGGTTGTCCGTCCAGCGATAGGCGGCCCGTGAACAGATACCCGTCGGTGCCCGCGAGGGTCGTCATCGCGCCGAGCCACGGGTGCTCGGCCGGTAGCTGGCCCGACGTCACCGACGTGGGCGCGGGCGACGGTTCGTCGAACCAGAACCTTCGGCGCTGGAACGCATACGTGGGAACGTCCACCTTGCGTGCCCCACGGCCGTTGAGGACGGTTTCCCAGTCCACCGGGAAACCTCGCACGAACAGCGTACCAACCGACCTCCACAACCGGTCCACTCCGCCGGAGCCGCGCTGAAGGCTGCCTACGACCACGGCCGAATCGTCGCCCTCGCACGCCTGCGAGAGCACCGTCCCGAGCACCGGATGCGGGCTGACCTCAACGAACACTGCGAAACCGTCGCTGCGCAACCGGTCCAGTGCACGGTCGAACCGGACCGGCTCGCGCAGGTTGCGGCACCAGTACTCGCCGTCCAGCTCCGGACCGGCCAGGATCTCGCCCGTCACGCTCGAATAGAACGGGACCGTGGCCCGGCCGGCGTCGACTCCCGACATGCCCTCTCGCAGGCCCGGCAGCAACACGTCCATCCGCGCACTGTGTGACGCGTAGTCCACGCCCACTCGTTGGCAGAACCCACCCAGTTCTTCCATCTGGGCCAGGAAATGCGTGACCGCGTCCTCGTCACCGGCGACCACCGTCGATCGCGGCGAGTTCACCACCGCCACGGACAGCGCGTCACCATATGACGCGATCAACTCGCGTACTTCGTCCACGGGCCGTTCCACCAAGCCCATCGCACCGCCGACGGCGTGCTTCACCAGCGCCTGAGTGCGAAGTGCGACGACGCGGGCGCCCGCTTCCACGCTCAACGCCCCGCACACCACTGCGGCAGCGACCTCGCCCTGGGAATGACCCACCACCGCCGACGGTTCCACTCCCCAGCCGCGCCACACCGCCGCAAGGCCCACATACATCGCGAACAGGGCGCACTGGACCACATCTACCCGGCTTACATCGTCCACGACACCTTGCTCGCCGCGCAACACGTCCAGGACCGACCACCCGGTCAACGGCAAGAGCACCGCATCGCACTGCGCGACGGCGCCCCGGAATACTGCGCTGTGCTCCAGCAACTCGCGGCCCATCCCCGCCCACTGCGCGCCCTGCCCGGGGAAGACGAAGGCCACCCGGCCCCGCACCACGCCTCCACCGGGCTCGACCGACCGCATCCCCTCGGCCGCGTCGGCGGTATCGGTGGCGAGGATTACAGCGCGCGCATCGTAGTGCGTGCGGCCCACAGCAGAGGTGTAGGCGATGTCGCGCACCGGCCCGGACGGCCGGGCGGCGAGCCACCCGGCCCAGAGCCGGGCCTGCGCATTGAGCGCGGCCTCGTCCACACCCGAGATCACCAGCGGGTAGGCGAGATCGTCTCCGGCCTGGTCCGCGGCGACGGCCGCGGGCGGTTCTTCCAGGATGACGTGCGCGTTGGTGCCGCTGATGCCGAACGAGCTGATTCCGGCGCGCCGAACCCGTCGGGCCCGCGGCCAGGGCTGTGCCTGGTGCAGGAGTTCCAGCTCACTGCCCGCCCAATCGATCCGGGTGCTCGGGTGCTCCGTGTGCAAGGTGCGGGGCAACGACTGGTGTTGAAGCGCCAGCACCATCTTGATCACACCGATGACCCCGGAGGCCGCCTGTGCGTGCCCGATGTTGGACTTGGCCGAGCCCAAGTACAGCGGCCGCTCACGGCCCGCGAACACCGCAGCCAAGGCACCGACCTCGATGGGGTCGCCCAGCACGGTCCCGGTGGCGTGCGCCTCCACGACGTCGATGTCGGCCGGGGTCAGTCCCGCCTCGGACAGGGCGGCGCGCACCACCCGCTGCTGGGCCAAGCCGTTCGGCGCGGTCAGGCCCTGGCTGCGGCCGTCCTGGTTCACCGCGGCGCCGCGCACCAGGGCCAGCACTCGGTCCCCGTCCCGCTCGGCGTCCGAGAGCCGCTTGAGCACCAGGACGCCGCAGCCCTCCGCCCAACTCGTCCCGTCGGCGTCGTCGGCGAAACTCTTGCAGCGGCCGTCGCCGGCGAGCCCGTTGAGCCGGCTGAACTCGACGAAGATCTGCGGGGTGCTCATCACCGTCACGCCGCCGGCGAGTGCCAGGTCGCATTCGCCACTGCTCAGGGCGGCGCACGCCAGGCGCAGCGCCACCAGTGAGGAGCTGCACGCGGTGTCGACGGTGAGGGCCGGACCGGACAGGCCCATCGTGTACGACACACGACCGGAGATGAGGCTCGACGCGTTGCCGGTCACCTTGTAGCCGTCGATGCTGTCGACGTCCCAGCGCCGGGCGACGTCGTAATCCGAACTCATTGCGCCGAGGTAGACGCCGGTGATGCCACCCGCGAGGTCGCCCGGCCGCAGGTTCGCCCGTTCCAGCGCCTCCCAGGCGACTTCCAGGGCGAGCCGCTGCTGCGGTTCCAGCGAGAGCGCTTCGCGCGCGTTCAGTCCGAAGAAGGCGGCGTCGAAGTCCTCGACCTCACGCACGAAGCCGCCCCTGCGCACGAACTGCCGGCCCGTCGCGTCGCGTTCCGCGTCGTCCAACGTGGTCAGGTCCCACCGGTGCCATCGCTGCGGGAACGGGCCCGATGCTTCGCGGCCGTCGGCGAGCAGGTCCCAGAACGCTTCCGGGGTGTCGATCCCGTCGGGGAGCCGACAGGCCATGGACACGATGGCGATGGGGTCGTCACCGGACCGCGGGGAAACCGGGGCGCCGATAGCCGGAACTTGAGGCTGCGCACCGGCGTGCGCCAGCAACAGGGTCGCGATCGCGTGCGGCGTGGGGTAGTCGAAGGCGAGTGCCGTGGGCAGGGTGATCCGGGTGCGCGCGGTCAGCCTGTTGCGAAGTTCGACCACTGTGACGGAGTCGAAGCCCTGCTCACGCAACGCCGTGCCGGAACGCAACCCGTCCGCGGGCCGCCCGAGCAAGGACCCTGCTTCTCGCCTGACGAGTTCGACCAACCAGGGAAGGCGCTCCCGTTCGGGCAGCGCGCTCACCTCGTCGCGCCACGAAGGACCGTCGCCGGGTTGTCCTGCTTCGGCGGGATCGTCGAGCCAGTAGTGGTGGTGTTGGAATGCGTACGTCGGGAGGTCCACCGTGTGCGCGCCGCGTGCGGGCAGTGCACGTTCCCACTCGACCGGGTATCCCCGAACGTGCAGTTCCGCCAGTGCCCGCAATGCTTGGTCAACTCCGCCTCGGTCGCGGCGCAGGCTGCCCACCACCACTGCCGAATCGTCGGCCGCGGTGCCCTGTGCCAACGCGACCGCGAGCACCGGGTGCGGACTGACTTCGACGAAGACCCCGAATCCGTCTGCCTGCAAGCGTTCCAGCGCCTGGTCGAACCGCACCGGCTCCCGCAGGTTGCGGCACCAGTAGTCCGCGTCGAGTTCCGGGCCTGACAACCGTTGTCCCGTCACGCTTGAGTAGAAGGCGATATCAGCGTCCGTGGGTGAGATACCCGCCAGCTTCCCGCGCAGTCCGGGAAGCAGTGGGTCCATGTGCGGACTGTGCGATGCGTAGTTCACGTCCACCTTTTGGCAGTACGCGCCCGCAGCCTCCATCTGTGCGAGGAATCGGTCCACCGCTTCTGCGTCACCAGCCACGACGGTCGAACGTTCCGTGTTGACCACCGCGACGGACAACGAGTCCCCGTACGGCGCAAGGCGTTCGCGCACCTCCCCGACCGGTCGCTCCACCAGGCCCATCGCCCCGTCGGCCGCGTGTTCATGCACAGCACGTCCGCGCAACGCCACGACACGGGCGCCGTCCTCCAGGGTCAACGCTCCGCTGACGACCGCGGCGGCCACCTCGCCCTGGCTGTGCCCGACCACGGCCGACGGTTCGACGCCCCAGGCGCGCCACATCGCGGCCAGGCCCACATACATCGCGAACAATGCGGGCTGGACCACATCTGCGCGCGCGAACGACGCGTCGGTGTCCTCCCCGCGCACCAATGCCGCGACCGACCACCCGGTGTGCTGGGCCAGCGCCTCGTCGCACGCCGTCACCGCCTCGCGGAACGCCTCGCTCTGCTCCCACAGCGATCGTCCCATCGCCCACCATTGGGCGCCCTGGCCGGGGAACACGAACACCACCCGGCCGCACTCGGCCACCGCGCCGGCCACCACCGCGTCGTGGCTTTCGTCCGCGGCGAGTGCGCGCAATCCCCTCACCGCTTCACTCGTCGATCCGGCCACCACCGCGCCCCGGGTCGAGTGCTGCGTCCGTGTGGTCGCCAGGGAGTGGGCGATGTCGGCCAGCCGGGCCTCCGGCGAGTTCGCCAGGTGGTCGGCCAGCCGCCGGGCGTTGTGCGCGAGCGCGCGCCCGGTGAGGCCGGACACCACCAGGCAGACCGGCCCGTCGCCGTTCTGCGGGTCCGGTGTCTGTTCGGCCGCGGGCGCCTGGCCGAGGGCGACGTGCGCGTTGGTCCCGCCGAACCCGAAACTGCTCACGCCCGCGAACCGCGGCCCTTCCGGCCATCCGGTGTCCGCGGTGACCACGTCCAGTCCGCCCGCGGCGAAGTCGATCCGCGGGTTCGGCGTGCGCAGGTGCAGGCTCGGCGGAATCCGGCCGTGATGGAGCGAGAGCGCGACCTTGACGAGTCCGAGGACGCCGGCCGCGGGTTCGAGGTGGCCGAAGTTCGTCTTCGCCGACCCGATGCGCAGCGGCGCGGACCGGCCCCGGCCGAACACCCGGCCGAGCGCGCCGGCTTCGACGACGTCGCCGAGCGCTGTGCCGGTGCCGTGTGCTTCGCTGTAAGCCGCCGCGGCGGGTGCGACGCCGGCGTTCTCCCAGGCCGACCGCAACACCTCCACCTGCGCTTCAAGGCTGGGAGCGGTCAGGCCGTCGGTCGCGCCGTCGTTGTTGACAGCGCTGCCGTGCACCAACGCGTAGATCCGGTCCCCGTCGGCCACGGCGTCGGACAGCCTGCGCAGCACGACCAGCGCGCAGCCTTCGCCGCGCACGTAACCGTCGGCGTCGGCGTCGAACGCCCGGCACCGGCCGTCAGGGCTCTGCGTGCCGAGTTTCGTCATCGCCACCGAGGTGTTCGGGTGCAGCATCAGGCTGACACCGCCGGCGAGCGCGTAGTCCGATTCACCGGACCGCAGGCTCTGCACCGCCAGGTGCACCGCGACCAGGGAAGAGCTCGACGCCGTCGCGACGGTCATCGCCGGGCCGCGCAGTCCCAGTGCGTAGGCGATGCGCGAGGCGATCACCGAGTTGTCCCAGCCGATCGCCGAATGGGCGTGGATCGCCTCGGCTGAGCCGCCCGTGAACTGCGCGTACTCCTGCCACATCGCGCCGATGAAGACGCCGGTACGCGAGCCGGACAGGCTCGCCGCGCCACGCCGCGAGTCCTCGACGGCCGCGTGGGCCACCTCCAGCGCGATCCGTTGCTGCGGGTCCGTCTGCCGTGCTTCGGCGGGCCGGATGCCGAAGAACTCCGCGTCGAAACCCGTGGCGTCGTCGAGGAATCCGCCCCGGCTGTGTGCAGTCGTCCCGGATGACTGCGCATCGGCCCACGCGGCGGCGTTCCAGCGGTCGGCGGGCACCTCGCGGACCGCGTCGACGCCGTCGCGCAGGGCCCGCCAGAGCGCGGCCGGGCCGTCGAGCCGCGCCGGCAGCCGGCAGCCGATGCCGACGATCGCGATGGGCTCGCGAACCGGGCCCGACAAAGAGCCCGACGCCGGGTCCGCCCTGCGGGCGGCGGTATGGTCGACCATGTGAAGCCCCACTTCGTATAGCCGGTGGATGTCTTGAGGCGCCGTCAGCCGGGGGGTCAGTAGTCACCGATCCCATGTGCCGCGTATGCCGTCACGCACGCCTGCTCGATCGCGGCGAGCGGTTTCTCGTCCTTCAGGATCGTCATGTGGTTGGCCGCGTCGATGTCCAGCAGGCGCAGGCCGGGCAGTTCGCGTTCCCAGTCCTGCCAGTAGTTCACGTGGTCGAGGGAGAAGGTCTCGTCGGCGACCTGGAAGTACGGTTCGAGGTCGCCCAGGTAGAGCCCTCGGCAGTTGCGCAGGTAGGTGCACGCGACGGTGTCCGATCGTGGGAGCGGCCGTATCGTGTAGTCGCCAAGTTGATAGGCGAGTTGGATCGCCATGTTGCGCCGGATGAACCGCACCACCTGCTCAGGTCGCATGGCGAGTCCCCGCCCGGTCGCGAGCTGCGCGAGACGTTGCACGAACGCGTCCTCGTCCATCACGTCCGCGACCTCGTCCCGGTGGATGAGACCGGCTCGCAGCATCGCAGGGTCCTTTTCTCCGGCGGGCCAGAGCAGGGAGTTGACCACTTGGAGGGCCGCGCTCTGCGCGGACTGGAACCCGCTCGCGTTCGACTTCGCCAGGCCGGTGTTGTCGGGCGAATCCACCATCGTCAGCGAGGCCACCTCCTGGCCTCGCGACTGCAGCAGCCGGGTGACTTCGTAGGCGACGATGCCGCCCAGGCAGAATCCGCCGACCTCGTAGGGCCCTTCGGGTTGGACCGAGCCGATGATCTCGGCGTAGTACTCGGCCATCCGCCCGATGCCTTCGACGGGCGGGTCCTCGGTCAGCAGGCCGCGGGCCTGGATGCCGTAGAACGGCCGGTCCACCCGTTCGGCGATCGTGCGGTACGACTCGACACCGGCCAGGGCGCCGTGAATCCAGAACACCGGTCTGCCTTCGGTCGCGCCGTTCAGGTGGATCAGTTCCGGGTGGTGCTCTCGCGCGTCGACGGGCCCGGGGCGGGCGTCGAGTCCGGACAGTCGGGCGATCACGTCGTCCAGGGTGTCGTGCGGTTGCAGCCAGGCGGGGTCGAACGCCGGGAACGCGCCGCGGATCGGGCCCAGCATCGCGACCATGAGCAGGGAGTTCAGGCCGTAGTCGGCCAGCGATCTGGTGCGGTCGATCTCCTCGCCCGGCAGACCCAGCACCGAGGCGACGAGGTCTGCGAGGAACGTCTCGCCGTCACTCCGGCCGGCAAGCGTATCCGGGGACTGATTCGTGCGCCGGGTCTGGTTCGTGCGCGGGGCCTGGGCGGCGAAGCAGGGCTGCTGCGCGAACGGGTATCCCGGCAACGGCACTCTCCTGCGTGGGGCGTTCCGGTGCAGCAGGTGCCAGTCCACGCTCGCGCCCGCGACCCAGCTCTCGGCGATGCGTTCCAGTCGCCGCGGTGCGTCGCCGTCCTCGCCGATGGCGGGTGCGTCCCCGGCGTTGTCGAGAGTGCTGCCGTGAGGGTCGTCGGCGAAGGCCACCCGGTCGAGTGAATCCGGATCGCCGCCGAGCCACCCGCTGAGGATCCGGGCCGCCTCGTCGACGCTCTGGGCGACGAACGCCAGCCGGCAGCCCATCGCCTCCCGCCCGGCCTGCAGCGTGTACGAGATGTCCGGCCAGGTGCGCGGGTCCGCGTCTGTGAGCACGCCGACGAGCCGCCGAGCCCGCTCGTGCAGGGCGGGGACGGTCTTCGCCGAGAGCACGAGTATCTGCGCGCTCGGGCTCTCGTCCGGGGCCGCGGGAATGCTGTGCTGTTCCAGCACGACGTGCGCGTTCACGCCGCCGATCCCGAAGCTGTGCATGCTCGCGCGGCGCGGCAGGGCGCGGCCGTGGTCGTCGGTGCGATCCGGCCACGGCAGGTTCTGCTCGGCGATCCGCAACCGGGTGCCGTCCAGGGAGATGTCGCGGTGCAGGCGCCCGAAACCCGGGACCGCCGGGATCACCCCGCGCCGCATCGCTTCCACGGTCTTCACCAGCGCGGCCAGCCCGGAGACCACCTCGGTGTGCCCGATGCACGGTTTGAGGTTGCCCAGGTACGTCACGGCGTCCTCGTCGCTGCGCAGCCCGCTGCCGAGCGCCGCGAGTTCCGCGCTGTCCGCCAGGACCGAGCTCATACCGTGGGTCTCGACGTAGGCCACGGTGCCCGGATCGATGCCGGCGTCGGCGTAGGCGCTCGCGATGGCCGCTTTCATGCCGCGGATGTTCGGCGCCGTGAAAGACACGCCGCGGCCACCGTGGGCCACACCGGTGCCGCGCACGACGCCATATACGAAGTCCCCGTCCGCGGCCGCCCGGCTGAGCGGCTTGAGCAGGACCGCGGCGACGCCCTCGCCGCGCACGGTTCCGGCGCAGTCCTGTTGGAACGGGCGCGCGTCCCCGAGCGGGCTGAGCATTCCCGCGGCCTGCATGCCGCCGAACCCGGCCGGCGACATCACCAGGTTCGCGCCGCCGACGATCGCCTGCGCGCACTCGCCGGCGCGGATGGAGCGGATCGCCCGGTGCAGGGCGACGAACGAGGACGAGCAGGTCGTGTCGTACGCCTCGCTGGGTCCGTCGAGGTCGAGCAGGTACGAGATGCGGTTGGGGACCATCGACGTCGACGGCAGGCTGATCAGGTCCGATCCGGCGGGCCGGTACTCGCTCTGGGTCGTGGCGACGAACACGCCCGTCGGCCGGTTGCGCAGTTCGGCCGGCTGGTAGCCCGCGTCTTCGACGGCGTTCCACACCGTCATCAGCAGCAGGCGGAGTTCGGGTGTGATCTGGCGAGCCTCGGTCATCGACATGCGGAAGAAGAGCGGGTCGAATTCGTGAACGCCGTCTAGGAATCCGCCCCACAGGGACGCCGCGTCGTCGCCGTGTTGCGCCCAGTCCGCGCGCCGCACCGGCGGCGCGGTGATGCACCGGCGACCTTGTTCGACGATCCGCCAGAACTCTTCGATGTCGGCGGCCTGGGGGAACCGTGCGGACATGCCGACGATGGCCACGTCGTCACGTTCGGCGTCATTCTTGACCGGCCTGGGGAGCTCGGGCTGCTTGGGCAACTCGGGCTGCTCCGACTGTTGCGTCTCGTCATTGGACGCGGGCTGTGCCGGGAGTGCAGCAGGCAGGTCGTCGGCGTACTCGGTGACGATGAACTCGCCGAGGTCCGCCAGGGTGCCGTGCTCGAACAGCACTGTGATGTCGAGGTCGATGTCCAGCTCCCGGCCGACCGCGCGCGCCACGTTCACCGCGAAGATCGAGTCGAGGCCGTAGTCCGAGAAGGGGTCGTGCCGCCCGATCCGGAACCGCTCGATCTTCAGTTCGCCCGCCAGGACGTCGAGCGCCACCGACTCGACGTGGTCGCGCAGGCGGCCGCCGGACCCGCCCTCGGCGCCCCGGCCGGCTGCGGCTGCCCGGCCGGCCACGACAGGCGTCTGGCTTTCGCATACCGGCGTCTCCGGCGGCGCGGGTTCACGCGGTTTCGCAGCCGCCTGACGTATCACGCCGTCGCTCTCGGCCACGACGATCTGCTGGCCGAGGTCCTCGGCCTCCCGCGCGGGCAGGGTGATCGCGCGCAACCCCTCGTCGGTCAGGACCCGCTCCCAGCCCGCCGTGGACAGCAGCGGACTGCCCGGGATGCGCAGCTGCGGGTCCTCGTACCGCCACCATCCGTCGAGCAGGCCGAACGAGAACTGGCTGAGCAGGTTGTTCGCGGTCAGTTCGTTCAGGAACAGCAGTCCGCCCGGCTTGAGTGCCGCTTTGGTGTTGCGCAGCGTGTTCCGGATGTCCCGGGTGGCGTGCAGGACGTTGGCGGCGACCACCACGTCGTAGCCGCCCAGGACAACTCCCTGATCCGCGATCGGGCGTTCGACGTCCAGGATGCCGTAGGTCAGAAACGGGTTCGCCGCCCCGAACGAGCGCTCCGCGTGGTTCAGGAAGGTTCGCGACACGTCGGTGTAGTGGTACTCCCGCACCGCCACGTTCGCGGACCGGAGGGCGTTCAGGATGACGGTGCTCGTCGCGCCGGTTCCGGCGCCGATCTCCAGGATCCGCGGCGCGAAGCCCGGTTCGGTCTCGGCCCGGCGCAGCAGGCGGTCCGTGAGGTCGGCGGCCAGCACCTGGTTGAAGAACGCCGACGCCGGGTTGGTCTTGTAGGCGTTCTCGACCAGTTCCACCGATCCGCCGGGAAACATGACCTCCGTGGCCGCTCGGCGCCCGGTGAGGATGTCGGGTAACACCCGCAGGGTCGTCTCGACCAGGAGATGGGTGGCCGCGAGGTCGGGATTGCCCTGCCACCCGGGCTTTTGCGCATCCCATTCGCGCCACAGTTCCTCGAACGATCGGTTCCGCCCGACGTCCCGAAGCATGATCCGGCCGTCACGCCGTTCGATGCGGCCGGCCGTCTCGAAGACGCGCAGGCACTCGTCGAACCAGGCCTCGTATCCTCGGGCGAAGCCTGCCGCGTCACGGGCCGCCTGCGGCGTCTGCCCGGATTCACGCAGCGCTCCGAGCGCGTACAGGTGGGACCAGAGGAAGTCGAGCAGCAGCCTTTTCATGATCGCAGCCTTTTCATGGTCTTCGTCCTTCGAGAGTCGTGCGCTCAGCCGGCGAGCGCCGTCAGCTGCGCGGTGCGGGCGCGCAACCGCTCCAGATCGCCGAACACGGCCGTCGGCCCCGGTGCGCCGACGAACGTCGCGCCCGACGGCCGGGTCGCCGCGGGAAGGATCACTTCGTCCTGGCCCACGGTGATGCCCCGGGTGTTGAGCGCGGGGCCGAACTTCATCACCGCCAGCCGGTTCACCGGGCTCGCGCACAGCAGTTCAATCGCCGCGGCCAGTTCATCCGGCTGGATGAGCGGCGCGTCCGCGCTGACCACTGCACCGGGTTCGCCGTCAGTAGGAGCGTTGTTGAAGCAGTACCCCAGGTTCAGCACCTTGCCGGTGATGCCGTGGCGGCTTTGCCCGGTCAGCGCGTAAGAATCCATGAACGTGCATGCGGCGGCGTAGTTCGCCTGCTTGATGGCTTTGAGGTAGGAGTTGATCGACGACAGGAACAACGCGAAATCGAGCGAGTCGCCGCCGAACGCCTCCATCAACCGCACGCTCGCGTCTACCTTGCCCCGCAGCACGCTCTCGAACTGCGCCTGGCTCATCCTGGCCAGGCTCGCGCCCGAGAGCACAAGACCGGAGTGGATGACACCGTGCACCGCACCGAACCGCCGAACGATCTCGTTCCGCGCTGCCTGCACGGAGTCGGCGCTGGTCGCGTCGGCACACAGGTACAGCGGTTCAGGCCCGCCCGCATCGGCCGCCTTGGCCGCGGCGGCTTCGATTCGCGGGTTCAGTCGGCTCCGGCCGAGCCACACCACCTGCGCGCGGTATCGGCGGATCAGGTATCCGCTGATGGCCGTGCCCAGTCCGCCCGCCCCGCCGACGAGGACGTAGGTTCCCCCGTCCCGTAGCCGCGAGGCCGCCGGCCGGGTGGGCTGAACGGTCATCAGCTGCTGCCGGTGCCATAGGCCGTCCCTGCGGATGCGCAGGTCTCCGTCCGGATGCGCGGGCAGGCTCAATACCGCGGCGAAGGCCGGGCCGTCGTACGCGTCGACGTCCGCCACTCGTACCCGCCAGTTCGGGTACTCCTTGGCGACCGAACCGGCCAGTCCCGCGACTCCGGCGTGGGTCGGGTCGACGGGTTCGGTGTCATGGATCGCGTGCGTGCGCTGGGTGATCAGGGTCAGGCCCAACGGGCGGTCCGCGTAGCCTGCGGCCAGCAGCGCTTTCACCGTGCGGAACAGGCGCAGCGGACCGTCGTCCTGGTCTGCGATGATGCTGTCGCCGGACCGGTTCTCCTGGAATCCGGGCGCCACCCAGATCAGATGACTGATCTCCGGGTCGGATCCCAGGAGTGCTTGCTCCGGGTTGGGATGCGTGCCGTCGGCCGGGGGCGCCGCGATGTGCGCCCTCGGGTACAGGACCGTGAGGACGTCGCGTGCCTCCTGCGTGGCCGCGATGATGACCACTGATTCGGCGGCGGCCGGCCACGGCGTGGTCTGCGGTTCCCGGACCGGATCCCACACCGGCATCAGCGTGACTGCGTTGTCCGCCGCGTCCGGGATACGTTCGGCCCGACGGCCCGTGATTCCTTGCAGGCGCAGGCAGACCGTGCCGTCCTCGGCGGCGAGGTCGATGTCGATCCGGTCCCGGCCCCGCGCTTCGCCGGCGCGGCGTACCCAGGCCCACATCCTTGCTTGGCACGGCGCCAGGGACTCGGCCGACTTGATGGCGAACACCAGGCCTGCTCGGGCGCCGTCGTCCAACAACCGCATGCACTGCATCGCAGAGTCCACCAACGCCGGGTGTAGCGCGAAGCCGTCCACGGTGTCCCCCACCACGTCCGGCAGCCGCAACTGTGCGAGCACCGCGTCATCACCCCGGCGCACCGACACGACTCCCTGCAACGCGGGGCCGTAGTCGATGTCCCGATCCCGCCACTCGGAGTAGAACCGCGCAGGGTCGAACGGGCTGGACTCCATATCCCGAAGCAGTGCGGGCAGGTCCAGCTCCCGCCGGGCCGTGCGCTCCACGGAGGCGACAGTGCCCTGGCAATGCACGACCGGTTCGTCCGCCGTGGACTGCGTGGACGACACCTCGAACCGGGTCGCTGCGCCTTCTGCGCGAAGGGTCGTCCGCAGCGCGCGCGGGCCGTCCGACACGGTGAGTGGCCGCAGGAAGACGATGTCTTGCAAGCAGACTGCGCTGGTCCCGGTTCGCCGCGCCGCCGCGCAGGCCCACTGCAGATACATCGCCCCCGGCGCTATCGCAGATCCCTGCACACGGTGGTCGCGCAGGAAGAACTCAGAGCCGGTAAGGACTTCTTGGTCCGCTGGCTGCTCATCCGCTGCCGGATGCTCTTTCGCCGTCGAACGCTCATCCGCCGCCGCGCGCGGCAGAGAGTAGCGCTCGCGTTCGAAGGGGTAGCCCGGCAGTGGCATGCGACGATAGCGGCCGTCGCGGAACAGTTCGGTGAAATCAGGTGTCCTGCCGTCGAGAAACTCCGCGGCGAGCGCTTGCTCCCTGGTGGCCGTGCCGTCTGCGCGGGCATCCTGCCCGGTCGGCCACGCGGTGAGTGAACGTTCCAGTACTGCGATGTCCGGCACCACCCGCGCCCAACGGTGTCGCAGGTGTCTGCGTCCGAGCAGGAGCGTGTAACTCATCTCGCCGAGGTCCAGGTCCGGGTGCTCTCGGCAGTGGCGTGCGAGCCGGGTCACCTGCTCGCCCAGAGCCTGCTCGGTCGCCGCGGACAGCGTGATCAGCCGAGGCCCGCCCCGCCTGGTCCGCGGCGGCGTGGGCGGTGCCTGCTCGATGACGGCGTGGGCGTTGGTGCCGCTCGCCCCGAGTGACGAGATCGCGGCGCGGCGCCTGCCATCCCTCGGCGCGGCCCACTGCCTGGATGACGTGTGCACGAAGAACGGGCTGCCTGCCAACGTGACACTGGAGTTGGTCTCCGTGTGGTGCAGCAGGCCTGGTATGACAGCGTGCTCAATCGCCAGCAGTGCCTTGATGATGCCGATCACCCCGGCCGCCGACTGGGTGTGGCCGATGTTGGCCTTGCTCGATCCCAGCGAGCAGAACCGCTCCTCGGCGGTGAAGGCGCGGAACGCGCGGTCCAGTGCCCGGAACTCGACCGGGTCGCCGAGCTTGGTGCCCGTGCCGTGCGCTTCGATCAGCCCGATCCCTTCCGGGTCGATCGCGAAGTCGGTGTACACCTGCCGGATCAGCCGCTCCTGCGCGGTCCCGTTCGGCGCGGTGATCCCGTTGGTCGTCCCGTCCTGGTTGATTCCGATTCCGCTGATCACCCCATGGATGTGGTCGCCATCGGCTTCGGCGTCCGAGAGCCGTTTGAGGATCAGCGCGCCGACGCCCTCGGCCGGCACGAACCCGTCGGCCGTCTGGTCGAACGAGCGGCACCGTCCGGTCGGGGAGAGCATCCCGGCCCGCGATCCGGCGAGGTAGAGCCGCGGCGAGCTCTGGACGTAGACGCCACCCGCGATCGCTGTGGATATCTCCCCCGACCACAGTCCCTGGCAAGCCAGGTAGACGGACACGAGAGAACTCGAGCAGGCGGTGTCGACCGCCATCGCCGGACCGTGCAGGTCTAGGTAGTAGGCGATCCGGGACGGCACCAGCGAGTTCATGTTGCCCCAGAACGCCTGCCCGGGGTAGTCGGACACCACCGTCAGGTCCAGGTAGTCGCCCGCCGCGCAGCCGACGTATATGCCACAACGGTCGCGGTCGATCGAATCGCCGGTATGGCCGGCGTCCTCCAGCGCCCGCCACGCCTCCTGGAGAAACAGCCGCTGCTGCGGCTCCATGTACGCGGCCTCCGCGCCGGAGATCCCAAAGAACAGCGGGTCGAACTCCTCCACGCCGTCCATGAGCCCGCCATCCGCGCACGCGCTGCCCAACGACGACAGATCCCAGCGGGACACCTGCACCACGGGATCCCGGCCGGACACCAGAAGGTCCCAGAACTCGTCGACGTCCCGGGCGCCCGGGAAGCGGCCGCTCATGCCGATGATCGCGATCGGTTCCCGGCCGGCGGTCGACCCCCTGGAGGTCTCGGTCGCTTCCGCAGGCGCTTTCGCAGGCGCCGGCCGGGTCGGCTGGATCAGGTGGACTGGTTCGACTGGCTGGGCCGGCTCGGCTGATTCGATCGGCTCGGCTGGTCGGACCTGCCGGACCTGCCGGACCTGCTGGACCTGCTGGACCGGAGCGGGGACGCTCTCGGCGATCTCCCGGTGCGCCGCGACGGCCGCGCCCTCCTCAGCGAGGACGAATCCGGTCAGCCGCCGTATCGACGGGTGCTCGAACAGGACGCTCGGATCGAGGTCAGTGCCCAGGGACTCGTTGAGACCACGTACCATGGCGACACCGGTGAGCGAGTCCACCCCGTAGTCGGCGAAAGGCTGGTCGACCGCGAGTTCGTCCCTGCGCAGCCTCAACGATGCGACCAGGATCCGCTCGATGGCCTCCCGCACATGATCTTCGAGCGATCCGCGCGCAGCCGGCAGCATGGCAGGACCCGCATGGGCGCGCGACGCAGGATCCGTAGCCGAGCCGGCGGCCGCCTGCGGGCCGGCGCTCGCGACGGCCCGCGCGGCAGACGCGCCGGCCCGCGCCAGCAGCACCTGCTGCCCCAACTCCCGAGCGGGCTCGGCCAGCGGCTCGACCGCGTCGAACCCGCACTCCCCCAGCACACCTCGCCACGAGTCCGGCGACAGCGCGGGTCCGCCCGCGATCCGTCGCCCGTCGGCCGGGCGCCACCATCCTTCCAGCAGCCCGAAGGTCAGGTGCGACCACCACTCGTTCCGGGCGAGTTCGTTGAGCAGCAGAACCCCGCCTGCCCGCAGCAGTGCCCTGGCATGGCGGACGGACTGCGTGACGTCCCTGGTCGCGTGCAGGACGTTGTTGGCGATGACGATGTCGTAGGTGCCGGGGGCGAGTCCCTGCGCGGCGGGTTCCCGCTCCGCGTCGAAGGGCGCGAACGTCAGGTACGGCACCCGGTCGCCGAAGCGCCGCTCCGCGTCGATCAGGAACGCCTTGGAAACGTCCGTATAGCAGTACTCAGCGATGTCGCGATCATCCAGTTGCGCGAACACGCTCTCGCTGGAGCTGCCCGTCCCCGCACCGATCTCCAGGATCCGGATCGCCCCGCGGCGGCGAGCGTCCACCTCCGCGCGCACTGCGGCCGCGGTCACCGCGTTGAAGTAGTCGGCCGTGGCGTTCCCCCGATAGACCGGCCCGACCAGGTCGAACGAGCCGTCGGGGAACATGACCGCCGTGGCCGGCGTCCGGCCGGAGAGGATTTCAGGTAAGGCCACGATCATGCGTTCGGTCAGGCCGGTCTTGGCCGCCAGCTCGGGCTCATCGCCCTGCGCGTCCTTGAACTCGCGCCACGCGCGCCACGCCGGCCCGAGGCCCGGCGCACCGCCGCTCGGCACCACGAACCCGCCGTCACGTACGAGTTCGCCGCCGTCGAGCAGCACGGTCACCGCGTGGTCGAGCCACTTCGCGTGGCCGGGCGCGATCACACCCGCCGGATCGACCTGGTCGCGGCGTACCGGTTCGCGCAACAGCCCGATCGCCATGAGCTGCCCGAGCACGAGCGGCCGCAGGATTCCGTCCATCTCCCGCGTCGTACGCGCGCGGCGGGTCAGGAACGCATCGACGCCCTCGGGCCCGGCCGTGGCTGCGAGCAACGCCGCCGCGCCGACCTGGCCTGCGATGCCGGATGCGGGTTGTGGTCCCGTCTGTGGTCCCAGAGCCCGGACCGGTACCGGCTCGGCGTCCGGCCAGAACCGCGTCGGGGCGAACGGGTAGGTCGGCAGGCTGACCCGGTGCGGCGGGTTCGTCCCGTGATGGGCGCGCCAGTCGACGTCGACGCCGTTGACCCACAAGGGCGCGACCTTGTCCCACTCGCCGCTTTCGAGCCACTGTGCGGCCAGATCCCGCAGCTGTCGGGTGCGGACGAAGAGCCCGACCAGTTCGTCTCCGGACGGCCGGGCCGTACCTTCGAACACCGCCCCACGCGCGCCGTTCCCGGAGTAGGCCCGCAGTTGCCCGGTCAGCTCGTCGATGCCGCCCGCGACGAACGCGACCCGGCTGGCCAGCGCGCGCCGACCGACCTGCAGCGTGTACGCCAACGACGCCAGGTCCCCGCCTTCGTCCTGATACCGCGGCAGGAACTCCAGAAGTTCCCGTGCGAGGACGCCGAGCCGTTCCCCGTCACGCGCCGAGAGGACCACGGCGTGCGGTCCCGGGCGGTTTTCGACCGCCGAGCCAGGGCGGGCTTGTTCCAGCACCGCGTGCACGTTGGTGCCGCCGATCCCGAACGAGCTCAATGCCGCCCGGGCGGGCCCGTCGCCGCCCAGCGGGAGGTTGCGGTCGGCCACGAAGAACGGCGAGTCGTCCCAGTCGATCTGCGCGCTCGGCACGTCGCAGTGCAGGGTCCGCGGGACCTCCCCGTGCCGCAGGGCCAGGGCCAGCTTGATCAGGCCGGCCATTCCGGCGGCCGCGTCGAGGTGGCCGATGTTGCTCTTGACCGACCCGATGCCGCAGTACCCGCTGCGGTCCGTGTAGTGCCGGTACGCCTCGGTCAGCGCCGCGACCTCGATCGGGTCGCCCAGCTTGGTGCCCGTGCCGTGCGCCTCGACGTAGCAGATCGTCGCGGGGTCCACGCCGGACACGTCCAGTGCCTTGCGGATCACCTCGGTCTGGCCGCGCACGCTCGGTGCGTAGAACCCCGCCTTGTCCCCGCCGTCGTTGTTGACCGCGATGCCGCGGATCAGGCAGTAGACTTGGTCTGCGTCGGCGAGCGCGTCCCGGGCGCGTTTGAGGACGACCACGCCGACCCCCTCGCCGCCGGACATGCCGTCGGCCCCGTCGGCGAACGCGCGACTGCGCCCGTCGCTGGAGAAGTTCAGGCCCGGCTGGTGCACGTAGCCCAGTTCACCCGCGGAGAACAGACTGGCCGCACCCGCGATCGCCTGGCGCACCTCACCAGCCAACAGCCCTCGGCACGCGAGGTGGACCGCGCTCAACGCCGACGAACAGTTCGTGCTCACCGCCATGCTCGGTCCGCGCAGACCCAGCTTGGTCGAGATCATCGTGGGCACGGTGCCGCCCTGGGCGAACAGCCACGCGGCGTACACATCGGCGCTGGCCAGGACGCGCGTGCCGGAAGCGTTCGCCATCAGGCCCGGGAGCAGGGCCTGGTAGAAGTTGGTGCTCGTCGCGGTGGTGACGCTGGTGTCGGGGACGTCCTCGGGCCGGTATCCGGCGTCCTCCAGAGCAGCCCACGCATGCTGCAACAGCAGACGGGCCTGCGGATCCATGAGTTCGGCGTCGCGCGGGGAGATGCCGAAGAACGCGGCGTCGAACTCCGCCCGGCCGTCGACGACCGACCGTTGCGGCACGTAGCCGGGCCGGGCAATGAGTTCGTCCGGCACTCCGAGGGCGCGCAGCTCTTCCGTCGACCACGAGCCGCTGCCGCTGCGCCCGTCAACGAGATCACGCCAGAACTCGCGGTGATCCTTGGCACCCGGGAACCGGCAGGAAAGACCGATCACCGCGATCGAATTGTCGAGGTAGCCGTCGTCACCCGTCGTCTCGGCCGGCTCAGCGGCAAGCCCGGCGGCAGACCGCCCAGTCGTCCTCGGCTCTGCCGCCGAACCCGGTCCGGCCGACGCCGCGACGAGCCGCCCCGCCACACCCGCCTTCGCCGTCGAATCCACTCCCGTCGACGTCAGATCGCTCAGGTGCCAGGCCATGGCCGCGACCGAGGAGTGCGCGAACAGGCTGGTGGGCCGTAGCGTGCAGCCGAATTCGCGGTTGATCGCCGCCACCGCTTCCACGGCCGTGAACGAGTCACCGCCGATGTCGAAGAACCCTGCGCTGCGGTCGGCAACCCGGATACCGAGCACTTCTCCGAAGATCCTGTGCACGGTCCGCTCGACCTCGGCGGCAGGCACCATCTCGTCAGCAGCCGGGAGTAGCGGTGCCGGCCAGCCGGCTTCGGCCAACGCGGCCCGGTCGATCTTGCCGTTGGGCGTGAGCGGGAACGCCTCCAGGGCCACGAATGCGGCGGGAACCATATAGCCCGGAAGGATCTTCGCCAGGTGGGCGCGAAGCTGTGCGGATTCTGTGGCCGCTGCCGTCGTGTGGGCGTTCCGGGTGTAGTACGCCGTGAGCCGATCCGTCCGGCCGGTGTACTCAACCACGACGACGCTCTGGCGGATCTCCGGGTGGGTATCGAGCACCGCCTCGATCTCGCCGAGCTCGATACGGTAGCCGCGCAGCTTGACCTGGTTGTCGATCCGGCCCAGCAGGACGATCTCGCCGTTCGGAAGCCAACGCGCCAGATCACCGGTCCGATACAGCCGCCGACCGGGCAGGAACGGGTTGTCCAGGAACCGTTCCGCTGTCAGGTCGCGTCGCCGGTGATACCCCAGGGCAACGCCGTCACCCGAAATGTACAACTCGCCCGACACTCCGACAGGCATCGGGTCCAAGGCCTCGTCGAGGATGTACACCTGCGTATTCGCGATCGGACGGCCGATGGTCACCGGCTCGTCCCGGCTCAGACGCTTCGCCGTGGACCAGATGGTCGTCTCCGTCGGCCCGTACAGATTCCAAGCCTCGCCCACGGACACGAGCTGGTCCTTCAGACTGTCGGGCAGCGCTTCCCCACCGCACAGAACCTTGATGCCCTCGGCGTTCTGCCACCCGACCCGCAGGAGCATGGACCACGTCGCCGGAGTGGCTTGCATGACGGTCGGCTGCCAGCCGGCGATCTTGTCGGCAAGCAGTGTGGCGTCAGTAGCCGTGGCCGTATCGCAGATGTAGACCTGCCCGCCGGTGATCAGAGGCAGGTAGAGCTCCAAGGCGGCGATGTCAAAGCTGTGCGTGGTGACGGCCAGCAATCGGTCGCTGGAGGTAACGCCCACGGTTCGCGCCATGGCCAGCAGGAAGTTGGTCAGCGCCTTGTGCGGAACCACAACCCCCTTGGGTTTCCCAGTGCTGCCCGAGGTGTAGATGACGTAGGCGACTGCGGGCTTCGACGGCTGGGGTGGTTCCGCGGGTTCGACTTCGGCGCGCGGATCCCTCGACTCGTCCACGTCGGTACGATGGTAATCCTGTTGGTCGTCCAGGTGGCCGTCCTGATGGTCCGTCGCGTAAAGCCTGGTCCCGTGCAATTCAACAGTCGCCAACTTGTCCATCACCGCGTCGTGGCAGAGGACGAGTTCGGCCCCGCTGTCCTCGACCATGTACGAGAGGCGCTCGGCCGGAAGGGTGGCGTCCAGCGGTACGTACGCGGCGCCGAGCTTCATGACGGCTAGAAGGCCCACGATCAGGTCGAGCGACCGCTCACAACAGACCCCGACGATGCTCCCGGAACCGATGCCCTGCGCCGGAAGCGCAGCCGCCAGCGCCGAACTGCGGTCGGCGAGTTCGCGATAGCTCAGAGTCCGCTCCCCGCAAGTGACCGCGGGAGAGTCCGGGTTTGTCCCCGCTTGCTCCACGAAGAGGTCCCAGCACGTCCTGCCCGCGGGATAGTCAACGGTCGTATGGTTCCATTCCTGGAGGACGAGCCGCCGTTCAGCGTCACCCAGCAGGCTCAGGCGGCCGATCGGCGTCCGGCCGTCCGAAGCGATGACGTCGTCGATCAGCTTGGCGAAGTGGTTTGCCATGCGGCCGATGGCGTCGGTGGAGAATGCGTCGGGGTGGTACTTCCAGTTCAGGAGGATTCCGCCACCGGGAACCACGTCCAAGGTGAGGTCGTATTCGCCAAGCTGATACAGGCCTTCGACGAGCCGGAACGGTGGTGCCGCGTCCGCCGCCGCGGTCTCTGCGGTCACTGCTGCGGTCCCTGCGGCCACTGTGGTTGTCGTGGCCCTGGTACTCATGTAGCCGGAGAGAGCAGAATCCTGATAGTTGTAGGCGATCTGATAGACAGGCGACCGAAGGTTGGTGTCGCGTCGGCCGAGATCGTGCACGATGCGGTGAAACGGGTACGTGCCGTGTTCGAGCACGTCGAAGACCGTGGACTGTGTGTGCTGCGCGTACTCTATGAACTCGTCGGATCCGACCGGCCTGCTCCGAATGGGCAGTGTGTTGACGAAATAGCCGACTATCGCGTCGAGACGCTCCATCGGGCGACCGGACACCGGCATCCCGATGACGATGTCCTCCTCCCCGGTGTACCGGTGGAGCAGTGCCGTGAAAGCCGCCAGGAAGAAACTCCCCGGACTGATCTCGTGCGAAGCGGCGAATGCCGCGACGGCGTCGACCTGCTCTGCCGACAGACGGCGCGTGTACACCTCGCCTTCATGGGTCGAGTCCGGCGGCAGGGTGGCCTGCGAAGGCAGCCCGGCGAGCGGAACCGCCCCGGCCAGTTCCCGTTGCCAGAACTCGCGATCGACCGCGGCGCGCGGACCGGCGAGCGCATCCTTCTCCCACGCGACGAACTCACCGAACGACGCTGAGCCAAGCCGGTACGGCACATCGCGTCCTTCAAGCCGGGCCTGGTACGCATCGAACAGAGTATCGATGACGAGGCGCGCCGAAGCTCCATCAATCACCATGTGATGAATAGCCAGAAGGACGAACGTCTCCGAGTCCGAACGGCGCAGAATAGCCAGTCTGACCAATGGTCCACCGGTCAGATCGAAGGGTCTCTGCGCCATTTCCTTCAGATATTCGAGCACTTGCTCGCGCGGCGCGTCAGAGATATCTATGCACTCGACAGAAAAACCGTCGGGATCGCCATGGGAAAGAAACGGTCCGTCACTCGTCTCCCGTATCCGCGCGGAAAGAAGCGGATGCCGCGAAATCGTGTCGCGGAACGCGGCTTCAAGCGCGACAACGTCGACATGGCCAGCCGAAAAGCACACCGGAACGTTGTACGCGTACGTATTCGGCTCCATCCTGTGGAGCGCCCACAGGCCACGTTGCCCCTCCGACAGGGGGATGTCCACCCACCTGCCCAGCTCGGAGAGAACATCAGCAGTCGAAATTTCACCGTCGCCATACATCCGGGCGATTGCATGAAGGCTCATATCGAACTCTCCCTCGCTGCGCCCCACCGCGGCGCCCCGTAAGAAAAACTGCGAGCGAAAACACCGGCGTCCCCGGACCCGACAAGAAATCGGAGCTGTTTACCCCCTCGGCTTCTTCGGCTTCTCACGCGAATTATGACGGAGATAGAGAAATTTCGGGCAAAGTGCGTCAAATAGGCTGTCGCATCGATAATAATTCAGTATTCGAACATATGTCAAGCATGCCCCGGAGAAGCGGCGCATCACACATCTGTTCGATCCCACCGAAGAGCAGCAATTAACCAAGCCATTTCGATCGCCCCTCGAACACCATATTCAGGCACATGGCTTTTCTATCTCCCCGCTTCCGAACCCGTCACCACGTGACGGGAAACTCCGCCATGCCCGCGTTGAACCGCTCGTTGCGCCACGGGATGTCGCTGATCGGGACCGCCGGGGCCAGGGTGGGGAACCTGCGCAGCAGGGTGCCGATCGCCACCTCGATCTCCATCCGGCCGAGGGCCGCGCCGAGGCAGAAGTGGGGGCCGTGGCCCTGGCTGAGGTGGGGGTTGGGGGTGCGGTCGATGTCGAAGACGTCGGGGTCGGCGAAGTAACGCGGATCGCGGTTCGCTGCTGCCGGAAGGGCCATCACGGTGTCGCCGGCGGTGATGCGGACGCCGTCGAGTTCGGTGGTCTCGGTCGCCGTCAGGATGCGGGACATGCTGCTGTGGACCGAGTAGCGCAGGATCTCGTTGACCGCGGTCGGCAGGCGGCCCGGGTCAGCGCGCAGGGCCGCCAGCTGGTGCGGGTGCTCGAACAGGGTTCGCAGACCCGCGCCGGTCGAGTTGATCTCCCGTCCGCCGCGCAGGACTGTGAGGGCGAGGTCCGCGACCTCCGGGTCGGTGAGGCCGGTCTCGGCCTGGGTCGCGATCCAGGCCGAGACCAGGTCGTCGCCGGGGTCGGCGCGTTTCGCGGCCACCAGGTCGGCGAAGTATCCGTCCAGCGCGCTCTGCGCCTGAGCTCCGGCGCTGGAGTCGTACGCCGTCACGGACATGATGTCCGTGGCCCAGGCGGCGAAGCGGGCCTCGCTCGCGGCGGGGACGCCGAGTATCTCGCAGATCACCAGGACGGGCAACGGCGCCGTCAGGGTGCTGATGAGATCGGCGGGCCGGCTCTGCTCGGCCATCGCGTCCAGCAGCCGGTCGGTGATCTTCTGCACCAGGGGACGGCAGGACTCGATGACACGTGGGCTGAACGCCTGCGAGGCCGCACGGCGCAGCGACACGTGATCCGGCCCGTCGGCGCTCAACGTCCGGGGTCCGCCGTGAGCGCTCGACGGACAGCCGACGACAGCCCCGGACGGTCCGCTGCCGTTCCGGGCGAATCGCGGGTCGGACAGCACCGTGCAGACCGACTCGTATCCGAGCACCAGCCAGCAGGGCCTGCCGTCGGGGAGCCGCACGCGGCTGACCGGCTCGGTCACCACCATACGGAGCAGCTCGTCCGGCAGCGCCCCGCGGAACGGCTCGAACGGATAGTCCCGGAGACGATCCTTCATCGCGACGCACCGCCGGCCCGGCCACCGTCCGCCGGCCCCCGACCGGCACGGCGAGCGGTACGCAGCACCCTGACCACCATCGCCGGACGGCTCAGCTCCGACGGATCCATGATCAGGTGCTGGACCGAGGTGAACACCCGCCGGATGTCGGGATCCACCATCGACGCGAGCTGAACCTGCCGCGCATAGGCATTCATCACCGAGACCCCGCGCGGCCGGATGCCCTCGGTCTGCGGGTAGGCGAAGTCCCCGCCGGCCGCGAACCGCCACGGTGTCGCCACGATGCGCGCCACCCGCTGGTAGAACTCCGCGGTGAGAGCGGCCGTCACCGCGGCGTGGACGTCGAGCAGCTCGCCGAGTTGGACGGCCTCCATCGCCGCGCAGGTCATCCCCTGGCCGTAGATCGGATTGAAGCTGCAGACGGCGTCACCGAGCGCGAGATAGCCGGCCGGGACACGTCCGAGCTCCTCGACATGGCGCCGCCTGCTGACCGGGAGCGTGCACACGGCCACGTCCGTCAGGGCTTCGCAGTGTGCGACGATGCCGGCGATGCCCGGGTGCGGCAGGGCCGCGGCGTGGGCGTCGAACCCGGCCTCGTCGTGCGGGAACGCGCCGTGCCACCCGCCCAGCGACACCAGCCACCGGTCGTCCTCGACCGGCAGCGCCAGCCCGGAGCACAGCTCGCCGGGTGGATCGGGCAGGACGAACGCGGCCTGCGCGTCGGCGAGATCGGTCGGCTTCCTGCGGTACAGCCTCGTCGCGTAGCCGACCCCGATCTTCATCTCGGTGACGCGCGGCGCCGGGTGGCCCAGCGCCTCCAGCCACCGCTGCGACGCCCCGCCGCGGCCGCTGCAGTCCACCACGAGATCGGCGTCCGACACCGTGCCGTCGTCGAGCCGGACTCCGGTGACCCGCTCGTCGTCGCCCAGGAGGGCGGTCACGGCAACCCCGGTCCGCACCTGGACGTTCGGCAATGCCTGCACCCGCCGCCGGACCGCGCGTTCGAGCAGCGGTCTGCTCGCGGCCGCGAGCCGCAGCTCGGTGTGGACCCGCGGCCAGATCGCGCCGAACCGGGAGAACGACAGTCCCATGCCGGGATCGAACTCGACCGCGCCCGCCGCGACCAGTTCGGCCATCAGGCCTGGGAACAGTGCGTCGAGAGCCCGCTGGCCGGCCACCAGCAGAACGTGGCCGTGCGCACCCTGCGGCACGCCGCGGCGCGGCTCGGCATGGTCGGCCAGTTCGTCGCGGTCCAGAAGCAGGACACTGTCGAACCGGTCGGCGAGCACCCGGGCGGCCGCTGTTCCCGCGATGCCGGCACCGACGACGACCGCACTGGCTCCCGTCACCGGTCCACCACCCCTGCGCTCACCGCGGCCGCCCGCCCCAGCAGATGCTCCATCCACTCGCGAAGGTGCTCGTCCTCTTCCGTGGGGAAGCTGAATCCGGATGCCGCGGACACCTCGCCGGCCACTCGCCAGAACAGCTCGACCGAGTTCTCCAGCGCGCGCCAGGCGTCGTCGGCGTCGAAGCGCCCGAACACGCCGTGCACGGCCTCCCAGAGCTCCGGCGCCAGCCACGTCGGCATGTGGCGCCCTCGGCCGAACCCGTCGACCCGGAACCCGCCGAGGACGATGGAGTGCCATTCCAGCAGGCGCAGGAGGTGGGCCTTCGCCGCCCAGTCCCGCGTCTTGGCCATCCACAGCTGACCGCGGGCGATGTACTTCGGCACCCTGAGCCCGTCGTACCAGAACCCGTCGACGAGCCGGCGGAACTCGGTGTCGGTGAGCCGGCCGCGGCCGAGCGGCTGTCCACCGGGCGCCGGCAGCCGGCGCGTGATGCCGTCGCGGTCGAGCAGGACCCGGTAGCCGAGCTCCCAGTTCGGGGACAGCCGCTGCGTCATCTCCGCCATGCGGCTGTCGTCGACGACGACCAGGTCGACGGTGAGCCCGCCTTCGTAGACGAGTGCCCACATCGGCAGCGGGTCCATGGAGTACGCGGACCAGACCGTGCCGAACTCCCGCCACCACGACCCGGTGAGCAGTTCGGGGGTCACGGCCGCGAACGTGATCTCGATGTCGACGTCGGAGAGGTCGTCCACGCGGGCGTGCGGCTGGGCGAGCGACCCGTACAGCACGATCGCCCGCACGTCCTGGCGCGCCCGGCCCCAGGCGACGACGCGCGCGACCATCTCCTCCTGCGGCGTCACCACGTGAGCGGAAGTGCCTGGACCTGGCGGACCACCAGGCCCTGGCTGAACTTCACCTCGGACTCGGGAACCGCCAGCCGCACGTCGGGCATCCAGCGCCCGAACCCGGCCAGCGACTCCTGGAGTTCCATCCTGGCCAGGTGGACGCCGATGCAGCGGTGGACGCCCATGCCGAAGCCGAGGTGCGGGTTGCGGGTCATCCGGTCGATCAGGATCCGATTCGGGTCGTGGTAGACCCGCGGGTCGCGGTTGGCGGCCATGAAGGCCAGCAGGACCACGGCGCCGGCCGGGATCGTCACCCCGCTGAGTTCCACCTCCTCCAGCGTGACCCGGGGCAGCATGACGCCGGAGACCCCGATCTGCACGTACCGGCCCAACTCGTCGACCGTGCGGCTGATGTCCTTCGGGTTCTCGACGATCCTGTTCCAGAGCTCGCGGTCGTGCAGCAGCGTCATCAGGAACAGGTTGATCTGGTTGGCCGTCGTCTCGTGCCCGCCGACGAGCAGGCCGATGCACACCATGAGCATCTCGCGCTCGGTGAGCCGGCCGTGCTCCTCCTGGGCGACGATCATCTCGCTGATCAGGTCGTCGCCGGGCTTGGACCGGCGCAGGTCGATCAGCGTGGCGAACTCGTCGACCGCGGCCTTCGTCCGCGCGGGGTCGCGGTTCCAGTCGCCGACCATGATGTCGGACCACTCCTTGCACTTGGGCCGGTTCTCCACGTCGATGCCCAACAGCTCGCTGATGACCCAGATGGGCAGCGGGTTCGAGTAGTTCTGGACGAGATCGACGGGGCGGGGCAGCTCGGCCATGCCCGCGAGCAGTTCGTCGACCATCGCTCTGACCGCGGGGCGGATGCGTTCGACCCGCCGGGGGGTGAACGCGTGCGCGACGATGCTGCGCATCCGGGTGTGCTTCGGTGGATCCATGCCCATCAGCGACTCGGTCTCCAGGCCGCCGAGCTCGGCGACGGGAGTGTGGTCGGCTCGCTCGATCTCCCGGCTGAAGCGGTGGTCCTTGAGCGCGACGCGCACGTCGGCGTAGCGCGACACCAGCCAGGCCGGCGTGCCGTCCGCCTGCCGCACCTCGACCACGGGCTGATCGCGTTGGAGATCGATCAGGAGCGGCAGCGGTTCGTAGATCGAGGGCGGCTCCGGGAGAGGAAGCGAGATGGGCTCACTCAGCGATGCGGTCATGATGAAGCCTCCAGTCGTCGGGTAGGGGGCCGGGAGGTCGCCGCCGCACCCGCCGGGTGGGCCAGTTGCTCCAGGTGCGTCACCACCTCGGCCGGTGTCGGTCGCGCGTCGTTGCGCCGGCGCAGCACTGTGGCCGCCGTCTTCCAGCGGGCGTCGCCGATCAGGGCGGCCACCGCGTCGCGGACCGCCTCGGGTCCGGCCTGTTCTGTCGGCAGCGACGTGCCCGCCCCGGTCACGGCCAGCCGTTCCGCGTTGAAGTGCTGGTCGGCGACGCTCGGCAGGATCAGCTGCGGGACCCCGTACGCCGCGCCGGTCATCGTGGTGCCGGCGCCGCCCTGGTGCACCAGCACGGCGCAGGAAGGCAGGGCCAGGTGCAGCGCCAGCCAGTCCGTGCTCACCCGGACGTTGGACGGCAGCGGCACGCCGGTGAGATCGCGGCCGATCGATGCCAGCACCAGGTCGACGTCCAGCTCGGCGACGGCCCGCACGGCGCCGACCAGGTCGAAGTCGCCGTCGAGACACATCAGGCCCATCATGGTGCCGCGGGTGAGATAGACGAGCGGGCGGGCCGGTGCCGTGCGCAGCCAGCCGGGCAGGATCGCGGCTCCGTTGTAGGGCACGAACCGGATGGGCCGGTGCGGCCCGGACAGCGGGACCTGCATCGGCGGCGGGCAGGGGTCGAGGGTTAGCGCGCCCTGGACCGGTACCTCGGCGGGGTCCAGGCCGAACTGGTCGACCAGGGGGCCGAGCACGGTGTCGGCGTCGAAGCCCAGCCGGGTCCGGTAGTCGGGCCCCCACAGCATTCGCGCGCTCGGCACCCGCAGGACGGCGGCCGCGACGGCCGCCGCGAGGTTGCCCGGATCGTGCAGGATCAGGTCCGGGCCGTAGTGCCGGCCGAAGTCGACCAGGTCGGGGAGCATCGCTTCGGCGTACTGGTGGCTCGTCCCGCCCTTGGTGATGGCCGGCTGCGGCCCGTCGGCGTCATCGGCGCCGGTGCCGGTGGCGTCCCGTCCGATCTGTCCGTGGGCCACCGTGGCGAAGTCGAGGTGCGGACCGACCGGGACGGCCGGGAGGCCGGCCTGGGCGATCGCCTCGACCAGGCCCGGCGGACCGGCGAACCGGACCTCGTGGCCGGCCGAGCGCAGCGCCCACGCCACCGGCACGAGCGTGTACAGGTGCGACGGCAGACCCCATGTGACGGCCAGGACCTTCATGAGTCGCCGGCCACGGCCAGCACTCGCGCGTTGGCCTCCTCGTCGCCGACGGTGACGCGCACGCCCACCCCGGGAAAACAGCGCACGATGAGCCCGGCGGCGCGGCAGCGCAGGGCGAACCGCTCGCTGTCGGGACCCAGCGGCAGCCAGAGGAAGTTCGCCTCGCTCGGGGCGACCGGCAGCCCTGCGGCGATGAGGTCGGCACGCAGCCGGTCCCGCGTGTCTCTCAGCTCGGCGCAGCGGCGGGCGCACTCCTGCTGCGCCTGCGGATCGAGACAGGCGCTCGCCGCGGCCTGGGCGAGACCGCCGGGGTAGAACAGGAGGCCCGCCATCCGGACCGCCTCGGCGATCCCGGCCGGGACCACCGCGTAGCCGACCCGCAGTGAGGCCAGACCGTAGGCCTTGGAGAAGGTGCGCACGACACAGACGTTGTCGTGCTCGCCGTGCAGGAGCAGCCCGTCGGCGTAGGCGCCGTCGGATACGTACTCTCTGTACGCCTCGTCGATGATCACGACGACCTCGGAGGGGATCCGGGCCAGGAACCCGGCGATCTCGGCGTGGGTCAGCACGGCGCCGGTCGGGTTGTTCGGGTTGCACAGCAGGACGCAGCGGGTCCGCTCGGTGACCGCGTCCGCCATCGCGTCCAGGTCGTGCGCGAGGCCGGCCAGCGGCACCCGCACCGCCCGGTTGCGGACGTTGGCCGCCATCAGCGGGTAGCCCTCGAAGGACAGCGCCGGCTGGACGATCTCGGTCCGGTCCGGGTCCAGCGCCTGGATGACCAGCTGGGTGAGCCCGGCGGAGCCGGGCCCGACGACCACCTGCGCCTCCGGCACGCCGAGGTGTTTGGCCAGCGCCGCACCCGCCTCGGCCGCCCGGAAGTCGGGGTAGCGCTGCATCTGTGCCGCGGCGGAATGGACCGCGTCGAGCACGGAGGGAATCGGCGGGAACGGCGACTCGTTCATCGAAAGATCCACAGTCGGCAGATCGACGATCATGCCCATGGTCTCCCCCTCCAGAATGCGTGCACAGTTTTGTCGGAGAAGATTTCCCGTTCGGCTCGTTTCCGTTGAGTCTGCCTTCGGATATCGAATGCGTCAAGCGCCCGGATCGGTTTTTCCTTGTGCTCGGGCCGGACGGGAGGTATTGATGAGAAAGGCTATCCAGAACCGGTGTCACAGCCCAGGACGGAGTGAGCACGATGCATTATCCGGCCACCCCACAGATCATTGTCGAACCACGGGCCGGCGCCCTCGGCGCCGGTATCGACGGAGTCGACCTCGAAAGCCTCACCGAGGAGGTCTTCCGCGATATCAAGCAGGCCCTTCTCGATTACCTGGTGATCTTCATCTCCGGCCAGGAGCACATTTCCCCGGAGGCGCACATCGCTTTCGGGGAGCGGCTCGGCCACGTCGAGCCGCACACCCACCTGCCGCGGCTCGACGGACATCCGAAGATCGTCCTGATCGACTCCGAACAGGGCGGCAAGACCGACGTCTGGCACACCGACATCACCTACAACCAGACTCCGCCGCTGGCCTCGGTCCTCCGGCTGGTCCGCCTCCCCGACCAGGGCGGCGACACCATGTGGAGCAACCAGTACCTGGCCTACGAGCAGCTGTCCGCACCCCTGCGCGAGCTGCTCGGCGGACTGACCGCGATACACAGCCACCCCGGCAACGAGAAGATCAGGCACGCCGAACACCCGATGGTGCGCGTGCATCCGGAAACCGGGCGGAAAGCGCTCTACGTCAATCGATTGTTCACCTCGCATATCGTGCAACTGAGCCGTGGGGAAAGCGACGCTCTGCTCGACTACCTTTTCACATTCTCGGAGCGCCCCGAATTGACGTGCCGCCACCACTGGCGGCCCGGTGATATCGCCGTGTGGGACAACCGGGTTACCCAGCACTATGCGCTCAATGATTATCACGAACCGCGGCTCGGGCAGCGGGTCACGGTATTCGGGGATGAGCCTCATGGCGAACCGGCCAGATGGCCCGCCTATCATCCGGGACCCGGGCAGCGCTATTGGCCGGCCCGGGTCAATGCCCGCGAAGGGTATTGAGGCCTAATGGATTCAGGGCGACCGGATTGAAGAAGGCAGAATTGAGGGCGGCCGGTGCGTGAGTTTCCGGTCCTCGTTGCGCGGGGGCCCGCGCGCGATCGTCAGCAGCCGCGCCATCGCAGGCAGCTGCTGCGCGGTCACGCGGGGCCTCCAGCCGCCGCGGCGGCGGCGTCGGCGGCGTCGACGGCCGACCGGTAGGAGGCGAGGGCACGCAGCGCGAGACCTCGGGTGATCGCTCCGTTCGGGTAGTACATCTGGTGGCGGATGTAGGCGCAGACGCGGGTCGCCGGCCAGTCGCCGTCCGGCTGCTGGGCGTCCAACAGCCAGTCGACGGCTCGCCGGATCGGGGTCGAGTCGGCGGGCACGCCGGCCGCGAGGAGGGCCGGCAGCGCCCATGACGTCTCCTCGACCGAGCCCGCCGAAGCGGCCGGGCCCGTCGAGCCATCCGAGCCGCCCGAATCCTCGCCCGTGCCCCACGAGCCGTCCGGGTGCTGGGTGGCGAGCAGCCAGCGGCGCGCGGCGCCGGCGACCGGGCCGCTGCCGCGTCCGGCCATGGCCAGCGCCCCGAGCACCATCGCCGTGCCCGAGGTGTGGTCGCGGTACCAGAGGTTCTCGAACGTGCCGTCGGGCGCCTGCCGGGTCTCCAGCCAGTCGGCGGCCGAGCGCACCCGCTCGTCGTCGGCGCCGCGGCCGGACTCGAGCAGCGCGACGACGCCCTGGCTGGTGATGCCGGGGCAGGGGCCGTCGTTGGGGAGCCTGGTGTCGCGGACCCACAGGCTCCACGAGCCGCGGGTGTCCTGGCGGCTGATCAGCCAGCCGACGCCGCCGCGCAGCACCTCGTCCCGCTCCCGGTCCGGGAACCCGGCGAGCGCGGCCAGGATCTCCGCGGATTCCAGCGTGGCGGGCCAGCCGTGCTCGTCGGAGAAGCTCCAGCCGCCGGCCGGGCAGTCCAGCACCGTGAAGGCGTCCTGCTGCCGGGTGCGGTGGAAGAAGTCGCGGGTGCGCACAAGCCGGGGGTCGGCGCCGTAGCCGGCCGCGATCAGGCCGGTCGCCGCGAACGCCGAGCGGGTCAGGTCCAGGTTGGACACCGCATCCCACGAGCCGTCGGCCCGCACCGACGCACGCAGGGAGCCGACGATCGCGGCCGCGATCTCGGGCGCCATCCCGGCGTGGGCCAGGCCCAGGCACACGAGGGCGGCGGGCCACGGGTCCCGGCTGAACGCGCCGGTCCGGCGCTCGTGGTCGTGCACTGCGTGCAGGAGCCGCAGCGCCTCGGGCACGGCCATGCGGTTGGTGAGCCTGCGCACCGGCCCCGGCGGATCGATCGTCGCCTGCATCAGCGCCAGGCCGATGAACGGCGCGGTCCGGAAGGAGATCCGGCTGCGGCGTACCGAGTCGGCGAGGACGATTTCGAGGGGTAGCCGGCGCAGACTCCTCGCCGGCGCGAACCCGGCGAGCACCTGGAACTGCGCGCACAGGTGCGCGACGGCCAGGTCGGTGATGCCCTCGACGCCGCCGAGCGCGGCCAGAGCGGCTTGTCCGGCCTTGACGGCGGCCGTGCTCGCGTCCGGTGCGACGATCTGCAGGGCGGCGGCCGCGACCGAGGTCGCCACCGGCTCGCTGCCGGCGCCGATGACGCCGCCCCAGCCGCCGTCCTCGTGCTGGACGCCGCGCAGCCATCGGGCGCCGGCCGCGATCAGTTCGGCCGAGCCGGACGGGTCGGCGGCGTGCAGCGCGGTGATCGCGCCCGCGGTGCCGAGCACCGATGCGGGCGGGTCGTCGCCGAACACGCCGTCAGCGCTCTGCCTTCGGAACAACTCCTCGGCACCGGCCGCGATGGCGCCGCGGACGCGCTCGTGGCGCTCGTCTCGCGGATCGGCGCCCGAGCCGGGGCGCGAGTCCGGCCGCGGGCCGAGGCCGGCCTCCCGCACCGGCTCGGACTCCAGGCCGAGATTCACACCGGTCATCTCGTCAGGCATTGGCCATCCTCTCCGCCCGCCCGTCCGCCGGGCCCAGTTCGTACCACGTCCGCATCCGGCGCTGGGTCCACCAGGTCAGCGCGGCCATCGGCACCAGGAGTGCCACGGCGGGGGCCGCGCCGAGTCCCAGCCCGACGACACCGGCCGCCAGCCCGAGCCGTTCCACCACCAGCACCTCGTGCGCGCGCAGGGCGGCGGGCACCGGGAGAGCCGCGCGCATGCGCACCAGCGGTGTGAACGCGACGACGCCGACGGCCGCGACGGCTGCCAGGGTCGCCAGGTAGGCGGGCCGGGCGCCGCCGCCGACCGCCGCCGCACCGATGGCGGCGGTGTAGAGCGCGGACGAGGTCCACACCGCGACCGGGGTGCCGCGGCGCACCGGGAGCGTCTGGTATCCGCCGGCGCGATCGCCCGCCACGTCGCGCAGGGTGCCCACCAGGTTCGACGCGGAGTCGTGCAGCCAGAACGCGAGCGCGAACACCAGCACCTTCGAGTCGATCTTCGGGACGACCGCGGCGCCGTAGAGGAGCGCGAGCGCCCCGAGCAGTCCGCGGATGAGGTTGCCCGACAGGCCGGTCGCCTTGAGCCAGCGGCCGTAGGCGACCACGGCGGCGACCGCGCAGACGGCGATCACTGCGGTCGACCGGCCGCTGACGACGGCGAGAACCCCGACGGCGATCATCGCGGCGACCCCGCACGCGAGCGCGACGCCGGGGGCCAGCCGCCCCGACGGGATCGGGCGGTGGGGCTTGCTGGCGGCGTCGAGGTCCCGGTCGAAGTAGTCGCTGAGGTAGTGCCCGCCGAGCCATCCGACGGTGGGCGTGGCCCAGGCGACCGCCAGCCAGAGCGGCCGGCGCTCGCCGGCGAGGCCGGCGCCGGCCAGTCCGAGCAGGCCGACGTACCAGACCGTGTACGGACGCCAGGTCTGAAGGTGGGCGAGGGCCGTGGTGCGTACCCGGCTGTCGGTCGTCGTCGTCATGGCTCGACGCTCGCCGCCCACTCGACCACGGACGCCAGGACGTCGCGGCCCGCCGACGGCTCCAGTGCGCTCAGCCGCGCGAGCGCCTGCCCGCCGTACTGCGCGGCCTGCTCCCGAGCCAGATCCAGGCCTCCGGTGGCGGCCAGGATCGCGTGGAAGTCCGCGAGTTCGTCCGGGTCGGCCGAGCGCCGGGCCAACGCCTCCGTGAGGCGCCGGCGGGTGGGCTGGTCGCCGGCCCGGTAGGCGAGCAGTACCGGGAGGGTCGGCCGGCCGCCGGCCAGATCGCTGGTGGCGGGCTTGCCGGTGGTCTGGGGGCTGAGCGTGCAGGCGATGACGTCGTTGCGGATCTGGAAGGCGATGCCGAGCAGTTCGCCGTACTCGCCGAGCCGCTCGACCTGCTCGGGGTTCGCGCCGCCGAGCAGCGCGCCGATCTGGCAGACCGCGCGGAACAGCGCGCCGGTCTTGTGCCGCGCCACCGTCAGATACCTGCCGACGTCGGCCGCCGGATCGCCGACCAGCCGCGACTCCAGGACCTGGCCCCGGCACAGGTCTGATCCCGCTGTGGCGAGCGCCGCGACGGCGGCCAGGACGGCGGCGGGGGTCGCGTGCCGCGAGCGGCATTCGCCGATGGCCGTGAACGCGGCGAAGATCAGGTGGTCGCCGGCGACGATGGCGTCGGGCACGCCGTGGGCGACGTGCACCGCCGGGCGGGACCGCCGGACGTCGTCCGCGTCGATGATGTCGTCGTGCACCAGGGTGGCCACGTGGAGGTACTCCACGGCGAGCGCGGCCGGCAGGACGTCCTCGGGGTCGGTGCCGACGGCCTCGGCGCAGGCGAGGGTCATCAGTGGTCTGAGAAGTTTTCCGGCGGGCAGGAGCGCGTAGCGGGCGAGCGTCGCCAGCTCGTCGGCTCCGGCCGGCCAGCGCCGTTCGAGTTCCTCGCGCAGCACCGTCTCGGACCGGGACGCGGCCGGGCGGTCGGAGCCGCTGTGCGGGTCTGTGCTGAGCAGGACGGTCATGGCGAGCCTTTCCGCTTCGAGGCGATCGCGGTCGCGGGGCGCACGGGTCGGCCGGGTGGACCCGGTCAGCCGGATGTGGCCACGCAGTCGAGCAGGACGAGGCCGCCCTCGCCGCGCAGGACGCCGGCCAGGGCGAGGCCGGCTGAGGCGGCCAGCCGCTCGGCGTCGGCGACCGACCGTTCCCGGCCGCCGACGATGACCAGCATGTTGAGATCGAAGTGCGGGTTCTGGACGGGCAGGTCCGGGCCGGTGCGCAGGACCTCGACGATGAGGACGCGGCCGCCGGGCCGCCGGGCCGCGGCGGCGCAGTGCTGGAGGATGGCGCCGGCCGAGGCGTCGGGCCAGTCCGACAGCACGCGGGAGACCACCACGACGTCCGCTGTCCGGGGCAGCGGTTCGAAGAAGCTCGCGGCCACGAACGCGGCGCGGTCGGCCACTCCCATCTCGGCGAACGTCGCCGCGGCCGCCGGCGCCGAGGCGGGGCGGTCGATCAGCACGCCGCGCAGGTGGCGGTGCTCGGCGAGGACCTCGGCGAGGAGGCCGCCGTTGCCACCGCCGACGTCCACGACGTCCGCGGCAGCCGACCAGTCGTAGAGCCGGGCGACCTGCGGTGCGGTGCGGCGCTGCTCGGAGCGCATCAGCTCGTCGAAGTAGCGGCGGAAGGCCGGGGCGTCGTCCAGTTCCTCCCAGAGGGTGCGGCCGTGGACGGCTGCGTAGCCGGGTTCGCCGGTGCGGACGGAGTGGAGCAGCCCCGTGTAGGCCATGTCCATGTGGAAACCGAGGCCGTCGAGGTCGAGCCACTGGCGGTGCCCGACCAGACCGGTGTCGCGCAGGAGCCGGCCGACGTCGGTCAGCTCGAAGTGGTCCGGCGCCGTCTCGGTGAACACTTCCCGGCGGACGAGGTAGCGCAGCAGTTGGCCGAGCGCGTCCGCGTCCGTGTCCGTCGCGGCCGCCAGGTCGGCGAGTCCGTGGCGGCCGTCCTCGATCAGGTCCGGCAGGCGCAGGGTCGCGGCGACGCGGACCGCGAACGGGCCGGCCAGGTCCGTCAGCTCGCGCAGGCGGTCGATCGGGGTGTCCGCCGTCATGGCGCTCCCATCCAGAGAAGGCGTACTTCCAACGGGGTGTCGGGTGCCGGGTGCCGGGGCGCCCTGCCCGGCTCACCAGGCGATCGGGAACGCGGCCAGCCCGCAGTTGATGCGCTCGTGCCGCCAGGGCAGTTCGTCGACGGGGACGCCCGGCCGAAGGTTCGGGAAGCGGCGCACCAGCGTCCCGATCGCTATCTCGATCTCGACGCGGCCCAGTGCGGCGCCCAGGCAGAAGTGCGGCCCCGTCCCGAAGGTCAGGTGCTGGTTCCGGGGGCGGTCGATGTCCAGGACCCCGGGCCGCGGGAACTGCGCGGGGTCGCGGTTCGCCGCCCACGGCAGGGGCATGACGACGTCGCCGGCCCGGAGCGGGACACCGCCGAGCTCGACGGGCTCCATGACCGTCTGCTCGAGGAACGTCGGACTGAGCGAGGTGTACCGCAGCAGCTCGTCGACGGCGGCCGGCAGGAGGCCCGGGTCGGCGCGCAGCCGGTCCATCACGTCGGGATGCTGGAACAAGGCCCGCATCCCGACGCTGATCGAGCCGATCTCCCGACCGCCGACGAGCACCGTGACGGCGAGCCCGATGATCTCCTGGTCGGTCAGGGAACCGTCCTCGGCCTGCGCCTCGGCCCACGCCGACAGCAGATCCGGGCCGGGCGCCGCCCTCTTCTCGGCCAGCCGCTCGCCGAGGTAGGCGCGCATCGCGAGGGTGGCGTCCGCGGTCTCGGTCGCGGCGTGTGTGTCCACTGACATGAGGGCCCTGTCCCACTCGGCGAACCGGCCGCGGTCGGCGGCGGGCACACCGAGCAGCTCGCAGATGACGACCGCGGGCAGGGGCACGACGAGGTCGGCCACGAGGTCCCCGGGGCTGCCCTGCTTCTCCATCCGGTCGAGCAGCTCGTCGGTGAGTGCCTGGATGCGCGGCCGGTAGGCCTCGATCCGGCGCGACGTGAACGCACGCCCCGCCAACCGCCGCAGATCCGTGTGGGCGTCGCCGTCCATGCTCAGGTCCCGCACCGGGCAACCGTCCGCGGCATCGGCCCCGGTGTCATAGGCGCCACCGCTGCGCCGGAAGCGGACGTCGGTCAACACGGTGCTCACCTCGTCATAGCCGAGCACCAGCCAGACCAGCCGCCCGTCGGGAAGCCGGACGCGGCTCACCTTCTCGTGTTCCACCATGCGCAGCAGTTCGTCGGGAAGATCACCGCGAAAGATCCCGAACGGATACTCGCGCGCCTCGTGCCGGGTTATCGCACCGTCGACCATCGCGGCTCCCACAACTCGAACCTGGGTACTGGGATACATCTGGGATACATCGGTCATGAAAAACTGCGCGACCGAGAGTTTCGGAGCCGATCGCACCAGCCGCGACGGTGCGGCAGAGCAATGCCCGGGTTGCCTGAGCGGATGCCATCGCCCCTTGTCAACCGGCGGCGGCCCCGACTCTTCGCAGAGTAGACGCTCCGGACGAGATGCGCAATGAACGTTTTTTCGGGATAAATGGCCATGGATTCAGGAGTTCACGGCGGCGTGGCCTGGCGGCAGGATCGGGTCCGGTTCCGGGCGGCGATCGCCCGCGGGGTCGGTTCCGAGCGGATCGTCGTCGCCATAGTGATCACAATGTGACGTCACTCCCCTGTCGGCCGAGGGACCGCAGCGGAGGCGACCCCCAGGCGGTCCTGGACTACTTCCAGACCACCGACGGTGTTGCGCTCGGACGGTCGTTGCTCGCCGAGGCGGTCGCGGAGAAGGAGGAGAGCGGGGTAGATCTCGCCCTGATCGTGTGCGCCCGGTTCGCCACCGCCGCCGACATCAAACCTCTGCTTTTCGAGTTGGCGCCGGCCGGCTGGCACCACGACCACGAGAGCATCGTCTCGCTGCTGGGAAAGCTCAAGTCGCCGGACACGGTCGACGCCCTCTACCACGCGACCCAGTGGATCCCCGAGCACCTCGACTACGACGAGTCCCGGGCCCTGGCCGGCAAGGCGATCTGGGCACTGGGCGCCATTCCCGGACCTGAGGCGACCGCGGCGCTGACCCGGCTGCTCGACGACAAAGACGAGTCCTTACACGAACGCGCGGCGCGGCAGCTGCGCCGACGCGCAGACGCCCTAACAACCTGAGCGGCTTGATCGGCGTGATCGACCTATCGAGGTGACCTGCCGGACGGGCTCAACCCGGCAGGTCCTCCGATTGCGCACCAGCGCCGATTGCGTCGACGTCGCCAGGATCGTCAGTCGAATACGAGGTCGAATTCCTCCGCCGAGCCGATCGTCGTCTGGTTGGCGATGAGTGCCGACGAACCGCCGTTGGCTGCTATGACGATCTGGTTGTTCGCATGGGCGCGCAGGCTGATGCTGCCGTCGGGGTTGGCGACCAGGTCGAATTCCTCCCACGGGCCGATGGCCGTGCTGTTCGCGATCAGCGGCGAGGCACCCGCATCGTCCGCGGTCACGTAGTCGTTGTTCGCGTGGGCGCGCAGGCTGACGCTGCCGTCGCTGTTGCCGATCAGGTCGAACGTCTCCCACGAGCCGACAGCCGTACGGTTGGCGATCAGCGGCGACGCACCCGCATCGTCCGCGGTGACGAAGTCGTTGTTCGCGTGGGCGCGCAGGCTGACCGGGACGGTGTCGCGGATCAGGTCGAACTCCTCCCACGGGCCGATGGCCGTGCGGTTCGCGATCAGCGGCGAGGCACCCGCATCGTCCGCGGTGACGATGTCACGGTTCGTATACGACCGCAAACTGACGCTGCCGTCCGGATTGTGGATCAGGTCGAACGTCTCCCACGGCCCGACCGCGCCGCGGTTGGCGATCAGCGGGGACGCTCCGTCGTTCTCGGCAGTCACCCAGTCTTGATCGGAGTGCGCGCGCAGGTTCACGGTGCCGTCGGTGCCGGTGATCAAGTCGAAGGTTTCGGCCGGGCCGATCGATGTGGCGTTGGCGATCAGCGAGGTCGTGCTGTTCGCCGCGTCCACGTAGTCGCCGTTGGCGTGGGCCTTGAGGCTGATCACGGACCTGCTGGTGGAGAACGCGGTTGTGTTGCCGGAGTATCCGGCCGCGACGATGTCGGCCTGGACGGCGTTCTCGGTCGCGTCGGAGGGAAAGCCGGCCGTGACGGCGCCTTCGAAGAACTCTCCCTTGCCGGCCGGACTGTTGTCGCCGCCGGTGCCCAGTTCGATGGACGGCTGCACCTTCATCGGGTTGTACCCGTCGGGCAGCGGCCCGGCGTAGGACTGGGTCAGTCCGCCGGATTGCCCGCTGCCGTACTTGAGCGTGAAGTCGGTGGTGCCGTTGTTCTTCTCCCAGGTGGAGACAAAGGAGCCTGATTCGCTCGGGATGCCGGCCGGGTTCGGGCCGGTGTCGCTGAAGTACATGCCGTTCTCGAGGTCGCCGCCGACCCAGGGGCCGGTGCCGGAGCAGCCGCCGGTCCAGCAGGCGGTGCCGTAGTAGATCGCGTTCATGGTCGCGTTGCCGTCGTCGCTGTCGTTCGTCTCGGCCGAACCGAAGTCGAAGCAGCAGCTGCCGCTGGTCAGGTTCGACGACGTCAGCATGTAGATACCCTCGGGCTGGGAGCCGGTGGGGACGTTCTTGGCGGCGTTGTCGCGGTAGCCGGTGCCGATGCCGTTGAACAGTGCGCCGTAGGCCGGTTGGCCGCCGATCGTCACGGGCAGGGCCATCGCGTTCGCGCCGACGTCCGAGCCGTTCGGGCCCGGGCCGCCGATCCCGTTCGAGCAGCCGGCGCAGGACTTGCCGGGCGAGACGGGCAGGTTGTTGCCGTTGGAGGTCTGGTCGTACAGCAGGGTGATGATACAGGTTGTGCCGGAGCAGAAGGAGACCTGGGGCGCGGAGTCGACCAGGCCGCCGGCCGATTGCAGGCCGATGTTCAGGGTGCTGTTATCCGAGGCGCGCTGGATCTGGTACAGCGGGCCGTGGTACGAGACGAGCATCGCCCGCGTGGTGCTGTAAGCGGCCTCGCAGGGCGTGCCGTCGGCGGCGTAGATGTCGCACGGGAGCGACGACGCCGCTGCGGCCTTCGCCGTCGTCACACCGAAGAAGGGCACTGCGATCGCCACCGCCAGCAGGAACGCGAACACCAGCCGCAGCCGCCGGCGGAGTGTGGGTAGGACGAGCACGGAATCCTCCATCGGATCGGTGATGTGCGTTCTGTGTTACGCACAGCGCACGACGACTTCCTCCGGCGCAGCACACATATTCGATCGACTATGGGTACAAGTCAAGAGTGATTTCGGGGCCTGAACCATTGCTTTAGATGATCTCAGCGAGGAAGTGACCTCGGATCCGGGGCGCAGCCGCTGGCTTATGCATAAAGTCAGCACAAACTCGCCGGTCAAGCCCTGCGATCCGACCGCTGGCCCCGCACGGACCACTCTGCGCCAGCCGCCCAGCGCGCCGCGCACACAGATTCCCGCGCGCATGAAAGGCTGGTTTGCCATGGCAACAAAAGCAGGACGGGACACTGATGTTCTGATCATCGGTGCGGGAATGGCCGGGTTGGTGTGCGCGCTCGACCTGGTCGAGGCCGGGTTCGCCGTGCAGGTGCTCGAAGCCGGTGACGCGCCCGGGGGCCGGATGCGCACGGATGCGCACGACGGTTTCCTGCTCGACCGCGGCTTCCAGGTGTTCAACACCGGCTATCCGCAAGTGCGCCGGCGCATCGACACCGCCGCGCTGGACCTGCGTCCGTTCACGCCCGGGTTCCTGCTCGACCAGCCCGGCGGCCGGGTGCCCGTGGCCAATCCGCTGCGTGCGCCGAGGGTGGCGGCCCGGCTGCGGCCGGGCGCGCTCGGCAGCGCCCGGGACCTGGCGGCGTTCGCGGCGTTCAGCGCCCGCTACGCGCTGACCCCGCCGCGCACGATCAAGCGCGGCCCGGACCTGCCCGCGCGGCAGGTGCTGGCCAAGGCGGGCATGTCGGCCAGGTTCATCGACGAGGTGCTCCGGCCGTTCTTCGCCGGAGTGTTCCTGGAGGACGGACTCGACACCTCCGGGCACATGTTCCAGTTGGTGTGGCGCAGCATGATGCTCGGCCGGATCGCCTTGCCGGCCACGGGGATCGGCGCGGTTCCGGCGCAGTTGGCCCGCCGACTTCCGGCTGGAGTGCTGCGCTTGGAGAGTCCGGTCAAAGCCCTGACAGACGATGGAGTCGTGTTGGCGGACGGGGGCGAGTTGGCCGCGCGGACCGTGGTCGTGGCCACCGACGGCCCGGACGCCGCAGCGCTCCTGCCGCAGTTGCCCGTGCCGCAGATGCGGGCCGTGACCACGTACTATCACGCGACCCCGTATCCGCCGCTCGACGAGCCGATCCTCGTGGTCGACAGCACGATGCGCGTGCTCAACACCGTCGTCATCAGCAACGTGTGCCCGGGTTACGCTCCGGTCGGGCTCGCGCTCGTCTCCACGTCGGTCCTGGCCGCCGAGTCGGCGCCGGACGAGGCCGACGTACGCCGCGACCTGGCCGAGATCTACCGCACGGACACCGCGAACTGGCGGCTGGTCAAGGAGTACCGGATCAACCGCGCCCTGCCCGCGATGCCCGCTCCGTGGCCGCTGAGCCGCACCACCCGGGTCGCGCCCGGCCGGTACGCGTGCGGCGACCATCGGGCCACCGGGTCGGTGCAGGGCGCGATGGCGTCTGGCGCGCGAGCGGCCCGTGAGGTGCGGGCCGATCTGGGCCGCGGCGGTCCGTTCTCCGCCGGCGTCACCGTCACCAAACTACTCACCGCGGATCTCCCGGTCGAATCTCTCCGCGAACCGGGAGGTGAAGAGATCTGATCCCTTGCGCTGGATGACGGTCTCCGGAGACGCCGCGACGGCGGTACCTGCGGGGCCGGGGATCTGGCCCACACCGAAACGGGTGCCCAAAGGAAAAACGCGATCCGCGGATCCTCGGCCTGGTCTGCTTCGACTACGGGCTCGCGCAGGGCAAACGCTACGACTGGACCCTCGAACACGACCCGGCCGCCGTCACCGCCTGGCGTAAGGCGGCCGCCGGCTACCCCCTCGCGTCCCCGCCCAGGTCGTGCGGGAGCAGCGGCCACGGGCGCCGGACCCCCTGGCCGGAGTGTTAGAGTGGGGGAACCGACACCGCCGCCCATGCGCCTCGACAGCGTGCTCACGCTCTTTCCGTTTTCTGTGCGGGCTCGGTTCCACGGCCAGAGCAGCCGTGGTGCGGGCCGTCCGAGGCCTCTCTCGACGCATTCAGCTGCGTATCCGACCCACACGTGATCGGCCGACAAAGAGGCACTGTCCCGCGTGAGGTTGGGGCCCGCCCGCAGTGGCGGGTTCCGGCCGTTCGGTCTGCATCTCCCGAAAGGCTCCAGGCGTGCCCGTCTCCTATGGTTTTCTGAGCACATCGCCGCCCACCCAGTGTGGGCTGGCCACTTTCAACCAATCGCTGTTCCAGAACCTGGTCACCGGCCCGGACACCGGCGGGGTGGTGAGCGTGGTCGAGGAGTCGTCCGCGACCCCCGGCCCGGCGACCGTCGGGCACCTGGTGGCCGGTTCGCGCCTGTCCATGCTCGCCGCCGCGGCCGTGCTCAACCGCTACGACGTGGCGATCGTCCAGCACGAATACGGCATCTACGCCGGCCGTGACGGCGACCAGGTGCTCGACGTGCTGCGCCGCCTGCGGGTCCCGGTCCTGGTGGTCCTGCACACCGTGCTCGGGGAGCCGACCGCGCACCAGCGGCAGGTGCTCGAGCAGGTCGTCGAGGCCGCGGACGCGGTCGTCGTCATGTCCAACACCTCGGCCACCCGGTTGTTCGACGGATACGTGATCGACGCGTCGAAGGTGTTCGTGATCAACCACGGCGCCCCGGTGCCCGCCGCCGCGGTCCAGGCCCCGGTTCTGGCCCCGGTCCAGGCCCTGGTCGCGTCGACCTGGGGCCTGTCCTCGTTCGAGCACTTCGACGCCTACACCCCGCCGCCGAGCGGGGCGACCATCCTGAGCTGGGGCCTGCTCGGCCCGGGCAAGGGCCTGGAATGGGTGATCGACGCGCTCGCCGAGTTGCGCGACCTGGACCCGGCCCCGCGCTACGTGATCGCCGGGCAGACCCACCCCAAGGTGCTCGAGCGCGAGGGCGAGGCGTACCGGACGAGCCTGATGAACCGGGCCGCCGCGCTCGGCGTCGGCTCGATGGTCCGGTTCGACCCGGACTACCGGGACACCGCATCGCTGATGCGCCTGGTACACGGCGCGGACGTCGTGGTCCTGCCTTATGACTCCAGCGAGCAGGCCACCTCCGGCGTGCTGATCGAGGCGGTGGCCGCGCAACGCCCGGTGATCGCCACCCGGTTCCCGCACGCCTGCGAACTGCTCGCCGACGGCTCCGGCCTGCTGGTCGGGCATCGCGACCCGGCCGGGCTGGCCGCCGCGCTGCGCCGGGTGCTGACCGAGCCGGGCCTGGCCGCGCAGATGAGCGCCGCCTCCGGCCGGCTGGCCCCGAACCTGTCCTGGGACGCGGTGGCCGCGAAGTACCGCGGCCTGGCCGCCGACCTGATCGCGGCCCGCACCGCCCGGGGCGTCCTGGCCGAGACAGCGGCCGGCGTCGCGGCGTGAGCGCGGCCGCCGACGACGGCCTGCTGCTCACCGCGGCCCAGGTCCCGGCGCCGGCGATCGCGTCGACCGTGCGCGGCGGGCCGCTGCGCGACCAGGCGCCGCGCGGCGAACCGCCGCGGAGCCTGGACCTGCGGCACCTGCTGCGGATGAGCGACGAGGCCGGCCTGTTCGAGCACGCGGACGGCGCCGTGCCGAGGCGGGGGCACGGCTACTGCGTCGACGACGTCGCCCGCGGACTGCTGGTGCTGTGCCGGGAGCCGTTCCCGTCCGCGGACGTGATCGAGCTGTCCGGCCGCTATCTCACTTTCCTCGCCCACGCCCAGGCCGAGGACGGCAGTTTCCACAACCGGATGGGCTACGACCGGCAATGGCACGACCAGCCCGGGACCGGCGACTGGTGGGGCCGGGCGATGTGGGGCCTGGGCACCGCCGCCGCGGGCAGTCCCGCGGCCTGGATCCGGGAGGCGGCGCTCACCTACTTCGAGCTCGGCGCGCCGCACCGGCCGGTCCATCTGCGGTCCCTCGCCTACGCGGCGCTCGGCGCAGCGCAGGTACTGACTGCGGACCCCGGGCACCGCGCCGCGCGCAGCCTGCTCGCCGACACGGTCCGCGCGATCGGGCCGATCCGCGCCGGCGTCGGACCGCAGCCGTGGCTGTGGCCGGAGGAACGCCTCGCGTACGGCAACGCGATGCTGCCGGAGGTCCTCCTGCTGGCCGGCCGCCATCTGGGCGACGACCGCGCCCTGGCCGACGGCCTGCGCCTGCTCGGCTGGCTGCTGGAGGCGGAGAGCAGCGCCGGGCACCTGTCCCCGACCCCGGTCGGCGGCCGGGGCGCCGCGGACCGGCGGCCCTGGTTCGACCAGCAGCCGATAGAGGTCGCCGCGCTGGCCGACGCCTGCGCCGACGCCTTCTCGATCACCGCGGACCCGCGGTGGTCGGCTGGGGTCGCCCTGGCCGCCGCCTGGTTCACCGGCGAGAACGACACCGGCGCGGTGATGTACGACCGGCTGACCGGCGGCGGCTACGACGGCCTGACCCGCACCGGCCCCAACACGAACCAGGGCGCCGAATCGACCCTGGCCCTGCTCTCGACCCGGCAGCAGGACCACCGCCTCCGAACGGAGTACCCGTGACCAGCTCCGCCCCACCGGTCGAGGACTTGGCGGTCCGTTTCCCGCTGCGGCTGCGCCCGGACGCGGGCCGGGTGATCACCAAGCTCTTCGTCCCCGGCGACGACGTGCCGGAGTACGGCACCCGGTCCGCCGCCGTGATCGACCGGGTGATGGCGATGGACGAGGCGACGGTGGAGTCGGTCCTGGCCGCCACCCTGGTCCGCTTCGACGGCCGGCACCACCGGCTGGCCGACACCTTCGCCGACCACTTCGCCTCGGTCAGCCACCGGGTCGCGCTCAGCGCCCGGCCGTCTCCGGCCCGCTGCCAGCTGATCGGCGCCTACTTCACCCACGAGTACGCGGTGGAGGCGGCGGCGCTGTTCAACCCGTCGATCGTTCCGGCCCCGGACCAGAGCGGCCTGGCCGACGGCCGGCTGCGGTTCGTGATGAGCGTGCGCGCCGTCGGGGAGGGGCACCTGTCCTCGATCGGGTTCCGGACCGGCGTGATCGGCCCGGACGGCGAGCTGAGCGTGGACGTGCCGGCCCGGCACCTGTCCGTCGGCGAGCACCACCGGGTGCTGTGCGACCGGACCCTGTTCCACGGCAAGCTCGCGGAGGAGGGCTACGACGACGAACTCACCGCCTTCCTGCAGCGCAACCTCTCCGCCCGGTTCACCGACCAGGACCTCGAGCAGGCGATCTCCGAGTTGCACCCGCAGCTGTACACGCGCGCGAGCGCGCACCGGACGATCGAGCGCATCCACGAGATCGCGGCGAACAACTACGAGGTCGAATTTCCGGCGGAGAGCGCCGTCGACAGCCGGGTGCTGTGGCCGGTCGGCCCGTCGGAGAGCCGCGGCATGGAAGACGCGCGCTTCGTGCAGTTCACCGAGGAGGACGGGTCGCAGACCTACTACGCCACCTACACCGCCTACGACGGTCGGCATGTCGCCCCGCAGCTGTTGGAGACCACCGACTTCCGCACGTTCCGCGCCTCGCAGCTGACCGGCGCCGCGGCCGTGAACAAGGGGATGGCGCTGTTCCCGCGGCGGATCGGCGGCCGGTACTTCGCGCTGTCCCGGCACGACCGGGAGTCGAACTCGCTGACCTGCTCCGACAACGTGCACACCTGGCCCGCGCCGCAGACCCTGCAGACCGCGAGCCGCCCCTGGGAACTGGTCCAGCTCGGCAACTGCGGTTCGCCGATCGAGACCGAGGCCGGCTGGCTGCTGCTGACCCACGGGGTCGGCCCGATGCGCGACTACGCGATCTCGGCGATCCTGCTCGACCTCGAGGACCCCTACCGGGTCGTCGGCTCCTTGTCCGAGCCCCTGCTCACCGCGCGGCCGGACGAGCGGGAGGGGTACGTTCCCAACGTCGTCTACTCCTGCGGCGCGCTGATTCATCAGGGCACGATCATCATGCCCTACGGCACGTCCGACACCGGTGTCGGTTTCGCCCGGATCCCGGTGCCCGCGTTGCTGGAGCGGCTGACAAAGTCCTGAGTCCCTGCCGCCCCGGTCAGCCGATGGGCACGACGGCGACGGGGGCCGGCGAGTGCGCGAGCAGTCCCTGGACGACGTAGCCGGCGCCTAGGGAGAGCGGGCCGTGGTGGTGATGCGAGCCGACGACCAGCAGGCGGGTGTTCACTGAGGCGCCGATCAGGATGGGGACCGGGTTGCCGCTGACGGCGTGCATCGTGACCGGCACGTCGGGGTAGTCCGCTCGCACGGCCTCGAGCAGTGCCGTCAGATCCGCCTGCTCCGCTTGCGCTCTGGCGTCGAAATCCTCGGCGAAGTAGTAGCCGCCGTATTCGGTCTGCGACGGCCACCCGCGCACCGCGGTCAGGGTGGCGCCGAACCGGGCGGCGGAGTCGAAGGCGAACCGGATCGGCGCCTCGGCCTGGTCCGGCTCGACGCCGAGCACGATCTCGTTGAGCGGCTCCCCCGCCTGCTGTCCGCGGACCACCGCGGTCGGGCAGTGCGCGTGGGCGGCGACCTTGAGGCTGACCGAGCCGAGCAGCAGGCCGGCGAAACCACCGTGTCCGCGGGTGCCGGTCACCACGAGCCGCGCGTTCCGGCTGAGCTCCACCAGACTTTCCGCGGCGCCGATCTCCGAGACCTCGCTGGTGACGGTCAGTGCCGGGTCCTTCCCGCGGATCGCGCCGGCGATCTCGGCCAGCAGATCCGCTCCGGCCTCGTGGCCCGCCTTGGCGTAGCCGGCCGGTTCGATCAGCTCGCCCGGGCCGCCCGGCAGGTCCAGCGCGTGCACCAGGTGCAGGGCCAACCCCCGGTCCGCGGCCTCGCGGGCCGCCCAGTGGGCGGCTCGGGCCGCGTTGTCGGAGAAGTCGACGCCGACGACGATCCGCTCGGCGGCCGGTGTGCCGGGTGTGACAGTGTTCTCAGTCATCGGTCCCTCCAAGGGATCGGTCGGGCGCGTCCGGGCGAATCGCGCCGGCATGCCGCCTCAGGTTCATCGTCCTGCGCCGACGGCGGCCGGGGCAGGGTCGTTCGTCCCGGACCGTCCGGGCCGGCTGCGGGCCGGCCGCGGATCAGCCCTGGTCTATCTCGACCGCGGGCAGGTCGCGGACCTGGTCCTTGGTCAGGTCCAGCCGTACGCCGTGCTCGACGCTCTGCACGGCTCCGATGGGGATGGCGACCTGCTTGCGCCCCCAGAGATGTCCCTCGTCCAGCAACACGTGGGTCACGTGCCGGTCCGCGGGGTTGACGATCAGTCCTCTGACGCGCCCGATGTCTCCGTCGGTGGCGTGCACGTGCTCGCCCCGGCGCACTTCCACCTCGCCTGCGGGCACCCGGTCGCGGATGAGTTCTTGGGGCGCGATGTCCGCGCCCATGCCCAGGCCGGTCATGCCGCTGCCGGGGGTGCCCAGCGTCATGGCAGGGCCGAGCCCGAAGCGGGGCCAGGAGCGCATATCCTGCTGGTCGTAGCCCCACTGCCCGCTCGCCCCGGGCAGGAACTGCGTCTCCTCGGCGTATCCGAGCGCTGCGAATTCGGCGAGGGTGCAGCGCAGGCGGATCTCCCCCGCGGCCGACTCCACCAGGCCGACCGGTACCAGCCGGCCGGTGGCCCGCTCGTGGCGCGGCTCGACGACGAGATGGGTGAGCACCCGGCCCACCGGATCGACGACCACGCGCCGCAGCTGACCGCAGTCGCCGTCGGTGCACGAGGTGTCGCTGCCGATCGTGAACTGCGTCGCTGCCGCAGGATGAGTGGTTTCGGTCATCGGCTTCTCCAGGTGAATCGGCGGGACGCGGAGCCCGGCGTGCCAGACCGGCGCGTCGACTCCCTTCACCTTCGCCTTCTCGCCCCGCCGCCGCCAGGGACGTTGGTCCCATCCCGGCCGGGACCGCTCCCGGATCCCCGGGGTATGGGGCCACCCTGCCGTCCGCCTGACAAGGTCGGGACCTTCGGCACGCTGCGCTCGGTGGTCCCGACGGCGAACATCAAGGCAGACACCAGCGAATCCGCAGACTGGGTAACGAATTCGGAGTACACCTTCATGACCTCACAGCCCGTACTGCGCCCCTCCACCCGGTTCCACCGTTCGACGCAACAGGAACCGACTTCCACGACGGCGGCCGAGACGGTGACCCGGGCCGATCCGCGCACCACGGCGATCGCGGTCGTCCGGATCGGGACCGGGTTCATGTTCCTGTGGGCCTTTTTGGACAAGACGTTCGGACTCGGGTACTCCACCGCGTCGGCCAAGGCCTGGATCCACGGCGGTTCGCCGACCAAGGGATTCCTCGGCAGCGTGGCCGTCGGGCCG
>DASZBX010000123.1:0-40166 GCA_035943635.1 Actinocrinis sp. | reverse complement strand
TGGAGAGCTATAAGCGGATCAAACGGCCGCCGATGAGATCGGTTGTGTGGTGTATAACGCTCAATTCGGGGCTGATCGGATAGAAGCCGCCATGGCTAAATCAGATATAGCCGCACAAAGTCTATTGAAATGCCCAGTCAGAGCGCGGTCAGCACCCGGGGCCCCTGCTCCGTGACCGCGATCGTGTGCTCGATGTGCGCCGCCCGGCTGGCGTCCGCGCTGCGGATGGTCCAGCCGTCCTTGTCGATCCGGTACTTGGCCACGCCGCCGGCCAGGAACCACGGCTCGATCGCGATGACCAGCCCGGCCCGAAGCGGCAGCCCGCGCCCGGCCTTGCCGTTGTTGGGCACGGACGGATCCTCGTGCATCGTGTGCCCGACGCCGTGGCCGCCGTAGTCCGTGCAGATGCCGTAGCCCCCCGCGCGCCCGACCGCCCCGATGGCGGCTGAAACATCTCCGATCTTCGCCCCGATCACCGCGGCCGCGATCCCCGCGTCGAGCGCGGCCTGCGTGGTCTGGATCAGCCGCGTGTCGGCGTCCTGCGCCTGCCCGACGGTCAACGAGATCGCGGCGTCGCCGGTCCACCCGTCCAACGTCGCCCCGCAGTCGACGCTCAGCAGGTCGCCGTCCGCCAGCCGGTAGCCGTCCGGGATGCCGTGCAGCGCCGCGTCGTTGACCGAGGTGCAGATCACCGCGGGATACGGCGTGGAGGCGAAGTGCGGCTTGTACCCGAGGAACGGCGACTCGGCCCCGGCCTCGCGCAACACCCCACGGGCGACCTCGTCCAACTGGCTCAACCGAACCCCGACCGCCGCCTCCCCGCGCACCGCGGCCAGCGCCTGCGCAACGATCCGCCCGGCCTCCCGCATCGCGTCGATCTCCCCGGGTGTCTTCAACTCGACCATCGTCGTCCGCCTTCCGCGTACCAGCCCAGCATTATCCGCACGCGGTCGAGTGCCGCAGCACAGCACCGGATGCCTGATAACTATAGAACCTCAAGCAATGACCGGAGCAGGAAAGCACGAGGCCCCACGCTGCTCAGACAGCAGCGCAGGGCATCTTTCGCTACACGGATCACGGAGCCGTGTCAGCCTTGGTCGAACTCCCCGTCCTTGACCCCGCCGATGAACGCGGCCCACTCTGCCGCCGTGAACATCAGCGCGGGCCCGTTCGGATCCTTCGAGTCGCGCACGGCCCGGCCGCCGTCGACGAGTTCGGCGATCTCCACACAATTGCCGCCGGAGGTGTTGCTACGGGAAGACTTGCGCCACGTGAGCCTTGACAGGTCAGCTGGCTGGTTCATAAGTCCCTCCATTGCCTTGGTGAGGTCATATTCGAGGCTACACATGGCGAACTCGTTGGGCGAGACGTCGCAGAGGGCGTAGAAGGAGTAAAAACAGCAGGCTCCACGATTGTCGGGCAGCAGCGTGGAGCCTAGTCGACGAGCCACTTACGTCAGCGTTGGTAGACGCCCTGGCAGCCGAAGCGCAAAGCCAGGGCTGGGACGCACGCGCCATTTCACAGTGCCTTCCCCCAACCGGACCACGCGCAGGCAAGAACGCTGAATCCCACACCCTCCTAACCGAATCCGGGGGACGCTGGCGCAATCACGCCGGAAATGCCGGTCGGCGCCCCTGACCTCGAACCGAAAGACAAGGCCACGCAACTGGAAGATGCTCGACAAAACCGTGCTCCGCTGCCGGAACCAACCGGATCCAAAGTCGCAGCCCTCTCACCCCTCACCATTCCAGTTCCGCCTATTCACACCTCATCCCGCGGCACCGGCTTCAACCCCTGCACCAGTATGCTGATCTCGTCTTCGAGCGCAGACTCGACCTCGTCCCCGCGCAGCAGCCCGATCGCGGTCATCGACGTGACGCCATGGACAGCGATGAACACAGACAAAGCGAGCCGCTGAACATCTCCCGCGCGAACGTCCCCGCTGACCTGCCCGTCCGCGATCACGGAGAACACAGGCGCACCCAAGCGCATCCAAGCCGCATGAATCTCGTCGCACGGCTCTGAGTCCGGCGTGTCGTACTTGCGGCTGAACATCACGCCCATCAGTTCCGTCTCGCGCAGGGCGAAGTCGACGCACACGCGCGCCTGCGCAGTCAGCCGCTCGGGGAACGTGCCCTGCCCGGGCCCCGGGTCGGCGGCCGTCAGCAGCCCGGTGAGCTGGTCGAATCCGTTCAGGGCGACGGCGTCGAGCAGCGCGCGGCGGTCCCGGAAGTGCCGGCTCGGCGCGGCGTGGCTGACGCCGAGGTCGCGGGCCAGTTCGCGCAGCGACAGGGCCTCGGCCCCCTTCTCGCGCAGGGTCTCCTCGGCGCGGGCGAGCAGGGCGGCCCGCAGGTCGCCGTGATGATACGAACGGTCGCGCATGCCGATCAGGATACGCGAAGGTTGGCGCCGCCAACATTGTTGGCATTGACAACTTTGTAGGCATCGCCTACATTGAAACCATGAGCAGATGGAACGTGAGCAACCTGTCCGACCAGAGCGGACGCACGGTGATCGTCACCGGGGCGAACAGCGGCATCGGCCTGGCCGCGGTGAAGGCGCTGGGCGGGGCCGGCGCGCGCGTGGTGCTGGCCGTGCGTGACGTCGACCGGGGCCGGGCCGCAGCCGAGTCCGTTTCCTCCGGCGTCGCGGCCGGCGGCGGGAGCACCGAGGTGCGCCGGCTGGACCTGGCCGATTTGGCCTCGGTCCGCGAGTTCGCGCAGAACTGGGAGGGGGACATCGACATACTCGTGAACAACGCCGGGATCATGATGTGCCCGGAGGGCAAGACCGCGGACGGGTTCGAGACCCAGTTCGGCACCAACCACCTCGGCCACTTCGCCCTGACCAACCTGCTGCTGCCACACATAACCGACCGCGTGGTGACAGTTTCCTCAGACGCACATCGCTGGGGCGGGGGCAAGGTGTACTTCGACAACCTCAACCTGACCGGAAGCTACAACCCGACTCGCGCGTATGCGCAGTCGAAGCTGTCCAACCTGCTGTTCACCTCCGAACTCCAGCGCAAGCTGACCGCCGCCGGCTCGCCCGTGCGAGCGACGGCTGCGCATCCTGGTTGGGCCGCGACCAACCTGCAGAGTAACCACCCGAACCCGGTCGTACGGATAGCGATGTCGGCTGCGACCAAGGTCATGGCTCAGAGCAGCGATGCCGGAACCCTGCCCACGCTCTATGCGGCCACGGAGAACCTGCCCGGCGACAGCTTCGTCGGCCCGGACCGGCTCCACGAGATGCGCGGCTGCCCGAAGCTGGTCGACCGTTCGTCTTCGGCCAAGGACGCGGAGATGGCTGCCCGGTTGTGGACCGTGTCCGAGGAGCTCACCGGCGTCAGCTTCCCCTTGCTCGGCGCTTCGGCCTAGGCGGCGGCGCAGGAACCTTGGCGGTCGCTCACCAGCGAATCTGGGGAAGCTCCGCGTGCGGAGCCCGAATCTGCCCTGATCTGCCTCGATCTGAACTCGATCCGTGGCGCTTCAGGCGGCCGGGTGGGTTTGGCGCCGTCGCACGGTTACGCTTCCTACATGCGGATACGCCCCTTGCTCGACTGGATGCCCGATGACGCCGCCTACGGCACCGCCTCCGCCGCTGCGCTTGCCGACGCGCAGGCGCAGGCCGACACCGCTGCGTTGAACCTCACCGCGGTCGAAGAGCTCCTCGCGCAGCGCGGCGTCGCGGTGCTGAGCGGCGCGGGATTGTCGACCGAGTCGGGGATCCCGGACTACCGCGGAGCGACCGGCAGCCTGCGCCGCCACACGCCGATGACCTACCAGGACTTCGTCGCGACCGAGGGCGCCCGCCGCCGCTACTGGGCCCGCAGCCACCTCGGGTGGCGCACGATCGCCCGGGCCGAGCCGAACGCCGGGCACCGGGCCGTCGCCGCGCTGGCCGACGCCGGGTACATCTCCGGCGTGATCACCCAGAACGTGGACGGCCTGCACGCCGCCGCGGGCTCCCCGGACGCGATCGAACTGCACGGGAGCCTGGACCGGGTCATCTGCCTCAGCTGCGGTCGGACCAGCGCGCGCGAGGACCTCGACATCCGCCTGCGCGCCGCGAACCCCGACTTCCAGGACGCGAGCACCCGGATCAACCCGGACGGCGACGTCGACCTTGCCGACGAACTCGTCGCCGAGTTCCACATCGTGCCGTGTGACGCGTGCGGGGTCGGGATCCTGAAGCCGGACGTGGTGTTCTTCGGCGAGAACGTTCCGAAACCGCGCGTGCAGCAGTGCTACGACCTGCTCGACGCCTCGCGCACGCTGCTCGTCCTCGGCTCTTCCCTGACGGTCATGTCGGGGCTGCGGTTCGTGAAGTACGCCGCGAAGAACGCCAAGCCGGTCGCGATCGTCAACCAGGGCCAGACCCGCGGCGACTCCTACGCCGCCATCCGCGTCGACGTCCCGCTCGGCCCGGGACTGACCCGACTCGCCGTGCGGCTCAGGTAGCAGCCAGCCGGGGCATCGACCAGGATCGTGTTACAGAAGAAGAGTTTCGCGCAGCCTGCTCACGCGCCCGACTGGCTGCTCACGCGCCGCGCAGCCTGCTTACGCGTCGGACTGCCAGCTCACTCGCCGGTTCGGCTGCCCGCGATCGGGCTGTTGTACCTCAGCCCGTCCATGAGCAGATCCAGAAGACGCCCGGCCTGTTCGCGCTGGTCGGGTTGGCTGGTGATCAGCGAGATTCCGCTGAGGCTGGCCAGAATGTCCCCAGGATCCACATCCGGCCGCAGCGCTCCCGACTCGGTTCCGGCGCGCAACAGGGTCGTGATGGCTTCCAGCAACCGGTCGCGGCTGTGTGCGTACGGATTGCCGCCCGAGGCGATCAGCGCACGTAGGACTTCAGCCATTCCTCGCTTCGCGCCCATGTAGTCGGTGAAGCGGTTCAGCCACTCGCGCATGGCGCGGTCCGCGGGCAGCGATTCGCCCAGTTCGGCCACGGATTCGCACAACTTCGTCAGCTCATTGCGGTACGCCGCCTCGACGAGCGACTCTCGGGTGGGGAAGTGGCGGTAGAGGGTACCGATTCCCACCCCGGCGTCCTTGGCCACGGCGTCGAGTGTGGCTTCCAGGCCATCCCGGGTGAACGCGCGCACGGCCGATTCGAGCAGCCGGTCACGGTTACGTCGAGCATCGGCGCGCTGCGGCCGGCCCTCGGCCGCAGCACCGGATGTCTCGGCGACCGCGGCGTCACGGACCGGAATCTCGCGCACTCGGACTCCCGCAGCCGCAGCCGCAGCCGCAGCCGCACTCACACCTGCACCCACGCCGGAGTCCGGGCTCGTGGTCGAGCCCGCTGGTTCGTGCGCGTGGGCCGTGCTGTCCACGTGTGCCGCTCCTGTCGTACCCGCTGAATCGTCCGGCCCGGTCGGAACCGTCGAACCGACCGGGCCGACCAAACTCGTGGAAACTCCTGAGTCTACCGAAACCGTCCCGCTTACAGAACTCACCAAACCTGCCAATCCGTTCCCTGCGCCTTCCTGCCCGGCCACCTCGCCTTGCTAAACGGAGCTTCCTCCGCTTAGACTGCGCCGTAACGGAGGAACCTCCGTTTCCGAGTGTACCCGCCGGATCCGGTCCCCGCCCGACCCGGCCGTCCGACCCCACGGGAGAGCTCATGTCCACGTCCGACACCCTCCGCACGCCGTTCACCGCCCAGTCCACCGCCGCCGAGGTGATCGCCGGGGTCGACCTGACCGGGCGGCGTGCGATCGTCACCGGCGCGGCCTCCGGCATCGGCGTGGAGACCGCCCGCGCCCTGGCCGCCGCCGGCGCGCAGCTCACCCTGGCCGTGCGCGACCTCGCGGCCGGGGAGCGCACCGCCGCCGAGCTGGCCTCGGCCACCGGGAACACGCAGCTGACCGTGGCCCGGCTGGACCTGGCCGACCCGGACTCGGTGACCGAGTTCACCGAGGCCTGGCAGGGCCCGCTGCACATCCTGGTCAACAACGCCGGTGTGATGGCGGCGCCCGAGACGCGCACCGCGCAGGGCTGGGAGCTGCAATTCGCCACCAACCACCTGGGACACTTCGGCCTGGCCCTCGGGCTGTTCCCCGCGCTGGCCGCGGCCGGGGGCGCGCGGGTGGTCTCGGTGAGCTCCAGCGCCCACCTGCGGGCCGGGGTCGACTTCGACGACATCCACTTCGTCGGCCGCGCCTACGACCCGTGGATCGCCTACGGCCAGTCCAAGTCGGCCAACGTCCTGTTCGCAGTCGAGGGGGCCAAGCGCTGGGCCGACGACGGCATCGTGGTCAACGCGCTCATGCCCGGCGGGATCATGACCAACCTGCAGCGGCACGTGACCATGGAGGAGCTCGACCGGCTCCGGGCCCAGACCCCGGGCGCGCAGCCGGTCTGGAAGACGATCGAGCAGGGCGCCGCCACCTCGGTCCTGCTGGCCGCCTCGCCGGTGGTCGACGGGGTCACCGGCCGGTACTTCGAGGACTGCAACGAGGCCGCGCCGCACCAGCCGGGCACGCGCAACGGGGTCGCCGCGCACGCCGTGGACCCCGAGGCCGCCGAGCGGCTGTGGGCCGACTCGTCCGAAGCCCTCGGCCGCTGAGCCGAGCCCCGCCCGGCCCACCGAAGCCGTCGGAGGCAACGAAGCCACGGAGCTCCCGGATCCGCCGGATCCGCCGGATCCGCCGGAGCCACCGCTGAGCCCCGCGCGGCCCACCGAAGCCCTCGGACCCCCGAAACCACCGGACATCATCCGGCCTCGCCGCGTCCGCGCGGCGAGAGCGGGTCGACGAACGGCGATTCCGGTGAAACGATCAGAGCGTCACGATCGAGAGATGGGTCCTTCCGACCGTGAGCGCCGAGATCCACGGAGCAATCGCCGAGATCCCACCGCGATCACGGCGATCACGGCGATCAACCAAGATCAACCAAGATCGACCATGATCCATGACGACCATCTGCCAGCACCCGCACCCGGCCACGATCGACTCAGACCGACCTCGACCACCGGCGGCCGACGCGGATGCACGATGATCGACCGAGATCCACTGCGATCCACTGCGATCCACCGCGATCCACTGCGATCCACCGCGATCCACGGCGCCGGGGCAACGACGCACCGCACCCGCCGATCCCCGGAATAGCGCGCCGGTCCAGCCGCGCTGTTCATCAACGCAACCCGCACTCAGATGCCCGAGGAGTTCGCCTTGGCCCCCGCCCAGCAGCGACGGAACCACACCTTCACCTTCTCCGTCCTGATCTTCGGCGTAGCCGCGTACGCGCTGCTGCAGTCGATGGTCATCCCTGTGCTGCCCACCATCCAGTCCCAACTGCACACCACCCAGAGCACAGTGACCTGGGTCGTCACCGGCTACCTGCTGTCCGCCTCGGTCTTCACCCCGCTGCTCGGGCGGGTCGGCGACATGGTCGGCAAACAGAAGGTGCTCGTCTTCACCCTGCTCGCCCTCGCGGTCGGGTCCCTGCTGGCCGCGCTGGCCACCTCGATCACCGTGATGATCATCGCCCGGATCGTGCAGGGCATCGGCGGCGGCGTGCTGCCGATCGCCTTCGGCATAGCCCGGGACGAGTTCCCGGCCGAGAAGGTCAACGGCGCCATCGGCAACCTGGCCGCGCTGACCGCGGTCGGCGGCGGCCTCGGCCTGGTCCTGGCCGGCCCGATCGTGGCCCACCTGAACTACCACTGGCTGTTCTGGATCCCGATGGTCATGGTCACCGCCTCGGCCGGCGCCGCGCTGTTCGTGCCCGCCTCCCCGGTCCGGGCCCAGGGCAAGATCAGCTGGGGCGCGGCGGTCCTGCTCTCGGCCTGGCTGGTGGCCCTGCTGCTCGCCGTCAGCGAGGGGCAGACCTGGGGCTGGACCTCGGTCCGCACGCTCGGCCTGACCGGCGCGGCGATCGTCCTGGCGGCGGTCTGGGCCGCCGTGGAGCTGCGCTCGTCCAGCCCGCTGGTCGACATGCAGATGATGCGCATCCCGACCGTGTGGACCACGAACCTGGTCGCCCTGCTGTTCGGTGTGACGATCTACGCCGTGATGGCCTTCCTGCCGCAGTTCGTCCAGACGCCGAGCTCGGCCGGGTACGGCTTCGGCGCCAGCGTCACCGCCTCCGGCCTGTTCCTGCTCCCGCTTACCGTCACGATGTTCGTCGGCGGCCTGGCCTCGGGCCGGATGGCCTCGCGGTTCGGCTCCAAGGGGGCCCTGGTGGCCGGCTCGTTCATCAGCGCGCCGCCGCTGTTCCTGCTCACCTACGGGCACTCCGCGGCATGGGAGATCTACGTCGTGTCCGCGGTGCTCGGCCTCGGCGTCGGACTGGCCTTCTCGGCCATGTCGGCCCTCGTGGTCGAGGCGGTCGAACCGCACCAGACCGGCGTGTCCGGCGGCATGAACGCCAACATCCGCACGATCGGCGGTTCGCTCGGCAGCGCGGTCGTGGCCAGCGTGATCACCTCGGGGGTGGGCGCCGGCCAGCTGCCGAAGGACTCGGGATACACCGGCGGCTTCCTCGTGATCGCGATCGCGACGGTGCTCGCCGCGGCCGCGTCCCTGCTCATCCCGGCGGCCAAGGCCCGCACCGCCCGGGCGATCAGCCCGTCCGTGGAGCTCGGCTCGCCGACGGAGCCGATCGACGACGAGACGGTGGACGTGAGCGTCGCCGCGCCCAGCCTGGGCTGACCCGGCAGCGGGATGCGCTCTGCGGCCGGTGTCCTGGTCATTCGATCAGGCCACCGGCCGTTTGCGTTGTTGCCGCCGCCCGGACGGACGCCGCCTCCGCCGCTTTCCGGCCGACCGTGCTAGACATGCGTTATGGCAGAAATCGTGTTGTTCCACTCCATCCTCGGCCTGCGTCCGGCCGTCGGTGAGGCCGCGGACCGGCTGCGGGCGGCAGGGCACACCGTCCACACGCCCGACCTGTTCGGCGGCCGCACGTTCGACGAGTACGACCCGGCCTTCGCCTGGGTCGAGTCCAGCGGCGTCGACCAGCAGCTGGTCGATCTGACCCACGCGGCCGTGGAGTCCCTGCCCGCCGGCCTGGTCTATGCGGGCTTCTCGCTCGGCGCGTTCTGCGCCGAACTGCTCGCCGGCACCCGCCCGGGCGCCCGCGGCCTGGTGCTGCTGCACGGCGCGATCTCGCTGTCCGGGATCGAGGCCGAGGCCTGGCCGGGGAACGTGCCGGTGCAGGTCCACTACGCGCTCGACGACCCCTACCGCGAGCAGGACGAACTGGAGGCCTTCGAGGCGGCGGTGCACGCCTCCGGGGCCGACTACGAGCTCTACAACTACCAGATCGCAGGCCACTTGTTCACCGACCGCGGCCTGCCCGAGGAGTATCACGAGCAGTCCGCGGACCAGCTCTACTCCCGGGTGCTGGACTTCCTCGGGCGGATCGACAAGCCGCAGTAATCGCCAGGCGCGGCAACAGGATCCGCGGGGGATCAGGGCCCGAATCTCACGGCTTGCGCCCGACCAGCCCGGCCACGCACTGGGCGGCGAGGCTGGGGTTGTGCAGCAGCGGCCCGTCCGGCCACCACTGGTAGCAGGGGACGAGCCCGGGCCCGGCCAGGGCGTTGGGGGCGATGATGTCCAGGCCGGGCATCATCTCCTCGATCTGCGCCCGGGTCCGGAACCAGCCGGCGCCGAGCTGGCCGTTGACCAGGATGTTCTCGATCCGCTTGGCCACCGCGGTCAGTTCCGGCTCCTGCGGGTCGTAGAAGTGGCTGAACACGACGTAGGACCCGGACGGCAGCGCGTCGATGTACTCCTGCATCACGGCCGGGCCGCCGTCGCCGGTCAGGTGGTGCAGGGTGCCCACGTGCAGCAGGGCGATCGGCTCGGTGAAGTCCAGGTGCTGGCGCACGGTCTCGTGCTCCAGGACCGTGGCCGGCTTGAAGATGTCCGAGTCGATCATGTATGTCAGGTCGCTGTCTTCCAGCAGCACGCGGCCGTGGGCGAGGACCACCGGGTCCTTGTCCACGTAGACCACGCGCGCGTTCTCGTTGGCCCGCTGGACTATCTGGTGGGTGTTCTCGGCCGTCGGCAGGCCCGAGCCGCAGTCCAGGAACTGGGCCACCCGGGCCTCGCCGGCCAGGAACCGGCAGGCCCGGTTGAGGAATCCGCGGTTGCCCCGGGCGATGTCCACCGCCTCCGGGACCGCCTCGGAGATCCGCTTCATCACCTCGCGGTCGACCTCGTAGTTGTCCTTGCCGCCGAGGAACCCGTCGTAGACCCGTGCGATGCTCGGCCGGTTCGGGTCGACCCCGGCCGGCACCCGGCCGCGCTGGGGGACCGTGGACAGGTCGGGCATGGCAACCTCGCAGCACCTCGTCGAGCCTCGTTGCGGACCACTCCAGGGTAGTGCTTCGACTGCGCTGAGGTACATGGCTTGGCGGCGGTGGCTTGCCCGGTCCGGGCCGTCGAGCGGCGTATTTCAGGAGCCGAATGGCCATGGCGGGGTGCTGCGCGCCTGCTCGTCGGCCGGTTGCCGGCGCTCGGCCGTTCGGTCACCCCGGCTTTGCCGGCCGCCGAGGGCGGGTCTACCGTGGGGCTATGACCGCTGAGACTTCGAACACTCCGACGGGCGGCCCGCCCGCCCCGGGCGACCGGGCGCAGACCATGGCTCTGCAGGGCGTGGCGAACCGGCTGGTGCGCGGCCTGCTGCGGACGCCGCTGATTTCCCGCGGCGTCGGCAAGCGGATGATCACGCTGTATGTGGTCGGCCGCAAGTCCGGCCGCCGCTACAACATCCCGGTCGTCTACACCGACGACCAGGGCGCGCTGCTGGTCGCCACGCCCTTCGGCTGGGGGCGCAACCTGCGCACCGGCGAACCCCTGCAGGTCCGGTTCAAGGGCAGGCTGCGCACCGCAGACGTCGAAGTCATCAAGGACGAGCCCGGGGTCACCGAGTACTACCAGGTGATCGTCCGGGACAACGCGAACTTCGCCAAGTTCAACAAGATCGGGTTCGACTCGGCGGGGAATCCGAACCTTGAGGACATTCACCTGTCCTGGGTCGCGGGGGCCCGGGTGTTCCGGTTGACCCTGCGCTGAACGCGTTGCGCTGAAACGGCTCGGGCCGGGTCGGCCCGAGTCCGAGCCTGAGGCTGCGGGCGTACACCAGGATCGCGCGCGACTCGGTGGTCGGCTCGGCCAGTCGGTCGAAGATCCGGACCGGCACGCCGCGCCGGGCCAGTTCGCCCGCGACGGTCAGCCCGACCGGGCCGGCGCCGACGACGATGATCGGGTCGTTCATGCTGCGCTCTCCTCTTCCGGCTACTGCGTGATCCCGAACTTCGACAGCCGGCGGTCCGCGAGCGGCTTGCCGCCGGTCTGGCAGGTCGGACAATACTGCAACGACGAGGTGGCGAAGCTGACTTCGCGGACCTCGTCGCCGCAGACGGGACACGGTTCGCCGGTCCGCCCGTGCACCCGCAGGCCCGAACGCTTCTCCGCCTTCAATGTCGCGGCGCCCTGGCCGAGGCAGCGCTCGACCGCGTCGGCCAGCACGTCCCGGATCGCGGTGTACAGGCGCAGCGTCTCCTCGTCGGTGAGGTTGGCGGCCAGGGCGAACGGGGACAGGCGCGCGACGTGCAGGATCTCGTCGCTGTAGGCGTTGCCGATGCCCGCGATCACGCTCTGGTCGGTGATCAGACCCTTGATCTGCTTGCGCTGTCCGCGCAGGATCGCGGTCAGCGTTGCGAGGTCGAAGGTCTCGGCGAGCGGATCTGGGCCCAGGCGCGCGATCCCGGGCACGTCGGCCGGGTCCGGCACCACGTACACCGACAGGCTCTTGCGCGTCCCGGCCTCGGTCAGGTCCCAGCCGGTGTCCCCCTCCAGGTGCACGCGCAGCGCGAGCGGCCCTTTGCCCGGCCGGGTCGGCCCGGGCGCGAGCTGGTCGCGCCAGTGCAGCCAGCCGGCCCGGGCCAGGTGGGTGACCAGGTGGGCGCCGTCGAAGGACACCACGAGGAACTTGCCGCGGCTGGAGGCGCCGCGCACAGTGCGTCCGACCAGGCCGGAGATCGGCGGGTCGAAGGTCTTCAGGGCCGAGATCGCGGCCACGTCCACGCGCGTGACCGCGAGCCCGGTCGCCTGCCGGGTCAGGAACTGGGCCAGTGCCGCTACTTCGGGCAGTTCGGGCATGGCTCAAGTCTGTGCGCAAGCCGCCCGCGGTGGCCAGCCGGAGCGTCCAGGGGACGTAGGGATAGGCGCTGAGCTGCGGATATCGAACCCGGTAGGGGATTGCAGGATTTTTGCGGGGTGCCTCCCAACCTCGCAGAGGAGGGTTGGGCCCAAGGCGCACAGAGGACCCCGGCCCGGGGCCCGCAGCCGGCGCCGGACGACCGGAAGGGTCATCACCATGTCCGAGCAGATCGAGGGAATCATCGAGTGGCGCAAGAGCGACGCCTGCGGCTTCCAGGGCGAGTGCGTGGAGGTCGCCATGCTGCCCGGCGGAGGGGTGGGCGTGCGCGACAGCAAGGCCGAGGGCGGGCCGGTGCTGGAGTTCAGCGGCGCGGAGTGGGCCGCGTTCGTGGCCGGGGTACGGTCCGGACAGTTCGACGTGGCGTGACGCCGGGGCGGCCCGGGGGCCGCGGCGGTCGACGGCGACCGCACGGTCCCCGGGCTCGGCGCGGGGCGTGACGGATGGCCGGAACGGGACCGGGCCAGGCGGGGCCGGGGAGATACGAGTACGGGCGACGGGCGACGGGCGACGGGCGACGGGTGCGGTTGCGGTTGCGGTTGCGGGTACGGATACGGGTTCAGCCACGCAGGGGGTCAGTGGACCGGTTCGGCGAGCGAGGCCAGGAAGCCGACCGAGGCGTCCGGGTCCATCGCGATCGCCGCGGCCTGCTCGAAGGCCGCGTTGTACCGGCCGACCTGCTCGGCGTCGGTGCGGAAGAGGGTCTCGCCGAGCAGGCTGACGTACACGATCTTCGGGTCGGCCGGGTCGGCGAAGGAGACGATGTTGTAGGAGTAGGCCGCGCCCTGGTGCGCCCCGGCCTTGAACGGCAGCACCTGGATGGTGATGTTCCCGAGCTCGGACATCGCGATCAGGTGCCGGTACTGCTCGGCCATCACCTCGGGGGCGCCGATCTGGCGGTGCAGCACGGATTCGTCGATCACCAGGTGCAGCAGCGCGGGGTCGGGGCGGGTGAGGATCTGCTGGCGGCCGATCCGCAGCCGGGTCTGGCGTTCGACCACTTCCAGTGAGGTGTCGGTGGAGGAGAAGTTGATCTCGTACGCGTAGCGCTCGGTCTGCACCAGGCCCGGCATCAGGCCCATGTTGTACGCCTGGATCCGGTACGCCTCGTCCTCCAGGCCGATGAAGGTCTGGGTGGCCACCGGGATCATGCCCGCGTACTCGTGCCACCAGGCCTGGGCGCGGGACTGGCGCACCAGCGCGAGCAGGTCCTCGCGCCGCGCGCCGGTGACCCCGTAGAGGTCCAGCAGGTCGCGGGCGTCCTGGATCCGGACGGTGACCTGACCGTTCTCGAACCGGCTGACCTTCGCCGTGGAACACTCCAGCCGGGCGGCCACCTGGTCGATGTTCAGCCCGGCCGCGCCGCGCAGACGGCGCAGCTCCGCAGCCAGACGTCGGCCGCGGACCACGGGACTCACTCGCTCGGCCATGCAGGACGCCTCCCGTCGCCGCCGCCGGTCCGGACTCGGCGGCCGGCCCTTGCGGAAGATCCCTTTGTCACTATACACAAGGGTATTCCCAAAAAGTAAGTTGCAGAAGTAAGGTTTCTCTGTCGGCCCCAGCGCTTCACCCAGTGGAAGGAGGATCGTGGACACGAACGGTGCACCGTCCCACGACTCCGGCACCCCCCGGATAGCCCCGGTCATCCCGATCCGGCCCGGCGTCGGCCCGGCGCCGCGGCGGGAGCGGCGGCCCGGCCCGGCCCGCGCCGCCCGGACCGGCCGCACGGCCGCCGACCGGCTGCGCTCGGCCCGGTCCACGACGGCCCTGCGCTGGTCGACGGCGCTGGTGTGCGCCACGTTGCTCGCCCTGATGTGGTGGGACTCGCGGTCCGACGGCTACGACGGACTGCCGGTCAACACACTCGGCCAGGTCCTGGGCGACCTGATCATGATGGGAATCGCCCTGCCGCTGGTGCTGCCCCGGCGCCCCCGGGAGGAACCGGTCGAGTGCGGGCTGCCGGCCGCGGAGCTGGTGGAACAGCTGGCCCGGGCCACCCGGCGGATCCAGCTGCTCGACGCCGGCTCGACCCTGTTCCCCGAGCCGCGGGGCATGGGTGAGGCGTACCGGGCCGTGTTCGGCCCCGGATCTGGTCAGAGCTCGGGCTACGGTTCGAGCTCCGGCCACGGCTCGGGCGACGGCCAGAGCCCGGGCTACGACTCCGGTCATGGTTCGGGCTCCAGCCATGGCTACGGCTCGGTCTCCGGGCTCGGATCCGGCGCCGAGCCCGGCCCCTGGCTCGGCCCCTGTCCGGACGAGAAGACCCTCGGCCGACACCGCGCGCACACCGCTCACCGCGATCACGATCACCACGACGGACCCGGCAGCCACCCGGACGCAGGCCACGAATCCGGCCGCGCTGCCGACCGCCGCGCCGACACCGACGGCCCCGGCAAGATCGCCCGCTGGTTCGGCGCCCGGGACCACGCCGAGGCCGACCCGGCCCGTGAGGCGCTGGCCACCCGCGCCGCCATCCTCAGCGCCCTGCGGTCGGCCCTGGCGCGGGACGTCACCGTGGAAGTCCTGCTGCCTCGGCCCGACCTCATGGTGCCGCTGGACAGCCTGACCGGCCTGCCGGCCCGCACGATCGAACAGGACCTGGCCGACCTGCGGACCGAGGTGCCGACCGGGAAGCTGGACGTGCACCACTACCGCGACGCCCCCGGCATCGTGATGGCCCGCTGCGACGACCAGCTCTGGGTCTCCTTCCCGGCCCCCGACCCGGCCGCGGGCGCCTTCCCGCGCCCGGCCGCCGTCGCCGCGGACGACGAGGAGCACGCCGACACCGGCTGGCCGGCGGTCGGCGGCGCGCGCCGCGAACCCGGCCGGGCCACCGTGCGCACCGTGCACCTCGGCGGCCGCGGCCCGTCGAGCGCCGCCGAACGCCCGGTCTACCTGCGGTTCGACTGCCGCGCCCGCGGCGCCCGGGTGGTCGTGCTGCACTTCGCCCGGCTGCTCGCCGCCGCCCAGGCGGACCGGTTCCCGGCCCCGGCCGCCGGCTCGGACCGGGACCGGGCCCGCCCGGACGCCGACCCCGAACCCCCGGGCGCCCGATTGGCCTTCGCGCGTCCGCCCGACGGGCGCCGGGCCAGTGCCAGGGCGGGCGCGCCGACCGGTCCGCCGCCGCGCCCGCGCAGCCCGGGCCCGGCCGCCGCGGCCGATCCGGCCCGCCCGGACCTGCCGTCGCTGCTGATCGTCACGGCGCCGCCCGGCCCGGAGCCGGCCGGGACCGGGCGCCCCGAGCCGGGCCTGCGGTGGAGCCTGCGCGCCGACGGGGCCCGCACCCACCCGCACCGAGACGGAGAGTGAGCATGGAATTCCGACTGCTGGGAGACCTCCAGGTCCGGCACGACGGCCGGCGGATCGACCTGGGCGGGCGGCGCAGACAGTGCGTCCTGGCCGTCCTGCTGCTGCACCCGGGCCAGTTGGTCGCCACCGAGAAGATCCTCGGCTGCGCCTGGCCGGCCGGTCCGCCGCCGCTGGCCGCCGACCTGGTCGCCCGGTACGTCGCCCAGCTGCGCCGGATCCTGGAACCGGCCGGCGGCATCCGGATCCGGCACCGCGGGACCGGATACCTGGCCGTCGTGGACCCGGCGGTGATCGACACCCATCAGTTCGGCCTGCTGATCCACCAGGCCTACGTCGACCGCGCGGACGACCAGCCCGACCTCGCCGCCGCGCACCTGCGCCAGGCGCTCGGGCTGTGGCGCGGCCTGCCGTTCGCCGACCTGGACAGCCCGTGGCTGCGCGACCGCGGCCGGGCGCTGGAGGCGATCCGGTTGGACGCCCTGGAAGAACTCGCCCGGATCGATCTGGAGTATGCGCACCCGCGCGGCGTGGTCGCCCTGCTGCGCGAACCGCACGCCGAGCACCCGGAACGTGCCCGGTTGGCCGCTCTGCTGATCCGCGCCCTGCACGCGGCCGGCGAGCCGGTCCAGGCTGCGCAGACCGCCGAGCGGGCCGTGCACACCCTGCGTGAGCTCGGCCTCGATCCCGGTCCGCTGCTGCGGCAGAACCCCGGCGCGCCGGTCGGGCTCGCGGCGCCGCACTTCGTCCCGCGTTCGGATCCGGCCGCCGGCCCGCGCGATCAGCTGCCGGCCATCACGGCGGCGTTCACCGGCCGCACGGCCGAGTTCCGGCATGTCGTCGACCTCGCCGAGGCTGCGTTTCGCAGCCCGCGGGCGAAGACCGTGGTGATCTGCGGGGTCGGGGCCGATGGCGCGGCGGTTGAGTCGGGTTCAACGGGCTGGTCGGGCGGGATCGGCAAGACGGCCTTGGCTCTGCACGCAGCCCGCCGGGTCGCGGGCCTGTTCCCGGACGGGCGGCTCTACGTCGACCTGCGCGGCCACACGCCCGGCCTGGAACCGCTGACCGCCGCGGAGGCGCTGGAGTTCCTGCTGCGGTCGCTCGGCACCCCGCCCCGGCTGATCCCGCGGCGGGTGGACGACCGGGCCGCGGTGCTCCGTGAGCGGTTGATGGAGACCAGGACCCTGATCGTCCTGGACAACGCGTCGAGTGCGGAGCAAGTCAGACCCCTGCTGCCGAGTGCCGGCGGCTGCCTGGCCCTGGTCACCAGTCGTGAGCCGCTCAACGACCTCGGCGACTCGCACGACCCCTGTGGGCCGCTCGATGCACACGAGAAGTACGACGTGTACGAGGTCGAACTCGATGTTCTGCCGCAAGCCGACGCTGTGGCCTTGTTCCGTACGGTCGCGGGGGCGGCGCGGGTTTCGGCGGACGATCCGGCTGCGGTTGCGATCGTTGACCAGTGTGGCGGTCTTCCGCTGGCCGTCCGTCTCGCCGCTGCACTCCTGCGCGACGAGGACGCCCCGAGTACCCAGGACCTGGCCGCGCAGCTGCACGACGACCTGCGTGGTCGACCCGGTCCAGACGGCGGCGAACGACGTCTCGCCGCGGTATTCGACCTCTCCTACGCGCGCCTTCCCGCTGCTTGCCGGGACATGTTCCGTCGGCTGAATCTGTTGCCTGGGCTCGACTTCGACGCCTTCGCCGTCGCCAACCTCACCGACACCGACCACGACGTCGCAGGGGACATTCTCGGGTCGTTGGCGGCCCGTGAATTGCTGCTCAAGCCCGCTCCGGGACGTTACCGGTTCCACGATCTGCTCCGCTCGCGCGTCGCGACCGGAACTGATGCCGATACCGCTGCTGCCGGCCGGATGCTGGACTTCTATCAGTACACTGTAATCCGCGCCGACGCCCGGATCGCCCGGCAGAGCCGTGCCGCGCCGGACGGCCCGCTCCCGACGTACGCGCCGTACCTGGCCGGACCCGACCAAGCCCGCACCTGGCTGCGCGCGGAACGGGCGAACCTGCTGGCCTGCGTCAGTCGCGCCATCGCAGAGAGCGACGACGCGAGAGTGGTCGCGTTCACCCGCGGCCTGGCCACGCTGCTGCGTACCGACGGCCCCTGGCCGCTGGCCGTGTCACTGCACTCGGCCGCCGCTGCGTGCGCAGAACGGCTCGGCGACGGCCGTGCCCAAGCCGACGCCCTGATCGACCTCGGCTCGACCCGGCGGCTGACCGGCGACCTGGCCGCCGCGATCCGCGACCTGGAAGCCGCACTGGTGCTGTGCCGCGGCCTGGACGACCGGCGTGCCCGGACCGACGCACTGGTCGAGCTGGGCGCTGCCCGGCTGTGGATCGGCGCGTACGCCGAAGCGGCCCGGGACCTCGGCGAGGCCCTGGAACTGTGCCGCGAGGCAGGCGACCGCCGGGCCCAGGCACACGCGTTGACCCAGCTGGGCAGCGTGCGCAAACTCGCCGGCGACCTGCCCGCCGCGGCCCGCGACCTGCAGGAGGCGCTGGAACTGTGCCGGGACCTGGGCCACCAGCCCGGCCGGACCGACGCGCTGAACCACCTGGGCACCGTGCGCCGGCTGACCGGCGACTACCCGGGCGCGACCCGCGACTTCGAGGAGGCGCTGGAAGTGTGCCGCGAGTTCGGCGACCGCCGCGGCGAGTCCGAGGCGCTCAAACAGCTCGGCGACATGCGGCTGCTGGCCGGCGACTTCGCCGGGGCGACCCGGGACTACGAGGAGTCGCTGGAGATCTCCGGCAGCCTCGGCCACCTGGACGGCGAGGGCGCGGCCCTGGGCAGCCTGGGCACCGTGCGCCGGCTGACCGGGGACCTGCCCGGCGCCGTGCGCACGATGGGCCGCGCGCTGGCGGTGTTCCGCCGGATCGGCGCCCAGGCGGACGTGGCGTGGGCGCTGAACCGCTACGGCGCGATCTTCGCCGACTACGGCGACCTGTCCCGGGCCATGGCCGTGTACCGCGACGCGCTGCGGCTGGCCCGCGAGGTACGCCAGGGCGACGACGAGGCCCTGGCCCTGGAGGGCATCGGCCGCTGCCTGGCCGGCGCCGGGGACGCCCCGGACGCCGCCGCGCATCTGGGCGAGGCGCTCGGGATCTACCACCGGCTCGGCATGCGCCCCGACGCGGACCGGGTCGAAGCACACCTGGCCAAACTGCGGGAGACCTGAGCCCGGGGGCACGGATCGGCGGCCGTCCGGCGGAGGGGAGCGGACGGTCCTCCGAGGTCGGGCGCGGGTCCGGTCAGCGCTGACCGGACCCGCGCCCGGGCGGGATAATGGAGTGGTGAGTACGCCGAAGATGTCTGTCGAGTCTGTCGATCCGAAGCCGGTGGCCGGTGCGGCTGAGCCCGCTGCGCGCCCGGACTCATCCGCCCGCGTCGACGGTCGCACACGTGCACGCACGCGCGCACTCGTCGATCCGCGCGCGTCGCAGACTGCGCAGACTGCGCCGACGCCCGCAGAACCGGCCGCCCGCCTGCTGGACTGGAAGCCGACCCCGGAGCAGATGGCCGCCGCGCACGGCTCGACGATCCCGGACGTGATCGCCCCCGATCTAAGGGTGCTGTTCTGCGGGATCAACCCGGGCCTGTGGTCCGCAGCCGTCGGCCGCCATTTCGCCCGCCCTGGCAACAGATTCTGGCCCGCGATGTACGCCTCCGGATTCACGCCGGAACTGTTCACCGCCGCCCGGCAGGAGGAACTGCTCGACCTGGGCCTGGGCATCGGCAACGTCGCCGACCGCGCGACCGCCCGAGCCGACGAACTGACCGCCGAGGAACTACGCGAAGGCGGCCGGATCCTGACCGCGAAGGCGGAGAAATACAAACCGGCGTGGGTCGCGATCGTCGGGATCACCGCGTACCGCACCGCCTTCGAACGCAAACGCGCCGCGGTAGGCCCGCAACCGGAACGCCTGGCCGACAGCCGCATCTGGGTCCTGCCCAACCCGAGCGGGCTCAATGCGCTGTGGACTACACCCAAACTGGCTGAGGCGTTTCGTGCGTTTCGGCTGGCAGCAGGGCTACCTGACAGGGGCGAGGGAGCTGCTTCACGTCCCTGACATGGCTCATAGTACCCCTACAGGGCCATGATCACGCATCGCTGAGCCGACAACGTTGCAGGTCATCTGCCATATCACATGTGATATCAAAGTACTGATAAACGTGAGATCATGCCAACTTCGAGCCAAGCGCGCGGCGAGAGGGGGACGCCGATTACTCTCTGTTACCTGCTCATGATCTTTATGCGACTACGTGACTCAGGTCTCTCGGTCGTTGCTGATGATGCAGATGGTCGTTAGCGTGCTCGCTATCGACATTAGGAGGGGTACTCACCCATGGATCGGTTAAAGCTCACGCGGTTGAACACTGGGTGCGAGAACGGCAACTGTCCCACTGTCTACCTCTCCGACCACGGAACAGTGGTCGTTCAAGGAGACCATGTGAGCGATGCTGACGGCCTCACGTTAGGGGCCGGGGAGCAGGCGGTAGAAGTCTCGGTTCAACTGCTCAGGGAGGCTCTCAATGCGCTTGGAGACTGACACTTGGGGTGCGACCTACTTTGCCGAGTTCGCTCGCAGTGCTTTCCGGCTCGAAGTGCAACCGACCTACACCATGCCGAGCGAGCAACCGAACGTCGCTCGGTTTCTTGGTGGTGAGCTGACCCCACCTGACGGCCACAACAAGGCATGGCACGACACCATTCGTCGCAACGCTGAAACTGGCCGAGCAATGAAACGGGTCAGAGTGGTGCGTCTTCCTCTCACCGACTACCAGCGGTATGGCTTCGCATGGTCGATTCCCGGCAACGTGGCAGCTGGTGAAGACGTCCGGATTCTCGACGCCACAGAGCTCACGTTGGATCTCCCCGTCTTCGACTTCTGGCTGTTCGACGACACTGCCGTGGTGCGGCTGAACTTCCGATCGGACGGCACGCTGGAGAGCGTCGAGTCGGATGATGAACCCGACCTCGACCAGTACCGGCAGTGGCGAGACCTCGCCCTAGCGAACGCTATGCCGTTCAATGAGTGGAATGCTCGAACCTGACCACCATGCACGCAGCCGTAAGGATCTCGCAGGAGCACTTCGGCAGCTTCGTGAAGCGGCCGGTCTCTCTGGTGAGAGGCTGGCCGCTCGCTGTGCCATGTCCCAAACAAAAATCAGTCGCATTGAAACTGGCCGCCTCGTTCCCACGGTCATCGATGTTGAACGTATCCTGAGCGCACTTGACGTACCGCGCGAAGTGGCACACGACCTTTTGGCGCTCGCACGGATCGCGAACGTCGACTATGCCTCGTGGCGCGCCTATGCCCGGATCGGTCTGTGGCAGAAGCAGGCCGAGATTAAGGCGCTCGAAGAGTCGTCACGTCTGGTGCGGCAGTTTCTCCCGGCCATCCCGAGTGGACTCATCCAGACCACGGACTACGCCCGTGAAACCTTGACGCCGAGGGTTACAGGTCGCGCTGCCATCGATGTGGAACGAGCGGTTCTCGCTCGTCTGGATCGCCAAACGGTGATGGACGATCTCTCGCGGCAGTTTGTCTTCCTGATGCCGGAACACGCCGTTCGGTGGCAGCGAGCCAGTCCAACCGTCATGGCTCACCAGTTGCGGCACATGGCCGAGATCGCTACCACCAAACCAAACGTCGAGATTGCCGTGATTCCGCAGACATCGGCGGTGTTGGCGTCACCGCTCAACGGTTTCGTCCTCTACGACGACCGGTTGGTGGTAATCGAGCTGTTCTCCGGTGAGATCGTGCTGCGTGATCCGCAGGACATCAGCTACCACAGCAACCTGTTCGACTACTTCATGGCCTCTGCGGTCACGGGGCCGGCTGCCGCGGTGCTCCTTGAGACCGTTGCAACTGAGTTCATGCGACTACGTGACTAGGTGTATCTGCTATCCCACCTGCTTCGTTACCGTATAAGAGACGGAATCTAGGGAGCAACGTGGGAGGCGGCACGGTGAGTGTGACCGAGGTGGAGACGACATCGGAGCAGTTGCCGTGGACGGTGCGCTACACCTGGAAAGTGGTCAACGGGTTACCGTTTCCCAAGCACACCTACGAGACACGGCCGAATGAAACCAAGGCCATCGACTGCGCGGTGAGCAACATGGATCGCAACAACAACCGCACCAGATCGCACATCGTAGAGGCGCATGTGAAGGCGCCCGGCTCCGATAGCTGGCGGCGGATCGATTACACCCGCTGAGCACGCAAAAGATCCCGCCCTCATTAACACCTCGGACGGGATCTATGGCTTCCATGACCTTACAGGAGCGCTGCTATCACGTCGTGAGCTGATACTTCCTCAGCCCCCACAGGACACGCTCTAGCAGTGCCACGTCGGCAACGGCTTGCTGACGAGTCGAACGGGCCGGAGTTGGTTGTGGTACTCGCGTCGGGAGCGTCTGACGGCTCAGCGGTTGAAGTGGCTGAGGTGTCGGCTCCTCTCTCGCTACGAGAGCCCAGACGACTTTTCCGCCAACGCGCGGGTAATAAATACCCCAGTTCTTGCTGAGCGTGGCGACGATGAATAAGCCGCGTCCGCCTTCGTCGTCGTCATCTTTGGTGTGAACGGCGGGAATTTCTGTACGGGAATTGTCCCATACTTCGATGACAACTGAGGTGGCATTGGCGCGAACTTGAAGCCGAATAACGGGCACCTTCATGAGGGCGATGTAATCCGGACGTTCTTCGGTGTTGCCGGTCGCCTTCACGGCGTTCGTGACCAGCTCGGACACCAACAGCGTTGCCGTGTCAGTCAGGTCGTCGAGCTGCCACTCTGAAAGCGCGTTCTCAACGAAGAGGCGTGCGAATCTGGCGGCCGTGAGAACGGCCGCCAGTCGAATACTTGTTGTGAGCGGATATGCCGTATGTGCAGAGCCTGACATGGTCACCACCTGGGAATAGGGATTACATTCCCAGCGTGCGCCAATTGCGTTACCCTAGCGATACCACGTCGCTCAACAATGACAGTGTTGGATAGGCGGATATATGGCCCAGCCACTCGATCTTGACCCATCGTCATCGGTGGCCGCCTACTTCGGCGCCGAGCTGCGGCGCTTTCGGCTGGCTGCGAGCCTCACTCAGGAGCGGCTTGGCGACGTGATCAACTACACGGGTGCACTGGTCGGGCTGGTGGAGACGGCCAAGCGCACCCCGACCCGTGAATTCGCAGAACGCTGTGACGTTGCGCTTGACACGGATGGTGCGCTCATCCGTCTCTGGCCACTGCTGAGTCGGGCCACGTTTCCCGCATTCGTCCGACACTTCGTTGAGCTCGAAGCCACGGCAACGCAGATCAGATCGTTTGAATGCCAGCTGGTTCCGGGGTTACTCCAAACACCTGACTATGCCCGTGCGGTACTCGCTGCTCGTGCTGTCCACTCAACACCGGACGTGTTGGATGAGGCCGTTTCAGCGCGCATGAGTCGGCAGGCCATCTTGAAGGGATCACCGGCGCCGCTCTGCTGGTTCGTTCTGGACGAGGCGGTATTGCGACGGCGGATCGGAAGCTCGGCGGTCATGCGGGCGCAGTTGGCCCAGTTCCTTGAGGTCACGAGGCTGCCGAACGTCTTCGTTCAGGTGGTTCCCTTTGATGCTGGTGAGTATCCGGGCCTCGATGGTGGCTTGACGCTCCTGTCCTTCGCGGACGCGCCGGACATTGGGTACATCGAGAGCCACGGAGGAAGTTCGGTTCTAATCGAGTCGCCGGGGCCGGTTGCTGAGTGTAATCTCGCCTTTGACCTGACACGTGCGACGGCGCTCTCGCCTCGACTGTCGGCCGACATGATCAAGGCGGCGATGGAGGACTTGTGAACCGGGTATCTGGGTCTAGTGGTGCGGTGTGGCGTAAAGCGTCGTACTCCAACACGCAGGGGGGTAACTGCGTTGAAGTCGCCGACCTCCCTGACGGCATGGCGGTGCGTGACTCCAAAGACCCGGATGGCCCGACCCTCCAGTTCACGCTTGCCGAGTGGCAGGCGTTTGTTGCCGGGATCAAGGATGGGGAGTTCGACCGGTAGAACTGCCGGTTCACGGGGCAGGCCGGCGGCGGCTCTAGAAACGACGACTCAAGGGTCACCGCGGCCGTGTAGGTAGTTCGCCCGTTCTTTTAGTGCGCAGCCTTGTACTTCTCGACGACATCGGCTGAGATACGGCCACGGTCTGAAATTGGAAGACCTGCGTCCTTGGCCCACTCACGAATTGCGGCGGTATCTAGCGTGTCTGATGCAGCCTGTCGAGAGCTGCCCCGACCCGTTGTCTTCTGGGGCGAAGTCACTTTTCGGGCGGCAGCCACGTACGGCTCAAGCGCAGTCCGCATCTTCTTCGCGTTCTTGGTGCTGAGGTCAATCTCGTAGCTTTTCCCAGCGAGACCGAAGGTGATGACCTCGTCGGCCGTGCTGCCGTCGATATCATCGATAAGAGTGACTTCTACCTTTTGAACCATGGATGAACCTTTCTTACCTGTGTGTTGTTGTCCATCATAGAGGGGTGGGGTTCACACAGCTACTATCAACCATGGCCTTCCGGGTGACTACAGCCATTCAGAGCGCTCCTAAGAAGGCTTCGAGATCCGATTAACGCATCTCGGACACGATGCGTCAATTATCTGGGCAGCTAACGAAAAACACCCCGCACCCTGAACGGGCACGGGGTGCTCTCGCTCGGGAGTACGGGGTTCGGGGATGTCTACAGAAGATGCCTCAACATAAGGACGGCAGCGTCTTTCCCGGAGCGTTCCGGGTGCTGGACGATCCATGTCAGGAGGCCAGACAGGGCGAAGTCGGCGGTGTCGTCCACCGCAGCACTATCTTGGCCATGCGCATTGCTGCACTGCACCAGCAGTTTGCTGATGAACTCCACGAGATCGCGGAAGCTCACGACGTGCGTTGCTTCCTCGTCCTCGCCGTGACTCCGGGGGTCGCGGCTCAGTGGCAGAAGTGCGATGGCCATCGCTGGGTGAGCGGCCAAGTAGTCGGCCAGCTCCTGAATGAACTTGACGAGCAACGGCTCGGCCTCCGCCTTGGTGGCGAGAGCCGTTCCAGCTGTCGACATGAACACGATGACCTGAGGCGCATAGGCCGCAATGGCCAGCGACCGCTTTGTGGGAAAGTGCTTGCTCAGCGTCGTGAAGCCGACACCTGCTTCCTCAGCAACTTGGTCGCGGGTAACGCCATGCCAGCCATGTTGATTGAACAGGGTTCGGGCGGCGTCAGCGATCCAAAGATTCGTGCGCCGCTTCTTGGTGGCAGCGGTTCGCTGCTGAGGGGTGAGGTTTTCTGTTGACACGCGTCTCTCCTTGAAACGTCGGATAGGGCGTGCCAGCAACTAAGAACTAGTTGACGGGACGCCCTATCCGAGAAGGAGAGAGGGCAATTGCTGATTGGAGCAATCTGCGTATAGTTATAACATTTATTGGCTATAAATGCAATATCTAGGAGAACTATACGGTGGTGCAAGCGCGAGCGACTTGAAAAGCTCGCTCTGCTTCATTTCTATAGCTCAGTAACAATGAACCGCCCCGCAGCACTACTGCGGGGCGGTTCATTGTTAAGTCTTGCTATCTACCACCCTCGCTCTTCGCGCTGCTTCCGCTGCTCGAACCAGTTATCGACCTTGCGTTGAATCAGCGGCAGGCGCGTGGTGAACAGTTCGGTCGTATCTTCGTCTGGAAGCGCGACTGCAAGAAGATCCCTGCCTACATCACGTGTGATTGCCAGCGGCGCTTCCTTGGCTGGTCGGTGGTACAGCTCGTTGAGCAAGGTGTTCATAAAGCGCAGAACGGTCGAGTTCTCCAAATAGGAGCGAGGCCGAGGGGTGTGACCAAATAGCTCAGTCGGTGATGCTGGCCTGAATGGCGGTGTGTGAAAGACGGGGTACAAGCCTTCAACGATGTGGCCGGAAAGCATCTTGTCGAGTCGATGATGGTGAAGTTCGACAGCTTTCCCCATGTCATACAACTCATGCCGAAATTCCGGCCCTGTCTCGTAGTATGCGCGAATCATCGCCACCGTAAGTGCCCGGTGCTTCTGGCTGAGCTTGGCTACGGCGTAGAGGTAGCGGATCAGCTCATCCCTGCCGTCGTCTGGCTTGTAGGTGCCGTTCTCCTGGCCTGACGTGATCGGTTCGATGATAGGGGCGAGCAAGCGCTCATGCGCTGCTCGGAGAACCTCGAACTTGAGGGTGAAGTGGTTGCTGAGTGTTGTCGACCCCACTCCTGCTGCTTCGGCGATCTGATCACGCGTGAAGTCACCCTTATCCAGCTCGCCGTACAGGTCGAGCGTGGAGGTGATGATCCACTCCCGTGTGCGCTTGCGCTTGGTCTCGGCCGTTCTCTGCTGCGGGGTCATTTCTCCATCTGGCATGGGGCCATCATACCTGTTCGGTGAGCTGACCAACAAGAGCGTAATGAACTTGCGTACGGGGGCTTGACGCTGAACGGGATGATGCTCCACTCTTAGTCGTGGCGAGCTAGTCACCAGACCGGCTCGCCGTAGGTGCAGGGCTTCTACCGGCCCAGCATCGCGACTTGATGGAGGAAAGCAGATGTGTAGCGAGTTGATGTTGGGTGGCCTCGGCCAACCCGGCGACCGCAAGAGCGTGATGTCGAGGGCATCCAAGCCGCAGCGGGCGATGCAGCAGCGCGAGCAGGAGACGGCTGCGAACCTGATGTTCGAGGCGAGGAAGGGTTCATGCAGGACGACCCGTTCATGACGTCGCTCGTCGCCCCGATCGTGAGGGCGTTCTCGGACGGCACCGCCCGAGACATCCGTAACTTCGGCGGCCACTGATGTCTGGGCGCGAAGAACAGCGAACCAAGGTAGATCGGTACAGCCCCGTTGATGCCGCCTACCTCGCTGGAATCGAGCTTGGGTCCCAGCTCAGCCAGCCGGAACCGAAGAGGCACCGTCGCTCAACGATCAAGCGGCGCATCACGGTGCTCTTCGCTAGCGGTGATCGGGCGCTCACAGAAGAAGACATCACCACCGACGAAGAACTCGACTAAGGAGAACGAAATGATCGGCTTCATCATCCTTGCTGCGGTGATCTACGGGATCTACCGCCTCATCAAGTGGTACCGGAAGGTTGTGGTGCCCCACATGATCCGCATCGCCCGGAAGAAGCGGGAGCGCGAGATCGAGACCGCCATGCTCTTCGGCATGCACGATGCCGCCGCTACCGAGCGCGTTGCCGAGCGGCTCATCAACGAGTACCAGCAGCGCGACTAGAAGCACCGTGATCAAACGCCCGGCCCTCACTCTGGGGACCGGGCGTTTGATGCCTCGGTTCCAATCCTCCGCCGGCCTCGACCGTGGGTCGGCTCCATTCAAAGGGAGATGACACGCATGAGAAAAACTCGGGCCTTGCTCGTCACACTGCTGCTGGCGGCCTTCGCCGTCAAGGTGGTGTGGTGGGTCGTTGCACCGCTGGTGCCCTACCTCATCGCCGCGCTGATTGTCGTCGTCGTGATGGGCTTCATCTATCACCGGATGACGCGGTGGTAGGAAAAGAAACAACAGCTGAGACTCATGGTGATATGAGAAAATAGATCAGCATGAGTCCCACTTTGCTGCCCATTGTTGCTTTTGCCTTGGCGCTTCTCCCCAGCGCCATTTTCTTGGGACTCGAAACGATGAAGGAATCAGATAAGCCACGTCTCTCATACCGCTTGACCTTCCCCACAGAGCTTGCCAGTGCTGAGGTGATGAAATGGCTGCACTCAGTCAGCGGCACGCTTCGCGGGCGGCCTGACGGCTTCTTGAACATGCCGTCCATGGTGTTCGAGGTAGGGGCGACGGATCTCGGCATCGTCCACCGGTTGCGCGTGCCACGCGGGGCAGCGGACTACATCGTTCCCCAGCTCCGTTCACTGGTTCCCGGCATGACGGTGACACCCGAAGACGATGAACCCGAGCACCAATGGACGACAGCGGTGGAGCTTGGTCTGACGAACCCCAGCCGTCGTCTCAACATCCACGACGTTGATGCAGTGTCAGCCAGTGTCCTTACCAACATGCAGAGCCTCCGCCGAGGTGAAGCGTTGCTGCTTCAGTGGGTAGTGGCGCCTGCTGTGAACGAACACCTTCCGAAGCAAGACCACGACATGCGAGCCAGCGGCTACAGCGTGGTCGGTCAGCTCCTGGTGGGGTCGCGTAGTGCGGACAAGGACGAAATTGCCGATCGTCGCGCCAAGCTGAGTGAACCGAACTTTCTTGCTGTGCTGCGGGTAGCGGTAAAGGCCGCCGACAAGTTGAACGCCGAACGCCTTCTCTCCAGAGTGCATGACAGCCTCCACAGCGTGCGGAGCCCAGACACCCGCTTCAGGAAGCGAGCTCTCACCCGCACGAGCAAGGTGATCGAGCGTGTCCACCAGGCCGCCGCGCCGATGCTGTTCCCGGCGAAGCTATCGGCGAGTGAGTTGGTCAGTCTGGTCTCGTGGCCGATCGGGCAACCACATATTGCCGGGCTGCCACGCAGCCGGACACGTCACCTTCCGGCGACAGGTGCAGTACCGCGCGTCGGTCGCGTGATTGCTCGCTCCAACTTCCCCGCCGATGAACGGCTGTTGGCCCTCGGTCAGATCGAGTCGGCTCAACACCTCCAAGTCGTCGGGCCAACCGGATCGGGCAAGACGGCGCTGCTGAGCAACTTGATTGTTCAGGACATGGAGGATGGCCGCGGCGTCATCCTCATTGAGAGCAAGGGCGACCTCTTTCAAGCGGCACTCGACCGCGTGCCAAAACGGCGCCTTCAAGACGTTGTGCTCCTGGACGTGACCGACACGGAATACCCGATCGGCTTCAACATCTTGCAGGGCTCGCCGTACGTGGTCGCCGCCGACATCCAACGGCTCTTCGACCACTTGTATCCGCAGGATGCCCGTGGAGTGCGTGTTCGGCAGGGCTTCTACCACCTGATCCTGACGCTTCTCATGAGCGAGGGCACACGTGGACAGATGACGTTCGCGGACATGGGCGCGCTGAGCGTACCGAAGGGCAACCAGCAGCAGTTCTCGGATGACCTGATCCGTGGCGTCTCACATGTCGAGGAACTGGCGCATTGGTGGCAGGAAATTACCAGTCTGCCCCGTGCGCAGAGGGAGCAGTACTTCAAGCCGCTCTCAGATCGCATCTGGCAGCTCAACAATCGCCGCTCGATCCGGAACATTATCGGGCAGAGCTCCAGCACTATCGACCTCCGCGAGGTGATCCGAGGAAATAAGATCCTGCTCGTTAATCTCGGCCGTTCTACCGAGGGCAAGGAGACAGCCGGCCTGCTGGGCAGTCTGCTGCTTAATTCCATCTGGAGCGCGGTACTGAGCGGTGCCGCGAGTCCTGACAGACCTACGATGCTCTACCTCGATGAGTTTCAGGACTTCCTGAACCTCCCCATCTCACCGGCCGACATGTTCGCTCAGGCGCGCAGCCTTGGCCTCGCAATGACGGTGGCGCATCAGTTCCTCGGCCAGCTCACCAAAGAGTTGCAGGACGCCACCCAGAACAACGCCCGTTCAACGGTGGTGTTCCAGACTTCTGCCGATGAGGCCCGCTCGTTTGCGCGCCAGTTTGGTCGCAGCGTCACCGAGGACGACTTCACCAACCAAGCTCGTTTCGAGGTAATTATGCGGCTCGCAACGAGCGGCGGCGTGAGTGCCCCAATGACAGCGGTTACCTTGCCGCCTCGTGATCCGACAGGGCTTGCCGACCGGGTGCGGGAGCTTTCGCGTAAGGCATATGGAAGACCTGCTGCCGAGGTAGAAGCAGAAATCTCACGGCGGCGTGGGACGCCGCCGCTCGGCCGAGCGGCGAGCCAGAAGCGAAAGTTCGGCGGAAAGGCGTGGAACGAGTAGTGCGGGCTCGTAGCGCAGGCCCAGCCCAACCCCCTAGCGCAGGGGTAGAACAGCCCTAGTTATTGGACTACCCCCATACCCCCTCTGAACAGGGAGAACACCCACCTCTATCACTACGTGACTCTATAGGAACCTGACACCATGGAAATGACCCCCCGAGACACCGACATCCTGAAGCTAGTTGGCACGTTCACCCAGCTCTCTTCGCTACATATAAGCGAACTCCTCTTTGCCGACCGCTCGCACTCCGTCCCAAACACCGTGCTGCGGCGGTTGGTGCGGCTCGGCTACCTTGCACGTGTGGGGCGTCGAGCTCACGGGGATAAGGGCGGGACGAGTCCCTACGTGTATCAGCTCGGGAGGTACGGCCGGGCGCTGTTTGAAGTCGAAGGGCGTCCGTCAGCCGTGGTGAGTGACCACGCCCTCATGATCGCCGACACCTACCTTGAACTCCGGCGGGCGGAGAAATCTGGTGTCCTCGTGCTGAAGCGCTGGGACGTAGAGCTTCCCGTTCCACCAGTGCGGGCAGACCTGTTTGCCGTGCTCGACTTCCCTCACCAGCAACGGACGGGGAGCTACTTTCTAGAGATTGACCTCGGGACTGAGCGACCCATCCGCTTGACGGAGAAGATCTCAGGCTACTGGCGGGCGGCGGAGAACAGTAGTGAGGAGTACTTCCCCTACGTGGTCTTCGTCGTGCGACAGCAGGCACGTAAGGCAGAGATCGGGAGGCTCATCCAGAAGCTCCCCGAAGAACAGAGGGAGATGGTCAAGGCAGTGCTCATCGGGGAGCTTATTACCAGCCTGATGAGTCTTTAAGGCCGTTGTATTTACTACGGCCTTAACAGGGGTGGAATCTATTGATCAACAGGGGTGAATGAATTATAATAAGAGTATACAAAAAAGAGCCCTGATGGTACCAGAGCTCCAGCTACTAATATAGCTTCTTTCTGGTGCTCTGGCAAGCATAAGGAGGATCCGATATGAACAAAGTAGAACAGCGCATACATGGAGACGAAGGTGACCTACTAGTAGAAGCGACACACCTTATAGGTCATCTCATGGACCTGTGCAAAGTACGGGACGACTATCACGGCAATGGAATTATCGATGCTGCGTACACCTTTCTAGTACAGCGCGAGTTGCAAGGAGACCTTAGTGGTGTTTGTGATTGTGAAGGCAACGCATCATGTACCCGTGACGAATTAGAGTGTTATATCGTATGCTCGCGGCGCTACACTGTGAGCGAGAGTGGTCTTGCCAAGGACATCTTAAATGCGAGTGAGATTGACTTGCATGATGTCGATGAATACCGTTGCGCCAACTGCACCGACCACTGGCCGGTTTCAGACAAGTACAACGACGTAGCGAGAGCGGAAGCATGGCAAAAAGCTCTCGGTCACTTGAAACAGGATGCACTTGATGTCACGGCGATTAGCTAAGCGACCATTTCTTGCCTCGGTCGTTTGGGGCTCAACAAATCGTGCGCGCCATCGATCGTTGATCGTGCGCCGTGAATCACCTCGCTGCGTCGCACGTCGCCGTCTGGTAGAAGACCTCACACTTGCCTCTGTGCTCGGCATCGTGCTGACGATCTGTGTAGCCCTGAAACCGGCTTGATTGGCAGCACCTTCATCGTCCGGCTAGGAGAGCTCGTTCAGGAGCGCCCCGCCGGCATCGAGAAGGTCGGCAGGATCAACGCGTCGGAGGCGCCTCGTTTGATGGGGCGCCTTCTGTGTGCGCGATCACTGCTCACTAGGAGTCGCCGAGGTCTTCCCGATCTACCCTTTCCGCCGACTGCGGTCGAGGACGCCCGTACCTACGGCACGAACTCAACTCGGTAGATCGACCTCGACCAGAGGGGACCGCAGAGCGCACTGAACAGAGCCAGCCTAGAGGCCGCGGCTGGCGTGAGGTTGATGCGGTGGATCAACTGGGTGTGTGTACTGCGTTGGATGGACCGAGTTTGTTCGAACGCGTGAGCTAGTTTATCCATTTAGATAAGCCGGACAGTCCCGTACTGCTACGCTGCTGAAGCCCTGAGTGAGGTCTGCCCGTTCTGCCTGGGCGTGATCAATCAAGCAGTGATCGCTTTAGTTCGCGGTCTTCTATATAATGGACTTGGCATTTAAGTGGGGGCCATACGATGCTCAGTAAGATCGTTATCCAAAATTACAGAACGTTTCGCAATTTCACGCTCGAATTCGACGACAGGATAAATATTCTTGTTGGAGATAACGATGCGGGGAAGTCGACGATACTTGAAGCAATCAGCTTGGCACTGACATGTCGGCTACGCGGACGAAGCTTGGTGCAGGAGCTTTCTCCCTACTTGTTCCACAAGGATGCGGTCCGCGAGTACATCGAGGGTTTGCGCGATAAAAAGGCTCCTACGCCACCGGAAATCATCATCGACCTGTTTCTCGACAAGACCGCACCTGCCTCACTGTCAGGCACGAACAACCTTCTCAAAGCTGACGAGCCCGGTGTGCGCGTGAGAGTCGCGCTCAACCCAGATTACGCAGCGGACTACTCGGAATTCATCAAGAAGCCGATGCAGGTCAAAGTGGTACCAACGGAATATTATAAAGTCGAATGGCTGGACTTTCGAGGTTTGGGTATCACGTTCCACAGTGTTCCGGCCAGAGCCTCGTTGATTGATGCCTCCAACATCCAGCTTCAGAACGGTGTCGACTACTACCTCAGCGGCATCCTCAACTCGCACCTTGAATTGTCCGAACGAGTCGAGCTGTCGAGGGCCTATCGCAGCCTCCGTGAAGCGTTCTCGGAGGACGAGGCGATCATGAAGATTAACCAACAGCTTGGCGGGGGGCCGAGCGAGGTAAGTGATCGTGCTCTGTCACTCGCTATAGACGTGTCACAGAAGTCGAGTTGGGAAAGCAATATCGTTCCTCATCTGGATGATCTCCCCGTCCAGTATGTAGGGAAGGGCGAACAGAACACGCTCAAAATTCTGCTGGCACTCGGCAAGAAAGTGGACGAGGCACACATCGTCCTGATTGAAGAGCCAGAAAATCACTTGTCGTTTCTCAACCTTGGCAAGCTGATGAAAAAGATCAGCGACAAGTGCGTAGGTAAACAGGTGTTCGTCACGACGCACAGTTCGTACGTCTTGAATAAGCTCGGATTGGAGAAGCTGATTCTGCTCTCCCCCGAAAAAGGGCATCGCATTGATAGCTTGCCAGCCGATACGCAAGACTACTTCCGCAAGCTCTCCGGTTACGACACACTTCGAGTGGTGCTTGCTCGACGGTCGATCCTCGTCGAAGGACCATCAGATGAGCTCGTCGTTCAGCGGGCGTATCTCGACGCGCATCGCTGTCTCCCGGTAGATAATGGGGTAGATGTCATCAACGCCCGAGGGCTTACCTTTAAGCGGTTCCTCGACATTGCGTGTTTGCTGCCTCAAAATCGCATCGCTGTTGTCACAGACAACGATGGGAAAGATGCAGCAGAGGTGCGTCAGGATCGTTGTGGTAACTATCTCACGTTTCCAAACATCGAAGTCTATGTGGGTGACGATTCAAACTATCCAACCTTAGAACCACAACTTGTAAAATCAAACGGTCTCGACGGGATGAATGCAATCCTAGGCACGAAGCATGAAACAGAGGCCAAGCTCATAGAGTTCATGGAGAATAACAAGACGACCTGCGCATTGAAAGTATTTGAAACGGAACTGCCGCTGACGATGCCAAGGTACATCCAAGATGCTGTCGCATAACAATCAGGCGATCATCGCGGCGGCCGGCTCACGGAAGACGCAGCACATCATCGACTGCGTACTCAGCGAACCAGACCAGCAGGTTCTCGTGACTACCTACACCAATGAGAACCTTCGTCAGATCATGGAAAGATTGAGTGCTGGTACTGGGACTTTGCCGTCTAACGTTACGGTCCTTGGCTGGTTCTCTTTTTTGCTGAATGAGTGCGTCCGTCCGTACCAAAGTTTTGTGCTTGGAGATGTTGGGGTCGTGCGGGGTCTCGACTTTATCGGCGCTCGTCCCCGGTTTGTGACTAAGTCGAACCCCCGGAAGTACTATCTCGACACGCACAGTTCGATCTATCGCAACGGGGTTGCAGACTTTGCGTGTGACGCCAATACGCTCAGTGGCGGAAAGGTCATTGACCGCTTGGCGAGGGTGTTTGATCATATTTACATTGACGAAGTGCAAGACATGGCCGGTTACGACCTTGAGTTCATTGACCTACTCTTTCAGTCTCCGGTAGCCATTACCGTTGTTGGTGATCCACGCCAAGCAACCTACATGACCAATACGTCGAATAAGAATAGCAAGTTCAGAGGCAGCGGCATTGGGGCCTGGTTAGACAAGCGAACAAGCAGATGCGTCATCGAAAACAGAGTCGAGAGTTATCGCTGCAATCAAACGATTTGCGATTTTGCTGATGGGCTCTACCCGGATCTTCCCCGTACAGTATCGATGAACAGCGAAATTACCGAACATGATGGCATCTTCATGATTAAGCCATCAGAGGTCGAGAAGTATGTCGATCAGTACTCGCCGACTATCCTGCGTTACAGCAAGGCGACAGCCGTACAGGGCTTCTCGGCAATCAACTTCGGAGTCTCGAAGGGAGGCACATTTGACCGGGTACTCATTTTTCCTCCGAAGTCTATGGTTAAGTTTCTTAGCTCTCGCCAACCTGACGATGTCGTCGATAAGGCTAAGCTTTACGTCGCAGTGACGCGAGCCAAGTACAGCGTGGCCTTCGTTATTCCATCGAGGACTTAGCGGCGCACCGAGCCATACGGGTACACGTGTATCAGGTGGCAAGTCGTGACTGTGATCGACCGTCACCTGCTCCCAGTGGTAGTCATCGTGGTGAGCACTTTCTAGAGTCGGCCTCGCTCACCGAAGGTCGTTGGCTCCTACCATCCCCGCCGGCCGCGTTCGAGGATTACACCACCTACGACGCTTGCTCTGTCCGTTGGATGAGCACTGACCAGAGATGACCGCGGTGCGCACTAAACAGACCCGTTCTACGGGTCGTGGCCGGCGTGGCCTTGGTGGGCGCGATCTCTACGCTCAGACGCGCGCACTTGGAGTGCAAGTTTTCCGCGAAGCGACTGTCTCACAGGCCCTACAGGTCAAAAATCGGGGTCAGGCAGCCGTGAAGTCGTCTTCCACGCTGGCAGCTCTCACAGCCGATCTCATCGCGTCCTACGGGGCATCAGGCCGCTTGGATGTCTGGCTTCTTCAATGCGAGGGTGCAGAACAGTCCGAACGGATGCTTCTTCCCTGTCTCGGCGGCGGTCACCGCCATGCGAACTGCACCTTCGTTATGCCTCCACGCCGCCTTAAACACGGCGTTCACACTATCTGCTGGTACCTTGAGACGCTGACCGATCTCCTTAGCGATGCGTCGTACTTTGCGCAGTTTGGTGAGGAACTTAAGCGAGCGCTCCCAAAAGGTTGGCTTGTTCTCGTTCCCCGGTACGGGGGTCGTCCTAGTGGCTCTTGCGAACCAGTGACTCGGTGTGTCCTTCCCTCTCGCTACCTCTGCGAGGTCGAGGAGGTCTTGTAGGTGCCCTCTTCGGACGAGTGCATTGAACTTACGACGGTACATCTTGTTGTCTATGAGATCGTCAATTTCTCTTGGTAGATCCTGCCCTTCTTCTATAGAAGTAACGGAGGAGCTATCGCTTGCCTTATTTCTATAGAAGTCTCGCCGTTTCGTTACTGTTGATCCGATACGTTCAGCCATGCTGGTTTCTCCTACCCTGATTTTGGGCAACACGAAGTTAGCCCTATTGAGGGTTTTTAGGTTGGTTGGGCGGCTCGGTGTACCTGCGTGGTGGCGAAGGTTCTAGAAAAGTAAAGAGCCCTCTTTCGAGGGCTCTCGGCGTCTAACCAATGCTATATATCCATAATAAACAAAACTAACAAGAAAAGCAACACTCTTTTGTGAGCAAATTTACAACGGGACGCGATACCCTCAAAACCGATAGGCTAGCGACTAAATCCATAGCATTGGGTAGACGCTAGCGTATCTCCAGTATAAGCATTTTAAAGCGTTATTACAATCAAAAAAAGAATCGCCCCTGTTGGGGCGATGATTCTTATGCCACACGGTGTTCAAGGCGCGTCAAGCGTCGTTCGTGATCCCGAACTTCTTTGGTAACATCCAGCGCTTTCGTCAGCTTAACCAGCGTGTCGCCAATGCCATCTTGGACTTGATCGATCTTCGTATCTAGTCGCTTGATGTCGTCCTGAACCTTGCCGAGCTGTTCATCGGTATGTGCTCTTTCTTGCGAGAGCTTCGCGTCAATGAATTGCTTGAGGTCGTTGAATAGTTCTTCATTAGTCATAACTAGGTTCTATTATGAGCCATTCTCTATGGAAATCAAGGGCTGGCGACTGCGGCGGAAGGAGTCCAGCGCCATCATGACCACCTCATAGTCTTTGACTTCCCGCTCTACGGCCTCGCGCTTCACCCACTTAACCCATTCTTTCGGCAAGTGAGTGGTGTACTTGACCACTAACGGTGTTGTGGGCTTGTCCACTTCCCCGCTTGTAGGTTTGTGGCTATCGGTCAGTGTTGGTGTGTTCATCGCTTTCCTCCTTGTCTCTTAGCTTTGCTTGACTGCCTGTTTATCTTAGGTGCGGGCGTTCTCATCAGGCGCTCGGCGAGATGAATCCACGCTGTATCCGATGTCAATTGGTGGTGCTCTGGCTTGATTCCTAGTCGCTCGGTCACAAAGACTTTCGAGAGCTGTCCTAGGAGATGGGGTGAGATAGTTGCTGCGTTCTTTATCACGTAGTTTTCCTTTGCTTGAATAGGTTGCATTTCGCTAGTTGTTCCACTTTTCAATTATGCTTGATTGCTTGTTTGTTTGCAAGATTGTTTGCAAGCAAACAAGCAATCAACATTGCATATATCATTGCTTGCAATCAAGCTTGCTTGTGATATTGTTAGATATATAGCTAACAATATCGGATATGACGAAGACTATTGCAGTAATGATGTACAAAGGGGGCTCGGGGAAAACAACGACAGTAACCAACGTCGCTGCTTCTTTGGTTGAACTCGGCAAGCGAACGTTACTCATCGACCTAGACCGGCAGGGCAATGCAACGACCGGAGTTGGCTTTGATCTGGACAACCTAGGGGGTGGTATCAACGACCTCTTTGCCGATCCTCAACTCAACCCACGCTCGGTGATACTTCGGACTGACTTCGGCCTTGACGTCATGGCAGCGAACCGAGGGTTAGCCAAGACAGGGATGAACATGTCTCCAGGTGACATGTTCCGGGTGCGTGAAATCATCGACCAGCTGAAGGACGACTACGACTTCGTACTGATCGATACGCCGCCAAGCGAGGGCTACATGACCTACAACGCTCTGGCCGCTGCCGATGAAGTCATTATCCCTGTTGCCACTCGCGGCTTCTCAGAGGAAGGTCTGGCCCAAACCGTCGTTGGCATCGATGATGCCCGCCGCGCCTACAACAAGGGACTGCGCCTTGGCCAGATTATCTTCACCAACGTGGAGAAGGGGACGATCGTTTCGTCGAGTGTCCTTGAGGGTGTCCAGCAAGACTATCCCGATGCAGACCTATCATTCGTCGTGCCCAAGGCGGCATCGCTCGACAAGGGTAACGCTGGCGGCATACCAGGAGTGCTCTTTGATCCGCAGCATCCAGCCTCGGAAGTGTATCGGCGGCTAGCCAGGAAGTTAGCGTATGGCAGCGTCGAATAAAGACCTACGAGATCTGATAGCGGCCCGTCGTGAGAGACGGTCACCGCGGGTAGGTGTTCCTCAGGATGATCCTGCTGATGTCGCGACTACTCAAACTGAGCAGCCAACAGTAGTTGAAGAGGTCATCGCCCAGCCGCCGGCTGAGTTGAGTCACGAGGATCAAACCGTCAAGAGCGATCCGGTGGAAGAACGCGACCTACCAGTGCAGCCGATGACAGTGATACAAGACCCTCGACTCCTTGCAGTAGATACCACTGTGTCGATGGCTGCCTTCAGTAGCTACATGTACCCCGACCGTCGGAGGCAGCTCAAGCAAGAAGCGACCAGCACGGGCAACAGTATGCAAGAGATTATTGATCTGGCACTCAGTGAGTACTTCGAGAAGCGGTACGGCAAGCAGGATAGGCGGAAGTAAAGTTCTCGATGACCAGATCCAAATGGAGACCGGCAGGGCTCGGGCTGGGTCGACGTGCGTACCTAACGTCGCACAATCACCATTTTACGACGTTAGTTAACGGGGGTAGAACGACCCCACTTACGAAAACTCATCGTGTCAAGAGCTGCGGTGGAGCATGACTACCCCTGTTAGAAAGTATATTAGAACATGTTGACTTCGCAACGCCGTCGTGATGGTGCCATGCCGCCCTCCGGGCAGCTGACTGTGGATATTCGAAGTGCACAGCCTTCCAGCTCAGGAGATTTCAAAACCCGCCTCCAGCCAAGCAGATATACGCCTCCGGCTAGATGGGATGGGGCTTGCATGTAGTACCAAGAGGATAATCTCAAATTAAAAACTGCCAGGAGGACACACACGCTGGATTGCGGTGCGTCCTCCTGGACTTTAACCTTCTTGCCCCGTTATTTCACGGGGCTGACGGGCTACGTCATTGTTGACTACCCCATCGCCGGACTGGTGCCTGACTTCACACCAAGCATTGTGTCGGCAATACTGGCGGATCCATAGACCCACAGATTGTCAGCGTTATCCTGGAAGGACAGCTCGTAACCGTCACCGGCCCCATAGATACTGGGACTGGTACCGACGGCTATCCCGAGCGTCGTGTCAGTTGCTCCACTCGCAGGGTCGTAGAGATACAGACTCCCACTGCCACTCGCCTGAAAGGCCACCTTGTAGGTGCCATTGCTCAGTCCGGCAGTTGACGGGCTGGTCCCGGACGCCATACCTAGTCCCAGATCGTGCGTACCCGCAGATCCGTAGACCCACAGGTTACCGGTGTTGTCCTGAAAAGACAGTTCGTACCCACCAGAGGAGAGACCCGCGATGGACGGACTCGTCCCCGTGGCCATACCTAGAGCAAGGCTGGTAGCGCCCGAAGAAGGACTGTACAAGTACAGACTTCCCGTGTTGGCCTGAAAGGCCACTTCGTAACTACCGTTGCTTAGACCACCGATGGACGGACTCGTCTCCGTGGCCATGCCGAGTCCCAGATCGTGCGTACCCGCCGATCCGTAGACCCACAGGTTACCGGTGTTGTCCTGAAAGGCGGCTTCGTAGCCACCACCAGTGAGTGGCGTCACGGCCGGGCTAGTTCCGGATGCCATACCGAGCGACAGGTTAGTTCCTCCGCTCGACGTGTTGTACAGGTAGAAACTGCCCGTGTTGGCAGCCTGAAAGGCAGCCTCGTAGCTGCCATCCTTGAGTGGCGCGATAGCCGGGCTAGTACCCGTCATTACACCGAGCGTTGTGTCGGTGGCTCCACTCGTGGGGTTGTAGAGGTACAGACTCCCATTGTTGGCCTGGAATGCGACCTTGTAGGAAGTTGGTGTTGAACCGCTACTGGACAAGTCCGCGAAGTGGATGAAGTTACTCGGCCAGTCACCCGCAGGTGTGATGGTCCGCCAGTCGAACCATCCGTTCGGATAGACTCCACCAGGGAAGTTGTCCTCGGAGACGGTTATCGAACTAACCGTTCCGCCACTGTTGTACGCGACGGATTCGACGTACGCCACGTGACCTGCATTCCACTGAGCTATCGCGCCCGTAGCAGGTGTGCTGTTGACCGGGATTTTAGTCGTGGACTTCGCAGCGTTAGTCGCCCAATCTGCGGCGCTACCCAGGTTCACGGATGGAGTGGCTGCACCATTCTGGATCGCCATGTACGCAACGTAGTTCGTGCAGTTGTGCCCGGCGTACATCGTCCAGTACATGTGAGTGGACCAGTCAGCTGCCTCACCGTACCCATGGTCGGTACGGCTGGGGGTGGCGCTAGTGCAGCTGGTGTAGTTGACACCGCCGCACAGCGACGTGTCGGCATGAGCTGCACCAGCACTCACCACCACACCCGTCAAGCCACCGAGCACAAGGCTCATGGCCAACAGGAGGGTACGAAGACGCTTGCGCGTCTTGCGTCTGACCTTTTCAGTTTTCAACGTTCTCATCCTTTCCCCGGATGCTAGAGGGGACGCGTGGCGGGATACCTAAACTCTTCTTAGTTACAGATGAGAAACACGTCTGATCGCTCATTTTAAATGAACGACTCAAGAATCCAAAGCATGAGAACTATGGGGAGACGAATACCTCAATAGGTGGAAATTAAATCTCTTTATGATATTATTCTGAGAAGTATGAATGAAAACCCACTAACCCACAACCCAATGAAACATGATGGTACAGTCGGCCGTCGCAAGCCGCTATTAGTTACAGGCGCTATTGTCCTGGCAGTGATCGCCATCGCAGCTATTGCCTACTCTGTCTATGCGTGGCAGCAAAACGACAAACTCTCAGATGACATTACCGCTAAGAACGCTCAGATAGCGACGCTGCAAAAGCAGAAGGCGGCCCAAACGACATCATCGCCTGCTCCGACACCCGTGCCGACCCCGTCACCTACTACTGGCAGCTTTAAGCTGTCAGAGTTGGGTATCCAAATAGTAAACGTTCCTGTACTACAGCGACACTTTGAGTTGATCTTGTTGGTGTGACCTGGGTGTGCTGTCGCTCGTTGGCTTGTCGTGGATGAGTTGGCAGGTGACCTGGATGAGCTTGTCGCGGCGGATGCGGCGTTGTTGGACGAGTGGGCGGCG
>DASZBX010000122.1:0-42891 GCA_035943635.1 Actinocrinis sp. | reverse complement strand
TGTGCTGGTAGGTGAGGCGAATCTGGTCAGCGCCGAGCATGGGCGCGCCGCACGGGACGGCTCATACTCGGTCGTCTGTGCCGTTGCGTGCGGTGCGGCCAGGCGACGGCGATCACCGGATTCGCGCCTTGAGACATTCCCAAACACCGCCTAGGGCTTGAGCCGGCCGCCGCCGTCGCAGGGCACGACGGTCCCGGTCATGAAGCCGTTGCGTACCTGGACCTCATCGTGGACATGGCCTGGGGGACGATGTGGTACCGCAGCCTCTCCGGCCACGCCCCGGTCTTCGAAGCCCTCGCCGACGACCTCACCGACCTCGTGCTGCGCCTGCTCGGCGCCGGCCCCGAGGCACGCTGACGGTCACGTCCGACCAGCGCCGCCGCCCGCGCCGCTCAGCGTCCGGTCGTCGGTCCCGGGATGTTCTTGCCCCGGCGGGTCTGCCAGGACCACAGCAGGTCGCCCAGAATGGTCAGCGCCGCGAAAGACGCCAGGTCCAGGCCGACCGCCGTGCTCACCACCCTGGTCAGCGGCCCGAGCACCAGCCCGGTGGCCGACACCAGCAGTACCGCGCCGTAGACGGCGGCCCGCTTGCGCCGCCGGAACACGCCGAGCGAGTAGCGCCGCAGCCGGGGCGGGATCCGGGTCCAACCCCACCCGATCAGGCCGGCCCAGCAGGCCAGCAGCGCCGCGGAGGTGACCCGGTCCAGCTGCGGGTCGTTCGCGATCAGCTGGAAGGCGACGAACTCGCTGACCACCACGATGTACCGCAGCTTGGTCAGCAGGGTCAGCACCACCGCGTCCAGGTTGCCGCGGGCCAGGTGCAGCCGCGGGTCGGCGGACAGGGCGGCGCTGAAACCGTCCATCGCCGCGCCGAACCGGCCGGAGCGCAGGTCCACCACGGCCAGGTTGTTGCGGGCGGTGGCGTTGTCCGGCTCCAGCCGCAGCACGGTCCGGAATGCCTGCTCGGCCCGGTCGGTCTGGCCGGACTTGAGCGCGGCCAGCCCGACCACCAGGTGCATGGCCGGCTCCAGCGGCGCCAGCTCCACCCCGACCAGGCCCGCCGCGTACGCGGCCTGCGGGTCGGGCCGGGTCAGCGCGCGGGTGAGCACGTGGTGCGCCCGCCACTCGTGCGGGGCCAGCGCGGCGGCCTTGCGGGCGTGCGCCACCGCCTGCTCGTCCAGCCCGGCCTTGATGCAGGCCAGCGAGGCCAGCCGGTAGCCCTGCTCGTGGTCCGGGGCGAGGGAGACGGCCCGCAGCGCGGCGTCCAGGGCGCCCGGGTCGTCCAGGTTCAGCAGGCAGCGCACCAGCAGCCGCTGGGCCGCGGCGTCGTCCGGGACCTCGGCCAGCACGGCCGTGATCTGCGCGCGCGCCTCGGCCGCCCGGCCGAGTTCGAGCAGCCGTTCGGCCCGGGCCGCGCGCAGCGCCGGGTTGTCGGCCCCGAGCGGACTCACAGCAGCTTCCGGCGCTTGAGGTAGGCGAGCAGGTCGTCGTAGGTGCCGGACTCGTTGGCGAACATCACCACGTTCTTCGCCGTCTCCAGCCACGAGCCGATCGAGGGCTTGATCCCGGCCAGCGCGGCCTCCATGTCGGCCATCCCGATCATCCGGACCACGCCGGTCCGGGCCGAGTCCATCAGCGCCGCCTCGGCCGCCGAGTCGCACAGGTGGGCCAGGTCGGCGCCGGAGAAGCCGTCGGTGCGCTTGGCCAGCTTGGCCAGGTCGATCCGCTCGATCGGCCGCCCGGACAGGTGGTAGCGCAGGATCGCCACCCGCGCGTCCGGGTCGGGCGGCAGCACCAGCAGGGTGCGGTCCAGCCGGCCCGGGCGCAGCAGCGCGGCGTCCACGTCCCAGGGATGGTTCGTCGCGGCGAGCACGAACACCCCGTCGTTGCCCCGGCCGACCCCGTCCAGCTCGGTCAGCAGCTGGTTGACCACGCCGCGCATGGCCGCGTAGGCGCGCAGCTGGCTGCGCTTGCCGCCGAGCGCGTCGACCTCGTCCAGGAACAGCACGCACGGGGCGTTGTCCCGGGCCACGTCGAAGATGTCCCGCAGGTTGTGCTCGCTCTGCCCGATGTACATGTCCAGCACGTCGGCCAGGGTGACCCCGTAGAACCGGGCGCCGAGCTCCCCGGCCACGGCCTTGGCCAGGAAGGTCTTGCCGCAGCCGGGCGGGCCGTAGAGCATCAGGCCGCCCTTGAGGTTCTTGCCGTACAGCCGGCTGAGCTCGGGGTTGCGCATCGGGGCCAGGAAGGCCGCCTCCAGCCGGGCCTTGACCTCGGTCATCCCGCCCACGTCGGCCAGCCGGATGCCCGGCGCCTCGAGGTCGAAGACCGGTTCGGCGGCGCCCTCCGGGGTGACCAGCCGGGGCGCCTCGTCGGCGAACCGGGGCGGGACCATGTCGGCGAACTGCTGGTTGGCGGCGTCCCAGTCGAACTCGACGTCGTCGGGGACCTGCCGCGGGGGCGGGCCGGCGGCCGGGTCCGGGCCGGCCGGCGGGTGCTCGGCGGCCTCGGCCGCGGCGGGGGCGGTGGGGCCGTCGGGGGAGCCGTCGTCGGCCGGGCCGTCCGCGGAGCCGGGCACCGGGTTCGGGCTCGGGGCGGCGAGCGGGCCCGCAGCCGGGTTGCCCGCCGGGCTTGCGGCCGGGCCGGCCACCGCGCGGGCCATCATCTGCCGGGCCGCCGCCGAGGCGGGGTCGCGCTGGAGTACTGCGGCCGCCTGGGCCACCGCGCCGTCACTGTCGCCCTCGGCGAGCATCAGCTCGGCCAGGTGCAGCCGCAGCACAGCGTTGTCGGGCGACGCCGACACCGCGGCCAGCAGGCTTGCTATGAGTGGTGAATCCGGCACGACTGTTTTCCCTTCGGCGCATGATGCTGCGCGTATGAGGCTATCCGCCCTGCGCCGAGAGTGCGACAAAGACTGTTCCAGGACCTTGCGTGATCTTCGCCGCAGTCCGTGCCACCAGCGGCGGCGCGTGCTACGCTCTTGTCATTCCCCCGGTCATCGCGGTGGCCGGCTGCGAGACCCGCCCCTGCGGCGGGTCTCTGCTTTTTCCCGGGGTTCCGGCTGCGGGTGTTGTGAATGTCGCGACTGTAGCCCGCGGCTGTGTCCACCGCGTTCCGCCCGGGCGCGCGTACTGTTCCCGTCACCACCCCTCCGGTTTGCGCACGACGCCCCGGGCCAGCGGCACCTTGTCCGGGAACTGGCAGTCCGCGAGGGCGCTCGCCCGGACCGGTTTGACGAACTCGACCCCGATCTTCTGCAGCTCCCGGCTGGCGAACCGCTGCGGGTTGATCAGCCCGATCCGGGTGCCGAACCGCTCCTTGGCCATGGACAGCGGCATCACCAGGTCCGAGTCGTTGCCGATCATCACGGCGAGGTCGCAGGCCCGGTCGAACGCGTCGAGCAGCACGTGGCTGCCCAGGTTCACGTCCGTGCCCTTCTCCTCGGTCTTGACCACCTCCACGGTCCGCGGCCCCTCGGCGGCCGGGTGCTTGAGCGTCATCCGCGAAGTGGTGACCAGGAACTGCCCGTAGTGGATGGACACCTCCGGACACGAGCCGAGCGCCCGCAGGTAGGCGTCCTGCCGGTTGGGCCCCTCGGTCTCCCCGGGCCGGGCCTTGACCCGGGCGGTGAAGTAGCGGATGGCCGCGATCGGCTCGTCCGGCACCAGCCTGCGGCACAGGGCAGGCAGGTCGAGCCACTTGTACGGCGTGCCTTTCAGCGCCCCGTAGTAGAGGTTGAAGCCGTCGACGTACACGATTGCGGTCACGGTTCAACGCTACTCACCCGGACCGCACATGTGGGCGAATACCGACCAAAGATGCCCGTTGTCGCTATCGAACCCGTGTGCATCGCCGGTGCGGCGAGTGGGCGGTCTGGCGGCAAGAGGGCAGGTCGCCACCGGTCGCGGTACATCCACAGGCTGTGACAGGTCGCTGCCGGTCTTCGAAAATACACTCTTGCGAGTGACGGCTGCGGTGCCTTGGCGACGTCGGAACGGCGCCACGAAGACGCCGTTTTCTCCCGGCCGTTGCTCCCGGGCGGGACGGGCTCCGCCGGATCTCTGTTCGCCGGATCTCTGATCGGATCACCCGTCGACCGACGTGTTCGCGCTGGTCGTGTTCGCACTGCTCGGAGCCAGTGGAACGAGCACCGTGAACCTCAGCCCGGCGTCGATCAGACGTTCGATCAGCGCGCTCCCCATCGCCGTCGCCGTGGTGACCTGCCCGGACGTGGGCGGCACTTCGTCGTAGGCGAGGCAGAGCGCCGACTCGACCAGCATCTTCGCGGTCTCGCCGTAGCCGGGGTCGCCGCCGGAGACCTCGGTCACGATCCGTTCGCCCCCGGCCTGCCCGACGAACCGGATGCTGAACCTGCTGCGCGCCCGGGTCTCGGCGTCCGGACCGGCCCCGGACGCGCGCACCCGAACCAGCGCATCCCGCAGCGGCGGCACCTGGGCGGCGAGGAAGAGCGCCGAGAGCCCGGCCGCACTGCCGAGCACCACCGGCAGATGCTTGACCGAGGCGTGGTGCCGGTACCGGAAGTCCGGCCCGTAGCCGGGCAGGGCCGCAGCGGACCGGGCCACGATCTGCGGGTCGATCGTGGGCAGCGGCACGGCCCAGCCGGACAGCGGCGCGGTCGGCCGGTGCAGGCGCCCGGGTCCGCCGCGGACGCCGCGCCGGTCGGCGGCCGCGGGCTCGGCGGCCCGGCGCTCCTTGGCCGTCCGGGCCATCGACCGGACCCGGGAGAAGGCGGTGAGCACGGAGGCGAGCGTGCCGCCGGAGAAGGTGCCGCTGGCCCGGACGAACCCGTCGACCGTGATCGGCACGTCGTCCGGGAGGTGGTTGACCGTGAACAGCACGCCGAGGTCGTGCGGAATGGAGTCGAACCCGCAGGCGTGCACGATCCGCGCGCCCGAGGCGACGGCCTTCGCGTGGTAGCGCAGGTACATGCGATCGACGAACTCCGGTTCGCCGGTCAGGTCGACGTAGTCCGTGCCCGCCGCCGCACACGCCGCGACCAGCGGCTCGCCGTGCAGCAGATACGGGCCGACGGTGCTGATCACGACCCGGGCGCGCGAGGCCAGGTCCTCGAGCGCGGCGTCGTCCGTGGCGTCGACCACCAGAAGCGGCAGGTCGGCGCAGGCCGGGATGGTGCCGGCCAGGCGCGTGCGGACCGCTTCGAGCTTGGTTCGGTCCCGCCCGGCGAGCGCCCACCGACAGTCGGCCGGGGCGTTCGCGGCGAGGTACTCCGCGGCCAGCGCGCCGGTGAACCCGGTCGCGCCGAACAGGACCAGATCGAACTCACGGTTCTGCGGCATACGTGTCCCTACTCGCGAGTAACTATTGGTTCTCACGGTACGTGTGCTGCGGCGGCACGTCCAGCGTTGGTCTGTTCGGGTCGCGGTCGGTCAGGTCGGCGACCGTGCGCTCGATCAGGTCTGCGCGTGTTTCGACGTCTGCCGCCGGGATGTGGATGAGGTCGAAGCCCAGTTCACGGTAGCTTTCCTCGTGGTGGCGCTCGAATTCGAGTGAGTCCTCGAAGGTGATCCGGCGAGCTGCGGTCGGTTCGCAGAACCCGAGGTTGTCGATGAAGAGTACGTGGCGTTGGTAGGTCTGCTCCCGCTGGATCCGGTCGAGTTCGGCCGTCAGTGCTGCGGATATCGGGTAACCCATATGGATGCTGAGTGCGTGGGTGCAGACCGGCGACCGGTCGTAGATTTCGATCGCTGAGCTGCCTTTTTCCTCTAGTTGCTGCCGCTGCCGCTCCTGCTCCTGTTCCCTTTGCCTCTGCTTGTGGCGCTGCATGTCGACGATCGCATCGATGAACGCCGGGTCCTGCCACGGTTCCGCGACGCCGCGCGCCTGCTGCGCGGCGATGACGGCCGTCGCAGCCTCCTCGACTACGTCGTGGCCGCGGGCCTGGAGGCTCCGCAGGATCGACGTCTTCCCCGAGCCGGGCGTGCCGGTGAGTATGTAGCGCCTCATATCAAACCTCTCATCTTCATGTCGCTGTGGTTTGTTCGTGCGGGGATCGGCATGTCGACCGGTATTTTGGGCGCATGCAGATCCGCTGGATGTACGCCTTCATCGACCGCCCGGCCGCCGCGTACCAGGTCGCGTGCGACTTCTGGACGCAGGCGACCGGAACCCGCAGGTCGGCTTTTCGGGGAGAACACGACGAGTTCGCGACCCTGCTGGCGCCGGAGGGTGATGCGCACGTGAAAGTGCAGGCGCTGCAAGGTGCTGCGGATGTCGGGGGAATCCACGTGGACTTGTCGGTGGATGACGTGGAAGCGGCGACGGAGGTGACGCTCGGCCTGGGATCCAGCCTGGTCTACCAGGTGCCGGGGCTCTCAGTGCTGCGCTCGCCCGGCGGCTTCCAGTACTGCCTGGTCGGCTGGGACGGCGAGTCCGAGCGCGTGCGGGTCTTCGAGGACCCCGGCGGGTCGCGCAGCCGCCTGGACCAAGTATGCCTCGATGTCCCGCCGAACGCACTGGATCGGGAGCTCGAATTCTGGCACGCGTTGACCGGATGGGCGCCGGTGCAGAGCGGCATGCCGGAGTTCCACGTCATCAAGCCGCCGCCGACCATGCCGTTCCGGATCCTGGTCCAACGGCTCGACGAGGCAGGCGGCGATCCGGAGGTCGTGACGGGTCACATCGACCTGGCCTGCGGTGACGACGTCGATGCGGTCGCGGCTTTTCACAAGAGCCTCGGCGCGACGCTGGTATCCCGCCACCGCTACTGGGCCGTCATGCGTGATCCGGCCGGGTCGGTCTACTGCCTCACCGCCCGTGATCCGGAGACCGGCACGCTGCATTGAGCTGGCGAGCAGAGCGGGCGGATCGGCTTCGGCTTCGGATGCGGCTTCGGATGCGGCAGGTTCAGCAGTCCTGCCAGCCGCCGGTGAAGTCCGAGCAGACCTCGGCGCTGGCGATGTTGTACCCGCTGGAGGCGGCAGCCGACTGGGCGACCGTGTGCGACGCGCCGTCCGAGTCCTGGTAGCTGACGACTGTCGAACAGCTCACCGAACCGGACCCCTGGAGCTGCGCGTCGATGACGTAGAACTGCGCGCCAGAATTCAGCGGCAGCGTCTTGCTGAACGGCAGGGACGACGCCCCGAAGCTCGATCCCTCCGGCCCGTAGGTGATGGTGATTCCGTTGCCGGCCTGGCCCGTGCAGCTGAAGACGACGTTCTGCCCGGCCGGGGCACTGGCTGCGGCGTCCGCCTGCCCGGCCGGCGTCGTCGCCTGGGCAGCCGGGCCCGCGGAAGCCGCCGGAACAGCGCCCGCGGCCGCTCCCGGGCCGGTCGAGTTCGCAGTCGTCGTCCCCGCGCCGGCCGCCGCCGAATGTTTGCCGACGGCGGCGACGACCCCGGCCACGACGACGAAGAACCCGGCGACGCCCGCCACCACCAGCCGCCCCGCCCGCGCCCGGCCACGCCCGGTCGACGGCGGACCGGGCTGCTCCGGGACGTAGGCACAGGTCTGCTGGCCGAACTCCGAGCTGTGCGGACGTTCTTCCATGTTTCGCCACCTTTGAGCCGATTGCTGAACCGCTCACGACGGTACGCCGGCACGGCGCCCCGGTCCGGGCGTTCATCAGATCGTTACTCTGAGGATTCAATCAGCTACTTTCCGCACCTCCCCGAACGGTCGCCATTTTCCGTGCTCCGCCCTACGTGCTCCGCTTCTTCCCGCGCACTCTGTCCGTTTCTTCCTTCCTACGCGCTCCACTTCTTCGCCAGGACGACATGCAGGACCGAATCCGACGCGGCCAACTCGACCTTCTCGAAGCCGTCGGGCGCACCCGGCCCGCGCCCGTCGAACCCCTCGAAGATCCGCTCGCCGCCGCCGAGCAGCACCGGCACGATCGCCAGGTGTATCTCGTCGACCAGCCCCGCGGCCAGGTACTGACGAACCGCCTCGCCGCCCCCGCCCAGCCGGATGTCCGAGTCGCCCGCCGCCTCCCGCGCCAGGCCGAGAGCGGCCTCGATCCCGTCGGTCACGAAGTGGAAGGTCGTGCCGCCTTCCATCTCCAGCGGCGGCCGCGCGTGGTGGGTCAGCACGAACACCGGGTGGTGATACGGCGGTTCCGCGCCCCACCAGCCGGTCCACCGCTCGGCCGCCGGATCGCCGCCGTCCCACGGCCCGCGGATCGGCCCGAACATGTTGCGCCCCATCACGGTCGCGCCGATCCCGACGTCCCCGCGAGCCAGAAACTGGTTGTCCAGGCCCTCGGTGCCGCCTTCCTGCCCGATCATCCGGCGCCCGTAGCGGGTCTCGAAGATCCATCCGTGCAATACCCCGCCGCCCTCGCCCACCGGATGCTCCAGGCTCTGGCGAGGCGCGGCGACGAATCCGTCGAGCGAGATGGAGAGGTTGTGTACCCGTAGTTTCGACATGTCTGTGTCCTTCCCGTGCTCGGGCCGTTTCCCACCAGCCTCTAGCGTAACACCGAAAAGTTTCCTATAAGGCAAACTTGCCTACTCGGCAAAAAAGTGTATCGTGGAACGCATGAACCCCACGAACGCCGGCCAACCGACCGAGGACCCCGGCCTGCTGAGCCCGGGCGAGCAGCACCTGGCGGCGACGGTCGGCGCCGGGCTCCGGGAGCGCAAGAAGCAGCAGATGCGCGAGGCGCTCAGCCACGCCGCCCTGCATCTGGCGATCGAGCGCGGCCCGGAGAACGTCCGGATCGAGGACGTCACCACCACTGTCGGCGTCTCCTACCGGACCTTCGCGAACTACTTCGGCAGCCGCGAGGAGGCGATCGTGGCCGTGGCGGTGGACCGGACGGCGAGGATCGTCGACCTCTTCCGCGACCGCCCGCCCACCGAGTCCCTGGCCGAAGCACTGATCCAGGCCTTCATCCATCCCTACCAGGACCCAGACCCCAGCCCCGCCTCCCACTCCAATTCCAACGCCACGTCTGATCCCGGCTCCGGCCCCGCTTCCGCTTCCGCTTCGAGTACCGATGCGCCGGACCGAGAGGACACCTGGCTGCCCCGAGTCCGAGAGGTCCTGGCCGCCCCCACCCTCATCGGCGCCTACCTGGCCGCCCGACTGACCAGCGAACACGCCCTGGCCGAAGCAATCGCCGAGCGCACCCACACCGACGCCGCCCGAGACCTGTACCCGCGCGTGCTGGCCTCCGCCGTACTGGGAGCAGAACACGCGGCGGTCAGATTCTGGCTGGACAGCGGCAGCTCCGCGAGATCGGAGTCCGCGCCAGCGCCGGCCTCGGCATCAGCCTTGATCCGCCAAGCCATCGAGCAGGTAGTCCTCGGCGGCGAACCGGCCGCCACGGCACGTGACACCAGCGACCACCTCATCCCCGAAAGGCTCCCGTCATGATCACCCAACCCATGCCGCGGCCACTCCCCGCCCCGATTCCCGAGCCGCCCCAGAAGCCACCGACGCCCGACGAGCGCGCCGCCCGCCTGACGGCCGCCCTCCCGAGCCTCGCCCTCAACATCCTCGTGCCGACCGCCCTCTACTTCGTGCTCAACCGGTACACGGGCAACACCGCCGCCCTGGCCTACTCCGGCGCGATCCCGACAGCCTTCACCCTCGCCGGATTCCTCAGGACCCGCCGGATCTCCGCGCTGGGCGCGCTCTCCATCGTCGGCTTCGCGGCAGCCGTGGCCATCTCAGTACTCTTTGACGGCAGCCCGCTGGCCTTCGAACTCCAGGAACCACTGATCACGGGCACACTGGGCCTGGCCCTCCTGATATCAGCCCTCATACGCAAGCCGCTGCTTCTGACCGCCCTGCGCATCGCGGCGCGCAATGACCCCGCACTCGTGGACCTCCTCGCGAAGCCGGGCGCCGCACAGCGGATCAGCATCCTGACCACGATCATCGGCGCCACCCTCACCCTGCACTCCGCAACCCTGACGTTCCTCGCCCTGACCCGATCAGCCAGCACCTACGTCGCGATATCCAAGCCGGTCGGCCTGCCGATCCTGGCCGCCGGCATGGCAATCCTGATCTGGTACCGCCGCCGCGCCTAGCCGCAGCCCGCTTGTCGTTGCCGCGATCCCGTATCACCGCACGACCACCTCGCTTCATCCGCGCGTCACTTCGGATCCGCGCCCCCGCCTCGAACCCACTGCCGAGCTCCCACCGAGATCCGCTCCGAGACCGCCCCTATTGCGCCCCAAGACCGCCCCTAGCCACTCCAAGGCCGCCCTGAGCTGGGCCGATGAGCTTGCGGATTTCTAGTCATACGAGGACTGCCGTCGGTACTATCGAAGTACTCGATATCAGATCGGAGGCTGACGACCGTGAGCCAACCGGACCGTTCGACAGTCCCAGGGGCCCGCTTCTCGCCCACCCGCCGCCCGAAGCTCCCGCACCGAGCCCTCCCGCTGCTGGTCGCCGCCGCAGCCCTCTCGCTCACCGCGACCGCCTGCGTCCCGGACGCCTCCCTCTCCGACTCGACCAACGGCCACTCCACCGACCCCGGCTGCATCGCCGCCCTGAGCGCCGTCAGCGAATACGGCCCCCGCGCGGTGACCGACCTGGCCCAAGGCCGGGTGGACGTCAACAAGGGCATCGTGCACCTGCTGGTGCTAGCCCTCGACGCCGCAGCAGACACCGCCGACCAGCCCGGCGACAAGCAGGCGATCAGCACCCTGGCAAGCATCTACGAGCAGTACTACGAGTTCAAGACGAACCTGGTCGCCGTCCCCGTCTCCACCCTCCTCAAAGACACCACAAGCCTCGATTCGGCCTGCGGCAACTGAGCCCGAGGATTCTGCCGCCCAGCCTCCGGCCGCGGATCGCGATCCACCTCATTCTTGATTGCCGACCAGTGGTCCCGCACGCGTTGCGCCTCGTCGATCAGCGATGTCCCGTCGGCACGAACCGGACCGGATCGCTCTACGCCGAGGACCGGCTGGCCGGACGAGCGCGACCAGCGTTCCGTAACGGGCTGCCGCGTCGCTCTCGAAAGGCAGAGCGTCGAAGCTGGTGCCGAGCGCTCCGGAATCGGGGCGTTCAGTCATGGTTCCGAGTCCAGCGATCGTCGTCGCCCGCACGGTCGTCGCCGAAGAACTCGTCAGCCTCGGACCGCATCAGGGCGTGGTCCACCCGTGGCAGTCCGCGATGCCGCCCGACGAGTTCTTCGGCGCTCAGCCGACGCTTGCGCCCGAGCGGCCGCAGTTCGGCCACTTCGGTTCCGTTCCGGGTGATGTGGAAAGTCTCGCCCGCTTCGACAGCGTCCATGACCGCCGCGGAGCTGTTGCGAAATTCCCGTTGGGTGATGACTCTCTTCGGGCAGTTTGGCGCGCCGTGCCCTCAAGTGCTACGCGTTAGCGAACCGCTCCGCATCCTTCTGCGTGTTCCCGACCCCGCCCGGAAACAGCAAAGGCACTCGCCAGGGAACACCGTGTTGGGCTGCGAAACATCCGAAGCGAAAGACGGACAGTGGAATTAGACTGCTACCACAGTGACTGCGCTTTCCAGACCTTTGAAATCGTCGGCGTTGCGGGTGAAAAGCGGAACGCCGCGCGTGGAGGCGATCGCGGCGATCATCAGGTCCATGCGACGCGGTCGCGGATCCCGCCCGGAGTTCAGGACGAGCGCGACCAGCGTTCCGTATCGGGCCGCCGCGTCGCTGTCGAAGGGTAGCGCGTCGAAGTCCGACCCGGCGGCGCCCAGCTTTTCCATCCGCGCGGCCCGGGTGACCGGATCTTTTGCCATCGCGACGCCCTGTTGCAGTTCGGCGAGGGTGATCGCGGTGAGTTCTGGGAGACGGGGGAGAGCTGAAGAGTCGACGATGCCCAGATCGACGTAAGTGCAGGTGTCGAGCACTCCGGAATCGTGGCGGTCAGCCATGGTTTCGGAGCCAGGGATCGTCGTCGCCCACCCGGTCGTCGCCGAAGAACTCGTCGGCCTCAGACCGCATCAGGGTGTGGTCCACCCGTGGCAGTCCGCGGTGTCGCTCGACGAGTTCTTCGGCGCTCAGCCGGCGTTTGCGTCCGAGCGGCCGCAGTTCGGCCACTTCGGTTCCGTTCCGGGTGATGTGGAAAGTCTCGCCCGCTTCGACAGCGTCCATGACCGCTGCGGAGCTGTTGCGAAACTCTCGTTGAGTGATGACTTTCATACAGGAAATGTAGCGCGCCGTGTCCTCAAGTGCTACGCCCTAAGTGCCGCCGGACTTCACCAGCCTCGCGCGCGCCATTCCTCCAGGTGCGGGCGTTCGGCGCCGAGGGTGGTGTCCTTGCCGTGGCCGGGGTAGATCCAGGTGTCGTCGGGCAGGATGTCGAAGAGTTTGGTGGTCACGTCCCGGTACAACGTGGCGAACCGCTCGGCGTCCTTCTGTGTGTTCCCGATCCCGCCTGGAAAAAGGCAGTCGCCGGTGAACAGATGCGGATGCCCCTCGGGATCGGCGGGGTCGGTGTACAGCAGGGCGATCGAGCCGGGGGTGTGGCCGACCAGGTGGATCGCCTTGAGGTCGATCTCGCCGACGCGGATCGTGTCGCCGTCCGCCACCGTCACCTGGGTCGGGGTCGGGATGCCCTCCACGTCGTACTCGCCGGCGTACGTCACCGCGCCGGTCGCGGCCTGGACCTCGGCCAGGGCCTGCCAGTGGTCCCCGTGCTGGTGCGTGGTCACCACGGCGGCGAGGGTGTCGCCGACCAGGGCCAGGAGGGTCTCCGGTTCGGCGGCGGCGTCGATCAGCAGCTGCTCGCCGGTGACCTGGCAGCGCAGCAGATAGGCGTTGTTGTCGTACTGGCCGACGGCGACCTTCGTGATGGTCACGCCGGGCAGTTCGCGGGTCTCCGCCGGGCCGCCGACGGTCACGTTTCCCTGGTAGCTCATGATCTTCCTCTCACATCCAGCCCGGCAGTGCGGGCAGCGGTCCACGCGGTTCGACGTTCAGGCCGTCACCCTGGGTGCGGCCGATCATCCAGGCCAGCAGGGCGGGCTCGGGGCCCTCGATCGTGGGGATCCCGGACTCGCCGGAATCCTCCCCCGAACCCTGGCCGAGCCCCTGGCCCAGTCCCGGCTCGGCGGCCGCCGGCGCGCAGCGCACGGCGAGCAGCCGGTCGGAGTCCTCCGCGTGCAGCCGGAACGCCGGGGCGTCGGGGATCAGGTCCGGGTTGTTGAACCGGGCCACGACCAGGTCGATCTCCGGCCCGGTGAACTGGGCCGGCCAGTGCGCGGGGGTGAACCCGGCGTCGAGGTCGGCGTGGTGGATCAGCACCTCTTCCAGCCGCCACCACGGGATCCGGCTGGCCTGCTGCGGGCCGCCGATCCGGCGCTGGACGAGCGCGGACCAGTGCTCCGGCGCCAGCCGGGCGGCCGCCTCGGCGAAGCGTTCGCAGGACTCGCGCAGGTCGGCCGCGAGTTCGGCCGCGGTGCGCAGCGAGCCGTCCTTGACCGCCTGGTCCCGGCTCTCCAGCGAGGCGTACATGTCGGTCCGCCGGCCGGTCGCGGCCCAGCTGAGCAGGTTGCGCAGGGCATCCGCGTTGCGGGCCGTGTGCGTCAGCACGTGTGCCCGGGTCCAGTCGGGCAGCAGCGACGGCTCGCGGACCGCCTGGTCGTCCAGGCCCTCCGCGGTCGCGATCAGGTGGGCGGAGGAGTCGGTGAGTTCCGCCAGGACGGTCGGCGGGTCGAAGTCCAGTTTGGGGTCGGATGCTTCCATGGGGTCCACTCTCGCGCAGAGCGGGGCGCCCGCGCCAGAGGAGCCGGTCGCCACGCGGAGCCGTGCGGTCGCGCAGCCGCGAAGTCGCGGGTGCGCGGAATCCGGGGCACGAAGAAAGCGTTACACCTTCGACCCTGGCACGGGCCGGCGGCGGGAACCGGGGGATGCGAGCATCGGGAACCGGGCACGGAGCGCGGGACACGGAAACGCGACCATCCGGCCGTCCGCAAGATCCGGTGGCCGGACGTCCGGCCACCGGGCGTCGACTGCCGACCGCCGACCGGCCCGGCCCGCACCCCCCCGGGGACCGGTTTTCGCGATACGCGCGGTACTTGTCGGAGCCGCCGCATACGATGTCGGGGGATAGGTTTCACGGCTCTAGAAAGTGGGAACTCGTGGCGGACCAGCTCATCATCCGGGGTGCTCGTGAGCACAACCTCAAGGATGTCTCGCTCGACCTGCCCCGGGACTCCTTGATCGTGTTCACCGGGCTGTCCGGTTCCGGCAAGTCCTCCCTGGCCTTCGACACGATCTTCGCCGAGGGCCAGCGGCGGTACGTCGAGTCCCTGTCCGCGTACGCGCGGCAGTTCCTCGGGCAGATGGACAAGCCGGACGTCGACTTCATCGAGGGGCTCTCGCCTGCGGTGTCGATCGACCAGAAGTCCACCTCCAAGAACCCGCGGTCGACCGTGGGCACCATCACCGAGGTCTACGACTACCTGCGCCTGCTCTACGCGCGCGCGGGCAAGCCGCACTGTCCGGAGTGTTCCCGGCCGATCGCCCGGCAGGCGCCGCAGCAGATCGTGGAGCGGGTGCTCGAGCTCGAGGAGGGCACCAGGTTCCAGGTCCTGGCCCCGGTCGCCCGGGAGCGCAAGGGCGAGTTCGCCGAGCTGTTCCGGGAGCTGCAGTCCAAGGGGTACAGCCGGGCCCGGGTGGACGGGGTGATCGTCCAGCTGGACGAGCCGCCCACGCTCAAGAAGCAGGAGAAGCACACCATCGAGGTCGTGATCGACCGGCTGGTGGTGAAGAAGAGCGCCAAGCGGCGGCTGAACGACTCCATCGAGACCGCGCTGAAGCTGGCCGGCGGCATGATCACGCTGGACTTCGTCGACCTGCCGGAGGACGACCCGCAGCGCGAGCGGATGTACTCCGAGCACCTGTACTGCCCGTACGACGACCTGTCGTTCGAGGAGCTGGAGCCGCGCTCCTTCTCCTTCAACTCCCCGTTCGGCGCCTGCCCCGAGTGCGAGGGCCTGGGCAACCGGCTGGAGGTGGACCCCGACCTGGTGGTGCCGGACCCGGAGAAGTCGATCCTGGAGGGCGCGATCGCGCCCTGGGCCTCGGCCGGCCAGGGCTCGGAGTACTTCGGCCACCTGCTGGAGGGACTGTCCGGGGAGCTGGGCTTCAGCCTGGAGGAGCCGTGGCGCAAGCTGCCGGCCAAGGCCCGCAAGGCGATCCTGGAAGGGCACAAGTACAAGGTCACGGTCAGCTACACCAACCGGTTCGGCCGCCAGCGCACCTACTCCACCGGGTTCAAGGGCGTGATCACCTGGATCAACGACCGGCACGCGGAGACCGAGAGCGAGTCGGCCCGGGACAAGTACGCCGGGTTCATGCGCGAGGCGCCCTGCCCGGCCTGCGACGGCGCCCGGCTCAAGCCGCTGGTGCTCGCGGTCACGCTCGGCGAGCCGGGCATGTCGATCGCCGAGGTCGCGGCCATGCCGGTGGGCGAGTGCGCCACCTTCCTCAAGCAGCTGAAGCTGGACAAGCGCCAGGCGCAGATCGCCGAGCGGGTGCTCAAGGAGGTCAACGAGCGGCTGCAGTTCCTGGTCGACGTGGGCCTGGACTACCTGTCCCTGGACCGGGCCTCGGCCACCCTGGCCGGCGGCGAGGCGCAGCGGATCCGGCTGGCCACCCAGATCGGCTCCGGCCTGGTCGGCGTGCTGTACGTGCTGGACGAGCCCTCGATCGGGCTGCACCAGCGGGACAACCACCGATTGATCGAGACCCTGATCCGGCTGCGCGACCTGGGCAACACCCTGATCGTGGTCGAACACGACGAGGACACCATCAAGATCGCCGACTGGGTGGTGGACATCGGCCCGGGCGCGGGCGAGCACGGCGGCCACGTCCTGGTCTCCGGCCCGGTCTCCGAGCTTTTGGAGTCCGAGGAGTCGATCACCGGCGGGTACCTGTCCGGCCGGCTGCGGATCGAGGTGCCGGAGAAGCGCCGCCCGGTCGACCCGGACCGCAAGCTCGTGGTGCACGGCGCCCGGGAGCACAACCTGCGGGACGTGGACGTCTCCTTCCCGCTCGGCTGCTTCGTCGCGATCACCGGGGTGTCCGGCTCGGGCAAGTCGACCCTGGTCAACGACATCCTCTACACCCACCTGGCCCGCGAGCTGAACGGCGCCCGGGCGGTGCCCGGCCGGCACACCCGGGTCACCGGGGTCGACCAGCTGGACAAGGTCGTGCACGTGGACCAGTCCCCGATCGGCCGGACCCCGCGGTCCAACCCGGCCACCTACACCGGCGTGTTCGACCGGATCCGGACCCTGTTCGCGGAGACCGCCGAGGCGAAGATGCGCGGGTACCTGCCCGGGCGCTTCTCCTTCAACGTCAAGGGCGGCCGGTGCGAGAACTGCGCCGGCGACGGCACGATCAAGATCGAGATGAACTTCCTGCCGGACGTCTACGTCCCGTGCGAGATCTGCCACGGCCGCCGCTACAACGAGCAGACCCTCGAGGTGCACTACAAGGGCAAGACCATCTCGGACGTGCTGGACATGCCGATCTCCGAGGGGCTGGAGTTCTTCGAGCCGATCTCCGGGATCGCCCGGCACCTGAGGACGCTCAACGACGTGGGCCTGGGCTACGTCCGGCTCGGCCAGAGCGCGACCACCCTGTCCGGCGGCGAGGCGCAGCGGGTCAAGCTGGCCGCCGAGCTGCAGCGCCGGTCCACCGGGCGCACGGTCTACGTGCTCGACGAGCCGACCACCGGCCTGCACTTCGAGGACATCCGCAAGCTGCTCGGCGTGCTCGGCCGGCTGGTGGACTCGGGCAACTCGGTGATCGTGATCGAACACAACCTGGACGTGATCAAGACCGCCGACTGGGTCATCGACATGGGTCCGGAGGGCGGGCGCGGCGGCGGCCTGGTGATCGCCGAGGGCACCCCGGAACAGGTGGCGAAGATCAAGGCCTCGCACACCGGGCGATTCCTCAACGAGGTGCTGAAGGCGGGTTGAGCCGGAACCGGACCCCTCTCATCCGGCTTTCATCCGGGGATGGCAGAGTGGCGGCTCGTGGCGACGGTCCGGTCCCGGCGGCGAGACCGGACGGACCGGCCCGGGCGCGCCGGGTGGCGCGGCCGGCGCCACCCGTATCCGCCACCAGCCTGCCCCAGGAGTTCCCGATGGACCACGTTCTGACCGAGCCGGCCGAGACCGCCGCCGCCTGCCCGCAGCCCGGTGCGGCGCCCGCCGAGGGCGCCTGCTGCGGCTCCAGCCGCCGCGCCCTGCTGCGCGCGGTCGGGGTCGGCGGCGCCGCCGCGGCGGTCGGGCTGACCGCCGCCGCCTGCACCACCGCGAGCGCCACCTCCAGTCCGGCCGGCGCCGGCGCCCCCTCGGCGAACCTCGCGCCCACCGGCAACTCCGACCTCGGGCCGAGCAGCGCCGTGCCGGTCGGCGGCGGAATGATCTACCAGGAGGCGAAGGTCGTGGTGACCCAGCCGGAGGCGGGCACCTTCAAGGCCTTCTCCGCGGTCTGCACCCACCAGGGCTGCACCGTGGCCACGGTCAGCGACAACGTGATCACCTGCGCCTGCCACGGCTCGGAGTACAGCGCGGTCGACGGCTCGGTCGAGCGCGGCCCGGCCACCCAGGCGCTGCCGGCCGCGACCGTCACGGTGGCCGACGGCCAGATCACCCTGGGCTGACCCCCCTGGTATCCGGGATCGACTGCGCCCGGGATCGACTGTCCGCCGGATCGGCTACATTTGCCGTTGTGACCGATCCGGCGAGCTACCGTCCAGCCACGGGGACGATTCCGACCGAACCAGGGGTCTACCGGTTCCGCGATCCGCAGGGCCGGGTCGTGTACGTGGGCAAGGCCAAGAACCTGCGCGCCCGGCTGGCGAACTACTTCCAGCCGCTGCCCTCGCTGCACCCGAGGACCCAGTCCATGGTGACCACCGCGGCGAGCGTCGAGTGGACCGTGGTGTCCACCGAGGTCGAGGCCCTGCAGCTGGAGTACACCTGGATCAAGGAGTTCGACCCGCGGTTCAACGTCCGCTACCGGGACGACAAGTCCTACCCCAGCCTCGCGGTCACCCTCAACGAGCAGTTCCCCCGCGCGCAGGTGATGCGCGGCCCGAAGAAGAAGGGCGTGCGCTACTTCGGCCCGTACTCGCACGCCTGGGCGATCCGGGAGACCATGGACGCCCTGCTGCGGGTCTTCCCGATGCGCAGCTGCTCGGCCGGGGTGTTCCGCCGGGCCCAGCTGTCCGACCGGCCCTGCCTGCTCGGCTACATCGGCAAGTGCGCCGCGCCGTGCGTCGGCCGGGTCACCGCCGAGGAGCACCGGGCCATCTCCGAGGACTTCTGCAGCTTCCTGGCCGGGAACACGAACACGCACATGCGCCGGCTGGAGCGCGAGATGAAGGAGGCCGCGGCCGAGCTCGAGTTCGAGAAGGCGGCCCGGCTGCGCGACGCGATCGGCGCCCTGGAGCAGGCCCTGGAACGCAACGCGATCGTGCTCGGCGACGGCACCGACGCCGACGTGATCGCGATAAGCGAGGACGAGCTCGAGGCCGCGGTGCAGATCTTCCACGTCCGCGGCGGCCGGGTCCGCGGGCAGCGCGGCTGGGTGGTGGACCGGGTCGAGGACCTGGACACCGCGAGCCTGGTCGAGCGTTTCCTGATCCAGCTCTACGGCGGCGAGTCCGGCGGCCAGGGCGGCGAACCGGTCCCGCAGGAGATCCTGGTGCCCGCGCTGCCGCCGGACCACGCCGCGGTGACCGCCTGGCTGGACCAGCTGCGGGCCGGGGAGCAGCGCGGCCCCGGCTCGGGCCGGGTGGACCTGCGGGTGCCCCAGCGCGGCGACAAGCGCGCGCTGATGGAGACCGTGGAGCGCAACGCCAAGCAGAGCCTGACCCTGCACAAGGTCAAGCGCGCCGGGGATCTGACCACCCGCAGCCAGGCCCTGCAGGACATCGCGGACGCGCTGGAGCTCGACAGCGCGCCGCTGCGGATCGAGTGCTACGACATCTCCAACCTCCAGGGCACGAACGTGGTCGCCTCGATGGTCGTGTTCGAGGACGCGCTGCCGCGCAAGGCCGAGTACCGGCGGTTCTCGATCAAGACGGTCGAAGGCCAGGACGACGTCCGGTCCATGCACGAGGTGATCACCCGACGGTTCCGCCGCTACCTGGCCACCCGCGAGGCACTGGCCACCACCGGCGCCGGCGGGGTGGTGTCCGGCGAGGTCGACCCCGGGGCGGACGAGGAACTCGCGCCGACCCGCAGCGCCTACCCGCCCCAGCTGGTCCTGGTCGACGGCGGCCAGCCGCAGGTCGCGGCGGCCGCGGCCGCGCTGGCCGAACTCGGCGTGGTCGAGGTCGCGGTGGCCGGACTGGCCAAGCGGATGGAGGAGATCTGGCTGCCGGGCCAGGCCGAACCGGTGATCCTGCCCCGGGCCAGCGAGGCGCTGTACCTGTTGCAGCGGGTGCGCGACGAAGCGCACCGGTTCGCGATCACCTACCACCGGCAGAAGCGCAGCAAGGCCATGACCACCAGTGCCCTGGACACCGTCCCGGGCCTGGGCGAAGTGCGCCGCCGGGCCCTGCTCAAGAAGTTCGGCTCGGTCCGCGCCGTGCGCCAGGCCACGGTCGAGCAGCTGACCGAGGTGCCCGGGATCGGACCGGCCGTGGCGGAAAGTATTCTTGCGCACCTCGCGGAACAATCACGTTCCGGTGGCCCGGTTTTCGCCATCGACACCGCGACAGGTGAGATGATCGAGGAGTAGGCGGCCGAATCGGTGCGGCACCACCTGGTGCCCGGCCGCGCAATCAGCCCACCGGACCGAAGGGGGACCTCGGGCTCATGGACGAACAGGCGGACGACGATCCCGGCGGGCCCGAGCCCCCGGAACTGGTCGTGATCTCCGGCATGTCCGGAGCCGGCCGCTCCACTGCGGCGAAGGTCCTGGAGGACCTCGGCTGGTTCGTGGTCGACAACCTCCCGCCCAGCCTCATCCCGACCATGGTCGACCTGGCCGCCCGCACCCAGGGCACCGTGCCGCGGATCGCCGTGGTGGTGGACGTGCGCGGCCGCTCGTTCTTCGAGCACCTGCACGAGGCGCTGGAGCAGATAGAGGCCGGCGGGCTGCGGCACCGGATCGTGTTCCTGGAGTCGGCCGACGACGTCCTGGTGCGCCGGTTCGAGAACGTGCGCCGGCCGCACCCGCTGCAGGGCGACGGCCGGATCACCGACGGCATCGTGCGCGAGCGCGACCTGCTGCGCGAGCTGCGCGGCGAGGCCGACCTGGTGATCGACACGTCCAGCCGCAACGTGCACGAGCTGCGGGCCGCGCTCGAGTCGGCCTTCGCCGGCACCGAGGAGCCGCAGCTGCGGGCCACCGTGATGTCCTTCGGCTTCAAGTACGGCCTGCCGGTGGACGCGGACCTGGTGGTGGACTGCCGCTTCCTGCCCAATCCGCACTGGATCCCCGAGCTGCGCCCCCGCACCGGCCTGGACCCCGAGGTCAGCGGGTACGTGCTGGCCCAGGTCGGGGCCAAGGAGCTGCTGGAGTCGTACGGCGAGGTGCTGCGGGTGATCACCTCCGGCTACCGGCGCGAGGGAAAGCGCTACCTGACCCTCGCGGTCGGCTGCACCGGCGGCAAGCACCGCAGCGTCGCGATGGCCGAGCAGCTGGCCGCCCGGCTCGGCAGCGACGGCGTGGACACCACCGTGCTGCACCGGGACATCGGCCGCGAGTGACCGACCCGCACCCGGACCTGCCCGACGGCACCGACAGCTCGACCCGGCCCGGCTCGACGGACCGCCCGGACTCTCCGGACGGCGCCCTCGGCCGGGCCGGCCATGCCCCGCCTGAGCCGGACCCGGCCGCGCCGCGCCCGCCGCTGGCCCTGGCCCAGACCCGGGTGGTCACCTTCGGCGGCGGCCACGGCATGTACGCCTGCCTGTCCGCGCTGCGCCAGGTCACCGAGCAGCTGACCGCGGTGGTCACCGTGGCCGACGACGGCGGTTCCAGCGGCCGGATCCGCGGCGAGCTCGGCGGACTGCCGCCGGGCGACCTGCGGATGGCGCTGGCCGCCCTGTGCGGGGACGACGAATGGGGCCGCACCTGGGCCCGGGCGTTGCAGCACCGCTTCGCCGGCACCGGCCACCTGGCCGGCCACGCCCTGGGGAACCTGCTGATCACCGCCCTGTGGGAGGAGCTCGGGGACCCGGTGGCCGGCCTGGACTGGGTCGCCCGGCTGCTCGGCGCCCGCGGACGGGTGCTGCCGATGTCCGCGGTGCCGCTGGAGATCGAGGCCACCGTGCGCGGAGCCGACCCGGCCGCGCCCGACCTGGTCAGCACCGTGCGCGGCCAGCACTCGCTGGCCAAGACCCCCGGCGAGGTGCTCGCGGTCCGGCTGCTGCCGCAGGACCCGCCCGCGGTGCCCGAGGCGGTGGCCGCGATCCAGGAGGCCGACTGGGTGATCCTGGGCCCGGGCTCCTGGTTCACCAGCGTGCTCCCGCACCTGCTGGTCCCGGACCTGGTCGAGGCGCTGACCAGTACCAAGGCCCGCCGGCTGCTGATCTTGAACCTGGCCCCGCAGGCCGGGGAGACGGACGGGTTCACCCCCAAGGACCACATCGACGTGCTGCTCGCGCACGCGCCGAACCTGCGACTGGACGCGATCCTGGTGGACCCGGGCACGCTCGGCGCCGCGGCCGGCGCCTCGGTCGGCGCGCGGGCCGACCTCGGGCTGGTCCGCCCGGCCCCGGGCGACCGCCCGGCCGAGGCCGGCGAACTGGCCGCGGTGGCCCGGCGGCTGGGCGCGGAGATCTACTGCGCGCCGGTGGCCGTGGACGGGGAACTGCCCTACCATGACCCGGCCCGGCTGGCCGAGGCGGTCCGGCACATCCTGCTCTGAGCCGGGCCCCGGCCGGGAATCGCGGCCGGCCTGATCGTGTTCTGACTGTCGGAAGATCTGGCGCATATCCGCTCCGGCACGCCGATCCGCACTGGTGAGCCGGGTTTCGGCGTGACCGGGCCGGCTCGTTCGGCGACGGCCCGTTCCGGTCCGGGCGCCGGGCGCGCCGACCGGCGCGGCAGTGCGCTCTTTCGAGCGAATTCTGCGGCGACTGGGCCGGTCGGGTGCCCGCACGGCCCACCGGGCCGCGCCGTCCGGGTTAGGCTGGACGGCGTAAGCGGCCGCAGCGGCGCGGGCCGGCCGGGAACGTCACACGTACCGAGAAAGGCCACCGACCAGATGGCAATGACCGCAGCGGTGAAAGACGAGCTCAGTCGGCTGCCGGTGGTCAAACCCTGCTGCCGCAAGGCCGAATCGGCCGCCCTGCTGCGCTTCGCCGGGGCGATCCACCTGATCCAGGGCCGGATCGTGCTGGAGGCCGAGCTCGACACCGCCGCCGCCGCGCGCCGGCTGCGCAAGGACATCGCCGAGGTCTACGGGCACACCTCCGAACTCGGCGTGATGGCCCCGGGCGGCCTGCGCCGGGGCAGCCGGTACGTGGTCCGGGTGGTCAAGGACGGCGAGGCCCTGGCCCGGCAGACCGGCCTGCTCGACGGCTGGGGCCGGCCGATCCGCGGCCTGCCCCCGCAGGTGGTCTCCGGCGCGGTCTGCGACGCCGAGGCGGCCTGGCGCGGGGCGTTCCTGGCCCACGGCTCGCTGACCGAGCCCGGCCGCTCCTCCGCCCTGGAGATCACCTGCCCCGGCCAGGAGGCCGCGCTCGCCCTGGTCGGCGCCGCCCGCCGGCTCGGCGTGTCGGCCAAGAACCGCGAGGTGCGCGGGATCGACCGGGTGGTGATCCGGGACGGGGACGCGATCGGCGTGCTGCTGACCCGGCTCGGCGCGCACGAGTCCGTGCTGGCCTGGGAGGAGCGCCGGATGCGGCGCGAGGTGCGGGCCACCGCCAACCGGCTGGCCAACTTCGACGACGCCAACCTGCGCCGCTCGGCCCGGGCCGCGGTGGCCGCCGGCGCCCGGGTCGGCCGGGCGCTGGAGATCCTCGGCGCCGAGGCCCCGGAGCACCTGGCCGTGGCCGGCCGGCTGCGCCTGGAACACCGGCAGGCCTCGCTGGAAGAGCTCGGCGCACTGGCCGACCCGCCGCTGACCAAGGACGCCGTGGCCGGCCGGATCCGGCGCCTGCTCGCCCTGGCCGACCGGCGCGCGGCCGAACTCGGCCTGCCCAGCACCGAGGCCAGCCTCACCCCGGACCTGTTCGTGGACGCCGGAGTCGGCGGGCAGTAGGCCGCGGGGCGGGGCCTGAGACGGCGGGTGGCTGCGCGGGCTGCCCGCGGGCCGCAGATCCGTAGGCCGTGCGAGTGGGCGGATTCGGCCGTCCGGGAGCCGGACGCCCGAGATCCCCGCCCGGGCCCGCGGGCCCGGCGCCCGCAGCGGGGTGGACGCAGCCTCGCCGTGCCGCTTGGCCGACCGCGCGCCCCCGCCGACCCGAACCTGTGCAGAGAGCGGGCCGATACCAGACCTGACCTGCGCCGCACCACCTGCCCGGCCCGACGCCCGGCCCGGCGCCCGGATCCGGGTGCGGACCCCCGCGGCGGACCGTCGAGCCTGGTCGGCGGCCGTCATCCCGCTGTTACTTGACGGTAGTATCAAAATCCGGGCCGGTTCGCCCCGGCCCGCCTGGCCGGGGTAGGTTTGGGTACAGTCGGGAGCAACCCGACCAGACGGATTCACCCGCACGTCGGCTCACCCGAGTTCGTTGCCCGACGTGCACGTATCGAGGAGACGGGTTCGTGACGATCCGCGTTGGTATCAACGGCTTCGGCCGCATCGGCCGCAACTTCTTCCGGGCCACCGTGGCCTCCGGCGCCGACATCGAGGTCGTTGGTATCAACGACCTGACGAAGCCGGAGATCCTGGCCCACTTCCTCAAGTACGACTCGATCCTGGGCCGCTTCCCCGGCACCGTCGAGGCGACCGAGAACGCCCTGGTCGTCAACGGCAAGGAGATCAAGGTCCTGTCCGAGCGCGACCCGGCCGCGCTGCCGTGGAAGGAGCTGGAGGTCGACGTCGTCGTCGAGTCCACCGGCCTGTTCACCAACGCCGCCGACGCCCGCAAGCACGTCGAGGCCGGCGCCAAGAAGGTCATCATCTCCGCCCCGGCGACGGACGAAGACGTCACCATCGTCATGGGCATCAACCACGACCTGTACGACGGCGCCAAGCACACGGTCATCTCCAACGCCTCCTGCACCACCAACTGCCTCGGCCCGCTGGCCAAGGTGCTGCTGGACGAGTTCGGCATCGTCAAGGGCCTGATGACGACGATCCACGCCTACACCACCGAGCAGCAGCTGCTGGACCAGATCTCGCTGACCCGCAAGGGCACCATCGACCTGCGCCGCGCCCGCGCGGCCGGCCAGAACGTGATCCCGACCTCCACCGGCGCGGCCCGGGCCATCGCCCTGGTCCTGCCGGAGCTCAAGGGCAAGCTGGACGGCTACGCCCTGCGGGTGCCGGTCCCCACCGGCTCGGTCACCGACCTGGTCGTCACGCTCGGCCGCGAGACCACCAAGGAAGAAGTCAACGCCGCCTTCAAGAAGGCCGCCGCCGAGGGCCCGCTCAAGGGCTTCTTGAGCTACACCGAGGACGAGATCGTCTCCTCCGACATCGTCACCGACCCGTCCTCCTGCATCTTCGACTCGAAGCTCACCCTCGTGCAGGGCGACCAGGTCAAGGTGGTCGGCTGGTACGACAACGAGTGGGGCTACTCCAACCGCCTGGTCGACCTGATCAAGCACGTCGGCGCGCAGCTCTGAGGCTCCGAACCTCCGCAGGTGCCTGGTAAGGCAGTGTTTTCCTGAAGTACGGCGAGCCCGGACGACCCGAGAGTCGTCCGGGCCATTCCTATGCGTGGGGAGTTCACAGTGCAGTCAATTGATGATCTGGACGTAGCCGGCAAGCGCGTCCTGGTGCGGGCGGACCTGAACGTACCGCTCAAAGACGGCGCCATCACCGACGACGGCCGGATCCGGGCCTCGGTGCCGACGCTGCAGGCCCTGCTCGGCCGCGGCGCCAAGGTGATCGTGCTCGCGCACCTGGGCCGCCCCACCGGCGACCCGGCCACCGACGGCAAGTACTCGCTGGCCCCGGTCGCGGTGCGCCTGGGCGAACTGCTCGGCAAGCCGGTCGCCTTCGCCACCGACACGATCGGCGAGTCGGCCAAGGCCGTCGTCGCGGCGCTCGGCGAGGGCGAGATCGCGCTGCTGCAGAACGTCCGGTTCAACCCGGACGAGACCAGCAAGGACGCGGTCGCCCGGGGCAAGTTCGCGGACCGGTTGGCCGAGTTCGGCGACCTGTTCGTCTCCGACGGCTTCGGCGCGGTGCACCGCCGGCACGCCTCGGTCTACGACCTGGCCGAGGACCTGCCCAGCGCGGCCGGCTACCTGATCAAAGCCGAGCTCGACGTGCTCAAGCGGCTGACCGAGGAGGTCGAGCGCCCCTACGTGGTCGTGCTCGGCGGCTCGAAGGTCTCGGACAAGCTCGGCGTGATCGACAACCTGATCGACCGGGCCGACAAGATCCTGATCGGCGGCGGCATGGTCTTCACCTTCCTCAAGGCCCAGGGCCACGAGGTCGGCAAGTCCCTGCTGGAGGCCGACCAGCTCGAGACCGTGACCGGGTACCTGGAGCGGGCCAAGGACAGCGGCGTGGAGATCGTGCTGCCGGTCGACGTGGTGGCCGCCACCGCGTTCGCCGCCGACGCCGAGCACAGCGTGGTCGCGGCCGACGCGATCCCGGCCGACCGGCTCGGCCTGGACATCGGCCCGGAGTCCGGCAAGCTGTTCGCGGCCAAGCTGGCCGGGGCCAGGACCGTGTTCTGGAACGGGCCGATGGGCGTGTTCGAACTGGAGCCGTACGCGGCCGGCACCCGGGCCGTGGCCCAGGGCCTGCTCGACTCCGGCGCCTTCACCGTGGTCGGCGGCGGCGACTCGGCCGCGGCCGTGCGCGCGCTCGGCTTCGACGAGACGGCCTTCGGCCACATCTCCACCGGCGGCGGCGCCTCCCTGGAGTACCTCGAGGGCAAGACCCTCCCCGGCATCAGCGTTCTGGAAGGCTAGAGACCATGTCAGGCAAGACCACCCCGATCGTCGGCCGGGTGCCGCTGATGGCGGGCAACTGGAAGATGAACCTCAACCACTTCGAGGCCATCGCGCACGTGCAGAAGCTCGCCTTCTCGCTCACCGACAAGGACTACGAGGCCGTCGAGGTCGCGGTCCTGGTCCCGTTCGTGGATCTGCGCTCGGTGCAGACCCTGGTGGACGGGGACAAGATGAAGATCAAGTACGGCGCCCAGGACGTCTCCCGGCACCCGGCCGGCGCCTACACCGGCGAGATCAGCGCCGAGATGCTGGCCAAGCTCAAGTGCTCGTTCGCCGTGGTCGGCCACTCCGAGCGGCGCGAGTACCACGGCGAGACCAACCACCTGATCGCCGCCAAGGCCCGGGCCGCGCTGGCCGCCGGCCTGACCCCGATCATCTGCATCGGCGAGAAGCTGGAGGTGCGCAAGGCCGGCGACCAGGTCGCGTTCGTGCTGCACCAGCTGGTCGAGTCGCTCACCGACATCACCGCCGAGCAGGCCAAGAACGTGGTCATCGCCTACGAGCCGGTCTGGGCGATCGGCACCGGCGAGGTGGCCACCCCGGCCGACGCCCAGGAGGTGTGCGGCGCGATCCGGGCCCGCCTGGCCGAGCTGTACTCCCCGGAACTGGCCGAGTCCGTCCGGGTGCTCTACGGCGGCTCGGTCAAGGGCGCGAACGCGGCCGGCATCATGGCCGAGGCCGACGTGGACGGCGCCCTGGTCGGCGGCGCGGCGCTGGACGTGGAGGACTTCGTCCGGATCGTGCGCTACCGGGACCAGGCCGTCAGCGCCTGACCGGTGCCCGACCGAGTCCATCCGGGCCGGGAACCCCTGGCCTGTTGACGGTTTGTCCGGGTAGTCTGGACAGGCCAGTAGTCCGCACGAGAGAGAAGATCCGTCCGTGGTCGTCACATTTGAGGTGATCCTGGGCCTCACCAGCCTGCTGTTGATCGTGTTCGTGCTGCTGCACAAGGGCAAGGGCGGCGGTCTGTCCGACATGTTCGGCGGTGGCTTCACCTCGCAGCACGGCGGCTCGTCCGTGGTGGAGAAGAACCTCGACCGCATCACCATCGTGCTCGCCCTGCTCTGGGTGGCCTCGGTCGTGGGCATCGGGCTCGCTTACAAGCCATGACCGCCCGGCCGGCGCCCGCGCGCGCCGGCCACAGCGGCCCCGTGGGCCCGCGCCGGGATTCCGGCGCGGGCCCTCGGGCTTCCACGGGTGTGTATGAGTGCGGATACGGGTGTGAGTAAGAGCGCGGAGGCGAGTACGGGCGCGTGGATACGTCCCCGGACGGGCGGCGGCGGGGGCCGCCGCCCGCGCGATGTCCGCACTCAGCGATACGGGCTGCTCGCGCGGGGTAGTGAGACCGGGTCGCAGGGCTGGCGGACCGGCCGGTTCCGGGCGGCCGATCGCCATAAATGCCGGGAAAACAGCGGGAACCGTCGCCAACTCGCCACACGTCCGTGCTTGCGCTCGTACACTGGTGCTTGGCGCAGCCTCGTACACTGGTGCACGGCTGTGGTCGCGCGGCTGTGCGCGCCTGCCGGGGGCACAGCAGGGTACTCAAACAGACTGAGCAGTTCAGGAGACGGAACAGTGGCAAGTGGAAACGCTATTCGCGGCAGCCGGGTAGGTGCGGGCCCGATGGGCGAGGCCGAGCGCGGCGAGACCGCCCCGCGGGTCTGGATCAGCTTCTACTGCTGCAACGGGCACGAGACCAAGCCCAGCTTCGCCTCGGAGGCGCAGGTGCCGGAGAACTGGGACTGCCCGCGCTGCGGCTTCCCGGCCGGGACCGACAAGGACAACCCGCCCGCGCCGCCGCGGACCGAGCCGTACAAGACCCACCTTGCGTACGTGCGCGAGCGCCGCAGCCACGAGGACGGCGAGGCCATCCTGGCCGAGGCCCTGGCCCGGCTGCGCGGCGACTTCGCCTGAGCCCGGCGGCCGGTCCGGCGCCGGGCGCGAGTGCGGCCCGACGCCGGTGGAACCCGGCCTGAACCCGACCCGGACGCCTGCGCGCACCGCCCGGGTTGGCGCTCGGCGGCGCGGCGAAACTACCATCGGGACATGACCGCTCTGCCCAGCACCCCTTCCGCCCAGCCGCCCTCCACCCGGCCGGACCCGGACGGGCCCGCGGCGCAGACCGGGCCGGGGGCGTCCGCCGAGGCCGCGGGGCCCGGACCGGCCGGTTCCGCGGCCGACGAGCAGACCTCCCGCCGGTTCCAGATCTTCCTGGACCGCGAGGTGGCCGCCTCCTCGCCGCTCTACGCGGCCCTGACCGCGCACGCCGCCCGGGACATCGACCAGGACGGCCTGATCCTCGCGATGATGGCCGCCGCCCCCGAGCGCCAGCGCATCCCCAACCTCTTCTTCGCCTCGGTCCAGCGGGTCCTGTTCGACCACCCGGACGAGCCGTTGGGCGCGTACTACCGCTCGGTCGGCGGCGACCGGGCGCCGGACGCCGACCTGCCGGGCGTGTTCGAGGACTTCCTGCTCGCCCACCGGGACCGGATCGAGCAGCTGCTCGCGACCCGGGAGACCCAGACCAACGAGGTGCTGCGCTCGGCCCAGATCCTCCCGGCGCTGGGCTGGGCCCGGGCGTGCACGCGCCGCCCGCTGGCCCTGATCGAGGTGGGCACGAGCGCCGGCCTGCTGTTGCACGCGGACCGGTACGCGTACTCCTACGAGTTCGACGACGGCGAGCGGCTGCCCGGCGGCAGCGGTTCGGCCGATGGCGTGCCCCGGCTGGACTGCCGGGTGCTCGGCCGGGCCACCCCGAAGAGCCTGCGCCCGTTCGTGACCGGCGACCTGCCGGTGGCCTCCCGGGTGGGCCTGGACCTGAACCCGCTGGACCCGGCCGACCCGCAGGACCGGGCCTGGCTGCGGGCCCTGATGTGGCCGGAGCACACGGCCCGGCGCGAGCGGCTGGAGGCGGCGCTGGCCCACGCGGCCCGCCGCCCGGTCCGGCTGCGCAGGGGCGACGCGCTGCGGATCCTGCCGGACGCGGTCGACGGCGTGGCCCCGAACGCGATCCCGTGCGTGGTCGTCTCCAACAGCCTGCCGCACTGGACCCCGGACGGGCGGACCGCGTTCGTGCGGCTGGTCCGCGAGCTCGGCGCCCGCCGCGACCTGGTGTTCGTGGTCAAGGAGGCGCACCGGATCGGCTTCGGCCTGTTCACCGGGAAGCCGGACCCGGTCGAGGCGTCCACCGGCGGGATCATGCACGAGGTGCTCGGCGCGGCGGTGTACCTCGGCGGCCAGGAGCGGCTGTTCAGGCTCGGCTCGGCGGGCATGCACGGAATCAGCCTCGACTGGACCCCATTCCAGGTCTGAGATCCGATATAGTTCCCTGACTCCGGGCAGCGTCGCCCAAGGCATCGCAGAACTCGGCTTCTGCGCCGGGCGCGGCCCGGCGCACGGTCGGCGCGCGGGCATGGTGGAGCCGCCCGATCCCGGGGCGGGGGGCCGACATGCCGGTGACCAGCGTGGTCAGAGTTCTCATGGTGCCGGGTGTCACGCGTGGGTCGTCTGTGCTGCGGTATCCGACCACTGTTGTCCGAGTGCTGCCATGCTGTGCCATGGGCAGTGGGCTCGGGCGAAGGTAGCGTGGTGGGTTCAAGGCATATCAGCGCGGGCAGGTGCCTCGTTCGCCGGGGCGTTGCCGGCCGCTGCCTAGGAGGGTGGGTGGATGACGGACCGGGATGCGCGGCGGCTGCGGGCCGCCGGGGCGGTGGCGGGGGCCGCACTGGGCACGGCGATACTTCTGGCCGGCCCGGTCGCCGGCGCCACCGCCGAACCGGTCGACCAGCCGGCCGCGGGCGCCGCGACCAGGCCGACCGACCACGCGTCGACCGCGACCACCCAGCCGCCGACGACCGCCCCGCCCAGCACCACCGCGCCCCCGCCGACCACCACCGCGCCGACCCGGCCGCCGTCCGCGACGCCGACCGGGGCGGCGAACCGGCCGACGGCAGTGCATACGTCGGCGCACGTGGCGCAGACGCAGGCTGTGACGGTGAGCGCGAGCGTCGGGGGTGGGGATCAGGCGACGGCGACGGATACCGGGTCGGCTGGTGCGGATCCTGCTTTGGGTGGGGTGTCGACGGCGCTGCCGACCGCTGCGAGGGATGAGGAGGTGCCGACGGCTGAACCGGGGGCGGGCGGGGGGCCGGGCGGGGCGCCGCTGTTGGTGTGGGGGCTGGTGGCCGGGGTGACGGTTGCTGTGGGTGGGGGGTTCGGCTGGTTGCTCAGGTCTCGGCGGCGGCCTGAGGATGAGGACGACGATGAGTATGACGTGGGTGGGGGGAGAGGCGGGGGTGGCGGTTTTGGTGGTGCGGGGGCTGGGAGGGAGCGGTCGGCGAGGCGGTCGGCGTTGGGGGCTGAGGCGTTGCCGGTGCGGGGTGGGGGCGATCGTGACGGTGGATCAGGTGTTCGCCCCGGCCCCGGCGCCCGTTCGGGCTCTACTGCGGCATCTCTCTCTGTTTCAGGCCTGAATTCCGGAGCCCGGCCCGGCTCCGACTCCGATTCCAGTCCTGACACCGCCCATCTGCGCCGGCTGCGCGGGTCGGATCCCACAGGTCACGAGGTCGCCGCGCCCGGTTTCCGGATTGACCGCGCGGGTGGTCCGGCCGGTCTCGCCAAGCCGACCCCTGCCAAGTCGGCCGACGTCGGCGACTCTTCTGCTTCCGCCCCGACGTCGCCCTCCGCCGGTCCCGGCAGCGCCCCGAACGCTCGCCGACCGCGCCCGGCCGGTGCTTCGACCCCCAGCCTCCCGTCGCCCGGACCGCACCCAACCGGCGGCATCGGTTCCGGCTCCGCCCTGCCCGGGCCGCCGATCCCCGGCCTGCGCAAGTTCCGGGCCGTGGAACTCCCGGACATCGAGCCGCCCACGCTCGGCGAACCGCAACTGCCGACCACCCAGAACCGTCCGCCCTTCCAGAATCCGCCGCGGTACGCCGCGTGGCTGCGTTCGCCGTCCGACCCGGACCAGCCTCCACCACCGAACGCGGCCACCTATGCGATCCCCGGCGCCACCGACGCCACGATGGAGATCCCGAAACTGTCCGGCTCGGGCCCGGCCACCCGCAAACCTGATTCCGGCCCGGACACGAACGAGATTCGGCGCCATCCCGCCCCCGAGCGCAACTTCGACCTTCGCCCGAAGGCTCCGCCGACACCCCCGGCGCCGCCCGGACCTCCGGCGGCGAAGTCCTCGGCGAAGCAGACGCCGAAGGTTTCCGGGAAACCGTCCGGCCGAACCCCGGCCGAGTCGCCGGCCAAGCCCTCCGGCAAAACCCCGGTCCGGCAGCCGCCGAAACCGCCGGCCGCGCCCCCGTCGAACTCGGCCGCCCGACCGCCGCAGTCGGTGAAACCGCCGGTCGAGCCGCCGGTTCGGCCGCCCACACCGCCGATCGTCCGCTTCGACGCGCCATCAGCTTCGCCTCTGCCTCGGCCTCCGTCGCCGACTCCGCCGCGGACGCCGCCGCCCCCTGGGCCGCAGCCACCTCCGGCCCCGATGCCGCCGACCCCACCGCCACCGGCCCGACCGCCGCAGCCGAAACCCGCTCCCGGCCCGGTCTTCCCGGCCGACGACCTGCCGCAGGAGCAGGGCCCCGGTCCCGTGTTCTGAATCAGCCCACGAACTTGATCGACCGACGGCCGGTCTCCGCGGCTGGATCCACGGGGAGGGCGAGGTGTGCCGTCACCGGGGTCCGACAGGCGTCGCCGACGTAGCGACGCCCCGGCGTAGTTGTCTGATGTTTCGGCGTCCCGGCGCCGCGATTTCCGGCGTCTGCGCGACGTCTCCGCAATGTCTCCGCGACGCCTCGCGACGCCGTTACGGCGCCAGAAAATCAGGCCGCCTTGCCCGCCTCGGTCAGCAGGGCGAGAACCCGTGACAGTTCCACCTGCATCTCGCACTGCTGGGTGTTCATCGCCGCGTGCTCCACCGCGAGCGCTGTGAAGTTCATATTCAGGCTTTTGAGTAGTTCGTGCGAGGCGACGTCGGCCTCGTAGTCGTGCTGTGCGAGCTCGCTGGAGACCTGGTCGCTGCGCTTGGCCGCGATCAGCAGGATCGCCCCCTGGAGCGCGGCGACGCAGGACAAGACCAGGTTGAGCAGGATGAACGGGTAACCATCGAAGGCCTTGTGCCCGCTGAGCGAGATGGTCGCGTTGACGGCCATCCACAGCCCGAGGAACACGAGCGCGCCGAAGACGAACCCCCACGAACCCATCCCGTTGCGCATCTTGTCCGCGGCCCGCTCGCCCCGGGTGAGCTGCTCGCTGCTGCGCACGCCCGGATGCCGCCACCCTCCGGTGATCCGCCTGGCCGCAGTGCCCGCGGTCGCCGTTATCCGTCTGCCGGTCTTCTCGTCTGTTGGGTTCACGGGCGGCATTGTGGCACGGGACCCGCCGCCCGCGGCGGCGGACTCCCAGCGGACATACACCCAAGCACGGACAGTTGTCAGACGTTCACTCAGAATTCCCTCGTACTGGTGATCGAGGTCTGATGGCAACGTTGTACATGTTTGTGCGCTTCTACGATTTTCACTGCGGCCGATGCACTTGACCACCGGGGGCAGGCCGCTGGGAACAACGTGGAGAGTAGAATAATGACGACAGTCGAAGAATTCGAGGATCTCAAAGTCCGGGTGACCAGGCTGGAGGTCGGTCAGGAGTCCCGGGTGGATTCATTGGCAGCGGTGCTCGCCGACACGCGCGGCGACACGCAGTTCATCAGGTCCAGCATGGCGACGAGCTACGACGCTTTGAGGCTCGGACAGCGGATGGACGGTGTGTCCGCTGGCTACACCGAGATGCGCGGAACGTTGAAGCGGCTCGAGGAGAGCCACGACAAGCTGACGGTGAGCGTCGACGGGATGCAGGAGCCGCTCAGCCATATGCGGCTCGACATGTCCATGGTGAAGGTGGGCCTGCCCAGCCTTCACCACGAGATGACCGAGGTCCGGCAGGACATCGCAACGCTGCAGGGCGACGTCACCGAGCTCAAGGCCGACGTGGCGGTGCTCAAGAGCGACGTGGCGGTGTTGAAGAGCGACGTCACTGAGCTCAAGGCCGACGTGGCCGTGCTCAAGGCCGACGTCACCGAACTGAAGGGCGGCCAGGTCCAGATCCTGGCGATGCTCACCCAGCTCGTGGGCGATTCCGCCAAGAAGTCCCGCTAGCCGAACCCCAAGGGGCCGCAGACCACGATCATGGTCTGCGGCCCCGGTCGGTTCCCGCTACCTCCTCGACCGCACCCTCACGGCGAAGCGATCCGGTTCAGCCCCGGCGGCAGCTGCGCCGCCGCGGCCCGGTCGACCAGCCACAGCGTCCGGTACCGGCCGATCGCGCCGGCGGCCGGGACCTGGACGCGGCCCGCGCCCGACAAGGCCATCTTGACCGCGGCCGCCTTCTCCGCGCCGGCCGCGACCACCCAGATCTCGCGGGCGGACTCGATCACCCGGAAGGTCATCGACAGCCGGTTCGGCGGCGGCTTGGGGGAGTTGTGCACCGCGATCACGCTGGGCTTGTCCTCGTGGGTCCCGGGGTGTTCCGGGAACAGCGAGGCGATGTGGCCGTCCGGGCCCATGCCGAGCAGCAGCAGGTCGAACGACGGCGCGTCGCTGCCGGGCACCGACGGGTCGGCGTACTCGGCCAAGGCGGCCGCGTACCGGTCGGCCGCCGCCTGGGCGTCCGGGCCGTCCGGGCCGTCGGTGGCGGGCATCGTGTGCACGTTGCCGGCCGGGATCTCCAGCTGGTCGAGCAGCGCGGCCTTGGCCTGGGTGTCGTTGCGCTCGCCGTCGCCGGTAGGCACGAACCGCTCGTCGCTCCACCACAGGTGCACGCGCTGCCAGTCCACCGCGTCGCGCGCCGGCAGCGCGGCCACCGCGGCCAGCGTGCCGATGCCCACGGTGCCGCCGGTCAGCGACACGTGGGCCAGCTCGCGCGTGTTCTGCACGTCGATCAGCTTGACGATCAGACGCGCCGCAGCAGCCTGCGCCAGAACCGCGGCGTCGCGGTGGACGACGAGGGTCTGCCGGTCTCCTGCTCCTTGCCCAGTCAAACCGTGCCTCCCGAACCCGACTCGGACTCAGACTCGGAACCGGACCCGGCGCCACCCTCGGCACCGGCACCGGCGTCAACGCCGTCCTCGCCCTCCTCGACCGCGACCGGCTCCGGCTCGCCGAGCTTCGCCGCCTCCTTGGCCGCGGCCTCCACGGTCGGCCCGGCCACCCGCAGCGGCTCGTCGAACGGCATGTCCACCTCGGCCAGCAGCCGCGAGTACACCTCGTCCGGGTCCAGCCGGCGCAGTTCCTCGGCGATCAGCTCGGCCGTCTCCCGGCGCTTGAGCGCCACCGGGCGGTCCGGCTGGTCCGGGATGGACAGCGCGGCCAGCTCGCCGTCCGGGCGGGTCAGCGCGATCGGGCCGTTCTCGGTCACCAGGTGCACGCCGGTGATCCCCGGGCCCTCGTCGGCCGTCCGGGTCACCGGGACGCCCAACCGCTGGCGCAGCCAGACCGCGAGCATCCTCGCCGAGGGGTTGCCCTCCTCGCCGGACACCGCCGCGCTGAGGATCTTGCGCGGGTACTGGTCCAGCGCCGCGGCCAGCATCGAGCGCCACGGGGTCAGCCGGGTCCAGGCCAGGTCGGTGTCGCCCGGCCGGTAGCCGGCCGCCCTGGCCTTGAGCTTGTCCATCGGCTTGTGGTACTCGGCCGAGTCGGTGATCCGGCGCTGGGCCAGCGCGCCGAGCGGGTCGGCCGAGGGCACCTCGGGGCCGGCGTCCGGCCACCAGGTGACCACCGGGACGTCCGGCAGCAGCAGCGGCAGCACGACCGCGTCGGCGTGCGAGGACAGCTCGCCGTACAGGCGCAGCACCAGCACCTCGCCCGGGCCGCGCTCGTCGCCCACCCGCACCTCGGCGTCCAGCCGGGTCCGGGCGATCTCCGGGCGGGCGATCACCACGATGATCCGGGCCGGGTGCTCCCGGGCGGCCTGGCTGGCCGCCTTCACCGCGTCGTAGTGGTGCCGCTCCTCGGTGGAGACCACCAGGGTCAGCACGGCCCCGGTGGTCGGCGATCCGCTGCGCATCCGCGCCTGCACCAGCGCGGCGGCGATCTTGCCGGAGGTGGTGTTCGTCAGGTCGATGGTCATGGCCTGCGCCACGTCCTTCCGTCGCGTTCGAGCATCTCGTCGGCCTCCTTCGGTCCCCAGGTCCCGGCCGGGTACTCGGCCGGCGGGGTGTGCCCGGCCCAGAACTCCTCGATCGGGTCCAGGATCTGCCAGCCGAGCTCGACCTCCTCGCGCCGCGGGAACAGCGGCGCGTCGCCGAGCAGGACGTCCAGGATCAGCCGCTCGTAGGCCTCCGGGGAGGACTCGGTGAAGGCCTCGCCGTACTGGAAGTCCATCGACACGTCGCGCACCTCCATCGCGGTGCCCGGTACCTTGGAGCCGAACCGCACGGTCACCCCCTCGTCCGGCTGGACCCGGATGACCAGGGCGTTCTGCCCCAGCTCCTCGGTCATGGTGGCGGTGAACGGCAGGTGCGGGGCGCGCTGGAAGACCACCGCGATCTCGGTCACCCGCCGGCCCAGCCGCTTGCCGGTGCGCAGGTAGAACGGCACGCCGGCCCAGCGCCGGGTGTCGACCTCCAGCTTGATCGCGGCGTAGGTGTCGGTGATCGAGCGCTCGCCGATCCCGTCCTCCTGGAGGAACCCGATCACCTTCTCCCCGCCCTGCCAGCCGGCCGTGTACTGGGCCCGCACGGTGTGCTCGGCCAGGTCCTCGGGCAGCTGCACCGCGGAGAGCACCTTGACCTTCTCCATGAAGATCGAGTCCGCGTCGAAGGAGCCGGGCTCCTCCATCGCGGTCAGCGCCATCAGCTGGAGCAGGTGGTTCTGGATCACGTCCCGGGCCGCGCCGATGCCGTCGTAGTACCCGGCCCGGCCGCCGATCCCGATGTCCTCGGCCATGGTGATCTGCACGTGGTCGACGTAGTTGCGGTTCCAGATCGGCTCGAACATCTCGTTCGCGAACCGCAGCGCCAGGATGTTCTGCACCGTCTCCTTGCCCAGGTAGTGGTCGATCCGGAAGACCGCCTTGGGCGGGAACACGTCCCCGACCAGCTGGTTGAGCTCCTTCGCGCTGGCCAGGTCGTGCCCGAACGGCTTCTCGATCACCACCCGGCGCCAGGAGTCCTCGCCGCCGTCGGACAGCCCCGACTCCTTCAGCTGCTGCACCACGCCGGGGAAGAACTTCGGCGGCACGGACAGGTAGAAGGCGTGGTTGCCGTTTGTCCCGCGCTGGCGGTCCAGCTCCTCGATCGTGGTCTTCAGCTGGGCGAAGGCCTCGGGGTCGCCGAACTCGCCGGGGACGAAGCGGAAGCCCTCGGCCAGCTGCTTCCACACCTCGTCCCGGAACGGGGTCCGGGCGTGCTCCTTGACCGACTCGTACACCACCTGGGCGAAGTCCTGGTCCTCCCAGTCCCGCCGGGCGAAGCCGACCAGGGCGAAGCCCGGGGGCAGCAGCCCCCGGTTGGCCAGGTCGTAGATGGCCGGCATCAGCTTCTTGCGGGACAGGTCGCCGGTCACCCCGAAGATGACCAGGCCGCAGGGGCCGGCGATCCGGGGCAGCCGGCGGTCCTGGGCGTCGCGCAGCGGGTTCGCCGCGTCCGTGGCCAGGTGCTCGTTCGCGTCCAGGAGCTGGTGCGCGATGGACTCGTGGAACCGGTCTCCTGACGCCGCGCCGGAGCGTGCGCTCATGCCTTGGCGCCCTTCTCCAACTCGGCGCCGACCGCGTCCAGCAGCTCCTGCCAGGAGGCCTCGAACTTCTGCACGCCCTCGTCCTCGAGCAGCTGGACCACCTCGTCGTAGGAGATCCCGATGGCCTCCAGGTCCGCGATCACCTTCGCCGCGTCCTCGTAGTAACCGTGCACCGCGTCGCCGGCCGGGTCGCCGTGGTCCGCCTCGGCGTCCAGGGTGGCCTCGGGCATGGTGTTCACGGTGCCGGTGACGATCAGGTCGTCGACGTACAGGGTGTCCTTGTACGCCGGGTCCTTCACGCCGGTCGAGGCCCACAGCGGGCGCTGCGGCTTGGCCCCGTCCGCGGACAGGCCCTCCCAGCGCTCGCTGGTGAAGACCTCCTCGTAGGCCTGGTAGGCGAGCCGGGCGTTGGCCACGGCGGCCTTGCCCAGCAGCGCGGCGGCCTCCGGGGTGGACAGCTTCTTCAGGCGCTTGTCGATCTCGGTGTCCACCCGGGACACGAAGAAGGAGGCGACCGAGGCGATCTTGGACAGGTCGTGGCCGTTGTCCCGGGCCTGCTCCAGGCCGGTCAGGAACGCGTCCATCACCTCGCGGTAGCGCTCCAGCGAGAAGATCAGGGTCACGTTGACGCTGATCCCCTCGGCCAGCACCGCGGTGATCGCCGGCAGGCCCTCCCGGGTGGCCGGGATCTTGATCAGCACGTTGTCCCGGTCCACCAGCCAGGCCAGCTGCTTGGCCTCGGCCACCGTGGGGGCGGTCTCGTGCGCCAGCCGCGGGTCGACCTCGATCGAGACCCGGCCGTCCTGGCCGGCCGTGCGCTCGAACACCGGGTGCAGCACGTCGGCCGCGGCCCGCACGTCGCGGGTGGTGATCATCCGGACCGCCTCCTCGACGGTCACCTTGCGCACGGCCAGGTCGGCGACCTGCTCGTCGTAGACCTTGGAGCCGGAGATGGCCTTCTGGAAGATGGTCGGGTTGGTGGTGACCCCCACCACGTGCTTGTCCGCGACCAGCGCGGCCAGGCTGCCGCTGTTGAGCCGCTCGCGGCTCAGGTCGTCCAGCCAGATGGAGACTCCGGCGGCGGACAGCTTCGCAAGACGCTCGCTCATATTCTTTTCCACTTCCCCTCGGGTGTTCTAAGCCTGGTTGACGTCGGCGAGGCTGGCCCGGGCCGCGGCCTCGACCGCCTCGGCGGTGATGCCGAACTCCCGGAACAGGGTTCCGGCGTCGGCGGAGGCGCCGTAGTGCTCGAGCGAGACGGCGCGGCCGTGGTCGCCGAGGTAGCGGTACCACGACTGGGCGATCCCGGCCTCGACCGTGACCCGCGCCTTGACGCCCTTGGGCAGGACCGACTCCCGGTACCCGGCGTCCTGGGCGTCGAACCACTCGGTGCACGGCATCGAGACCACCCGGGTCGGCACGCCGGCCGCCTGCAGGCTCTCCCGGGCGGCGACCGCGAGCTGGACCTCGGAGCCGGTGCCGATCAGGATGACCTGCGGGGCGCCGCCGTCCGCCTCGGCCAGCACGTAGCCGCCGCGCTTGACGCCCTCGTGCGCGGACAGGGCCGAGCCGAGCGCCTCGTGGTCGAAGGTGGGCACGTCCTGCCGGGTCAGCGCGAGGCCGACCGGGCCGTCCTGCTCCATCGCGGCCTTCCACGCCCCGGCCGTCTCGTTCGCGTCGGCCGGGCGGACGAAGGTGAAGTTCGGGATGGCGCGCAGGGCGGCGTAGTGCTCGATCGGCTGGTGCGTCGGGCCGTCCTCGCCCACGCCGATCGAGTCGTGCGTCCACACGTAGGTGACCGGGATGTGTACCAGCGAGGCCAGCCGGACGGGCGGACGCATGTAGTCGGAGAACACCAGGAAGGTGGCCCCGAACACGCGGGTGTTGCCGTGCAGGGCGATGCCGTTGAGGATCGAGCCCATGGCGTGCTCGCGGATGCCGAAGTGCAGCACCCGGCCGTACGGGCTGGAGCCGTCGAACTCGCCCTCGTCGTCGGTGTAGGGCAGGAAGGACTTGCCGCCCTTGATGGTGGTGTTGGTGGAGCCGGCCAGGTCGGCCGAGCCGCCCCAGAACTCCGGCAACTGCTCGGCGATCGCCTGGATCACGGCCTCCGAGGCCTTGCGGGTGGCCACCGCCTTGCCGGCCGGGAAGACCGGGATCTTCGCGTCCCAGCCGGCCGGCAGCTCGCGCGCGGCGATCCGGTCGAACTCGGCCGCGCGCTGCGGGTCGGCCGCGCGCCAGGCGTCGAAGCCGACGGTCCACTCGGCCCGGGCCGCGGCGGAGCGCTCGCCCACCTTGCGGGCGTGCGCCAGGGTCTGGTCGGAGATGTCGAAGGTCTTGGCCGGGTCGAAGCCCAGGACCTCCTTGGTCGCGGCCACCTCGGCCTCGCCCAGGGCCGAGCCGTGCGCCTTGCCGGTGTTCTGCAGCTTCGGCGCGGGCCAGCCGATGATGGTGCGCACCCGGATGAACGAGGGGCGCTCGGTCTCGGCCTCGGCGGCCAGGATCGCCTGGTGCAGGGCCTCGACGTCCTCGACGTAGCCGTCCGGGGTGATGAACTCCACCACCTGGGTGTGCCAGCCGTAGGCCTCGTAGCGCTTGACCACGTCTTCGGTGAACGCGACCTTGGTGTCGCCCTCGATCGAGATGTGGTTGTCGTCGTAGATCGCGATCAGGTTGCCGAGCTTCTGGGTGCCGGCGATCGAGGAGGCCTCGCCGGTGACGCCCTCCTCCAGGTCGCCGTCGGAGCAGATGGCGTAGATCGTGTGGTCGAACGGCGAGGTGCCCGGGGCGGCCTCCGGGTCGAACAGGCCGCGCTCGTAGCGGGCGGCCATCGCCATGCCGACCGCGTTGGCCAGGCCCTGGCCGAGCGGGCCGGTGGTGGTCTCCACGCCCTTGGTGTGGCCGTGCTCCGGGTGCCCGGGGGTCAGCGAGCCCCAGGTCCGGAAGGCCTTCAGGTCGTCCAGGGTCAGGCCGTAGCCGGACAGGTACAGCTGGATGTACAGGGTGAGGCTGGAGTGTCCGGGGGACAGGACGAACCGGTCCCGGCCGGCCCACTGCGGGTCCGACGGGTCGTGGCGCAGGTGCTTCTGGAACAGCAGCGTGGCGACGGGGGCCAGCGACATCGCGGTACCGGGGTGGCCGTTGCCGACCTTCTGCACCGCGTCCATGGCCAGCACCCGGACTGTGTCCACAGTCTTACGGTCTTCTTCGGTCCAGCTGAACGGAGTGGGCGAGCTCACGCGCGCGTCCTTTCTGGTGGCGAGCGCGGTCGCGCGGGTTTCTTGGTGCCCGGCGGTCGGCGACGCTGCCGGCCGCGGGGGCCCTGCGCAACTGCGGTGGGACGATATCTATAAGGTCAGACCAACCCTACCGCTGATAGCCGCTGGGGTGCCCGCCGTGGTAACGCCGTCATACCAACTGACGATGTGAATGATGATGGGCTTTCCGGGTTGCGGCGTTTCGCACCCACCCGCCTGCCGGGGCGCGCGGCCGGGGGGCTAGGCTTTCGGTTGTTTCATCCGCAGCAGCAAGAGCAGCAGCAGAAGGTGTAGCCGGTGACCGCACTCGAATCGCCGCCCATGGTCGCCGACGCTTTGGCAGTCCGACCAGGGTCCACCACCTCGGCCTTCCCCGGGACGGGGCCCGCACCGGAGCCCGAGGAGGCCCAGGCCGCGCAGTCCGCGGCGCAGCCGGCCGAGGCCGACGCCGAAGCCGACGCCGAGGCGGGGTCGGGCCCCGCGTCCGGGTGGATGGGCACGGTGCGCGCGTACATCGCGCTGACCAAGCCGCGGATCATCGAGCTGCTCATCGTCACCACCATTCCGGTGATGTTCCTGGCCGCCCACGGCGTACCCCGGCTAGCCTTGGTCGCGGCGGTCACCGTCGGCGGCTACCTGTCCGCGGGCAGCGCGAACGCGCTCAACTGCTGGGTGGACCGGGACATCGACGCCGAGATGCGCCGCACCCGCCGCCGCCCGCTGCCCCGGCACAGCGTGACGTCCGCCCAGACGGTCGTGTTCGGCCTGGTGCTCGGGGTCGTGTCCACGCTCTGGTTCGGACTGCTGGTCAACTGGCTCTCCTCGCTGCTGGCCCTGACGGCGAACGTGTTCTACGTGGTCGTCTACTCGATGATCCTCAAGCGGCGTACGTCGCAGAACATCGTCTGGGGCGGCGCGGCCGGCTGCTTCCCGACCCTGATCGGCTGGACCGCGGTGACCGACCACGTGGCCTGGGCGCCGGTGGTGCTGTTCATGGTGGTCTTCCTGTGGACGCCGCCGCACTTCTGGGCCCTGGCCCTGCGCTACCGCGAGGACTACGCGGCGGCGAAGGTGCCGATGCTGCCGTGCGTGGCCACCGAGCGGCACGTGACCTGGCAGATGATGCTCTACACCTGGGCGACCGTGGCCTGCTCGCTCCTGCTGTGGCCGATCGCGCACACCGGCCCGGTCTACCCGATCGGCGCCGCGCTGCTGGGCGCGGGCTTCCTGGTCGAGGCGCACCGCCTGCACAGCGCCGCCCGTAGGGGCGTCGAAGGGGTCGCACTCAAGCCGATGCGCATGTTCCACTTCTCGAACACGTACTTGGCCCTGCTGTTCGTCTGCGCGGCCGTCGACCCGCTGCTGCGCTGATCCGCGGCCGGGCCGGGGCCGGGTTGGGTCCCGGCGGAGCCCGGCCAGGCTTCCGACTCGTCTGAGAGAACCGCCGTGCGCCTGCTGCTGAACCAGATCCAGCCCTACCCGTGGGGCTCGCCGACCGCGATCGCGGAGCTCACCGGACGGCCCAATCCAGACGGCGGCCCGCAGGCCGAACTGTGGATGGGCGCCCACCCGGCCGCGCCGTCCGAGGTGGATGCGGCGGACGGCCGGGTCACTTTGGCTGCGGTGATCGCCGCTGATCCGGAGGGGCAGCTGGGGGCGGGGGTGCTCAAGCGGTTCGGTCCGCGGCTGCCGTTTCTGCTGAAGGTGCTGGCTGCCCGTAAGGCGCTGTCGATCCAGCTGCATCCGGATCGGGCCGGGGCCGAGTCCGGGTTCGCTGCGGAGGAGGCCCGCGGTCTGCCGCTGAAGGATCCTGAGCGGGTGTACGTGGACGACTGGCCCAAGCCTGAGGTGCTCTGCGCGCTGACTCCGTTCGAGGTGCTGGCCGGGTTGCGCCCGGCCGCTGAGGCTGCGCGGGTGTTGGCCGGGTTGGGGCTGCCTGAGTTGGCTCCGGTGTGTGCTGTGTTGGCTGCTGATCCCAGTCCGGATACCGTGGCTGCCGCTTTGGCGCGGCTGCTCAGTTGGCCTGTGGCGCAACGTGCGGATCTGGTGGCACGGGTTGTTGCGGCCGCGGCCGTGGCTGGTGCGGAGTCGGGGGAGTTCGCGAGTGCGTATGAGGCTGTGCATCGGATGTCGGCCGATCATCCTGGGGATATCGGGCTGGTTTGTTCGCTGCTGCTCAACCATTTGGTTGTTGAGCCCGGGCAGGCCCTGTTCATGGGGGCCGGGGGCGTGCATGCGTACATCCAGGGGACTGGTGTTGAGTTGATGGCCAGTTCGGACAATGTGATCCGGGCTGGGTTGACGCCCAAGCACATCGATATTCCGGAGCTGCTCAAGGTGTTGGATCCGACGGTCCCGGTGCCGGTGTTGGCGGCGGTTGCGGAGGGGCCTGGGGTTGAGGTGTTTGATACTCCGGTGCCTGAGTTCCGGTTGCGGCGGATCACGGCCGGGGCTCCGGGGACGGACGCGCTCGCGGTGACTGTGCCTGGTGATGGCGAGCCGCGGATTCTGTTGTGTGTGGATGGTGCTGCTGAACTGCATGGTGCGGGTGGTGAGACGTTGGCGTTGGGGAAGGGGGCTTCGTGCTTCCTGGGGGCTGAGGATGTTGCGGTGACTGTTTCCGGGCCGGGTGTGTTGTTTCTTGCTTCACCTGGGATTTGACGGGCGGTTTGTGGTCGGGAGGGTTTGGCGGTAGCGGTAGCGGTACGGCGGTGATGTAGCTGGGTGGCGGCGGGGTTGTGGGGTGCTGCTGTTTGGTTGCGCGGCCGTGTCAGTGTGCGTTTACTGCTTTTTGCCTCCGGCGGGCCGGACTCCAAGGGGAGGGGGCTTGGTCTGTCGGGTGGCGGTTTTGTGGGGGGTGGGT
>DASZBX010000121.1:0-50070 GCA_035943635.1 Actinocrinis sp. | reverse complement strand
ATCAACTCCCGGGCTTGTTGCTTCGGGTAGTCCGCTCGCCTCGGCTGAGCTCGAGTACGGGAGTTGACAGGACCTGCCCGGCGCGGCAGTCTACGAACCGCCTGGGCCACCGAGGATCCCGATCCGACACAGCCCCAGCCTTGCGCGAGAGTCGCGCAGACCCCTTCAACGACCGCAGCAGCCAGGCGAACCATACAGCTGATACGGCGGGCTGCGGCAGGTTGGTGCGTAGTGGATCTACCGCCAATACAGTGTTGTGATGGAAGTCGTCCCGGTTGTCATTGACCGTATTTCCTTTGGGGACCGGCCTCATGTCACGTTGTCGGTTGGCGATGAGATCAGGTTTTGGCTCGAATTCGTGCCCGCCGCCGCTGCTACGGTGCCAGCGGATCTGCACGTTGCTTTGGATGGGACCGTTGAGACGGTCGCCGTGCTACAGCTCCGGGACGAGCAGACCGGTCTTTCTGAGGTTCGATTGAGGGTGACGGCAGGCGCGATCGTCGCGACTTGGACCGCCTATGCGTCAGCGGGTAGTACAGGATGACGACGGCCCACGGCGGCGGGCGAAGGCAGAAGGAACCGAACTGCGGGACGTACTCACTACGCCACGAGAATTCGAGAACTGCGACGGCATGCAAATGCCAGACGTATGGGAAGAGACCGGCGTCGTAGTAGACATCGCGCTCAGCCCCACGGCCGCCAACACAACAGCTACGCCGTAGCGGCTCGCGCGTGCTTTTCAGGGGATTGCGCGGCCTCCGCGCAAAGCTGGGGCTGTGTCGGATCGGGATCCTCGGTGGCCCAGGCGGAACGAAGACAGCCGCGCCGGGCAGGTCCTGTCAACTCCCGAACTTGAGCTCAGCCGCGGCGAGCAGACCGCTCAAAGTACCTGGCCCGGGAGTTGATAGGGCCTGTCCGGTGTGGCAGGCTCCGGGCCGACTGGGGCACCGAGGATCCCGATCCGACACACCCAAAAAGTAACCACCATCCCAACCGGATCAGTCCATGGGGATCCTTGGGGGTTCCTGGCCCGCCGGAGGCATAGCAGTAAACGCACGCTGACACGGCGACGCAACCAGTAACCAGCAACCACTATGCAACCAGCAAGTCAGCAGCCACTACTCACCAAGCGTCCCGCACCCATGCAGCACAGCTACTTCTCGCCTACTCCTCCCCCCGAGCCAGACCCCGACCCCGACCCCGACCCCGACCCCGACCCCACACAAACACCATCAAGCCGTTCCAAAGTCGTGGTCATACTCCCGATCCACACCCGCCCATAATCCATACCGGCCTGCTCATTCTCCGGCGCCCGCGAGCAGTCATAAATCTCCGTCACAACAGTCGCGTCAGGACCATCCGGGGCCAACTCAAAACACCACCGATGCCCCCACCGCTCCTCAACGTCCCCCTGTGCCACATCATCCGGATGCCCATGCCCGGGCACAGGCTCCCAACCAATCCGCCGATCAGCCTCGTACTCCACGATGTGGTTGTTCATCTCATAGTCCCCAAGGCGCGAGAAGTGCATCCGCATCACGAACACATCGCCGACACCGCTCACCGGCTCATCCGTCTTAGCACCACGCAACATGCCAGAACCATCGATCTCGCAATGACGCGCAGGAGTCGCCAAGACTTGGAAGATCTCATGCGCAGGGGCTGCGATTCGGCGGGATACCGATACAGGTGGTACAGATACGGATCCGGCCGTGCTCTCGCTGTCAGTCATACTGGCGCCTCTCGTGGGGGTGGGCATACGCATGTCCACAGTCAAGCCGTAGCCATGCTTACGAATCAGAAATCGTTAAAATCCATGCTTACGATCATGATCGCAGCAGCGCACGGATTCGCAGCCTTCGTAGCCCCCGGACCCCCCGCAGTCAACCCTTCGTACTAGGCCACTGCGGCAAAGCGGTGCTATACAACCAGGCAGCAAACAACGAATCGAGCGGCTGCTCACAATGACGCTGCGCCATGGCTATCAGCTCCGGCGTGGTGACCACACCGTCCCGATTCTCCGTAGCCCATTCCTTAATCAACGTGAAGAACGCCGCATCCCCCATCTCCACCCGCAACGCATGCAGCGCCAACCCACCCCGCCGATACAACCGATCATCGAACATATCCGCACGCCCGGGATCAGCCAGCAGCAAAGTCTGAGGCAGATTCCGCAGATGGAAATATGACTGCGCCGCGAACTCAACCGCAGGCAACCCGCCCGACCGCTCAGACCACAACCACTCCGCATACTTGGCGAAGCCCTCATTGAGCCAGATATGCCGCCAGTCCGCGACGGTCACGCTGTTGCCGAACCACTGATGCGACAACTCATGCGCAACCAGCCGCTCATACCCCCGCACACCATCAAGATGGTTACGCCCGAAAACCGACATACCCTGCGCCTCAACCGGCACATCAAGCTCATCATCAGCCAGCACGACCACATACTCCGCAAACGGATATGGCCCATAAAGCTCCTGGAACACATCCATCATCTGCGGCTGCCGACCGAAATCCACCAAAAACTGCGAACGCAACTTCGCCGGCACAGCCGCGGTCTGTGGAACCGGGCCGTCGGCGAGCGTAACCATGTCATACCGCCCAACCTGCACGGACACCAAATACGTCGACGTCGGCGCAGGCTGCTCGTAGACCCACGTCGTACTTCGCGCCCCCACACTGCGCGCGATGAGCGTCCCGTTCGCAACCGCCGTGTACTCATGCGGCACAGCCAGCGCGATCCGATACGACGCCTTATCCGCAGGCCGGTCATTACACGGGAACCACGACGGGGCCCCGATCGGCTGGCTGGCCACCAATGCGCCGTCGGTCAGCTCCTCCCACCCGAGGCCGCCCCACGGGCTGCGCATCGGGCGCGGGGTGCCCGCGTAGCGCACCTCCACGCTGAACTTGCCCTCAGCCGGAACCGTCCGAGCATGCCGCACCCGCAGCTTCCCGGCCCGGTGGGTGTAGTGCGCCGGTTCCCCGTTCACCGCCACCCGCCGCACCTGGAGTTGATCCCCCAGGTCCAGGGCGAACGACGTGAGCGACTGACCGGCCACCGCGCTCAGCCGCGCCACGCCTTCCAGCCGGTTGGTGTGCGGCCGGTAGCCCAACTCCAGCTCGTACCGGGTCACCCGGAAGGAGGGGTCACCGTGGGCAGGGAAATAGGGATCCGCCTCGGCGGCGGATCCGGCCGGTCCTTTGCCCACTGCTACTCGGTCTCCTCCACGTGCCACGCCTCGATCGGGTTGCCCATCCAGCGGGTGTCCTGCGGCACGCGCTCGGCGCGCATGACGAGGGACGACGGGCCGATCGTGGTGCGTGCCCCGACGGTCGTGCCAGGTAGCACGATAGCGTGTGGTCCGAGCGTCGCGCCCTCGCCCAGCTCCACTGCGTCCATCCGCATGATGCGGTCGTGGAACAAATGGGTCTGCACGACGCAGCCGCGGTTGACGCTCGCGCCGTCGCCCAGGCGGACCAGGTCCGACTCGGGCAGCCAGTACGTCTCACACCACACACCCCGGCCCACCCTCGCGCCGAGGCCGCGCAGCCACAGGCTCATCAGCGGGGTCCCGCCGATCGAACCGGCCACCCACGGCACGGCCAGCACCTCGATGAAGGTGTCGGCCAGTTCGGTGCGCCAGACGAACGAACTCCACAGCGGGTGCTCGACCGGCCGGTACCGACCGACCAGTGCCCACTTCGCCGCGGTCGAAACGAGCCCGGCGGCCACGCCGGTGGCGAGCAGCAGCACCCCGCCGAGCAGGGCCGCGGCGATCCCGTTCCACTGGGCCAGCTCCTCGAACCCGGCCAGTGCCAGGACCGCGAGGGCGGCGCTGCACAGTACCGGGATGATCCGGCAGGCCTCGACCGCCGACCGAGCCGCGATCAGGTGCCGCGGCGGGTCGAAGGTGCGGCTCTGGTCGCCGCCGGAGGCCGTGCGCGGCAGCTTCATCGGCGGCATGCCGAGATACGAGCTGCCCGCCTTGGACTTCTTCGGCGCCGCGGACAGGACGCCGATCAGCGAGTCGTCCTGGACCGCGCGTCCGGCCGCGGCCATGCCGGAGTTGCCGAGGAAGGCGCGTTCGCCGATCTCCGCCTCGTCGATCCGCAGGAAGCCGCCGCCGAGTTCATAATTGGCGACCATGGTGTCGTCGGCCAGGAACGCGCCGTCGCCCACTGTGGTCATGCTGGGCAGGGCGAGCACGGTCGACGCCTCGACCCGGCGCCCGACCTTCATCCCGAGCGCGCGCAGCCACACCGGGGTCAGCAGGCTGGAGTACAGCGGAAACAGCACCGTGCGGGCCAGGTCCATCAGGCGTTCGGTGCCCCAGGCCTGCCACGCCATCCGGCTGTGCAGCGGGTGGCAGCCGGCCCGCAGGCCGATGCCGAGCGCGCGCACCGCGACGAGCACCATCCCGGCGTACGCGACCAGCGAGCACAGTGCGGCGGGCGCGACCCACAGCAACGCCTGGCTGAGCGCGGCCCCGGACGTGGCACTGTGCCGCACGGCCGACCCGAGCACGAGCACGCCCGGCACCAGCGCGAGCACCGGCAGCAGGCTCAGGCCGAGGGTGCCGGCCGCGTACATCAGCGCCCATTTGAGTGAACGGGGCGGGCGTTCCTTGGGCCAGTGCCGGGTCGCCTTGCCGATCTTGACCGCGGGCACGCCGGCCCAGCGCTGGCTGGTGGGCACCGGGTCGTCCACGGCCGAGCCGGGGGCGGTCTCGGCGCGCTTGCCGATCCGGGCGCCGGGCAGCAGCGTGCTGCGCGTGCCGACGGTGGCTCCGGCGCCGACCCGGACCGTGCCCAGGCGCAGCACGTCGCCGTCCAGCCAGTGCCCGGACAGGTCGACCTCGGTGTCCACGGCGCAGCCGCGGCCGAGCCGGAGCATGCCGGTGACGGGCGGCAGCGAGTGCAGGTCCGCCTCCGGGCCGATCTCGCAGCCGAGCGCGCGGGCGTACGTGGTCAGCCAGGACCCGGACAGGCTGGTGGCGCCGCTCAGGTCGGCCAGCCGTTCGGCCGTCCACACCCGCAGGTGCACGGAGCCGCCGCGCGGGTAGTTGCCGGGCCGCACGTCGTGCAGCAGCGCCCGGGCCCCGCCGGCCGCGATCGCGATCCGGCCGGGCGGGCTCATCAGGGCGACCCAGCCGGCCAGGACCCACCACCAGGACACCGTGGGCGCCCAGCTGTGCGGGCCGGACCAGGCCAGCAGGTTGTTCAGCGCGCCGAGCACGACGCACCAGCGCAGGCCGACCAGGGTGGCCAGCGGCAGCATGAGCAGGCACTGGATCACCCCGGCCCGGCGCGGGGTCGGCTCGATCGGCCGCGCGGCGGTCTCCCGGGCGGTGGACCGGTCCAGTTTGCGGGCCATCGCCCGCAGGGTCGGGTTCTGATAGACGTCGGCGACCGAGATCCCGGGGTAGCGGGACCGGATCGGCGCGATCAGCTGCGCGGCGGCCAGGCTGCCGCCGCCGACGCCGAAGAAGTCGGCCACGGGGTCGTCGATCTCGATCCCCAGGATGTCCGACCACTGCCCGGCCAGCCAGGCCTCGGTCCCGGCCAGCGGCGGTCGGCCCGAGCCGTCCGCGCGGGCCCGGCCGGAACGGCCGGAACCCTCGGCCTTCTCGGCCCGGTCGGTGCCCGGCAGCGGCCAGGGCAGCGCGTTGCGGTCCACCTTGCCGGAGGTGCGGGTGGGCAGGTCGTCGACCACGGCGAGCAGCGGGACCAGCGCGGCCGGCAGGGCCGAGCGCAGCCGGTTGACCGCCTCGGCGTGGTCGAACTTCTCGTCCGGGGTGAGCGCGAGGTACCCGACCAGCAGCTGGTTGCCGCTCTTCGCGGTGCGCACCGCGGCCGCGGCCCCGGCCACGCCGGGCAGGGCCTGGAGCGCGGAGTCGATCTCGCCGAGTTCGATCCGGCGCCCGCCGAGCTTGATCTGCTCGTCGGCCCGGCCGAGGAAGAGCAGTCCCTCCGGTTCGGCCCGGACCAGGTCGCCGCTGCGGTAGGCCCGGTCCCAGCCGAGCGCGGGCAGCGGAGCGTACTTCTCGGCGTCCTTGACCGGGTCCAGGTAGCGGGCCAGGCCGACGCCGCCGATCACCAGTTCGCCGGTGCCGCCCATCTCGACCGGCTGCTCGGCCGGGTCGACCACGGCCAGTTCCCAGCCGTCCAGCGGCAGGCCGATCCGGATCGGGCCCTGCCCGGTCAGCTGCGCGGCGCAGGCGACCACGGTGGCCTCGGTCGGGCCGTAGGTGTTCCAGACCTCGCGGCCCTCGGCGACCAGGCGTTCGGCCAGTTCCGGGGGGCAGGCCTCGCCACCGAAGATGAGCAGCCGGACCTCGTGCAGCGCGGCGGCGGGCCAGAGCGCGGCCAGGGTGGGCACGGTCGAGACGACCGTGATCTCCTGCTCGACCAGCCAGGGCCCGAGGTCGGCGCCGCTGCGCACCAGCGAGCGCGGGACGGTGGTCAGGCAGGCGCCGTGCCGCCAGGCGAGCCACATCTCCTCGCAGGACGCGTCGAACGCGACCGACAGTCCGGCCATCACCCGGTCGCCCGGGCCGAGCGGCTCGTCGACCAGGAACAGTCCGGCCTCGGCGTCGGCGAAGGCGGCGGCGCAGCGGTGCGGGACTGCGACGCCCTTGGGCCGCCCGGTGGAGCCGGAGGTGAAGATGATCCACGCGTCGTCGTCCGGTCCGGGCCGGCCGGTCCGGCGGCCGGGTTCGCGCCCGGCCACCGGGCGCACCTCGCGCCCGGCCCCGAGCACGGCGCAGACGGCGGCCTCGCCGAAGACCAGGTCGGCCCGTTCGTCCGGGTCCTCGGCGTCCACGGGCACGTAGGCGGCCCCGGCGGCGAGCACGGCCAGGATGCTGATGTAGAGGTCGACGCTCCCGGACGGGACGCGCACGCCGACCCGGTCCCCGACGCCGACCCCGACCGCGTTCAGCCGGCGGCGCAGGGAGTCGACCTCGGCGGCCAGGGCCTGGTAGGTGAGGCTGGTGGTGCCGTCGTCGAGCGCGGCCTCGTGCGGGTGCCGGCGGGTGGTCGCGTCGAGGATGTCCACGAGGGTGCGCGGCGCGGCGGCCGGACGGCCGGGGAAGAGGGCCGGGTTGGCGACGAGGGTGGGGGCGGGAGCGGGCTCTTCGTCGGGCGCGGCGGCTTGGTCGGGCGCGCTCAGCGGCTCAGGGCGCAGCGTTTCGTCGGGCGCGCTCTCGGGAGTGGTTGCCGGAATGGTCTCGGCGGTGGTGGAGGCAGCGAGTTCGTCGGCCTGGGCCTTGGCCTTGGCCTCGGCGGCGGCGGCGACGGCCGCGGATACGAAGCCGGCCGGGAAATACGATCCCAGCTCCGGCTTCATCGCGGGCTCGGCGACCGGATCGGTCTGGGCAGCGGCGGCGGTCGCGGCGGGCTCGACAAGCTGGTCGGTCGCTTCGGTCGCTTCGGTCGCTTCGGCTGCTTCGGCCTCGTCTGCTCCGGGAGTACGCGCCGGGGAAGGCTCGGCGCCCGCGCCGGATGCGGACACTTGTTCGAACGCCGGCCCCGTCGGCTGCGCGGGGGCCGGCCCGGGAGTCGGTCCCGGGTCGGACGCCGGGTCGGCGGCGCGGCCGTCGCCGGAGGCCGGCGCGGGCGGCCGGTCGCCGGGCGCGTCGGTGTCGGTCGGCGACTCGTGAAAGTGGGTCATGGCAGTCATGTGATCCTTGGTGAGCTGAGCCCGCCGCACGGCCTTCGGTATCGCGCGCACGGCCGTTCGGTCCGCCGTGCGGGCGGGAGGACCGGCCGTCCGTCGCCCGGCCTAGCGGGATCCTCGCACCGGCGAGAATACCTACGGGTGAATACGGAACTTATGCCCGATTCTACCCGTCCAAGGTGAACAGATCCGGCTGCGCTGGGCTCGGTGATCTCGGTCGGCCTACTGAACACCGCCCGCCCGGCGTCCCGGCGTCGGCAGCGTGGCGGGGCGGCGAAGAGCAGATGGCTTTCCCGGCCGCGCCGCGCGCACGCCCGCCACCTGGGCGGATGTTACTTGCATGAGGAAAGCACTGCCTCGTGAGCCCGCAGCGGACCGGCCCGGGCCGTGGCGGCCTGGCCGCGATCGCACCCGCCGGCGAAAAATCTTGAAGTCGGCCACGGCGGCGACCTGCGCGATGGCCGGTTCGCCCGGATTCCCGGGTTTCGACCCGCGGATTGCGACCCCTGATTCGGGTGTCGATTCGAGTTCTGATTCGGCCGGGCGGGCCCGGGCCGGCCGACCGGCCGGCGACCGGATCCGGCGGACGGCCGGATTGTGATCAAGACCACAGCCGCCGGATGTATCTGCAACTCTGAGTACTGCGATGACTGCGCCCAGCGATCACCTTGCGCCGCCTTGAACCGATGCGGCGGCAGGCCGAGCAGACCCCGAACTCACCGTCCGCGACGCCGAGACCCGGGCAGCAGTTCAATACCCTGATGATCATGCGGTGCAGCCCGCGAAACCCTTCGCCGCACGGCGATCTCCCAGGCCGCCGGGCCGAATCCGGACTCTACCGCACACCTCCGACAGCCACCGCCCGAAGCCCCGACCGACAGCCGTCCGAGTCCCGTACCGACCGCGCAGCCCTATCCACCGCACGGCCGAATCCCGGCTCGCACCCGGCTGTTCCGATCGTTTCGGGGCACCTGTATGCCCGCCGGCCGTCGACCGAAAACCTCCATCCGGAAATTCGTCCCCGGCGACACGCGCGGGAAGTGGCTCCACGGGAGGGAAAGGGCGTAATCTCCCGTCCGTGACACTGGAGACTGACATCGCGTCATATGACGCGAGTAGCCGCCCGGGTGACACACGGCTCGGACCGGACGGGCCACACAGGGTGGCGCGGCGCCGCGGATCACGGGCCCGGACAGCGCAATACCGGCGCAGTCCGGACGGCTCGCGGTGGCCGGCGCGAGCCGGGACGCGCGTTCCCGGAACCGCGAGCCCTTCCCAAACGACGCCAAAAGTAGAACAATAGTTCGAGGAGGATGCCATGCCCGAGCTGATCCCCGAACCCGAACCGCCGGACCGGGACCCCGCCGCCGCGGCGGTCGCCCTGGCCGCCCGCGGCTTCGCCGTGTTCCCGCTGCGCCCGAACGCCAAGACCCCGGCCGTGCCCAAGGACTGGGAGCACGCGGCCAGCACCGACCCGCAACGCCTGGCCGCGCTGTTCCACGACCGGCGGGCCAACCTGGCCGTCGCCTGCGGACCGAGCCGGCTGCTGGTCGTCGACCTCGACGTCGCCGATCACGCGCACGGCGCGGGCACCGGCCCGGCCGCCGCCAAGGACGATGATTCCCCGGCCCGGCCCGGCCAATCCACGCCGCGGCCGGCGCACGGCGCGGACGTGCTGCGCTCGCTCGCCGCCGGCCGCGAGATACCCAGGACCCTGACCGTGGCCACGCCCACCGGCGGCCGGCACCTGTACTTCCGGATGCCCTCCGGCGTGACCCTGCGCAACACCGCCGGGCGGCTCGGCCCGCTGATCGACACCCGGGCCGGCGGCGGCTACGTGGTGGCCCCCGGCTCGACCATCAACGGCCTGCCCTACCGGATCGTCGACGACGCGCCGGTGGCCGAACTGCCCGGCTGGATCGTCGACCGGCTGGCCACCCCGACCATCGACCCGGACGCCGGGCAGTCCGCCCCGGCCGGGCCCGGCGCCCTGCCCCGCCCGGGCTCGCCGGTCTTCCCCGGGGCGCCGGGGCCGGGAGCCGGGCCGGAACCGGGCCCGGACGCGAGCGGCCGGCCGGACCGGCTCCGGGTCGCGTACACCGCGGCCGCGCTGCGCAACGAGGTCGAACGCGTGCACACCGCCGCGCCGGGCACCCGCAACGACACGCTCAACCGGGCCGCGTACAGCCTCGGCCGGCTGATCGGGGCCGGGCTGCTGGACCGGGACGAGGTCAGCGCCCAGCTCCAGCACGCCGCCCTCGGCGCCGGGCTGCCGCCGCGGGAGACCGCCGCCACCACCCGCTCCGGCCTGGCCGCGGGCATCGCCCACCCGCGGATACCGCTGGCGATAGCCGCCCGCAGCCAGCACTCGACCATCCACGGGAAGGTGTTCGAGCACACCTTCTTCGGCGAGACGGTCGGCGCGGCCGCGGGCTCCGGGCCGGGGTCCGCCTCGGTTTCGGGTGCTGGCACTGGCACTGGCGCCGGCGCCGGCACCGAGCTGGTCGGCGAGGTCGGCGCCACGTTCCCCGGGCACGATCCCGCCCTCGAACCGGCCGGCTGGGCCGGGCTGTTCGGCGAGCTGGTCGAACTGCGGCACGCCTGTCGCAACCTGCTGCGGGAACTGGTGGACTTCCGTCCCGTCCCGGCCGCCGTGGCCAACCCCGGCGCCGCGACCGCCGCCCCCGGGCCGCGCTCGCTGTCCCAGAACACGACGAACATCACGGCCGTCCTGCACGCCGCGAGCGAGGCCCAGGACGACGTCGGGTTCGCCGCCGCGGCCCTGACCCACTGCGCCGAATGGCACCTCATCCGCGCGACCACCGACGCCCTGCGCGACCTGCTCGACGAGGTGGAGCACGGCGTCCGGGACTGCTCGGCCGCGCTGCAGGGCAACGCCGCGTTGAACAGCCTGGTACAGACCCTGGTGGTCAGCGCCTGCCGGCAGAACGCCCGGCTCGCGGCCGAGATCACCGGGCAACTGTCGAAGCAGAACCTCGGCCGCACCCCGGTCTGGGCGGCGCTGCACACCCTGCGCCGGGTCGCCGACAACGCCGCCGCGTTCCTGGGAGATCAGCATCCGGCGAGGTCCTGATCCTGGGCGGGCCGACCGGTAGATCGGCCTGGCGCCGATCCGGCGGGACCGGCCGGCCTGGTAGTCGGCTCGGCTGGGCGGTTCAGCCCGGCCAGTCCGGCGGCTCCGGCCACTGCGCCGGGTCGACCTGCCCGCGCGGCCCGGTCGCGCCGGGGTCGCCGCCGACCGGCGATTCCGGCTCGGGCTCGGGCGTCGGTTCCGGTAGGCGCTGCACGGCCATCAGCGCGACGTCGTCGCTCATCCGGGGCCCCGAATGCAGCAGCAGCCCGGACAGCACGTGGTCGACCAGCGCGTCCGGGTCCTCGTACGTCGCCCACGCCAGGTCGTCCACCAGCGGGTAGAAGTCGCCCTGCGCGTCCCGGGCCTCGGTCGTGCCGTCCGTGTAGAGCAATATGGCGTCCCCGGGCTCGAAGCTCGCGGTGTAGACCGGCAGCATCCCGTCCACCAGGTCCAGCAGCCCGAGCGGCGGCCCCGACTCGGCCGGGTCCAGCGGCACCACCTTGCCCGCGTGCACCAGCAGCGGCGGCGGGTGCCCGCAGTTGACCAGCTCCACCTGCATCCGGTCCGGCGGGACGGACATCAGCACGGCGGTGACGAAGTCCTCGTCCGGCCGGTTCGGCTCCTTCGGCGGCCCGGCCGGCGCCGTGCGCTGGTTGGTCGCCCCGGCCGGCTGGCCCAGCCGGCGCCGGCGCCGGGACGCCCGCAGCCGTTTGGAGGCCTTGACCCGGGCCACCGCGCCGACCGCGCCGCGGGCCGGCTCCGGGTGCTGCGGGGTCCAGCCCGGCCGCTCCCGCCGCTTCATCCCCTCGTGCAGCCGGATCGCGACCGCGCCCAGGTCCGGCTCCTGGTGCACCGCCTCCCGGAAGATGCCGAGCACGTCCGCCGCCGCCTCCACCGCCGGCAGGCCCTTGCCGCGCACGTCCCCGATGATCAGCCGGTCGCCGTACCGGGTGGCCACCGCCTCGTACAGGTCCCCGCCGATCCGGGCCTCGGCCGCCGCGGCCACGTAGCGGACCGAGGCCCGCACCGAGGCCAGGTTCGGCGGCACCTCGCGCAACAGCACCCGCTGGGCGGTCTCGGCCACCGTCCGCAGGTCTGCCAGCACCCGGTCCTGCCGCCGGGTCGCCCGCACGCCGACCCAGCTGAGCAGCGTCACCGCCAGTACGGCGGTCACCGCGGCGACCTCCACCCCGACCGGGACGTTGTGGTTGTACCAGGCCAGGGCGACCACGGCCAACGCCGACAGCAACCCGACGGCCACCGGCCAGACCATCCGCCGCGTCCCGATCGCGGCCAGCGCGGGCGCCACCGACAGGGTCGAGGAGAAGGTCAGATCCCGCGGCGTGGCCAGGTCCCCGAGCACGACCGCCAGGATCAGCGCGAACGGCATCGCGCGCACAAGCCGGCTCGGCGGCCCCGGCTGCGGCGTCTCTCGGCTGAAGTAGCTGCTCATTCTATGGAAGACGATAAGTCGTCCGGCCCCTGAACGCAGCCCGTATCCGGCCCGCCGGTTGTGGGCGCGGCGTGTCGCGCGGAGCGGGAGCCGGGTTGCGGGGGCCGGAATCGGCGTAGGCGGCGGCTGCGGCGATCTGATGAGGCGGAGGTGTACAGAGAGAAGGAGTGCGGATCGATATGCGGGTACTGCCCTTGCCCGCGGGCGCGCCGTTCCGCCACTATGGGTCTGTCATCGGACGGCTACTGAGGGGAAGCGTCGGCATGGGGGCGCAGAAGCGCGAAAAGGATCCGGTGTCCCGGATCGTCACCGGGCTGGGCGGGCAGGCGATGGCTGCCGTCCTGACCATCGTCAGCCTGGTCGCGATGGTGTACGGATGGGTGGCGCACTCGCCGGATGCGAAGAACCTCCTCCTCGGCGCCGAGACGCTGCTGGTCGTGGCGGTCGTCGGCGGATACATGTGGCTGCACAACGCGTATATACGGCTTCGTCGTGCCAACAGCCGCCAGATGTCAGACCCGGCATATTTCGAGCTGGTCCGCGGCCCGCTGGAACGTGACCTGGTGTCCGACTACGAGGACATCGCGGACGGCCTGCTCTGGTTGTACGCCGCCAAGGTGCGCGAGGTGACCGAGTTCCTCATGATCACGCTGGCCGAGGCGAAGGCGTCGGATCGTCGCGTGCGGGCCGTCGACCTCACGGTCGATCCCGGACTGCTGGCCACCCGAACGAACTACCTCGCGGTGAACCGGAAGTTCATCACGGCCGGCGGCGCGATCGACCGTCTCTTCATCTGCTGGTCCAAGGACCTGACCGACGAGGGGTTCGCGGAGAACTTCCTGGCGCTGGTCGCGGAGCACAAGAAGATCGGCGTCCGGTGCGGCCTGGCGGTGCGGGACCCGCTCACCTCGGATCTGGCGATGGACTACATCGTCTTCGGCACCGGAGCCGTCCTGGTCGAGGAGGAGCAGGGCACCGAGGACTACACCCGCGGCCGCAGCCAGGTCCGGTTCAAGAGCACGGACCGGTGGATCGCGAAGTTCGAGTCGGTCTGGGGCGTCGGAGGCACTCCGGCCGCGGCCCTGCGGATGCAGGCGTACGAGACGACGGTCCGCCCGATGCTGAACGGCGCCGGATGGGATGGGATTCGGGTGAAGGAGAGCCTCAACGACGCCGATTAGGCTCCGATTCGGCGCCGATTCGGCGCCCTGATCCCGGTAAGCTGAGCCTGGTCGTCTGCGTATCCGGACCGCCCCCCGGTCCCGTGAACCAGGAAAGCCGAGCATGGAGCAGCACTTCACCATCACCAAGGGCCACGGCTGCGGCGAGGACGTCGTGGTGGTGGACGGCGCTCCCGGCGCCGTTGCGGACACTCTAAAGAGTGATGCCGGGGGCGGCCTCGAAGATCTGGTGCGGCGGCTGTGCGATCGGAACGGTCCGGTCGGTGGACAGGGGGTCGTCTTCCTCGATCAGCGGCCGACTGAGCCCGAGGTGTGGTGGTTCGACCGCGACGGACGTCCCGGACCGGCCGACGGTCATGGGCTGCGGGTCGCCGGACGTGTGGTGTTGGATCGGCGCGGGGCTGACGAGGTCGTGCTCACGTCGGGCTTGGACCGATGTGCCGTACGCCGCCTGCCGGGGCATGCGGACGGCGTCACGCGGGTTGCCGTGGACTTGCCGACCGTACGTAGCGCTTCCACGACCAGCCCGGCCGTCCAGATCCTGCCCGCCTTCCACCCGCATCGCCCGGTCGGCCTCCTCTCTGTGCCCACTCCGCAGCTGGTCTGCGTGGTGGGCGGCTACGACGAGGACGAACTCGTCGCTGCCGGACGACGCGCGGCGCCAGACGGTCCGGCCGTCGCATCCGGCGCCGACGTCTCGTTCCTCATGCCGCTGTCCGCCGCCGACGAGGTGTTCGTCCGTACATACGCGCAGGGCGAAGGGCTGACTCGGGCGCACGCCGCCGGGATGGCCGCCTGCCGAGTCGTGTATTCGCAGCTCGGGGCCGTGGAGCCGGATGCGTCCGTGCTGCTGCGCTGCGTCGGCGGACCGGCCCGGGCGGCCGTGCGCGTGGCCGGGAAACAGCGGGCTGTGTCGCTGGAAGGCAATGCCACCCTCATGTTCAGCGCCGAGCTCGATCCGGCCGCGCTGGTGCCGGGCGGCCCGGTTCTGCTGGACGTCCTCCCGCACGTGGAGGAGATCATGGCCTTCGCGGCGCTGAGCGAGGCGAACCGGCAGGCGCTGGAAGCGGCCGGAGTGCGTACCGGATCGAGCTGACCGCTGGTTGGGGTTGGCCCTCGTCTTTGTCAAAGTCAGGGCGGGTCGCCGCGCGCAGCTTGCCGAGCACCGAATCGCGGCCGAAGAACACGCGCGGCGCGGTACGTTCCGGGAAGCCGAGCAACGCCTCAAGGCGCGGCAGGTAGTTCCAGCGCGCTGCTGGGTGTACTGAATGCGCGTAGTGATACAGGTCGCCGTAGGGCAGCCAGGTGCAGCGCGCGAAGGTTTCCAGGGCTCTGCGATTCCGGTACACCCGCACGCATCGGTCCGCCTCGGTTTCCTTGCGTCCTGCATCCGATGCGGCCGGTTCGAACCACGTGTGCTCAACCAGCAGCGACATCCAGGACAGCTGTGGGTAGAGCAGCAACCGCGGCACGACGTACCCCGCGATGAGGACCGGTAGGCCGCCGAGCGCGAACGCCGCGAACGGCATGAGAACGGCTATCGGCGCTCTCCACCACCACGATCCTCGCCAACCGTCGCGACCGAGGTTCGCGATCATGTCCCGCATCGTCGTGGCGATGCCGCGCGGCGTCAGGGGAAAGAGCACGGCCCGGACGAATCCGGCCTCTGACGTACCCGGGCCGAGTCCGGCCGCGAGCAGTTCGTCGAGATTCGGGTCGACATCCGGCACCGCGGCGTTGGGATGGTGACGACGCACGTGCCGCTCGCGCCGGGCCGCGACCGGACGGAAGCCGAGTGGGGCGTGCACTGAGAACTCTGTGATGGCATCGCCGATCGGCAGGCGCCGGAACAGCACGCCGTGTGCGGCGAAGTGGCTGACTTCCTGCAGGTGGCGGAACTTGATCGCGGTCATGACGGCGACCAGGACCAGCCCGGCAGGTTCGGCCGGCCCGAGTCGCGCGGCCGGCCCCCACCAGGCCGCGATCTCCATCCAGTGGCCGAGCAGTAGCAGCGCCGGGGTGAGGTCGTTGGCCCGTTCCCGTTGCCTGGCAAGGATTTCGGGCACTGAGCCCGCCCCCTGATGACGGCCCGGAATGCGGAAATGCAGGCGGTCCACCTGCCGCAACGCCACTCCGGCCACGCCGAGCGCGATGAAGACGCAGACCCCGATCACGCCACATCCCCCAGAACTGTGTCGACCTCTGACATCCACCCAGTGGTCGGGTGGTCGCGTCGTCCAACATCTCAAATCTGTTGCGCTAGCGCAATAGATTCGGCGCCGGTCCGGGCAAATAACAGCGTTCTGATGCGTTGCCGACGCCGCCCCGCTACGCCGGCCGTTCCGGCGACCGCTGACCGGAGCCGTCTGCCCGCGTCCGGCCGACGCCGTTCCGGCCCCGGATCGCCCGCCGGACCGCCCGGCCGCAGCGGGTATAGTGCGAGCAGACGGCAGGCCGCCGCGCCGAATCCGGGCGCACGGGGATGGAATCAGGACGAGACTGGATGCCCGAAGAGCCGCCCTGGGAGTGGGTCACCCTCACCGAGGCCGCGAGGCTGGTGGTCGAGCGCGGCCTCGCGCCGAGCATGACCCGCCAGCGCCTGGCCCGGCTGGCCGAGACCGACCCGGCCTGGCCGATCCCGCGGGAGCGGATGCGGACCGTCGGACAGGCCAAACTCATCCCGTGGCCCGCGGTCGAGGCCTACTTCCGCGCCCGCGACGCACGGCCGGGGCCCAAGGGGTGGGGGAACTAGACGAGTTGTTCCGGATTCTGGCGCCTGGGCCGAGTTGCTGGTTGGTGCGTTGACCTGCCGGGTGAGTGGGCACGGCGAAACGGCTGATCGGTGGTGGCTGGGCGTGCGGCCAGGCGCCGCCGATCAGCCGTTTCGCCGCGGCAGAATTCGGAACAACTCGTCTAGGAGTCCGCTGAAGATCTTGGAATGGCCTGGGCGGTTTCAAGATCTTCAGCGGACTCCTAGGCCAGCGGCCGTCTCAGCCCTGGACTTGGCCCCACCCTGCGCCGCCCCACATCGCCACCACGCGACAACAGCCTGTTTGTGGGCCGCGACTGCCGTCAGCGGTAGGATCCGATGTCGTCGAACGTTCCGCCGCCGAGTCATGAGGGCGCACGCATGTCCGAGGTTCGCTTCACCAAGGCCCACGGCGCCGGCAACGACTTCATCGTCATGCCGGATCCGGACGGCGCGTCCCCGCTGGACGCCGCCTTGGTCCGGGCCCTGTGCGACCGGCGGACCGGGATCGGCGGGGACGGGGTGCTGCGGGTCGCGCCGACCGCGGGGATCGAGGGCTTCGAGGCGGACGCCGCGGTGGCGCCGTGGTTCATGGATTACCGCAACGCCGACGGGTCGCTCGGCGCGATGTGCGGCAACGGCCTGCGGGTGTTCGCCCGGTACCTGGTGGACAACGGGCTGGCCCAGCCGGGCGAGTTCGCGGTGGCCACCCGCGCGGGCATCCGCACGGTACGGGTGCCGGAGCACGGGGACGTGACCGTGGACATGGGGGTCCCGATCTTCGGCGACCGCACCGTCCGGGTCAAGGTCGACGACGAGTGGCTCGACTCGGTGAACGTGGACATGGGCAACCCGCACGCGGTGGTGCTGGTCGACGACGTGGCCCAGGCCGGGCCGCTGCACCGCGCGCCGGAGTACGAACCGGCCTCGGTGTACCCCGAAGGGGTGACCTTCGACTTCGTCGCCGCCCTGGAACCGCGGCGACTGCGGCTGCGCGCGTACGAGCGCGGCGTCGGGGAGACGTACTCGTGCGGCACCGGGGCGTGCGCGGCGGTGATCACCGTGGCCCGCCGGGACCGGGCGCCGGGCGACGCCCGCTACGTGGTCGAGACCCTCGGCGGGAAACTGGACGTCGCCCTGCACCCGCACGGCCGGATGGAGCTGACCGGCCCGGCGCTGCTGGTGGCTGACGGCTCGTGGCGCGACCCGGGCTGGTCGCCCCGGCCCTGCACCGCGACGCTCTGACCCGGCCGGGGCCGGCTTGGCCAACAGGTGAGCGGGACCGTACGTAGTCCAGGCGTACCCGCGCAGGAACTGCCGACTCTCCGCGATCGACACGTGAACCGGAAGCCTCAGGACATTGAAATCCCAGCCGGTGGTGTGAGCCGTTCCACTGGCCGGGAGGCCGTTCAAACCTCTGATTATCGCGCTCGGCCCTGCGGTCGCCGTCGCCAGACGAATCGTCACCTGCCTCGGCGTCTTTCGTCAATGTGCGCGACCCACTTCTCGGACATCTCTCGGCCAGCCTGGTCACGGCGCCGCGCGGGGCCCCTCGATTTCGGATCTCCCGGCGCCTGAGCAGGTATTTTCCGCGGCCGCGGGCCTGGTGATCAGCTCGCCCCCACCCTGGAATAGGCCACCCACAGCGCACGTTACAGCACCTGGTTGAAATTTCAACTACCATGGCCACCGCGAGGGACCTGCGCGCGCTGGTCACCCCGACCGCCGTCTACGCCGCGTCCCAGGACTGGGGCGCCGAGGGCGACTCGCACCACGACGAACTCGCCGCACGCATCACCCGCGCGGGTGACGAACTGGCCAGGTTCATGCTCTGCGCGCCCATGGCCCGGGCGAGCGCGAGCGCGGTCAACCCGGCGGCTACGGGCGCAGCCTCGGAGGGGGACACGGACGAGGACGACTTCGTCCCGTTCGCCCAGCAACTCGCCGCTCTCGGCCAGTAGGAACGCGCCCCTTCTCCGCGCTCTGGCCGTCCGCAGCGCCGCTGGGTAGCCTTCGGAGCATGGGCGATCGGATGGATCTGGGCAGCGGCCTGCGTCGGGCGCTGTTCATGCGTAACCTGCGCAAAGCCCAGGAAGAGCCGCCCGAGGGCAGCGCCCCGCCGCTGAATCTGCGGGTGCGGTACGCGCTGCGGGTGCTGCTGCGCGAGCCCGGTCGGGCCTGGCCGCTGCCGGACCTGGCGGTCAAGGTGATGATCGGCCCGTCCCGGCTGTTCGACCTCGGCACCACGATGAGCAGGTCCGGGCTGGCCGAGGTGATCTGGTTCGAGGGCGCCCGGTCGATCCGGCTGACCGAGCTCGGCGCGCAGGAGGTGCCGAACATCCTGGCCCAGTTCCGCTCGCAGCGCCCGCTCGTGATCCTGGTCCGCAGCGGCCCGAAGGCGGCGGCGTACGCCTGGATCGCCCGGCGCCGGGACCGGGCCTGGCGCCGGCAGCTGCGGCGGGAGCAGGCCAGGCAGGCGCTCGACGCCGACGCCAAGCATTAGTTCCACCGCCGGCCGGGTGGCCCGCCCCGGCGGCAGCGGCTACGCCCTGACCAAGTTCGGCGTCGGCGCGTTCTCCGAGTCCCTGCGGCAGGAACTGCTCAAGCAGCGGGTCCGGGTCGGCGTGGTCGAGCCCGGGACCGTGGACACCGAGCTTGTCACCCATCTGGGCGACGGCGTGCGCGAGGCGGCGACGAACCAGGTGAACTCGATCGAGGCGCTGCGGCCGGAGGACATCGCCGACGCGGTCGCGTATATGGTCACCCGCGATCGCCGGGTCGCGGTCAACGAGATGTTGGTGCGCGCCGCTGAGCAGGAGTGGTAGGGATTGGGGCTGGGCTTGGGCTTGGGGCTCACACGTTGCCGATGGCCCGGGCGACCGCGATCTCGATGACCACCCGGTCCGGGTTCGGGCTGGGGATCCGGTAACGCTCGGCGTACCGGCGGACCGCTTCGTCGACGCGCTGCGGGTCGTCGCTCACGGTCGCGACCCCCTCCAGCGTGGCCCACCGCGCCCGGTCCACCTGGCACACCGCCACGCGCATGCCGTCCGGCCCGGCCGCCCGGACGTTGCGGACCTTCTTGCTGGTCCGGCTCGCGATGATCCGGGCGACCGCGGCCTGCGGCTGGTAGGTCACACCGACCGGCACGAGGTGCGGGGTCCCGTCCGGCCGCAGGGTGCTGAGCGTACAGAGGTGATACTCGCGCCAGAAGGCCAGATACCCCTCAGTCGGGGCAAACGGGTCGAAGTCCATTGCGACAGGGTACTGTACCCGGCCCGGTCGGCAGCCGGCCGAGCCCGCTCGACATGACAAGGTCATACCATATCGACGACGAGTGAATATCACTCCGAGTAATCACCCGGGGAAGCCATCCAGGCCATCACCCCTTTTCTTTGACTACCCAACGTCACCATCCCCAGTCCCGGCATCCCGGCCCGCCGCCCGCGGCCGCCCGGCTGAGCGGACGTCAGATATCTCCATGGTTTGACACCCAGGGGCCGCGCGGAGACACTTGCCGAGTGTTATTCGCTCAAATGTTCGAAGAATTGCCGGCGGATGACGCCGGGCGTCGAGCGGTGCTCGCCGGAGCGCTTGAGCGGCTTTCGTCCTCGGGCCGGGACGGCGGCGGGCTGGCCGGGGCGCCGGCTCCCGCCGTCGTCGCTCTTGTGGCCGGAAAGCCTGGTCAGCGGCGTGAGGACCGGGAGAACCTGCTGCCCGAGGCGCTCCCCGTGCTCGCGCCGCTGACCGGGTTGCTTCCGGGCGGGGTGCGGCGCGGGGATGCCGTGGCGGTGCAGAGCCGGGACCTGGCCTGCGATCATCTCACGCTCGCGTTGCTGGCCGGGGCGTTGGCGGCGGGGTTGTGGTGCGCCGCGGTGGGGGTGCCGGAGCTCGGCGGGGTGGCGCTGACCGAGTTGCTCGGCGCCGGGGCGGATCCGCACGGGCGCGGGGGGCTGGACCGGCTGTTGCTCGCGCCCGAGCCGGGGGAACGGTGGGCGCAGGTCGCCGTGGCGATGGCCGACGGGGTGGATCTCGTGCTCGTGCGGCCGCCCGGGCCGGTCGACCTGGCGGTGGGGCGGCGGGTGGACGCCCGGCTGCGGCAGGGGCGCAGTACCGGCACGCAGCACAGTGCGGCGCTCGTCGTGCTCGGGTCGTGGCCGAGCGCGCGGGTCGTGTTGAGCACCGAGCGGACGACGTGGGTCGGGTTGGCCGACTCCGGGCCGCAGGTGGGGACCGGGCATCTGCGCGGCGGGCTGGCGACGGTCGTGGCGCGGGGGCGGGCGACCGGCGGGCAGGCGCGCAGCGTGCAGGTGTGGCTGCCCGCGGCGGACGGGACCGTGCGGGAGAAGGATGCCGCGGTCGGGACGGTCGGGACCTCGGTAACAGCAAGAGCGGCAGCAACCGCAGCAGCCACAGCACTGGCAGCAGCACCGACAGCGACAGCGGCGGCAGCAGCAGCAGCAGCAGCAGCAGCAGCAGAATCCACGGAACCCGCCGAAGCGGCAACCGCAACCCCACAGCCGTCCCCGTCCCAATCCCCGTCCCCCGCCGCCGCCAAGGACCGCCGCCTGTCGGCCGTGGCCTGAACCGGGCAGGGCACGGCACATGAAGGAGGACCCCACCCCCACCCGCTCCCTGGTCGCCTGGTGCCCGGACTGGCCGATCCTCGCGGTCGGCGCCGACCTGGACGCGCCGGCCGCCGTGCTCACCGGCGAGGGCGGCCGACGCATCGTGGTGGCCTGCTCGCCCGCTGCCCGGGCGTCCGGCGTGCGCCGCGGCCAGCGCCTGCGGGACGCCCAGCGCCTCTGCCCGGACCTGGAACTGCACCGCCGGGACGAGACCGTCGAGGCGCGGGCGTTCGAGCCGGTCGTGGTGGCGGCCGAGCAGGTGGCGGCCGGGGTGGAGGTGATCCGGCCGGGGCTGCTGGCCCTGGCCGCGCGCGGGCCGGCCCGCTACCACGGCGGCGAGAACGCGCTGGGCGTGCTGGTCCGGGACGAGATCGCCCGGTTGAGCACGGCCTCGGGCAGCCCGGTCGGGGTCGGGGTGGGGATCGCGGACGGGATCTTCGCCGCCGGGCTGGCCGCGCGCACGCCCGGGGCCGAGGGGCCGGTCGTGGTCGGGCCGGGCGGCAGCGCGGACTTCCTGGCCGGGTTCCCGCCGGCCGCGCTGGACTGCCCGGAGCAGTTCGCCGGGCTGCTGGACCGGCTCGGGGTGCGCACCCTCGGCGCCCTGGCCGCGCTGCCGGCCGCGGACGTGGCGAACCGGTTCGGCGCGGCCGGGGTGGTGTTCCATCGGCTGGCCCGGGGGCTGGACCCGCGGCCGCCGGCGGCGCGGCGACCGCCCGAGGAACTCGGGGCCGGGCACGAGCTCGACCCGCCGGCCGAGCAGGACGAGCCGGTCGTCTTCGTGGCGAAGATGCTGGCCGACCGCTTGCACGCGAACCTGGCCGGGGCCGGGCTGGCCTGCGTGCGGGTGGACGTGCAGATCACCACGGTCAGCGGCCGGTCCTGCTCGCGGCTGTGGCGGCACGCGGACGCGGCCGGCGGGCGGCTGTCCGCGGCGGCCGTGGCCGAGCGGGTGCGGTGGCAGCTGGACGGGTGGCGCACCCGCGACCCGTATCCGCACGCCGACCCGGTGGCCGTGCTGCGGCTGACCCCGGACCAGCTGGTCGTGGACACCGGCAGCCAGCAGGCCCTGTGGGGCGCCGAGGAGGTGCCGGACCGGGTGGGCCGGGCGGCCGAGCGGGTGCAGGCGATGCTCGGGCACGCCGGGGTGGTCCGGCTGCGGCCGGTCGGCGGGCGCGGGCCGGCCGCGCGGGTCGAGGCGGTGCCGTGGGGCGAGGCGTACGAACCGGACCCGGCCCTGGACGCGCCGTGGCCCGGGTCGGTCCCGGCGCCCGCGCCGTCCGCGGTGTACCCGCAGGCCCTGCCGGCCGAGCTGCTCGACCCGGCCGGGGCGCCGGTCGGGGTGAGCGGACGGGCCCGGCTGACCGGGCCGCCGGCCGTGCTCGTGCTCGGCGGCGCGCGGCTGACGGTGCTCGGCTGGGCCGGGCCGTGGGTGTACGAGCGCAGCTGGGACCCGGACGGGCGCCGCCGCCGGGCCCGGTTGCAGTGCCGGGTGTCCGACGGCCGGGTGCTGCTGCTGGTGCTGGAACACGGCGAGTGGCGGGTGGAGGGGGCGCACCCGTGAGCTTCAACCCGGTCATCCCGTGGCGGGAACTGGACTCCTCGCTGTCCTGGGGCAAGCACGGCGAACTGGCCCGCGGCAAGGGCGGCAAAGGCGCCCGCCCGGCGGCTCAGCAGCTGCCGGCCGCCGGGCTGGTCCCGTACGCCGAGCTGCACTGCCACAGCTCCTTCTCCTTCCAGGACGGCGCCTCGGACCCGGACGCGCTCGCCGCCGAGGCCGCGCGGCTGGGTCTGGAGGCGCTGGCGATCACGGACCATGACGGGCTGTACGGCGCGGTGCGGCTGGCCGAGGCCGCCCGCGTGGTCGGGCTCAAGACCGTGTTCGGGGCCGAGCTCTCGCTCGGCGCGGACCGGTCCGAGCGCACCGGCATGCCCGATCCGCCCGGCGCGCACCTGCTGCTGCTGGCCCGGGATCTGGACGGGTACCGGGCCCTGTCCCGGGCGATCGGCGCGGCCCGGCTGGCCGGGTCCGGCAAGGGCCGGGCCGTCTACGACCTCGACGAACTGGCCGGGCGGGCCGCCGGGCGGTGGGCCGTGCTGACCGGGTGCCGCAAGGGCCTGGTCCCGGCCGCGCTGGCCCGCGGCGGGATGGAGCAGGCCGGGACGCAGCTGCGGCGGCTGCAGGCGTTGTTCGGGCCGGAGAACGTCTTCGTCGAGCTGGTCGACCACGACGCGCCGGCCGACGACGCGCGCAACGACGCCCTGGCCCGGCTCGCCGAGGCGCACCGGGCCCCGACCGTCGCGACCAACAACGTGCACTACGCCACGCCCGGCGACTTCCCGACCGCGGCCGCGCTCGCGGCGCTGCGGGCCAGGCTGCCGCTGGCCGACATCGAGGGCTGGCTGCCGGCCGGGCCGACCGCGCACCTGCGCTCGGGCGAGGAGATGGCCGCGCGGTTCGCCCGGTTCCCCGGGATCCTCGGCCGCACGGTCGAGCTGGCCCGGGCCTGCGCGGTCGACTTCGGCACGGTCGCCCCGGGGCTGCCGCGCACGCGGGTGCCGGACGAGCACGACGACCCCTCCTGGCTGCGCGAGCTCGTGCTGGCCGGCGCCGCCCGGCGGTACGGGCCGCGGCGCGAGCACGCCCGGGCCTACCGGCAGCTGGACTACGAGCTCGGCGTGATCGCCAAGCAGGAGCTGGCCGGGTACTTCCTGATCGTGCACGAGATCACCACCTTCTGCCGCGAGCAGGACATCCTCGTGCAGGGGCGCGGCTCGGCGGCCAACAGTGCGGTCTGCTACGCCCTGGGCATCACCGGCGCCGACCCGGTCCAGTACAACCTGGTGTTCGAGCGCTTCCTGTCCCCGGAACGCGAGGGGTACCCGGACATCGACCTGGACATCGAGTCCGGGCGGCGGGAGGAGGTGATCCAGCACGTCTACCAGGTGTACGGGCGCGAGAACTCCGCGCAGGTGGCGAACGTGATCACGTACCGGCCGAAGCTGGCCCTGCGCGACGCGGCCCGGGCGCTGGGCTACTCCCCCGGCGCGCAGGACTCGTTCCTGGCCAACCAGGGGCCGTACTCGCCGTTGCCGCGGGCCAGGCCCAGGAGGGGGAGCGAGCCCGGCGGCCCGGCTAGGCCGGTCGCCGAGAAGGCCGAGAAGCCCGAGAAGGCCGAGAAAGCGGAGAAGGCGGAGAAACCCGAGCAGACCCCCGGCGAGGATCCCGGCATCCCGGCCGACGTGCTGGACCTGGCCGGGCGGCTGCTCAACCTGCCGCGGCACCTGGGCATCCACTCCGGCGGGATGATCATCGCGGACCGGCCGATCGGGGAGGTGTGCCCGACCGAGTGGGCCCGGATGGAGAACCGGTCGGTGGTGCAGTGGGACAAGGACGACTGCGCGGACGCCGGGCTGGTCAAGTTCGACCTGCTGGGCCTGGGCATGCTCGGCGCGCTGCACGAGTGCTTCGACCTGGTCCGCGCGCACCACGGCGTGGCCCTGGGGCTGGGCGAGGTGCCGACCGAGGACCCGCGGGTCTACGACATGCTGTGCGCCGCCGACTCGGTCGGGGTGTTCCAGGTCGAGTCCCGGGCGCAGATGGCGACCCTGCCCCGCCTGAAGCCGCGCGAGTTCTACGACCTGGTGGTCGAGGTCGCGCTGATCCGGCCCGGGCCGATCCAGGGCGGGGCCGTGCACCCCTACCTGCGCCGCCGGTCCGGGCAGGAGCCGGCCGACCCGCCGCACCCGCTGCTGGCCGAGGCGCTGCACCGCACGCTCGGCGTCCCGCTGTTCCAGGAGCAGGTCATGCAGATGGCGGTGGCCGCGGCCGGGTTCTCCCCGGCCGAGGCCGACGCGCTGCGCCGGGCGATGGGCTCGAAGCGGTCCACCGCCCGGATGCTGGCGCTGCGCCAGCGGCTGATCAGCGGCATGGCGGCCAACGACATCACCGGCGACCTGGCCGAGGACATCTACCACAAGCTCCAGGCCTTCTCCTCCTACGGTTTCCCGGAGGCGCACTCGATCAGTTTCGCCTACCTGGTGTACGTCAGCTCCTACCTGAAGTTCCACTACCCGGCCGCGTTCACCGCCGCGCTGCTGAACAACCAGCCGATGGGGTTCTACGCGCCCAGCACCCTGATCAACGACGCCCGGCACCACGACGTGCAGATCCTCGGCCCGGACGTGAACGCCTCGGCCGTCGGCGCCGCGCTGGAGGCGGCCACCCGCCCGTACCGGCGCCGGCACGAGTTCGCCGCGCCGCTGCCCCAGCCGGCGATCCGGACCGGGCTCGCGCCGGTCACCGCCCTGGGCAGGGACGCGGCCGAACGGATCGTGGCCGAGCGGGCTGAAGAGGGGCCGTTCCGGGACCTGGAGGACTTCGTCCGGCGCACCGGGATCGCGCGCGCGGGCCTGGAGTCGCTGGCCACCGCGGGCGCCTTCGGCTCGTTCGGGCTGACCCGGCGCCAGGCCCTGTGGCAGGCCGGGTCCCTGGCCGGCACCACCCGCGGCCAGCTCCCGGGCACCTCGGGGGCCGGCCGGACCCCGGACCTGCCGCCGATGACGGCGGTCGAGCAGACCTTCGCGGACCTGTGGTCCACCGGTTCCTCCCCGGACTCGCACCCGATCGGGCACGTGCGCGGGCAGCTGGCCGCGGCCGGCTTCGTCACCGCGGCCGACCTGGCCCGGGTGCCGGACCGGCGGCTGGTCCGGATCGCCGGGGTGGTCACCCACCGGCAGCGGCCGCCGACCGCCGGGGGCGTGTGCTTCCTGTCCCTGGAGGACGAGACCGGGCTGGTCAACGTGGTCTGCCCGCCCGCGGTCTGGGAGCGGTACCAGAAGGTCGCCCTCGCTTACGGCGCGCTGCTGGTCACCGGGAGCCTGGAACGCTCGGACCACGGCGGGGGCGCCCTGAACGTGGTGGCCGGACGGCTGGCCCCGCTGCGCGCGGCCGGGCAGCCGGAGCGCACCCGGCGGCGGGACTTCCGCTGACCCGGGGCTTGCGCAGCCGCCGTCCGCGGGTCACAGGTCCCGGTCGATCTCGTGGAACAGGTCCAGCGACCGGCCATGACACTCGGCCGCCTCCCGGTGGTGGCCGAGCGCGCGCAGGACGTCCGTCAGGGTCGTGAGCGCGGAGGCCTGGCCGAGCCGGTTGCCGAACTGCTGGTGCAGGGACAGTGCGCGGCGCAGGGTGTCGGCGGCCTCGGTGTGCTGGCCGTTCGAGTGCTGGGCCGCGCCCAGCACGGTCAGGGTGCCGGCCTGACCGAGCGGGTTGTCCAGTTCGCGGTACAGGCACAGCGCGAGCTGCAGGGCCTTGTCCGCCTCGGCGTACTGCGTCATCAGCCGGTGCAGTTCGCCCAGGTTGGTCAGCGCCGCGGCCAGGCCGTTGCGGTTGCCGAGCGCGCGGTACCGGTCGAGGGCGAGGTTCAGCGTGTCCGAGGCTTCGGCGTAGCGGCCGGCCAGTTGCCGTACCTCGCCCAGGTCGGTCATCACGTCGGCCTGGCCGAGCCGGTGGTCGTGCAGGGTGTAGAACTCCATCGCCCGGTTCAGGGTCTCCTCCGCCTCCCGGTACTGGCCCGTCTCCTTCTGCACGGTGCCCAGGGTGGCGAGCGCGTTGGCCTGGACGAGCCAGTCGCCGGCGCAGGAGCAGAGCTCGAGCGCGCACCGGAGGGTCTCCATCGCCTGGGCGTAGTGCGCGGTGAGGCGGAATCGGTGGGCCAGCGAGAGGTAGGCGTCGACCTGGCCCATCAGGTCGCCGAGGGCGCGGTACCCGTCCAGTGCGCGCGTCAGCGTATCCGTGGCCTGCCTATACTGCCCCGCGACCACGTGGATGTCCCCGAGGAACCACAGGGAGTCGGCTTTCCCCTGGTCGTCGTGGACCCTCTCCGCGACGGCCAGTGCGGTCTGGTGCAGGCGCAGCGCCTGGGCCCAGTGGCCCTGGCTGCGCAGGAACCCGTGCATGGCCGCCGGCAGGGCGATCGCGTGGGTCGGGTAGCTGTCGGCGGCGTATTCGGCCAGGGCGGCCAGGTTCGCGCGCTCGGCCTCCATCCACGCGGTCGCCTCCTCGTTGCCCGCGAACCGTGGCGCTTCGGCGGGCTGCGGCGGCAGGTGGTCTGCCGTGCGGCGGGTCAGGAGGTGGTCGGCGGCGCACGCGGTGTGGAGGAGGTAGTTCAGCAGCCGTTCGACCGGGGCTTCGTCCTCCTGCGCGGGTTCCTCGTCGGCGCGGGAGCGTGCGTAGAGCCGCACGAGGTCGTGCAGCTGGTAGCGTCCCGCGCCCGGCTGGGCCAGCAGGTTGTGGTCGACCAGGCGTTCGAGCAGGTCGTCGGCCGTGTCCAGCGGGATCTCGGCCAGGGCCGCGGCCGCGTACACGTCCACGTCGATGCCGGGGTGCAGGCCGAGCGCGCGGAACATCCGCTGTTCCTCGGCGGTCAGGTTGTCGTAGGAGACGCCCAGGGCCGCGGTCAGGTTCCGGTCGCCGTCGTCAAGCTCGACCAGCCGCTTGGTCTCGTCTTTCAGCCGCTTCACCAGGGTGCGCGCGGTCCAGGTCGGCCGGTTGCGCAGCCGCGAGGCGACGATGCGCAGAGCCAGCGGAATGTGCCCGCACAGTCGCACCGTCTCCGCGACATCCGGGTCGGTCGCCGGTCCGCAGCCGGGTCCGGCGATGGTGGTGAACAGCGCGAGGGCGTCGGCGTCGGGCAGGACGCCGAGCCAGATGGTCTGCGCGTCGTCCAGTCCCGGGAGCTGGCGGCGGCTGGTGACGATGACCAGGCAGCCGGGCGCGCCGGGCAGCAGGGGCCGGATCTGCGCGGCGGTCGCGGCGTTGTCCAGGATGATCAGGGTCCGGGACTCGGCCAGCCGTTCCCGGTAGAGCGCGGCGCGGTCCTCGGTGTGCGGCGGGATCTGCTGCGGGGCGACGCCCAGCGCACGCAGAAGCCGGGCGAGCACCTGCTCGGGCGGGGTCGGCTTCGTTCCGGGGGTGAAGCCGTGCAGGTCGATGAACAGTTGCCCGTCCGGGTAACGCTCGGCCAGCAGGTGCGCGGCATGCACGGCCAAGGAGGTTTTGCCGATCCCGGCCATGCCGTCGATCGCCGAGATGACGGCCACACCGCAGGACTGGTTCAGATTGCTCGCGGCGATCAGTTTGCCCAGCTCCCGCTCGCGCCCGGTGAACGCCGCGGTGTCCGGCGGCAGTTGCGCGCGCCCCGCGCCGGTGCGCGCGGGCGGCAGCGGGTGCGGCCGGCTGAGGACGTCCGTCTGCGCCTGGCGCAGTGCGCGGCTGGGCTCCAGGCCGCGCCGGCGCAGCCCCCGGATCGCGCCCATGGCCAGCTCCGCGGCTTCGGCGGGCTCCCCGGCGGCGGCCAGGGTGCGCACGGCCAGTACGACCAGCCGCTCCCGCTCGGGGTAGAGCCCGGTCAGCTCGCGCAGCCGTGCGACGCTCTCGCCCGCGCGGCCGGACTCGAGGTCGACCTCGGCCAGGTCCTCGGCCGCGGCCAGCATCTTCTGCTCGATCCCGGCGCGCTGCGCGTTCAGCCACGGGCTGTCGAGGTCGGCGAACGGCCGGCCGCACCACAGCGTGAACACCTCGCGCAGGCGGACTGTGGCCAGTTCCCCGTCCCGTCCCTCGTGGTCGCGATGGCCCTGGCCCTGCAGCCGGAGGAAGCGGTGCAGGTCGATGGTCTCCGGATCGAACTCGGCGCTGTAGCCGGGACGCCGGTTCACCAGCTTGATCCCCCCGCCGGCCTTGGCGATGATCCGGCGCAGCCGCGAGACGTAGCTGGTGACCAGGTCGCGGGCGGTGGGCGGCGGGTCGTCCGCCCAGACCTGCGCCACGATGTGATCGACCGTCACCACCTTGTTCGGGGCGAGCAGCAGCACGACGAGCACGCAGCGCTGGCGGTGGCCGCCGAGCCGGACCGGCCCGTCCTCGTCCCATGCCTGCACTTCTCCCAGCAGGGTCAATCTCATGTCCGAAACCCTCTCGCTCAGGACTGTCCACGGACTTGTCGGCGGTGCTGCGCGGCGCGCGGTGCGTACCGCGGCGCCTCGGCGGGTGCGGATCCCGGGAGGCCGGGCCCGGGACGCGGGAGGAACGCGGTGCCGGTCGAGGCGCGAGCGCAGCCTGATGAATAAACTCTACTTCTGCAACTTGCATAAGGATATCCTCCAGAGGTAAGATTCTTTTGAGATTTTCCGCATCGTCCGTCCGCGGCCGCCCCCGCCGGGCCGGTTCCGGGCGAGCCCGCAGGAGGGGTCCAGATGGCCGGTGGCGCGAGTCCTTTGGTGCGCGGGCGCAGGCTGGCCACGAGGCTGCGCAGCCTGCGCCTGGCCGCGGGCCGGACCGTGGAGGAGGCCGCCGTGCACCTGGAGTGCTCGGCGGCGAAGGTCAGCCGGATCGAGAACGCCGTGGTGGGCGTGCGGATCCAGGACGCCCGGGAGCTGCTGGACCTGTACGGCGTGGCCGCCCCCGTGCGCGAGGAGGTGCTGGACCTGGTGCGCCAGGCCCGGACCCGCGGCTGGTGGTTCCCCTATCTGGACGTGATGCCGCCGGGGTTCGACCAGGTGCTCGCCCTGGAGGACGAGGCGGCCACGATCTCGATGCTCGAGACCCGGCTCGTACCGGGGCTCTTCCAGACCACGGCGTACGTCGCCGAGCTGATGGGCTCGCTGCGGGACGAGCCGCCGGAGCGGGGCGAGCGGCGGATAGACCTGCGGATGCGCCGACAGCAGCTGCTGACCAGGTCGGACGCCCCGACGGTGGCCCTGGTCCTGGACGAGGCGGTGCTGCGGCGGCGGTTCTGCGCGGACCAGGCGATGACCGAGCAGTACCGGCGGCTGTTCCGGGAGGCGCAGGCGCCGAACGTCTCGGTGCGCGTGCTGCCCCTGTCGGCCAGGGTGCACCAGGCGGCCGGGTTCTCCTTCACCGTCTTCGGCTTCGCCGACCCCGCCGATCCGAAGCTGGTCTACGAAGAGCTCTTCAGCGGCAGTGTCGTCCAGGAGAGCGCGGAGAAGGTCGGCCGCTACACCGCCGCCTTCGAGCAGGCCGCCGCGGCCGCGTGGAGCGAGGACGAGTCGCTGGACCGCCTGGCCGAGCTGGCCGGGGAGCGGCGGTAGCGGGCCGGCCCCGCTCCGTACCGGGCGGCCCGGAGACCGGGCCGCCGAGTACCGCCCTCGTCACACCAGGTCGAACTCTCCGGCCTGGACGCCGGCCAGGAAGGCCCGCCACTGCTCGGCCGTGAACTCGAGCGCCGGCCGGCCCGGGTCCTTGCCGTCGCGCACCGCCATGCCCTCGCCCGACCGGGCCACCTCGACGCAGCCGCCGCCCTGGCTGCCGCAGGCGCTGCTCGTGAACCAACCGTCCACCTTCTCGGCGTGCAGGTCCATGTCGAATCCTCCGTCATCTGATATGCGTCGCCGTCCTGGTCGGGTCGATCGCACCTTGTGAGACGAATATTCCAGCGCCGGCTGGGAAAACCGACGCAAGGACCGTGCAATCCCCGACCCGCTGACCTGCATCCGCCCAACCGGATCGCCGGGTGTCGCCGAACCCCGGCCCAGTCCTGCCGCCACGTCTGACTGGCCGCCGCAGCCGGATGGTTGCGGCGGCCGGTCGGATGCGGCGACCGACCGGTGCCGGGGGCCGCGCAGGCCGGGTTCGGACCTGAGGATCGGGGTGAGGTCGGGTCCGGCCGGTCCGGGCGTCAGCCCGCCGGCCCGGCGCCGCGGCCGTACCTCTCCGCGGTGAGCCGGCCGACCTGGCCGTAACCGAAGCAGAGCCGGCAGTCCGCCGGCTGTCGCGCCTCGCTCGTGCCCGGGTGCTCACGTGCGCCCTCATCTGCGTGTTCTCCCGTCCCGCCACAGGCCGGGCACCGGACCACGAAGTGCCTCGCGCCCTCCGGTTCGGCTTCGCCGATTTCCGCTATCACTGCGATCTCCCTCCGACCTGCTCGCCGACACGCCGTGCGTCGATGCCGAACAGGTCTCGTTTCGGTGTAAGTTCAGCTATAAGTTGAGCGGTATGGCTCCGCTATAAGGATCATATGAATAGAATCATCCCGTCGACGGAATGGTTTGGGTCATCCCAGTCATCCCAACGTCTAGTTGATTCCCCTCAGCAGACCTCACAAACCACAGCCGGGCCGATCCGCCGGACCGGCCGTCCAGCGAGGAGTCCGTCACCGGCACCGGGCTCGTGGAGGAGCCATGGCTGATCCGATGTACCGGCAGATCGCCGACGACCTGCGCGGCAAGATCGAGTCCGGGGAGTGGGACGCGGGGTTCCAGCTGCCCACCGAGCTCGAACTGCGCGAGCAGTACGGCGCGGCCCGCAACACCGTCCGGGACGCGATCAAGCTGCTGATCGTCAACCAGCTGGTGGAGACCCGGCCGGGCCGGGGCACCTTCGTGACCGAGCGGATCACCCCGTACGTCAGCACCCTGTCGGCCGACCCGCGGACCGGGTTCGCCGGGGGCGAGGGGACCACCTATCTGTCCGAGGCCAGGGCCCGGCGCCGGGAGCCGGCCATGACCGTCCCCCGGGTGGAGATCCAGGGCGCCTCCGAGCTCGCGGTCCACGAACTGCGGATCGCGCCGGACTCCCAGGTGGTCAGCCGGCACCAGCAGCTGCGGATCGACGGCAAACCGTACTCGATGCAGACCTCGTTCTATCCGATGCGGTTCGTCACCGCAGGCGCGACCCGGCTGGTGGAGGCGACCGACATCGAGGAGGGCGTCGCCACCTACCTCAAAAGCGTGCTCGGCCTGATCCAGGTCGGCTATCAGGACCGGATCACCGCGCGCCCGCCGAACTCGGGCGAGATCGCGTTCTTCCGTTTCCCGGACAACAGCAGCGTCCTGATCCTGGAGACGATCCGGACGGCGTACGACGCCGAGGGCGGACCGTTCCGGGTTACCGTGACCGTCTGGCCGGCTGACCGCAATCATCTCGTTTATAACATCGGGCAGTTGCCGGACTACATCACCGATCCGGCGGCCTCGGCAGACGGCTGATCTGCCGGCCCGGACAGGGCCGCGGTACGTCGCATGTTTACTCCTGCGGCACTCGCACATTTACTTCCGCCCCGACTTGCGCCGCGCCGACCGTCATGGCGCCGCGCCGGGCTCGCCCACCCGCCACCGCGCCCGCGGCGGCGCTTTTTTCCCCCAAGATGTGGAGCCATGGAAACCCGTTACCCCGTCCGCCTGGCCGTCCTCGGCGACCTGCCCCAGATCATCAGCCTGATCGACTCCGCCGCCTCCTGGCTGCGCACCAAGGCGACCGACCAGTGGGCGGCGCCGTGGCCGTCGCCCGAAGCCCGGGAGGCGCGCATCCAGGCGGCCATCGCCAACAAGATCACCTGGGTGATGACCGACGGCCCGGACCTGGTGGCCACGGTCAGCTTCGACCACGGCGGCGACCCGAAGCTGTGGCAGGGCTTGGAACTCGGGGAGCCGGCGGTGTACCTCCACCGACTGGTCATCAACCGCCGCCACGAGGGCCTGGGCATCGGCGCGGAGATCCTGGAATGGGCGATCGCGGACGCGGACGAGAAGTCCGATTACCAGATGAAATGGGCCAGGATCGACGTCTGGACCACCAATACCAAGCTCCACGAATACTATCGGAAACTCGGTTTCGAGGATGTCCGCTGCGAGCCCGAGGATAATCCCGGATATCCCTCCTGCGCACTCTTTCAGAAGGCCGTCACCCACGACCTCGTCAATAGCCGGAAAAACTATCTCGACCCCTCGGAGATCGTTAAATTGCTGCCTGCGTCCCAGTATTCCGTCAATGCGCACTGACCCCGCGATGTGCATCGATGCGCGATATAGCCGCTTTTCCGTCAAGGGTCTGAAATGGCGCCCTGGCCGGTAGCGCATTAATCATCACGGGTGTGCCGGCCGGCCCTGAGCGAGATCATCCGCACACTCGGGCCGGCCGTTTTCCGGCAGGCCCGTCATTCCCGGTGGCCGACCAGGAGAATTCTCTTTCCCGCGGGTAGCCCGCCGCCATTCTCCGTTGCATAATCGACCTAACCGGAAGAAGGGACGGCGACGTGGAGCACAACATCCTCCCATCAGTTCACCCAGACCCCTGGGTCGACATTCTGCGCGCCTACACGGGCGCGACCGTCACGACACTCGCCCGGCACGGCCTGACGATCCACCGCAGTTGGCTCGATCCCCAGGACCCGCGCGACGCGACGATCGTCTACACGCCCGACGGCGGAAAGCTCAGGGCCCTGGTCTGGGACGAGGTGGCCGGCTGGCGCGACGGCGCCTTCGTGTCCGGCCGCCAGGGCGTTCGCACGGAGTTGGACAGCGCCGTCCACCTCTGCGGCAAGCTGCTGCCGACCGGCGGCGAGTTGGCCTGGTCCCTACGCACCGGCGTCACAGCGCCGGCCAAGGCCCACCGGTCCTACGGCGACACGCACGACGGACTGGACGACCGGCTGCGACAGGTCTGACTCACCCAACACCCGCGGCAGCACGCAGATCCCGCACCACTCAGGGTTCGTCGACGCGCCGCCCGCACCGCAGAGCACCAACCGGCTCAGTCCGCGCGGCCCGAACGATGGCGTTCGGACCAGCGCGAGAGCCACTCGTCCTGCGGCCGCAGCGAAGCCGCGGCCGCGAGCCACGGGGCCAGGTCCTCGGCCACCGCGGCGTCCTCGACGCCGAAGAAGACCGCGCACACCGCCGTGCACACCGCGAGCGCGTTGCAGTGCGCGATGTACATCGGTTCCCCGGTGCCGGCCTCCGGATCCGGGTCGCTGCCCGGGCGGGACCGGGCGAAGGCCTCGGTGCTCGGGAACAGGCCGCGCAGCAGGCCCAGGGCGAACACCGCGACCGAGTCGACCGGGGCGCCGCAGCTGCGGGCCAGCCGGATCCGGGAGGTGATCGAGGAGCGGAAGCCGTCCTCGGCCTCGCCCGGGCGGTCGCGCAGCTCGTCCGCGACGGTGACGCACACCTCCAGGTAGGCCCGGCGCGCGGCCGGGTCCCCGGCGGCCAGGCCGCGGGCCTCGGCGTAGGCGTCCACGGCGCGCAGTTCGTTCGAGTCCAGCTCCCAGGGGCTGCCGGGGATCAGCAGCAGCCCGATCTCCGCGGGGGTCAGCCGGTTCAGGGACGCGGAGGAGATCTCCATCCGGTTCGCCTCCTCACCCGCCGGTGCGCGCTCGGCCGGTCATGCGGACTGGCTCACGAGCGTCGCGTACACGACGGTGTTGTTGAGATAGTGGCCGTTGGCGAATCCGCCGCCACAGGTGATCAGGCGCAGCTCGGGGTCGGGTACGGGCCCGTATACGCTCATGGTCGGGAAGTCGTTCTTCGGGTAGCTGGCCACCGCGGTCACCTGGTACACGACCGTGCTCTGGTCGCTGAGCGTGACGGTGACCGTGTCGCCCGGCTTGAGCAGGCTCAGCCGGTAGAACACGGCCGGGCCGTCGACCGAGTCGATGTGCCCGGCGATGACCGAGGGGCCGGCCTGGCCGGGCAGCGAGCTGCCGGTGTACCAGCCGGCCTGGGTCTGGTTGGTCGGCGGGTTGAGCGCGCCGGCCGCGTCCAGGTTCAGCATCTGCAGCGTGGTCTGGACCTTGATCGACGGGATCGAGACGGAGACCGGGACGACCGGGGCGGTCGGCTGCGCGGTCGGGCTGCTCGCGCTGGGCGTCGGCACGGCCGTGCCGGTGCTGGCCACGCCGAGGTTCCCGGCCGAGGGGACCGCGGACAGGCTCTGCGTGGCCGAGGCGGCCGGCCCGGCGGACCCGGTGCCCAGGTTGACGCCGGCGTAGACCGCCACGCCGAGCCCGGCCACCCCGACCGAGGTCAGGATGGCCCGGTTCGTCGTGGCCAGGAACTTCGGCCTGGCGTGGCGGCCGCGCAAGACGTTCAGCCCCGTCGCAGCCGGAAGGCCGCGAACAGGCCGCTGCCGGCGCCCAGGGCCAGCAGGGCGCCCCAGATCAGGTCGGTCTCCAGCTGCCCGCCGGACTTGTCCGCGGTGCCGCCGAAACCGGTCTGCACGCCGCCGACCGGCAGGGTCGAGGCGCCCGCGGCGTCGCCGAGGTCCAGCAGCTTGGGCACGCCGTTGGTGCCGTCGAGCACCGCGAAGGTGTGCGTGCTGTCCGAGGCCAGGGTGACCTTGCTGGTGGCCGCGGCGGTCTGGGTGGCAACCTTCACGGTCCAGCTGCCCGGCTCGACCGTCTGGTAGCCGGTCACCGACGGGAAGTGCAGGTTGGTGGCGATGTTGTCGCTGCCCGCGGTGACGGTGACGTCGGGGGCGGCCAGCGAGGCCTCGATCACCCGGACGCCCGCGTGGCCGGCCGGGACCGACAGCTGGTCGTCGAGCACGTCCAGGGTGAGCGCGGAGAACGGGCCGAGGCCGGCCACGGTGTAGGCCGCGCCCGCGGCCACCTGCACCTCGGTGCTGATCACCGGGTTGCTGGCGGCGGCGGCGCCGGCCGAGCGCATGGCGACCAGGTACAGGCCGGGCTTGAGCGACTCGTACCCGGAGGCGGTGCCGTAGGCCACGTGCTTGAGCACGATCTGCGCCGAGGCGTTGCCGAACGGGTACAGGTACACGTCCACTGCCGGCGTGTTCGGCGACAGGTGCGCCAGCCGCACCCAGCCGACCTGGCTGGCGCTGGCCTGGGCGGTCGCGGCCGACAAGGGCAGCAGGGCTACGGAGGCGATGGCCGCGCTGGCGGTCACCCTCGCTATTCGGTTGAGCACTGGTGTTCTCCTGACAGGACGGATGGGTGTGGGTGTGGGTTGTGGCGCACATCATTCGTGGTGGACATGCGGGCAGCGGACATGTGCCTGGTGCGGGCACCGGGTCACACGGGCGGCGTGCTCGTTCCGGGGAGCAGGCCGAGCGGGCCGGGTTGCGAGTAGACGACCTGCAGGCCCTGCTGCCCGCCGACCGTCCCGGGGGCGGCCGTCATCGGGCGGTAGGGCGCCAGCTGGGCCTTGATCGTGGCCAGCAGGCCGGTGGCCGCGGTGGAGGCGCCGGCCGCGGGCTGGCCGTCGACCGTCGCGATCACCACCCCGGCGCTGGGCACGTCCGGTCCGGCGCCGGGCGGGATGGGGGTGAACCCGGCGACGGTGACGGAGTGCGATCCGGTCAGCAGCGCCAGCAGCGCGCAGACCCGGGAGTCGACCAGCCCGTCCGCGAGCAGCGCGCGGGCGGAGGCGTCGACGGTCAGCCGGCTGTCGCCGAGCAGCGCGGTGCCGGCGGTGCGCCGGCCGGCCCGGTCGGCGGCCATGGTCTGGGCGTAGGTGGCGGCCCCGTTGAGCTGGACCGCGGCGACCTCGACCTCGGCCGCGCCGGAGCCGAAGACCGCGAGCGGTTCCGGGGACACCAGCGCGCCCGCCTCGTTGCCGAGCTGGGTGCGCAGCTGCGGGGTCAGCACGACCACGTCGGCCTGTTCCAGGTTGGCCAGGCCGGCCACGACCTCCAGGGAGGAGGAGGTGAAGCCGCCGGAGCCGAGCAGGCCGCAGACGATGGGGTCGCAGGCGACCACGTGCGAGGTGCCGACCGAGCTCTCCACCCAGGCGACCGCGCGGGAGGTCTCCGGGGTGGGCGCCGCCGAGGCGGTCGGGGCGGAGGCGGAGGCGCCGGGGGTGCCCGCGGCGCCGGCGGTGGAGTTGCCGCTGTGGCCGCTGTTGAGCTCGACCACGGCGCCGGCGCAGAAGGCCGCCGCGACCACGACGGCGACCCCGGCGATCAGCGGGCCGCGGCTGCGCCGGGGCTTGTCGCCGTCCGGCCGGACGGTCTGGCCCGGGGGCCGGCGCCCGCCCGCGCCGATCGTGCTGATCTCGGCGTACCCGGCCGGGGCGAGCTGGTGCTGCCCGGCCACCCGGGCGATCGCGGCCGGTTCGGCCTCGATCATCCGCGGGCCGCGGCCGGGACCGGCCGGGGCCGGGCCGGCGGGTTTGGGCAGCCGGGGCATCGGGACCGGTTTGGCCGGCCGGGGCGGGGCGGCCGGGACCGCGGCGGCGAAGGCCGGCGGGTCGATCCGCCGGGGCAGGTCGGCGGGGCGGCCGGGGCCGGGGTCGGGGCCGGCGGTCGGGGTGGTCGGAGTGGCTTCGACAGTCGGGGTGGTCGCCGCGGCCGGGGTGATCTCGTTGGCCGGGGTGATCTCGTTGGTCGGAGTGATCTCGCTGGTCGGGAGGGGTTCGCCGGTCCGGTTGGCCGGCTTGGCCGACTTGGCCGCGGCGGCCCGGGTCCGGGAGGTCGGCGGGACGGTCTCGTCGGTCGGGCTGCTCGCGGGGAACGCACCGGACGTGGCGACACCGTGAGCCGCGATGGTCGCGTCGGTCGGCGCGGCGGGCGAGGGCACGGTCGGAGTGCTTGCGGCAACAGCCGGGGGCTCGGTCGGAGTACTCGCGGCAGCAGGCGAGGGCGCGGCCGGGGCGTTCGCGGCAGCGGGCGGGGTGCTCGCGGCGAGGGGCGACGGCACAGCCGGGGTGCTCGCCGCCGCAGCAGCAGCCGGGGCGGTGCGGCGGGTCGGCCGGGTGGGGGCCTCTTCACTCAGGGCGTCGGCGGAGTTACCATGGGCGAGCACCTCGGACTGGGCGCGTTCGGCCTCTCGGCCGGCGTCCAGGGCCCGGCGGACCGCGTCGAACGAGCCGAGCAGGTCGTCCTGGTCGACCGACTCGGAGTCGGCCGGCTGCGGATCGTCCTGGTCGGGCCAGTCCTCGGTCGGAGTCGGGCCGCGCGAGGGTTGCACCCGCGGGCGGAAGTAGTCCTCGGGCACTAGATCCCCCGCACCGGGGATATCTGCCGTGCGGTCGGATGGTTTCCCAATTCCTCGGTCCTCTCACGGGGCGTCGTCACCGTTCCCGGACGGACGGCCGCCGATAAGTCGGTTTCGTCGGCGGTTCGTCGCACGTGTGTACTCGGATTGGTGACGGACGGCGTTTTCTCGACATTGTGAGCCACGTCACAAGTTCGGGTGGCTGGTCCGGCACTTCGACTTTCACCTTTATAGGAATCTATGACCAAATTTAGACCAGCCCCGGAGGGTGATACGGAAACGTTCGGTCTCAATTGGGACTCATCCGTGGCAGACCGGTTTGGTTCACCCGTTTGGAGTACACGGCGCACACGCCGGGTAGTGGGGCGGTCGCGCAAGTGCACCGATCGGATTAATGCGCGCCGGGCGGTCATCCCCAGGCGTTCGCCGTTCGCGATGTCTATCACGGCTCCGGCTTGCCATACTGGCGGTGCTGAGGCCTTCTCCCGGCCGCCTCGGACGCGGAAAAGGGCAGGGCGATGACCAGCGCGGAGCGCGGCGAACCGGCCGAGCGCACGTTCCCCGGGGACAGGGAGATGGCGCGGCGGATGCGCGAGCACCCGTGGGCCGAGTCCGGCATGACCGATCCGGCCGAGTGGACGGCCAGCCTGCGCACGGCCACCCGGATCTGCCTGACCTCGCGGTTCCCGATGATCGTGTGGTGGGGGCCGGGGCTGCACTTCCTCTACAACGACGCCTACCTGCCGCTGCTGGGCACCAACCACCCGGCCCTGGGCAAACCGGGCGAGCAGGTCTGGAGCGAGATCTGGCACATCATCGGCCCGATGCTGGAGTCGGTGATGGCCGACGGGCAGGCGACCTGGTCCGAGGACCTGCTGCTGCCGCTGTCCCGGCACGGGTATCTCGAGGAGACGTACTGGACGTACTCAGCGCTGGCCGCCCTCGGCCTGCGCCTGGCCCGGGCCGGGAGCGTGCCCGAGGCGGTCCAGGAGGCGCTGGAGGAACTGCGCGCGCTCTGGTCCTGTTCCCGGGTGCTGGCCGTGGCCTGGGGCGAGGGCGGGCAGCCGGAGCTGACCTCCAGTCCGCCCGGAGCCGGCTGGGCGGACCTGCCGGAGCAGCTGCGCGAGACCCTCGGCTCGCTGCGGGACCGGCCGCTGTTGTCGCCGGTGTCGGTGGACGGCGCTTCGGGTGACGGGTCGATAGGTGGCATAGCGGCGCAGGAGATCGGCGGCGGCACCGACGGCATCGGCGATCCTGACGGCGGATCAGGCAGTGAATCAAGTTGCCGGACGGCCGGCTGGTGGTCGACCTGACCGCCGTGGAGTATCTCGACAGCGCGGGCCTGACGGTCCTGTTCAACCACGCGGGCCGGGTCCGGCTGATCTCCTCGGCGCTGCTGCGGTCGGTGTTGACCCTCTCCGGGCTGACCGAGCTGACGACCGTCGAGATCGTCTGAGCGTTCGGCCGAGCGGGGGAAGCCGGGCGCCGGTGCGGGCGCGACAGAGGAAAGGCAGACGCGGCAAGGCGGCGCGGCAGCTGTGCCGTGCGCCTCGCCGCGAGACTCTGCGGGCGTCGCTCAGCTGTTGCGCTTGCGCAGCTTGAGCGTGGTGAGCAGGGCCGCGAGCGCGACCGAGAGCCCTGCGGCGATCTTGGTGCGCTTGCCCTCGGTGGCCGAGGCCGCCTTCTCCGCGGCGTTCTGCACCGGCTGGGGCGTGTGCTCCCTGGTCTTCTCGGCGACCTTGGCGTAGGTCTCCTGGGCCTGGACCCTGGTCTCGGCCAGCTTGGTCTTGGTCCGCTGCTTGACGTCCGCCTTGGCCGCGAGGGCGGCCACGGTGTCGCCGAGGTCCTCGCGGGTCTGCGCCACCTGCTCGCGCAGCACCTCGGGGTCCTTGGTCTCGGGCTCGACCGCGGCGGCCGGAGTGGGGACGGCCTTGAGGTCGGGCTTTGCCGTGGTCGGGGCGGTGCTCTTCTTCTCGTTCGTCGTGTCCTGGGTCACGGGTGTGCCCTCTCGGTGATGGTCTCGATGTCGGCCTTGGTGCTCTCGATCGCCGCCTGCGGGGTGGGCGGCAGCCCGCGGCCGACCTCGCTGCGGCCGGCCAGGGCCAGGATCCCGGTGACCGCCAGCAGCGCGCCGGCGACGATCAGCGCCGCGGCCCACACCGACAGCACCAGCGCCAGGCCCGCGATGCCCGCGACGACCAGGGCCTGCACGGCGAACAGGGCGGTCAGGCCCGCGCCGCCGAACATCCCGCCGCCGATCGCGACCCGCTTGGCTTTCTGCGTCATCTCGGCCCTGGCCAGCTTGATCTCCTGCCGGACCAGCAGCGACAGCTGCTCGGACGCCTGGCTCACCAGGGCGCCGACCGACTGATCGGCCGGCGGGACCGGGCGTTGTTGTGTCATACCGCTCAAAGAATCAGTCATTGCTGTCGACCTCCTGCCCCGCGGGTACCCCCGAACCGCCAGACCATTCCCCGGTGTCCGGCCGGGATTGCGGCTGGATTCCCGGTCGCGACTGTATATCCTCGTACAAGTGAAGCCCGGGCCGGTTGCGGCCGGATCCGGCCGCAATCCGCGAAGCCGGGCCGGTGGGCCGGAGCAGAAGAGGTCAGGACGAGAATGGACAGTTTTGCCGTCGAGGTGGGCGAGACGAGTGCCGACGGCCGCACCGTGGTCAAGGTCAGCGGCGAGCTGGACATGGCCGAGGCCGAGGACCTGTGGTCCCGGATGGAGCCGCTGATCCGCCCGGGCGCGGTGGTGGTGTTGGACGGCGGCGGCCTGACGTTCATGGACTCGGTCGGGTTGCGGGTGGTGCTCCAGGCGCGCAGCGTCGCGTCGCTGGAGGGCGCCTCGTTCCGGCTGGCCGACCCGCAGCCGGCCATCCAGCGGGTGCTGAAGCTGGCCGGGGTGGACAAGCTGGTCGAGACGCACGCGAGCGTAGCCGAGGCGCTCGCGGCCTGAAAGCCCGCGGCTCGGGGACCGGCGGCTCGGTTCTGGCGGCTCGGACACTGGCGGCTCGGACACTGGCGGTTCGGGGCTCAGGGCTCGACCCGGCGGTGCGGCATGCCCGCCCGGCCGTCCGGCTGCGGTACGCCGTGGCCCGGGCGGCTCAGCCGAGGAACGAGAGCCGTACCTGCCGCTGCGGGTTGTCCCGGTTGGTGTCCACCAGCACGACCGACTGCCAGGTGCCCAGTTCCAGCCGTCCGGCCAGGACCGGGAGGGTGGCGTGCGGAGAGATGAGGGCGGGCAGGACGTGGTCGCGCCCGTGCCCGGCCCGGCCGTGCCGGTGCCGCCAGGCCTTGCCCGGCGGCAGCAGGTCGCGCAGCGCGTCGAGCAGGTCCTCGTCGCTGCCGGCGCCGGTCTCCAGGATCGCGACGCCGGCGGTGGCGTGCGGGACGAACACGTTGAGCAGGCCGTCGCGCTGCCCGGCGACCTCCCGCAGGAAGGCCGCGCAGTCCTCGGTCAGATCGTGCACCTTCTCGACCGAGCCGGTGGACACGGACAGCATGCGGGTCGCGAACGCATCACTCATCCCGCCATCATCCCGCACGCCGCCGGACCGGGTCGGCCGGCCCGGCGTCAGGCGGCCCAGTACCGCCCGGGCGTGGTGCCGAAGGCCTGGCGGAAGGCCTCGATGAACGCGCTGGCGTTGCCGTAGCCGCAGGCCGAGGCCGTGGTGGCCACCGGAACGCCGCCGGCCAGCAGGATGATCGAGTGGTGCAGGCGCATCTGGGTGCGCCACTGGGAGAAGCCCATCCCGATCTCGGCGCGGATCAGCCGGCTCAGGGTGCGGTCGCTGGCCCCCACGATCGCGCCGAGTTCGGCCAGCGAGGCCTGCCCGGCCGGGTCGGCCCGCAGGATCGCGGCCACGTCGCGCAGCCGCGGGTCCGCGGGCGCGGGCAGGTACAGCGGGGCGGAGTCGACCGGGCGCAGGTGGTCGAGCGCGACCTCGGTCAGGTTGCCGCGCTGCCGCTCGGTCAGGTGGTCGGCCTCGTCGGCGGTGAGGCTGACGATCACCTCGCGCAGCAGCGGGCTGACCGCGAGCACGGTCGGCCGGTCCAGGCTGAGCGGGTTGACCGCGGCCGGGAACGGCAGGGTCTGCATCCGGGTCGGCCCGTGCGCGCGGTGCGCGTGCGCGACCCCGGCCGGGATCCACACCGCCCGGTGCGAGGGGACCACCCAGGAGCCGGCCGGGGTGAAGACCTGGAGCAGTCCGCGGCCGGCGTGGATCAGCTGGTGCTCGCCGTGGTCGTGCCAGTCGATCCGCTCCCGGTCGGCCAGTTCCAGGCGGGTGGGGCCCGGCAGCGGGTGGCGGTTCGGGTATTGGCGGGCTGGCGGCATGAGTTGGCAGCTTAGCAAGTACCAGGCCGGCCGGCCCGGCGCCAGCATGGTGACATGACCGACATCAGGCCTGTCCAGACCTTCGATTCCGGCCCCGTGGACGCGTCCGGAGCACGTGCGGCCGCGCTCGCGACCGCGCCCGGGCTCGCGCCGGCCCCCGTTCCCGGGGCCGCTTCCCCGCTCTCCCCCTCCCTCGCGCCCGCCGCAGAGTTCGAACCCGAGCGCACCGCATGGCAGCGGATGCGGATGTGGGGCCTGGCACACGCGATCGACGACCTCTACCAGGGCCTCGTGCCCGCCTCGATCCCCTACTTCGTGCTGGACCGGCACTACGGCTACGTCGCCGCGTCCGGCCTGACCCTGGCCGCCACGCTCGGCTCCTCGGTGCCGCAGCCGTTCGTCGGCCTGGCCGTGGACCGGTTCCGGCTCGGCTGGATGGCGGCCGCGGGGATCGGCACCGCGGGCCTGGGCCTGGGGTTGTCCGGTCTGATGAGCTCCTACGCGATGGTGTGGACGCTGATCCTGGTGTCCGGGCTGGGCGTGGCGATGTTCCACCCGGCTGCGGGCAAGGACGCGCGCCGGGCGCCCGGGAACAGCGCCGGGGCGATGAGCCTGTTCGCGGCCGGCGGCAGCGTCGGCTTCTTCCTCGCCCCGGTGCTCGCCACACCCGCGCTGATCGCGTGGGGCGTCGGCGCGACGGCCCTGTTCATCCCGCCGGCCGTGCTGATGGCCTTCGTCCTGCTGCGGCACCGGCGGCGGACGGCGGCGACCGCGGCCTCGGCGATCGCGCACACCGGCCCGGACCGCTGGCGGCCGTTCGCGGCGCTGACCGCTGTGGAGGTGGTGCGGTCGTTCGTGTTCTTCGGCATGAACACCTTCGTGGAGCTGTACTGGCTTCGGTACCTGCACTCCTCCCGCGGCCTCGCCGGCGCCGCGCTGACCTGTTTCCTGGCCGGGGGCGTGGCCGGGACGCTGCTCGGCGGCCGGATCGCCGACCGGGTCGGCTCGGTGCGCACGGTGCAGTTGGGCGCGGTGCTGGCGGTGCCGATGCTGCTCGGGGTGTTGTTCACGCCCGGGAGTGTGGTGCCGTTGCTGTTCGTCGTGCTGACCGGGATCGCGTTGAACCTCCCGTTCGCGGTGTTGGTGAAGCTGGGCCAGGACTATCTGCCGAGCCGTCCGGGGACGGCCGCCGGGGTCACGCTCGGTCTGGCGGTGAGCATCGGCGGCCTGATCGCCCCGGTGCTCGGCCTGGTCGCCGACTCGCACGGACCGCGCGGCGTGCTGGAACTGCTGCTGCTGGCTCCGTTGCCGGCGCTGGTGATGGGCCTCATGCTGCCGGAGCCGGGACGGCCGGGGGTTGAGGCGCAGGCGTAAGTAGCGCTGCATTTGCGGGGTAGGCGATTGGCTTGCCCCGCAAGCCTTTCTCGCGATCAGCTGCCTTGGTCACCCGACTCGCGGGCTGCGGATCATCATGGCCGCGACGACCTCTTCTTCGACCTCGAAGATGTGCGGCTGGTCGGCCGCCCAGGTCAGGTAGCCGCCCGGGGACAGGGTCTGCGGATCGTGGCTGGGACCGGCCAGGCCTTTGCCGGAGAAGACCGTCAGGTGCTCGGTCGTCCCGGGCGAGTGGGCCGGGGAGACCTGGCGCAGGCCCGGCCGTATCCGCAGCCGGTAGAACTCGAATGTCACGCCCGCCTCGTCGAAGACCGTCAGCAGTTGCGCGCTGACGGCGTCGCCGTGCACCGCGCCGATGCCGCCGCCATCGGTGCCACTGCCGTCCTCGCCGTCGCCGCCGCCATCGCTTCGGCCGTGGTCACGCTGCTGGTCGGCGCGTCGGGCGTGAGCCTGGTCGGCATCAGCAGCCCGTTCTGGGGATTGGCCGCGGGCCTGGGCATGCTGGCTCTGCGATACCGGAAACCTCCGCCCGCAACGGAACCGGCGTCGGCGTCAGAGTAGGAAGATCAGAAGCCGAACGCGCCGAGCCCCTAAATCAGCTCCCCGACGAGGAGTTGCTCGAGAACGCGTCACGGGCACGATCCAGGAGGGCGACGAACGGCGCGGTCGCGTACTGGGCCGCAGTCGACCCGGCCGTGGCCGGATGCGGGTGCGTGGGCGCGGTGCGCTGCGCGTCGACCAGGCGAACGGCCATCTTCTCCTGCTGGTCCAGGTCGCACCGGGCCAGCACGTACGGGAACTCCTCGCCCTCCTCGTACGCCGCGTGGTTCGACACGTCCAGCTCGAACGCCGCGAACCGCTCGGCGAACTCGACGGAGGCGACGTCGAGCTTCTCCAGCTCGGCCAGCACCTGCGCCGCCCGCTTCTCCTCGTCGTTGCACGCCTGCGCGACGTCCTCGCCGACGCTGGTCTTCGTCACCGGGCGCAGCACCATCTCCTCGCCGGCCTCGTGCACGGCGAGCAGTTCGCGCAGCTCGTCGAACGGGGCCTGCTTGGCCGGGCCCTGGGCCGAGTCGACCTGCGCGAACAGTTCGCGGATCCGGGCGTGCTGTTCGAGCAGCACGTCGATGACGCTGACCGGCGACAGCACGGCCGACGCCGGCTGTCCTGGTCCTGTCTGCTGGGACGGGTTCATGGCTACTCCTCGCCTTGCTGCGGCCGGACGGCCTGGTCTATCGGTCTAGCTCGGGTAACCACACCGAGTAGCGGTAAACCGGTAAGGCGTAGCCGACCAGCGGCGCGGCGCTCAGGCTCCGGGGCGGCGGGCCACGAGGTCGGCGTATTCGGGGAAGGCGGCGATGTACTCGTCGACGAACCAGCAGTAGCTGGTGAGCGTGGCGCCTTTGGCCCGGATGTCGTCCAGGGCGACCCGGATCAGTTCGGAGCCGATGCCGTAGCCGCGCAGCTGCGGGTCGACGACCGTGGACCGGATCACGAAGTGCGGTCCGGCCTGGCCCTGGCCGGGCTGTGCCTCGTAGCTGAGCCGGCCGACCACCCGGCTTCCGCGGACCGCGTCGTAGGAGCCGGACCCGGGGTTGTCGCGGACGATCAGTTCGGTGCTCACCTCGGTCATCGCCGTCATCTCCTGTTCGGGACGTGCTGGGCCCACCCAGTTTACGCCCGCCCGGCCGGCCGGTCCGGCGCTCTCGGAGTCATCAGTTCCCTGTTGAAAGCCTCGGCAACCGCGGCGGCCCGGTCTCCGACGCCCAGTTTGGCGTAGATGTTCAGCAGGTGCGCCTTGACCGTGGCCTCGCTGATGAACAGCCGCCGGGCCGCCTCGCGGTTGGTGTTTCCGCCCGCGACCAGTTCGAGCACCTCCAGTTCCCGCTGGCTGAGCGGGCTCGGTTTCGGCGCGGGTGCGGAGCCCTGGCCGGGCGCTTGGCCGTGGCCCGGGCCGTGGGCCGATCCCGATCCCGGTCCGGCGCCGGTTCCGTGTCCCGGGCCGGCTTCCGGCGCCCGGAACCGGCTCATCAGCCGGGTCGCGACCGAGGGAGAGAGCACCGCCTGGCCGCGGGCGGCGGCCCGCACCGCGCGGAGCAGTTCGTCCCGTGGCGCGTCCTTGAGCAGGTAGCCGGTGGCGCCCGCGCCGATCGCGGGCAGCACGTAGCTGTCGGTGTCGTACACGGTCAGCACCAGGACGTGCGCGGACACGCCCCGATTGACCAGTTCGGTGATCGCCGTGACGCCGTCCATGTCGGGCATCCGCAGGTCCATCAGGATCACGTCGGGGTTCAGCGCCAGCGCCATCCGGACCGCCTCGGCTCCGTTCGCGGCCCCGCCGAGCACCTCGAAGCCCGGGTCGGAGGCGAACATCCCGGTCAGGCCGTCCCGGACCACCGGGTGGTCGTCGACGATCAGGAGCCTGATCACCGCGGCGGCTTCGGAGCCGGACTCGGCGCCGGGTATCGTCATGAGCGCACCCCTGCTTCGGTGGCCTGCTGCGGCACGCAGGCGGAGACTGTGGTGCCGACGCCCGGCTCGGACTCGATCTGCAAGGTGCCTGACAGGGCGTCGATGCGCTGGCGCATCGCGATCAGGCCGAAGCCGCCCGACGCGCCGGGCTGCGTGGCATCTGCGGAGCCTTCCGCCGCACCGGATTCCTCGGCCGGGCCACGGTTCTCCCGGCCGGCCGCGGCCTGGCCGTCGAAGCCCCTGCCGTCGTCGCGCACGTCCAGCGCGACGTCGGTCTCCAGATACGACAGCGTCACCACCACCCTGCTCGCCTGGGCGTGTTTGGCCACGTTGGCCAGGGCCTCCTGCAGGGTCCGCAGCAGGGCGAACTCGGCCTCCGGCGGCACGGCCCGCGGCGTGCCGGTCGTGGTGACCTGCGCCTCGACGCCCTGGATGGCCGACCAGCGCTGCGCCACGTCGGCGAACGCGTCGCCGAGCCGGCCGGCCTCCAGCGGCTCGGGACGCAGCGCGTCCACCGAGCGGCGCGCCTCGGACAGGCTCTCCCGGGCCAGCCCGGTGGCGGCGGCGAAGTGCCGGCGCCACCGGGCCGGGTCCCCGGCGGACTGCTCGGCCGCCTGCAGCTGGGTGACGATCCCGGCCAGGCCCTGGGCCAGGGTGTCGTGGATCTCCCGGGCCATCCGGGCCCGCTCGTCGAGCACCCCGGCCTCCCGGGCCTGGGTGACCAGCTGTGCGTGCAGGCCCGCGTTCTCGGCCAGTGTCGCTTCCAGCCGCCGGTTCGCCTCGTTCACGTCTTCCAGGTCCTGTTCGCGCTTGTCCTGCTGGATGTCGTCGTTCCAGCCGAACCAGACCAGTCCGCACATCGGCAGCAGGTTGATCAGCAGGACCGCGCTCAGTTCGGCGATGCCCAGCGGGCTGTCCAGTTTCACCCCGGCGGCCTGCGCCTTGCCCGCCACGATCGCCATCACCGCCACGAGGCGCAGGTCCCACGGCCGGGGCAGGGCGTTGAAGGCGTAGAAGTAGCCGACCGGGGTGAGGAACCCGAACCAGGAGTCCTCCAGGACCAGAAGGCCGATGAGCACTGCCAGGACCGCGACGTACAGCACCATCTTCGCCGTGCTTTCGTGCCACGTGCGGTGCAGCGTGTACATCCACAGCATCCACAGCTCGATCGCGCCGCACAGGGCGAGCTCGGGCACCATCGTCTCAGGCTTCGAGTGGTTCAGCGCCACAGTGAACGCGGCCATGACCGCGACCAGCACGTACGCCATGCCTTCGAGCTTCGGCAACCACCGCCGCTCCCACTCGTGCCGCGGATGCCAGGGCAGCGAACTGTTCATCGTCCCTCCCTCCCTGCCTCGTGGAAACTATTCCCAGCGGAACAATCTCACGGCCGCCAGCCCGAACGCCACCGCGTAGGCGGCCATCGTGAACAGCTGCAACGGGTGCGGCCAGTGGCCCTGGGCGGAGTCGTTCAGCGCCTGCACGGCCGCGCCGAGCGGTGTGGCGTGGCTGATGTGCTGCAACGTGGACGGCATGTTCTCGGTCGGCAGGAACAGTCCGGCGAAGAACATCATCACGTAGAACAGGATCGCGCCCATCGCGTTGGCGATCTTGGCGGTCGGGGCCGCGGCGGCGACGAACAGGCCGACCGCGATCAGCGCGACGGCGGCCAGCAGCGCGGAGAGCAGGAACCCGGCCGGCTGCCGGGGCATGGCCACGTGGAACGCGAACCGGGCGACCAGGAGCAGCACCAGCACCGTGAACGCCTCCACGGCCAGGCTGACCGCGAGTTGCGCGGCGAGCACCCGGGCCGGGCCGGCCGGGGTGGTCTTCAGCCGCCGCAGCACGCCCTTCTCCCGGTACCCGGCCAGGGCCGGAGGCAGGATGTTGGTCGAGAGCATCGAGATCACGAAGGTGATCAGGATCGGCACGTAGACGTCGAGCAGGGTCAGGCCGCCGAGGTCGGGTTTGGGCCGGCTGTAGTACGGGATCTCGCCGAAGATGACCAACAGCGCGATCGGGAATCCGATGCCGACGATCGGGCCGCTGCGGTCGCGGAAGAAGAGCCGCAGTTCGGAGACGGTGAGCCGGCGCAGCGCGGCGGTCGGGGTGGCCGGGGTGGTGGTGAGTGTGGTCGCTGACATGGTTTTCTCCTGGCTGGTCTTGGGTTTACGGCCGATCGGAATCGGTCCGGGTTTGGCGGCGGTCTTGCTGACGGTCTAGACCTGGGCCGTGCTCTCGGCCGGGTGCCGGCCGGTCAGGGCGACGAACGCGTCCTCCAGGCTGGCCTGTTCGACCCGCAGGTGCTGGGCCAGGATCTGGTTGCGGGCCAGCACGGAGGTGATCGCGTTCAGGGCGTTGTCGTTGCCGGTGACCAGGACCATCTCGCCCTTGCGGGTGATCCCGGTGACGTCCGGCAGGGCGCTGAGCAGGGTGTCGTCGAAGGGTGCGGAGGGGCGGAACTGGATCCGCTGTTCCACCTGGGCCCGCTCGGCCAGCGCCGCCGGGGTGTCGACCACCACGACCCGGCCCCGGTCGATCAGCGCCACCCGGTCGCACAGTCGCTCGGCCTCCTCCATGAAGTGGGTGACCAGGACGATGGTCACCCCGCGGGCCCGCACGTCCTGGATCAGCGCCCAGGTGTCCCGCCGGGCCTGCGGGTCCAGGCCGGTGGTCAGCTCGTCCAGCACGGCCACCCGCGGGCTGCCGACCAGGGCGAGGGCGATCGACAGGCGCTGCTTCTGGCCGCCGGAGAGCTTGCCGAACTGGCTCTTGGCCTTGCCCGCAAGGCCCAGCTGCTCCATCAGGGCGCGCCAGTCGGCCGGGTTGCGGTAGAAGGAGCTGTAGAGTTCCAGTGCCTCGCCGACCCGGATCCGGTCGGGCAGCTGGCCGTCCTGCAACTGCACGCCGAGCTGCTGGGTCAGCTCGGCCCGGTCGCGCTGCGGGTCGAGACCGAGCACCTCGACCTCGCCGCGGTCCTGGGTGCGCAGGCCGATCATGCATTCCACACTGGTCGTCTTGCCCGCGCCGTTGGGGCCGAGGATTCCGAAGATCTCGCCCTGGTTCACGGTGAACGACACGTCGTCGACCGCGACGGTGCTCCCGTACTCCTTGTGCAGGTTGCGCACTTCGATCACTGCTGGCATGTCCTGGCCCTCCCGGTTCCGGTGCCAGGCCCCGCGGCCTGGTACTTCCAGAGTGCCGACGAAGGCCCCGGCCGCGCATCGGTAGACAGGCCATATCCGGTGCGCCTGCGGCTAGTCCGGACGGTCAGCCGGAAGACTAGGCGGGGTCAGCCGATCGGTTGGTCGCGGCCGTTCGCCACCGTTCCCACGGGGAGTTCCGCATGAGCAGTTACAGGGGTCTGATCCTCGACTTCGGCGGGGTCCTGACCACGTCCGTGCCCGCGTGCGCCGCGGGTTTCGAGCGGCGCGAGGGGTTGACCGCCGGGACGTTGATGCATCTGATCGGCCTGGACCCGGCCGGCCGGGAGCTGTTCGCGGACCTGGAGCGCGGGGCGATCAGCCAGACCGAGTGGAACGCGCGCACCGGCGAGCTGCTCGGGATCGACGGCGCCGACCTGCTCCGCCGGGCGCTGGCCGACCTGGCCCCGGAGCCGTCGGTGATCGAGGCCGCGGGCCGGTTGCGGGCGGCCGGGGTGCGGGTCGGGATCCTGTCGAACTCGACCGGGCTGGACCCGTTCAACCCCTACCTGCCGTGGCGGCTGGAGGAGAATTTCGACGCGGTGCTGATCTCCGAGCACTACCGGATGCGCAAGCCGGACCTGGAGATCTACACGACGATGCTGGGGTTGATGGGGTTGCCCGCGGAGGAGTGCGTCTTCGTCGACGACACCAGACACAACCTGCCTCCGGCGCAATCCCTTGGCATGGCGGTCATTCTGGCGGCCGACCCGGAGGCTACGGTGGCCCGGTTGGCAGAGCTCTTCGACCTTCCGCTCATGCAGAAGCCCTCGGGCCGGCAGTGACGCGCCGGCCCGAGGGCGGTCGAGCGTTGTCAGACCTCGTAGGTGTTAGCCGACGGTCCAGTACTCGCTGACGCTGCTGTTGCAGGTGTACAGGTCGAGCGTGGCGCGGGCGGTGGTGGAGGCGCCGGTGACACTCAGGCACAGGCCCGAGTTGGCGTTGACGATCGTGCCGCTGGCGTTCACGGTCCAGTGCTTACTGGCGTCGCCGTCGCAGGAGTTGATGTCGGCGGTGGTCTTCAGCGCGGTCGAGTTGCCGGTCACGCTCAGGCAGAGGCCTGAGTTGTTGTTCGTGATCGTGCCGTTGGAGTTGACCTTCCAGTACTCGTTCACGCTGCTG
>DASZBX010000120.1:0-125878 GCA_035943635.1 Actinocrinis sp. | reverse complement strand
CTCCCGGGCCAGGTGCTTCGGGTAGTCCGCTCGCCTCGGCTGAGCTCGAGTACGGGAGTTGACAGGACCTGCCCGGCGCGGCAGCCTACGAACCGCCTGGGCCACCGAGGATCCCGATCCGACACAGCCCCAGCCTTGCGCAGGAGCCGCGCAGACCCCTTTTAACTACCGCAGCAGCTAGGCGAACCATACTGCTGATACGGCGAGCAGCGGTTGCGGTGGGCAAGTGCGCGCGCGAGTGTGCTGCTTCGGCGGCCGGGCACGTGCGGCTGGCGGCGCGGGGGCTGAAGGCGATGTGATACGCCGGACTGCGACTGCGACTACTCCGCTACTGCCACTGCTTCTGCCGTTGCTGCAGTGGCAGCAGCCATGGTCGCGGTCGCTGCGGTGGTGGCTATGGCTTTGGCGGTGGCTGAGGTTTGTGGGGCGCGGCGCTGATTGGTTGGTGAGCGGCTGCGCAGGTGTACCAGGTTGTGGCTGTTTGTAGCTGTAGCTGTAGCTGTAGCTGTAGCTGCTACGGCGCGGCCACTTTTGCGGTGTCGAATCGCCCGCAGTGCATCAGCTAACTGTCGCCTGCCGCATGTGCCAGACCACCGAAACAGCGCACTCGCGCCGGCACTTGTACAGCGCAACGGCTGCTCGCCGTAGCAGCTGTATGGTTCGCTCGACTGCTGCGGTAGTTGAGGGGATTGCGCGGCCTCCGCGCAAGGCTGGGGCTGTGTCGGATCGGGATCCTCGGTGGCCCAGGCGGAACGAAGACAGCCGCGCCGGGCAGGTCCTGTCAACTCCCGTACTCGAGCTCAGCCGAGGCGAGCGGACCGCCTGAAGCACCTGGCCCGGGAGTTGATAGGGCCTGTCCGGTGTGGCAGGCTCCGAGCCGACTGGGGCACCGAGGAGCCCGATCCGACACACCCAAAAAGTAACCCACCACCCAAAAAGACTGATCCATGGGGATCCTTGGGGGTTCCTGGCCCGCCGGAGGCACAGCAGTAGACGAGAGCTGATATGGCGACGCAACCCACCACCGCCAACGCCCCACCAGCGTCTCGGCAACAGACAAAGCATCGGCACCTCAGAAAGCCCGCGCAAGAACCTCGGTGATGGGCAGCGAAGAATCGGCAGGCAAATCCAGAGCAGACGGAGCCACATTCCGCGCAACCAACTCCGACCCAAGCGCGGCAACCATGGCGCCATTGTCAGTACACAGGTTCGGCCTCGGCACCCGGACCGTGATACCCGCATCCGCAGCCCGCTCGACCGCGAGAGCCCGCAGCCGCGAGTTGGCTGCAACACCGCCACCAATCAACAGATGATCAACACCATTCTCCTTACACGCACGGATCGCCTTCCGAGTGAGCACATCCACAACAGCCTCCTGAAACGACGCCGCGACATCAGCCACGGGAACCGTCTCACCAGCCCGCTGCTTGGTCTCGATCCAGCGGGCCACAGCCGTCTTCAGCCCGGAAAACGAGAAGTCGAACGGCGCATCCCGCGGCCCGGTCAGGCCCCGGGGAAAGTGGATCGCGGCGCCGTCGCCTTCCTGCGCCGCGCGGTCGATCAGCGGGCCGCCGGGAAAACCTAAGCCAAGTACACGGGCCACCTTGTCGAAGGCCTCCCCGGCCGCATCGTCCACAGTGCTACCAAGCAGACGAATATCAGACGTCACATCTGGCACGAGCAGCAGCGACGAATGCCCGCCAGACACCAACAACGCCAAGCAGGGTTCAGGCAACGGACCATGTTCGAGCTGATCCACGCACACATGTGCAGCAAGATGGTTGACCCCATAGATCGGCTTGTCCAACGCCAACGCATAAGCCTTAGCCGCCGCAACCCCAACCAACAGCGCACCAACCAGCCCAGGCCCCGCAGTCACCGCGATCGCGTCGACATCGGAGAGCTTGATCCCAGCCGTTTCCAAAGCGCGGCGCACGGTCGGCACCATCGCTTCCAGATGCGCCCGCGAAGCGACCTCCGGAACCACGCCGCCGAACCGGGCGTGCTCGTCCACGCTGGTGGCCACGGCGTCGGCGAGCAGTTCCGTACCACGCACGATGCCGATGCCGGTCTCGTCACAGGAGGTCTCGAAGCCGAGCACGATCGGCGTGCCGCCCGCGCTCCCGGTCCCGGTCTTGGTCCCGATCCCGGTCCTGGTGTCGCTCACTGTCCCTCGTCTCCTCGAAGTCCCACTCGGAAGTCCTGCTCAGAAGTCCTGTGTCGGAATTCCTGCTCAAGAGCCCTGCTCAAAAGCCCTATTCAGAAGTCCTGATCGGTCCGCGCAACCCGATACCGCTCCACGATCTTCGCTGAGCGCATCACGACCGCGTCCACGTTCGCTGGCTGGTAATAACCACGCCGCAACCCGATCGGGGCGAAACCGAACCGCTCATAAAGCGTGCGGGCCCGGTCGTTGTCGACGCGTACCTCCAGCACCACATCGTCACAACCGCGCCGGGCGGCTTCCTGCAACAGCCCGGTCAGCAACCGGGCGCCCAGACCCCTGCCTTCGCGCAGCGGGTCGACCGCGATGGTCTGCACCTCCGCCTCCCCGAGCCCAGCCAGCAACCCGGCATACCCGATGATCCGAGGCCCGGCCGGATCCGGATGCGACGGATCCTCGCCGTGTTCCTCGACCACCACGTAGTACCGGGTGGACTGCTCGGCCAGTTCGGACCAGAACATGCCGACCGACCAGGCGTCCTCGGGGAAAGCCGTGTGTTCCAGGACCGACACCGCGGGGATGTCCCACCACCGCATGGGTCGGAAGTTGAGCCGCCCGGATGAGCGCTGATTGGTCATGGTCGCCTTCTCAGCGTAGGGCCGGGGAACTGACGGGCTTGCTCGCGGCAGGCTCGACCGCGTCTGGCCTGCGCAGATAGAGCGGGTGCGGCGGCAGGATCTCGCCGCCGTCGCGCAGACGGGCCACGGCCAGACCGGCGAGCTCCCCGGCACCGGGCAGCAACGGGCCCACCGCGCGGGGCAGGTCCTGCGGGTACTTCACCGGTCCCTCCCCGGCCACCGGCAGCCCGGCGACCTGTCCGGCGACCACGTGCGGCCAGTCCACATCCGGGCCGGAGACTCGAACCGGGCCGCCGGAAGCAGCCGGTCGGTCCTGGTAGACGGCCCAGTAGACCTCTTTGCGGCGCGCGTCGATGGCCACGGCGAAACGGCCGTCCGGTCCAGACGCGCCAGCGATCAGGTTGTCCGATTCACCGACACCAGACCCCCCGGCAAACCCCTCAGCGGAGGCCTGCGCGGCCAGCACATCAAGGGTGCAGATGCCATGAACCGGCAACTCCAGCGCATCGCCCAAAGCGACCGCGGTGACCAGCCCCACCCGCAGCCCGGTGAACGGTCCGGGCCCCACGCCGACCGCGACGTCGGTCAGTTCCGTCCGGGAGCGGCCCGCCTCGGCCAGGACCCGGACGATGCCGGGGGCGAGCAGCTCACCGTGCCGGCGGGCGTCCACCTCGGTGTATTGCGCGATCACGGACGCGCCGTCGTGGAGTGCGACGGTCACCGCCGGGGTCGCCGTGTCGAAAGCCAAGAGCAGCACGGGAGCCATTATCCTCACCGGCACGGCGCCGTTGGTCCATCCGGTGCGGCATGATGGGTCCAGACGTAGCAATTTCGGCCCGTGCCGCGGCCCATTTCCCGTGGCCGGTCCGCGGGAACGGTCCGAGCGGGCCGTCGCCGGAAATCCTTCGGCCGGGGGGTTCGCCCGGACGGTTCGCCCCGTCCGGATCCGCGGGGCCGGGACCCGGAACCGAGGGAACGTGTATCGTGGCCGCCCGGTCGTCCCGGAGCGGCCGGGCTAGGTGGAGGCAGGTAACTGGTGGGCACACGCGGGGCTCGCGACGACGGGCCGAACGGCTATGAGCCGCGCCGCAGCGCGGGCGGGCCGCCGCGCGGCGGCGATCCCCGGCAGGGGCCGGACCCGGGTCCGGCGGAGCCGTGGCAGAGTCCGGAGCCGGCCGACCCGCGGCAGGGACCGGTGGATCCCCGGCAGGTGCCCGGGGCCGGCGTCCCGCCCGGCGGCAGTCTTCCGCCCGGCAGCGGGCCGCGCCCGGGCCGCGGGCCCGGCGGTCCGGCGGATCCGCGGCGGTCCGCCGGCGGCGGCGGTCCGGTGCCCGGCGAGCAGTGGCAGATGCCCGGCAGCAATCCCCCCGGCAGCCCCCGGCCGGGCCCCGGTGCGGGCCCGGGTCCGAATCCGAACGATCCGCGGCGCCCGGCCGGCCCGGTCGACCCACGACAGGGCCCGGCAGACCCGCGCCGCGGCGGCAGCGTGCCCCCCAACGACCCGCGCCGCACGCCCGCCGGCCCGCCGCCGGCCGGTCCGTACGGTCCCCCGCCGCGCCAGCCCGACCCGCGCCAGCCCCCGGACCCGCGCCAGGGCCCGCCGCGATCGCCGGACCCCTCGCGCACCCAGGTGGACCCGCGCGGCGGGGCGGACCCGCGCAGCCAGTCCGGCGCGCGGAGCCGGTCGGAGTGGGAGGAGCCGCCGCGGCACCGTTCCCGGCCGCAGGAGGACGAACCGCGGGAGAACCGCAGCGGATCGCACAGCCGCCGCCGGGAGCCGGAGCACGGCGACGACGGGCCCGGGCGCCCCGGATCGACGCCGGACCGGGCCAGGCCGGCGCGCACGCCCAGGTCGCGGCACAGCGCGACGGTCCAAGTCCTGGTCATGACCGTCGCGTCGCTGGTCGCGGTCGGGATGCTGGCGGTGCAGGCGAACGGGCAGTCGACCCAGGCCTCGGCCGCCGGCCCGGGCGCCAAGCCGAGCAGCACGGCCTCGGCCGGCCCGGCGCCGAGCGGTTCGGCCATGCCGACCGCGACGGTCGACCCGCTGGCGGTTCCGGCCGGCTCGGGGTCGGGCAAGCGGATCGTGTACTCGGTCTCGGGCAAGCGGGTCTGGCTGATCGGCTCGGACGGGTCGACCGTGCAGCGCACGTTCGCGGTCGTGCCCGGCACGGTCCCGGTGCCCTCGGGTTCCTACCACGTGTCCGGGCGGGACTCGGGCGAGACCGGCAGCGACGGCACGTCGGTGCAGTACGTGGTCTTCTTCGACAACCCGACGACGGTCAACTCCTCCACGTCCTTCGCCTTCGACGCGGTGGCCGACATCACCGGCCTGCCGCCGGTGCCGTCCGGGCACACCGGCGCGGTCCGGCCGGCCCAGGCCGACGCGGTGGCGATATGGTACTTCGCCCCCATCGGCACGTCGGTGGTCGTGGTCTGAGCAGAGAGCTGGGAAGTGGCGCAACGGGCGTCGGCTGGGAGCCGGCGCCCGTTGCGTTGTACTTCGCTTCGATCCGGTGCAGCCGGTCAGCCGACCCGGGTGATGGTGATGAGCCGGGGGTCCAGGAACTCGGCCTCGTCATCAGCCTCGTCGCCGGCCTCATCGCCGACCTCTGCCGCGTCGTCGGCGAGCGCGCGGGCCAGGTGGACGGTGTAGTGCACCTGCGCGAGCACCTCGGCCTTGCCCTCGCCCCACTCGACCACGGTGACGGAGTCCTCCACCGCCGCGTCCAGGTCCAGATCGTCGAGCTCGGCCAGCGAGCCCAGCCGGTACGCGTCCACGTGCACCAGCGGCGCGCCCCCGGTCAACGACGGGTGCACCCGCGCGATGACGAACGTCGGGGACGTGATCGGCCCGCGCACGCCCAAGCCCTCGGCCAAGCCCTGGGTGAACGTCGTCTTGCCCGCGCCGAGTTCACCCGAGAGGATGACCAGATCGCCGGCCGCGAGCCGCCAGCCGAACTCCCGGGCGCACTGCCGGGTCTGCTCGGCCGAGCGCGAGCGCAGCCGCGTGATCAGCTCGGTCCCGGGCGCGGGGGCGCCCGGAACGGCTGCGACGGGCGCGGGCGGGTCGGTCACTGGGCGGTCTTCCTGTCTGCCTCGGCGGTGTTCGCGGTGAGCCGGTTGGCGACCCGGTCCACCAGCCTACGCAACGCGGCCTCGACTTCTCGCGGGTTCTCCAGTTCCACCAGGTGGCCCGCGCCCGGCACGATCACGAAGTCGGCGGCCGGCATCGCGTCGGCCAGCGCGCGGCTGTGCTCGACCGGCAGCAGCAGGTCCTTGTCGCCGACCATGACCAGGGCCGGTATGTCGTCGAAGACGGCGAGCGCGGCGGACTTGTCGTGCACGTTGAAGATCGGGAAGAACTCGGCGATCATGTCGATCGAGGTGGACTGGATCATCTCCTGGGTGAACCGGACCACCGCCTCGGACACCTCCGAGCCGAAGGCGTACCGCTTGGTCAGCACCAGGCTCACGTCGCCGGTGGCCCGGCGGCCGAGGTCGACCAGCTTGGTCTGCTTGGCCAGCAGCTCGAACAGGCCCGGCACAGTGCGGTGCAGCAGCTTGGCCCCGGTCTTGGGCAGGCCGAAGGTGATCTGCTGGAACCGGCCGGCCGAGGTGCTGATCAACGCCGCGCCGACGATCCGGCCGGGCCTGCCGGGGGCGGCGAACAGCTCGGGGTGGGTGGCGGCCAGGGCCATCATCGTCATCCCGCCCATGGAGTGGCCGACCAGGATCACCGGGCCGGTCGGGCAGGTGGCCTCCAGAACCGCGTAGAGGTCCTCGCCGAGCAGGTCGATGGACAGGTCGCCGCCGGGCTTGGGCGGGTCGGACCGGCCGTGGCCGCGCTGGTCCCAGAACACCATCCGGTACTCGTTGGCGAACGCGGCCCGCTGGTAGTGCCAGGAGTCCTGGGAGAGGCAGAACCCGTGCGTGAACAGCAGGGTGGGCCGCTGCTCGGCCTCGGCGTCGGCCCGGCGCACCGCGCCGCGGCTGCCGAGCTTGCTGCTCGCCTTGTCGGTCGGCCCGCCGGCCGCGGGGGCCTTGGTGCCGGTGATCTTGGCCGTGGCCGGGCGGGACGCGGCCGGGCGGGTGGCCGCGGCGGCGTGCGACCGGTACCAGTCCGGCCGGGCCGCGCGGGCCGGTTCGGCCGGGGCCGGCACCGCCCGGGGCCAGTCGCCGACCTCGTCGATCTCCAGGTAGAGTTCCACGCCGTCGGCCGACAGCACGGTCTGCGGCCGGCCCCGGATGGTGCCGAAGGCCTCGCCCGGGTCGTGCGCGCGGGCCATCTGCCGGACCGACCGTCCGATGGTGAAACGCTCCAGTGCAATGCCCACCGCAGCTCCTGTGGCGACCACGCCGACCGCTGCTCCCAGCAGACCGGCCCGCTTGCCTATGCCGCGCGTCTCCTCGCCCACGTGCAGCCCGCCTTTCGTATGACTGTTGTCTCAGCCCCCACTCGGATTGTTACCACTTGGTAGGAGTTCATGCGCACGCTGCCGGGTTACTCAAGCATCTGTCAGAATCCGCGCGCCCCCTACCACAGTGCGGCGACACGCTACCGGGCCTAGGCAGTGTTTGGGAATGTCTCAAGGCGCGAATCCGGTGATCGCCGTCGCCTGGCCGCACCGCACGCAACGGCACAGACGACCGGGTATGAGCCGTCCCGTGCGGCGCGCCCATGCTCGGCGCTGACCAGATTCGCCTCACCTACCAGCACAAACCGGCGGTCATGCCGTGGCCTTGACACAATCCCAAACACTGCCTAGCCCGCGAGACCGGCACCGGGGCCGGATTCCGGATCGAGATAGATCCGGGGCACGCGCGGGCCGATCCGGGTGACCACCTCGTAGGCGATGGTGCCGATGGCCTCGGCCCAGTCCTGGGCGGTCGGTTCGCCGTGTTCGCCGGAGCCGAACAGCACGACCTCGTCGCCGGGCTGCGCCTCCTGGTCGCCGAGGTCGACCACGAACTGGTCCATCGCGACCCGGCCGGCCACGGTGTGCCGCCGGCCGGCGACCTGGACCGGGCCGGTGTCCGAGGCCGCGCGCGGGATCCCGTCGGCGTAGCCGGCCGGGACCAGGCCGAGCCAGGCCGCGGCGCCGGTGCGGTAGGTGTGGCCGTAGGAGACGCCGTGCCCGGGCGGGACCCGCTTGACCGAGGCCAACCGCCCGACCAGGCTCATCGCCGGGCGCAGGCCGAAGTCCGCGGCGCTGCCCCGGTCCGGCGCCGGGGAGATCCCGTAGGTGCTCACCCCGCAGCGGACCAGGTCGTAGTGGCTCTGCGGCAGCAGCAGGGTGGCCGGCGAGTTGGCGATGTGCCGCAGCGGCGGCCGCAGCCCGGCCGCGGCGGCCACGTCCAGGGCTTCCCGGAAGGCGGCCAGCTGGAGCGCGTTGGACGGGTGGTCCGGCTCGTCGGCGCAGGCGAAGTGGGACCAGATCCCGGTGACCTCGACCAGCCCCTCGGCCTGGGCGGCCAGCGCCCGGGCGACGAGCTCGGGCCAGTCGTGCGGCGGCGCGCCGTTGCGGCCCAGGCCGGTGTCCGCCTTGAGCTGGATCCGGGCCTGGCGGCCGGTGGCCCGGACCGCGTCGGCGACCTCGCCGAGGGCCCAGGCGCCGGAGACCGAGACGTCCACGCCGGCCACGACCAGGTCGGCGAAGGGGTCGCCGGGAGCGTGCAGCCAGGTCAGGATCGGGGTCCGCAGGCCGGCCGCGCGCAGGGCCAGGGCCTCCTCCGGGATCGCGCAGCCGAGCCAGGTCGCCCCGGCCTGCACTGCGGCCCGGGCGCACTCGACCATGCCGTGGCCGTAGCCGTCGGCCTTGACCACGGCCATCACCTGGGCCGGGCCGGCCAGTTCGCGCATCCGGCGGATGTTGGACCGGATCGCGGCCAGGTCGATCCTGGCCTCCAGGCGGCGGCCGGGCACGGCCGGAGCGTCCTGGGCCGCGGTCGCGGCGAGGGTGTCGGGGAGCACGCGCTGAACGTTCATTGCGCGCTATTGTGCCAGGCGGCCCGGAGCGACGGGATCAGGTCGCCGGCCGAGACCGGGCCCCGCCGGGCCGCGATCCGCCCGGCCAGGCCGTGCAGGTAGGCGCCCGCGGAGGCGGCGTCGACCGGGTCCAGGCCGGCGGCGAGCAGTCCGCCGCACAGTCCGGCCAGCACGTCCCCGCTGCCCGCGGTGGCCAGCGCCGCGGTGCCGGTCGGGTTGACCCGGACGGGGGAACGGCCCGGCCCGGCGATCACCGTGGTCGGCCCCTTGAGCAGCACCGTGGCCCCGGTCCGGCCGACCAGGTCGTGCACGGCGGCCAGCGGCCGGGCCTCGATCCCGGCCCGGTCCCGGCCGAGCAGCGCGGCGGCCTCCCCGGCGTGCGGGGTCAGCACGGTCGGCGCCCGGCGCTCGCCCACCCGGGCCAGCCGGGCCTGGTCCAGCAGCGCCAGGCCCTCGGCGTCGATCAGCAGCGGGACGTCGGTCAGGGCCAGCAGCCGGTCCAGGATCTCGGCCGACCCGGGCGCGTCGCGGTCCAGGCCGCAGCCGGCCACCCAGGCCTGCACCCGGCCCTCGCCGAGCATCACCTCCGGGTGCACGGCGGTCACGTCGGCCGGTCCGAGGTAGCGCACGGCGCCGACCCCGGAGTGCAGCGCGCCGCCGACCGCGAGCAGCCCGGCGCCGGGGTACTTCGCCGAGCCGCAGGCGACGCCGACCACGCCGCGCCGGTACTTGTCCACGTCCCGTCCCGGGACGGGCAGCAGGGCGGCCAGGTCGGCCCGCTGGAGGGACTCGGCCGCCGGTTCGGCCGTCAGGTGCGGGGCCAGGCCGATGTCGACGAATTCGAGCACTCCGGCGTGGCCCGCGCCGGGTTCGAGGAACAGTCCGGGCTTGTAGCCGCCGAAGACGACGGTGACCGCGGCGTTGACGGCCGGGCCGGTCACCTCGCCGGTGTCCGCGTCGATCCCGCTGGGCAGGTCCACGGCCACGACCGGCGCCCCGCTGTCGGCGGCCGCGGCGGCGAGCACGGCGGCCGCGCCGCGCAGGCCGCCCTTGCCGCCGATGCCGGTCAGGCCGTCGAGGATCAGGTCCGCGGCGGAGAGGTCGGGGGCGGGCGGGAGTGCGTCGTGGTCGCCGATATTGTCGACATTGCCGGCCACGTCGGCTACCGCGGCCATCGCCCGGCCGCCGGCGGCAAGCAGTGCTTGCAGGCCGTCGTGATGCGCCCGAGCCGGGTCGACCAGCACCGCCCGCACCGAGACGCCGCGGCGTTGCAGCAGGGCGCCGGCGTAGAGCGCGTCGCCGCCGTTGTCCCCGACGCCGACCAGCAGGACGACTCTGGCCCCGTAGACGCCCCGCGACTCTTGCAGCAGCCGCAGGACGACCGCGGCCAGTCCCGCCGCGGCCCGCTGCATCAGCGTCCCGTCCGGGAGCCGCGCCCTCAGGTCGGCTTCGGCCCGCCGGATTGCTTCGACCGTGTACGCGTTTCGCATCCACCAAGTATCGCGTGCGGCGTGCTTCGCCGCTGAACGCGGGCCGGGCCGGGCCGGGCCCGGCCGGCTACTCGACCGTGACGGACTTGGCCAGGTTGCGCGGCTGGTCCACGTCCAGGCCCTTCGCGTCGGCCAGCGCGCAGGCGAAGACCTGGAGCGGGACCGTGGCGACCAGCGGCTGGAGCAGCGTGGGCAGCACCGGCACCTCGATCAGGGTGTCCGCGAACGGGGCCACGGCCGTGTCGCCCTTCTCGGCGATCACGATCGTGCGGGCGCCGCGGGCCCGGATCTCCTGGATGTTGGACACGATCTTGTCGTGCAGCAGCGGCCGGGACGGCGAGGGGACGATCACCACGACCGGCAGGCCGGGCTCGATCAGGGCGATCGGGCCGTGCTTGAGCTCGCCCGCGGCGAAACCCTCGGCGTGCACGTACGCCAGTTCTTTCAGCTTCAGCGCGCCTTCCAGGGCGACCGGGAAGCCGACGTGCCGGCCGAGGAAGAGCACCCGGCCCTCGTCCTTCAGCTCCCGGCCCAGCGCGCGCACCGGCTCCATCCCGGCCAGCGTCTCGGCCACCTTGGCCGGGGCCTGGGCCAGCTGGTCGAGCACCTCGCGGATCTCGTCGCCGAACTTGACCCCGCGCACCTGGGCCAGGAACAGGCCGACCAGGTAGCAGGCGATCAGCTGGGTCAGGAAGGCCTTGGTGGAGGCGACCGCGATCTCCGGGCCGCCGTGGGTGTAGACCACCGCGTCGGACTCGCGCGGGATGGTCGAGCCGTTGGTGTTGCAGATGGCCAGCACCCGGGCGTGCTGCTCGCGCGCGTGCCGGATCGCCATCAGGGTGTCGGCGGTCTCCCCGCTCTGCGAGATCGCGATCACCAGGGTGTCCCGGGACAGGATCGGGTCCCGGTAGCGGAACTCCGAGGCCACCTCCACCTCGACCGGGATCTGGGTCCAGTGCTCGATCGCGTACTTGGCGATCAGCCCGGCGTGGTACGCGGTGCCGCAGGCGATCACGATGATCTTGTCGACGCTGCGCAGCTCCTCGGCGCTCATCCGCATCTCGTCCAGGCTGAGCTTGCCCGCGGCGGTCAGCCGGCCCATCAGGGTGTCGGCGATCGCCTGCGGCTGCTCGGCGATCTCCTTCTCCATGAAGTACGCGTAGCCGTCCTTCTCCGCGGCCTTCATGTCCCAGTGCACGTGGAAGTTCTTGCCCTCGGCCGGCGCGCCGTCGAAGGTGGTGATGCTCACCCCGTCCCGGCGCACCTCGACCACCTGGTCCTGGCCGAGCTCGACCGCCTCGCGGGTGTGCCCGATGAACCCGGCCACGTCGCTGCACAGGAAGGCCTCGTCGGTGCCGATCCCGACCACCAGGGGCGAGTTGCGCCGGGCCCCGACCACCACGTCCGGCTGGTCGGCGTGGATGGCGACCAGGGTGAACGCGCCGTCCAGCTTCCGGCAGACCCGGCGCATCGCCTCGGCCAGGTCGTCGCCGGCCTGCGGGAACTCGGCCCCCAGCAGGTGCGCGACGACCTCGGTGTCGGTCTGGCTGCGCAGCTCGACCCCGGCCTCCTCCAGCTCGGCCCGGAGGGTGGCGAAGTTCTCGATGATGCCGTTGTGCACGACCGCGACCCGCCCGGCCGAGTCCAGGTGCGGGTGCGCGTTGGCGTCGGTCGGGCCGCCGTGGGTGGCCCACCGGGTGTGCCCCAGGCCCACCGTGGAGGCCGGCAGCGGCCGGTCGGCCAGCTCCTTCTCCAGGTTGGCCAGCTTCCCGGCCTTCTTGCGCCCGGCCAGCGCACCGTCGGCGACGACGGCCACCCCGGCCGAGTCGTAGCCGCGGTACTCCAGCCGCCGCAGGCCTTCTATGACCACGTCCAGCGCTGGCTTGCCACCCACATATCCAACGATTCCGCACATGGCCCCCACCCTAATCGCTGGCGGAGCGCTGGTGGTGGTACGGACCACGGCGCCCAGGCGGATTTGCACCGCTTGGAGGTACTCCGTCCGGTGGTCCGGGCCGGGGCGCGGGGGCGCGTTGCCGACGCCGGTCGGGCGGGGGTTCAGCCGATCACGTGCGTGGTCCGCGTCCGGCGGAGCCGGTCCCCGGCTGCTACAGGGCCAAGTGAGCGCGCACGGCGTCGGCCAGCGTGTGGGCGATGCGGTCGGCCAGGTCCACCGACACGGCTTCGACCATGACCCGCACCAGCGGCTCGGTCCCGGACGGGCGCAGCAGCACGCGGCCGGTCTGGCCCAGCTCCGCCTCGGCCTCGGCGACCGCGGCCTTGATCTGCGGCGAGGTGGCCGCGGCGGCCTTGTCCACGTCCTTGACGTTGATCATCACCTGCGGCAGGCGCTGCATCACGGCGGCCAGCTCGCCCAGGGCCTTGCCGGTCTCGGCCACCCGGGCGAGCAGGTGCAGGCCGGTCAGGGTGCCGTCGCCGGTGGTGGCGTGGTCGAGCAGGATCACGTGGCCGGACTGCTCCCCGCCCAGGTTCATCCCGCCCTCGCGCATCGCCTCCAGCACGTAGCGGTCGCCGACGGCCGTCTGGATCACCCGGATGCCCTCGCGCTCCATCGCCAGCTTGAATCCGAGGTTGGCCATCACCGTGGTCACCACGGTGTCCTTGGCCAGGCCCGAGCGTTCGCGCAGGGCGATGGCCAGGACCGCGATGATCTGGTCGCCGTCGACCACCTCGCCGTTCGCGTCCACGGCCAGGCAGCGGTCGGCGTCGCCGTCGTGCGCGATGCCCGCGTGCGCCCCGTGCTCGACCACCGCGGCCTGCAGGACCTCCAGGTGGGTGGAGCCGCAGCCGTCGTTGATGTTCAGGCCGTCCGGGTCGGTGCCGATCACGATCACCTCGGCGCCCAGCCGGCGCAGCGCCTCCGGGGAGACCTGGTAGGCCGCGCCGTGCGCCTCGTCCACCACGACCTTCAGGCCGTCCAGGCGGTTGGGCGCCGTGGCGACCAGGTGCTGGACGTACCGCTCGGCGCCGTCGGCCAGGTCGGTGATCCGGCCGACCGCGGCGCCGATCGGCCGCTCCCAGCTCTCCCCGATCCGGGCCTCGATCGCGTCCTCGAGCTCGTCGGCCAGCTTGTGCCCGCCGCGGGCGAAGAACTTGATCCCGTTGTCCGGGGCCGGGTTGTGGCTGGCCGAGAGCATCACCGCGAAGTCGGCGCCCAGCGCCGCGGTCAGGTAGGCCACCGCGGGGGTCGGCAGGATGCCCAGCCGGATCACGTCCACCCCGGCCGAGGCCAGCCCGGCCGAGACCGCGGCCTCCAGGAACTCGCCCGAGGCCCGCGGGTCCCGGCCCACCACGGCCCGGGCGCGGTGCCCGGCGAAGGTGCCGCGCTCGCCCAGGATGTGCGCGGCGGCCACCGCGAGGTCCAGGGCCAGCTCGGCGGTGATGAACCGGTTCGCCAGGCCGCGCACACCGTCGGTGCCGAAGAGTCGTGCCATTGCAGGGGCCCCCTGAGCGGAAGTCGAGAACGTGGGCTTCGGTCGCACCGCCGACCGGTGAAAACAACCATCCCCACCGTACGCGAACAGCGCGCGGTGGGGATGGCCGGTGATGGCCGAGGCCGCGTGGTCGCGGCCGGCCGGGTTAACGCTTGGAGTACTGCGGGGCCTTGCGGGCCTTCTTCAGACCGGCCTTCTTGCGCTCGATGGCGCGCGAGTCGCGGGTCAGGAAGCCGGCCTTCTTCAGGATGGCCCGGTTGTTCTCGGCGTCCACGTCGTTGAGCGAGCGGGCGATGCCCAGGCGCAGCGCGCCGGCCTGGCCGGAGATGCCGCCGCCGTTGATCCGGGCGATCACGTCGTACTGGTTGTCCAGCTCGAGCACGTGGAACGGCTCGTTGACCTCCTGCTGGTGCACCTTGTTCGGGAAGTACGAGTCGAGGGTCCGACCGTTGATCTTCCACTTGCCGGTTCCCGGCACGATCCGCACCCGGGCCACGGCCTCCTTGCGGCGGCCGGTGGCGCCGGACGCGACGGTGGCGCGGCGCACGGCCACGGTCGTCGCGCTCGGGGCGGTCTCGGTGGTGTAGCTTTCCGGGGCCTCTTCTTCGTTAAAGGCCTCGAACTCGACATCGGCAGTCAATTCAGACACAGCCGCGAACTCCTTCATCGTTTCTCGGTGGCCCCGCGCTCGGGCGGCGCCGTGCGGCTGCGGCTACTGCGCGACCTGGGACAGTTGGAACGGGACCGGCTGCTGGGCGGCGTGGGGGTGCTCGGAGCCGCCGTAGACCTTGAGCTTCTTGAGCTGCTCGCGGCCGATGGTGTTGTGCGGGAGCATGCCGCGCACGGCCTTCTCGACCGCCTTGCGGGAGTCCTTGTCGATGAGGTCGCCGTAGCTGATCGACCGCAGGCCGCCCGGGTAGCCGGAGTGGCGGTAGGCGAGCTTGTCCTCGCGCTTGTTGCCGGACAGGTGCACCTTGTCCGCGTTCACGATGATGACGAAGTCACCCGTGTCGATGTGCGGGGCGAACTGCGGCTTGTGCTTGCCGCGCAGGAGGATGGCGGTCTGGCTGGCGAGCCGGCCGAGGACGACGTCGGCTGCGTCGATGACGTACCAATGACGCTCGACTTCACCGGGCTTGGGGCTGTACGTGCGCACTGGTCGTATGCCTTCGCTTCAGTCAATGAATACATGGTGGGAAATATTCACATCATGGTCCGTAGGCACAGCCCGGCAGCCTACGGCTTCAGGCAACCGTGCCCTCCCGGTTTCTTCCGTCCGCCGGGCCCCGGAACTGAGGATCGCGACGCGGCAAGTCCGGGCGCGTGGGCCGCCTTCGAGGAGGCGGGTTCGACACGCGGAACACACAACGAGCTTTCAGGCTACCGTCGCAGTCGCCGAAAGGTCAAAACGGCCGGTTTCGAGTGCCCCGCGCGGGGGAACCGCGGCGGCCGCGGCGCCGGCGGCCGTCACGGGCACGGCAGGGTCCGGGTCCGCCTGGTCTCGACCGTGCGGGCCAGCAGCGCGGCCGGTTCGGGGTAGACCACCTCCTCCAGGCTCAGCCCGTGCGGGCGGACCACGTTCACCGCCGGGTGCCGGACCGTGGAGGTGAGCACCTCGGCCGGGAAGCCGACCGGGCGGCTGCCGTCCCCGGCCATCAGCAGCGCGGCGACCAGGGCGCGGACCATCGAGTGGCAGAAGGCGTCGGCCTTGACCGTGGCCCAGACCTCGGTCCGCGCGGCCCGGTCCGGCGCGGTGCCGGCCGCGTCCACCCGGTGCCAGCGCAGGTCCAGCAGGCGGCGGATGGTGGTCGCGCCCTCGCGCTTCTTGCAGAAGGCGGCGAAGTCGTGTTCGCCGAGCAGCAGTGCGGAGGCCTCGTTCAGGGCGTCGAGATCGAGGGTGCGGTTGTGCCAGAGCACGAACCGCCGGCGCATCGGCTCGGTGCCGTGCCGCGAGTCCGAGACCCGGTAGACGTAGCGGCGGGACAGGGCGGCGAACCGGGCGTCGAAGCCCGCGGGGGCCTCGGCCGCGGCGTAGACCCGGATGTCCTGGGGCAGTCTCCCGGCCAGCCGGTGCAGCAGACGCTCGCGGTGGGTCTGCCAGGCCTCGGTCGGCAGGTCGGCGTGCGCGACCTGGCCGGAGGCGTGCACCCCGGCGTCGGTGCGTCCGGCCACGGTCAGCTCCACCGGGCGGCGCACCCGCAGCACCGCGGTCAACGCGGCCTCGAACTCGCCCTGGACCGTGCGCAGGGTCCGCTGCCGGGCCCAGCCGGCGAACTCGGTGCCGTCGTAGGCCAGGTCGAACCGGACCCTGGTGGTCGGCCCGGCGTCGTCGGCGTCGTCGGCGGCGTCGGCCGCCTCGGCCGGGTCAATGCGTTCAGCGGTCTCGGTTTCAGTCTCGGTCACGATGCACCCATCCTCACAAGGAACGCGCCCCGCGCCGTGTCCGGGGACACGGTGCGGGGCGCGGCTGACTGACGGACCGGGAGGCTAGGCCTCGGTCTCGGTCTCCTCGGCCTCGGGCGTGGTGTCCACGGCCTCGGTCTCGACGACCTCGTCGGCCGGGGCGGCGTCCTCGATCGCGTCCTGGACCACGGCCGGCTTGGTCTCGGCCGGCTTGGCCGCGGCCTCCTTGACGGCGCGGCGGGTCGCGGCGGTCGCCTCGTGGGCCACGGTGCGGGCCTCGACCAGCTCGATCCGGGCCATCGGGGCGTTGTCGCCCTTGCGCGGGCCGAGCTTGATGATCCGGGTGTAGCCGCCGGGACGGTCCGCGTAGGACGGGCCGACCTCGGTGAACAGCTTGTGCATCAGGCTGCCGCCGTTGTAGAAGGCGGTGTTGCGGATCTCCAGCCGGGCCGCGACCAGGCGGCGCGAGTGCAGGTCGCCCTTCTTGGCCTTGGTGATCAGCGGCTCGACGAACGGGCGCAGCTCCTTGGCCTTGGCCTCGGTGGTGTTGATGCCGCCGTGCTCGATCAGCTGCTTGGCCAGGTTCGCCAGGATGTGCTTCTGGTGCGAACCGGAACCGCCGAGGCGGGGACCCTTGGACGGGGTGGGCATTGCTTGTCTCCCTTATTTGAACCTGCGCCGGCCGACTGCGCCGGGAGCCCCGGCCGTGGTACCGCACGCAGTCCCGCCGCCCGCAGGTTCGGGCGGCGGACGAATGTCTGCACACAAGTAAAGCAGCCGCCGGGCACTGCTCTGGACGAGCGGTGCCCGGCGGTGGCCGGGAACGGTCGTTCTGCGACGACCGCTCTCAGCCGAGGTGACGCCACCTCACCGGATCAGTACTGCTCGGTCTCCGGCTCGGCGTAGTTCATGTCGTCGTCCTCGTTGCCGTAGGCCTCGGCCAGGGCGACCGCCGGGTCGAATCCGGGCGGGCTGTCCTTCAGGGCCAAGCCCATGCCGTGCAGCTTGGCCTTGACCTCGTCGATGGACTTGGCACCGAAGTTGCGGATGTCCAGCAGGTCCGCCTCGGAGCGGGCCACGAGCTCGCCCACGGTGTGGATGCCCTCGCGCTTGAGGCAGTTGTAGGACCGGACGGTCAGCTCCAGCTCCTCGATCGGCAGCGCGAGGTCGGCGGCCAGGGCCGCGTCGGTCGGGGACGGGCCCATGTCGATGCCCTCGGCCTCGACGTTGAGTTCGCGGGCCAGGCCGAACAGCTCGACCAGGGTCTTGCCGGCCGAGGCGACCGCGTCGCGCGGACGCAGGCACGGCTTGGTCTCCACGTCCACGACCAGCTTGTCGAAGTCGGTCCGCTGCTCGACTCGGGTGGCCTGGACCTCGTACTTGACCTTGAGCACCGGGGAGTAGATCGAGTCGATCGGGACCCGGCCGATCTCCTGGCCGGCCTGCTTGTTCTGCACCGCGGAGACGTAGCCGCGGCCGCGCTCGACGGTCAGCTCCATCTCCAGCTTGCCCTTGCCGTTCAGGGTGGCCAGGACCAGCTCGGGGTTGTGCACCTCGACGCCGGCCGGCGGGGCGATGTCCGCCGCGGTGACGACGCCGGGTCCCTGCTTGCGCAGGTACATCACGACCGGCTCGTCGTGCTCGGAGGAGACGACCAGGCCCTTGATGTTCAGGATGAGGTCGGTGACGTCCTCCTTCACCCCCGGGATGGTCTGGAACTCGTGCAGCACGCCGTCGATCCGCAGGCTGGTCACGGCCGCGCCGGGGATCGAGGAGAGCAGGGTGCGGCGCAGGGAGTTGCCGAGGGTGTAGCCGAATCCGGGCTCGAGCGGTTCGATGGTGAACCGGGAGCGGTACTCGTCGACGACTTCCTCGGTCAGCGTGGGGCGCTGAGCGATGAGCAATGGAACCTCCATGGTCGTGGGCGTCCGCTATTTGACGCCCAGTCTTGTCATACCCCGTGCGTTCGCCAGACGCCGAAGGGGGTGCGGCTCCAGGATAACCCGGGAGAACCGCACCCCTGTCGCTTTTACGGCGGATCGGACTGTACTGCCGAGAAAGCCGGAAGGGCTTACTTGGAGTAGAGCTCGACGATCAGCTGCTCCTGGACCTGGGTGTCGATCACCTGGCGGACCGGGAGGGAGTGGACCAGCACGCGCATCCGCGAGCCGACGACCTCGAGCCAGGCCGGAACCGTCTTGTCCCCGACGGTCGCGCGGGCGACCTGGAACGGGGTGAGCTCCAGCGAGTCCTTGCGGACCTCGATGATGTCGTTCTCGGTGACGCGGTAGGAGGGGATGTCCACCTTCTTGCCGTTCACGGTGAAGTGGCCGTGGCGCACCAGCTGGCGGGCGTGGTCGCGCGACTGGGCGAACCCGGCGCGGTAGACCACGTTGTCCAGCCGGGACTCGAGGATGCGCAGCAGGTTCTCGCCGGTCTTGCCCTGCTTGCGGTTGGCTTCCTCGTAGTAGCCGCGGAACTGCTTCTCCAGCACGCCGTAGATGCGCGCGCACTTCTGCTTCTCGCGCATCTGCAGCAGGTACTCGCTGTCCTTGCTACGGCCGCGGCCGTGCTCCCCCGGGGGGTACGGACGGATCTCGATGGGGCACTTGGCCGACTCGCACTTGCTGCCCTTGAGGAAGAGTTTGGTCTTCTCGCGGCGGCAGCGCTTGCAGTCGGGGCCGGTGTAACGGGCCATTTCTCTTTATCTCCTGGTGGTCAGACGCGGCGGCGCTTCGGCGGACGGCAGCCGTTGTGCGGAGACGGGGTCACGTCGTTGATCGAGCCGACTTCGAGACCGGTCTGCTGCAGCGAACGGATCGCGGTTTCCCGGCCGGAGCCGGGGCCCTTCACGAAAACGTCGACCTTGCGCATGCCGTGCTCCATCGCGCGGCGGGCGGCGGCCTCGGCGGTCATCTGGGCGGCGAACGGGGTCGACTTGCGCGAACCCTTGAAGCCGACCTGACCGGACGAGGCCCAGGAGATCACGTTGCCCTGGGGGTCGGTGATCGAGACGATCGTGTTGTTGAACGTGCTCTTGATGTGGGCGTGCCCGTGAGCGACGTTCTTCTTCTCCTTGCGGCGCACCTTGTTCTTGGCGGCGCCCGCGGCCTGACGGCTCTTGGGAGGCATCTAGCTGTACTCCAAGTGAGGTGATCGGTCCCGGCGGGGAGACCGCGTGGGACTACTTCTTGCCCGGCTTCTTCTTACCGGCGATCGCGCGGCGCGGACCCTTCCGGGTACGCGCGTTCGTGTGGGTGCGCTGGCCGCGGACCGGGAGGCCCTTGCGGTGGCGCAGTCCCTGGTAGCACCCGATCTCCATCTTGCGGCGGATGTCGGCGGCCACTTCGCGACGGAGGTCACCCTCGGTCTTGTAGTTGCCGTCGATCCAGTCGCGCAGTTTGACCAGGTCGTCTTCCGAGAGGTCCTTGACCCGGACATCCGGGCTCACGCCCGCTCCGGCGCAGGTGGCCTGCGCACGGGTACGGCCGACGCCGTAGATGTAGGTCAGGGCGATCTCCAGCCGCTTTTCGCGGGGGAGGTCCACTCCGACGAGGCGTGCCATCTGGCATGCTCCTTGAATTGATGCGGAGGTCTGGCGCGGTACCGTTCCTGTTCTCGCGGCCCGCCCGGAGGCGTGGCCGCACAGTGCAGAAAGGTCCCCGGCCTCCGTGCCGGGGGTGGCGTCCGCGGCCGGAATGCGGCCGCGGGGTCGGGATACCGCGCTCTTACGGGTGCCTGGCGTCGAAAGCGACGGCGGCGAACAAGCGCGGGCAAGTGCGAAGTGGCCTCGGGGGCCGAGCAGCAGGGACTAACCCTGGCGCTGCTTGTGGCGGAGGTTCTCGCAGATCACCATGACCCGACCGTGACGGCGGATCACCTTGCACTTGTCGCAGATCGTCTTGACGCTCGGATTGACCTTCATGTGAGGGTCCCTTTCGAGCCGTGCCGCTTGCGCGGCACTTCGTGATTATTCAGATCTTGTACGACAACGATCTTGTGAAGCTGTGGTGCGGTCTTGCTGGCAGCGGGCTGCGCCGGACGGGCGCGGCCTACTTGTACCGGTAGACGATCCGTCCCCGGGTCAGGTCATAGGGGCTGAGCTCCACGACCACCCGGTCGTCCGGCAGGATGCGGATGTAGTGCATCCGCATCTTCCCACTGATGTGTGCGAGGACCTTGTGCCCGTTCTGAAGCTCGACCTTGAACATGGCGTTGGGCAGAGATTCGATGACGGTGCCTTCGATCTCGATGGCACCTTCTTTTTTGGGCATGAGCCTCGCACTTCTGTTTGGGAGCCTGGCGACGTGTCGTTACCGACGGTCTAGTCTACGCTGGCACTGCGGCAAATCTGAAATCCGCCCCCATTCGGCCCGCCCCGGCGGGTTTCGCCCCCGGTCAGCGCTGGTCGCCGAAGAACCGGATTCCCTTGAGCAGGGTCAGCAGACCCATGATGCCGATCGGCCAGGCCGGCCAGAAGTCGCCGAAGTGCAGATGGTCGGCGAAGCCCGCGATCAGCCAGATCCCGGTCAGCAGGACCGACAGGGTGGCCCAGCTCGCGGTCAGCGCGGCCAGGCCGACCGCCTGCCGGCCGCGCCCGGGCCGGCCGGCCGCGCCCCGGCCGAACTGCCCGCGCATCTGCGCCCTGGCCTGGTCGCGCATCTGGCGCCGCAGGTCGTTGCGCATCCGGTGCATGTCGTGCCGGCCGCCCACCCCGCGCAGGTCGACGCCGAGAGGAGTGCCGGCAGCCGGGTCGGCGTAGTCGACCGCCGGCCGCGGCACCTGGCCGCCGCGGCCCCCACGGCTCTCGGACAGGTCGACCGGCAGGTCCCGGGTCAGCTCGGACAACGCGCCGTAGGTCCTGGCCTCGTACGCGGCGGACATCCGCTCCTCGAACTCGTCCATGGTCAGACGGCCCTCGGCGGCGTGCCTGCGCAACTGCTCGACGATCCGTTCCCGGTCCGTGTCGGAGGCGCGCAGAGAATCGTGATTCGGCCCGTTTCCGGCCATCCCAGCTTGCGACATATCGCGAGTTTAGCGCACCCTCGGGAACTAGGGGAAGAGAACCGGGCGCGACGGGTTTCGGAGTGTGGGCGAGTACTTGGTCAGCGTGGATGCGTTGGAGTGGTTGAGGACTGACGAGGAGTCATACGACGCCACACAGCACTCGTTGCGCTCGAACTGTCCCATCCGCCCCACGTGAGGCCGGGCGGGGTAGGGCGGGCGTCGCCGGGCCGCTCCCCCGCGCGCAACACGCCCGGGAACAGCCTGACGGCGCCCGTAAAGGCCGCCGCGCACGCCAGAGGCATCAGGGGTGCAACTGGTTGCCGAACGGCGCCAGTCCGGCCTTGCCGCCGTCCATCGCGGTGGTCACCCACAGGCCCTGCTCGGTGATGCAGACCGTGTGCTCGAAGTGCGCCGAGGGCGAGCCGTCGAGCGTGTTGACGGTCCAGCCGTCCTTCTGCTCCCAGGTCTGCTTGCGGCCGAGGTTGATCATCGGCTCGATCGCCACCGCCATGCCCACCCGCAGCCGCGGCCCGCGGTCCATGGTCCGGTGGTTGAGGATCATCGGGTCCATGTGCATCTCGGAGCCGATGCCGTGGCCGCCGTATCCCTCCACGATCCCGTAGCTGCCCTGCTTGCGCACGAACTCCTGGATCGCCCGGCCGATGTTGTTCAGCCGCTCCCCCGGCACGACCGCGGCGATCCCGTGCCACATCGACTGCTCGGTCACCCGCATCAGCTCGGTCACGTCCTGCGGCACCTCGCCGCAGGGCACCGTGATCGCCGAGTCCCCGTGCCAGCCCTGGTAGATCGCACCGCAGTCGATCGAGATGATGTCCCCGTCCCGGACCGCCGCCTCGCCCGGGATTCCGTGCACGATCTCGTTGTTGATCGAGGCGCAGATCACTCCGGGGAAGGCCGGGACCCCGTCCCCGCCGCCGTAGCCCTTGAACGAGGGGACCGCGCCCTGGGACCGGATCGAGTCCTCGGCCAGCTCGTCCAGCTGCTTGGTGGTGACCCCGTCCTTGACCGCGCCGCGCAGCAGCTCCAGGGTCCGGGCCACCACCAGTCCGGCCTCGCGCATCAACGCGAACTGCTCCTCGTTCTTCAACTCAACCATGCGGCCATTGTCCCGCATCTTCGCCCCGGCGCCGTCAAGTCCGGGCAAGCCGGCGCCCCGGGGCACGCGGAAGGCGCCCGGCGGGAGGCCGGGCGCCTTAGAAGCGGTGCTGGGTGGGTCCGTCGTGCTCTCGTGCTCTCGTGCCGGTCGGCCGCGGAGGCGGTCAGCGGTCGGCCAGGGCGGTCAGCGCCCGGTCGGTGACCTCGTCCAGCGGGCCCATCGCGTCGATCGTGGACAGCAGTCCGTGCTCGCCGTAGAACCCGATGATCGGGGCGGTCTCGTTCGCGTACACGTCCTGCCGGGCCGCGACCGTCTCCTCGAGGTCGTCGTCGCGCTGGTACAGCTCGCCGCCGCAGATGTCGCAGACTCCGTCGACGGCCGGCGGGTTGAAGAAGACGTGGAAGATGTGGCTCGCGTCGTTGCGGCACAGCCGGCGCCCGGCGATCCGCCTGACCACCTCGTCCCGGTCCACCGCGAGCTCGAGCACCACGTCCAGCTTGGTGCCGAGCCCGGACAGCAGGGCCTCCAGCGACTGGGCCTGGGGCACGTTGCGCGGGAAGCCGTCGAGCAGGAAGCCGCCGGCCATGTCCGGCTGGGAGAACCGGTCCCGGATCATGGCGATGGTCACCTCGTCCGGGACCAGCAGGCCCGCGTCCATGTAGCCCTTGGCTTCGATCCCCAGCGGCGTCCCGGCCGAGACGTTCGCACGGAAGATGTCGCCGGTCGAGATCGCCGGGATGGCCAGTCGCTCGGCGATGATCTTCGCCTGGGTGCCCTTGCCCGCTCCCGGCGGGCCGACCAACACAATTCGCATTTAGCGCAGGAACCCTTCGTAGTTGTGCTGCTGAAGCTGGCTCTCGATCTGCTTGACCGTCTCCAGGCCCACGCCCACGATGATCAGGATCGAGGTACCGCCGAAGGGGAACTTGCCCGCCACGTGGAACGTGTCCAGTGCGATCATCGGGATGATCGCGATGAAGGACAGATACAGGGCGCCCGGCCAGGTGATCCGGGTCAGGATGTGCTGCAAGTACTCAGCGGTCGGCTTACCCGCGCGGATGCCCGGGATGAAACCACCGTACTTCTTCATGTTGTCCGCTGTTTCCTCGGGGTTGAACGTGATGGCCACGTAGAAGAACGCGAAGAACAGGATCAACAGGAAGTAGGCCACCGAGTAGTAGACCGAGTAGCCGTTCACCGTGCTCACGCCGAGGTTGTTCTGGACCCACAGGGCCCAGCCGGAGTTGGCGTTGCGCGCGACGAACTGGGAGACCAGCACCGGCAGCTGCAGCAGCGAGGAGGCGAAGATGACCGGGATCACACCGGCCTGGTTGATCTTGATCGGGATGTAGGTCGAGGACCCGCCGAACATCCGCCGGCCGACCATCCGCTTGGCGTACTGGACCGGGATCCGGCGCTGGCCCTGCTCGATGAAGACCACCAGGCCGACCATCGCGCAGCCCATCGCGATCACGCCGAGGAACAGCACCCAGCCGCCGCCCAGCTGCGACTTCTGCTTGATCGCCCACAGGTTCTGCGGGAAGGTCGAGGCGATCGAGGTGAAGATCAGCAGGGACATGCCGTTGCCGATGCCGCGGTCGGTGATCAGCTCGCCGAGCCACATGATGACGGCCGTGCCGGCCACCATGGTGCCGACCGTGACGGCCAGGCCCCAGTTGTTCACGCTGGCGTAGATGACGTTGCCGGAGCAGCTCGAGCCGAGCAGGAACTGCGGGTTGCTCTGCGCGGTGGCCACCAGGCCGGTCGACTGCAGGACCGCCAGGCCGATGGTCAGGTACCGGGTGTACTGGGTGATCTTCGCCTGCCCGGCCTGTCCCTCCTGCTTGAGGGTGTCCAACCGCGGGATGACCACGGTCAGCAGCTGCAGGATGATCGAGGCCGTGATGTACGGCATGATGCCGAGCGCGAACACCGACAGCTGCAGCAGCGCGCCGCCGGAGAACAGGTTGATCAGACCGAGGGCGTTGCCCGAGCTGTTGCCGTTGATGCACGCCTGGACCCCGGCGGAGTTCACTCCCGGGGCGGGGATGTTCGACCCGAGGCGGAACAGAGCCATGATGGCGAGCGTGAATAGGAGCTTCTTGCGCAGGTCCGGGGTACGGAAAGCCCGTCCGAAGGCAGAGAGCACTGTTCCTCCTGCGCGCTACCCGACGGACCGTGCTCAGACCGGCGGAGGCGAATGATAGACGTATTAATCCCAGGCCCCGGCACATGTCAGGGCCTCGATCGGCGCGCAGCGGTTGCTGGCAACACCCATGACCGGGCCATCAGGACTCGGCTCGGGCTATCTTACGCAAGGATCCGGCCGCAAAGCGATACCAAGTCGGTATTCATTCCGGATGAATCCTCATTTAAGGATCCGCGGCAGGAAACGAAGCCCGCCTCCCCGCGGGGGGAGACGGGCTTCGGTGCCGGGAAGGCGGACGAGCCGTTCGCTTACAGCGATTCGGCGGAGCCGCCGGCGGCCTCGATCTTCGCCTTGGCCGACGCGGAGTACGCGTTCACCTTGACGTTGACCTTGACCGCGATCTCGCCGGAGCCGAGGATCTTGACGACCTCGTTCTTGCGCACCGCGCCCTTGGCCACCAGGTCCGCGACGGTCACGTCGCCGCCCTGCGGGTAGAGCTCGGCCAGCTTGTCCAGGTTCACCACCTGGTACTCGACCCGGAAGGCGTTCTTGAACCCGTCGAGCTTGGGCAGCCGCATGTGCATCGGCATCTGCCCGCCCTCGAAGCGGTCCGGGATCGTGGTCTTCGCCTTCTGGCCCTTGGTACCGCGGCCGGCGGTCTTGCCCTTGGAGCCCTCACCGCGGCCGACCCGGGTCTTGGCGGTCTTCGCCCCCGGCGCCGGACGCAGGTGGTGCACCTTGAGGATGTGCTGCTTGGCCGAGTCCTGCTCGTCGCGCACTGAGTCACTCATTATCAGTCGACCTCCTCAACCGTCACCAGGTGGCGCACGGTGTGGACCATCCCGCGGATCTCGGGACGGTCTTCCTTCACGACCACGTCGTTGATCCGCTTGAGGCCGAGCGACCGCAGCGTCTCACGGTGGTTCTGCTTCGTTCCGATCTTCGACCGGACCTGGGTGACCTTCAGCTGCGCCATCTCAGGCCCCCACTCCCGCGCGGGCGCGCAGCAGCGCGGCCGGTGCGACGTCCTCCAGCGGCAGGCCGCGGCGGGCCGCGATCTCCTCCGGACGGACCAGGCCCTTGAGCGCGGCCACCGTGGCGTGCACCACGTTGATCGCGTTGTCCGAGCCGAGCGACTTGGACAGCACGTCGTGCACCCCGGCGCACTCGAGCACCGCGCGCACGGCGCCGCCCGCGATCACGCCGGTACCGGCCGAAGCCGGCTTGAGCATGACCACGCCGGCCGCCGCCTCACCCGTGATCGGGTGCGGAATGGTGCCCTGGATCCGCGGGACCTTGAAGAAGCTCTTCTTGGCCTCCTCGACGCCCTTGGCGATCGCCGCGGGCACCTCCTTGGCCTTGCCGTAGCCGACGCCGACCGTGCCGTCGCCGTCGCCGACGACCACCAGGGCGGTGAAGGAGAACCTCCGGCCACCCTTCACGACCTTGGCCACGCGGTTGATCGCGACCACGCGCTCGACGTAGGCCGTCTTCTCCGCGGCCGGGGCGTTGTCCTGGTTGCGGCGGTCGCGACGCTCCCGGCGCTCCCCGCCCTCACCGCCGCCGCCACCGGCACGGTTTCCACCGACGCCGCCACCGCGGCGCTGGGCTCCTGGCATCAGGAATCCCTCTTTTCCGAAACTAGGGTGTTCATCGGGTGCGGCCTCACAGTTCCAGGCCGGCTTCGCGGGCGCCGTCGGCCACCGCGGCCACCCGGCCGTGGTACTTGTTGCCGCCCCGGTCGAACACGACCGCGGAGACCCCGGCCGCCTTGGCCCGCTCGGCCACCAGCTTGCCGACCTCGCGCGAGCGCGCGGTCTTGTCGCCGTCGGAGGAGCGCAGAGTGCTCTCCATGGTCGACGCCGAGGCCAGCGTGTGGCCGGCCTTGTCGTTCACGACCTGCGCCACGATGTGGCGGGAGGAGCGGAACACGACCAGGCGGGGACGGTCGGCAGTGCCGTTGACGCGCTTGCGCACCCGGATGTGGCGGCGCTTGAGCGCGACCGACTTCTTGGCGTTTCCCTTGGCGATCTTCACACCGTATGCCATGGCTACTTACCGGCCTTTCCGACCTTGCGGCGGATCACTTCACCCTGGTACCGCACGCCCTTGGCCTTGTACGGGTCGGGCTTGCGCAGCTTGCGGATGTTCGCGGCGACCTCGCCGACCTTCTGCTTGTCGATGCCGGCGACCACGAAACGGGTCGGGGCCTCGACCGTGAAGGAGATGCCGTCGGGCGCCGGGACCAGGATCGGGTGCGAGTAGCCGAGGGCGAACTCGAGGTCCGAGCCCTTGGCCGCGACCCGGTAGCCGACCCCGGAGATCTCCATCACCTTGGAGTAGCCGGTGGTCACACCGATGATCATGTTGTTCACCAGGGTGCGGGTCAGGCCGTGACGCTCCTTGGCCACCCGCTCGTCGTTCGGCCGGGTCACCTGGAGGGTGCCGTCCTCGGACTTCTCGATGCTGATGGGGTTCACGACGGTGTGGGTCAGGGTGCCCTTGGGGCCCTTGACGGTCACGTCGTTCCCGCTGATGCTCACCTCAACGCCGGCCGGAACCGGGATGGGCAGCCGTCCAATTCGAGACATTAGCTGTAATCCTCCCTTCCGTCAGTTACCAGATGTAGGCGAGGACTTCTCCGCCTACACCCTTCTTGGCCGCCTGCCGGTCGGTCAGCAGACCGGAGGACGAGGAGATGATGGCGACGCCCAGGCCACCGAGCACGCGCGGCAGAGCGGTGGACTTCGCGTAGACGCGCAGTCCGGGCTTCGAGATGCGCTTGATGCCGGCGATCGACCGCTCGCGGTTCGGGCCGTACTTCAGCGTGATCACCAGGTTCTTGCCCACTTCGAGGTCCTCGGTCTTCCAGGAGGCGATGTAGCCCTCCTGCTGCAGGATCTCGGCGACCCTGGACTTGAGCTTCGAGTGCGGCATGGCGACCGTGTCGTGATAGGCGTTGTTGCCGTTGCGCAGACGGGTGAGCATGTCCGCGATCGGGTCAGTCATGGTCATATGCGGGGGCCTAGGCCCTTTCCACCGTGGTTTCCACTCCGTGCGCGTCGGCGGGCACCGGACCCGGACCCCTCGCGGGGAGGCCTGGACACCCTTGATTCGCCGGTTGGACCTGCGGCGTCGTAGTTGCGAAATGCGGATGCATTCTCTTCGAACGGGCGTCCGGCGGAAAACCAGCCGGCGGACCGCGGGGGTATCCCGGCCGCGGTCGACGACGGACTCGCTTTCGCTAGAGCGCCCTGTGCATGGCGGCGGACCGCAATGCAGCTCTCCCTACTTTACCCCATCCCTGACCTGCCTCCGACCACGCCGAGGGGCGGGGCGAAAGCGAACCGCCCGGCGGCCGAGTACGGGACTCGGCCGCCGGGCGGCGGGGTACTGCGGTCGCTCGACGACTCAGGCGTCTACCAGGACGACTTGGTCACACCGGGCAGCTCGCCGGCGTGGGCCATCTCGCGCAGGCAAATGCGGCACAGGCCGAACTTGCGGTAGACCGAGTGCGGACGCCCGCACTTCTGGCACCGGGTGTAGCCCCGGACCTTGAACTTCGGCTTGGCCGCGGCCTTGTTGATCAGAGCAGTCTTCGCCATCGCGCGTCACGCCTCCTTGAAGGGGAAGCCGAGCAGCTTGAGCAGCGTCCGGCCCTCGTCGTCGTTGCTCGCCGTGGTGACCACGGTGATGTCCATGCCGCGGACCCGGTCGATCCGGTCCTGGTCGATCTCGTGGAACATGGACTGCTCGTTGAGACCGAAGGTGTAGTTGCCCTTGCCGTCGAACTGCTTGGGCGACAGGCCGCGGAAGTCGCGGATACGCGGGAGCGCGACCGAGACCAGGCGGTCCAGGAACTCCCACATCATGTCCCCGCGCAGGGTGACGTGGGTGCCGATCGGCTGGCCCTCGCGCAGCTTGAACTGGGCGATGGACTTGCGGGCCTTGGTGACCGTGGGCTTCTGGCCGGTGATCGCGGTCAGGTCGCGCACGGCGCCCTCGATCAGCTTCGAGTCACGGGCGGCGTCGCCGACACCCATGTTCACGACGACCTTGGTCACGCCCGGCACCTGCATGATGTTCGGGTACTCGAACTTCTCGCGCAGGGCCGGGATGATCTCGGCGCGGTAGCGCGCCTTGAGCCGGGGCAGGACCTTCTCGGCCGGAGCCTCGGCCGGGGTCTCGACGTCGGTGACAGTCATCAGATGTTCTCCCCGGTCTTCTTGGCGTACCGCACGGAACGCTCGACCGTCTTGGTGCTGCCGTCGGGCTGGCGGCGCTCCTGCTGCTCGCGCCGGTAGCCGACCCGGGTGACGACCTTCTTGCCCTCGACCTCGACCACCAGCATGACGTTGCTGACGTGGATCGGGGCCTCGACCGTGATGATGCCGCCGGTCTTGGCGCCGCGGGCGGACTGGCCGACCTTGGTGTGCTTCTTGACCCGGTTGACGCCCTCGACGATGACCTTGTCGTCGTCCGGGTAGGCCACCACGACCTTGCCCTGCAGGCCCTTGTCCTTACCGGTGATGACCTGGACCAGGTCACCCTTCTTGATGTTCATCTTGCCACCGGCCATGATCTACAACACCTCCGGGGCGAGCGAGATGATCCGCATGTAGCGCTTGTCGCGCAGCTCGCGGCCGACCGGGCCGAAGATGCGGGTGCCGCGGGGCTCGCCCGAGTCCTTGATCAGGACCGCGGCGTTCTCGTCGAAGCGGATGTACGAGCCGTCGGCCCGGCGGCGCTCCTTGACGGTGCGGACGACGACGGCCTTGACCACGTCGCCCTTCTTCACGCCGGCGCCCGGGAGGGCGTCCTTGACGGTGGCGACGATCACGTCGCCGATGCCGGCGTAGCGGCGGCTGGAACCGCCGAGAACCCGGATGCAGAGGATTTCCTTCGCACCGGTGTTGTCGGCGACCCGCAGCCGCGATTCCTGCTGAATCACGTTCTACTCCTGATTGTGTTGGCACGGGCGGCCGGCCTGGGCCGGCCGCCGCGCCGGGAGACACAGTCTCTTCGCAGACTATGCGGGGGGTGTGGGCGGGCCGGCGCGAACGCCGGTCCGCCCACCGGGTGTTACTTGGCCCGCTCGAGGATCTCCACGACGCGCCAGCGCTTGGTGGCCGACAGCGGACGGGTCTCCATCAACAGGACCCGGTCGCCGATGCCGCACTCGTTCTGCTCGTCGTGCGCCTTGAGCTTGTTCGTGCGCCGCAGGACCTTGCCGTACAGGGCGTGCTTGACCCGGTCCTCGACGGCGACCACGACGGTCTTGTCCATCTTGTCGCTGACCACCAGGCCCTCGCGCAGCTTGCGGGCGGCGCGGTCCTCGGCGTTGTCCGCCACGTTCGTCGTTTCGCTCATTTGACGCCCTCGGTGATGTTCAGCTCACGCTCACGCTGAATGGTGTAGATCTTCGCGATGTCGGCCTTGACCGACTTCATCCGACCGTGGTTCTCGAGCTGGCCGGTGGCCTGCTGGAAACGGAGGTTGAACAGCTCCTCCTTGGCCTCGCGGAGCTTGTCCGTGAGAGCCGCGTCCGTCAGCTCGCGCAGTTCGTGCGTCGACGTTCCGATCGCCATCAGATTTCACCTGCCTCGCGCCGGATGATCCGGCACTTCATCGGGAGCTTGTGCGTGGCGCGCAGCAGCGCCTCTCGGGCGACCTTCTCGTTCGGGAAGGACAGCTCGAACATCACCCGACCCGGCTTGACGTTCGCCACCCACCACTCGGGCGAGCCCTTGCCGGAACCCATCCGGGTCTCGGCCGGCTTCTTGGTCAGCGGCCGGTCCGGGTAGATGTTGATCCAGACCTTGCCGCCACGGCGGATGTGCCGGTTGATCGCGATACGCGCCGACTCGATCTGCCGGTTGGTGACGTAGGCCGGGCTCAGCGCCTGGATGCCGTACTCGCCGAAGGCCAGCTCGTTGCCGCCCTTGCTCGCGCCGGACCGGGAGGGGTGGTGCTGCTTGCGGTGCTTGACCCTGCGCGGGATCAGCATGGTCAGCCCTCCTTAGCGGGCTCGGCCGCCGCCGCCGGAGCCGAGGCTTCGGGCGGGGCGGACGCGGGTGCGTTGTCGGTGCGGGCCGGACGGTCCCCGGCCGGGCGCTCGCCGCCGCGGGCGGGGCGCTCGCCCCGGCCGCCGCCGGCCGGACGCCCGCCGCGCGGACGGTCCCCGCCGCGGGCCGGACGGTCTCCGCCGGCCCGGCCCTGCCGCTGCGCGGCCGCCTCGGCCTCGCGGGCGGCCCGGAGCGAGGTGACGTCGCCCTTGTAGATCCAGACCTTCACGCCGATCCGGCCGAACGTCGTGCGGGCCTCGTAGAAGCCGTAGTCGATGTTCGCCCGCAGGGTGTGCAGCGGGACCCGGCCCTCGCGGTACTGCTCGGACCGGGACATCTCCGCGCCGCCGAGACGGCCGGAGACCTGGACCTTGATGCCCTTGGCGCCGGACTTCATGGTGGTCTGGATCGCCTTGCGCATCGCCCGGCGGAAGGCCACCCGGCTGGAGAGCTGCTCGGCCACGCCCTGGGCGACCAGCTGCGCGTCCATCTCGGGGTTCTTGACCTCGAGGATGTTCAGCTGGACCTGCTTCTGGGTGAGCTTCTCCAGCTCGCCCCGGATGCGCTCGGCCTCGGCGCCGCGGCGGCCGATCACGATGCCCGGGCGGGCCGTGTGGATGTCCACCTTGACCCGGTCGCGGGTGCGCTCGATCTCGACCTTGGAGATGCCGGCCCGCTCCATGCCCTTGGACATGAGCTTGCGGATCTCGACGTCTTCCTTCACGTACGCCTTGTACATCTTGTCCGCGTACCACCGCGACTTGAAGTCGGTGGTGATACCGAGTCGGAACCCGTGCGGGTTAACCTTCTGGCCCATTACCGGGTCCGTCCCTTCTTGCTGCCGGCCGCCGAAGTCGCCTGCGGCTTCTGCTCGACCACGATGGTGATGTGGCTGCTGCGCTTGCGGATGCGGTAGGCCCGGCCCTGCGCGCGCGGCCGGAACCGCTTGAGCGTGGGGCCCTCGTCGACGTAGGCCGCCGCGATGACGAGCTCGCCGTTCAGCTGCTTGTTGTTGCGCGCGTTGGCGGCGGCCGAGGCCACCGCCTTGTAGACCGGCTCGGCCGCGGCCTGCGGGGCGAACCGCAGGTAGGTCAGCGCGTCCTCGACCGGCAGGCCGCGGACCTCGTTGACCACGCGGCGCACCTTCATGGCGGTCATCCGGATGTGCCGGGCCTGGGCCAGCGCCTGGGTGTCCGGCAGGTCCTTCGCCTTGTTCTCAGCCACGGCGAGACCTCCGGTCGTCCTTCACGTGACCCTTGAAAGTACGGGTCGGGGCGAACTCGCCCAGCTTGTGGCCGACCATCGACTCGGTGACGAACACCGGGACGTGCTTGCGGCCGTCGTGCACGGCGATCGTGTGGCCCAGCATGGCCGGGACGATCATCGAGCGCCGGGACCACGTCTTGATGACGTTGTGGGTGCCCTTCTCGTTCTGTACGTCCACCTTCTTGGTCAGGTGGTCGTCGACGAAGGGCCCCTTCTTCAGACTGCGAGGCATCGGGGCTCCTAGCGCTTCTTGTTCGTCTTGCGGCGGCGGACGATGTACTGGTCGGACGCCTTGCCCGGGGTGCGGGTGCGGCCTTCCTTCTGTCCCCACGGGGACACCGGGTGCCGACCGCCGGAGGTCTTGCCCTCGCCACCGCCGTGCGGGTGGTCGATCGGGTTCATCGCGACACCGCGGACGGTCGGGCGCTTGCCCTTCCAGCGCATCCGGCCGGCCTTGCCCCAGTTGATGTTCGACTGCTCGGCGTTGCCGACCTCGCCGACGGTCGCGCGGCAGCGCGCGTCGACGTTGCGGATCTCGCCGGACGGCATGCGCAGCTGCGCGTAGGGGCCGTCCTTGGCGACGAGCTGCACGCTGGTACCGGCCGAGCGGGCGATCTTCGCGCCGCCGCCGGGCCGCAGCTCGATGGCGTGGATGGTCGTACCGGTCGGGATGTTGCGCAGCGGCAGGTTGTTGCCCGGCTTGATGTCGGCGTCGGGGCCGGACTCGACCCGGTCGCCCTGCTTCAGCTTGGACGGCGCGATGATGTACCGCTTGGTGCCGTCCACGAAGTGCAGCAGCGCGATCCGCGCGGTGCGGTTCGGGTCGTACTCGATGTGCGCGACCTTGGCCGGCACGCCGTCCTTGTCGTCCCGACGGAAGTCGATCACGCGGTACGCGCGCTTGTGACCGCCACCCTGGTGGCGAACCGTGACGCGGCCCTGGGAGTTGCGGCCGCCCTTGCTGTGCAGAGGGCGGACCAGACTCTTCTCAGGAGTGTCCCGGGTGATCTCGACGAAGTCGGCGACGCTGGCGCCGCGGCGCCCAGGCGTTGTCGGCTTGTACTTGCGGATGCCCATGGCTTCTCAGATTCCTTAAACGTGTCTTCGTGGTCGGTCCGGCCTAGGAGGCCGGGCCCCCGAAGATGTCGATCCGGCTCTTCTTGCTCGCGTCCTTGGGGTTCGGGTCCACGGACACGATGGCGCGACGGGTGTCAGGGCGCTTGCCGAAACCGGCCCGGGTGCGCTTGCGCTTGCCCTTGCGGTTGATCGTGTTCACGCCGGTGACCTTGACGTCGAAGAGCAGCTCGACCGCGTCGCGGATCTGCTCCTTGTTGGCGTCAGGATGCACGATGAAGGTGTACTTGTTCTCGTCGAGCAGGCCGTAGCTCTTCTCCGAGACGACCGGCTTGATCAGCAGGTCGCGGGCCAGGACGTAGTGGTCCTTCGGCGCGCGCGGGGTTTCGTTCGGCATCAGGCCTCGGTCCCTTCGGCTTCGGCGGCCTGCCCGGCCTTGACCGGACCGGCCAGGAAGCGGTCGAACGCGGCCTTGGTGAAGATGACGTCGTCGCTGACCATCACGTCGTACGTGTTGAGCTGGTCGACGAACAGGATGTGCACTTCCGGCAGGTTGCGCAGCGAGAGCAGGGCGAAGGTCTCGTCCCGGGCGATCACCGTGAGCACGTGCCGCCGGTCGCTGATCGTCTTGATGGCGCCCAGGGCGACCTTGGTGGACGGCTTCTCGGCGGTGCCGAAGGTGTCGACCACGTGGATCCGGCCGTTGCGGGCCCGGTCCGACAGGGCGCTGCGCAGGGCGGCGGCCTTCATCTTCTTGGGCGTGCGCTGCGAGTAGTCGCGCGGCTGGGGGCCGTGCACCACGCCGCCGCCGGTGAACTGCGGCGCGCGGGTCGAGCCCTGGCGGGCCCGGCCGGTGCCCTTCTGGCGGTAGGGCTTGCGGCCGCCGCCGGACACCTCGCCCCGGGTCTTGGTCGAGTGCGTGCCCTGGCGGGCCGCGGCCAGCTGGGCGGTGACCACCTGGTGGATCAGCGCCACGTTCTGCGGGACGTCGAAGTGCTCCGCGGGGAGGTCGACGTTCAGAGTCTCAGTCATCTCCATCAGCCCTTAGCAGCCGTCTTGACGAGGACCACGCCGCCGTTGGGGCCCGGGATGGCGCCCTTGATCAGCAGCAGGCCCTTCTCGGCGTCGATGGCGTGGACGGTCAGGTTCTGCACGGTCACCCGCGAGCCGCCCATCCGGCCGGCCATCCGCACGCCCTTGAACACGCGGCCCGGGGTGGCGCAGGCGCCGATCGAACCCGGGGAGCGGTGCTTGCGCTGGACGCCGTGGCCGGCGCCCAGGCCCTTGAAGTTGTGCCGCTTCATGACGCCGGCGAAGCCCTTGCCCTTCGAGGTGCCCGAGACGTCGACCAGCTGGCCGGTCTCGAAGGTCTCGACGGTCAGCTCCTGGCCGAGCGAGTACTCGGCCGCGTCGGCGGTGCGCAGCTCCACGAGATAGCGGCGGGGGGTGACGCCGGCCTTGTCGAAGTGGCCCTTCTCGGGCTTGTTGACCTTGCGCGGGTCGATCTCGCCGAAGCCGATCTGCACCGCCTCGTAGCCGTCCACGGCGAGGTTGCGCACCTGGGTCACGACACAGGGGCCCGCCTTGACCACGGTGACCGGGACGACCCGATTGTCCGCGTCCCAGACCTGGGTCATCCCGAGCTTCTCGCCCAGGACGCCCTTGATCTGGCGCGTTGAATGAATACTGGCCATGATCTCGTTACGTCCCTTAGAGCTTGATCTCGATGTCGACACCGGCCGGCAGGTCGAGGCGCATCAGCGAGTCGACGGTCTTGGGCGTGGGGTCGAGGATGTCGATGAGCCTCTTGTGCGTGCGCATCTCAAAGTGCTCGCGCGAGTCCTTGTACTTGTGCGGCGACCGGATCACGCAGTACACGTTCTTCTCGGTCGGCAGCGGCACCGGGCCCGCGACCTGCGCACCAGTACGGCTCACCGTCTCGACGATCTTGCGCGCCGAAGAATCGATGACCTCGTGGTCGTAGGCCTTGAGCCGGATGCGGATCTTCTGTCCCGCCATGGCTGCTTCGCTTTCCTTCTTCTCGATTACCAGTTGCGATCACCCGCCGTCGGCGAGGACCTGCTGTCTTTCGACCGCATGCGGGTTTCCGCTTTGGCCTTCAAGCCGCCATTCACCTGCGGATCTGCTCCGCCGGCGAACCGTCACTTGGCTGACATGTCCGTTTTCTCCGACCCCCGCGGTCGGGCGTGTCGCGCTGTAGCCGCAGGGAATGCGGCGACAGGGGCACTCCCCGCCGTGTTCACATCTGCTTGCGCAGCTGATCGCGGGCCCAGAGGCACCCCCCGCGCGGCTTTCACGCCTTCTGGCGCGGCTTCGCGGGCGGTTCGGTTGTTCACTCCGAGCGCATGGCGAGGGCGGACCCTCTCCAGGCAACCTGACCAGTCTGCCGCATACAGGGGCGATCGGCCAAATCGGCGGTACCGGCCTGCCTGAGCCGGCCCACAGAAATGCCCGATGCCTCCCGCAAGGAGGCATCGGGCATTTTCTGCCGGGCGTCGTCAGGCGGATTTCAGCTCTGGCACAGCGCGGCTTCGGCCTGGTAGGGGTTGTTCGAGATGCTCAGCTTCGTCAGCCCGGGCGAGTCCACGATGTTGGACAGGAACCGGTGCAGGGTCAGCGTGGCCGACGTGGCCCGGATCAGCCGGGCCAGCTCCCCGCAGCCGAGCGCGTGCCGTGCGGCGGCGATGTCGGCGGCCGGGATCCCCGGCACGCTGACCGCGGTGCTGTACTCGGCGATGATCCACACCAGGTCCATGGTCTTGGCGTGGCCGACCCGGTCGCCCGGGATGGCCTTCAGGTGCGAGCCGAGCGCCGAGGACAGGCCGTGCTGGTCGATCACCAGTCCGTTCAACGGGACCAGCGCGCCGAGGGTGCCGAGCACCACGCCGGGCATGGCGACCGAGTACTGCATCTTGTCCAGCGGAACCGACACGACTGCGTCCGGGTCGTCCGAGGGGTTGTACAGCAGCACCGGCTTCTGGTCCGACCCGGCCTGGACGATCTCCCAGGCCTGGCTGCCGTCCGCCGAGACCATGCCGTAGACGGCGTCGTCGTACTCCACCGGGACGTCCGGGTTGCGGGTCCCGGTGACGTTGACGTACCAGGCACGCTCGTCGGCGATGCCCGCGGCCGAGATGCCGCCGGGTTCGCGCCATCCGGTGCTGCAGAACGCGGCCCAGACCACCAGCGCCGCCACGCAGGCGAACGCGGGCACCGTGGTCCGCAGCGTGCCCGCCGCCTTCAGCGCAGCCGCCGACAGACGCCGGACCGGGACCGTCATCACCGGCAGCAGCAGGGTGAAGGTGGCCGGCAGCAGCATCCGCGCGTGCATGAAGTCCCCGCCGATGGCGACCACGTAGACGGCCATCAGCGAACCCGCGCCGAAACTGGTCAGACAGGCCACCCGCCCGGCGAAGTCCAGCCGGCGCCAGCTGAAGGTCAGCGGGAGCAGGATCAGCAGCAGGACCAACGGGATCCAGAGCGCGTACGGCTCGACGAAGTCCTTCAGGTACTTCAGGCCCTGGCCGATGTCGGTGCTGGACGCGTTCTTCGCCACCGCCGTGTTGGGCACCAGCAGGGCGTAGTAGCCCATCCGGAAGATCTCGTAGGCGACCGGGGCTGCGGCGGCGATCAGCACCAGCACGGTCGTGCGCAGCCACCCGGGCCGCACGATCAGCCAGAGCGCGACCAGGAAGAAGGCCGTGCCCATCGCCATGTCCGGCCGCACCAGCCAGCCCAGGCCGGCCACCAGGGCGCACCAGGCGGCCCGGCGGCGCGAGTCCCGGGTGAGCCCGGTCAGCAGCCACCAGAGCAGGCCGAGCCAGCAGAAGGTCAGCGAGTCCTCCAGGCCGGAGGTGGCGAAGTCCCAGAACGGCGGCAGCGCGACCACCACGACGGCGCCCAGCGGGAGGTAGGCCCGGCCGGGCGAGGTGCGCCGGTGCAGGGTGCGCGAGCCGAGCACGGCCAGCAGCAGGCCCAGCGGGGCCAGCACCAGGCCGCAGCCGAGCATCACGGCGTACACGCTGGCGTGGCTGACCCAGGTCACCAGGGCCAGCAGCCAGGTCCAGAGCGTGGGGGTGTTCGCCTCCACCCGCTCGCCCATGTTGAACACCGGGCCGTTGCCGGCCAGGATCTGGCGCACGGTCCGGGCCTCGATCATGCCGTCGTCCGCGATCCACCGGCGCTGCCAGGCCATCGCCAGCCAGATCAGCGACGGGAGGACCACCGGGAGCCGGCGCAGCGCCGCGCGCGGCAGGTCGGCCAGCGCCGGCCGGCGGCTCGGGGCGGGCGGTTCGGCCGCCGCCCCCTCGTCGGTCTCGTCGGCCGACGACGGGTCGACCGTGGGCGATATCGAGGTCACCTGGACGCGCCCTTCGTCGTTGTGCGGCCGGTGCGGCGGCCCCGGCGGGCCGGCAGGACGCCCTGCTCAGCGGACATTGAACACTCCCAAGGTGAAGCAGACCAGCCACAGGGCGCCGACGATTTTGATCATCCGGTCGCCGAGGACCACGTCCTCCGGCTCCCCGGCCTTGCCCCGGTCCACCAGCAGCGCGTACCGCAGGAAGACCAGGCACCACGGGACGATGGAGATCTCGTGCCACGCGATCTGGTGGTGCCCCGCGTCCAGGATGGACGCCCACTCGGCGTAGGTCAGCATGGTCAGCCCCGCGGCCATCTGCCAGACAAAACGCAGGTAGGACTTGGAGTAGGCCGCGAGGGACTTGCGCGTGCTCGCCGCCTCCTCGCCCATCAGCACCATCTCGGAGTACCGCTTGCCGGCCACCATGAACAGGGAGCCGAAGCCGGTGGTCAGCAGGAACCACTGGGACAGCGGGAGCCCGGCGGCGATGCCGCCGACCATGGCCCGCAACAGGAATCCGGCCGCGACCATCACCAGGTCGACGACCGCGACGTGCTTGAACCAGGCGCTGTAGGCCAGGTGCATGGCGATGTAGAACCCGATCACGGCCGCGGTCGCGCCGTTCGCGGCGAAGCCGACCGCGACCGCGGCGGCGGACAGCAGCGCCACCATCACCCAGGCCAGCCGGATCGGGATGATCCCCGCGGCGATCGGCCGGAACCGCTTCTTCGGGTGCTGCCGGTCCGCCTCGACGTCGAACGAGTCGTTCGCGTAGTACACCGCCGAGGCGGCCAGGCAGAACGCGGCCAGGGCGATCGCCCCGTCCCGCACGGTGGCCGCGTGCCCGATCTTCCCGGCCGCCAGCGGGGCCGTGAGCACCAGGACGTTCTTGACCCACTGCTTGGGCCGGGCCTCGCGGACCAGGCCGGCGGCCAGGCCGCCGGAACGCGGGGCCGGCTCGGCGGCCGACTCCGGGGGGCCGGCCGGCCGGGGCGGGCCGGGTGCCTCGGTCGTCGACGGCGCAGGTATGGCAGGCATCTGACCTCACTTAGGCTTGCTGCGGTACTCTCTCGTCCTTCGCCCGCCCGAGCCGCCGGCCCGGGCGGCCCCGTCGCGCGCTCAGACGGATTCGGCCTCGACCAGTTCGGTCACCGGCTCGGTCTCGGCCGGCGCCGGCGGCTCGGCGGGTGTCCGCAGCCGCCGCCAGTAGTACACCCCGGCGCAGACCAGCAGGACCGCGACGAGGATCGAGTAGTAGTTGCCGGCGATGCTCTCCAGGAAGCCCCACTGGTCCTCCGGCCCGCGGTGCGGGACGTACCAGATCAGGCCGGTCGGCACGTACGCGGCGATCGGGTCGTTGTTGCCCTGGCCGTTGAGCTGCATCATCCAGGCGAAGAACAGCGCCAGGCCGGCCGCGAAGTAGGTCCAGGCCCAGTGCCTGCGGATCCGGAGCACCGCGTCGGTGAAGAACACCAGGGCGGGCACCACCCAGACGTAGTGGTGGGTCCAGGAGATCGGCGAGACCAGGAGCATCGTCCCGGCGCAGACCAGGATCCCCTCCAGCTCCCGGCCGAGCTTGCTGTAGTGCGCCGCCAGGATCAGGCCGGCCACCGCGACCACGACCGCGATCGGCGCCCAGATCGGGGTGACGTCCTGCTGGGCGACCAGGCGGTAGAGCTCGCCGGAGATCGACTGGTTGGCCAGGTAGCTCTGGCCGACCTTGCTGCCGACCATGAAGCCGCCGTCCCAGTACTGCTTGGCCTGGCTCGGCAGGAAGGCGTACCCGGCCGCGACGGTGGCCACGAGCACCGCGGTGGAGACCAGGGCGGCCCGGAACCGGCGGGTCATCGCCAGGTACACGATGAAGATCGCGGGGGTGAGTTTGAACCCGGCCGCCAGGCCGATGCCCACGCCCTTGTACCAGCGGCGGTCGGACAGGGCCAGGTCCCCGAGGGTGAGCAGCATCAGCACCAGGTTCACCTGCCCGAAGGCCAGGGTCTGCTGGACCGGTTCGAGCCACAGCGCGAACGCGCCGACCGCGAGGGTGGCCACCACCCGCTGCCGGTTGCGGGCCATCCCGAGGATCCCCCAGGAGATCCAGGTGCTGGCGAACAGGGAGACCAGGCTGACCGTCCAGACCATCTGCTCCAGCCGGGGCATGGAGAAGTGGGCCAGCCCGGAGAAGATCTCGGCCGCGAACGGCGGATAGATGAAGGGCAGGAATCCCTGGTAGGCGCCGGTGTACAGCTGCGAGGCGGTGGCGTGGTGCCAGGTGGTCAGGCCGCCCCAGCGGTACACCGCCAGGTCGATCATGACCCACATCTCCGGCAGGTGCGTGCGCAGGACCCACAGGTACAGGCCGACCGCGACCACGAAGAACGCGACGGCAGCGGGCAGGTGCCAGCGCTTCCACCGGAACGCGGTGTAGGTCTCCGATTCGGGCTTCACCGGCCGGACAGGTATCAGCGCCCGTTGCAACAAATTCATATATCCACTTCACAGAAGCCGATGGCCTGGGCGGACCGCCAGGCGGGCCGGGCTTGCGGCGCGGCCTGCCGCGCCTCGGGGCGGGTGCGCCAGGAGCCTGCGGCCGCGATGACGGAGTATCCGTGCCCGTATTCCCTCGTCGCCTGTCTCCGCCCGGTTCCCGGGACCCTCAGCGACCGCGAAGGGGGGCCGGACGCAGCATGAGGTCACTGTAGCCTGTCGGCATCCGGCAAGACCAGATCCTCTTTTTCCGGGGTCGAAAGTGATGCAAACCTGAGACACCTCGCCACAAATCGCGTTTGCCCGGCTACCCAACGCCGTCGTGTCGGCATCCCGCAGACAGCACAACGGCCCCCGGGGCAATCCCGGAGGCCGTTGGACGAACCGTGCTCGGTCGAGCGGCGGATCCCGAAAGACTACTTCAGGATCTTGACGACCCGGCCGGCGCCGACGGTGCGGCCGCCCTCGCGGATGGCGAAGCGCAGGCCCTCCTCCATGGCGATCGGCTGGATCAGGGTGACGTTCATCTCGGTGTTGTCACCGGGCATGATCATCTCGGTGCCCTCGGGCAGCGTCACGACGCCGGTCACGTCGGTCGTCCGGAAGTAGAACTGCGGACGGTAGTTGTTGAAGAACGGGGTGTGCCGACCGCCCTCGTCCTTTGACAGGATGTACGCCTGGCCCTCGAACTCGGTGTGCGGGGTGACCGAACCCGGCTTGATCACGACCTGGCCGCGCTCGACGTCGTCGCGCTTGGTGCCGCGCAGCAGCAGACCGACGTTCTCGCCCGCCTGGCCCTCGTCGAGCAGCTTGCGGAACATCTCCACACCGGTGACGGTGGTGGTCTGCTTGACTTCCTTGATCCCGACGATGTCGACGGTCTCGTTGACCTTGACCACGCCGCGCTCGATCCGGCCGGTGACGACGGTGCCACGGCCGGTGATCGTGAAGACGTCCTCGATCGGCATCAGGAACGGCTTGTCGATCTCACGCTCGGGCTGCGGGATGTAGTTGTCCACCGCGTCCATCAGCTCGAGCAGCTTGGCGCCCCACTCGGCGTCGCCCTCCAGCGCCTTGAGCGCCGAGACGCGCACGACCGGCAGGTCGTCGCCCGGGAACTCGTACTCGGACAGCAGCTCGCGCACCTCGAGCTCGACGAGCTCGAGGATCTCCTCGTCGTCCACCATGTCGGCCTTGTTCAGGGCCACCACGATGGAGGGCACGCCGACCTGGCGGGCGAGCAGCACGTGCTCCTTGGTCTGCGGCATCGGGCCGTCGGTGGCGGCCACGACCAGGATCGCGCCGTCCATCTGGGCCGCGCCGGTGATCATGTTCTTGATGTAGTCGGCGTGACCCGGGCAGTCCACGTGGGCGTAGTGCCGCGCCTCGGTCTGGTACTCGATGTGCGCGATGGAGATGGTGATGCCGCGCTGACGCTCTTCCGGGGCCTTGTCGATCTGGTCGAACGCGAAGGTCGTGTTCAGCGTCGGGTACTTGTCGTGCAGCACCCGCGAGATCGCCGCGGTAAGAGTCGTCTTACCGTGGTCGATGTGCCCGATGGTGCCGATGTTGACGTGCGGCTTAGTCCGCTCGAACTTCGCCTTAGCCACGATGTCCTCCTATGGACAGGTAGGGTGCCGGGGCCGCTCCGGTTGAGCGGTCCCCAACGGTAGTTACAGTGGATCGGCTTGGGCTACTCGCCGCGCGCCTTCTTGACGATCTCCTCGGCGATGTTCCGCGGAACCTCGGCGTAGGAGTCGAACTGCATGCTGTAGGAGGCCCGGCCCTGGGTCTTGGACCGCAGGTCCCCGACGTAGCCGAACATCTCCGACAGCGGGACCAGGGCCTTGACGACCCGGGCGCCGAACCGCTCCTCCATGGCCTGGATCTGGCCGCGGCGGGAGTTCAGGTCGCCGATGACGTCGCCCATGTTGTCCTCGGGCGTGGTCACCTCGACCGACATCATCGGTTCGAGGATCACCGGGTTCGCCTTGCGGGCGGCCTCCTTGAAGGCCATCGAACCGGCGATCTTGAACGCGAGCTCGGAGGAGTCCACCTCGTGGTAGCCGCCGTCGAGCAGGGTCACCTTGACGTCGACCAGCGGGAAGCCGGCCAGCACGCCGAACTGGAGCGAGTCCTGGCAGCCGGCGTCGACCGAGGGGATGTACTCCTTCGGGATGCGGCCGCCGGTGACCTTGTTGACGAACTCGTAGCCGGCGCCGACCTCGTTCGGCTCCAGCGCGATCTGCACCTTCGCGAACTGGCCGGAGCCGCCGGTCTGCTTCTTGTGGGTGTAGTCCAGGCGCTCCACCTTGGACCGGATGGTCTCCCGGTAGGCGACCTGGGGCTTGCCCACGTTGGCCTCGACCTTGAACTCCCGGCGCATCCGGTCGACCAGGATCTCCAGGTGGAGCTCGCCCATGCCGCCGATGATGGTCTGGCCGGTCTCCTCGTCCGTGTGCACCTTGAACGACGGGTCCTCCTCGGCCAGCCGCTGGATCGCGACGCCGAGCTTCTCCTGGTCGCCCTTGGTCTTGGGCTCGATGGCCACGTGGATCACCGGGGCCGGGAAGGTCATCGACTCGAGGATGACCGGGCTGGCCGGGTCGCACAGGGTCTCGCCGGTGGTGGTGTCCTTCAGGCCCATCACCGCGACGATGTCGCCGGCGCCGACCGAGGGGATCTCCTCACGCTTGTTCGCGTGCATCCGGTAGATCTTGCCGATCCGCTCCTTGCGGCCCTTGACCGAGTTGAGCACCTGCGAGCCGGCCTCCATCCGCCCGGAGTAGATCCGGACGAAGGTGAGCTTGCCCAGGTGCGGGTCGCTCATGATCTTGAAGGCCAGGCCGGCCAGCGGCTCGTCGTCCGAGGGCTTGCGGTGCAGCACCTTGTCCTCGTCGCCGACCGCGTGGCCGTCGATCGCGTCGACGTCCAGCGGGGACGGCAGGTAGCGCACGACCGCGTCGAGCAGGGGCTGGACGCCCTTGTTCTTGAACGCGGTGCCGCAGAAGACCGGGTTGAGCGCCGCCGCCAGGGTGGCCCGGCGGATGCCGTCGTAGAGCTGCTCGACCGAGGGCTCGACGCCCTCGAGGAACTGCTCCATGATCTGGTCGTCCGCCTCGGCCAGGGTCTCGACCAGGCGGTCGTGCGCCTCCTGGGCGATCTCGGTGTGCGTGGCCGGGATCTCGACGGTGTCGTACATCTCGCCCAGCTTGGCCTCGAGGTTCCAGACCAGGGCCTTCATCGACACCAGGTCGATGACGCCCTTGAAGTCGGCCTCGGCGCCGATCGGCAGCTGCATGACCAGCGGCACGGCGTTGAGCCGGGACACGATCATCTCGACGCAGCGGTTGAAGTCGGCCCCGGTGCGGTCCAGCTTGTTCACGAAGCAGATCCGCGGCACGCCGTAGCGGTCGGCCTGGCGCCAGACCGTCTCGGACTGCGGCTCCACGCCGGCCACGCCGTCGAACACGGCGACCGCGCCGTCCAGGACGCGCAGCGAGCGCTCGACCTCGACGGTGAAGTCGACGTGGCCGGGGGTGTCGATGATGTTGATGGTGTGGTCGACGTCGTCCGTCTTCCAGTGGCAGGTCACAGCGGCCGAGGTGATCGTGATGCCCCGCTCCTGCTCCTGCTCCATCCAGTCGGTGGTGGCGGCGCCGTCGTGGACCTCACCGATCTTGTAGCTCATCCCGGTGTAGTACAGGATGCGCTCAGTCGTGGTGGTCTTACCGGCGTCGATGTGCGCCATGATGCCGATGTTGCGGACCTTGGCGAGGTCTACGGCGGCGTTCGTGGCCATGGTGAGCTCGTCTACTTTCGCGAGTCGGAAAAAAAACTCTGACCTTGCGGACCGGCGCCGGATGCGCGCGAGACAGGTCGCGTGGGTGCATCCGGCGGAGCGGCCGTTCTTCTCACTACCAGCGGTAGTGGGCGAAAGCCTTGTTGGCTTCGGCCATCTTGTGCGTGTCCTCGCGTCGCTTGACCGAGGCGCCGAGGCCGTTGGAGGCGTCCAGCAGCTCGTTCATCAGCCGCTCGGTCATCGTCTTCTCGCGCCGGGCGCGGGAGTAGGTGACCAGCCAGCGCAGCGCGAGGGTGTTCGCCCGTCCGGCCTTGACCTCGATCGGCACCTGGTAGGTGGCGCCGCCGACCCGGCGGGACTTGACCTCCAGGGTGGGCTTGACGTTCTCCAGCGCGCGCTTGAGCGTGATCACCGGGTCGCCGCCGGTCTTCTCCCGGCAGCCCTCCAGGGCGCCGTAGACGATGCGCTCGGCGGTGGACCGCTTGCCGTCCAGCAGGACCTTGTTCACCAGCGAGGTGACCAGCGGAGAGTTGTAAACCGGGTCGATGACGACCGGGTGCTTCGGGGCGGGGCCCTTACGAGGCATTACTTCTTCTCCTTCTTCGCGCCGTAACGGCTACGGGCCTGCTTGCGGTTCTTGACACCCTGGGTGTCCAGCGAGCCGCGGATGATCTTGTACCGGACGCCGGGAAGGTCCTTCACCCGGCCGCCGCGGACGAGCACGATCGAGTGCTCCTGCAGGTTGTGGCCGACCCCCGGGATGTAGGCGGTGACCTCGATGCCGCTGGACAGGCGCACGCGGGCGACCTTGCGCAGGGCCGAGTTCGGCTTCTTCGGGGTGGTGGTGTAGACGCGGGTGCACACACCGCGCCGCTGCGGGCTGCCCTTGAGGGCAGGCGTCTTGGTCTTGGTGACCTTGTCCTGCCGGCCCTTGCGGACCAGCTGCTGGATCGTAGGCACTTACTCTCCGTATTCCCATTCATTGCCAAGCCTTCGACCGCGCTGTTCGAGACAACACCGCCGGCCAGGCGTTCTCTGGCTAAAGTCACGCCGGGGTAAGGCCCCGCCGCGCCGTGCAGTTTGTGCCGACGTGGGGGGATTTCTCCTACCCACGCGGTCGGGTGTGTCGCGACTGTCCCGCCAGGGCGGGGACCCGGCTCTCGCCGGTTCGCTCCGCCGTCAGGAGGTTCCGCGCGGCCGCAGGGCCGAGGCTCCCGCCGGGGAGGTCGCACGACGAGCGCGCGCACGGACAGCCGGGGACACCCCGGACACAAGGTGTGAGCCTACCGATGAGCTTGCCCTTTGGTCAAAATGACCTTCGCGCCCTGTGCCCGCGGACCGCCCACACCCGGCTCCCATTCTCGCATGCCGGAACGGCTGAACAAAACGCGTTAACCTGCGCCCGGACCGTACCGGCGGCCGGTCCAGGTCAGCGCCGGAGGCCGCCGGGCCGGGCGGTTCCGGGGGCCGGGTGGCGAGCGGTAGACGTGCGGGCCAATCCGCGCTGGAATCGGTCCCGGCCGCCGGCCGGCGGCCGAGATCCGGAGGCCGGGTGTTACGGCAGGGGCAGGCCGAGGCTGCTGTCGCTCGTCGGAGGCGGGTCCGCGGGCTGGGTCGGCGGGTTCGTCGTCGGTGTCGATGCGGGGTTCGTCGGCGGCGTCGATGCGGGGTTCGTCGTCGGCGCGGCGGCGGTCGTCGGCGCGGGCGCCGTGGTGGCCGCCGCGGTGGTGGGCGCGGTGGTGGCGACCGGCGCCGTGTTGCCGAACGCATTCGTGGTCGCCGCCGCGGACGGCGCGCTGGGCAGCACGACCGAGCCGTCGCTCGAGGTCCCGGTCGGCACCGGCAGCGAGCCGCTCGGGTTCACGTTCGGCGAGGTGGAGTGGTGGTTGGCCAGCAGCAGCCCGATCAGCACGCCGACCACCGCCAGGGCCAGCACCCCGGCCACGACCGCCCACACCCGGCGGGACTCGGTCGGCGGGGGCAGCCGGTCGCTGTCCCGGTAGCGCTCCTCGTAGGCCGGCAGCGGGTCGGCCGCGGCGGTCCGCTCGACCGGCGGGACGATGTTCTGGGTGGGCGCGATCAGCTGCGGGCCGACGATGGTGTCGTCCGGCCGCGGGGTGGACTGGACCGCGGCGAACTGCTCGGCCGCGGCGCCGGCCGACGGGCGGGCCTGCGGGTCCGGGTCCAGCATCCGCAGCACCAGCGCGGCGAACTCCGACGGCGCGCCGACCTCGCGCAGGGCCGCCGGGTCGGGCCCGGCCGAGGTGGTGGTGGCGTAGGCCAGCGGGATCCCGGTCACCGCCCACCAGAGCACCGCGCCGAGCGCGTAGACGTCGTCGCTGGCCTCGGCCGGGGCCTCGGCCTTGACCGGCGGCAGGACGGTGGTGCGCTCGGCCTGCGGCAGGAGCCTGGTCCGGTCGGCGTCGGCGCCCTCGGCCGCGCTCTGCCCGCCGATCGGGGACAGCACGGTGGCCTCGTCGTCCTCGTCGTCCGCGGGCTCGTCGTCCTCGCCGTCGGCGGTCTGCGCGATCAGGCCCAGGTCGATGATCTTGGCCCGGCGGTCGTCCTGGATCGCGATGCTCTCCGCGGTCAGGGTGCCGTGCACGATCCCGACCTCGTGCAGCGAGTTCAGCGCGGTGCCCACCTGCTGGCCCCAGTCCCCGGCCCGCTGCCAGGGCTGGCGGCCGGTGGCGAAGATCTGGCCCAGGGTGCGCCCGTGGATCCACTCGCCGACCGCGTAGCGCAGCCCCTCGTCGACCCCCACGTCGTAGACCGCGGCCACGCCGGGATCGTTGACCTGCGAGAGCCGGGTGATCAGGGGCTGCACGCCCGGGTCGTCGACCGGGGCGTCCGGGTCGGCCGCGGCCAGCCGTACGGTGACCGAGCGGGCCAGCCTCTGGTCGTGCCCCTGCCACACCTCGCCGTCGATCGCGGTGCCCACCTGCCGGACGAGTTGGTACCTTTCCGCCAATACCGCACCGGCGTGGCCCAGCGTCATCGGTCTTCCTCCGTGGTCCTCAACTCGTACAGCTGTCGGCCATCCTATTGCCTTCGGTCCTGCCGATGGACAATTGGACCTTTGATCCGGTTGCGCCCGGCTATTTGACCGAGGAGTAAAGCTGCTGGAACAACGGGCCGCCGAACCGCCAGAACAACAGCAGCACGGAGACCAACACATTGAGCCACCCCAACCGTCTGGCCCATAATGCCACCCCCAGGCCGCTCAGTGCGCCGCCCGCGGCCTCCACCGCCCGCACCGCCTTGTTCCCGCGGCGCACGGCGTAGAGCCCGCCGAACAGCGGCAGCAGGAAACCGAGCAGGGCGAAGGCGCCCCGGCGCAGCTCGGAGATGCCGCCGAGCACCGGCAACAGCAGCGTGACCACGGCGACGACGAGGGCGAACACCGCGCTGGGGGCCAGCATCGGCCCCTCGTCCCCGGCCCCGTCCCGGGCCGGGCCGTCGCCGAGCCGGCGCGGCCGGCCGGAGTCGGGCGCGGGCGGCGGCTGATAGCGCGGCCGGCCGTACTCGAAGTCGCCGTCGCTCCCCATCCCATGGCTCATGCTCGGGACGATAGCGCAGCGGCGCGTGCCGCGCCCGCGGCTTAGAGTGTGCGCGGAGCGGGGTGCCTCCCTGGGCGGTTCAGGACCGAGCATGGCGGTGCCGTGGGCGACGGCGCATACTTTTTCGTCTGTAACGTCGACCACGGCGCCGCCAGGGGATGTGTCATCAACCGCCCAGGGAGGTACCCCGTTCCGCGCACACTCTTACTGGTGGTACGGGCCGGACTGCGGCGGCTGGTACTGGCCGGGCTGCTGGGACTGGCCGTACGGCGCCTGCGGGGGCGCGTAGCCGGGCTGCTGCGGCACCTGCGGCTGGCCGCCGAACGGCGCCTGCTGGCCGTAGCCCTGCTGCGGCTGGGGCTGCGGGTAGCCCTGCTGCGGCGGGTACTGCTGCTGCGGCTGCTGCGGGTATCCCTGCTGCGGGAAGCCGACCTGGGGCTGCTGGCCGGGGAACTGGCCGTAGCCGTCCTGCGGCTGGCCGCCGCTCATCTGCTGCAGGACCTCCATCATCCGCTCGACGTCGGCCTTCCAGATCCGGTGGAAGTACATCCGGGTCGGCTGCGGGGTGCCGGGGAACTGGAACCAGACCTTGCTCCACATCCACCAGCCGAGCTTGACGTTCTGCAGCGGCGCCGCGCCGATCGGCACCACGGCCACGATCTCCTTGACCGTGTTGCGCATCCGGGTGGCCTTGTTCACGATGAAGCTGGAATTGGTCATCGTGACGTAGTACCGCTTGCGCATCAGCTCGATGATCGGCACCAGGAACGGGACCTCGTCGAAGAGCATCAGCAGGTACGGACTGGGGCCGGTCTCGGCGTGGATGCACGCGATGAACTGTTCCCCCGGCGGCGCGACCGCGGTCAGGTTCTGGATGACCTGCTGCCGCATCCCCGATCTGGTTATTGGCATTGCTGGAGCCCTCACTCAAGAGTCTTCGTGGCCACGCCGAAGCCCCGCGTGACGGACAGACTCTAGCGACCGCAACCGGTTCATTCAATGCACTGACTTATTTGACCGGATTTATCCGGACACCCACCGATCCGACTGAGGACCGGTTCCGGAGCACGGAAAAACCGCGGCCCCCGGTTCACACCGGGGGCCGCGGCCGTGGTTCTGGCTGTCTGTCGGTCAGCCGATGTAGCCGCTGCCGAAGTCGTACTCCTCCAGCGGGACCGCCTGGCCGGAACCGGCGCCCAGGCTCATCCCGAAGGCCGGGTAGTCCAGGTCGTCGTAGCCGGCCAGCGAGTACATCTGGGCCTTGGCCTCCTCGGTCGGCTCGACCTTGATGTTGCGGTACCGCGGCATGCCGGTCCCGGCCGGGATCAGCTTGCCCAGGATCACGTTCTCCTTCAGGCCCAGCAGCGGGTCCGACTTGCCGTGGATCGCGGCGTCGGTGAGCACCCGGGTGGTCTCCTGGAAGGAGGCCGCCGAGAGCCAGGAGTCCGTGGCCAGCGAGGCCTTGGTGATCCCCATCAGCTGCGGGCGGCCCGAGGCCGGGGCGCCGGACTCGGAGATCACCCGGCGGTTCTCGGTCTCGAACTTGCCCCGCTCGACCAGGTCGCCGGCCAGCAGCTCCGAGTCGCCGGTCTCGATGATCGTGACCCGGCGCAGCATCTGCCGGACGATGATCTCGATGTGCTTGTCGTGGATCGACACACCCTGCGAGCGGTACACCTTCTGCACCTCGGCCACCAGGTGGATCTGGACCTGGCGCTGGCCGAGCACGCGCAGCACGTCGTGCGGGTTGGCCGCACCCTGCGCGAGCTTCTGGCCGACCTCGACCACCTCGCCCTCCGAGATCAGCAGGCGCACCCGCTTGGAGATCGGGTAGGCCAGCTCCTCCGAGCCGTCCGAGGGCACGATGACCAGCTTGCGGGTCCGGTCGGTGTCCTCGATCTTGACCACGCCGGCCGCCTCGGCGATCGGCACCACGCCGCGCGGGGTCCGCGCCTCGAAGAGCTCGATCACACGCGGCAGACCCTGGGTGATGTCGTCGCCGGCCACACCGCCGGTGTGGAAGGTACGCATCGTCAGCTGGGTGCCGGGCTCGCCGATCGACTGGGCCGCGATGATGCCGACCGCCTCGCCGACGTCCACCAGCTTGCCGGTGGCCAGCGAACGGCCGTAGCACATCGCGCACGTGCCGACCTTGGACTCGCAGGTCAGCACGGAGCGGACCTTGACCTCGGACACGCCGTGCTCGATCAGCTGGCCGATCAGCACGTCGCCGAGGTCGGCGCCGGCCTGGACCAGCGTCTTGCCGTTGCTGACCACGTCCTCGGCCAGGTTGCGGGCGTACACCGAGGACTCCACGTCGTCGGCCAGCCGCAGCCCGCCGCCGACGCCCGGGGTGCCGATCGCCATCACGATGCCGCGGTCGGTGCCGCAGTCCTCCTCGCGGATGATCACGTCCTGCGAGACGTCCACCAGACGACGGGTCAGGTAGCCGGAGTCGGCGGTCCGCAGCGCGGTGTCCGCCAGACCCTTGCGGGCGCCGTGGGTGGAGATGAAGTACTCCAGCACGGACAGGCCCTCACGGAACGAGGCCTTGATCGGCCGGGCGATGGTCTCGTTCTTCGCGTTCGACACCAGACCACGCATACCGGCGATCTGCCGCATCTGCATGAAGTTACCCCGCGCGCCGGAGTCCACCATCATGAAGATGGGGTTCTGCCGCGGGAAGTTCTTCTCCATCGCCGAGGCCACCTCGTTGGTCGCCTCGGTCCAGATGTTGACCAGTTCCTGCTGCCGCTCGTCCTTGGTGATCAGACCGCGCTCGTACTGCTTCTGGACCTTGTCCGCCTTCGCCTCGTAGCCCTCGAGGATCTGGCTCTTGTTCGGCGGGACCACGATGTCCTCGATCGCCACCGTGACACCCGAGCGGGTGGCCCAGTGGAACCCGGCCGCCTTCAGGTTGTCCAGGGTCATCGCGACCTGGACCTTCGGGTAGCGCTCGGCCAGGTCGTTGACGATCGCGGACAGCTGCTTCTTGGACACCGGCTCGTTGACGTACGGGTAGTCCAGCGGCAGCGCCTCGTTGAACAGCGCCCGGCCCAGGGTGGTCTCCAGCCGGAACGGCTGGCCGGACTCCCAGCCCTCGGGCTCGACCCAGCCGCGCGGCGGCACGGCCTCGATCAACCGCAGGTTGATCGGCGCCTGCAGGTCCAGTTCCTTGTTGTCGAAGCCCATCACGGCCTCGGCCACGGAGCTGAACGAACGCCCCTCGCCCTTGATCGAGTCCCGGTCCATGGTCAGGAAGAACAGGCCGAGCACCATGTCCTGGGTCGGCGCCGTGATCGGGCGGCCGTTGGCCGGGGACAGGATGTTGTTGGACGAGAGCATCAGGATCCGCGCCTCGGCCTGGGCCTCGGCCGACAGCGGCAGGTGCACCGCCATCTGGTCCCCGTCGAAGTCCGCGTTGAACGCGGTGCACACGAGCGGATGGATCTGGATCGCCTTGCCCTCGACCAGCTGCGGCTCGAAGGCCTGGATGCCCAGGCGGTGCAGCGTGGGCGCGCGGTTGAGCAGGACCGGGTGCTCGGTGATGACCTCTTCGAGCACGTCCCACACGACCGAGCGGGCCCGCTCGACCATCCGCTTGGCCGACTTGATGTTCTGCGCGTGGTTCAGGTCCACCAGGCGCTTCATCACGAACGGCTTGAACAGCTCCAGCGCCATCGCCTTGGGCAGGCCGCACTGGTGCAGCTTGAGCTGCGGGCCGACCACGATGACCGAACGGGCCGAGTAGTCCACCCGCTTGCCCAGCAGGTTCTGCCGGAACCGGCCCTGCTTGCCCTTGAGCATGTCGCTCAGGGACTTCAGCGGCCGGTTGCCCGGACCGGTGACCGGACGGCCGCGGCGGCCGTTGTCGAACAGCGAGTCCACGGCCTCCTGCAGCATCCGCTTCTCGTTGTTCACGATGATCTCGGGCGCGCCGAGGTCCAGCAGCCGCTTGAGCCGGTTGTTGCGGTTGATCACCCGGCGGTACAGGTCGTTCAGGTCGGAGGTGGCGAACCGGCCGCCGTCGAGCTGGACCATCGGGCGCAGGTCCGGCGGGATCACCGGGACGCAGTCGAGCACCATGCCGTTGGGCGAGTTGTTCGTCTGCAGGAACGCCGAGACGACCTTCAGACGCTTCAGGGCCCGGGTCTTCTTCTGGCCCTTGCCGCTGCGGATCACCTCGCGCAGGATCTCGGCCTCGGCCTCGAGGTCGAAGGTCTCCAGCCGGCGCTGGAGCGCCGCGGCGCCCATCCCGCCGGAGAAGTACAGCCCGAACCGGTCGCGCATGTCCCGGAACAGGATCTCGTCGCCCTCCAGGTCCTGGACCTTGAGGTTCTTGAACCGGGTCCACACCTCGTCCAGGCGGTCGATCTCGCGCTGGGCGCGGTCCCGGATCTGCTTCATCTCCCGCTCGCCGCCCTCGCGCACCTTGCGGCGCGCGTCGGCCTTGGCCCCCTCGGCCTCCAGGGCCGCGAGGTCCTCCTCGAGCTTCTTCTGCCGGCCCTCGAGGTCCGAGTCCCGGCGCTGCTCGAGCTGCTGGCGCTCGACCGAGATCTTCGCCTCCAGCGAGGGCAGGTCCTGGGTCCGGCGCTCCACGTCCACCCAGGTGATCATGTAGGCGGCGAAGTAGATGACCTTCTCCAGGTCCTTCGGCGCCAGGTCCAGCAGGTAGCCCAGGCGCGAGGGCACGCCCTTGAAGTACCAGATGTGGGTGACCGGCGCGGCCAGTTCGATGTGGCCCATCCGCTCGCGCCGCACCTTGGCCCGGGTCACCTCGACGCCGCAGCGCTCACAGATGATGCCCTTGAACCGGACCCGCTTGTACTTGCCGCAGTAGCACTCCCAGTCCCGGGTCGGACCGAAGATCTTCTCGCAGAAGAGTCCGTCCTTCTCGGGCTTGAGGGTGCGGTAGTTGATCGTCTCCGGCTTCTTGACCTCGCCGAAGGACCACTGGCGGATGTCCTCGGCCGAAGCCAGGCCGATCCGGAGTTCGTCGAAGAAGTTGACGTCAAGCATTCGTGGTTATCCTCTCGTCTCAGACTTCTTCGACACTGCTCGGCTCGCGCCGGGACAGGTCGATGCCTAGTTCCTCGGCGGCACGGAAGACGTCCTCGTCCGTGTCGCGCATCTCGATCGAGCTGCCGTCCGAGGAGAGCACCTCGACGTTCAGGCAGAGCGACTGCATCTCCTTGATCAGCACCTTGAAGGACTCGGGGATGCCCGGCTCGGGGATGTTCTCGCCCTTGACGATCGCCTCGTAGACCTTCACCCGGCCGACCACGTCGTCCGACTTGATGGTCAGCAGCTCCTGCAGCGCGTACGCGGCGCCGTAGGCCTCCAGGGCCCACACCTCCATCTCGCCGAACCGCTGGCCGCCGAACTGGGCCTTACCGCCCAGCGGCTGCTGCGTGATCATCGAGTAGGGCCCGGTGGAGCGGGCGTGCAGCTTGTCGTCGACCAGGTGGTGCAGCTTGAGGATGTACATGTACCCGACCGAGATCGGGTGCGGGAACGGCTCGCCGGAGCGGCCGTCGAACATCCGGGCCTTGCCGGAGCGGCCGACCAGCTGCACCCCGTCCCGGGTGGGCAGGGTGGAGTCGAGCAGGCCGGTGATCTCGTCCTCGCGGGCGCCGTCGAACACCGGGGTGCCGACGTTGGTGCCCGGCTCGGCCTCGTCCGCGCCGATCGCGCGCAGCCGCCGCTTCCAGTCCTCGTCCTCGCCCTCGACCTTCCAGCCGGTCTTGGCCACCCACCCGAGGTGGGTCTCCATCACCTGGCCCGGGTTCATCCGGGACGGGACGCCCAGCGGGTTCAGGATGATGTCGACCGGAGTGCCGTCCTCCAGGAACGGCATGTCCTCCTGCGGCAGGATCTTGGCGATGACGCCCTTGTTGCCGTGCCGGCCGGCCAGCTTGTCGCCGTGGGTGATCTTGCGCTTCTGCGCCACGTACACCCGGACCAGCTGGTTCACGCCCGGAGGCAGCTCGTCGCCCTCGTCCCGGTCGAAGATCCGGACGCCGATGATCTTGCCCTCTTCGCCGTGCGGGACCTTCAGCGAGGTGTCGCGCACCTCGCGGGCCTTCTCGCCGAAGATGGCGCGCAGCAGCCGCTCCTCCGGGGTCAGCTCGGTCTCGCCCTTGGGCGTGACCTTGCCGACCAGGATGTCGCCGGGGACGACGTCCGCGCCGATCCGGATGATGCCGCGGTCGTCGAGGTCGGCCAGCACCTCGTCGGAGACGTTCGGGATGTCCCGGGTGATCTCCTCGGGGCCGAGCTTGGTGTCCCGCGCGTCGACCTCGTGCTCCTCGATGTGGATCGAGGAGAGGGTGTCCTCCTGGACGAGGCGCTGCGACAGGATGATCGCGTCCTCGTAGTTGTGGCCCTCCCACGGCATGAACGCCACCAGCAGGTTCTTGCCCAGCGCCATCTCGCCGTTCTCGGTGCACGGGCCGTCGGCCAGCACCTGGCCGGCCTCGACCCGGACGCCCTCGTCCACCAGGACCTTCTGGTTGAAGCTGGTGCCCTGGTTGGAGCGCTGGAACTTCGCCGCCCGGTAGGTGTTCTGGGTGCCGTCGTCGTTGGCCACGGTCACGTAGTCGGCCGTCACCTCGGTGACCACGCCGGCCTTGGCCGCGAGCACCACGTCGGCGGCGTCGACCGCGGCGCGGTACTCCATGCCGGTGCCCACCAGCGGCGCCTCGCTCTTGAGCAGCGGCACCGCCTGGCGCATCATGTTCGCGCCCATCAGGGCGCGGTTGGCGTCGTCGTGCTCCAGGAACGGGATCATCGCGGTCGCCACCGACACCATCTGGCGCGGGGAGACGTCCATGTAGTCGATCTCGGTACCCGGCAGGTAGTCGATCTCCCCGCCGCGGCGGCGCACCAGCACCCGGGACTCGGCGAACAGGTTCTCACCGGTCAGCGGCGCGTTGGCCTGCGCGATGATGAACCGGTCCTCCTCGTCGGCGGTCAGGTAGTCGATCTCGTCGGTGACCTTGCCCTCGTCGGTCACCCGGCGGTACGGGGTCTCGACGAAGCCGAACGCGTTGATCCGGCCGTAGGAGGCCAGCGAGCCGATCAGGCCGATGTTCGGGCCTTCCGGGGTCTCGATCGGGCACATCCGGCCGTAGTGGCTGGAGTGCACGTCGCGGACCTCGAAGCCGGCCCGCTCCCGGGACAGGCCGCCCGGGCCCAGGGCGGACAGGCGGCGCTTGTGGGTCAGACCGGAGAGCGGGTTGGTCTGGTCCATGAACTGCGACAGCTGGCTGGTGCCGAAGAACTCCTTGATGGAGGCGACCACCGGGCGGATGTTGATCAGGGTCTGCGGCGTGATCGCCTCGACGTCCTGGGTGGTCATCCGCTCGCGCACCACGCGCTCCATCCGGGCAAGGCCCGTGCGCACCTGGTTCTGGATCAGCTCGCCCACGGTGCGCAGGCGGCGGTTGCCGAAGTGGTCGATGTCGTCGACCTCGACCACCACGTCCGGCGCGCCCTCGACGATCGAGGCCATGGAGGTCTCGCCGGCGTGCAGCTTGACCATGTAGCGGATGGTGGCGACGATGTCGTCCACGGTCATCACGCTGGAGCCGAGCTCCTGGCCGACCCCCAGCTTCTTGTTGATCTTGTAACGGCCGACCTTGGCCAGGTCGTAGCGCTTGGGGTTGAAGTACAGGTTGTCCAGCAGGTTCTGCGCGGCCTCGCGGGTCGGCGGCTCGCCCGGGCGCAGCTTGCGGTAGATGTCGATCAGCGCGTCGTCCTGGGTGGCCGTGTGGTCCTTCTCCAGGGTCAGCCGCATCGACTCGTACTCGCCGAACTCCTCCAGGATCTTGGCGTCGTCCCAGCCGAGGGCCTTGAGCAGCACGGTGACGTTCTGCTTGCGCTTGCGGTCGATGCGCACGCCGACCGTGTCGCGCTTGTCGATCTCGAGTTCGAGCCAGGCGCCCCGGGACGGGATCACCTTGACGTTGTAGACGTCCTTGTCGCTGATCTTGTCGACCGAGCGCTCGAAGTACACGCCGGGCGAACGGACCAGCTGGGAGACGACCACCCGCTCGGTGCCGTTGATGACGAAGGTGCCCTTGTTCGTCATCAGCGGGAAGTCGCCCATGAACACGGTCTGCGACTTGATCTCGCCGGTCTCGTTGTTGGTGAACTCCGCGGTGACGAACAGCGGGGCGGCGAAGGTGAAGTCGCGCTCCCGGCACTCGTCGATGGAGTACTTGGCGGGCTCGAAGCGGTGGTCCCGGAAGGTCAGCGACATCGATCCGGAGAAGTCTTCGATCGGCGAGATCTCCTCGAAGATCTCCTCCAGGCCGGACGTGGTCGGGACCGCCATGCCCTGGGACTGCTGGGCGGCGACCCGGTCGCGCCAGACCTGGTTTCCGACCAGCCAGTCGAAACTCTCGGTCTGGAGCGCCAACAGGTTCGGCACTCCCAGCGGTTCGCGGATCTTCGCGAAGGAGACCCTGCGGGGGGCGGTGCTAGCGGTTTGGTTGACGGCGTTGGGGTGGTTCGTACCGTGCACGGTGCGCGAGGCGGCGGTGGCCAAGGTGACGGGGTCCTTCCGAGGGCTCGGACTCACTGCGTGCTGCCGACGGGATGGGGTCCCCAGCCAGGGTGCGAAGACGGCCCGTAGAGGGGGCGGGAAATCGCGTCCGTGGCATGCGGGAAAGGTAGAAGGCAGCGCAAACGAGCAGTGTAGCCGAAAGGCCAACCGCTGTCCAGTCCGTTCCGACGCGAACCCTGCGTCGCAGGTCAGTACGGGGGTGACCGGCGCTGCCTAACGCTTCGTCACCTATCGACGCCCGATGGAAAGATGTCCACCGGCGAACGGGAGTAAACCTACTCGCCACGACTGACAAAAACAGACTCGACTGGTTCCGCGATCGGCGCGCGAGCCGGCCGCGGTTCAAGCAGACGTCCGAAGAATTGCGCTTCCAGCGCGATTCGTCAAGCCCTACCCGCAGGTAATTGCAGCTGAAGTGCGTGAATACCGGGAGAAACCGTACTGGAGAATGACTCCGGCCGGTCACTGCGGGCAGTGACCGGCCGGGGCCGTTCGGACCAACGGTCCGGGGCGGCGGCGGGCCGGGACCCGGCCCGCGCCCCCGCGGACCTGCGGCCCGGCCCCGGGTCGGTGCCCCGGGCCGGGCCGCGCAGACGGCGCTGCGGGCTGCTCAGGCCCGCATGTCGACTACTTGACGGTGACGGACGCGCCGACTTCCTTGAGCGCGGCCTCGGCCTTCTCGGCGGCCTCCTTGGCGACCTTCTCCAGCACCGCCTTGGGGGCGGCGTCGACGAGGTCCTTGGCCTCCTTCAGGCCCAGCGAGGTCAGCTCGCGGACGACCTTGATGACCTTGATCTTCTGGTCGCCGGCGCCCTCGAGGATGACGTCGAACTCGTCCTTCTCCTCCGGGGCCTCGGCGACGGCGGCCGGGCCGACCGGGGCGGCGGCGGCCGGGGCGGCGGCCTTGACGTCGAAGGTGGTCTCGAACAGCTTGACGAACTCGGAGAGCTCGATGAGGGTCATTTCCTTGAACGACTCAAGCAGCTCGTCGTTGCTCAGCTTCGCCATGATCGGCGTCCTTTCGGTTGGTACAGCGGATGTGGGGGCGGGACTACTCAGCAGCGTCTGCGACAGGGGCGTCCGCCACGGCGGGCGCGTCCTGCTCGGCCTTGGCGCGCAGCGCGTCCGCGGTGCGGGCGAACTGGGTGAGCGGGGCCTGGAAGAGCGCGGCGGCACCGGCCAGCGTCGCCTTCATGGCCCCGGCGGCCTTGGCCAGCAGCACCTCGCGGGACTCGAGGTCCGCGAGCTGGGTGACCTCGGCGGCGGACAGCGGCCTGCCGTCCATCACCCCGCCCTTGATCACCAGCAGCGGGTTCACCTTGGCGAAGTCGCGCAGGCCCTTGGCGGCCTCGACCGGGTCACCGGAGATGAAGGCGATGGCCGAGGGGCCGACGAGCAGCTCGTCCAGTCCCTCGATGCCGGCTTCCTTCGCGGCGATCTTGGTCAGCGTGTTCTTCGCCACGGCGTACTGCGTGGTCGCGCCCAGGGAGCGGCGCAGCTCCTTGAGCTGCTTCACGGTGAGCCCGCGATACTCGGTCAGCAGCGCCGCCTGGGATCCACGGAAACGCTCCGTGATCTCTTCGACGGTGGCCTGACGTTCAGCCTTCGACATGGCCCTCCTTCCGGGACGTTGGGTTACAGCTCGGTTGCCGAGAACCACTCGTCACGCGGGGAAGGGGGCGGAGAAAGCGGAAGACCCCGGCGCAGGCGCACGGGGTCGGAAAGACGTGGTCACGGCCAGAGGCCGGCGTCAGACTGCCACACACACCTACGCGGGCCGTCCGCAGATTGCGGCACCTTCGACTTGTCTCTGCGCGAGCAGGGACGAGCGACCAGCGGTCATCGGATTGGTCTCACTGTACGTGACCGGTGTGCGGATGACCAAATCGGTATCACCCCGGCACACGGCGAAGCGCCGGCCCGCAGGTCCGGGCCGGCGCCTGTGGTCAGAGCCGGATGTCAGTGCCGTGACAGCTCGGCGCTGCCGCCGCTCAGTCGCTCGACGTGGGCAGACCGGGGATGCTGAAGGTCCCGACCTGGTCCGACGGCGGGTCGGTGATGGTCACCGGCGCGCCCCAGCCGGTGAAGTCGAAGGTCGAGGTGACCGTGCCCAGGGTGGTGGAGTTCACGGCCGAGACGATCCGCACCGGCAGGCTGTTCGAGCCGGTCCACAGGTCGATCGTCTCGGTCTGGAAACCGCCGTCGGCGAACGCGGCCTTGATCTGCGCCACCGCCTGCGCGTCCAGGCCGTTGGTGGCGGCCATGTCGGAGGCCTGGGCGGCGGTCAGGCTGCCGGTGTAGTGCGTGGTCTGCTGGCCGTCCACGGACTCGGTGCCGACCTGCTTGAGGTCGCCCGCGGCCACCAGCGCGTCCAGTTCGCTGAGCGGGGACTGCGTCTTGAGCGAGCCCGACAGCGACGAGAGCGGGTTGGCGGTCCCGCCGGTCAGCGCGGAGGTGTTCAGCTCGATCCACGTCTTGCCGCCGGCCAGGGCCGACAGCTGCGGGCTCTTGATGTAGTAGTTCGTCCCGTCGAAGATCGCGGACATGTCCTGCCCGGCGGCGGCCCCGCCGCTCATGCTGATCGTCAGGGACGACTTCAGCGGCTGGAACTCCTCGACCCCGGACATCTTGGTGGTGGTGCCGGTCGTGCCGCCGGTCACGGACCCGGTGATGGTCACCGAGTTGTCGCTGGTGGACTTGGCCACCGCGGCCAGGATCATGCTCGCGGGCGTGCCGCTTCCGCCGCCGGACCCGCCGGACCCGGTGTTCGTGCTGCCGGTGCTCGTGCTTCCGCCCCCTGCAGTGGTGGTACCCGTGGTGGCCGAGGTACATCCGGCCAGCGCGGTCAGTGAGACGGCCGCAACGAACGCGGCCGCTCCGGTCTTCTTGTCCATGATGTGACCAACCCTCCCAGTTGGACTAGCGCTTGTTGTCTGCGCTCTAGTACCCACAGTACGGCGAGCATGCGACAGCAAGCCAACGCAGCGGCCACTCGCTGCCAACCTGAGACAAAGTCACAGTCGGCCGGGCGGCTGCGGATCGGCCGGCCGGCACCGGCCGCGAGCAGGGAACATTCGAGCCCTGTGACGATCGGCCGGGCGGCGGCGGCGGGCCGGGCGCCCGGCCCGCCGGCGGCCCGGCGAGCGCCGCGCGGGTCCCCCGGCCGGACTAGTCCAGGACGGCCGGGACCGGTCCGGCGCGGCTGCCGTCGGCCACCGGGTGCCTGCGGGCGCACGGCGGCCCGAGAACGCCTCGGCAGGATCCCTGGAGCGCCGCCGGGACCGCACCCGGCCGGCCCCGGACACGACGGCGCCCCCGGACCGAGGCGCGGTCCGGGGGCGGCGGGCGCGGCCGGGGGCCGCGGGCGGATCAGGACTCGTCGTCGCTCAGCAGCGAGCGGGTCCGGTTCGGGTCGACCGGGACGCCCGGGCCCATGGTGGTGGCGAAGGTGATCTTCTTCAGGTAGCGGCCCTTGGACGAGGACGGCTTGACCCGCAGCACCTCGTCCAGCGCGGCGGCGTAGTTCTCCACCAGCTGCTCGTCGGAGAAGGAGGCCTTGCCGATGATCACGTGCAGGTTCGCGTGCCGGTCGGCCCGGAACTCGATCTTGCCGCCCTTGATCTCGTTCACGGCCTTGGCCACGTCCGGGGTCACGGTGCCGACCTTCGGGTTCGGCATCAGGCCGCGCGGGCCCAGCACCCGGCCGAGCCGGCCGACCTTGCCCATCAGGTCCGGGGTGGCGACCACGGCGTCGAAGTCCAGGAAGCCCTTGGCCACCTGGTCGATCAGCTCGTCCCCGCCGACGTGGTCGGCGCCGGCCGCGCGGGCGGCCTCGGCGCGGTCACCGGTGGCGAAGACCAGGACTCGGGCGGTCTTACCGGTGCCGTGCGGCAGGATGACGGTCGAGCGGACCATCTGGTCGGCCTTGCGCGGGTCGATGCCCAGGCGGAAGGCGACCTCGACGGTCGAGTCGAACTTCTTGGACGAGGTGGTCCGGGCCAGCCGCACCCCTTCGAGCGGGCTGTAGACGGCGTCGCGGTCGATCAGGGCGGCCGCGGCGACGTAGGCCTTGCTGCGCTTCATGGAAAGCTCCTAGTGGATTCTTGCGTGGAGTTCGTGGTGTCCGGGCCGCGCTAGGCCCTGCCACTGCCCGCGGACGGGTCCGCGGGCGTTCGGTGCGTCGGCCGTCAGGCCTCGACCGTGACGCCCATCGACCGGGCGGTGCCGGAGATGATCTTCACCGCGGCGTCCAGGTCGTTGGCGTTGAGGTCTTCCATCTTCAGCTGCGCGATCTCCTTGACCTGGGCCTGGGTGAGCACGCCGACCTTGGTCTTGTGCGGCACGGCCGAGCCCTTGTCCAGTCCGGCGGCCTTCAGGATCAGGCGGGCGGCCGGCGGGGTCTTGGTGACGAAGGTGAAGGAGCGGTCCTCGAAGACCGAGATCTCCACCGGGATGATCTGGCCGCGCTGGCCCTCGGTCTGCGCGTTGTACTGCTTGCAGAACTCCATGATGTTCACGCCGTGCTGGCCCAGGGCCGGGCCGATCGGCGGCGCAGGGTTGGCCATACCGGCCTTGACCTGCAACTTGATGATGGCTGCGAGCTTCTTCTTGGGAGGCATGCTCCGAGTCCTTATCTCTTCTGTCGCTTCGTGGTCACAGCAGGCTCCAGCCTGACCAGTGACGATCTCGTGCCCGCCCGGCCGCGCGGTCTCGCCAGATTCGGCGGCGGGCGCCATGGCACAAACGCCAAGGTTAGCCCAACAGCGCGGCCCCGACCAAAATGATCTGGTCGGGGCCTGCGGTACAGCGGTTCCGGGCGCGGCCCGGGAGGTTCGGCGACGTCGTCAGTTCTTCTGGATCTGGGAGAAGCTCAGCTCGACCGCGGTCTCCCGGCCGAAGATCTCGACCAGGCCCTTGACCTTCTGCGAGTCGACGTTGATCTCGTTGATCGTGGCCTGCAGGGTGGCGAACGGGCCGTCCACGATGGTGACCGAGTCGCCCTCCTCGAAGTCCAGGACCTTGACCTCCATGGCCGGCTTGGTCGAGGAGCCGCCCTCGGCGGACTGCGGCTGCTCCTCCATCAGGATCTTGGCGACCTCGTCCAGGGTGAGCGGGAAGGGCTCGTGCGCGTTGCCGACGAACCCGGTGACGCCGGGCGTGTTGCGCACCACGCCCCAGGAGTCGGGGGTCAGCTCCATCCGGACCAGGACGTAGCCGGGGAACTTGTTGCGCCGCACCTTCTTGCGCTGGCCGTTCTTGATCTCCACGGCCTCCTCCATCGGCACCTCGATCTGGAAGATGTACTCCTCCATGTTGAGGGACTGGATCCGGGTCTCGAGGTTCTGCTTGACCCGGTTCTCGTAGCCGGCGTAGGAGTGCACGACGTACCAGTCGCCGGGGGCGCGGCGAAGCGCCTCCTTGAACTCCTCGACGGTCGACGGCAGTTCTTCGGCGACTTCAGCGGCCTCGGCAACCTCGGCGACGGCAACTTCAGCGGCGGGACCGCCTTCGACGTCTTCCTGCTCGTCGGGCCCCACCGGTTCGGTCATGTCGGACACTGCTGCCTCTTCCTCGGTTCATCTCCGCCCCGGGCGGAGAAGGTTGGCCCTCTTCGTACTACAGGAGCCTACCCGCCAAACCGCTCGGATCTAGCCGAATACGGCTTGGACAGCCTTGCTGATGCCGTAGTCCATGGCTGCCACGATGCCGATGATGCACACCACGAAGACGATCACGACCGCGGTGTACGTGGACAGCTCCGCGCGGGTCGGCCACACCACCTTGCGCATCTCGGCCACGATCTGCCGGTAGAAGAGCGCGGGCGACGTACGCTTGCGCTTCTTCGCCGCAGGCTTCTTCGCGGCCGGGCCGGTGGACTTCTTGGCGGCCGGCTTCTTGCCCCGGGACGGACGCTTGTCGTCCTTCCGGTCCCTGCGGCTTCGGCGGTCGGCTTTGGTGGCCTTCTCCTCTGCCGCGTCCTGCGGTTCGTCCTCCGCGAACTCCTCGTCGAGCTCTTCCGCGTCGAGGTCTTCCGCGTCGTTGCGCGCCTGGCTCACCGTGCTACCTCACCTGATCTAATCGGTGCAGAACCGCCATGCCCATCCAGATCGAGCATGCCGCACCGCAAAGAGTACGACGCAAGCCGCGTCAGGGCTACCTCTTGCGCTGAGGAGGTTTCACTGGCGCGGCTTGTATGCCTGCTTTAAGGCTGTCTTCCCTCAGGATCGGAGGGTGTTGAAACCCTCGGAAACCTGGTCGGAGAGATCGCGGTCTTGTCTGGCCAGCATAGCGCAAGGCTTGGCGGGCGGTGTGTCGCCGGTGTGCGGCAGGGGTGGGGTGCGGGGCGCGGGGGCGGAGTCGTCGCGCAGGTCGAGGCGGGTTCGGCGGGGTTCGAGTGTCTCACCAGGTGAGCATGTGGGGTGCTCGAGGATGGACGCCGCGGGGCTGCGGGAGGCGATCTCGGGGCCTGGAAGGGAACCTCTGCCTGCCACGGTCGCCGGGGGGGTGGAAACAGAAAAGGCACCTCCTCAGCCGAGGAGGTGCCTTTCGCTTGTCATGATGCAGGGCCGGAGGGAATTGAACCCCCAACCCCCGGTTTTGGAGACCGGTGCTCTGCCAGTTGAGCTACGACCCTTCGTCGAGGTCCTGCCTCAAGACACGGATGAGTCTAGACGCTACCGGCCCTCCGCGTCGAATGAGATCCGCCCGGTCGGTCCCGGCCGGGGTCCGGCGGGGTTTCGGCGGGGTTCCGTCGGGGTTCCGTCGGGGGGAGCGTGCCCGGCGCGCGATGGGTCCGGAGTGCGGAACCGGTTCGCGCCCTGCCGGAAAAGTGACACCATGGACGGCATGACCGAGTCTTCGTTGCCCCGCATCTCCCGGCGGATCGGTTCGATCGCCGAGTCCGCCACCCTCGCCGTGGACGCCAAGGCCAAGGCCCTGAAGGCGGCCGGCCGGCCGGTGATCGGCTTCGGCGCCGGCGAGCCCGACTTCCCGACCCCCGGCTACATCGTCGAGGCGGCCATAAGCGCGGCCGGGGACCCGCGGTTCCACCGGTACACCCCGGCCGGCGGGCTGCCCGAGCTCAAGGCCGCGATCGCCGCGAAGACGCTGCGGGACTCGGGCGTGACGTTCGACCCGAGCCAGGTGCTGGTCACCAACGGGGGCAAGCAGGCGATCTACAACGCCTTCGCCACCCTGCTCGACCCGGGCGACGAGGTGATCGTGCCGACGCCGTACTGGACCACCTACCCGGAGGCGATCCGGCTGGCCGGCGGCGTGCCGGTGGAGGTCTTCGCGGACGAGACGGCCGGCTACCTGGTCTCGCTGGACCAGCTGGAGGCGGCTCGGACCGAGCGGACCAAGGTATTGTTGTTCGTCTCCCCGTCCAACCCGACCGGCGCGGTGTACTCGGCCGAGCAGACGAAGGCGATCGGCGAGTGGGCCGACTCGCACGGCCTGTGGGTGCTGACCGACGAGATCTACGAGCACCTGGTCTACGGCGACGCGAAGTTCACCTCGATCCTGGCCGCGGTCCCGTCGCTGGCCGACCGCTGCGTCGTGGCCAACGGGGTGGCCAAGACCTACGCGATGACCGGCTGGCGGGTCGGCTGGCTGGCCGGGCCGGCCGACGTGATCAAGGCCGCGACGAACTTGCAGTCGCACGCCACCTCGAACGTGTCGAACGTGGCCCAGGTGGGCGCGCTCGCGGCGGTCTCCGGCGAGTTGACCGCGGTGGCCGAGATGCGGGTGGCCTTCGACCGGCGCCGGCAGACCATGGTGCGGATGCTCAACGAGATCCCGGGGGTCAACTGCCCGGAGCCGATGGGCGCGTTCTACGCGTACCCCTCGGTCCGCGGCCTGCTGGGCCGGGAGTTCGCCGGCCGCCGGGTGGACACCTCGGCCGAACTGGCCGCGCTGATCCTGGACGAGGCCGAGGTGGCCGTGGTGCCCGGCGAGGCGTTCGGGCCGTCGGGTTACCTGCGGCTGTCCTACGCGCTGGGCGACAGCGACCTGGTCGAGGGCATCACCCGGCTGCAGAAGCTGCTGGTCTGAGCAGAGGCGCGAGCAGCGGGCGGTGAGCGGCGGGAGGGAAACCGCGGTTCAGCCGGGTGGCCGATAATCGTCCGCCGAATGGGTGAAGACAGGCGAGGGCCCTCGGGGCCGGGAATCAGATCTGGAATCTGATTCCCGGCCCCGAGGGCCCTCGCGGTCTGTCTGTGGCTTCGCTAAATCCGGGTAAGGCCTGTGCCGCGCCGGGCACGGGTGGTCGGGCTCCGTGATGCCGCGCCGACTGCCCGGTCAGGCCTCGGCCAAAGCTTCGTCGGGGGCTCCGACGACGACCTTGCGCACCTTGGGCACCAGGAACATGGCCACCGAGGCCACCACCAGGAGTCCGGCGCCGGCGTAGACCGCCGGGGTCAGGCCGTTCACGAAGTGCTGTCCGGCCGAGAGCACCCGGGTCGGGCCGTAGCCGCCGCGGGCGGTGAAGATCACGCCCATCACCGCGATGCCGAGCACGCCGCCGAGTTCACGCAGGGCGTTGTTCGCCCCGGAGGCGATGCCCTCCTCCTCGCGGCGGACCGAGCCGAGCACCAGCGTGGCGATCGGGGCGAAGAACATCCCGTTGCCGATGCCGCCCAGGATCAGGCCGGGCACCAGGTGGGAGTAGGGCACGGTCGGCGTGATCACGGCGGCCAGCCAGGCCAGCGCGCCGGCCTGCAGCAGCAGGCCCCAGGCGACGATGCCGCGCCCGCCGATCCGGTCGGACAGGATCCCGGCCGCCGGGGCGACCACCATCGGCAGCGCGGTCCACGGCAGCATCCGCACGCCCGAGGCCACCGGCGAGTAGCCCCAGACCGTCTGGAACAGCTGGACCAGGAAGAAGATCGAGCCGAACATCCCGAAGAACATCAGCAGCGAGGCCAGGTTGACCAGGGAGAAGGCCCGGCTGCGGAACAGCCGCATCGGCAGCAGCGGGTGCTCGGTGCGCAGTTCCCAGACCACGAAGACGGCCAGCAGCACGGGGCCGCCGATCAGTCCGGCCAGCACCTGCGGGCTGGTCCAGCCGATCGAGCCGCCGCGGATCAGGCCGAGCACCACGCCGAACAGGCCCAGGCTGGCCAGGGCGTTGCCGACCAGGTCGAGCCGGGGAGCCGGGCCGTGGCTCTCGCTCAGCCAGAGCCGGGCCAGCGGCAGCAGCACCACGCCGAGCGGCACGTTCACCCAGAAGATCCACTGCCAGGAGCCGGCCTCGACCACGGCCCCGCCGATCATCGGGCCGAAGGCGACGGCCAGCCCGGCCAGGGCGCCCCAGCCGCCGATGGCCAGGCCGCGCTTGGCCGGCGGGACCGCGGCGGACAGCAGGGTCAGGGTGAGCGGGACCATGATCGCCCCGCCCATGCCCTGGAGCGCCCGGAAGGCGACCAGGGTGCCGATGTTCGGCGCCAGGGCCGAGCCGACCGAGGCGGCGGTGAACAGGCCGAGCCCGAGCGTGAACAGCCGGCGCCGGCCGAACCGGTCGCCGAGGGTGGAGCCGGTGAGCAGGAACACCGCGAAGGTCAGGGTGTAGGCCGAGACCGTCCACTGCAGGCCCTGCAGGCCGGCGTGCAGGGACCGCTGGATCGAGGGCAGCGCGGTGGTGACCACCAGGTTGTCCAACTGGGCCATGAACATCGCGATGCCGACCACGATGAACGTGCGCACGGGACGGCCGACGGTGGCGTTCTGGTCGGTCAGATCGGGCCTGGCCTCTCTTCGGGCTCCGGTTCCGGGCGGGTCGGTCGGCGGGTGCGCGGACGAGTCGGGCGACAGGGGCTGGACGAGCGTGGTGTCGGACATGGTGGTCCTCCCGGGTCGGGTGGCGGTCGGGTTGGCTAGTTATCGATCACTAAGTTCAGCGGTTAGTAAGTGATAACTCATCTCACAGGGCAGAGCTCTGCCATCGCCTGGTGCTCGGATGGCTTGTCAGAAGTCTTGGATGTGCTGGTATGAGGCTGTGGAACTGCCGGTCAAGCTGGCACTAGCAGCGTTCGCCGGCGTCTTTGCCGTTGATCCGGCCGATCGCGTCCAGGATCGGCGCCCACACCGGGTCGTCGCTGTCGGCCCGGCCGACCGCGGCGATCACGTTGCAGAACATCCCGGTCGCGAAGAAGGTCACGATCTCCTCGATCGAGATCCCGATCCCCAGCGCCGCGATGCCGTCCCACAGTTCCTGGAGCCACTGTCCGGTCTGCCGCTGGACGTCCTCGTCCACGCAGGCCGCGTACGACTGCAGCTGCATCTGGAGCCAGCTGCGGTCGGTCTTGAGCTTCTCTTTGTACGCCTCCCCCATCGCCTCCAGCGCGTCCCGGCCGGTCTTGCCGCCGGCCGCGTCGCGCAGCAGGTTCAGGGTGTCGACCATGTTCCGGGCGCTCGCGGCGAGGAACAGGTCCTTCTTCGTCGGGAACAGCTTGAACAGGTACGGCTGGGTCACTCCGACCCGTTCGGCGATCGCCGCCGTGGTCGCCCCCTCATAGCCGAACCGGGCGAAGACGGCGATCGATTCCCTGATCACCTGTTCGCGCCGATCCTCGGCTGACATCCGCGGGCTCATCGTGGCTTCTCCTCACCGGTCCTGACAGAAACTAAGTTAGTGACTGATAACTTCTAAGTCAAGCGCCCGGAACGCGGTTTTCTTCCCGGGGGTGGAAACGCTGTTGGTTTTCGCCGGTGGGGATCCGGCATGGAGTGCGGGCTGGGGGCGCCGGATGCGGACCGATACGCCCAGCCAGCCGCGACGTGGGGTCGCCGCTGGCTGGGTCTGTGCTCGTGCTGATCAGCCGACGGGCCGACGAGGCGGCCGACGGGCTCAGGAAGACGTCGCGGGCTCCTGGTCCTGGTCCTTGACCTGGTCCTGGTCGGACTCCTCGCCGGCCCGGTGCGCCCGGAGGTGGTGGCCGGTGCTGGTGAGGCAGCGGCCGCTGGCCAGGTCGAACTTCCAGCCGTGCAGCTGGCAGGTGAGCGTCTGGCCGTCGACGATGCCGAAGCGGGTCAGGTCGGCCTTCAGGTGCGGGCAGCGGCGCTGCATCACCCAGTCGCCCATCGTGATGTCCTCGGCGTCCGTGGCACGCTCGTGCTCGTCGTACCAGCCCTCGGCGTACTGCAGCCGCTCCTCGGACTGGCACTTGAAGAACGCGTAGACGAACTCGTTGTACTGGCCGACCCGGGTCGCGGTGAACCGCAGGGACAGGAACAGCGAGTTGGACCAGTCGACCTCGCCGGTGAACAGCAGGTGCTCGATCAGCCGGCGCTCGGTGCGGAAGCGGTAGCGCACCTTCTCGTCGGCGTACCGGCGCACCTGCCGGCCCGGGAAGTCCACCACGATCGACTCGACCACCGCGCCGGCCGGGTCGGTCAGCTCGAAGTGCACCGGGCCGCCGACCCCCTTGGCCATGTACACGGACTCCTCCAGCAGCGGCTCGATCTGCTGCTTGAGCCCGGCCAGCACGTCGATCTCGGGGTGCTCCCAGGTCAGCTTGGCCGCCTCGATCACCGGCCGCTGCCGCTCCCGGTACTCCTGCAGGTGCTGTTCCTTGGCCGCGAAGAACGCGTCCAGGTCGGGCACCGGATGGGTGGTCTCGCAACCGTCCGCGGTCACCCGGGAGACTGAACCGGGCAGCAGCACGTGCGCGTTGGATCCGCCCACCTTCGCGTACTCGGCCAGGAACACGTGCTGGTCCGGGAAGATGTTGCCCTCGTCGCCGAAGATGTCGTTGAACGGCCAGAGCGCGTCGTCCAGGAAGCACGGCGGCCCGGCGATCGGGAAGACGTGGTCCGCCCTGAGGTCGTCGATGTACCGGAAGGTGCGGTCGAACTGCCGCTCCCGCTTCTGCTTGCCGAAGGTGGTCTTCGCGTTCTGCGGCAGGTCGTAGACCATCGGGTACCAGATGGCGCCGGAGAACTGCAGCAGGTGCGCGTGCACCCGGCCGAGTTCGGCGAAGACGCTCAGCTCGGCCGGCCGGGCGTCGTTCTGGTTCAGCAGCCGGACCCCGTCGTACTCCACCCACAGCGAGGAGTCGCCGATCGGCCCGTCGTTCGGCGCGATCAGCGACTGGACCATCACCTTCAGGCCCCCGTCGAGCTCGACCACCTCGTTGGTCCTCGTGCGCAGGAAGTCGGTGAAACCGAGCTCGCGCAGCTCGGTCTCGAGCTCGTCGGTCGGGTAGTCCGGCAGCAGCACGGTCGCCTTCTTCGAGACGAACCGGGTCAGGTGCTCGGCGTCGAAGTGGTCCCGGTGCAGATGGCTGACGAACAGGTAGTCGGTGGCGCCGAGCTGTTCCCAGTCGAGTCCGGAGTTGTCCGGGAACGGAAACCAGGAGGCGAAGAACGCCGGGTTCACCCAGGGGTCGCACAGGATGCTGCCCGCGGGGGTGTCGATCCGCATGCCGGCATGCCCGGTTCCGGTGATCTGTAGCACTGTCTGACCTTCCTCGCCGCCCGCCACGGCGCGCCGTGGCCGCCGTTTCCGCCGGGGCCCGGGGGCGCCGGCGAGGAGAGTGCGACTACCGCCTCGATCGGGCGCGTCGATGGCCGCGTACAGCCAATATGTTGATGAAATCGTGCTGAGGGCTGATATCTGCCGCTGGCGCAGCCTAGCACTGCGGCGGTCCGAACCGCTGGAGAACGGCCCGGGCCGCCGACCGGGGCAGGTCGGACGTCCGGCGCCCGGACGTCCGGCGCCCGGGTGCCGGACGCCGGTCCGCGGCGTCAGAACGAACAGTTGATCAGGTCGCACTCCGGGCTCAGCCGGATGTCGAACCGGGCCTGGACCCCTTCCCGGATGTGCGCGGCGAAGTCCATCACGTCCTGCGTCGTCGCGCCGCCGCGGTTGGTCACCGCGAGGGTGTGCACGCTGGACAGCGCGACCCGCCCGTTGGCCCAGTCCGTGCCGTAGCCGGGCGGGAAGCCGGCGTTCTGGATCAGCCACGCGGCCGAGAGCTTCGTGCCCTTGATGTCGTAGTGGCCGCGGCACTCGCGGGCCCGCTCCGGCACCACGGCCAGCACCGGGTTGATGAAGAACGACCCGACGCTCCAGGTGTCGTGGTCCGCCGGGTCCAGCACCATCCGCTTCTGCCGGCGCAGCCCGAGCACCGCCTCGCGCACGTCCGCGGCCGCGGCCGTGCCGCCGACCTCGATGCCCAGCCGGGCGGCGAGCTCCGCGTACTCGATCGGCTTGGACTGGGTGCCGCGGTGCAGCCGGAATGTGACGTCGATCACAACCCAGCGGTCGGTGTGCTTGAACACCGACTGCCGGTGGCTGCCGAACCCGCACTGGTCCGGCTTCCACTGCTCCAGCCGGTCGGTCTCCCGGTCGTAGACCGAGAGCGAGTCGAGCACGTCCGAGGTCAGGGTGCCGTAGGCCCCGACGTTCTGCACCGGGGTGCCGCCGGCCGAGCCCGGGATGCCGGACAGCGCCTCCAGCCCGGCCAGCCCCTCCGCGAGGGTGACCGCCACCAGGTGCTCCCACTCCACCCCGGCGGCGGCGGTGACCAGGTCCCCGTCGATCTGCAGCTCGGCCGAGGCCATCTTGACCACCGTGCCGTCCCAGCCCGCGTCGCCCACGACGAGGTTCGACCCGCCGCCCATGACCAGCACCGGCTCCCGCCGCCCGCCGGCCTCTCTCAGCACGTCCAGGACATGCGGCGTGGACTCGGGAGCCAGCAGCCTGCCCACCGGCCCGCCGACTCGCATCGTGGTCAGGTCAGCAAAAGTAACGGTCACGGTTGCAGATCCTACTTGGTGTGGTCAGGCTGTTGCCACGAGCTGAGGACGGGGGGCCGCGCGCACCGGCCGGCCGGCTCAGCCGAGCCGCACCACGGCCCTGGCCCGGCCGAGCACCTTCTGGCCGGCGCTGGAGGCGACCAGGTCTACCTGGGCCAGGTTGCCGTCGAGCAGCGCGGCCACCTTCCCGCTCACCTCGATCAACGCGCCGGTCCCGTCGTCCGGGACCACGACCGGCTTGGTGAACCGGACCCCGTACTCGACCAGCGCGGTCGGGTCGTCCAGCCAGTCGGTCACCACCCGGGCCGCCTCGGCCATGGTGAACATCCCGTGCGCGATCACGTCGGGCAGCCCGACCTCGACCGCGAATCGCCCGTTCCAGTGAATCTCGTTGAAGTCCCCGCAAGCCCCGGCGTAACGGACCAGATCGGACCGGCGGACTGGGAAGGACTGCGCCGGCAGCTGAGTGCCGACCTCGACGTCTGAATATCGGATCATCAGTCTTCTCCTCCGGCTCGGGCCACCAGCAGCGCGTACGCGGTGCAGACCAGCTCGCCTTCCTCGGTCTGCAGCTCGGTGATCAGGCTGATCAGGTCGTTGCCGGCCATCGACTTGATCGACTCCACCTTCACCAGGGCGACGATCCGGTCCCCCGCGCGCATCGGCCGGCGGTAGACGAAGCGCTGGTCCCCGTGCACCACCCGGGCCCAGTCCAGGCCGAGCGCCGGGTCCTTGACCACCTGGTCGGCGGCCGGCATCGAGATCACGATCGGGAAGGTCGGCGGGCAGACCACGTCCGGGTGGCCCAGCTTCTCCGCCGCCGCGCGGTCCCGGTAGGCCGGGTGCCCGTCCCCCACCGCCTCGGCGAACTCCAGGATCTTGACCCGGCTGACCTCGTACGGCTCGGTCGGCGGGTAGACCCGTCCGACGAATGACTGATCCAGCGGCATGAACGGTGGCCTTTCCGGACGGGCGTGGTCTGACGGTCTGACGGTCAGGGTGACCTGCTGCGCCAGGGTCCCGCACGCCGAAAGCCGCCCCGGTTTCCCCACCAGGGCGGCTTTCGGCTGCGGTACTGCGCGCGGCTAGCGGGTCTCGCGGTGCGCGGTGTGCTTGTGGCAACGCGGGCAGTGCTTCTTCAGCTCCAGCCGGTCCGGGTCGTTGCGCCGGTTCTTCTTGGTGATGTAGTTCCGCTCCTTGCACTCCACGCAGGCCAGCGTGATCTTCGGGCGGACGTCGGTAGCGGCCACGGGAGCGACTCCTACTTCGATAAGACAGACGGAAAATAGTGAACCCACCAAGAGTACCCGAAGAAATCAGACACTCCGACAGGCCCGCGGAAGGGGTACCCAGCTACCGTTGCCGGTACTGCGTCACTTCAGTAGCGGTGACCGGACTTGAACCGGTGACACAGCGATTATGAGCCGCTTGCTCTGCCAACTGAGCTACACCGCCGGGATTGGCGACGGCCCGCCTTGGCGACGCTCGTACAAACGTCACGGGCGGGCCGTCAATCCACGAGCCCCTTTACGGAATCGAACCGTAGACCTTCTCCTTACCATGGAGACGCTCTGCCGACTGAGCTAAAGGGGCGCAGCGAGGTAAACCATACACGGACCGGGCCCCAGATTGAAATCGGGTTTCCGCCCCGCGTGCCGCACCCGGACCGCCGCCCCCGCCGACGGGCCGGATGAGGGCTCGTCGGCGTCCGGTCGGCGCCCCACCGGCGGCGGACCGACGTCGCGCGGGCGCCGCGGCGAGCTGCCGCGGCGGCGCAGGGCCCGTACAGAAGCCCGCTCAGACGGTGACTCGGACATCCACTCAACCGACCGCTGTGCGCCGCCCAGGCGGCCACCCTGGGGCCCGCCCGGCGACCCCGCGGGAGTCCGCCCGGAGGTCTGCTCACAAGACCGGTGGGGCCTGGGCGTTCCGCCGCACCCGGGGAATAGTTTAAACTTCAACAGAGTTGGTCCCCGATGTCCCCACCAGGCATTCACCCACTGGAGTTGAGCCCAGCATGAGCACCTACGACGAGATCCTCGAACTCGACAAATCCGCCCAGGACCTGCTGTTCCGCGAGGCCCGCACGGCGAACACATTCACGGACGAGCCGGTCAGCGACGAGCAGATCGAGGCGATCTACGACCTGGTCAAGTACGGCCCGACCTCGATGAACACCCAGCCGCTGCGGATCACCCTGGTCCGCACCCCCGAGGCCCGCGAGCGCCTGGTCGCGCACCTGGCCGACGGCAACAAGGCCAAGACCCGGACCGCCCCGCTGGTCGCCGTGCTCGCCTACGACCCCGAGTTCCACGAGCACCTGCCCACCCAGTTCCCGCACTACCCCGGCGCCCAGGCGATCTTCCAGGGCCAGGACTTCCGGTTCGACGCCGCCCGCCTCAACGCCACCCTGCAGATCGGCTACCTGATCCTCGGCATCCGCGCGGCCGGCCTGGTGGCCGGCCCGATGACCGGCTTCGACGGCCCCGGCATCGACGCCGAGTTCTTCGCCGAGTCCGGCTACAAGACCCTCGTCGTGGTCAACATCGGCAAGCCGGGCGAGAACGCCTGGTTCCCGCGCAGCCCGCGCCTGGAGACGGACAAGGTCATCACGACCGTCTGATCCCGTCCCCGCAGCCCTGACGGGACACCTGGCCGCGCCGAAGCAGACCGCTTCGACGCGGCTTTCGCATGTCTGGCGGCGGGGGCGGCATGCGGGCCGCCGGCGAGGGCGGGCCGCCCGCCGAAAAATCCTTCGAAAGGGTGACCGCCGTCTGATTCCGCCGCCTGGCCGGGTCCGGTCTGCCTACGGTTCAGGTGTTCGGATTCCACCCCGGGAGACGCATCTCCCGCGGCCCTCAGGAGCGCACATGGCTTCGACCGTCCGCCCGCGCAATCGCTACACCGAGGACAACCTGAGGCCCGCGGTGGCCGCCTGCACGAGTTACCACGGAGTGATAAGACACCTGGGCTTGGCGGTCACCGGGGGCGGGTCGGCCCACCTGGCGCGGCGGATCAGGGAACTGGGCATCGATGTGTTGCATATCACTTCGCTGCGGCCGGCCCCGGAACCGTTCCGCGAGATCGGCCGGGTCGAACTGGCCGGCGCATTCGGCCAGGCACGGAGCGTCGCCGATCTGGCCCGGCGGCTCGGCTTGCCGGTGACCCCGCGGACCCGGCGTTTCCTGGCCGCCCGGCTGGCCGAAGGCGGGCTGGATCCGGCCGCGCTCGGCCATCGGCGCCCGCGTTTCGACCCCGATCACCTCAGGGCCTTGGCGGGTCGGTGCGAGAGTCTGGCGGGCATGATGCGCGAGCTGGGCCTGGACACAGCCGACAGTGCCAACTACCGCAGACTGCGCCGGGCGCTGAGCGCCAACGGGATCGACACCGGCCACTTCACCCGCTCGTCCTGGGCCGCCGTGCCGAAGCCGCGACGGGTGCCGGACCCGGCCCGGATCCTGAAATACGACGAAACGCCGAGACGGACTCCCGGGGACCGGTTGCGGCGGGCGCTGAAGGCCGTCGGGGTGCCGGAGGTATGCCGCGGGTGCGGTCTCGACGGCGTGTGGCAGGGGCGGCGGCTGACTCTGGAGGTGGACCACGTGAACGGGGACTTCCGGGACAACCGGCCGGAGAATCTCAGGCTCCTGTGCCCCAACTGCCATGCGCTGACCGCGACCTACTGCCGACCCAGAGCCGCACGAAACCACTGATCAGTGCGGGAGATGGGATTCGAACCCACACGCCTTATCAGGACACTGGGACCTAAACCCAGCGCGTCTGCCATTCCGCCACTCCCGCCTACCTGGGATTTTAGCGTATTCGGCCCGCCCGACGCATCCCGTATCCGGCGCCTGCGGACGCCCTGGTCGGTAGCCGTCCGCTGCGGCCGCCGGTGCAGATCGGCGGCCGCAGCGTCCCCCCGCCGTGCGCCGCGGCGGAGCTACTTGACCGAGCCGGCGGTCAGGCCGGAGACGACCTTGCGTTCGATCACGGCGAACAGGACGATAACCGGGATGGTGGCGATCACCGCGCCGGCGAACAGGTGCTGCCAGTCGGTCGAGTACTGGCCCAGGTAGGTGTTCATCTTCACCGTCAGCGGCTCGCTGGTGTCGGTGTTGGTCAGGGTCAGGGCGACGATGAACTCGTTCCAGGCGGCGATGAAGGTGAAGATCAGCGCGGTGACGATGCCCGGGGAGGCCAGCGGGATGATGATCCGGAACATCGCGCCGAGGCGGGTGTTGCCGTCCACCATGGCGGCCTCCTCCAGCTCCTTGGGGATGGCGCCGAAGTAGGCGTTCAGGATCCAGACCGCGAAGGCGAGGTTGAAGCCGGCGTTGACCAGGATCAGGGCCAGGGTCGAGTTGATCTGGACCGTGTTGGTGAACTCCTGGTAGATGCCGACGATCATGCTGGTCGGCTGGAACATCTGGGTGATCAGCACCAGCAGCAGGAACGCGAGCCGGCCGCGGAACCGGCGGCGGGCGGTGTAGTACGCGGCCGGGATGGCGACCAGCAGGGCCAGCACGGTGGCGCCGCCGGACACCTCCAGGCTGATCCGCAGGTTGGTGCCCAGGCCGGTGTGCCAGATGTTGACGAAGTTGCTGAACGCGTAGTGGTGCGGCAGGTAGTCGCGGTCGGCCAGTTCGCTCTGCGGGCGCAGCGCGGTGATGATCATCTCAAGGTACGGCAGGATGAAGATCACACCGATGAGGTAGGCGGTCGCGGTGATCGCGACGGTCTTGCCCGACGGCGGCTTGCGGGGGCGCGGCGGCCGGGCCGTGCGCGGGGTGCCGGCGCTCAGCGGCGGGGTGGCGGTGGTCATCTCTAGCCCTCCTTCAGGGTGGAGCGGTTGGCCCCGAGGAAGACCAGGACGATGAGGATCACGACGCCGAAGTTGACGACGGACAGCGCCCCGGCCTCGCCGATGTTGAAGCTCTTGAGGGCGTACATGTAGACGGTGCTGGTACTGGTCTGGTAGTCCGGCCCGCCGCTGGTCATCGTGTAGATGATCGGGAACGAGTTGAAGACGTTCATCAGGTTGATCAGGACCGCGACGGTCAGCGCCGGGCGCAGCAGCGGCAGGGTGATGCTGAAGTAGGTGCGCCACTTGCCCGCGCCGTCGACCCGGGCGGCCTCGTAGACCTCGACCGGGACCGTGGCCAGGCCGGCCAGCAGGGCGTAGGTGGTGAACGGCACGGAGACGAACACGGCCACCGCGATCATCCACCACAGCGCCTTGGTCGGGTCGCCCAGCCAGGAGGCCTGGGTGCCGTTGAACTGCTTGACCAGGCCTATCTGGTGCAGGAAGACATTGACCACGCCGTTGTTCGGGTCCAGCATCCAGCGGAAGACGATCGAGGTCATCATCACGCTCGCCGCCCACGGCGCGATCAGGGCCCAACGCACGACCTTGCGGCCGGGGAACTTCTGGTTGAACAGCTGGGCCATGAACAGGGAGATCACGACCGTCAGGACCACGATGGCGAACACCCACACCAGCGTCCGGGTCATCACCGAGCCGAGCCGGGGGTCGTGGAACAGGGTGGTGTAGTTCTTCCACCCGTTGTCGCCAAGGTCGAAGCCGTCCGAGTCGATCCGGTGCTGGGAGGTCTGGAACATCTCCCACACCGGCCACAGCACCACGAACCCGATCAGCGCGATCGCCGGCAGCAGCCACGGGACCGGGGCGGCCAGGCGCAGGATCCGCCGGCCGATCGGCGCGGAGGGCCGGGGCGGGCCGGTCTTGGCGGCGCCGGCGGCCTTGGGGGGTGTCGTTTCCACCAGGTCCTGCATAGTCTCTTCTCTCCAATGCCGCCAGTGCCTCGTGCGCGCGGGCCGGGTGGGTCCGGGTCGTCCGGTGGTGTCGTGGATACCGCTGGTCGGTCAGGGCGCCCGACGGCGCCGGTGCCCCCGATCCCGGGCTCAGGGGCCGGGATCGGGGGCGGGCGTCCGGCACGCCGCCTGCGTGCCGGAGCCCGGCGGGGGCGTTACGGGGCCCCCGCCGGGCGCTGGTGGATCAGCTGCCGTTGCTGGCGAAGGACTGGATCTGGCCGAGCACGGTGGCCGGGTCGGTTCCGTCCACGGCCGCGCCGATCGTGTTCTTGATCTGGGTGCTCACGTCGGACCAGTTGGCGCTGGTCGGGTAGGACGAGGAGGTGGCGATCGCGGCCACGAACGGGCCGAAGGTCGGGTCGCTGCTCATCGTCTGGGCGGCGCTGGTGGTGGCCGGCAGCAGGTCGTACAGCTTGTCGAACGCGGCCTGGTAGGAGTCCTGGTAGGCGAAGTTCAGGAAGGCCTGGATGGCCGGCTGCTGCTTGTTCACGTTCAGCGCGACGATCTGGTCGTCGACGCCGAGCGGCGCGCTGACCGGGCCGTTCTGGCCGGGGAACGGCGCGGTGCCCCAGTCGGAGCTCTGCAGCTTGCCGGCGGCCTGGATGATCGGGACCACGGCCGGGGAGCCGCCGACCATGCCGACCGAGCCGGCGGCGAAGTCCGCCCACATGGTGGCGCGCTTGACGGTGCCCGGGTTGGCCTCGGTGTCGCCGGCCTTGACCATGGTGTTCATGAACTGGAAGGCGGTGACGTTGGCCGCGGAGTTGATCGTGTAGGCGCCGGAGGAGTTCTGGTAGCCGCCGCCGTCACCGAGCATCCACATGTACGACTCGGCCTGCGCCTCCTCGGTGCCCAGCGGCATGCCGTAGCCGATGGTGCTGTTCCCCAGGGCCTTGATCTTCGCGGCGTCGGTCTCGAGCTCGGCCCAGGTGGTCGGGGGGGCGGATATGCCGGCCTGCTGGAACAGCTTCTTGTTGTAATACAGCGCCCGGGTGCTGGTGGTGAACGGGATGCCGTACTCGGTGCCCTGGTAGTCGCCCTGCTTGGCGAAGGTCGGGATCAGGTTGCCCAGGGTGGTGGCGCTGAGCACCTGCGAGGCCGGGTAGGCCTGGCCGTCCTGGGCGTACTGCTGCGGCGCGTCGCCCTCGATGATGTCCGGGTACTGCTTGGCCTGCAGGATCGTCTTGAGCTTGGTCGGGAAGTCGTTCCAGTCGATCGTCTGCACGTCGACGGTGATGTTCGGGTTGGCCTTGTGGAACGCGTCGGCGATGTTCTGCCAGTAGGTCTGGGTCGAGTTCGACGTCCCGGCCGTGCCGTAGTCGGCGCCGAAGAAGTGCAGGGTGACCGCACCGCCGGAGGCTGAACCGGAACCGGAGCCGGTGGACTTCGAGGAGGAGCTACAGGCGGACAGGGCCATGGCGGCGGTCAGGCCGATGGCTGCCGCGGCAGCGAGACGACGCTTCATTGCAATGCCTTTCACCAAGACGTGCGTGTGTGAGGACGGACTCCCGCGGATACCGCACCGCCTGGCGATCTTCAGATCGAAGCCGGGCCCGAAATTCCGGGGGTGCCGCACACATTAGGCAGCCCGGTACGCTCTGGTCTATACCAGGAGGGCCCCAGGTATAGACCAGTTATGAAATCGTGTCCTGTACTGGATGGCCGCGTGATGAACGCGCAATGGCATGAATTGCCCCGATAATCGACGCTTGGTCGAGCCCGAAGTCCCTAGAATCGGGGTGACAACGCCGCCGCAGCCCCGGTTTTCGGCCGGACCCGGCCGGTCCCGGGTACCGTCCACCGCAGACCGTTCGAAGAAGTGCGGCCGGCCGTGTCGGATCGGGGCGCGGTCGTTCGTAGAACAGGTGAGCGGCCGCCCGCGAGGGGCGCCCCGAAACACAGGAGATGATCTTCCGATGCAGTACCTGGTTTCCGTGCTGTTCGACGGTCCCGGCATGGCCACCGAGGAGGAGGACGCCGCGATCGACGTGTTCAACGCCCGGCTCGTGGCCGACGGCCACTGGGTCTTCGCCGGCGGCCTCGGCACGACCGACGCGGCCACCGTGGTCGACAACCGGAGCGGGGAGCCGCTGTTCAGCGACGGGCCGTTCGTGGAGTCCAAGGAGTTCATGGCCGGCTTCTGGATCATCGAGGCGGCCGACCTGGACGTGGCGCTCAAGCTGGCCGCCGCGGGGTCCAGGGCCTGCAACCGGAAGGTCGAGGTGCGGCCGTTCCTGTGACCGGGACCGACGTCCAGGCCGCGATCGCCCAAGCCCACCGGGCCGAGTGGGCCCGGGTGGTGGCCGCCCTGGCCCGGCGGTTCGGCGATCTCGACGTCGCCGAGGAGGCGGCGGCCGAGGCGTTCGCCACCGCGGTCGAGCGCTGGCCGGCCGACGGCGTGCCGCCGAACCCCGGCGGCTGGCTGACCACCACGGCCGTGCGCAAGGCGATCGACCGGATCCGGCGCGAGAGCCGGCGCGGCGGCAAACAGACGGAGGCTCAGCTGGTGTACGACGACGACCCGCCCGAGCCGGCCGGCCCGATCGACGACGAGCGGCTCCGGCTGATCTTCACCTGCTGTCACCCCGCGCTGGCGTTGCAGAGCCGGGTGGCGCTGGCCCTGCGGATGGTCGGCGGGCTGACCGTGGCCGAGATCGCCCGCGCCTTCCTGGTCCAGGAGTCGGCCATGGGGCAGCGGATCACCCGGGCCAAGGCCAAGATCAAGACCGCCCGGATCCCGTACCGGGTGCCGGCCGGGGAGGACCTGCCGGCCCGGGTCGGCGGCGTGCTCACCGTGCTGTTCCTGGTCTTCAACGAGGGCTACCTGGCCACCGGTCCGGACACCGACCCGGTCCGCAGCGACCTGACCGCCGAGGCGATCCGGCTCACCCGGCTGATCCGCGCCCTGCTGCCGCGGGACGGGGAGGTGGCCGGGCTGCTGGCCCTGATGCTCCTGATCGAGGCCCGCCGCACGGCCCGGGTGTCGGCCACCGGCGAACTGGTCGCCCTGGACGAGCAGGACCGCGGGGCCTGGGATCCGGCGCTGATCGCCGAGGGCCACCGGCTGGTGCGCGAGCGGCTGGCCGCCGGGGTCGCCCCCGGGCGGTACCAGATCCTCGCGGCGATAAACGCCGTGCACACCAGCGCCCGCGACGTGCGCGACACCGACTGGGCGCAGATCCTCGCCCTCTACGACCGGCTGGTCCGACTCGACCCCTCGCCGATCGTGGCCCTGAACCGGGCCGTCGCGGTGGCCGAGCTGGACGGTCCGCAGGTGGGTCTGGCGGCCGTCGACCGGCTGGCCGAGGCCCTGGCCGAGTACCACGTCTACCACGCGACCCGGGCCGCCCTGCTGCGCCGGATCGGCCGCAGCCGGGAGTCCCGGGAGGCCTACGACCGAGCCATCTCGCTGGCCGGAAACACCGCCGAGATCGCGTATCTGACCCGCCGTCGGGACCAGCTCGGGTAGTGCCTTCCCCGTGGCGCCCGCGCGCCCGGCCTGGACCCTAGACCAGCGCGGCGAGGTCGGCCGCGAGCGCCTCGAAGGCCCGGCCGCGGTGCGAGATGGAGTTCTTCTCCGCGGCGGTCAGCTCGGCCGTGGTCCGGTCGAACCCGTCCGGGAGGAAGACCGGGTCGTAGCCGAACCCGCCCTCGCCCCGGCGCTCGCGCAGCAGCCGCCCTCGGACCGTGCCCTCGCGCACGATCTGCGTCCCGTCCGGCAGGGCCAGCGCCGCCGCGCAGACGAACTGGGCGCCGCGGTGCTCGTCCGCGATGTCGCCGACCTGGGCCAGCAGCAGGTCCAGGTTCGCCGCGTCCGCGCCGTGCTTGCCGCCCCAGCGGGCGGAGAAGATGCCGGGCATCCCGTTGAGCACGTCCACGCAGATCCCGGAGTCGTCGGCGATCGCCGGCAGTCCGGTCCGTTCGGCCGCGTCCACCGCCTTGAGCAGGGCGTTGGCCGCGAAGGTGAGGCCGGACTCGACCACGTCCGGCAGATCCGGGAACTCATTGGCGCCGACCAGGGCGATCCGGGACAGGTCCGGGCCGCCGGGCCGGGCGGCGACCGCGGCCAGGATCGCCTGCAGTTCGCCCAGCTTGTGGGTGTTGCGGGTGGCCAGGACCACCTTGACGGGCTCGGTCATCGCCGCCTACCGGTTCATTCCGCGCAGCTTGTCCAGGGCGGCCTGGTCCAGCAGCGACTTGGTCTGCAGCGCGGTCAGGTCGGCGCAGCCGCCGGCCGCGAGGTCCAGCAGGGCATTGAGCTCGGAGCGGTCGAACGGCGCGCCCTCGGCGGTGCCCTGCACCTCCACGAACTGGCCGTTGCCGGTGCACACGACGTTCATGTCGGTCTCCGCGCGCACGTCCTCCTCGTAGCACAGGTCGAGCATCGGGACCCCGTCGATGATGCCGACCGAGACCGCGGCCACCGACCCGGTCAGCGGATCCCTGTTGCCGCGCAGGGTGCCGCGCTCGCGCAGCCAGGAGATCGAGTCGACCAGGGCCACGTACGCGCCGGTGATCGCCGCGGTGCGGGTGCCGCCGTCGGCCTGGAGCACGTCGCAGTCCAGCACGATGGTGTTCTCGCCCAGCGCCTTGTAGTCGACCACCGCGCGGATCGCCCGGCCGACCAGGCGGGAGATCTCGTGCGTGCGCCCGCCGATCCGGCCCTTGACCGACTCGCGGTCGGTCCGGTCGTGGGTGGCCCGGGGCAGCATCGCGTACTCGGCGGTGACCCAGCCGAGCCCGGAGCCCTTGCGCCAGCGCGGCACGCCCTCGGTCACCGAGGCGGCGCACAACACCCGGGTCTTGCCGAACTCGACCAGGACCGAGCCCTCGGCGTGGTCGAGCCAGTTCCGGGTGATGGTAACGGGTCGCAGCTGGTCCGGCTTGCGGCCGTCTTTACGGGTGCCGGCGTTTGTCGTCATGCTCCGAGGGTAGCCGTTGTGGCCACGTCGACGAGCTCCGGTCCCAGGAAGCGGCGGCCGAGTTCGCGGAACTTCTCCGGGTCCCCGGTGGTCCGGAAGCCGTGCACCGGCGGGGGCAGGGTCTCGTCCCGCATCAGGTCCAGCCGGGCCAGCCGGCGGTAGACGTCCTTCGCGGTCTCCTCGGCCGAGGAGATCAGGGTCACCCCGCCGCCGACCACGTAGGAGATCACACCGGTCAGCAGCGGGTAGTGGGTGCAGCCCAGGATCAGGGTGTCCACCCCGGCCTCGGTGACCGGGTCCAGGTACTCGTGCGCGACCTTGATCAGCTCGTCCCCGCTGGTGATGCCCTCCTCGACGAACTCGACGAAGCGCGGGCAGGCCTGGGTGGTGAGCTGGATGTGCGGGGCGGCGGCGAACGCGTCGTCGTAGGACATCGACTTCTTCGTCGCCTGGGTGCAGATCACCCCGACGTGGCCGTTGCGGGTGGCCGCGACGGCCCGCCGGGCGGCCGGATGGATGACCTCGATCACCGGGACGGAGTAGCGCTCCCGGGCGTCGCGCAGCACGGCCGAGCTGGCCGAGTTGCACGCGATCACCAGGACCTTGACGCCCTGGTCGACCAGCAGGTCCAGGCACTCCAGGGAGTAGGCCCGGACCTGCGCGATGCTGCGCGGGCCGTAGGGGGCCCGGGCAGTGTCGCCGAAATAGAGGATCGGTTCATGCGGAAGCTGGTCGAGCACGGCCCGGGCGACGGTCAGTCCGCCGTAGCCGCTGTCGAAGATTCCGATCGGTGCGTCTGCCACGGGAAGACCTTAACCCGCGCTCCGGGCGCCGGGGGGCCTCAGGCCCACAACTGGCCTTCGAGCCGGTCCTCGGCCTCGTCCAGGGTGCCCTCGTAGGCGCCGGTGGACAGGTACTTCCAGCCGCCGTCGGCGACCACGAAGGCGATGTCGGCCCGCTGCCCGGCCTTGGCCGCCTTGGCCGCGATGCCCAGGGCCGCGTGCAGGGCGCAGCCGGTGGAGATGCCGGCGAAGATGCCCTCCTGGTCCAGCAGCTGCCGGGTCCGGCGCAGCGCGTCGGCCGAGCCGACCGAATAGCGGGTGGTGAGCACCGACTCGTCGTAGAGCTCGGGCACGAAGCCCTCATCCAGGTTGCGCAGGCCGTAGATCAGGTCGTCGTACCGCGGCTCGGCGGCCACGATCTCGATCCCGGGCACCTTCTCGCGCAGGAACCGCCCGATCCCCATCAGGGTGCCGGTGGTGCCCAGGCCGGCCACGAAGTGGGTGATCGTGGGCAGGTCGGCCAGGATCTCCGGGCCGGTGCCGGCGTAGTGCGCGCCGGGGTTGCCCGGGTTGCCGTACTGGTAGAGCATCACCCACTCCGGGTGCTCGGCGGCCAGCAGCTTGGCCCGGCGCACGGCCTCGTTGGACCCGCCGGCGGCCGGGGACGGGATGATCTCGGCGCCCCACATCCGCAGCAGCTGGCGCCGCTCCTCGGAGGTGTTCTCCGGCATCACGCAGATCAGCTGGTAGCCCTTGAGCTTGGCCACCATGGCCAGCGCGATCCCGGTGTTGCCGCTGGTCGGTTCCAGGATGGTGGCGCCCGGCCGGAGCGAGCCGTCGGCCTCGGCCGCCTCGATCATGGCCAGCGCGGGCCGGTCCTTGATCGAGCCGGTGGGGTTGCGGTCCTCCAGCTTGGCCCAGATCCGCACGTCCGCGCTCGGGGACATCCGGGGCAGGCCGACCAGCGGGGTGTGCCCGAGCGAGTCGAGCAATGAGTCGTAGCGCATCGGCGGGGGTTACCGCGCGCCGCCGGCGACGGCCGGCAGCACCGTCACCGCGTCGCCGTCGGCCAGGGGGGTGGACAGCCCGCCGGTGAAGCGGACGTCCTCGTCGTTGAGGTAGACGTTGACGAACCGGCGCAGCTCGCCGTTCTCCAGCAGCCGCTCGCCGAGGCCGGGGTGGTTGGCGTCGAGGTCGGCGATGAGCTCCTGCAGGGTGCCGCCGGCGGCTTCCACCCGCTTGGCCCCGTTCGTGTAGGTGCGCAGGATGGTGGGGATCGAGACCTGTACGGGCATGGGGTACTCCTGGAGGGTTCTGGTCTGCGTGGGGAGGGCGCTGGGACGTGCGGGGACGGCGGTGGCCCGGCGGGCCGGGCGCGGGTGCGCGGCCGGTCAGCTACAGAGTGTGCACGAGAGGCGCCCGTAGTCCACGTGGCGGCGCAGCACAAGCAGCACGCTCGGGTCCTGGGCTCGGCTCACGTCAGAAGAACGCATAGGAGCATCCTAGCGATTCCCTCGCTTCGGCTCCCGATGTATCGGGGGCTGGACGGTCAGACGGACAGCGAGATGGGTCCGCCGCCGGACCCGTGCGACAGGGCGAGGAAGGCGGTGACCAGGGTCAGCCACCGGGTCATCGGGTTGCGCGGCAGCAGGGCCAGGATGACCCAGGCCACGGCCGAGTACCAGGGCAGGTTCCAGGGCGCGACGACCACCCAGGCGAAGCACAGCACGAACGGCACGATCACCACGGCCGGCTGGTCGCTGGAGAACTTGCGGTACATGTAGAAGGCGAGGGCGACCATCAGGATCGGCCAGGTGTACGAGGAGATGTCGGTGGACAGGGTCTGGCCCAGCGCCTGGTGCCCGAAGAGGCCGAACGCCCAGGTCATGGCCAGCTGGAAGGCGCGCCAGATCGAGGGCGAGGCGACCAGGTTGGAGGCGGCCCCGATCTGGGTCAGCGAGTGCAGGCCGTAGTACGAGTAGAACAGCAGGGTCGTGCCTATGCCGCCGACGGCCAGCCAGAGCAGGTTCAGCCACTCCCGGCGCATCAGCAGCGCGTAGCCGATCCCGGCCCCGATCAGGGCCGCGTTGACCTTGAAACAGCAGGCCACGCCGACGGCGACGCCGACCAGCAGGTACCGGGTGCCGCGCCCGCCGCTGCGGGCGATCTGGACGCCGACCACGGTGGCCGCGGCGGTGTAGGTGTCCAGGTGGCCGCCGGCCACCAGCTGCTGGATCAGCACCGGGTTGGCCACCCACATCAGGGTGGCCCGGATCGGGTCGTCCGCGGTCTTGAGCAGGAAGTAGCCCACACCCAGGAAGACCAGCCCGTTGAACACCATCAGGCAGTAGATCGTGGTGGTCGGGCTGTCGTTCCCGCCGATCCAGGCGGCCAGCTGCTGGACCCAGGTGGCCAGCGGGCCGTAGACGGACGGGGTGCTGCGCCAGGGCGCGGCCACCGCTTCGTAGTAGGCGTTGCCCTGGCCGAGCGCGTTGGGTCCGGCGAACAGCGGCGGTGTGTCGTTGTAGGGGTCCAGGCCGCGGTTGGCCATGTGCCCGTAGGCGGCGTAGCTGGCCATGTCCGAGGAGCCGACCGGCGTGATGTTGACCATGATCGCGACGATCACGCAGGCGCCGAAGAACAGGTGCCGGGGGTTGGGCCGCCAGCCGCGGCTGTTGGCCCAGAGCAGTCCGGCCAGGCCGAGGCACTGCAGGATGACCGCGGGGTACATCAGGACCGGCGCGATCCACCAGGGCCGGTCCAGCCGGAACAGGTGGTTGGACAGCGGGAGCGAGATCGACTGGACGTAGCCGTCGATCTGGTTGGAACTGAGGGTGTTGAAGTTGGGCGAGAGGATGCCCACGACCATGACCATGCCGATGCCGGCCAGGGAGACCCCGACCGCCACCTTCGGGGTGGCCAGGGTGGAACTGGCCAGCCGGTACACGTACTCGGTGATCAGGTCGGCCCAGCGGCGCGGCCCGTTGGAGCGAGGCCCGGCGGGCGCGGGGGGCAGCGTCGTCGCTGTCCCGCCGCCCGGCCGGACGGCCGATTCGTTCATCGCTCCCTCTCCGCAGCCGATTCGTCCCGGCCCAGTGTGCTAGCGCAAGGCTAGCGCGTGGGCTCCACGGGCGCTCCGGCCACGACCGGGATCCCGTCCGCCGATATCCCGGCGGCGTCGTGCGCCGAAGTGCGGGCCGGGGCCACCGCGGCGGCCGGGCCGCCGGCCGGTCCGTCCGCGGGCCCGGCCGGCCCGGTCTGCCCGCCCGGCGCCTTGGTGCTGGCCCGCCACAGGGCCTTGATGGCCAGCACGGTGGCGACGACGAGGGTGGTGTTGCGCGCGGCGACCAGGCTGGTGCCCCACACCCCGTGCCCCATCACCTCGCCGAACAGGATCGGGAACTCGATCTGGGTGACCAGCACGCAGGCCATCACCAGTCTGGCCGGGGTGGCCATCACGGTGGCCCGGCGAGTCGGCCCGTTCTCGGCCAGGCAGAGCGCGGCCAGGCCCATCAGCCAGATCAGGTACTGCGGGCTGAGCACCCGGTCGGTGACCACCATGACCAGCACGACGGTCAGCGCCACGTCGTACATCAGAGCCGGGGTCCAGGCCGCGTGGTTGAACCGGCGCAGCCGCCACCAGACCACGAAGCCCAGGCCGATCACGGTCAGCAGCAGGGAGCAGGAGCCGACCACGGCCACGCCGGTGCCGGAGATCTGGAAGGCGCCGAACTCGTGCACGGTCTGCGCGTCGTAGCCGAACCAGGCGGCCACGCTGAACGGCGTGGCCAGCACCGACTCGACCTCGATGCCGCGGCCGTACTGGCCGGTGATGAAGGACAGGCCGCCGGGCATGATCGCGCTGAGCACTCCGCTGACCACCAGCCCGGCGCCGATCGCCCAGGTCAGCGCGCGGCGTCCGTCCCGGCCGCTGGGCAGGCCGGCCAGCAGCACGGCCGGCCAGACCTTGATGATCGCGCCGAGGCCGATCAGGGCGCCGCGCAGGGCCCAGGTGCGCCGCCGGGCGCTGTCCGCGCCCTGCTTGGCGGTGGTCCGGACCGTGGCGACCAGGCCGCCGACGGCCAGCGCGGTGACGATCACGTCGTAGCGCATCAGGATCAGCGGGCCGATCGCGAAGCCGCCGCCGACCCAGGCCCACAGGCCGGACAGGTGCGGCGGTGCGTCGGCCTCGCGGGCGATCCGGTCGGCCTGGCCGAGCAGCAGCCGGAACACGGCCGCGTCGGCGGCCAGGGCGAAGAAGTAGAAGACCACGATGTAGCTGAACCCGAGGTTCACGAAGATCTGCGGGACCAACATGATCAGGGCCGCGCCGGGCGGGTACTGCCACTGCGGGTCGTAGCTCGGGAAGGCACCCTGGCCCTGCATGTACTGGGCCCAGCGGGAGTAGAGCGCGACGTCGCCGGCCACCGCGCCGTGCGAGATGCAGGGGACTGCGCCGATCGCCCACAGGAGCAGGATCAGCCGCGTGCCGGCCCACCACAGGACGGGTCGCCGGTAGGCCGCGTGGGCCATGAGCCGCATGGTGCGAATCCCTCCCGAGGATTTGGTGCGGTGGTTCGGTGCGTCCCGGCTCGGCCGAGCCGCCCGCTGCGCGCCGCCACGGGGAAAAGGACCACAGACGGGTCAAGGATACCGGGGCCTGCGCCTGGGGTGTGAACCCCCGGGTCGGCGCGACGGGGACCGTTGTGGAACCGTCACACGCCGGTTACCGGGCGATCACGGCCGTCCGACCGGCCGGTCCGGGGAAAAGGCCAGCTCAGCTGACTATTCGGCGGGTTCGCCGGGGCCGGGTGGGACGACCGTGACCGGCTCCTCGTCGACCACGCCGTCCACGATCCGGAAGGACCGGAACTGGAACCCGCCCAGGCCGTCCGCGTCCCGGGTGGAGACCAGGACGTAGTGCGCGCCCGGTTCGCCGGCGTAGCTGATGTCGGTCCGGGACGGGTAGGCCTCGGTGGACGAGTGCGAATGGTAGATGATCACCGGCTCTTCGTCCCGGTCGTCCATCTCCCGCCAGACCTTGAAGTGCTCCGCGGAGTCGAAGCTGTAGAAGGTCGGCGAACGCTCGGCGTTGGCCATCGGGATGTACCGGGTGGGCCGGTCCGAGCCGGCCGGTCCGGCCACGACGCCGCAGGCCTCGTCCGGGTGGTCCGCGCGGGCGTGCGCGATGATGGCGTCGTAGATCGCCTGGTCGATGGTCAACACGCCCCTCAGGGTAGTCGATCGCGGCTCGACCGCGGCGGCCGGCCGGGCGATCCGGGCCGCGGCCGGGCCGGGAGCCGGTCGCCGGCCGGGTCAGGACTTGCTGATCGCCTCGATCAGGCTCTCCTGGAGATAGGTCAGATAGAAGTACACCGAGAGCAGGTAGTTGCGCGGGTCGGCCGGATCCGGGCTCTGCGCCAGGTCCTGTTCGTCCTCCACGATGCCGAGCTGGGTGCCCATGACCAGGCGCAGGTCGTTCATCGCGGTCAGCCAGCTGGCCGCCTCGGCCGGCTCCAGGGTGAGCTTGCCGCCCTTCGGGATCCGGCGCAGGCTCTGCAGCACGGTCTCGGCCCGGGCCCGCTTCTGCGCGGCCAGGTCCGGTTCGGTGTAGCGGCGGAACTCGGCCGCGGCGGCCGGGTCCTCCCGGTAGGCGTCCGGGAACAGCCGGGCCAGCGCCGGATCCTCCGGCGCGGCCGGAGCGGGACCGTCCGGGTCCAGCTCGGGCAGGCCGAGGTCGGCCAGGCCCAGCTCGATCGCCAGCGGGTCGGTGGACCGGGTTGCGGCGGGCTCCGCGTGCGTGCCGAGCAGGGTGATCAGCTCGGTGAACATGACCGAGATCAGCTGGGCGTAGTCGGCCGGGAAGCGCGCGGTCACGCTGCCGTCCCGGCCCGCCTTGAAGGTCGGGGTCATCGGCGGCCCCGCCGATCCGCCGGGTCAGCGCTGGAGCGTGGCCCACAGGCCGAAAGAGTGCATCGCCGCGACATCGCGCTCCATCTCCTCTCTGCTGCCGCTGGACACGGTGGCGCGTCCGGCCTGGTGGACGTCCAGCATGAGCTTCTCGGCCTTCTCCTTGGAGTAGCCGAAGTAGCTCTGGAACACATAGGTCACATAGCTCATCAGGTTGATCGGGTCGTTCCACACGACGGTGGTCCACGGCTGGTCCGTGGCCTCGTCCTCCACGGTCTCCGGCCGGTCGAGTACGGCCGGGTCGATGCTCATGGCCCCTATCTTCCCACCCGCGACCGACAGATGGGACCGGATGACCTAGATCACAGTCCGCCGGACCGGCCGGGCGCGACAGCGGGCCCGGACTGGGGTAGCCTTTGCGTCATGGTGACGATAAGTACCGCGGCGGCCGCCCCCGGCGCCGCCGCCGGCCGGTCCTCGACCGCCCTGCTGACGGATCATTACGAGCTGACCATGGTGCAGGCCGCGCTGCGCAGCGGGGCGGCGCACCGGCGCAGCGTGTTCGAGGTGTTCGCCCGCCGACTGCCGGACGGCCGGCGTTACGGCGTGGTGGCCGGGACCGGGCGGGTGCTGGACGCGATCGCGTCCTTCCGGTTCGAGCCGGACCAGCTCGCCTTCCTGGACCGGGCCGGGATCGTGGACCGGGAGACCCTGGACTGGCTGGCGGCCTACCGGTTCACCGGGACGGTGCGCGGCTACGCCGAGGGCGAGTGCTACTTCGCCAACTCGCCGATCCTGACCGTGGAGGGGACCTTCGCCGAGGCGGTGATCCTGGAGACGGTGATCCTGTCGATCCTGAACCACGACTCGGCGATCGCGGCGGCGGCCTCCCGGATGGCCTCGGCCGCGGCCGGCCGCCCGTGCATCGAGATGGGCTCGCGGCGCACCCACGAGGAGGCCGCGGTGGCCGCAGCCCGGGCCGCGTACCTGGTCGGGTTCACCTCCAGCTCCAATCTCCAGGCCGGGTACCGGTACGGCGTGCCGACCACCGGCACCGCCGCGCACGCGTTCACCCTTCTGCATGACAGCGAGCGCGAGGCGTTCCAGACCCAGGTGACCACCCTGGGCAAGGGCACGACCCTGCTGGTGGACACGTACGACGTGGCCGAGGCGGTGAAGGTCGCGGTGGACGTGGCCGGTCCCGGCCTGGGCGCGGTCCGGCTGGACTCGGGCGACCTGCTGTGGATGGCGCACCGGGTGCGCAAGCAGCTCGACGAGCTCGGCGCGACCGATACCCGGATCGTGGTGACCAGCGACCTGGACGAGTACGCGATCGCCGCACTGGCGGTCGCCCCGGTGGACGCGTACGGCGTGGGCACCCAGCTGGTGGTCGGCAGCGGCGCGCCGACCGCGGGCATGGTCTACAAGCTGGTCGCCCGGGCCGGGGCGGACGATCCGGACGCGCCGCTGGTGCCGGTGGCCAAGAAGTCGGTCGGCAAGCCGAGCCAGGGCGGCCGTAAACTCGGCTACCGCAGGCTGGACGAGGACGGCGTGGCCGCCGCGGAGGTGATCCGGGTCGGCCGGCCGGACGGCTCCGGGCCCGCGGCCGCGCCCGGGTCGGACCGGCTGCTGACCGTCCCGCTGATCGAGCACGGCGAGTTGCTGGACCGGCCCGCGCTGGCCGAGTCCCGGGCCCTGCACCAGCGGGCGCTGGCCGAGCTGCCGATGTCGGCGACCCAGCTCTCCCGCGGCGAGGCCGTGATCCCGACCGTGTACGAGCTCGGCTGAAGTCCCTGTCCCAATCCGCAGTCACCGGACGGACCCGGCGGCCCGAGCGGCCGCGGCCTGGCCGGATCATCGAAAGAGAGGGGGCCGGCCATGACCAGAGCCCTGGTTGTCGTCGACGTTCAGAATGACTTCTGCGAGGGCGGCTCGCTGGCCGTGGCCGGCGGCGCCGCGGTGGCCGAGGCGCTGGCCCGGTACGTGGCCGAGGGGGCCGGCGGCGCGGACTTCGTGGTCGCCACCCGGGACTACCACGTCGATCCGGGCGGCCACTTCGCCGCCGCGCCGCAGGAGCCGGACTTCGTGCACTCCTGGCCGGTGCACTGCGTGGTGGACACGCAGGGCGCCGAACTGCATCCGGCGCTGGCCGGGACCGGTTTCGCGGCCGAGTTCCGCAAGGGCCGGCATGAGGCGGCGTACTCCGGTTTCCAGGGCGCGACCGAGGGCGGCGAAGCCCTGGCCGACTGGCTCGCCGCCCGGCAGGTGACCGAGCTGGACGTGGTCGGCATCGCGACCGACTACTGCGTCCGGGCCACCGCGCTGGACGCGGCCGCGGCCGGGTTCGGCACCCGGGTGCTGCTCGGGTTCACCGCCGCGGTCGGGCCGCAGAGCCTGACCGCCGCGCTGGCCGACTTCGCCGAGGCCGGGGTCGGCACGGTCGGAGCGGTCGGCCAGATCGCGGGCGACGGCGCGGCCGGGTAGGGATCCGCGCCCGGGCTCAGTCGGCCCGGACGGTGACCGCGCGGGTGAGCTTGTCGTGCAGGCCCTGGCGGTAGGGGCGGCCCCAGGCGACCGGGCCGAGCGTGAGCACGTCGACCACCGGCACGAGCAGCAGCACCCAGAACAGCGCGCCGCGGATCAGCGCCGAGCCGGTCCGGAACCGGTCGCCCGTGCCGGCCCGGACCACCCGGATGCCGACCAGCCGGCGGCCGGTGGTCTGGCCGCCGGCGCCGACCCGGAAGGCCTCGTAGAGCAGCGCGGCCATGATCAGGATGACCGCGGCCAGGGCCCACAGGGCGATCCCGGTGCCGTCCATGCCGAGCGTGGTGTAGGTGGTGGTGGCCTTCAGGCGCAGGGACTCGACGTACTGGTGGTCGTGCCGGTGGGCCACCAGCAGGAGGGTGACCGTGGCCGGGCTGGACATCAGCAGGGCGAGGAAGAGGTCGATGATCTTGGCCAGCAGCCGGGATCCGGGCGAGGCCAGCAGGACCACCCTGACCTGCGGCGGCCGGCGTTCCTCGGCCGCGGCGGCCGGGCCGGGGCCGAAGCCGGGCAGTCCGGCGAACGGCGACCCGGCCTCCTGGGCCGGCCCGCCCCAGCCCTGGCTGTACGCCCCGGCGTTGACGAACGCGGAGGGCACCACCATGGTCGAGACCGAGTACGGTTCGGCGTTGCCCGACTCCGCTTCCGGGTCGGGGCCCGGGTCGACCGGGCGGGCGACCGAGGGGGCCGGGGCGCTCGCGCCGCGGCTGCTGCCCGCGTTGATCGGTCCGGCCGGCTGCTCGACGGCGGGCCGCAGCGCCCGGACGGTCTGCCCCTCCAGCAGCGCGGCCCGCTGAGCGGGCCGCTCGGCCAGTTCGGCGGCCGGCTTCGACGGCAGCGGCCGCTGGCCGGTCATGGCGGACTGGTGGATGGTGAACGGGTCGTCCGCGTCCGGCGAGTCCAGCGGCTGGACCGGCCTGACCGGGGTGCGCGAGGGCGCCTGGGTCTGCGCCGGGTGCCGGATCGGGTCCATCGGCGGGACCGGCGTCCGGGACAGGGCCTGGGCCTGGGCCTGCACCTGGGCGCGTGCGTGGGCTTGGGACGGGGATTCGATCGGGTTCAGCAGTGGGGGTTGAGGTCGGGACTGCGGTCGCTGATGCGTGGGCGGCACGCTCGGCGGCGTCGGCATCGGTGGGATCGGGGGTTGCGGCGCGGCTCTGGGCGCGGGCTGCTCGGGCACCCAGGTCTGGCCGGCCGACAGGGGCTGTGATCCGGTCGTCGACGGATCCTGATTCCCATGCCCCGGTCGCTGCGGTGCTTGCGGCGGCTGCGGCTGGGCCGGGATCCGCAATGGTGCCTGCGGCGGCGACGGCGGCTGCGGCGATGACCGGGACCGGTCCGACGCAGAAGGCTGATTCGTTGCCGGGTACATCGGCCGCGGCGTGGACTGCGATGACGTCGAAGAGGTCGACGACGGTCCCGATGCGGACGGATCACCCTTGCCCCGGCCCGGTTCCGCGGTCGGCTCGGGCTTCCATACATCCGTGGACTGCGATGATGACGCAGAGAGCGAAGGCTGCGCAGGTCGCGGCGGAACCTGCGGCTCAACCGCTTCCGCAGCCGCCTTGCCCGGCGCCGGACGGCTGGTCCCGGCGACCCACTGCGTCCCGTCCCAGTAGCGGATGTACCCCGGAATCGACGGGTCGGCGTAGTAGCCGGCCTCTGGCCCCGTAGTCATGCTGCCGCCCCCACCCGATTCCCGTTTGCCCTCGGCCTTCATGGTGCCACAGCCGAGGTTAGCGGATGGGGGCGAGCCAGTTACAGCAGTGCCTTGTCACAGGTTTCCGCGAATCTCCTGCTCACGCTCGATCGCCTCGAACAGCGCCTTGAAATTGCCCTTGCCGAAGCCGAGCGATCCGTGCCGCTCGATCAGTTCGAAGAAGACCGTGGGCCGGTCCTGCACCGGCTTGGTGAAGATCTGGAGCAGGTAGCCGTCCTCGTCCCGGTCCACCAGGATCGACCTTGCCTTCAGCTCCTCGATCGGGACCCGCACGTTGCCGATCCGCGCGCGCAGTTGCGGGTCGTCGTAGTAGGAGTCCGGGGCCGCGAGGAACTCGACGCCGGCTGCGCGCATCCCGTCGACCGAGTTCAGGATGTCGTTGGTGGCCAGGGCGATGTGCTGCACGCCGGGGCCGCCGTAGAACTCCAGGTACTCGTCGATCTGGGACTTGCGCTTGCCGGCGGCCGGCTCGTTCAGCGGGAACTTCACCTTGCGGGTGCCGTCCGCGACCACCTTGGACATCAGCGCGGAGTAGTCGGTGGCGATGTCGTCGCCGACGAATTCGGCCATGTTGGTGAAGCCCATGACGTTCTTGTAGAACTGCACCCACGTGTCCATCGCGCCGAGTTCGACGTTGCCGACGCAGTGGTCCACGGCCTGGAAGAAGCGCTTGGCCGGGGCGGCGACCAGGGGTTCGCGCTCGACGTAGCCGGGCGCGTAGACGCCGTCGTAGCGGGAGCGGTCGACCAGGCTGTGCCGGGTGTCGCCGTAGGTTGCGATCGCGGCGCGGATCAGGGTGCCGTGCTGGTCGGACACCGCGTGCGGCTCTTCCAGGCCGGTGGCGCCGTGGCCGACCGCGTATTCGTAGGCGGCGAACACGTCCGGCACCTGGATGGCGAGGTCGGTGACCCCGTCGCCGTGCGCGGCGAGGTGGGCGGCGAGCGGGGAGTCCGCGCGGGTCGGGCCCTGGAGCACGAACCGGGCCGAGCCGGAGGTCAGCACGTAGGCGGCCCGGTCGGGCCGTCCGGTCTCCGGGCCGCTGTAGCCGACCAGGCGCATGCCGAGGCTGGTGGCGTAGAAGTGCGCGGCCTGGCGGGCGTTGCCGACCGCGAAGACGATCGCGTCCATGCCCTTGACCGGGAAGACGTCGGCCTGGTGGGCCTGGACCGCTTCGACTGCTGGATTCGTCATAACCATGAACGCAGCGTCGCCCCGCTCGGCAAGGTGGTCAACACTTTGCTTTTCTGCTATACATTTTGTACAACAATTATTCTGTATCACTTAGCATTTTGCACAGGCTGCACAGCGCTGGACGGCGCTTCGGCCAGGAGGGTGAGGCGGGCGCATGGCGATCGACCGGTTGGACGCGCGGATCATCCGGTTGTTCACCGAGGAGCCGCGGATCGGGGTGCTGGAGGCCTCACGGCGGCTGGGCGTGGCCCGCGGAACGGTCCAGGCCCGGCTGGACCGGCTGCACCAGACCGGTGTGATCCGCGGGTTCGGTCCGCACGTCGACCCGGCGGCGCTCGGCTATGGAATCACCGCCTTCGCCACCCTGGAGATCCGGCAGGGGCGCGGACGGGACGTGCGCGCGCACCTGGCCACGATCCCCGAGCTTCTGGAGATGCACACGATCACCGGCAACGGGGACATGCTGTGCCGGATCGTGGCCCGGTCCAACCGGGACTTGCAGCACGTCATCGACCGGATGGTCGACTTCGAGGGGATCGTGCGGACCTCGACCGTGATCGCGTTGGAGAATCCGATCGCGCTGCGGGTGGTCCCGTTGGCCGAAGTTGCCGCCGACCCGAGCTGACTTCGAGTACGCTCGCGGTCGATGACCGGTGACCGCGTGCCCGAGTTCCCGCAGCCGCCCGGAACCGCCGAGCAGGCCGGGCAGGGCGAGGCGGACGACCCTCCCGACTCTGCCGCCAGGGCCGCCGAGGCGGTGAGTACATCCGGGGCGGCTCCGACCGCGTGGTGGTCGAGGGCCCTGGTCGCCCTGGTCGCGGTGCTGACGGCCGGGCTGGTCGGGCTGCACCTGGGCGCGACCTTCCTGTACAACGCCCCGAGCAATCCGGTCTCGCAGAAGTACGCCGGGCCGTTGCGGGACTGGATGACACCGGTCTTCACCCAGAACTGGCAGCTGTTCGCCCCGAACCCGCTGTCCGAGGAGATAGACGTGCAGGCCCGGGGCAGTGTGGCGGGCAGCGGGCAGGTGACTGCGTGGCGGGACCTGTCCGTGGCGGACGTGCAGGCGACCGTGCACAATCCGGTGCCGAGTCAGGTCACCCTCAACGCGCTGCGCAATGCGGTGCTCGAATGGCTGGCCACCCACGACGCGCAGGGCGATCCGACCGCCCCGAACGCGGCCACAGCGCAGCAGTATCTGAGCAACATGGCTGTCCAGCGGCTCACGGCGCAGGTCGGCGGGACGTACTCCTCGATCCAGGTCCGGCTGGTGTTCACCCTGCTGCCGGGCCCCGGGCGCACCGCGGCCCAGACCGCGCCGCAGTCCCGCACACTCGACTGGTGGGTGCTGCCGGCATGAGCACCGAATCTGTATCTGTCGTGTCGGCACCGACGGCCGTGCTGGCCGCGGTGGCGCGCCGGTATCACGAGGTGACCACCCGGCGGTTCGGCGCCCGCGGGAGTTCGGCGCTGCGGATCGGCTTCGGCGGCATCTGGATCCTGTATCTGCTGCATGAGTACTCCGAGCGGGACGTGGCCTGGGGCCCGGACTCGCCGTGGAGCCCGGCGCTGGACCACGACTACGCCGCGACCTCGCACTGGACCGGGTGGATCGCCGCCTGGTTCACCTCGGTCGCGGACCTGACCCGGACCGAGTTCGACTGGTTCTACCTGGCCACGCTCGCCGTCGCGGCAGCGTTCGCGCTGGGGTGGCACACCCGGTTCACGGCCGTGCTGTTCATGGGGACCGTGCTGGCGCTGGAGAACCGGTCGCCGCTGCTGACCGACGGCGGCGACAACGTCCTGATCCTGATGTCGATCTACCTGGTCTTCGCCGCGAGCGCCGATCACTGGTCGTTGGACGCGCGGCGCCGCAACCGGCGGGCCGGGCGAATCGAGCGGGCTGGGCCGGCAGACGCCTCGGGGTTCGCCCCCGCGCAGGCGATCGCGCCGTGGCGGGTCGAGCTCGGCGCGGCGCGGCGGCAGAGCGTGACCCTCGTGCACAACGGCGCGGTGCTGCTGATCGCCGCGCAGGTCTGCGTGATCTACGCGACCGCCGGGTTGACCAAAGTGCAGGGCCAGATGTGGCAGAACGGCTCCGCGATGGGCTACGTCCTACGGCTGGTCTGGTTCCAGCCGTGGCCCGGGCTCTCGCACTGGCTCGCCGGGCACACCATGATGCTCACCCTTGTGGGGTACGTGACCGTGCTGGTCCAGGCCGGTTTCGCCTTCATCGTCTTCTCGCCGAGGCTGAAGTATCCGGCGCTCGCGGTCCTGGTGCTGATGCACGTGTCGATCGCGGTGGTCCTCGGCCTGCCGTTCTTCTCCGCGATCATGCTGATCGGGGACGGGATCTTCCTGTCCGACCGGGTCTGGCAGGCCGTCGAGAGGCGGGTGGCCGGACCGGCCTATGCTCGGGACATGACGGGTGACGACAGCGGGACGGTGTTCACCGGCAGGCGGGCGACGCTGGTTTTCGACGGGGACTGCGCCTTCTGCACGACCTCGGTGACCTGGGGCCGGCGGCACCTGGGCGCGCCGGTCGACTTCGTGCCGTGGCAGGAGCTGGACCTCGCGGCGGTCGGGTTGACCCGGGAACGGGCCGAGCACGCGGTGCAGTGGCTTCCGGCGCCGGACCGGCCGGGGACGATCAGGTCCGGGGCGGGCGCCGTGGGCCGGTTATTGCTGCTCTCGCGGTGGCCGTGGCGGGCGTTCGCGGCGCCGGCGCTGATCCCGCCGTTCTCATGGGTGGCGGCCGTGCTGTACCGGCTGGTCGCGGCCAATCGGCACCGGCTGCCCGGGGGTACTCCCGCATGCGCCGTGCCCGCGGCCACGCGAGCGGCGATGGCTGCGGCGGCGACAGCTGCGGCTTCAGCGGCGGCGGAGACGCACGACTCGCCCGATACCGGTTTTCTCGCCACTGCTTTCGTGCCCCCGCCGACGTCTGCGGAGGTTACTGCTTCCGGGTCACCGCAGGGCGGCGGCGACGTCGACGGCGGCCCGGACCACGCGGGGGCCGGTGCGTCCCGGGTCGAGCTCGCCGAAGGAGACCACGCCGACTGAGGCCTCGATCCCCGGCACGCCGACCAGCGGCGCCGCGATCCCGAAGGCCCCGGACTGCAGCTCCCCCTCGGTCACCACGAAGCCGGTGGTGCCGTGGTCCCGGTAGGCGGTGATCGCCCGGCCGGCCGCGCCGCGGTCCAGGGCGTGCCGGGAGCCGACCCGGTAGGCCACGTGGTAGTCCGTCCAGGTCGGCTCGACCACCGCGACCGCCAGCGCCTCGGTGCCGTCGACCACGGTCAGGTGCGCAGTGGCGCCGACCTCCTCGGCCAGCCGGCGCAGCGGCACCGCGGCCGAGTCGCGCAGCAGCGGCTGCACCCGGCGGGCCAGGGCCAGCACACCGATGCTCAGCCGGGCCCGGCCGGCCGTGTCCCGGCGGGCCAGGCCGTGCAGTTCCAGGGTGGCCAGCAGCCGGTAGACGATGGTGCGGTTGACCCCGAGCCGCTCGGCCAGCTCGGTCACGGTCAGCCCGGCCGGCGCCTCGGCCAGCTCTTCCAGGGCGCGCAGGCCGCGGTCAAGGGTCTGGGAGGTCTCGGGGTGCGCGTGCGGATGGGCGGCGGGCGAAGTGGTCACCCGCAGAAGTGTATGTCTCTGCTGTTCGCCACCACGTGTCACGGCTCGTCCCGGCGCTGCCGTACCCGGACATTCCACCCCGGCCCCGCGGGGGGCCGGTGCGATAATCTTCACCGAGTCGTTCCGGTAAGCGGACCGCATCCTGCCCGAGGGGGGCGCACTATGAGCGAAGAGCTCTGGTTCAGCAACAACTATTCGGACCTGTCCCGGCAGAACGGCCAGGACATCGGGTTCGAGTTCGAGTTCCGCTGCATGCGGTGCCAGGACACCTGGCGTTCGGGGTTCACCCCGTACAAGCTGGGCAAGGCCAGCGGCTGGCTGCGGCAGGCGAGCGAGCTGGCCTCGGGGGCGACCGGCCGGATCGGCTGGGACGCGTCCAACGCGGCGCAGAACCTGAGCCAGGCGGGCTGGTCGCACGGCCGGGACGCGGCGTTCAAGAAGGCGATCGCGGACGCCGCGGGGTACTTCCACCGCTGCGCCAAATGCGCCCAGCACGTGTGCGGCCAGTGCTGGAACGCCCAGCGCGGGCTGTGCTTCAACTGCGCGCCGGACCTGGCCAGCAACGTCGAGTCGGCCCGGGCCACCGGCATGGTCGACGCGGCCGTCGGCTCCGCCCGGGAGTACGGCGCCGGCCAGGCCGCGCAGGTGGACGTGTCGGTGCAGCACCAGCTGTCCTGCCCGCAGTGCCGGGCCGAGACCCACGGCGCGAAGTTCTGTCCGCAGTGCGGTTTCCACCTCGGGGCCGCCGTGCACTGCCATTCGTGTTCGGCCGTGGTGCCCGCAGGCGCCCGGTTCTGCCCTGAGTGCGGCACCACCACGTTGAACTGACCGGCGTCCGCAGGCGCGGGAGCGGGGCGGCGACGGGCCGGGTGGCCTGTCGCCGCCCCTTCGCGTTCGGGCTCGGGCTCGGTGCTCCGGCCGCTATCCGCGGGAGACGGCCCACTTGCGCAGCGTCTCGATCCGGTTCTTCAGCTCCGCCGCGGTGGCCTGCGCCTGGAGCGGGCCGCCGCAGGTCTTGCGCAGGTCGGCGTGGATCACCCCGTGCGGCAGGCCGGTCTGGTGGTGCCAGGCGCCGACCAGGTTGTTCAGTTCGCGGCGCAGTTCCAGCAGCTGCTGGTGGCTGACCACCGGGCGTTCCTCGGCCGGCAGCTGCTCCTCTTCACCCTTGCCGCGCCGCTGCCGGGAGATCTGCCGGCTCTGCCGTCGTTGCAGCAGCATCCGGACGTGTTCGGGTTCGAGCAGCCCGGGGATGCCGAGGTAGTCGGCCTCGGCGGCGCTGCCCGCGTCGGCGGACAGGCCGTACTCGCCGCCGTCGAACAACACCCGGTCGAAGCTGGCCTCGGATTCCAGCGCCTTGAACGAGAACTCCTCGGAGAGCTTCTCGTCCTTGGTGGTGTTCGCGTCCGCGAGCAGGTCCTCCTCCTCGGACCACAGGTCGTCCTCGCCGCGCTTCTTGCGGTCGAGCACGTGGTCGCGTTCGAGTTCGAGTTCGTGCGCGAACCGGACCAGCGAGGGCACCGAGGGCAGGAAGACCGAGGCGGTCTCCCCGCGCCGCCGGGCCCGCACGAACCGGCCGACCGCCTGGGCGAAGAACAGCGGGGTGGAGATCGAGGTGGCGTAGACCCCGACGGCCAGCCGGGGCACGTCCACCCCCTCGGACACCATCCGGACGGCGACCATCCACTTCTTGTCCGACTCGGCGAACTCGGCGATCCGCTTGGACGCCTTCGGGTCGTCGGACAGCACGATCGTCGGGGCCCGGTTGGTCAGTTCGCGCAGGATCTTGGCGTAGGCGCGGGCCGCGTCGTGGTCGGTGGCGATGACCAGGCCGCCGGCGTCCGGGACGGCCCGGCGCACCTCGTCCAGCCGCCGGTCGGCGGCCCGCAGCACCGAGGCGATCCAGTTGCCGGCCGGGTCCAGCGCGGTGCGCCAGGCCTGGCTGACCGCGTCCTGGGTCATCGGTTCGCCCAGGCTGGCCGCGATCTCGTCGCCGGACTTGGTCCGCCAGCGCAGCTGCCCGGCGTAGGACATGAAGATGACCGGGCGCACGACGCCGTCGGCCAGGGCGGCGCCGTAGCCGTAGGTGTAGTCGGCCTGGGAGCGGCGGATCCCCTCGGCGTCCGGGGCGTAGGTGACGAACGGGATCTGGGAGGTGTCCGAGCGGAACGGGGTGCCGGTCAGGGCCAGCCGCCGGGCGGCCGGCTCGAAGGCCTCGCTGATCGCGTCGCCCCAGGACAGCGCGTCGCCGGCGTGGTGGATCTCGTCCAGGATGACCAGGGTCTTGCGGTTCTCCACCCGGCGCCGGTGCAGCATCGGGTGGGCGGCCACGCCGGCGTAGGTGACCGCGATCCCGGCGTAGTCGCGCGAGGTGCCGCCGGAGGAGCCGGAGTAGGTCGGGTCGATCCCTATCCCGACCTTGCGGGCCGCCTCGGACCACTGGTGCTTGAGGTGCTCGGTCGGGGCGACCACCGTGAGCTGCTGGATCTGGTGCCGGTCCATCAGTTCGGTGGCGATCCGCAGGGCGAAGGTGGTCTTGCCGGCGCCCGGGGTGGCCACGGCGAGGAAGTCGCGCGGCTCGCGTCTGAGGTACTCGTCCAGTGCCGCCTGCTGCCAGGCCCGCAGCTTCCCGGCGGTACCCCAGGGTGCGCGCCCGGGGTAGGAGGGGGACAGGTGCGAGGCCGCCGAAGTACTCACCCTGGTGCTCCCCCGCTTCGCCTCGTCCGCTGTACCGGTGCCGCTTTGCCGCCCCTCTACCGTACCGGCTCACGGCGACAGTCCCGCCGGGCTTTGCCCGATTCGGGCCGCGGCGGGACTGGATGCGCTGGTCAGAGCGGTAGGAGGATTTCGGCGGGAATCACTGGGCCGGGGTCAGGACCATGGACTGCCGGCCGGCCGAGGCGGGGACGAGAAGTGCGGAGAAGACTTGGTCGTCGCGCGGGGGGACGCACTGGGTCGCTGCGGGCTCTGCGCTGAACAACCTGGACTTCTCGCAGAATTCCGCGAATTGCGCGGTTGATTGGTCCACGCAGCCATCACGCCTGGGCGGCCGGATCGGTTTACCGGCCGCCGACCCCGCCCCGGCCGGTCAGTACGACCAGGGCCGGATCGGCAGGGTGGTGTGGTGCACGGCCAGGGCGTCGCGGGCGGCGCAGGCCAGGGCGGCGGCGGCCGCGGCGTGGGCCACCCGGCCCAGCGGCTTGTAGCCCAGCGGCAGCGGCGCGGAGAAGCCGCGGCGGCGCAGCGCGGTGGTGGCCAGGTCGCCGATCGAGGACTCGATCAGCTCGCAGACCTCGACGGTCGGCAGGTCCATCGCGGACGGTGCGGAGGCGGTGCGGTCGCCGAAGCAGGCGGTGCGCACGGCGGCCGTGATCCCGGCCTCGACCGCGGCGGTGGCCCGGCCGGGCACCAGCGCGCGGCCGGCGTCGTGCGCGGCGGTGACGTGCACCGGGCGCAGCAGGCCGAGTTCGGTGTCGGCGTCGACCACGGCCCGGTGGGCCGCGATGGCCAGGTACGCCTCGCCCTCCTCGGGCACGAAGGTGCCGGGTTCGGCCGGGCCGCCGCCGCGGACCCGGAACTCGCCCTCGGCCATGAACACCACGGCGCCGCGCAGGGCGATCGCGTACACGTCGTCCACCGAGCGCGAAAGCACGCCGTCGTACGTCACCACCTTGCCGCCGCGCACCTCGAGCAGTTCGGGCGAGATGGCCAGCTGCCGGGCCAGGCCGGCGAAGGCCTGGGTGCGCACGCCGCGGGCCGCGCGCTGGACCGCCATGCCGTGCAGCCAGGCGGCCCGGCCGTGGTCGTCCATCCCGGCGCCGCCGATCCGGGCCGACAGCGCGGCCGGGTCGGCCGGGTGCCGGACCAGGACCCGGCGCACGCCCAGCGCCTCGCGCACGATCCGGCGCAGCAGCGCGTGCTCGCCGGTGCCGGTGTCGATCAGGGTGGAGGTGACGTGCGCGATCGGGCCGTGTACGTCCGCGGTCAGGGCCAGCTGGGCCACCGCGTGCTCCTCGGGCAGGTTCGGCGGGACCAGGTCGATCATGGCCAGGGCCACCCCGACCCCGCGGCGCAGCCGGCTCAGCTCGCCGGTCCGGCCGACCGAGCCGGGGAACTCGCGCACGTCCGGACCGGGCGGGAACGAAGGCATCTCGGAGTCCAGCAGCGCGGCGATCAGCTCGCCGCCCGGCACCGGGGCGGCCACCCGGCGCCCGTCCGGCAGCAGGTCCCCGGCCCGGATCAGGTTCTTGACCCGCACGTCCAGGCTGGTCTTCTCGGTCCGCGCGGCCAGGGCGTCGAACTGGGCCTCGGTGACCGCGGCGGCCAGCAGCGCGGCGCCCTCCGGCCAGGGCGGCAGCGGCGGGTTGTGCGTGCGCACCACCCGGCCCTGGATCTCCACCACCGGCGAGCGGTACGGGCCGACCGCGAGCCGGCAGTACTCGTCCAGCAGGCGTTCGGCCGCGTCGGGGTCGGTGCCGCCGTCGATCACCGCGTCGATCCGGACGGCGAGCAGTTTGCCCTCCTCGTCCGAGCCGTGGGTGGCCTTGATGAAGACCACGGTGCGTTCGGCCTCGTCCGGGGCGGCCGGGCCGTGCCCGGATTCCGGCGTGTCGACCACTTTGACCGGCCGGCCGGTGCGCAGGGCGAGCAGGGCGGCCGCGGCCCGGGCGTCCGGGTCGTCGCCGAGCCGGTTGCCCGGCCCGGTGTTGCGCGGCAGCAGGTTCAGCTGGAACGACTCCTCGGGCCGGCCGAGCGCTTCGGCCAGGGCCCGGCGGTCGGCCACCGGGTCGTTGCTGACCGTGTGCAGCAGCAGCCGGCCGCCGTCCGGGACGGCCAGGATGACGCCGGGCACCAGCCGGCCGGGCGGGGCGGCGAAGTGGTAGTCGAACTCGACGATCACCGGCGCGGGCGCGGACGGCCGGGAGCCGCCGAACAGGAACCGGCGCCGGGCCGCGACGTTGCCGTCCGGGTGGATCGGCGGCGCGGTCAGCGCCAGCATCGGGTCGGTCAGCGGCTCGCCGGAGCCGCCGGGCCGGCCGACCTGGTAGTCGAAGATGATCGCGGCCAGCGCGGCCCGGACCAGGGCCGGGTGTTCGGCCGCGACCACGGCGACGCACTGGCCGACGTGGTCGACCCGCTCCACCCCGAGGTCGGGTCCGGCCAGCACCGCGTGCACGCCGGGGATCGCGGCGGCCATCCTGGTGTCGGCCTTGACCAGGTGCGCGTCCGGGTACGGGCTGCGGGCCAGCCCGGCCCAGAGCAGCCCGGGCACGGACAGGTCGTCGGCGAACGGGAAGTGCCCGGCCGCCTTGGCCGCCGGCACCGCCCGGCCGAACCCGTCGCCGGCCTCGAACGGGGCCGCGGTCTCGACCGGCCGGGCCTCGCGCCCGGGGGTCGGCTCGGGCAGCTGCTCGCCGATCAGGAACGCGGGCAGCGTCCCGGAGGTGGCCCTGGACTGGTCACTCATCGAGGCTCCCGGTGGTCGTCGGCGGTCGGCGGCCCGGCCCGCGCAGGCCGGTTCGGGGGGATGGGCGCGGTGCGCGGGTGTGCGGCGGGGAGCCGGCCGGCGTCGGGGCGGGCCGCGGGCGGATGGTGGACGGACGGGTGCGGGTCACCATCGCTCGCTGTCCGGTCTCGGCGTCCGGCGCGGGTCGTCCGGCGGCGTGCGGACCGGATGCGGCTGGGGCGGACGCTGCCGGGGCTGGTTGGGGCGCGGTTGGGGCGGGTTCTGCTGGCCGGGGTGCGGCGCGTTCGGGTGCGGCGCGTTCGGATGGGGCTGCGCGGGACGCGGCTGGTTCGGCTGCGGACGCGGCGGCGGCTGGTTCCCGGACGGCTGGTTCGGATACGGCTGCGCCGGTCGCGGCTGCTGGTCCGGCTGCGGGCGTTGGCTCGGCTGCCGGTTCGGCTGCGGTCGGGGGCCGGACTGACCTGCCTGACCCGACTGACCGGAAACAGGGCGCTGACCTGCCGGAGGGCGGCCGGGGTTCTGCTGGCCGGACTGCGGTCGGGGCGGACGAGGCAGGCCCTGCTGACCCTGTCCCTGCCCTTGGCCGTGATCTTGGCCCTGTCCCTGGCTCGGCCCATGGCCCTGCCCTTGATTCTGACCCTGACCTGGACCTCTGCCTGGCCGGCCCGGACCCTGGCTCGGGCCACGGCTCTGGCCCTGGTCCTGGCCTGAGCCGTGGCCTCGGCCTCCCTGGCTCTGACCCTGGCTCTGACCCTGGTCCTGCCCCTCACCTGGGCCGTGACCTCGGCTCTGGCCTTGATCCTGGCCTGTGCTCTGGCCCTGAGCTCCCGGACCCGGGTTCGGTCGCCACGGCTGCTCCTGCGCGGGTCGCCCCTGGCTGGGCTGGCCCTGGTTCTGGCCCTGATCTGCGGGTCTCGGCTCCGACTGTCCTTGCCCGTGCGGTTCGTAACCGGGCTGTCCCGGCCCCGGCTGTCCGTAGCCCGAATGTACGTAGCCCGCACGCGCCTGTCCCGGCTCGCCCTGCCCAGAATGGCCGCGCTCCCGCACAGACTGCCCGTACTCCGCCGACTGCCGTTGTCCCTGCTGCCCCTCACCCGCCTGCGCGTGTCCTTCCGGCGGCCGGGGTCGTTGCACGCGGGTGTACTGCGTCTGGTCCAGCGGCAGCTCGAACGACTGCGAATCACCCAACAAAGCCTCGGTCTGCGGCTGAGCAGCCGACTGCGCGGACGCCTGCGCCGCGTGCTCCTCCGCGATCTCGCCGTGCAACTCCCCATGATCCGGAGTGTGCGTCAACGCCACCACGGCGTTCAAAAACCTGTCGATACTCAAGCACCGGCACTGATGCCCGCTCAGCGCCTCGCGCACCGCGGCCGGGCTCGGCTGGGCACTGCGGGCGAGCATCGCGCGCAGGCTCATCGCCAGTCCGGGCAGGCAGAAGCCGCAGCCGGGGCCGGCCTGGTCGGCCAGGGCCGCGACGACCGGGTCCGGCGGCACCCGGGCGTAGGCCTCCGGCGTGGTCACCGCGCGGCCGACCGCGGCGACCGCGGGGACCAGACAGGACAGGGTCGGGTCGCCGTCCAGGTACAGGGTGCACGCGCCGCACTCGCCCCGGTTCTCCGGGCCGCAGCCGTCCTTCAGCGCGGTCAGGCCGCCGCGTTCGCGCAGGGCGAACAGCAGGCTCTCGCCCAGCCAGGCGGTCTCCACCGGCAGCGGGGCGTCGTTGACGTTCAGCGCGTACGTGGCGGTGGGCCAGTTGCCCGGCAGGGGGTGGTCGTCGAACTCGGTCATTGCGGCACCGTGCCTTGGCTGCTGGTGAAGACAGAGGTGAAGCCGTTGGCGGTCAGCGGGACCGGCGGCTGCTGCGGCAGGCCGCGTTCCATCCGCTCGACCGCGGCGGCGTGCCGCAGGAACTCGGCCCGCTGCTGGTACCGGGCCACCTGTTCCAGCCAGCCGGCCGGGGGCAGGGCGCGGACCAGGGCGCGCCGGGCGCAGACCTCGGCGGCCCGGCGGCGGTAGTCGTCCGGGACGCCCGCGGTGGACCAGCCGGCCGGGCCGGCCTTGCTCGGCGCGGTGAGCCCCTCGGCGACCAGGCGGGCGAAGATCGGGTAGGTGCCCGGGTCCGGGATCGCGCCGGCCGCCCAGTCCACGTGCTCGGCCAGCCACTGGCCGGGGTGGTCGACCCGGATCGCCATCGGGGCCATGCCGCCGACCGCGCACGTGGTGCTGCGCGCGTCCAGGTCCACGGCCAGGGCGAGGGTGAGCACCGAGCGGGCCGCGCCGCCGCGCACCGCGACCTTCATGAAGCCCTGCAGGCCGCCGGCCAGCGGGATCCGGATCGCGGTGAGCAGTTCGCCGGGGCGCAGGTCCACGCCGCCGTCGCGGGCGTACAGCTCGACGATGGAGATCTGCCGCCAGTCGTCCGGGGCGCGCAGCACCGCGGTCGCGCCGAGGGCGACCAGCACCGGCAGCAGGTCGCGGCCCGGTTCGGGCGCGACGTACTCCTCGCCCGCGCGCCGGCCGGCGATCAGGTTGCCGCCCAGGGTGGCCCGGCTGCGCAGGCTCGGCGAGCCGATCGTGCGCGCGGCCTGGGCCAGTGCGGGCAGCACGGCGCGCACGTCCGCGTGGGTCAGGTCGGCGCAGGTGGTGGCGGCGCCCAGGACGATCTCGCCCTCGCCGAACCACACCCCGCGCAGCTCCTCGATCCGCTCCAGCAGGATCAGCCCGGCCGGCCAGAGCCGGCCGGCGTCCACCTGCGCCATCAGCGCGGTCCCGCCGGCCAGCAGCAGCGCCCCGGGCCAGGACACGGTCATGTCCATGACCTCGTCGATCGTGCTGGGGAACGCCGCCGCGCCGACGGCACTCCCAGCAGTGCCGGCGCGTTCCGGAACGGTCAGCACGCCGATCGGCCGCCGAGTTCCACCGAGGGCCTTCGCCTACTCGCCGTCGCCCTTGGGTTCGTCGGACCAGCCGGGACCGTCGTAGATCTCCTTGCAGGTCGGGCAGATCGGGAATTTCTTGGGGTCGCGGCTGGGCACCCACACCTTGCCGCACAGGGCGGTCACCGGCGTACCCATCACCATCGCCTCGGTGATCTTCTCCCGCGGAGCGTAGTGCGAGAACCGCTCATGATCGCCGTTGTCGACCCGGTAGTCGACCCGCTCGTCAGTGAGGGTGGAAGTCCCGCCCACAGGCAGCTCTGTTGCTGTACTCATACCGACGAGTCTAAGAGCATGCGCAAGTTCTGGAAGCCGGTTTCCCCAGTTCTGTTCACGGGTGTTTTCGGGGGCCGGGGGACAAGGTCCGCCGCAGTCCCCCACATTGGTTCATCGTGCACCCGTTCGGCGGTTGACAGACGGCTCCACCCTGCTCAGCGCGGGCCTACTCGGCCGACCGGTACGCTCGTCCGAGCCCCTCGGGCCTCTGCCGTCCCACCCGCATCCCGCGTGTCGCCGGGCGCAAGTCAACCCGACTGGCCCAACGGCTCGGCCGGGCCCGCCGCACTGCTCAGTTGAGCCCGGGGTCGTCCGGATACGTGGACATCAGGGCGAGATCGTTGCGCTGGCGCCGCAGCACCGAGCGCCAGCTGTGTTCGGGGTCCAGGGTGAACGCGTCCCCGGGCGCGTTGTCCACCACGTACCAGGCGCCGGACCGCAGCTCGCGCTCCAGCTGCCCGGCGCTCCAGCCCGCGTAGCCGGCGTAGATCCGGAACGCCGAGATCTGCGCGGCCAGCTTCTCCGGCGGCGTGTCGAGGTCGATCAGGCCCAGGTCGCCGTACACCCGGCGCCAGCCGACCGGGTCCTGCTCGGTGGCCTTGATCGAGCGCAGCTCGGCCAGGCCGAGCACCGAGTCCAGCGCGACCGGCCCGCCCTGGAAGACCACCGGCAGCGGATCGGCCAGGTCGGCCCAGTCCGGGAGCACCTCGCGGACCGGGACCGAGGTGGGCCGGTTGACCACGACCCCGAGCGTGCCGTCCGCGTCGTGGTCCAGCACGAGCACCACGGAACGGTCGAAGTTCGGGTCGACCAACATGGGAGTGGCCACCAGTAGCCGCCCGGTCAGCTCGCCGTCCTTCATGGAGCAAGCTTATAAGTGCCCGGCAAGGTGTGGTGGAACTTACTGTGAGCAATCTGGCAGACTTGCCTCCTGTCCCAGCTGTCACGACCGGACATCCGGACCCCCGATTGAGTCGATCACGGAGCTATGAACAGCGCACCCACAACCGCACCGGCCCTGCCCACCTCACGCACCATCGGTTCGGGCGCGCCGACACCCGGCTTCAACTCAGATCGCATCCACGTCACCGGCGGCACCCCGCTCACCGGTGAGGTCACTCTCCGCGGGGCGAAGAACCTGGTGCCCAAGGCCATGGTGGCCGCGCTGCTCGGCAGCGGGCCGAGCACGCTGCGCAACATCCCGCAGATCAGCGACGTGCGCATCGTCACCGGTCTGCTGGAGGCGCACGGCGTGACCGTCCGCCAGGGCGAACACGCCGACGAACTGGTGCTCGACCCCTCGTCGGTCGGCCACGCCGACCACGCCGAGATCGCCGCGCACGCCGGCGAGAGCCGGATCCCGATCCTGCTGTGCGGCCCGCTGTTGCACCGGATCGGGCACGCGTTCATCCCGGACCTGGGCGGCTGCCGGATCGGGGACCGGCCGATCGACTTCCACCTCGACGCCCTGCGCGCGTTCGGCGCGGTGGTGGAGAAGCGGGCCGACGGCCTGCACCTGCAGGCCCCGCAGCGGCTGCGCGGCACCAAGATCACCCTGCCCTACCCGAGCGTCGGCTCCACCGAGCAGGTGCTGCTCACGGCCGTGCTGGCCGAGGGGGTCACCGAGCTGCGCAACGCGGCCACCGAGCCGGAGATCGTGGACCTGATCGCGGTCCTGCAGAAGATGGGCGCGATCATCTCGGTGCTGGACAACCGGGTCATCCACATCACCGGCGTGGACAAGCTGACCGGGTACAGCCACCGGGCCCTGCCGGACCGGCTGGAGGCCGCCTCCTGGGCCTGCGCCGCGCTGGCCACCGGCGGCAACATCCTGGTCCGGGGCGCCCACCAGGGCTCCATGATGACCTTCCTGAACGTGTTCCGCCGGGTCGGCGGGGCGTTCGAGGTCGACGACACGCCGTCGGCCCAGGGCATCCGGTTCTGGCACCCGGGCGGGGCGCTGTCCGCGCTGGCCCTGGAGACGGACGTGCACCCCGGTTTCCAGACCGACTGGCAGCAGCCCCTGGTGATCGCGCTGACCCAGGCCCAGGGCCTGTCGATCGTGCACGAGACGGTGTACGAGAAGCGGCTCGGGTTCACCAGCGCGCTGGTGTCGATGGGCGCGCAGATCCAGCTGTACCGGGAGTGCCTGGGCGGCACGCCGTGCCGGTTCGGCCAGCGCAACTTCATGCACTCGGCGGTCATCTCCGGCCCGACCAAGCTCTACGCGGCCGAACTGGAGATCCCGGACCTGCGGGCCGGCTTCTCCTACCTGATCGCGGCGCTCGCGGCCCAGGGCACCTCCACGGTGCACGGGATCTCGCTGATCAGCCGCGGTTACGAGGACTTCGCGGAGAAGCTGACCGCGCTCGGCGCGCGGTTCGACTTCGGCACTCCGTGAGCCTCGCCGGCTGAGCGTCGCCGTTCGGCCGAACGGCAGAAATTTAGGGGCCTGCTGCGCAGTTGGGTTTGGGCGAGAGCCTTGTCCCCAACCCGCAGGAGGCCCCTTATGCATGCGATCACGGTCCGGAAGAACGGCGGTCCGCAGGTCCTGGAGTACGGCGAGGTACCGGACCCGGCGGCCGGGCCCGGCGACCTGCTCGTGGCGGTCGCGGCGGCCGGGGTGAACTTCATCGACACCTACCTGCGCGCGGGCGTCTACCCTCGGCCGCTGCCGTTCGGGCTGGGCGGCGAGGGCGCGGGCACGGTGCTCGACGTCGGTGCGGACGTGACCGGTTTCGCGGCCGGGGACCTGGTGGCCTGGGCCGACGGCAGTTCCGGCAGTTACGCCACGACCGCCGTGGTCCAGGCCGACCGCGCGGTCAAGGTGCCCGCGGGCGTGGACGCGGAGACCGCTGCGGCCTCGATGCTCCAGGGCATGACGGCGCACTACCTGACCACCTCGACCTGGCCGGTCCAGGCGGGCGAGACCGTGCTCGTGCACGCGGCGGCCGGCGGGATGGGCCTGCTGCTGGACCAGCTCGTCTCGGCGAAGGGCGCCCGGGTGATCGGCACCGTGTCCACCGCGGCCAAGGAGGCGGCGGCGCGGGCGGCCGGGGCCGGCGACGTGATCCGGTACACCGAGGTCGACGACCTGGCCGCCCAGGTGCGCAAGCTGACCGGCGGCCGGGGCGTGGACGTGGTCTACGACGGCGTCGGGGCCACCACCTTCGAGGCCTCGCTCGGCTCGCTGCGCCCGCGCGGGCTGCTCGCGCTGTACGGCGCGGCCAGCGGGCCGGTGCCGCCGTTCGACCCGCAGCGGCTGAACGCGGCCGGCTCGCTCTTCCTCACCCGGCCCACCCTGGTGCACCACATCGCGACCCGCGAGGACCTGGAATGGCGGGCCGGGGAGATCCTGGGCCTGGTCGCCGACGGGTCGCTGAGCATCACGATCGGCGGCCGCTACCCGCTGGCCGAGGCCGCCCGGGCGCACACGGACCTGGAATCGCGGGCCACGTCGGGCAAGCTGCTGCTGCTTCCCTGACCGGTCCGCTGCTCCGGACGGATGATCTTACTCCCCGGACGGAGCACGGGTTTCGGCCGGCCCGCAGCGCCCGCGGGCGGGTTCTGCGGGCCGGCCGGCCGCTCGGGCAAGGGGCCGCGGCCGGGCTCAGTCGGCCCGGACCACGTCCCGGACCGCGCTGGCCACGGCCGTGGTCACCGCCGGGTTGAACACCGAGGGCACGATGAAGTTGGCGTTGAGCTCGTCCGGGCTGACCACGTCGGCCAGCGCGTAGGCGGCGGCCAGCAGCATCTTCGGGGTGATCGTGTTGCTGTGCGCGTCCAGCAGGCCGCGGAACACGCCCGGGAAGGCCAGCACGTTGTTGATCTGGTTCGGGAAGTCGCTGCGCCCGGTGGCCACCACCGAGGCGTACTCGCTGGCCGCGGCCGGGTCCACCTCCGGGTCCGGGTTGGCCAGGGCGAACACGATCGCCTCCGGGGCCATCCCGGCGATGTCCGCGCCGGTCAGGATGTTCGGCGCGGAGACCCCGATGAACACGTCCGCGCCGGCCAGCGCCTCGCGCAGGGTCCCGGTGTAGCCGCCCGGGTTGGTGTTGCGGGCCACCCAGCGCAGGTCCGAGTCCTCCTCGCCCAGGTCCGTCCGGTCGCAGTGCACCACGCCGTGGAAGTCGGCCACGGTCACGTCCTTGGCCCCGGCGTCCAGCAGCAGCCGCAGGATCGCGGTGCCCGCGGCGCCCGCGCCGGACATGGCGATCCGAACCCGGCCGATGTCCTTGCGGACCACCCGCAGCGCGTTGGTCAGCGCGGCCAGCACCACGATCGCGGTGCCGTGCTGGTCGTCGTGGAAGACCGGGATGTCCAGCAACTCGCGCAGCCGGCGCTCGATCTCGAAGCAGCGCGGGGCGGAGATGTCCTCCAGGTTGATCCCGGCGAAGCCCGGGGCGATCGCCTTGACCGTGCGGATGATCTCCTCGGTGTCCTGGGTGTCCAGGCAGATCGGCCAGGCGTCGATCCCGGCGAACCGCTTGAACAGGGCGGCCTTGCCCTCCATCACCGGCAGTGCGGCCTGCGGGCCGATGTTGCCCAGGCCCAGCACCGCGGAGCCGTCGGTGACCACGGCGATCGAGTTGCGCTTGATGGTCAGCCGGCGGGCGTCCTCGGGGTTCTCCGCGATGGCCATGCAGACCCGGGCCACGCCCGGGGTGTAGGCCATGGACAGGTCGTCGCGGTTGCGCAGCGGCACCTTGGACTGCATCTCGATCTTGCCGCCGAGGTGCAGCAGGAAGGTGCGGTCCGAGACCTTGCCCAGGGTGACCCCGTCGAGCTCGCCCAGCGCCTGGGTGATCTTCAGCGCGTGCTCGTTGCTGATCGCGGCGATGGTCAGGTCGATCCGCAGCCTCTCGTTGCCCGAGCCGGACACGTCCAGGCCGGTCAGCGCGCCGCCGGCGTCCTCGACCACCCGGGTCAGCTGGGAGACCACGTTGCCGCGGGCTGGGGCTTCCAGCCGGGCCGTGATCGAGTACGAGACGCTTGGCTGTGCGGCCATGATCGGCGATGCCTCCTATAACGACCTTCTCTTGCCGCCATCGTCCCACGCATTGAGACCGCGAGACCCTGCGACAGGTGGAGCCGACCCGTGTGATGGGTCACGTCGACGCGCGGCGCGGCGTTTTCCCGGGCTCAGGGCGTGACCGGGTCGGCCGGGTCGTCGGCCAGGACGCAGCCGAGCGGGCCGTCGTCCTGGCCGGCCAGCGTGAGCACGAACGGGTCGCCGAACCGGGTCGCGGGCCCGAACAGGCTGGTCGGGGTGGCCGGGCCGTCGCCCTGGCCGAGCGCGGCCTGTTGGGCGGCGGTCAATCCGGTCGGGGCGACGTCGGTCACCGGGACGCGGTAGTACCCGGCGAAGGCCGTGCCGACGAGTTCGTCCAGCGGGGAGGCCGAGTCGACGAGCACCGCGCGGGTCTGCGGGACGAACATCGAGCGGTAGTGGGCGCTGTTCGGCGTCTCGGCGGCCTGCGTCGTCGGGGTCGGCGGGTCGGTCGTCGCGGAGGTGATGCGCCGGGTCTGGTAGCCGAGTTTGTGCAGGGCCGTCTCGACGTTCGCGGAGATCCGGTCGAGGCCGCCGAGGAGGAGGACGGTCGGCATCTGGCCGTCGGTGACCTGGCCGAAGACGCGGTGCAGTTCTGCGGCCACCCGCGGATCGAGCGCCGCGCCGCCGGTCAGCAGCAGCGGTCCGTTGCCCGCCGCGCCGGGCAGCAGGGCCAGGTCGCCGACCGGGTCGGCGCAGCTGCCGATCGTCGCGGTCGCGGCCGGGTTCGGGGACGACGAGGCCTGGTAGCCGGGTTCGCTCGGCCACCGTTCCCGCGAGGCGCTGACCGACAGGGCGACCGGGTCGGTTCCGGCGAAACGGTCGATCTGGTCCACGTAGGGCGGCAGGAAGGTCACCGCGCCCGGGGTGGCCGAGAGCTGGGTGGGCGGGTTCGCGGTGGCGTTCGGCGGGACCCGGGCCGCGACGCTGAACACGCCGGCGGCCGTGCTGTAGCCGATCCGGCTGCCGTCCGGGGCCCAGACCAGGTGCGACGGGCTCTGCGCGGCGAAGGTGACCTGGACCGGGACCAGGGCCGGGGCCAGCCGCCCGGCCGGGACCTCGCTGGAGGCGACCTCGATCTGGCCCTGGCCGTCGACGAACGCCACCTGGCTGCCGTCCGGCGAGATCGCCGGGTCCGAGCCGTCCACCACCCGCAGCCCCGCGCTCTCGGCCCGGCTGTAGCCGACCGCCCAGATCTCCGCGCCGCCCGCGCTCTGCCGCTGGTAGACCAGCCGCCCGTAGTCGTCGAGGTCGCGGCCCGGGTCGAGCGCGGCGCTGGGCGAGGAGTCGTCGGCGTCCGGCGGCTTGCCGTCCGCGGCGGTCAGCGCCGGGCAGATCAGCTGCTCCGCCTGGCCGGCGTCGCCCGCGGCGGACACCGACTCCATCCGCGAACCGCCCGCGGTGTGCTCGGTGAACAGGATCAGGCCGCCGAACCAGGAGGGGCCCGAGCGGGTCGCCCCGGCCGCGACGGTGGTCAGGTCGGTCAGGCCGCTGCCGTCCGGGTGCGCGGTGGCGACGTCCCCGCGGGCGTCGACGAACGCGATCCGGCTGCCGTCCGGGGACCACGCGGCGTCGGTCACGGTGGTCGGGAAGGGAACCGGGTGCCCGCCGATCCGGACCGTCCTGGTCCCGTCCGAGATCAGGGCCGTCCCGGCCGGGTACCGGCCGGCCGCGGCCACCGGGACCGGCCGCGGGGCGGCGGACGAGACCGCGTCCGGGTTGGCCGAGGCCGCCGCGGCCGGCGCCAGCCCGGCCGACCCGCATCCGCTCAGGCCGAGGATCAGCGCGGACAGGGCGCCGAGGGTGCCCAGGGCGCAGCGGACGGGGCGGCGGCGGGCGGCGGGATCCTCACCCGGGGCGGCGGCGGGTCTGACGGTCATGGCGTGCTCCCGTGGTCGAGCTCTGCGAAGAGTGCTGCCGATGATAAGGATCCTCTATCCCGATGGTGTTCCACTGGTGCCGGGCCGGCGCGGCCGCCGATCGCCGAACCGGCCCGTTGAGCTGCTTCTTCGCCCCGCGCCGGCGGAACCGGTGGACGACGGCGGACGACAGGTGCCAAGCTGTTGGGATGTTTCTCGCTCCCAACACGTTCCCGGCCGACGAGTTGACCACGGACCGGCTGCTGCTGCGGATGCCGGTCGAGGCGGACATCGAGCCGACCGCGGAGATGTTCGGCGACGAGTTGGCGCGGCTGTGGCTCTCGGCGCCGCAGCCCTACACGATCGAGCACGCGCGGGCCTGGTGCACGCAGAGCGCCCCGGCGTTGCGCACCACCGGCGACGGGGTGAACTGGTCCGTGGTCGAACGGTCCACCGGGCTGTTCGTCGGCGGGGTCGGCGTGGCCCGGACGCACTGGCTGCGCCGGTCCACGGAGATCGGCTACGGCATGTGCGCGCGGGCCAGGGGGCACGGCTACGCGGCCGAGGCGGCCCGCGCGGTCGCCGAGTGGGTGCTGCTCAAGCAGGCGTTCCACCGGATCGAGCTGTTCGCCGCGGCTGGCAACCTCCGTTCCCAGCGGGTCGCCGAGAAGGCCGGGTTCGTGCGCGAGGGCATCGCGCGCAACAGCGGTTTCACCCACCACGGGCAGGTGGACATGGTGCAGTTCTCGATGATCCCGGCCGATCTCGGACCGGCCCGGGCGCCCGGGGACTTCAGGAGACCGGCAGCACCGGACCGTTCCGTCTGAGCTCCTCGAACCGCCGCTGCGCGTCGGCTTCGTCAGGCAACAGATACACCGGGATCGGTTGCCGGGGCTCGGGATCCGCGGCGGCCAGTTCGGCGGCCAGCGCCGCGGACTGGTCCGTGCCGAGGTCGTGCTGGAGGAACTCGGTCAGTCCGGCGAAGCGGAACATGACCACCGAGCCGAGCTGGAACTGCACCTTCTCGAAGGCCGCGACGGCGCCGCCGAGGCCGCGCCGGCCGCCGCGTTCGGCGCTCAGGCCCAGCAGGTCGACCGGGCGGCCGCGCCGGGCGGCCGGGCGGGCCAGGTAGGGGCAGGTGATCGCCGCGTAGAGCATGCAGGCCCGGTGGCCGGGCGCCTCGGCGGTGGGCGCGCGGTTCAGGAAGCGGCGGCCGGCCGCGAGGGCCTCGGCCGCGGCGTCCGCCTCGGGCCCGGCCAGCACCCGCCAGACCGGCCCGGGCGCCATCGCGTCCCCGCAGATCGAGCAGCGGTGCTCCATCGCGCAGATGTAGGTCCGGGGCAGGCTGGTCAGGGCGAACTGCGGCAGCCCGTCCTGCCACGGCGTGATCGCCGGGACCGGATAGCCCCGCTCGTCCCTGGGCCGGGCCGCCACCCGGGCCGGCATCGGTAGTTCGTCGATTCGCACCGGCGCTCTCCCCTTCCCCCTGTGCTGTCGGGCCAGTGTACGAAGAAGAGGACGCCGGTGCGGGCCGAGCGGATCCGGGTCAGGCGCCCGGGGTCTCGGTCGGCGCGGCGAACGGCGCCGGCTGCCGGGCCGGGATGCCGGGCTGGGCCGGGAACTGCGGCGGAGCCGGCGGCTGGTACTGCGGCTGCGGCTGGTACTGCGGCGGGGCCTGCATCTGGCCCTGCGACTGGGCCTGGGCCTGCTGCCACGCCGCGTACTGGGCCTGGTTCGCGCGCTGCTGGGCCAGCATGGCCTGCTGCTGCGGCGTGGGCTTGATGCCCTTGCCCGCGTTCCAGGCCTTGACCGAGTTGGCGATGAGAATGAACGGCAGGATGAAGGCGTAGATGAAGATGATCACCGTGCCGCTCTGCTGGATGAACGTGACGTACCCGCCGTAGGCGAGGAACAGCAGCCCGACGATGAAGTTCACGCTCCGGTTCGCCTTGGCCAGCGCCGGGACCAGGCTCGAGACCACCAGCAGTACCCCGGATATCAGCAGGAAGACGCAGTACCAGGCGATCCCCGGCTGGTTGGTGAAGTCCAGATTCCCCATGTTTCCCCTCGTGAAGTGCTCGTGTGCCGTCCGCTGCGGTACGGCGCGCCGGGGAACTCTAACCGACGCGCGCGAACCCGGACAAGGCGATTGACGGAAATTCCGGCCACTTCGACAACAAGGTCCTGGCACCGCCGGCCACTGGCTTCGCTCACTGCCCGGCGGCCGGATCCCCTTGCCCGGCAACGGTCTCGGCCCCGTCCGGCGACGGCCCGGCCGCGAAGATCCCCACGCCCTGGTCGACGTCGCGCAGCGTCTGTTCCATGCCTTCGATCCGGGCCGGGGACAATCCGGCCGCCCGGGCCCGGTCCGTGGCCTCGGTCAGCAGCGCGAGGGCCCGATCCCGGTTGCCCGCAACGGCTTCGGCCTCGCCCAGCGCTTCCAGGGCGCTCGGGATCCGCCGCGGATCGCCGAGCCTCTCTCGCAGTTCGAGCGACAGGTTCAGATGCCGCAGGGCTTCGGCCGGCTGGACGTCTTCGACCATGTAGTAGAAGCCCACGTGCCGGTGGATCTCCGAGCGCGCGTACAGATCGCCGTTCTCCTCCAGGACCTCCGCGAGTTCGAGCACCTGCCAGTAGTACGGCATCGCCGAGGACCAGTCGCGGTGCAGGACCTGGTACACCAGGCCGATTCCGAAGAGCGAGTGGGCGACGCCGACCACGTTGCCGAGCTCCTGGTGCGTGATCAGGGCACTGCGGAACAGCTCCTCCTCGGCCTGGACCTCGGCCGGGTCGGTCTGCTGGCCGGCCATGAGTTTCGCGATGTTCCGGTAGTGCGCCAGCAGGCCGAGCCCGTTGTCCGCGTCGGCCTGCGCCGACCGGTCCCCGACCTCGGCGGCGGCCCGCCGCGCGGTCTGGAACAGCTCCTCGGCCACGGCGAACTCCCCGGTGCCGAAGGACGCCTGAACCAGAGCCTCGTCGCCCTCGGCGAGCAGATCTTTCGCAGTCTTCTCAGCCATACCGGCATCATAGCGCCGTCGCGGACGACGGCAGAAGCCATATACAGGTCACGGATCACCACCCGCCCCGGCCCGGCCCGGCCCGGACCGTACCGTACCGTACCGTACCGTACCGTACCGTACCGTGCCAGCCTTCTGAATCAGCCTGCACGACTCTTGCCGCACCGGATACCGTTACCGGTCATGGACTCCACTGAACTCCCCGCTCCCGCGGAGGCCGGGACGGACGAATCCGAACCGGCGAGCCTGCCCGACGAGCAGATTCTGGAGATCGTCGGGGAGCACCTGGCCGAGCTGTCCGGCTACCCGTGGACCCTGCAGCCGGGGCCGCTGCTCAAGGGGCCGGGCACGGTCGGCGTCCGGATCGCCGCGCCGGACGTGCAGAACTTCCGGCACGTCGACCTGGAGATCCTGCTCAACGTGGACAACCCGGAGGAGACCGGGCTGGTGGACTGCACCTCCGGGCTGGCCGCCGAGCCGCGGGAGGCGATCGGGCAGGCCGTGTCGGCCTGGTGCGACACGACCGCGTGCGTGGCCCTGGAGGTGTTGGAGCAGCAGGGCCGGTACGCGCGGCACTTCCCGCCGGACGCGGCCGAGGGTTTCCCGGGCTGGCACACGATCGCCGGCGGGATCTGCGGCTGGGGCTTCGGCGCGGACGCCCGGGCCAAGCAGGCCTGGTTCCACGACAGCTGCCCGTGGACCGCCCTGGCCCCGGAGATCTCGGCCGGGCTGGACCGGCGGTATCTGAACGGGATCCGGCTGTTCGTCGGCCAGGGCGGGGATTTCCAGAGCTGCGAGGTGAAGATAAACGGGCGGCTGCACGCGCCGTCCACGGCCGCGCTGGCCGAGCTGGACTGGCCGCGGACCGAACGGATGAGCACCGCGCGGATCTTCCTGCTGCTCGTCCACCAGGAGGAATCCGGGCCCGAGTGAGGATCGCCCGGCCGGCCCGGGGGTTCCCCAGAGCCCTGTCAATCGACTACCGTCAGGGCAGCGGGCTGAGGATCATGCGCATCACGGCGCGGGCGTGACGGTGGAGTTGGTGAGACGGGTGCGGTTCGAATTGCTCGGTCCGGTGCGGGTCGGCGACGGGCGGGACGGGTGGCGGGAGCTGCGCGGGACGATGCCGCGGACGGTGCTGGCCGTGCTGCTGCTGGACGCCGGCCGGGTGGTGGCGGCCGAGGACCTGATCGAGATCGTGTGGGGCGGCCGGGAGCCGGTGTCCGCACCGGATTCGCTGAACAACCACGTGATGCGGCTGCGCCGGATGCTCGGGGACGAGGGCGGGGCCCGGATCCGCTCGGTGGCGCACGGATTCCAGCTCCTGGTCGAACCCGGCGAGTGCGACGTGCACGAGTTCGACGGGCTGCGCGCCGCCGGGGCCGACTCGTTGCGGGACGGAGACTGGGCCCGGGCCGCCGAGCAGCTGTCCGCCGCGCTGGCGCTCTGGCGCGGGCAGCCGGCCGCCGACTGCCCCGCCGTGGCCGGGCTGGCCCGGGTCCGCGAGCTGCTCGACGCCCGGCTCGGCGCGCTCGAGGGCCGGATCGCGGCGGACCTCGAACTCGGCCGGCACCGCGAGGTGATCGGCGAACTACGTGCCCTGACTGCCGAACAGCCGCGGCACGAAGCGTTCCACGCGCACCTGATGCTCGCGCTCTACCGGGCGGACCGGCAGGCCGAGGCGCTGGACGTGTTCCAGTCGCTGCGCCGGGCGTCGGTCGACGGGCCGGGTACCGAACCGTCCGCGCAGGTGCAGGACCTGCACGGCCGGATCCTGGCCGCCGACCCGGCCCTGGCCGCCCCGGACGGCGCCGCGGTCCCGCCGGCCGCGCCGTCCCGGCCCGGCGCCGCGGGCATCCCCGGCGCGACCGGATCGGCCGGAAGACCGGGCCGGGCCGGGGAATCGGCCGAGAACGGTTCGCCGTACCAGCTGCCCAGCGACGTGCGCGGCTTCATCGGCCGGACCCGGGAGCTGGACGAACTGCTCGACCTGGCCGCCGCCGCGCCGGAAGGCACGGAGGCCGGGATGGTGCTGATCTCCGCGATCGACGGCATGGGCGGGATCGGCAAGACCGCCCTGGCCGTGGCGGCCGCGCACCGCCTGCGCGGCCGGTTCCCGGACGGCCAGCTGTTCCTGGACCTGCGCGGGCACAGCGCCGACCGGGCCCCGCTGACCGCCGCGGACGCGCTGGACTGGTTCCTGCGCTCCCTCGGCATGCCGCCGCAGGCGGTCCCGCTGGACCTGGGCGAGCGGGCGGCCGCCTACCGGGACCGGCTGGCCGGAACCAGGACCCTGATCATCCTGGACGACGCCGCGTCCGCCGCGCAGGTGCGCCCGCTGCTGCCGGACACCCCCGGCTGCCTGGTCCTGGTCACCGGCCGGCGCCGGCTGGCCGGCCTGGACGACGCGCACGCCCTGGCCCTGGACGTGCTGCCGGACCGGGACGCGGCCGCGCTGCTGCACCAGATCGCCGGGCCCGGCCGGATCCCGGCCCACCACCCGGCGGTCGGCGAGCTGACCGCGCTGTGCGGCCGGATGCCGCTGGCCGTGCGGATCACCGCGGCGCACCTGCGCCACCACCCGGACCTGCGGATCGAGGACCTGGTCGGCCGGCTGCGGGACGAGATCGCCCGGCTGGGCCGGCTGGACCTGCTGGACGGCCCGGAACGCGACCTGACCGCGGTATTCGAGTCCTCCTACGCCAGCCTGCCCGAGGCCGAGCGGCACCTGTTCCGGCAGCTGGGCCTGGTCCCCGGCTCGGACTTCGACGCGCACGCGGCCGCGAATCTGGTCGGCACCGACCGGCGCACCGCCGAGCACCTGCTGGAATCCCTGCTCGCGCACAACCTGCTGGCCCAGCACACCCCCGGCCGCTACCGGTTCCACGACCTGGTCCGGGTGTATGCCAGGACCCTGAGCGCGAGCGGCCCGGCCGAGCAGAGCCGGGCCGCGCTGGACCGGCTGCTGGACTACTACCAGCACACCGCCGACACCGCCGACCGCTACCTGGCCCGGCTGCCCCGGCCGGGTTCGTCCACGGTCCTGACCTCCCCGGACCCGGTGTTCGGGCTGCCGGACCGGGCCACCGCGCTGACCTGGATGCGGGCCGAGGACGAGAACCTGCTGGCCGCCCTGGCCGACGCCGCGGCCCGCAAGCAGCCGGACCGGGTGATCGGGCTGACCACCGCGCTGGCCGCCTTCCTCCAGCTGGAGGGCCGCTGGCAGCTGGGCGCGACGCTGCACCTGGCCGCGGCCGACACGGCCCGCGAGTGCGGCCCCGGCCCCGGCGGCCCGGCGGCCGAGGCCAACGCGCTGCTGGACCTGGGCCGCACCCGGCTGGCCACCGGCGACCACGCGGCCGCGCTGGGCCTGTTCGAGCGGGGGCACGAGATCTACCAGGGCCTCGGCGACCAGGCGGGCCAGGCGAACGCCGAGTTCGAACTGAGCCGGGTGCGCAGCATCACCGGCGACCTGGCCGCCGGGCTGGCCATGGTGACCCACGCGCTGGGCCTCTACCAGGAGCTCGGCGACCGGCTCGGCCAGGGCAGCGCGATGCAGGAGCTGGGCCGGATCGAGGGCGTGACCGGCCTGTTCACCACGGCCGCGGAACGCTACCAGCGGGCGGCGGAGATCTTCCAGGAGATCGGCCACCGGCACGGGGAGGCCGGCGCCCTGTGGGACCTGGGCCGGACCCGGCGCGCGATGGGAGATCTGCCGGCCGCGGTCGAACTGCTGGAACGCTCACTGGTCGCGTACCGGGAGCTGGGCATCCGGCTCGGCGAGGCCAACTCCCTGCAGGACCTGGGCGAGGTGCACAACATGAGCGGCGACTACCCGGCCGCGGCCGAGCTGAACGAACAGGCCCTGGTGATCTACCGCGAGCTCGGCGCCCGGCACGGCGAGGCCGGCGCGCTGCAGGACCTCGGCCGGATCCGGCACGTGGCCGGGGACTACCGGGCCGCCGACGCCTTCCACCGGGATGCCCTGGTGATCTACCGGGACCTCGGCGCCCGGCACGGCGAGGGCAACGCGGTGCAGGACCTGGGCCGGGTCGCGCTCGAACTCGGCGACCTGGCCGCCGCGGCCGAGCTGTTCGAGGAGTCCCTGGCGATCTTCCGCGATCTCGGCACCCGGCACGGCGAGGCGTACGTGCTGGGCGACCTCGGCCGGGTCCGGCACCGCACCGGCGACCACGCCGCGGCCGCCGACCTGCTCGGCCAGGCCGTGGCGATCTTCCAGGAGTACAGCGACCCGCAGGGCGAGGCCGAGGCCCTGGTCGGCCTCGCCGCGCTGGTCACGGACACCGAAGGGCCGCAGCAGGCGCTGGCGCTGTACCGCCGGGCGCAGGGCCTGGCCCGGGAGTCGCACAGCGCGATCGACGAGTCCCGGGCCCTGGAAGGCTCCGCCCGCTGCCTGGCCGCGGCCGGGGACCGGGACGCGGCCGTGGCCGACCTGGCCGAGGCCGTCGCGATCTACCAGCGGCTGGGCGCCGCCGAGGCCGCCGCCGCAGCCGCCTGGCTGGACGAGCTGCGCCGCGGCCGCCGAACGTCTCCGGCCGTCCTCGGCCGGCCTGGGCTCAGGCTTCCGCCGAGGACGCCCAGAGGTTGATCCCCGCCTCCACCGCGTGCTTGTCGATCCGGGCCAGTTCCTCGTCCGTGAACGCGGTCTGCTCCAGCGCGCCGAGGTTCTCGTCCAGCTGCGCGACGCTGCTCGCCCCGATCAGCACGGACGTCACCCGGCTGTCCCGCAGCGCCCAGGCCAGGGCCAGCTGCGCGAGCGACTGCCCGCGTTCCCGCGCGATCGCGTTCAGGGCGCGCACGTGGTCGAGGTTGCGGTCGCTCAGCTGGCTCACGGCCAGCGAGCCCTCGCGGGAGGCGCGGGATCCGGCCGGAATGCCCCCGAGGTACTTGTCGGTCAGCAGCCCCTGGGCCAGCGGCGAGAAGGCGATGCAGCCGACGCCGAGTTCGCCGAGCGTGTCGAGCAGCCCGTTCTCGATCCACCGGTTGACCATCGAGTAGGACGGCTGGTGGATCAGCAGCGGCGTACCCATGGCCCGCAGGATGTCGGCCGCCTGGCGGGTGCGCTCCGGGCTGTAGGAGGAGATCCCGGCGTACAGGGCGCGCCCGGAGCGGACCGCCGTGTCCAGGGCGCCCATCGTCTCCTCGAGCGGGGTGGTCGGGTCGAACCGGTGGCTGTAGAAGATGTCGACGTAGTCCAGGCCCATCCGGTCGAGCGACTGGTCCAGACTGGCCAGCAGGTACTTGCGCGATCCGCCGCCCCGCCCGTACGGGCCCGGCCACATGTCCCAGCCGGCCTTGGTCGAGATGACCAGCTCGTCGCGGTACGCCCGGAAGTCCTGGGCGAAGAGCGTGCCGAAGTTGCGCTCGGCCGAGCCGTAGGGCGGACCGTAGTTGTTGGCGAGGTCGAAGTGGGTGACGCCGCGGTCGAAGGCGCGCCGCAGGATCGCCCGCTGGGTCTCCAGCGACCGGTCGTCGCCGAAGTTCTGCCACAGTCCGAGCGAGACGCTCGGCAGGTCCAGCCCGGACCGCCCGGTCCGGCGGTAGGAGCCGGCCTGGTAGCGGTCCGGCGCGGCGATGTAGGTCATGGCGGTTCTCCTCATGCTCGTTCGTCCTCTCTCCCCCACCTTGCCCTGTCGGGATTGAGCCGTCCAATAGAAGAAAGCGATCCGATCGATCGCGTATGGTGCTCACTTGTGGAACTACGCCAACTGGGGTACTTCGTCGCGGTCGCCGAGGAGTCGCACTTCACCCGGGCCGCCGGCCGGCTGCGGGTGGCCCAGTCCGGCTTGTCCGCCTCCATCCGCGCCCTGGAACGCGAACTCGGCTCGGCCCTCAGCGCGGCCGTCAGCATGCTGCTGGGCATGCTCGACACGCCGGACGTCTTCGACAGCTGCGATCCGCCGGCCGACGGCGCCGCTAAGATCGCCGCATGGTCGCGTATGACGTCTTCCTCGCCGACTGCCCGGCACGCACCACACTGAACCTGGTCGCCGACACGTGGTCCGTCGTGGCCGTGGTCGCGCTCGGCCGCGGCCCGGCGCGCTACAGCGAACTGAAGGACCAGATCGGCGGCATCAGCAAGAAGATGCTGACCCAGACCCTGCACCGGCTGGAGACCAACGGCCTGGTCGCCCGCCGCGCCCTGGCCACCGTCCCGCCCGGCGTCGAATACCGGCTCACCGACCTGGGCCGGACCCTGCTGGAACCGGTCCGCAGCCTCTCCGACTGGGCCGAACTGCACACCGGCGCCCTGCTCGATGCCCAGGACGAGTTCGCCGCCGCTGCCACCGGGGCCGTTCCCGTCCCTGTTCCATAGCTGTTCCACAGCTCCATAGCGCACCAGATGGTTCCCCATGCGCGCCTACCGTTTTGTTCAGCACCACACGACGAACGGAAGGACTGACCAACCATGAAGATCGGGACGATCGGCGCCGGCCTCATGTCCGAGGCCCTGGCCGCGCAGTGGGTCAAGGCGGGCCACGAGGTACTCGTCGGCGGCCGCACCCCCGCCAAGGCGCACGAGATCGCCGACCGGATCGGCGCCCGGCCCGGCACCCTGCGCGAGGCCGCCGAATTCGGCGACGCGGTGTTGTTCGCCGTGCGCCGCGAGGGCATGGAGCTGTCCCTGAAAGAGGCCGGCGCCCCCGAAGGCACCCTGGCCGGGAAGCCGGTGATCGACTGCGGCAACGCGGTGAACCTCGCCGACTACTCCAGGATCACCTGGGACGGCCTGTCGATGTCCGAGGAACTGGCCCGGCTGGCCCCGGGGAGCCATGTGGTCAAGGCGTTCAACATGGCCCACTTCAAGGTCTGGCAGCTCACCCCGCCCGCCTTCGGCGGCGCCCCCTTCGTGGTCCCCTTCGCCGGCGACGAGGCCGCCAAGCCCGCCGCCCGCACCCTGATCAGCGCACTGGGCTGCGACCCGTTGGACATCGGCGACCTGACCCAGACCCACCATCTGGAAGCCGCCGCCATCATCGTCATCCGCCAACTGTTCGCCGGCGCCGACCCGCACACCGTTTTCGCCCTTCTCGGCAACGGCTCCGCGGCACGCCGATAGACGGGGACGAAAAGGCGCCCTCTTCTAAGCCGATGACAATGCGGCGGCACCATCGACAGGATGGTGCCGCCGCATTCCGGCTCACGCCGGTGAAGCCGGTCGGTCAGGAAGCGGTGACCGTGAACTGCAGCGGGCCGCCGGGCATCGGCGTGTTGACGCCGTTCGGAGCGCCGTAACCGGTGCCCAGCTGGTTGGCGTCGTTCAGGCCCAGCGCGATCGTGTAGGTTCCCGGCGCGAGGCTTCCCGGGTAGACGGACAGGGTGATCGTGCCGCCGGTGACGACGGGGTTGTAGTTCTTGGAAGCGCTGGCTCCCGCCCACGAGCCGTCCGAGTCGTAGATGGAATAGGTGGACTGGTCGATTCCGGCGATCGACGACACGTTCATGGTCAGCGTGTCAGCCTGCGAATCACCGTGCACGACGGACGTGGTGCCCAGCGCGGCGGAAAGCAGGGTGGGAGCCGTGTCCGGAAGCTGCGTGGAGACCAGGTTCAGTGCCGGGCCGTTGTTCGCGCTGCCGTAGGCGGCCACGTCGCCGGCTCCGTCGACGATGGCGATCCCGGTGACCTGGCAGGACTTGCTGCTCGGTCCCTGGAACATCCGCACGGTGACGGAGAGCGTGCCGTCGGCTGCGACGGCGGGCTGGTTCGTCGTCCCGTCGTAGCACCACGGCGTGGTGTCCACGGTGACGGACGCGATGCCGCCCTGCGCGCCCGCCGGGGTCATGGTGACGGTCAGATTCTGCTGGTTCACCCAGTTGTCCACCACGCTCGGAGTCATCGAGAATCCGCTCGCGGAAAGGACCGCGTTCTGCGTGAGCGTGATGGGATCAAGCGCCAGCTTGCGGTAGTTCGCCACGGCGCCGGCGGCGTTGGTGAGCTTGAGCTGGGAGACGGACCAGGTCCCGGCCGCGCTGCCCGGCGGAATGGCGACCGGCACCGCGCAGATGATGTCGTTGCTGCCCCAGTTCGGGGAGTCCGGGCCGCATTCGGTCGTCCCGAGCGCGTCGAACTGCACGGCGAAGTCCGTGGAGACCGTCTGGCCCTGCGGACCGGCCAACACCAGGGTGCCCTTGTAGAAGCCGGACTCGGGATCGGTCGCCTCGACCGTGTAGGTCAGATCGACCGGCGCGGCGGCGTCGTCGAAGTCGACCGGCGACTGCGAGGGCAGTGAGACGGCCTCGTAGTTCGGCCCGGTCGAGTCGACCAGTTCGTCGGCGGTGAACGACGTGCCCGCGATGGCGGCGAGCTTGTCCCGGCCGGGACCTCCAGTTACCAGGTGCCGGATGTAGTCGGGTGTTTGGAGCAGGCCCGGAACGAATGTGGTCTGGACCGTCCCGAGTCGATGTAGAGGAAAGGATCCATGGGCGCACCACATGCCTGACAGTCCACACCGCTGATGTCTCGGAAGCTGACAGGCGCCCATCCGCCCATCTTGCAGCCTGGAGCCGCTGAAAGAGCGCACTGATAAATGGCAGCCCGATGTTCCTCGTCGGCAGCAGGAGAGCAATTCTGATCGGACTGTATCCATGCCACAAGCTGATCTTTCACATCATCTGGAAGCAGCAGCTTCGGCGGATATTCAGTCACGGGTTCCGGATGCAGAATGCATGGATTGGGGAGGTAGCCGCCACGTTGGATGTAGCCCGGCACCGGCGGATCTTCTAGAAGTGCGCCGAAATCAGCACTTCTGCGCCACCTTATGGCCGTCGCCGGCATCCCCTCTGGTCCGTGGTCAAAAGGGCACCAGAGGACTTGGAGTAGGTCCGCGCCGCCTGGCCCATTCACAACATCATGCGCGTCGCGTAAGTAGAGTTGCAGAAGCGGAAGCATCGGTATGGGGCTATCCGGTACGTGTACCTGAGCAACAAGTTCCCTTGACAGCTGTCTGTATTCAGCGTGCTGCTCGGGCGTTCTCTCGTCGCCACTCGCCGCCGCTTCCCGCGATATCTCACGCAGCCGCAACTCCCCAGCCACGGTACGCAGGGGCGTGAAGTTCCGTCTACGGGAAAGAAGCTTCTGCAACGCCGGATGCTCTCGGGCGCAAGCTGGCCACAGTTCGCTCATCGGCCATAGCAATGGCCCACCGAGCGAACTTGTGTCCGCTGTAGGACTACCTTGCCGAGGGTGGATCCGGAGCGCCGTCCGCGCGAATGGGACGATCCCCGACACGACCCGCGATATGTCAACGGGACGTGATGGCGTTACCGACGTAATGTCGGCCTTTCCACACTGGATGTGTGATAGTAGCCGACGCTACTCTGTCGCAAGAATAGAGCAAAGTGGAGGTCGCTAGGCGATTCGCAAACCGCATTGATCTGCTAGAAGTCTTCGATCGGGTGCGTCAGCGGTGCGGCAGGGGTGACTCAGAGACTACCGACACGGTGCAGAGTAGCCGACCGGCGGACTACAACTCTCGGCAACGGCGGCTGACAGAGCGCTTCACGGCAGAGCAGTTGCTCCAGATCATCAACGATTACCGCGGCGGTATGAAGCAGCGTGAAGTAGTTGCACATTACGGCATTAGTGCCCATGCCCTCAAAGAACTGTTGCGCAAGCATGGGGCACGGCGGTGTGACGGTTAGCACGAGGCAAAAACCCCGGTTCGCTCGAAGAGCGGCCGGGGTTTTGCATGCGCGTAGATACCCCAAAGCAACTAGTCCGCTATGCTATCTCCTTGTTCACTATATGATTTGGAGAAAACATGGCGCAGCACGTACAAACTGTACTGGTTGATGACATTGACGGCAGCGAAGCGCAGGAAACAGTGAAGTTCAGTCTTGACGGGACTGAGTTTGAGATTGACCTGACGGAAGCTCATGCTGCTGAACTACGAGACGCGCTGGCGAAGTTCGTGGATGCTGGTCGGAAGCTGGGAAAGAGCAGCCAAGCTGTCACTGCGAAGCGCACTGGACGAAAAAGCGCCGCACCGAACAACGCGCCCGATCCTGCCGAGGTACGGGAATGGGCTAAGGCTCAGGGCATCGAGGTTTCAAACCGTGGCCGGGTTGCGAATGAGCTGGTGCTCAAATTCCAATCAGCAAAGGGGTAGCCGCCCCGTGTAGTATTCTCACCAAATTAGTAGCATACTGCTCTTACTAATTACGGTGCCACTGTTTTTCTTTGGCAGTCGCATTCCTCGCCATCTACGCCGCCCAGCGTATCTCGTTCTTATTGTATTGCTTCTTGTTCTACTCATATGGAACTTGTAGAGCGCGGGTAGCAACGGGGCATAATAACCAAAGCTATCGACGTCTAAGGCCATGCCAGGTCAATACTATTCCGAGCGAGAACACCATTAGGCCCAACACACCTATGGCTAGCTGATAGCTTGGTGTTGCACCGGACGTGCCCGTCGCATCGGCGTAAACTCCCTTGTTATAGAGAGCTACGCCGAGAGCAACGAGCATGCCCAGGCTACATACTATTAGGCAAATCCCAGTTCTAGCGGCGGCGTCGAGACGTCTCTTAGGATTTGTCATGTCTTTGACCATCTACCTATTTTACGGTACGAGACATGTCAATCAAAGCGCGGGCTCTTCCCGGTCCGCTTCTTTACTTATGCCGGATTGCACTTATCCGCGAGTTCAGCCGCCCACGACACGCTAGGTCGCCAGGTGTCCAAGTTGAACGGGGTTTTGAATCGGAAAAAGAGATGGCACTGCAACTGCTCGAACAAGCTGTTGTAGACTGCCGTGCTGTACGGGCGGACGCCCGCCATTCCCAGGGCGTTATTCCACACGCCGGTGGCGGCGGAGATGCCGATTGTCTGGGCGATGCCAGTAGGGATGATGCTCAGCGTCCCACCCAACGGATTGTTCACCCAGTGTGCGCTTACCGCGTACGTGAGTGCCTGGGCCGGAGCCGCCTGGGTTACGACGATTGTCGGTGTCACGCCGAAAACGAGAACGAAGGCGAACAGCCTATGCGCAAAACGCGCTCGGGCAGTGACCTTGTGCGTCGAAGGAACGGGCAATGTTGCGGACACGCCAAACCCCCTTCTTACTGCACTTGCGGACAAGTTTCACGAATTTACCAGGTGATCGCAAGGCCGTCAAGGAAGTATTACTGTCTATTCGCAAGCCCACGCCAGGTTTAACGATCTTGAGTAAATTAAGAAGTATGTTGGGCACGTAATGCGTAAGGGTCAAATAGGAGGCTATATTTAGCAGCAGTTCACGCATTTCGTTCAACAGGCTATAATAAAATTCAAGGGGCAGTTACGCCTACTGTCAAACGTAACACAGGGTCACGGGTTAAAAAGCTTCAACAAGAAGTTACCCCCCC
>DASZBX010000119.1:0-73153 GCA_035943635.1 Actinocrinis sp. | reverse complement strand
AATTACATAACAACTCTATATCAGGCTATTGGTGTGATTAGATGCCATGCTGGGGCTGGTGGCCGCGCACCCGTCCCAGGCCTCTAGGTGAGCTCCTCGAGAGGTGACCTGGGGGAGAAAACCGTGGTGATTTTCTCGCGTATCAAACTCACTCGACTTTAGCGGTTACGCGGCGGTGAGTTCGCTGGCCAGTTGGTAGGCGTGGGTTTGTGGTGGGGTGTCTTGGCCTGCGGCAACCTGTGATATTTGAGCGTAGATCAGGACTCTGCGCAGTTTGGCGATCATGTCTTCGAAGGACGGGTTTTCCTTCGTGGTGTACCAGGGACTGTGACGGCGCCGCTCGAGCGCGTCGCCGGGGTGGTGACCGTGCTCGGCGTACCAGACCGTGACCAGGGATTGGACCAGGAACGCGAACGGCACCGTGCGCCGTACCGCGCGCGGTGTCCGGTTGCGGGCCTGGCCGACGCCCATGATCTGCTTACCGGTCGCGTTCGCCGGCTCGATCGACCAGCGCCGGGCGTAGCGCTGCACGATCACGGTGGCCGGCGCCTGCACGTCAGTGGTGAACAGTGCCAGCTCATACGGCCTGCCACCGCTGTGCTCCGGGTCGCGCACCAGCACGATCCGGCCGCGCACCGCGCCGAAGCTGCCGTACCAGAGCACCGGCCGGTCGCTGACCAGGACGGTGTCGGTGCGCCCGTAGCGGCGTACCGACACCGCACGCCAGGTTGAGGCTGCGGCCAGGTCCGCCGCGGTGCCCAGCCGTTCGCCCTTGGTCCGCGGCCGCCCCCTGCGCCCGGTCGGCGCCGGGGCGTGAGCGTAGAGCACGGCGTTGCGCGGCAGCCGGGTCGTGTACGAGGCACCGGCCAGCAGATCCGGGCCGTGGTAGGCCGCATCCCCGACCCCGTGCACCTCCCGTTCGGGAAACGCAGCGGCCAACACCGCGATCATCAACCCGGCCAACTGCACCGGGCTCGGGCTGCCCTTGCCCAGCCACAACCGGAAGAGCACCGGCAGACACACCGGCCTGGAGCAAAACGGCAGGTCCACCACGATCCCGGCCACCACCCACCGGTTCCCCCGCGCCACCGCGCCCTTCCCCGCCGCAGCACCGTCATGCGTCCACAACGCCGCGAACACCTTCTTCCCACCCCGCTTGACCAGCGTGTCATCGACCGCCACCAACACCGGCGTCCCCGGCGGCACCAGCTTGTCCACCACCAGCCGGGCCACCGACAGCCCGACTCGATCCACCTCCCAGGTGCCCTCGGAGAAAAATCGGCAGGCCGCATGGAACGAGACGACCACCTGCATCCCGGACCCGGCCAGCATCCCCACCACGCTTTTACGCCCGGTCTGCGCCACCAGACCCGTGGCCAACAACCGGAACATCCGGAACCCCGGCGCCCGAAACGCCGGACGCACCGAGGCTAGAACCACGGACCAGGAAACCGGTAACCTCAACACGGGCAGCATCAGCGGGCACCTTCGTGTACAGCGAACGTGATAGAGACCGCCGATGCTGCCCACTTCCACGCCACCACGCAACAGAACCCAGATACGTCAACCCCTAGTCATCCCGATCACCGCCCGCCCAGACCGAGGCCGCGAAAGTCGAGAAACTCACCCATCGCCTGACCCTGCGCGGAAAATTGCCACGGGCCGCAGTTGACTTCAACTCATTCACCGGCACGCAACCACCAACCCAGAGCAACATTCAGGCTCTCGTACCCCCGTCTCCACGCAAAACCGCATCGCCAAGCGTAGTGCGTTGATAGAGAACAGAACGTCCAGCACGCGCCCTACTGACCAACCCACTACGCCGCAACACGGCAAGATGATCCCCGACAGCACCAGTAGCCAACCCAAGGCTAAAAGCGAGCTGACTGGTACTGGCAGGCGAACCGACCGCGACAAGGATGCGAGCGCGAGAGCGGCCGATGAGGTCGTCCAAGGGATTCGGGCTGGCGGCAGAGGAAATGACCGCTCCCACCCGCTCCTGCACCGCCCGCTGGTCCTCCCACAGCGCAGCAACTCCCCGCGCAGGATAGATGAGCGCCTTGGGCCACGGATGCGAGCTGTACGCCGCAACATTCGGCCAGATGAAAACCGACGGAATGAGCAGCAACCCCTCACCATCCAACCCAACAGAACTCTCAGCATGCATACCCCGCACCTCGATTCCGCCCGCACGCCAGGCCACCGCCGGATGCAGGTCATCAAGCGCAGCGGTCCACCCAGACTGGCCGAGCAGACCAGACCGATGGGTGACCTCGCGTTCGCAGATGGCGCGCAGGCGCGGCCAATCCGGGGCAAGAAGTTCGTGCCAAGCCTGGTCTAAGGCCACTGCGATGCGGTCGAGGACATCCTCAGCGCCCAGCACCCGCAACACCTGCGGGTCGGCAACCGGCCGCGCCGCAAGGCATTCGGCGATTTGGCGCCGTGCCTCAGACAACGGTGTCGCACGGGTGACGGCCAGGTCGTCCTGCCAGGTCTGGCCCAAACCCGTCGGCGGCATGGCCACGAAGTCGGCGCCGAACTTGTCCGTATGAAGCGCCAGTGCCGCATCCAGGTCCGTTTCGCGGCGTAGTCGCTGGAATGCGGGCATCAGACGGGCGGCCCAAGCGGAGTGCAGGTGGTCGGCGCTCTTGCGGCCCTCGAGCAGTTGGAGCAGGGAGCACAGTTCGAACGCGGGGGAGAGGGCGAAACGGCTGCGGAGCAGGTCCTCGGTCGTCACGTCGAAGCGGAGCATGCGGCCAGCTTACGTCCAGGGGCGAATCTTTCGCTCTGCCTGCGGGCCGGGTGCCAGGCTGTGGGGCATGACCACTGTTCCGGCTGCTGACTCGGCCACGCCTGCCGCTCCGCCTGCCGCTCCGGCCGCCGCTCCGGCCGCCGCTCCGTCTCCGGCTCTAGCTCTGGCGTCCGCTCCGGCCGCCGCTCCGTCTCCGGCTCTGGCTCTGGCGTCCGCTCCGACCGCAGCTCCGACCGCCGCGCCAGCGCCCGCGCCCGCACCGCCGCCCCGGACGACCTACCGCGAGGTGTTCGCCGAGCCACGGTTCCGATTGCTGTTCGTGACCCGGACGCTCGGCATTCTCGGCGATTCGCTCCGCATCACCACGCTTTCGGTGCTGATCTTCGCCACGACGCGTTCGCCGCTGCTGAGCGCGTTGGCTTTCGGGGTCGGGTTCACACCACAACTGCTCGGGTCGATGTTCCTCGGGTCGTTGAGCGATCGGTTGCGGCCACGGGCGTTGATCGCGGGCGGGTATGCGCTGGAGGGGGTGGCGGTTTCGGTGATTGCGGTGTTTCGGTTGCCGGTGTTGGTGAGCCTGCTCATCGTGGGGGCCGTCGCGGTGCTCACGCCGGTATTCAGCGGGGCTTCCAGTCGCCTGGTCGCGGAACTGCTTCAGGGTGACGCCTACGTGCTCGGGCGTTCGTTGTCGAATATGGCTTCGTCGGGGGCTCAGCTGGCCGGGTTGGCCGTGGGCGGTGTGGTTGTGGCGGTGGTCGGGGTGCGGCCGGCGTTGGAGATTGGTGCGGTGTTGCAGTTCGCGGTGGCGTTGGCGATTTGGTGGCGGCTGCCGGATTTGGAGCCGCCGAAGTCGTCACAGTCAGCGCAACGCGCGGACAACGCCGTGCTCCGGTCAAGCTGGGCGGCGAACGTGCGGCTGCTGCGGGACGGGCCGGTGCGTCGCCTGCTGCTGGCGCAGTGGTTGCCGTCGGCGTTCGTGGCGGGTGCGGAGAGTCTTGTCGTCGCGTATTCGGGGCATCGGCGGTTCGCGGCGGGGACGTACGGATTGTTGTTGGCCTGCCTGCCGATCGGGATGTTGCTGGGGGATCTGTTGGTGGGCCGCTTCGTCCGGCCTGCCATGCGGGAACGGCTTGTCGTGCCCCTGGTGGCGACGCTCGGACTACCGTTGCTGGTGTTTGTGACGGAGCCGACATTGGTCGAGAGCGCGGCCGCATTGCTGGTGTGTGGCACCGGATTCGCGTACGGGCTCGGGCTTCAGCGGGCGTTCCTCGCGGCGGTTCCGGCGGACAGCCGGGGGCAGGCGTTCGGGTTGCTGGGCTCGGGGAACATGACCGCGCAGGGCGTTTTTCCAGCGCTGTTCGGGCTTGTGGCGTCGGTGACGGCGATCGGGACGGCCATGGCGGCGGCCGGGCTCGCGACGGTCGTGACGGCCGGATGGCTGGCGATCCGTGGCGGGTCGGTGCGGTGCGGCGGCGCCGCGGATGGCAATGCACTGATAGACGTCTGACTCGCCGGAGTGAAGATCTGCCTCTCCCGCAGAGCCGGTCGCCGTGTGAAGATTGGTGGCGAAGGGCCGGTGGTTGCGTCATAGGGACGGGATTCACATATGCCACTGTTCAACCGCTTGCGTCGTAATAGTCCTGGGGCCGGAGTGCTGAAACGGTGCCGGGCGGCGGTCGGTGAGGTGAACGCGCTGGAACCGCAGGTGCGCAAGCTCACCGATGAGGGCCTGCGGGCGACGGGCGGCGATCTGCGGCGGCGGCTGGCCGGCGGGGCCGATCCGGCCGCGTTGTTGCCGCAGGCGTTCGCGACGGTGCGGGAGGCGGCGTGGCGCACCATCGGGCAGCGGGTGGACGACGAGCAGATCATGGGCGGGGTCGCGCTGCATCTGGGCGTGCTGGCGGAGATGAAGACCGGCGAGGGCAAGACGCTGACCATCACGCTGCCCGCCTATCTCAATGGCCTGAGCGGCCAGGGCGTGCACGTGATCACCGGCAACGACTTCCTGGCCGCCCGGGACGCCGAGTGGATGGGGCCGGTGTACCGGGCGCTGGGGCTGGAATGCGCGCTGGTGCGCAGTGAGGACAAGCGGTTCGAGCTGGCGCGGCACCGGGCGGCCTACGCGGCCGACGTGACGTACGGAACGTTGTCCGAGATGGCCTGCGACTACCTGCGGGACAACCGGGTCTCCGCGCCGGACCAGCTGATCCAGCGCGGGCGCGGGTTCCTGATCGTGGACGAGGCCGACCAGGTGATGATCGACGAGGCGCGTTCGGTGCCGAGCATCTTCATGGAGGTGCGAGCGGGGGCGGAGCAGTCCGGCAAGGCGGCCGCGGAGGTGAAGGCGGTGGCCCGGGCGGCCGAGGAGTTCGAGCGCGGCGTGCACTACGGGGTGGACGAGAGCCGCAAGATGGTCACCCTGACCGACGCCGGGATCGCGCGGGCCGAGGAGTGGTTCGAGGTCGCGAACTTCTACGGCTCGGTGGAGAACGGCCGGCTGCGGATCCTGCTGGAGAACGCGATCATGGCCAAGGACCTGTTCGCCCGGGACCGGGACTACGTGGTGGTGGACGGCGCGATCCTGGTCGTGGACGTGGTCAGCGGCCGGGTCCGGCCGCAGGCGGTCTACGATCGCGGCCTGGCGCAGGCGATCGAGGCCAAGGAGGGGCTGCTGATCGAGGGCGGCTCGGTGACCGTGGCCAATATCAGCGCCCACCAATACCTGCGGCTCTACGACCGGCTGGCCGGAGTGACCGCGGTCGCGGTCGAGGCCGAGGCGTACCGGCGGGTGTACGGGCTGGAGACCGTGGTGATCCCGACCCACCGGCCGGTGCTGCGGGTGGACCGGCCGATCGCGGTGTTCCAGAACGACCGATTCCGGCTGGGCGCGGTGGTCGAGGCGGTGGCGGCGAAGCGGGCGGCCGGGCGGCCGGTGCTGATCGGGGCCGGCTCGGTCGAGCAGTCCGAGCAGGTTTCCGGGGCGCTGTCCGAGCGCGGGATCCCGCACCGGGTGCTCAACGCGCGCAACCACCAGGCCGAGGGCAAGATCATCGCCGAGGCCGGGCGGGTGGGCGCGGTGACGGTCGTGACCAGGATGGCCGGCCGCGGCGTGGACATCCCGCTCGGCGGCGACGACCCGGCCGAGCACGAGTGCGTGGTCACCAGCGGCGGCCTGTACGTCCTCGCGACGGACCTGTACGAGACCCGCCGGCTCGGCCTGCACATGCGCGGCCGGGCCGGGCGCCGGGGCGATCCGGGCGAGTCGGACGTCTTCCTGTCCTGCGAAGACGCCACGCTGCTGCGGATGCTCGGGCCCAAACTGATGGCGCAGGTGGCCGGGGCCGCGCTGGGGTCGAGCAAGGTGCTGCGGGTGGATTTCGCCGACCGTTTCTTCACCCGGATCATGGAGGCCGGGCTCAACGAGCGGACGGCGCGCCAGGTCCGGGCGCTGGTCTCGACCATCCCGGTGGACGACGTGATCGGCGAGCGGCGCGAGGCGGTGTACCGGCTGCGGCGCGAGTTCTTCGCCGGGAACGTGGACACGGCCGCCTGGGTCCGGCAGGGCATCGACGAACTCGTCACGCGGCACGTGGCGGACTGCACGCGCGACAGCGACGGCCTCAAGGCGCTGTGGATGTCGCTCGGCGTTTACTATCCGATCGGCGTAACGGCCGCGTCCCTGGCCGGGCTGTCGGCGCCGGAGCTGGAGCACGTCCTGCGCGAGGACGCTCAGAGTGCTTACTCGCGCCGGGAGGCCTCGCTGGCCGACGGCGGCATGCGGGCGTTGGAGCGCCGGGTGGTGTTGGGTGTGATCAACCGGGCCTGGCGGGAGTTCCTGGCCGAGGACGTCGACCTGGCCGCCGCGACGGGCCTGCATTCGTTGACCGGCGGCGATTTCTACAACCGGTACCGGCGCGACTCGAGCCAGATGTTCGACGCGCTGCTGGTGCGGATCCAGGAGGACAGCATCGGGTATCTGTTCAACCTGGACGTCGAGATGGAGGCCGAGGGGACCTTGGAAGAGGCCTGAGGAACCGGGTCGAGTAAGAAGCCTGAGAGGCGGGTCGGGCCGGCTACCGGCTCGCGCTGGAGGAGTCCGCTTCGGTCTCGCTGGGGCGGCTGCCCTGCTCGATCACCCGGGCGGCGTCTCGGAACGCGAAGGCCGGCCAGTGCGCCCGCCTGGCCCGGCTCAGGTCTCTGGCCAGCGGGTTCGGCGGGACGGCGATCACCGTGCAGCCGGCCTTGGCCAGGCACTGCCGGGCGACCGAGGCGTGCAGCGCGTGCCGCAGCGGGCCCCGGCGGCCGGCGCCGATCACCAGCAGGTCGCCGGCCCGGTCGGCGGCGTCGATCAGCACCTGTCCGGGGGCGCCCTTGACCACGCGGGTCAGCACGTCGATGTCCGTGGGCATCTCGCCGAGGGCGTCGTCGAACGCGGCCCGCAGCCGGCGCTCGGCCACCTCGCGCCACTGCGCGGTGAGCGCGGCGACCGGGTAGCGGCGGTTGGCCAGGTCGCCGCCGGGCGGCAGCCAGGCCAGCACCGGCACCAAAAGCGTGTCGAGGGAACGCGCGGCGTTCACCGCGTAGCGCAGGGCCTGGAGGCTGCCGGCGGATCCGTCCACCCCGACCACGACCCGCCCGACTATCCGTGACATCACCCTCGGCTCCTTCCCGACTTGTCCCTGGTCATGTCTACTCCACCACCGCGGACGCGCGGTGGGTACGCTTCTCACACGGGTTCTACGCCGGGCCGCGGCGTTCTCACGGCCGCCTGCCGGGTCCGCCCGCGCACGCCGTCGGGGTCGGCGGCGCACAGTGAGAGCAAGATTACCCCGCGTGCGCCGCGAATTCGCGGGTTTCGGCGTAAACGCCCGGGTCCGGGCGGTCCCGATCCGTCCGGATCGGGGGCGATTTACCGAAAAATAACACGGAGTAGTAGACCGGTTACGTCACTTCGGGTAATGGGTTACTCGATTGCTTACTCACCTCCGCCGAGGACCCTCCGGGCAATGAGGGTTCTTCGACAGGGTGTATGAGTGTACTGAATCGACGAACCTTGGAGTCGGCAATGAACGAACGCAGGGACAGGACCGCCCTGAGCCCGCTCGCGGCGCAGGCCGCGGTGGGCGCGGCGGACGACCAGGCCGGACGAGATCCGGTGGCGCAGAAACAGATCCTGGTGACCGGAGTCGGACTCCTGATCCCGCCGGCGGTCGAGTTCTGCGCGTGGGAGCAGGCGGGGGTGAAGATCGCCCGGATCGCGGAGTGCTCGTCCTGGTGCCTGGGCGACTGGCTGGTGTACGGCGAGCACAAGTACGCCGACCGGTACCGGCAGGTGATCGCGGCCGCCCGGCTGGACTACCAGACCCTGCGCAACTACGCGTGGGTGGCCCGCCGGTTCGAGCTGGCCCGGCGCCGGGAGGAGCTCAGCTTCCAGCACCACGCGGAGGTGGCCGCGCTGCCGGCCGAGGAGCAGGACCGCTGGCTGGACCTGTCCGCCGGGCAGAGCTGGTCGCGCAACGAGCTGCGCCGCCGGCTGCGGTCCGGGCGGGAGCCCGGGCGGCTGTCGGCCCGGACGGTCGCGCTGCCCCGGATGCGGATCGCGCCCGAGCACCTGGCCCGGTGGCGCGGCGCGGCCGAGCGGATGAACCAGGACCTGGAGGAGTGGGTGGTGGCGACCCTGGAGGACGGCGCGCGGCAGATCCTGACCGCGGGCGGCGGGCAGGTGGCGGAACTGGAGGCGTAACGCGGCCAGAGGTAGCACGGAAGGGTGAAGCGGCCGACGGACGGCCGGGCGGACAGGCGGTCCGCCGAGGCGTCGGGCGGCCGGCCGGACGAGCGGCCGAGTGGGTGATCAGCACACCTGTGGGAACGGGAGGCAGTACCGGATCCGGAACCGAGTCCGGATCCGCAAGCGAATGCGTGATACCTCCCGCCCGGTCAAGGCGTCTTGCATGATAGACACCTCCGGGAGGGCACCAGTGACAGACCGTTCCGAATACCAGCAGTTCGTCCAGGCCAGGGCCGGGAACCTGTTCCGGGTGGCCTATCTGATGTGCGGCGACTGGCATGAGGCCCAGGACCTGGTGCAGGCGACCCTGGTCAAGCTGTACGTCGCCTGGAATCAGATCGAGCGGCGCGAGGGGGCGGAGGCGTACGCCCGGAAGGTCCTGCTGCGCACGTATCTCTCCAGCCGCCGGCTCAGGCGCTCGGGCGAGCGGCCGGTGGCCGACCTCGGGACCGTGCTGGCCAAGACCACCGATCACGACCTGCGGCTGACCCTGGTCGCCGCGCTCAAGCAGCTGCCCGCGCGCAACCGGGCGGTCCTGGTCCTGCGCTACCTGGAGGACCTGAGCATCGAAGGCGTGGCCGAGGTGCTGGACGTGTCGCCCGCCGCGGTCAAGAGCCTGAACACCCGGTCCCTGGCCCGGCTGCGCGAACTGCTCGGCGACGACCGCCAGCTCCTCTTCGGCCGCTGACGCCCGCCGGCCGCCGCACCACCCTCACCGACTCAGGAGCCCGTCATGACAACCGAGAACGACGACCAGCTCACCGAGCTGTTCACCATCGCCGCCGCCGACCTCTATCCGCCGATCACCGAGATGCTCGAGTACGGCATGACCAGGGGTGCCGCGGTCCGCCGCCGCCGGACCGCGCTCGGCCTGGCCGGCGGCGCCGGCGCGCTGGCCGTGATCGTGGCCGTGACGGTCAGCCTGGTCCATCCCGGGCTCCCGGCGCCGGCCCCGGCCGCCGCGCCGGCCAACCAGGCGAGCGCGGTCGCCGCCGGACCGGACGGCGGCGCGGCCACCAGCGCCGTGTACTACCAGCTGCTGACCTCGCTGCTGCCGGACGGGACCGTGTTCGCGGCGGCCGGCGGGACCGGGTCGGGCGCGGCCGCGGACTACAACGACGGCAGCGGCGAGGGCGAGGTCCAGGTGACGACCCAGCTGTTCAGCGACGACCACCTGACCGGCAGCAGCGGGATCCCGACCACGAGCGAGTCCTGCACCGGGTGGTCCCAGGGGACGAACCTCGGCCCGCGCCCGGCGGACGCCCCGGCGCCCGGGTGCACCGACACCGTGACCCCGGCCGGCATCACCGAGATCACGATGGTGACCGGCACGGACCCGAACGGCGTCTACTTCAACGAGATCGAGTACTTCCGGCAGGACGGCGTCGAGGTGACGGCGACCGCGGGCAACGGCGTGACGGAGGTCGACGGCGCCTCCCGGCTGACCCGCGACGCTCCGGTGTTGAGCATCGCGCAGTTGACGGCGATCGCCGCGAACCCGCGCTGGTAGGCGCGCCCGGTCCGCGGAGGGCGGACCGGGCCGGACGGACCGAAGCGCGCGCGGGGGCTCGGGCGCGACGGGTCGGGGGGTGGGGAACGGGAACGCGGTCGGGGGCGGCACGGCCGGACGGGGCGGCCGCGGGTGCGCCGCTCGGGCACGGCCGTGCGGACGGCCCCGGGCCGGCTCCGCGGGCGCCCGGAACGCCTGGGACGACCGGACACCTGGCCGAAACACAAATCAGGGGTCACATATACTCGGTCCTCACGGTTATGTCAGCCATGTGACTATCCTCTGGCAGGGGCTCGCGGCGGCCGGCGGCCGACCGCCGGCCGACCGACCGTTCGTGCAGGTGGGCCCGGGCGGTCCCGCCGGCGGGACCGGGCCGGGTCGGCCGCGATCCGTCTCATTGCCCGTATTCGATCCGCTTGCTAGAGTCGCAGCAAGCAACTCCGAGCACTTATTCGCTGCCGGGGATTGCGCCGCGCTGGAGGTACCGGCCGCGACGAGGAGGTGGGAAGATGCAGGATCCGGGTCCGCGGGGGGCCGTCCGCGCCGCCTGCACCCGCCGGCCGCTCGCGACGCCGGGCAAGTGGTAGACCTCAACGCATGTCCTGCCTCCAGGTCGGCCGTCGGCGCGGGAGCCCCCGGGTGCTGCCGGGGGCTCCCGCCCGCCCGTCGAACGCCGCGGACCCGCCGGGGGTCTGGGCCCGGCCGCACCTCGTCGGCCGTCAGACCCCGGCCCTCGATCTCGCTCGCCTCGCGCCAGGCCTGGATCCGCTCCGGGAGTGCCGAGCAGTAGTAAACCTCTTCTGCCCGCGCGTCCCAGTGCGCGGCGGCGAAGGGGTCGGCGAGCTCGGCCGGCACCGCGCCGGGGGCGATGACCCGCACCCGGTCCTCGATCTGGACCATGTCCGCCCCTCCTCTGGCCGTCGCGGCCGAGCCGGTGTTCGCCCGTCGGCGCCGGCCGGGCCGCCGCGCCCGGGCCGCGTCCGTACCCGACCCGCCCGCGGGCCGACCGCGGGTCTCCCGCCGGCCGGCCGCGGACCCCGTGCGGACCGGACCGGTCCGCCCCCGCGAAGCACAGAAAGGCCTCCAGCCATGACGAGCACCAAGACGACCGTCAACCTCCCGATCTTCCGGTTCCGCGACCAGGCCGAGGAACGGCGGGAGGTGCTGCGCACGGCCGGGGAGACCGTCGGCGCGGTCCTGGTCGTCGACCTCGCGCCGCTGTGCGAGCTGGCCGGGCGGGTGGCCGCCGCGGTGACCGGGTACTTCGACCTGGACCACGGGGTGAAGGCGGCCGCGGCCGGCCCGCTCGGCCGGCTCGGCCACGGCTGGAGCAGCGACGTGGACGCGGCCGGCCGGCCCACGTTCGAGCGGCTGAGCATCGCCCGGTTCGACGACGCCGGCGCCGCGGCCGCCGCGGGGGTCGGGCCCGAGCACCTGGACCTGTACGAGCACACCAACGTCTGGCCGGACGGCGCCCTGCGCGACCTGGTCGACCGGTTCCGCACGGCGTCCGCGATCGTCTGCGAGGACCTGCTGCGGGAGACGGCCAAGGCGGTCGGCCTGCCGGCCAACACCTTCGTCGCGCACGGCCCGGACCACACCGACGTCGCGCTGACCCGGTACGCCCCGCGGGACGAGCCCGGACCGGGCGAGCCGGACGAGTTCGGCTACGCCCCGCACCGCGACTCGACCTTCGTGTCCCTGCTCAGCGAGCACGGCGAGGGCGGCTGCCTGCAGGTGCACGACGTGGCCGACGACTCCTGGATCACCGCCGCGCCCAAGCCGGGCAGCCTGGTGTTCATCTTCGGCACGCTGGTCGAACGGCGCACCGGCGGGCTGGTCCGGGCCGGCCGGCACCGCGTGCTGTCCCCGGTCAAGGCGGCCCGGACCTCGGCCTCGGTGTTCTACAACGCCAGCCTGACCACCTCGGTGCTGCCGGGCTCCGGCGGCCCGGAGCCGGCGCCCGCGCCCGAGGGGCTGCCGGCCACGGTCGGCGAGGTCTACCGCGGACTGCTCACCCGGCCCGCGCTGTAGCCGGAGCCGAAACCGGAGCCGAATCCGGCCGAGGCCCCGGTGCCGATCAGGTATCAATATCAGCATATTCCTGACCCGCACTCCCGCCCCGGGCCGTGCCGCGCGGCACGTCGCGTACACCTTAATCGGTTACCATGGCGCCGCAAGCACCGCCCGGCAAGTGGGAGAACCCTCGTGAGCACCGCCTTTCGCACCCGCCGGGTCCTGGTCGTCGGCGTCGACGGGGTCCGGCTGGACACCCTGGCCCGGGTCCGGACCCCGCACCTGGACTCGGTGGCCGCCCGCGGCTTCCTCGCCCCGGTGCGGGTCGAGCCGGACGCGCCCTCGCTGTCCGGGCCGTGCTGGACCACCGTGGCCACCGGCGTGACCGCGGCCAAGCACGGCGTGCTGGGCAACGTCTTCACCAATCACCGGCTGGCCGCCTTCCCGGACTTCGCCTCGATCCTGCACCGGATCGGGATGCGCAGCTACGTCGCGGCCGGCTGGGAGCCGCTGGTCACCCCGCAGTACGGCGGCCCGCTGTTCGCCACGCCGAGCCGGACCACCTTCATCTCCGAGGCCGGGCACGACGCCCCCGCCTGGGAGGTGGTCGACGAGCAGATCACGGTCGACGCCGAGCACGTGCTGACCACCGACCGGCCGATCGTCTCCTTCGTCTACCTCGGCTCGCCGGACGTGACCGCGCACTTCCTGGGCTGCGGCAAGGAGTACGACGCCGCGATCGAGGCCGCGGACGTGCGGCTGGGCCGGATCCTGGCCTCGGTCGGCCTGGCCGACGACGCCCAGGGCGACGCCGGGGACGAGTGGACCGTCATCATCGTCACCGATCACGGCCACGTCGACGCGGGCGGCCACGGCGGGGACACCGACGTGGAGCGGACCGCGTGGATCGCCGCGTTCGGGCCGGGGATCGAGCCGGGCGCGGTGCCCGGCGGCGGTTCGGCCGAGGCGCCGGCGCGGGCGCTGCGGCATGTGGACGTGGCTCCGTCCGTCTACACCGCGCTGCGCCTGCCGCTCGGACGCGAGGCCGCGTTCGACGGGACGCCGTTCAACGAGGCCTGAGACACCCGTCGGGCGGCCGGAAATCCCTTTGCGCCAAAGGGATCGGCGCCGGATATCATGGCCCGAATACAGTCGGTATACGGGAGGGGAATCACGATGACGGCCGACCTGGACCCGCAAGCGCAGATCATCCTGTCCGGCATCGTGGGCTCCATCGCCTACGGCCTGGCCGGACCCGGTTCGGACATCGACCGGCTGGGCTTCTTCGCGCTGCCGACGCTGCGCCTGCTCGGCCTGGTCCAGCCGCAGCCGAGCGTGGTCTCGGCCAAGCCGGACAGCACGATGCACGAGGTGGGCAAGGCCGTTTCCCTTCTGCTGGCGTGCAATCCGACCGTCACCGAACTGCTGTGGCTGCCGGAGGATCTCTACGAGGTGCAGACGCCGCTCGGCCGGGAGCTGATCGCGCTGCGCGGCTCGCTGCTGTCGGCGAACAAGGTCAAGAGCGCCTACCTCGGATACGCCACGCAGCAGCTGCGCAAGCTCGCCTCCGGCGACGAACCGGCCTGTGCAGGCCAACGGCCGCGGGTGGCCAAACACGCCCGGCACCTGATGCGGCTGGTTCATCAGGGCTATGACTTGTACACCACCGGCCGGATGTCCGTGCGGCTGGCCGATCCGCAGCGCCACCTGGACTTCGGCGAGCAGGTGGCCGAGCGTCCGGACCGGGCTGCGCAGTTCATGGCGCAGGCCGAGGAGCGGTTCGCCGGGGCGCGCAGCGTCCTGCCGCAGGCTCCGGACGAGGCCGCGGCGCAGGACTGGCTGCTCGGCGTCCGCAAGGCGCTCTGGCTGGAACGGTAGCCGCCATGCCTGACCAGGCGGCCGGCCTGTACCTGCGCGAGGCCGGCCTGCTGGCGGCGATGCGGGAGGTGGTCGCGGACGAACCGCGGCCACTGCTGTTCGCGACCCTGAGCTCCCGTCTGCCAGCCGGACATGAGGCGCTCGCCCTGGTCGGGGAAACGTGGTGCGGGCGCGGACGGCCGGCGGGTTGCGCCCTCAGGTTCCGCTCAGGGTTCCCGTCCGCGTGTCGGTAAGGGGTCCGGTCGGGCCGCGCCCGGGGGCCGCGGCGGGCCGAGAACAGCCGGATTGACCGCTTTGTCAATACCCTGCAAAGGCACTGACGTGCGCGGATCTGGAAAAATACCTAGGCAGAAAAGGCCCATAGACCGCCAAATCGGTTCGGTTAACACGGCTGATGTCCGGCGTTCATCTGCCCTTGTCGGCCAGGTCGCCGCCCACTGCGACTTTCGACCTGCGCAGGCTTGCATTCCGGCGTGAGCAGCACGTCAACGCTGTGCGCCGACGCATTCACCATCACCGTGAGGGGGACAGACCCGTGGCTACCGCGCGCTTCCAGTACGGCAACCCGGCGCGGCCGGCCGGTGGTGCCGTCCCGATCAGGTCCGCGGCCTGGCGGCTGATCGGCGGCAACAACCGCGACCTGGGCTGCTGCCCGGCCGAGTTCGCCGACCACGAGGCCAGCCGGCTGGCCGTGCTGGAGCTGCGCAGCCGGGTCGCGGAGGCCGTCCCGATGATCACCATCAACCCGCAGACCTCCGAGTGGACCTGGCGGCTGGAGCTGGACGGACGGGTGGTGGCCCGGTCCGTCCGCGGCTACCTGCGGCACCGCGAGTGCCTGTACAACGTCTCGCACTTCCTCGGCTCGGTCCCGGTGGCCGCGCTGCCCGGCGAGCCGGCCGACCCGGCGGCGCTGCTGGCGGCCAAGGCCCCGGCCGCCGCGATGGCGTGGATGGCCGCGATCCTGGCGATCGAGGCCGCGCGGACCGAGTCCGGCCGGCCCGGCGGCGTCGCCGACGAGATCGCCCGCGCCCGGGCCGACGCCGAGGCCGCGAAGGCCGCCGCCGGGCAGGCGGAAGCAGCCGCCGCGCAAAGCACGGCGGCCGTCTCGGCGGACTCCCGGTACACAGCGCTGAGCTTCCCGGGCGAGGCCGCGTTCGGCACCACCGAAGCAGTGCCCTGTCATCTGGCCGGGGGTGTGGTGTGAGCACCCACGGCCCGGACCCGCAGCCCGCTTTCCCCGAGCCCGGGTTTCCGGAGCAACCGGATTCTCTGGCCGCCACCCACCTGGACCCCGACGCGACCGTGGCCATACCCGGGACTCTGGCCGAAACTCAGGCCGAGCCGCCGGCCGAGTCGCCGGCCGAGGCCGCGACCACTGTCCTGATGGCAGCCGTACCCGCCCCCGACCCCGCCCCCGAGAGCGTCTTCCGCCCGGTCCCGAACAACGGCGCGACCCGGGTGGTCGAGCCCGAACCCGGGGACGAGGCCGAACGGGCCCGGCCGATCAGCGCCCGGGCCCGCGGCGGGGACCGGGTGTTCCTGGGCCTGATGTCCGGCAGCGGTCTGTTCGTGCTCGCGATCGTGCTGACCATCGGCGGCTTCCTCGGCTTCCGGGCCTGGCAGGCGCTGAAGGTGGCCGGGTTCGCGTTCTTCACCACCCAGCAGTGGCAGCCCGGGATCAGCGCGACCGGGCAGGTCTCGTTCGGCGTGCTCGGCCTGCTGATCGGCACCGTGCTGATCGGGCTGACCGCGATCCTGGTCGCGCTGCCGATCGCGTTCGGCACCGCGCTGTTCATCTCCGAGTACGCCCCGGCCCGGATCAAGCGCTTCGCGATCACCCTGATCGACCTGATGGCGGCGATCCCGAGCGTGGTCTACGGGCTCTGGGGCTTCTTCTTCCTGATGCCCAAGGACGAGTACGTGGCCCACTGGATCTCCACCTACTTCGGCTGGATCCCGATCTTCCAGGTGGCGCAGACCGACCCGACCTCGCCGGTGGTCTCGATGGAGCACTACAGCGACTCGACCTTCATCGCCGGCGCCGTGGTCGGCCTGATGATCACCCCGATCGTCTGCTCGATGATGCGCGAGTCCTTCGCCCAGGCGCCGCTGGGCGAGCGCGAGGGCGCGCTCGCGCTCGGCGCCACCAAGTGGGGCATGATCCGCTCGGTGGTGCTGCCGTTCGGCAAGGGCGGCGTGATCGGCGGCTCGATGCTGGGCCTGGGCCGCGCGCTCGGCGAGACGATCGCGGTCCTGATGATCATCACCCCGGTGGCCCAGATCCAGGTGCACGTGCTGCAGTCCGGCGCCGGGTCGGTGTCCGCGCTGATCGCCTCGCACTTCTCCGCGGCCGAGCCGTTCGAGATCTCCGGCCTGATGGCCGCGGGCCTGGCCCTGTTCCTGCTCACCCTCGTGATCAACCTGGTCGCCTCCTCGATCATCGCTCGCAGCCGGTCTGGACAGGAGAGTGGCTGAGATGTCGGTCATCGAGCAGGGCGAGCAGGAGTCGGGCGTCGAGGAGTTCGGCGCCGGCGAGTCCGGGCGCCGCCGCGGCCGGTTCGGTCTGCGCCGGCGTGACCGCGGCTGGGACCAGGTCCAGGACCAGGGCTGGGCCGAGCAGGACCCGGGCCCGGGCGACGGCGACGACGGGTTCGACGAGTCCGGCGGCGACCAGGGCCGCGGCGACGGCCCCGAACCGGCCGCCGATCCGCTGCGTCCGCCGGAGGTGCGGGTGCTGACCGGCCGGGTCCGCCGGGAGAGCGTGTTCACCCTGATCGGCTCGCTGATGGTCGCGGTCACGCTGACCCAGCTGGTCTCGCACTGGTTCGCCCCGTTCAACGGGCTGCTCGGGTTCGTCGTGGTGGCCTATCCGATGTTCCTCGCCGCGTACTGCTTCATCTACTCGCTCAGCGAGGACGGGCTGGCCGTGCGCGACCGGCTGGTGGCACTGCTGGCCTGGTCGGCCGCGCTGCTGGTGGTCGTCGTGATGATCGCGGTGATCAGTTATCCGCTGTGGCAGGGCTGGGGCCCGCTGCACCGCTGGAACACCTACAGCCAGGACCTGCGCGCCACCGGCCCGCTCGACCCGGTCTCCTCCGGCGGCCTGACCTACGCGATCATCGGCACGATCGAGCAGATCACGATCACGATGGTGGTCACCGTCCCGCTCGGCGTCGGCTGCGGGCTGTTCCTCAACGAGATGCCCGGCCGCCTGGCCAACCTGGTGCGCACGGTCGCGGCCGCCGCCACCGCGCTGCCGTCGGTCGTGGCCGGCCTGTTCGTCTACGCCCTGGCGATCCTGCAGTTCGGGCTGCCGCTGTCCGGCTTCGCGGCGGGCCTGGCGCTGAGCATCATGACCCTGCCGATCATCATCCGGGCGTCGGACGTGGTGTTCCGCCTGGTGCCGGCCGGGCTGAAGGAGGCCTCGTTCGCGCTCGGCGCCACCCGCTGGCGCACGGCCCTGCAGGTGACCGTGCCGACCGCGCGGTCCGGTCTGGCCACCGCGGTGATCCTGGGCGCGGCCCGCGGCATCGGCGAGACCTCCCCGGTGCTGCTGACCGCCGGATACAGCACCGCGAACAACGACAACCCGTTCACCGGCCAGCAGACCTCGCTGCCGCTGGCGACCTACAAGCTGGTCACCTCCGGGGTGCAGAACTACATCACCCGCGGCTATGCGGCCGCCGGGATCCTGATGGTCCTGGTGCTGATCCTGTTCATCGGCGCCCGGATGGTCGGCGGGCGCGGACCCGGGCAGCTGAGCGGGCGCCAGCGCCGCCGCCGCGCCCTGGCCTCGCAGCTGCTGGTGGCCCGCTACCAGCAGCGCGGCCTCGCGCCGCCGCCCGCGCCCGCCCCGGCCGCCGGGCCGGGCCCGGACTGGGACCTGGACCCGGACCTGGACCTGGACCTGGACCTGGACCTGGAACAGCACCTGACCATGAACGCGCCGCCGCTGCCGGCCGAACCCGGCCCCGCACCGTACCCCGCCGAGCCGCCCGGCCCCACGCCGCCCGGACCCGCCTCGCCCGGCCCCGAATCCCGGCTGGAACCGCCGGTCTGGCCGGCCGCCGCGACGGAAGAGAACTGGGAGCAGCCATGACCACCAAGCACGGGCGCCGGCCCGGCCGGGCCTGGATCGCGATGCTCCTCGTGTCCCTGCTCGCCCTGCTGGTCTTCCCGGCCCCGGCCCAGGCGGCGTCCTACGTGCCGATCGACGGCCAGGGCTCGACCTGGGACGAGAACGCGATCGACCAGTGGACGGCCGACGTGGCCAAGTACGGGATGACCGTGCAGTTCACCGGCAACGGCTCCTCGGCCGGGCGCACCGCCTTCCGCGGCGGCCTGGTCGACTACGCCGCCTCGGACATCCCGTACGGGGAGACCGACGACGGCCAGACCGACCCGCCCCCGGCGCAGGGCAGCTACGCCTACATCCCGATCGTGGCCGGCGGCACCGCGTTCATGTACCACCTGACCGTGGGCGGCAAGCAGGTCACCAACCTGCGGCTGTCCGGGCAGACTCTGGCGAAGATCTTCACCGGGAACCTGACCATGTGGAACTCCGCGGAGATCCAGGCCGAGAACCCCGGGATCGCGCTGCCGGCCCGGCAGATCACCCCGGTGGTGCGCACGGACGGCTCCGGCTCCTCGGCCCAGCTGACCAAGTGGATGTCCGAGGAGTTCCCGAGCATGTGGAACGCCTACTGCAAGGCGGCCGGGCGGCCGGTCGACAACCCCTGCGGGGCGACCTCGTTCTACCCCACCGAACCTGGCTCGGACTTCATCAGCCAGTCCCTGGACTCCGGCGTGGCCGGCTACGTGGCCGAACCGACGTCCGACGGCGCGATCACCTATACGGAGTACTCCTACGCGCTCCAGGCCAACTACCCGGTGGTCCAGATGCTCAATGCGGACGGCTACTACACCCTGCCGACCGCCTCGGACGACGCGGTCTCGCTCACCCAGGCCCGGATCAACGAGGACGCCTCGAACCCGGCCACCTACCTGACCCAGGACCTCGACGCCGTCTACAGCGACAAGGACCCGCGCACCTACGTGCTGTCCAGTTACAGCTACCTGGTCATCCCGCTGGCCGCGACGAACACCTTCTCCGCGACCAAGGGCGCCACGCTCAGCGCGTTCGCCGACTTCGCGCTGTGCCAGGGGCAGCAGGCGATGGGCCAGCTCGGCTACTCGCCGCTGCCGATCAACCTGGTCGAGGCCGGATTCAGCCAGATCAAGAAGGTCCCGGGCGCGGTGGCGCAGAACATCAACGTCTCCAGCTGCAACAACCCGACCTTCTCGACCAGCGGGGTCAACCTCGTGGTGGCCAACGCCCCGCAGCCGCCGGCCTGCGCCAAGTCCGGCCCGGTGCAGTGCGCGGCCGACGGCAAGACCTCGATCCCGGGCGGCTCCGGCGGCGGGTCCGCCGCCACCACCGGCGGCTCGGGCGGCACCACCGGCGGCGGCGCCGGGACGACCGGGGCCGGGGCCACCGCGAGCAGCGGGGCCGGCGCGGGCAGCGCGGCCGGGGGCAACGGGGACAGTTCCGTGGTCGGCAGCCTCGGCGGCGGCCGGCAGAACGGCGGCGGCGGCAGCGCCGACGGCAGCAGCGCCCTGAACCCGGACATCGTGCCCACCGCGGTCACCCTGGCCGCGGACTCCGAGAGCCCGGTGGGCAACCCGCTGATGATCGTGGCCGCGGGCATCCTGTTCGCCGCGGTCTTCGGGCCGGCCGTCTTCTGGCGGATCCGCAGGAGGCACAGATGACCAGCGTCAGCCCCCGGCCCGCGACGGCCGGCGCCCGCACCGCCGGCCGGGCCGGCGCCCCCTCGCCGCCGGCCGGCCGGATCCGCCGGCTGCGCCTGGCCGCCTCCGCCTTCGCCGTGCTGATCGCGGCCGTCGGCCTGGCCACCACCCCGGCCCACCAGGCCCGGGCCGCGGCCGCCAGGCCGCAGGACGCCACCCCGGTCACCAAGTCCGGCACCGGCCAGTTCGGCTCGCTCAAGGTGACGGTCAGCCAGACCCAGGACCTGATCGACCAGAACGTCGACGTCAGCTGGACCGGCGCCGCGCAGACCTACCCGTCCGGGGCGTTCTACACCAACTTCCTGGAGATCATGCAGTGCTGGGGCGACGACCCGGCCACCGGGCCGGACCCGTCCCAGTGCGAGTACGGCGGCCTGTCCGTCGGCGCCGCGGTCAGCGGCCAGTACGTGACCACCCGCGAGGTGGCCACCACCGGACTGGTCGACCCGAAGGAGACGGACGTGCCGGCCGGGTACGGCGGCCCGGACATCTACATGCCGTTCGTCCCGGCCCCGCAGAGCGCGCCGGCCACGCCGTACTCCCGGCCGGGCCTGGTCGCGCAGGACAACTCCGACTACTACGACAACGCCGACACCAACGAGATCGACTACACCCTGACCGACGCCGACGGCAGCGGCAACCAGTACTTCCACATGCTGACCAACACCCAGTCCCCGGGCCTGGGCTGCGGCCAGGTGGTGGCCGAGCCGGCCGCGCCCGGCGGGGCCGGCGTCGAACCCTGCTGGCTGGTGGTCGTCCCGCGCGGCAACCTGGAGGTCGACGGGAACACGGTCAGCGGCACCACGGCCGCCTCCGCGCTGCAGTCCTCGCCGCTCTCGGCGAGCAACTGGGCCAACCGGATCCAGTTCCCGCTCGACTTCCAGCCGGTCACCTCCGCCTGCGCGATCGGCGCCAACGAGGTGCAGACCGCCGGTGACGAGCAGGTCGCCGACGCGATGGACAGCTGGCAGCCCGGACTGTGCGCCAAGGACCCGACCGCGCCGTACAGCTACTCCGAGGTCAGCGACGACTCGGCCCGCAACGAGCTGAACACCCCCGACCCCGGGCTCCAGTTCGTCTCCGACCCGCTGTCCACGTCCTTCGGCGAGACCGGTCCGGCCACCGTGTACGCGCCGGTCGCCGTCAACGCCCTGACCGTGTCGTTCTACATCCAGTATCCACCGGGCTCGGCGAGCGCGGGCGGCCAGATCACCGCGCTCAACCTCAACGCCCGGCTGCTGGCCAAACTGCTCACCCAGTCCTACCGGGACGCGGTCGCGGCCAACGACCCGTACACCGACGTGCCGAGCCAGAACCCGGTCGACCTGACCGCCGATCCGGAGTTCCGGGCCCTGAATCCGCAGTTCGCGAGCCTGAACTTCGGCGAGAACAACTTCGGCGCCAACGACATCCCGGACCTGATCCTGCCCTTCGGCGACGCCGACGCGTACACCGGACTGTGGACCTGGATCACCCAGGACCCGGCCGCCCGGGCGTTCCTGGACGGCGCGCCGGACAACGACGTGCACAACCACGGCGTCGCCACCTACTCGGGCATGGTCGTCAACCCGAACTACTACAAGCTGCAACTGCCGATCGAGGACTTCCCGACCGTCGACCCGTACTGCGCCCCGGTGCAGCCGGTGACCACGGTCAACCAGGAGACCCCGCTGTGCGGTATCGCGCTGCACCCCTACGTCAACACGATGGACGACGGCGCCGACGAGGCCAGCCAGGGCAACCAGGGCCTGCGCACCACCTGGTCGGACATCGGCGACGAGATCGGCAACTGGGGCACCTCCCCGGCCGAGGCCGACGGCAAGATCGCCATCCTGGCCCTGACCGACTCGGCCACCGCGGCCAAGTACGACCTGCCGACCGCCGGCCTGTGCGACGACCTGGCCGGCCAGACCGACGCGAACGGCCAGATCACCCCGGCCGGGAACCTGAGCGTGGACTGCGTGCCGGCGACCGCGCAGACCCTGGCCGCGGCGGTCGCCGACGCCCTGCCCAGCGCCGTCGACCCGAGCGTGCTGATCCCGAACACCCACTCGGTCGACCCCTACGCCTACCCGCTGACCACGATCACCTACGCCGCCACCGTGCCGAGCATGCTGACCCCGACCCAGGGCGCGCAGTACGCGCAGCTGCTGGACTACATCGCCGGCCCGGGCAACGTGACCGGCCTGCAGCCGGGCGAACTGGCCCCCGGCTACGCGCCGCTGCCCGCGTCCCTGCTGGCCCAGACCCTGGCCGTCGCCGCATCCCTGCCGACCACGGCCGGGGTCCCGGCCGTGACCGGCACCTCGGGCGCCGGGACCGGGACCGGCGCCGGGTCGGCCGGCCAGGGCGCGGCGCAGGAGCAGGTGCTGCCGGACTTCCCGGTCCCGACCGCGCTGCCCACCCGCGGCCCGGTGCCCACCGGCCCGGCTTCCGGCTCGGTCGTCCGGGAGACCCTGCCCGCCTACGACCTGGCCGGATCGGACCGCACCGCGCCGGACCCGGTCGGCACGGTCCGCTGGGTGCTGATGATCTGCCTGCTGGTGTGCGGACTGTCGGTCGGCGGCGGCCCGGTCCTGCTGTACGTCGCCCGCAGGCTCGGCCGCGGCTGGTTCCCGCCGTCCTGACCGGGCGGCCGCGGGCGGGGCGGCCCGGGCGCCGGACCGCCCGGGCCGCCCCGCCCCGGCCGCCGCGCCCGCCGCCCCACCACAGACCGCCCCACCGGCCGTTCGGCCGCCGCCCGCCCGCGGCCGGACCGAGCCCGCCAAGTGTCCTGAGGCAACCCCGCCCCAGGGTCTCCTCCCAGAAGGGAAGCAGAAGAGTGAACAGAAGGGCGAAATTCCTCACCCTGGCCGGAGCGTTCGCGCTCACCGCCACGGTGCTGGGCGCGTCCTCGGCCCAGGCCGACCCGTCCGGTTCACCGCAGTTCCGGCAGCTGGCCGGCGTCGGCTCGGACACCACCACCCCGGTGATGAACGCGCTGTCCAACGTGATCACGATCAACGGCACCAAAGTACTCGGCTCCTACGACGCCACCGGTTCGGCCACCGTGCAGACCCAGTCGGCCTCGAACTGCGTGATCAACCGGCCCAACGGGTCCGGCGCCGGCCGCACCGCCCTGCTCGCCTCGCTGGCGAGCAACAACGGCTGCCTGCAGTACTCGCGCTCCTCCAGCCTGAACACCGCCGCCACCGGCGGCGCGCAGCTGACCTACATCCCGTTCGCCGTGGACGCCGTCACCTTCGCGGTCACCGCCAACAGCATCATCCCGCGTGAGCTGACCCTGGCTCAGCTGCAGGCCATCTACACCTGCAACCCGACCTACGTGGGCACCGCGCCGAACTGGACCATCCAGCCGATGCTGCCCCAGCCCGGCTCGGGCACCCGCTCGTTCTGGGAGACCGAGATGGGCATCACCGACGCCCAGGTCACCGCGAACGACTTCCCGTGCATCACGGACATGTCCGGCGGCAGCCTGGTCGAGGAGCAGAACGGCACCGTGCTGGGTCAGAACAACCTGATCCCGTACTCGATCGCCTCCTGGGACGCCGAGGAGAGCCAGACCATCGGCGACGTCCGCGGCAACTCGGTCCTCGGCGTGATCAACGGCATCGCCTCGCAGGGGATCAACCCGTCCTTCCAGGTCACCCGCGAGGTCTACAACGTGGTCCCGACGGCCACCGAGAACACCGCGCCGACCAGCACGGTCTTCGTCGGCCCGAACTCGCTGATCTGCACCAACACCGCCACGATCACCCAGTACGGGTTCTCCGCCGACCCGAACTGCGGCAGCACGTCCACCACCACCTCCCAGTGACGGTGGGCCCGGGACCGGCCGACCGGCCGCTTCCGGCAGACCCCCACGCAGCGAAGAGAAAGGATTCAACTGTGCTCAGCAGCAGGTTCCTGCGCTCAGCCGCGATCACCGTCGCGACCCTGGTCGGCGCCGGTACGGTGAGCTTGCTCGGTGCCTCCTCGGCCCTGGCCGCCTCCGGTGGATCGATCACCTTCAGCCAGGCCACCGGCCAGGACACGACGGACTTCTCCGTCTCCACCCCGGCCGCCTGCCCGTCCGGCGACCCGGACGTCCAGATCGTGGTGACCGGCGGCAACTTCCCCACCTCGCCGATCGTGTTCGCCGACACCAAGGGCCCGATCAGCGCCTGGCCGACCAACGCTGACGGCGGCCTGGACATCACCTTCGGCAACTCGTTGCGCACCCTGGCCCAGAACGCCCAGGTCACGCTGCTCGACCCGGCCGCCCCGGCGCCCACCGAGTACACCGTCGACGTCCAGTGCACCCCGCTGTTCGGCGCCTCCGACGAGGACTTCTCCGGGAACCTCTGGTTCACCAGTGAGACCGCGTTCACCACGGTGAACCCGGCCACCCCGGCCACGCCGACCAGCACGGCCGTCGTCGCCAGCCCGGTCTCCCCGACCACGGTCGGCAGCCCGGTCACCCTGACCGCCACCGTCTCCCCGGCCGCGGCCGCCGGAACGGTGACGTTCTACAACGGCACCAGCGCGCTCGGTGCCGCCGCCACCGTCACCAACGGTGCCGCCACCCTGGTCACCACCGGTCTCGGCATCGGGACCCACGCGATCACCGCGGCCTTCACGCCGGCCAACGCCGCCGTCTACGCGACGTCGACCTCCGCCGTGCTGTCCTACGTGGTCAACCCGGCCGCCGCGACCCCGACCAGCACCTCGCTGCTCGTGGCGCAGGGCTCCTCGGCCGAGCAGTTCAGCGAGGTGACCCTGGACGCGACCGTGTCCCCGGCCACCGCCGCCGGCTCGGTCCAGTTCCTCAGCGGCGCCACGGTCCTCGGCTCGGCCCCGGTCGTCAACGGCCAGGCCCAGTACAACACCAGCACGCTGGCCGTGGGCACCTACGGTTTCACGGCGGACTTCGTCCCGACGGATCCGACGGTGTACCTGGCCTCGGCCACCGCCGCCGCGGTTCCGTTCCAGGTCACCGCGTTCACCGGCTCCTCGAGCACGGAGACGATCACGACCACGGTGCTGCCCGGCTCGCTGGTCATCAGCATCCCGGACCAGCAGGTGACCCTGCCCAGCCCGGTGCTCAACAGCTCCGGCAACCTGTTCACCACCTCCGGTGCGCTGCAGCCGATCACCGTCACGGACAACCGGGCCGGTAACCCCGGCTGGACCGTGTCCGGCCTGGTCAGCGCCTTCACCGACGGCACGACCCAGATCAACGCGGAGAACCTCGGCTGGACGCCCACCGCGGCCACCGGTTCCGCGGGTCAGACCATCACCGAGGGCCCGGTCGTCGCGCCGGCCGCCGGCGTGGCCCCGTCCGACACCGGCACCGCCGGCCTCGCCTCGGCGCAGACCCTCGCGGCCGCGGCCGCCGGAGCGGGCCTGGGCACCGCGCACCTCGGTGCGAACCTTCAGCTGAACGTGCCGACCACCACCACGGCCGGAACCTACACCGCGACGCTGACCCTGACCGCGATCTGATCGAGGTCTGATCCACCCGCACGAGAAGGTGGTAGCCGGGCACCGATACTGCCCGGCTACCACCGCCAATTCTGACTCATCCGGCGGTCGGCGTCAGTCATCCCGCCGTTCGTCCGCCGTTCGCCCGGCCGCGCCACCCGCGTGACCGCCCGCCGCACCACCCGCAAGCCCGCGCCTGCCCGCCCGATCCGGTTTCCGAAGGGAATCCCATGGCCCGACCGCGCTCCATCCTGACCTTCCTAGCCGCCGTGGCCATGACCAGTGCCCTGTTCACCGGCTCCGCCTGGGCCGCGCCCACCTCTCCGGCCGGGCCCGCCGCCCCGGCGACCGCGCAGTCCGGCGACCCGTCCGGCCTGTCGCCCTCGGCCGACGGCACCGCCTCCGGCAACGCCACCTTCGGCATCCAGCCGGCCACCGCCAAGGGCGTGGACGGCCGCTCGACCATCTCCTACGCGGCCAACGGCGGCTCCCAGGAGACCGACCACATCGCGGTCACCAACTACAGCTCCGACCCGCTGTCGCTGCACGTCTACGCGACCGACGCGTACAACACCGCGGACGGCGGCTTCTCGGTCCTGCCCTCCACCCAGAAGCCCACCGACCTCGGCCTCTGGATCACCCTCGCGCAGACGTTCCTCACCATCCCGGCCAAGTCCACCGCGATCATCCCGTTCACCCTGAAGGTCCCGGCGAACGCCGCGCCCGGCGACCACGCCGGCGGCATCGTGGCCTCGCTGACCACGATGACCCACGACGCCAAGGGCAACCAGGTGGCGGTCGAGTCCCGGGTCGGCACCCGGGTCGCGGTCCGCGTGCCCGGCGCGCTGCACGCCCAGCTGTCGGTCACCAAGGTCTCCGCGGTCTACCACGGCACGCTCAACCCCTTCGGCGGCGGCTCCGCGACGGTCAGCTACGTGGTGACCAACACCGGCAACATCCGGCTGACCGGCACCCAGGACGTCCGGGTCAGCAGCATGGTCGGCGGCTCCGAGCCGGGCACCCCGATCGCCGCGATCAAGGAACTGCTGCCCGGCGACTCGATGCGGGTGACCACCGAGGTGTACGGCGTCACGCCCTCCTTCAGCGCCACCGCCCGGGTCTCGGTCACCCCGGCGGGCTACCCCGGTGACATCGACCCGGCGTTCACCACCGTGGTGCAGAGCGCGTCGATGGTGGCGATCCCGTGGCCGCTGATCATCCTGATCCTGCTGCTCGCTGCCGGTGCCTACCTGTTCTGGCGCCGGCGCCGGATCCGCAAGCTGCTCGCGGCCGGCGGCAACACCGACGGCCGCGGCCGCCCGGGCGGCGGCTCCACCCCCGGCGGCGGCCCGACGTCCAAGGCCCCGGGCGGCCCGGCCAGGACCGGCCCGAAGACCACCGCGCCCAAGCCGAGCACCTCCACCACGGCCAAGCCCCGGGCCACCGTGCCCGCGCCCAAGGCCGGAGCGGGGTCCAGAACCACCGTGCCCGCGCCCAAGGCGAAGGCCTCGGCGGCCACCGCGAACCAGAACCCCAAGCCGGTGCGGCCGTGACCCTGCCGCCGGGCCCGCTCGCCCGCACCATCGCAGTCCTGCTCTGCGGCGGTGCGTTCGGCCTGCTCAGCGCCGCGACCGCGCACGCGTCGGCCGCGCTCACCGACGCGGCCGGGGACCCGGTCACCATCCGGCTGGCCGCCACCCTCCAGCCCGGCTCGCTGGTGATCAGCGTCCCGGCCGCCGAGGTGACCCTGCCCAGCCCCACGCTGAGCCACGGCGGCACCCTGCTGACCGCGGTCGGCCGGCTCCAGCCGATCGCGGTCACCGACAACCGCAGCGGCAATCCCGGCTGGACCCTGTCCGGGGTGATCACCGGTGCGAGCCCCGGCCAGACCGGGTTCGACGGCCAGGACCTGGGCTGGAACCCGAGCGTGGTCGGCTACTCGCCCGGCCAGCGGATCACCCTCGGCCTGGCCGTCGAACCCGGCTCCGCGGCCGGCCTGGCCCAGCCGCAGGTCCTGGCCTACACCACGGGCGGCGTGGGCCTGGGCACCGCGCGGCTGAGCGCAGCCCTGACCCTGGACCTGCCGACCGCCGCCGCCGGGCTCTATAGCGTCACCCTCACCCTGACCGCGATCTGATCCGCCGAGGAAGGACAGTCCCGCCGTGACCATCGTCGTCGAAGCCCCGGCCGACACCGCGTACGAACCGCCGCCGATCACGGCCACGCGGTGGAACCGGGCCGCGCTCAGCCGGTACGCCGGGGTCGCGCTGTGCGTGCTGGCCGTCGCCGTCGGCTGCTTCCTGGCCGAGGTCACCGTGCTCGGCGGCTTCCAGCAGAGCCACGACCAGCAACTCGAGTACGACACCCTGCGCGACCAACTGGCCAACAGCGAAGCACCGATCAGCGGCTACGACTACCTCGGCGAACCGCTCTCGCTCGGCGCGCCGATGGCACTGCTGTCCATCCCGCAGATCGGCCTGACCGAGGTGGTCGGCCAGGGCACCACCGCCCCGGTCATGGACGCCGGGCCCGGGCACGTGCGCAACACCGTGATGCCCGGCCAGGCCGGCCTGTGCGAGATCTACGGCCGCGAGGCGACCTACGGCGGCCCGTTCCGCTACATCAACCAGCTGCTGCCCGGCGAGACCATCTCGCTGACCACCGGCCAGGGCGTGGCGACCTACAAGGTGCTCGACGTGCGCACCGCCGGCAGCCCGGAGAAGGTCGCCATGCCCAACCAGGGCTACCTGATCCTGGCCACCGCCGCCGGCACCCCCTTCTTCCCGAGCGACGTGACCTGGGTGGACGCGGTGCTCACCTCCAAGATCCAGCCGAACCCGGGCGGCCCGGCCGTGCCGACCAGCCCGGCCGAGGGCGTCCTGGCCGGGGACTCCGGCGCCGGCACGGCCATCTTCTGGTGGTCCGAACTGCTCGCCGCGGCCTGCGCCGGCGCGTACTACCTGCGCAGCCGCTGGGGCCGGCTGCAGACCTGGCTGGTCGGCGCCCCGGTGCTCGGCTTGCTCGGCCTGACCCTGGCCGACCACGTCGCCCGCCTGCTGCCCAACCTGCTCTGACCCGCCCCCCGCCGACCCGCCCGCCCGCTCGACCACCCGCCCGCCTGGAGTAACCGATGACTGACATGACCACGCTGCTCGAAGAGCCCGACCCGACCCGCACCGGCCCGGCGGCCGGGACCGGCGCCGAGGCCGGCGCGGACCTCGGCCACGGTCCGTACCAGGTCTCCGGCACCCTGGAGGCCCGGGCCGTCTCGGCCTGGTTCGGCGACCACAAGGTGCTCGACCGGGTGTCCCTGACCATGCCGGCCGGGCACGTGACCGCCCTGATCGGCCCGTCCGGCTGCGGCAAGTCCACCTTCCTGCGGATCCTGAACCGGATGCACGAACTGGTCCCCTCGGCCGCCCTGGCCGGGGAGGTGCTGCTGGACGGCTCCGACATCTACGCCCCCGGCCGCCGGCTGACCGAGGCCCGCTCCCGGATCGGGATGGTGTTCCAGAAGCCCAACCCGTTCCCGGCCATGTCCATCTACGACAACGTCACGGCCGGCCTGAAGCTGACCGGCCGCCGGCGCAGCCGGGACGACCTGGACGACCTGGTGCGCAGCTGCCTGTCCCGGGCCGGCCTGTGGAACGAGGTGGCCGACCGGCTCAAGCAGCCCGGCGGCGCCCTGTCCGGCGGCCAGCAGCAGCGGCTGTGCATCGCCCGCTCGCTCGCCGTGCAGCCGCAGATCCTGCTGATGGACGAACCCTGCTCGGCCCTGGACCCCACCTCCACCAACCGGATCGAGGAGACCATCCGGGAACTGGCCGAGGAGGTGACCATCGTGATCGTCACCCACAACATGCAGCAGGCCGCGCGGGTCTCCGACCAGTGCGCCTTCTTCCTGGCCAGCTCCGGCACCCCGGGCCGGATCGTCGAGTACGGCGACACCGGGGCCATGTTCGGCTCCCCGCAGGACGAGCGCACCTACGACTACGTCAACGGCCGGTTCGGCTAAAGCCGCGGCCAGACCACCAGACCGCGCGGGCCCCGCACCCCCGCGCTGCCCCGGCCGGCCCACCTGAGCACTGGGCCGGCCGGGGTCCCGGCCCCGCCCGCCGCCCGCCGCCCGCCGCGCCTGCGCCCGCCGAGACCTTCGCCGACTGTTCGCCCGGCCCCCGCTGGATTCGCCGCGGCCGAGCTGGCAGGCTGGGCGGATGGCTCACTTCGATCTCGCGATCCTCGGCAGCGGCTCGGCCAACTCGATCGTCGACCAGCGGTTCGGCCACCTGCGGGTGGCCCTGCTGGACGACCTGAAGGTGCACTTCGGCGGCACCTGCCTGAACGTCGGCTGCATCCCCACCAAGATGTTCGTGCACACCGCCGACCTGGCCGCCGGCCCCGCCCACGCGGCCGGGTTCGGCCTGGAGCAGCAGACCACGGCCGTGCACTGGCCGCAGATCCGGGACCGGGTGTTCGGCCGGATCGACCCGATCTCGGAGAGCGGCCTGCGCTACCGGGCCGAGGGCACCGCGAACCTGACCTTCTTCCCCGGCCAGGCCGCGTTCACCGGTCCCGGCGCGCTGGCCGTCGGCGACGAGCAGATCACCGCCGACCGGATCGTGATCGCCACCGGCTCCCGCCCGATCCTGCCGGACCTGCCCGGCCTGGCCGAGACCGGATACCTGACCAACGAGGACGCGATGCGGCTGGACGAGCTGCCGCAGCGGCTGATCATCCTCGGTTCCGGGTTCATCGCGTCCGAGTTCGCGCACGTCTTCTCCTCGCTCGGCACCAAGGTCACCGTGGTGGCCCGCTCCGGCGGCCTGCTGCGCGCCCAGGACGAGGAGGTCTCCGCGTTCTTCACCGGGCTCGCCGCCGAGAAGTGGGACGTGCGCCTGAACCGCCGGGCGGCCCTGGCCGAACGCACCCCCGAGGGCGTGCGGCTGCACCTGGACGGCCCGGACGGCGTCGAGACCGTCGACGCCGACCACCTCCTGGTCGCGGTCGGCCGCAGACCCAACGGCGACCTGCTGAACCTGCCCGCCGCCGGGGTCCGGGTCCATCCGGACGGCCGCATCGTGGTCGACGAGTTCCAGCGCACCACCGCCCCGGGCGTCTGGGCGCTCGGCGACGTCAGCTCCGAGTACCAGCTCAAGCACGTGGCCAACCACGAGGCGCGGATCGTGCAGCACAACCTGCTCAACCCGGACCAGCTCCAGGCCGCCGACCACCGCTTCGTCCCGCACGCGGTCTTCACCTCGCCGCAGATCGCCTCGGTCGGCCTGACCGAGCAGCGGGCCAGGGCGGACGGCGTGACCTTCGTCACCGGCCGCTGCCAGTACGGCTCGATCGCGTACGGCTGGGCGATGAACGAACCGGCCGGCTTCGCCAAGATTTTGGCCGAGCCCGGCACCGGCCGCCTGCTCGGCGCGCACATCATCGGCCCGCAGGCGCCCACCCTGATCCAGCCGCTGATCCAGGCGATCACCTTCGGCCTGGACGCGCGCACCATGGCCCGCGGCCAGTACTGGATCCACCCGGCCATGCCCGAACTGCTCGAGAACGCGCTGCTGGACCTGCCGCTGGACTAGCCGCCGGACTGGCCGCCCGGTTGATCCACGCGACCGCGGCGAACCCGCGAACCGCCGGGTCGGGCGGCCGTTCCAGCCTGTTCCGGACCGGCCCCCACCCGCCTTCGCCAGCCCGCATGCGCGATGATGGAAACGCAGAGCGTCGAAAGGTGGTGGAGCATGGCCGACTCGGCTGACCGGATCGAGCACGACTCGATGGGCGAGGTGCGGGTTCCCGCGGACGCCAAATGGCAGGCCCAGACCCAGCGCGCGGTGCACAACTTCCCGATCTCCGGGGTCCGCCTGGAGCGGTCCCACATCCGCGCCCTGGCCCTGGTCAAACAGGCCGCCGCGACCGTGAACGTCGAGCTCGGCGTGCTCGACCCCGAACTCGGCGGCGCGATCGCCGCGGCCGCGGCCGAGGTGGCCGAGGGCGACTGGGACGGGCACTTCCCGGTGGACGTGTTCCAGACCGGCTCGGGCACCTCCTCGAACATGAACGCCAACGAGGTGCTAGCCACCCTCGCGGCCGAACGGCTCGGCCGCCCGGTGCACCCGAACGACCACGTCAACGCCTCGCAGAGCTCGAACGACGTCTTCCCCACCTCGATCCACGTGGCCGCCGCGACCGCCGTCACCGGCGACCTGATCCCGGCCCTGAACCACCTGGCCGCGGCCCTGTCGGCCAAGGCCGGGGAGTTCGCCGAGGTGGTCAAGGCCGGCCGCACCCACCTGATGGACGCCACCCCGGTCACCCTCGGCCAGGAGTTCGGCGGCTACGCGGCCCAGGTCCGCCGCGGCGTGGCCCGGCTGGAGTCGACCCTGCCCCGGCTGGCCGAACTCCCGCTCGGCGGCACCGCGGTCGGCACCGGGATCAACACCCCGCCCGGATTCGCCGCCGCGGTCGTCCGGGAGCTGGCCGACGGCACCGGGCTGCCGTTCACCGAGGCGGCCGACCACTTCGAGGCCCAGGGCGCCCGCGACGCCCTGGCCGAGTGCTCCGGCCAGCTCAAGGTGCTGGCCGGCTCGCTGCTCAAGATCTGCGGGGACCTGCGCTGGATGGGCTCCGGGCCGCGGGCCGGACTCGGCGAGATCACCCTGCCGGACCTGCAGCCGGGCTCCTCGATCATGCCCGGCAAGGTCAACCCGGTGCTGCCCGAGGCGGTCCGGATGGTTTGCGCCCAGGTGATCGGCAACGACGCGGCGATCGCGTTCGGCTGCGCCAGCGGGGAGTTCGAGCTGAACGTGATGATGCCGATGCTGGCCCGCAACCTGCTCGAATCGATCCGGCTGCTGGCCAACGTGACCCGGCTGCTGGCCGACCGCTGCGTGGCCGGGATCACCGCGAACCGCGAGCACCTGCGCGAGAACGCCGAGTCTTCCGCCTCGATCGTCACCCCGCTGGCCCTGGCCCTGGGCTACGAGGAGGCCGCGAAGATCGCCAAACAGTCGCTGGCCGAGCACAAGACCATCCGCGAGGTGGTGCTCGAACGCGGCCACGTCGACGACGGCACGATCACCAGGGAACGGTTGGACGAGATGCTGGACGTACTGCGGATGACGAAGAGCTGATCATGGTCGCTCTGCTGCCCTTCCTGCCGGCCCGCGCCATCAGGCCCGTGCGCACCCGGATCCGCGACGAGGTCATGGAGGTCGTGCACGGCGGCGACATGCACCTGGAGCGCTACCGGGAGCCGGTCGGCGACCCGGGCCTGGTCGGCCCGGACAGCATGGCCTGGCGGGTGCACTCGCACCCGGCCGGCATGCTGACCGGCGGTTTCGCCGCGCTGATGCTCCAGTCCCTGCACCCGCTGGCCATGGCGGGCGTCGACCAGCACTCCGACTACCGCACCGACCCGGTCGGCCGGCTCAACCGGACCGCCCGCTACGTCACGGTGACCACCTTCGGCCCGACCGAGCAGGCCGAGGCCGCGTTCGCCAAGGTGCGCCGGATCCACGGCTACGTCAACGGCGTCGCGCCCGGCGGCCGGCCGTACCGCGCGGACGACCCGGAGCTGCTCACCTGGGTGCACACGGCCGAGACCTGGTGCTTCCTGGCCGGATACCAGGCCTACGGCGGCGACCGGATGACGCGCTCGGAGTGCGACCGCTACTACGCCGAGGTCGCCGTCTTCGCCGAGCGGCTCGGCGCGGCCGACCCGCCCCGCAGCGCGGCCGCCGCCGAGGACTACCTGCACCGCATGCGGCCGCAGCTGCGACCGACCCCGGCCGCGCTGGACGCGCTGGAGTTCCTGCGCGGCTTCGGCCGCAACCCGCAGGAGATCGCGGCGACGAAAGTGCTGATGAACGGCGGGATCGGCCTGCTCCCGGGCTGGGCTCGGGCGGAGTTGGGGGTGCTGCGGCCGTCGGTGGTCCGGCTCGGCCTGGACCGTCCGGCCGTGTTCGCGCTCAGCGGCCTGCTCGCCTGGGCCTGCGGCCCCTCGGAGATCGCCGCGGCGGCCCGGCTGCGGATCGCGGGCGTGCCGCTGCCCGAGGAGGTCGAGCCGGCGGTGCCCGGGCAGCCGACGGCGGTGCCGCGCGGCGTCGAGAGCCTGGATTCCGAGCCCGCGTGAGGATTTCCCCGACCCGCAGATGCAATGGGCGCATGACAACGGCCCCCTGGATGGTCTCGCACGCCGGAGATCCATCCAGGGGGCCGAAAGCGTCCGGTCGACGCCGCCGCGGGCCCGGCGGCGACGACCGTGGGCGGCCAGCGTGATCAGTCGGATCGTTACAGACAGTGACCGGCCACGGGGGCCGAACCTTGGAAGCCCCTCCCCATCGGGCCCCAGGCGCTGGTCACAGTCGAACGAACCGGCGAACCACGTCTAGTTGACGCGCCACCACCACAGAATCTAGCCCCGGGCACCGTGCAAGCGCATCACCGCAACTATGCAAATGCACGTGCGGAACGAAGTATTCGCAACCTCGCAAACCAGGCCAAAGATACCGGGAAAAGGCCGCCGGGACGCGAAACGTCATAACACTTCGTCGATGACGGACCACCTCCGGTGCCGGTTCTTCGGCCCCGGTCCGACGATCTCAGCTGGTTTTCAGTGTCTGAGCTCACACTCAGGGTCCGAGCAATTCACGCGCAGTGCGTGAACAGTACTCACGGCCATCAGTACACAGGAGGCTCAGCAATGAATCGGTGTGGCATGGGATGCGGTCCAGGCCGCTTCGCCGGCGGTGGCGGCGGAACAGGCTGGCTGGCGGTGATGGACTCGATCGCGCTGTGGATCCTGGCCGTGGCCGCGGTGCTCTTCCTGCTCGGTCTGCGCCGCCGCTCCCGCTCCTGGGGCCGCATGGCCCGAGGCGGCGCCGGCTACTCGGGCGGTCGCGGACCGATGCCCGGCGGCCCCTGGCCCGGCTGGGGCCCCGGCGGCCCGGGCCCCGCGCCGCACCAGCTCCAGGCCGAGGCGACCCTGGCCGGACGCTTCTCCCGCGGCGAGATCACCGCGGAGCAGTACCGCGCCGGCATAGACACGCTGCGCGGCCAGTCGCCCTACCCGCCCCGGCCGCCGCAGCCCGGCCCGACCGCGCCGGTCCAGCCCGAGTCGCCTGTCACTCCAGTGGACCCAACAGTTTGAGCCGAGCGGTGGAACCGGTTGGACCGTTCGAGGCGCGCAGCGGCAGCCCCTCGCCCGGCCGATCCGGTCAGCTCGCCGTTTCGCCCTCGTCCACGATCGTGACCTGCTCGGCTTCCGGAGCGGCGCCGGACTTCGGCTTGTCGGCCGTACCCTCGGCGGGCGCCGACCCGGGACGCAGCGGACCCCACCGGCGCAGCGCGGCGTACCCGACCCCGGCAGCCGCGGCCACCGGCCACTCCGCCACGCCGGCCACGGCCAGCCCGCCGATGCCCAGGTAGACCGGCAGGCCGCGCTTGGTCGACACCACCCGGCGCACCACGGCCGTCGGCAGCTTCACCACGGTGACGGTCGCGGCGACGAGCTGGTCGACCGTGATCGGGATGGTGACTGTGACCACGTGGCCGGAGCCGGGCTTGGCGCCGGCCTTGGTGTCGGCCTTCGGGCTGCTCTTGGCACCGGATGTGGTGTCAGAACCGGCAGCGGAAGCCTTCGGACCGGTTGTGGCCTTGGTCTCCTTCGGCTTGGCGCCCGGCTTCGGCGCCGCGTCCGCCGCGGCATTCGCGGCCGTGGCCCCGGCCGTGGCCGTGCCCGCATTCGCCGTGGTGCCCTTGTCGGCCGCCGCGCGCGTGGTCCGGGTTCGCGGAGTGGCCTTGGCCTGCGTCGTCTTGGCCGCGGCCGGCTTGGCCGCGGCTTTGCTCTTCGCCGCCGCGTCGGCTGCGGCCGGGCTCTGGGTGCTGCTCGCCATCGTGCTTCACATCCCCTGGTAGATCAGAGATCGGATATCCCCGACGTCCGTCGGCGACAGTTGCCCGCTTGCGCGAACCGGATGTTCATCATATGTTCGATAGCTTCTCACTGAATGCTTCACCATACGAGCATTCTCTGTGTTAACGCGAATGACATCTCCGCTTGAGATTACCGGGTATATTGAGGTGATCTGCGGAGACGGCAAAAGAGAGGCAGGTCGCGCGGCGTTGTTGCTCAAGCTGAACCGCATCCCGGCACACGCCGTGCGGACCGCGGCGGCGGCCACGCTCGGGACCACGCGGAGCCTGGCCACCGCCACCGGATCCCTCGCCGGCTCGCTCGCCTCGCCACTGGTCGACCGGGCCGGCGCCCAGGCCGCGCAGGTCGCCCGGCTCGGCCGGATCCCGCGCGGCGTGGCCGAGGCGGTGCACGGCCTGTCCGACGTCGGCCCGCACCGGACCAAGCGGCGCACCTGGGCCCGCGACGGCCGCGCGCACATCGAGGTCAAGGGCCTGACCGGGCAGGGCGGCCAGCACCGGCGGCTCTCCGCCGGGGTCACCGCCGCGCTGACCGAGATCAAGGGTGTGCACTGGGCCGAGATCAACGCGGTCACCCAGCACGTGCTGATCTCCTTCGACGAGGACGAGGTCGATCTCGGCCTGCTGATCGAGTGCGTCGAGTCGATCGAGGAGGAGCACGGCACAGCCGAGGAGACCTTCTCCCGGGCTGAGCCCGAGCACCCGTCCGCGGACGGCCCCGCCACCATGGCCGCGATCACCCTTGCGGCCGACCTGGTCGGCCTCGGCGTGGCGTTCGCCGGCCAGGCCATGCAGGTGCGCCCGCTCCCGGCCGGCGCCCGGATCCCGCTGATGTTCGCCGAGACCTACCCCCGGGTGCGGCACACCCTGGAGCGGCAGTTGGGCCGCACGCACACCGACCTGATGCTGGCCGTGTCCACCTCCGCGTTGCACGCGCTGTCGCAGGGGCCTACTCCGCTGGCCGTGGACAGCGTGCACCACTTCCTCAAGCTGGTCGAGGTGCGCTCCCGGCAGGCCGTGTGGCACAAGCGCGAGCGCGAACTGGTCGCCGACGGCCGGGGCCTGCCGGAGGAGACGCACGAGCGGGTCCCGCGCCCGGTCCCGTTCCCGGAGGGCCCGATCGAGCGGCTCGGCGACCGGACCGCGGTGGCCGCGCTGCTCGGCGCGGGCGGCATGCTGGCCTTCACCCGCGATCCCGGCCGGGCCGCCGAACTGATGCTGGCGACCATGCCCAAGGCCGCCCGGCAGGGCCGCGAGGCCTACGCCTCCGCGCTCGGCTGGGAACTGGCCCGGCGCGGCGTGGTCCCGATGGACGCCAGCGCGCTGCGCCGACTGGACCGGGTCAGCGTGATCGTGATCGAGTCCACGGTGCTCTGCTCGGCCCGGCCGCGGATCCTGTCGGCCGCCGCGATCGGCACCGGGCTGGACGACGCGAAGGTCTGGCAGATCGCCGAGCGGGTCCTGGCCGACCTGGACCCCGGCCGGATCGGGCACGTGCCGTCGCAGCCGGCGAAGCCGCAGGCCGAGGCGGCCGCGGCGGCGGACCGTCCCGCCGGCGTGACCGAACCGGTCGGCGCGGCGGATTCACCCGATCCGACTCAGCCTGCCGGGATTCCCGGACTGCCGGGCGCGGCCGCCGCCGGGCCGTCGGATCCGAAACTGACCACCGTGGACGAACTCGCCTGGCTGCGCGGCCCCGGCCCGTGGACCAGCGGCAAGTGGCGGCTGGCCCGGGCCGCCGACGCGGCCCCGGGCGAGGTGGACGGCCCGATCGCGCTCACCCTGGACCTGACCGACGGCGCGGGCCGCCGCCGCGGCCGGATCCGGATCGGCTGCGCCCCGCACCCCCTGGCCGACGTGCTGCTGGACGCGGCCCGCGGCGCGGTGGACCGGGTCGTCATCACCGAACACGAGAGCGCGAGCGAGCTGCTGCCCTGGGCGGACGAGGTGATCCCGGCCGGCGAGCACGTGGCCGACCACATCCGCCGGATGCAGTCCGAGGACGAGAGCGTCGGAGTGCTGCTGCTGTCCACCGACCACGACGCCGCCCTGCACGCCGCCGACGTCGGCATCGCGGTGCTCGGCGCGAGCGGCGCGGTCAGCTGGTCGGCCGACCTGATCTGCGGACCCGGCCTGGCCGAGGCCTGGCGGCTGCTGCACGCGGTCGGCGTGGCCCGGCAGGTCAGCGAGCGGTCCACCCGGCTGGCCCTGGGCGGCAGCGCGCTCGGCGCCCTGCTGACCATCGCGGGCAGCCGCGGACAGGGCGCCGACAGCGCCGAACCGGCCGGCGGACCGCGGCGCGGGTTGGCGCCGGTGCACAGCGCGTCCATGGCGGCCGTGGCCACGGGAGCGTTCGGCGCCTACCGGATCAGCCGAATGCGCGTGCCGCATCCGGCCGTGCGCGGGAACTGGCATGCCTTGGCCGCGCAGGAGGCGTTCGTGCAGCTGCGGGCGGCCCGCAAAGCGGAGGACGAGACGCAGGTGGCGAGTCCCGGACAGTTCGCTTCGCTGGTGCATGTCGGCCGGGACACGGTCAGCTCTCTTGCGGACGTGCCGCTGGTGTCCAAACTGGTCGTGACGCCGAGCCGCGGCGCGACGGCGTTGGCGCACGCGGTGGCCGAGGAGCTGCGCGACCCGCTCACGCCGGTACTCGCGTTCGGTGCGGCGGCGTCTGCCGTGGTCGGCTCCGGTGTGGATGCGTTGCTGGTCGGTGGCGTGATGGCTGGAAATGCCGTGATCAGCGGCGGGCAGCGGCTGCGGGCCGAGCGTGCGTTGAACGGTCTGCTGATGGGCGAGCAGCAGCATGCCCGGGTGGTGGACTGGTCTGTCAAGCTGTTGATTGATGAGTCGGCGGTGGGGGCTGCTGGTGCTGCCGGCGCCGTGGGCGCGGCCGGGCCGTTCGGCAAGCGCGGCGTGTCCGCCCGGGGTGCTGTGGACGAACTGGGGTACGAGGAGTCGGACGCGGCCGGCCCGTGGCTGGCCGGGCTGACCACCGCGCCGACCCGGCTGATCTCGGCGGCGTTGCTGCGCCCGGGCGACGTGATCACCCTGCGCGCGGCCGACGTGGTTCCGGCGGACGTGCGGCTGATCTCGGCCGACGGGCTCGAAGTGGACGAGTCGAGCCTGACCGGGGAGTCGCTTCCGGTGGCCAAGTCCGTGGCGGCCACGCCCGGCGCCGAGCTGGCCGACCGGTCCTGCATGCTCTACGAGGGCTGCACTGTGCTGGCCGGGACCGCGTTCGCGGTCGTGGCGGCGGTGGGTCAGGCCACTGAGGCGGGACGTGCGGCCGCGGCCGCCGGGGACGCGACCGGCCCGGCCGGGATGCAGGCCCGGCTGGCCGAACTGACCAAGATCACGCTGCCGGTGGCCGGGCTCGGCGGACTGGCGGTCACCGGGCTGGCGGCGATGCGCGGGGCGCCGCTGCGGCAGGCGGTGGCGTCCGGGGTGGCGATCGCGGTGGCCGCGGTGCCGGAGGGCTTGCCGCTGGTGGCGACCGTTGCGCAGCTGGCGGCGGCCCGGCGGTTGTCGCGGCACGGGATACTGGTCCGTTCCTCGCGCACGCTGGAGGCGCTGGGGCGGGTGGATACCTTGTGCTTCGACAAGACCGGGACGCTGACCGAGGGGAAGCTGAAGGTCACCCGGCTGGCGAGTCTGGATGGCGAAGTCGGGCTGAGCGGAGTGGTCGGGGAGCGTCTGCTGCGTACGGCGGCGCGTGCATGTCCGCAGCCTGATGTGGCGTCGGGGCGGCCTGTCGCGCATGCGACGGATGGTGCGGTTCTTGAGGCTGCGCAGACGAATAACACGCCTGATACGGCATGGCAGCTGGTGGCGGAGTTGCCGTTCGAGAGCAACCGTGGGTACTCGGCGTCTCTGGGTACGGATTCGGGGCGGTTGCAGTTGGCCGTCAAGGGCGCGCCTGAAGTGATGCTGAGTGCGTGTACGACGGTGTTGAGTCGGCCTGCGGGGAAGAACGGTTCGAAGGCTGATGGAGAGGTGCCGGGTCCGGTGGCGTTGACGCCGGCGCGGCGGCGTGCGGCTTTGGACGCGATCGCCGGGTTGGCTGGGACTGGGTTGCGGGTGCTTGCCATCGCCGAGGCGAATCCGGAGGCTGAGTCACTGCCTCAGCTTGGCGGTGGTGGTGGTCGTGGGGCTGCGGGAGCGGTCGGCGCGGCAGGGAAGTCTGGGGTGCTCGCCGGAGTGGAGGCGGGCGCGGTCGATCTCGCGCCGATGGTCAAGGGGCTGACGCTGGTCGGGTTCGTCGCGATCGCGGATACGCCGCGGGCTACGGCGGCGGCGGCGATTCGTCGGCTGAACGGTGCCGGGGTGCGGATCACGATGATCACGGGCGACCACCCGACCACGGCGTCGGCGATCGCGGAGCAGCTGGGCATCGTCGACCCGCACAAGGTGCTGACCGGTGCGCAGCTGGATGCGTTGCCGAAGAAGGCGCGGGCGGCCCGGATCGCGGAGACCTCGGTGTTCGCGCGGGTCTCGCCGGAGCAGAAGGTGCGTATCGTCCAGGTGCTTCAGCAGGCCGGGCACGTGGTGGCGATGACCGGCGACGGGACGAACGACGCGGCGGCGATCCGGCTGGCCGACGTCGGGATCGCGATGGCCGGGCGGGGATCGGTCTCGGCCCGCAACGCGGCGGATCTGGTGTTGGCGGACCCTGATCCGACCCGGATCGTGGATGCGCTGCTCGAAGGCCGGGCGTTGTGGGGCAGCGTGCGGGACGCGGTGTCGATCCTGGTCGGCGGGAACGCGGGCGAGATCGGGTTCACCGTGCTGGGCACCGCGATCAGCGGGCGGGCGCCGCTGGCCACCCGGCAGTTGTTGCTGGTGAATATGCTTACTGACATGCTTCCGGCGTTGGCCGTCGCTCTGGCTCCGGCGAAACCGGGGGCTCAGGGCGAGGATGCGGCTGCGGCGGGGGATCCGTTGGCGGCCGGGCCGGTGGCCGGGTTGTGGGGGCCGGCCTTGGCTCGGGATCTGGCGGTTCGTGGGACGGCTACCGCGGTCGGGGCTACTCTCGCCTGGCAGACCGGGCGGATGACCGGTCGGGCTCGGCGGGCGGACACCATGGGGCTTGGTGCCTTGGTGGGGACGCAGTTGGGGCAGACGTTGGTGACCGGGTGGCATAGTCCGTTGGTGATTGCCACGGGGGTTGCTTCGGCTGCTGCTTTGGTGGCGATTGTGGAGACGCCTGGGGTTAGTCAGTTCTTCGGGTGTACGCCGTTGGGGCCGGTCGGGTGGGCTGTGGTGGCGGGGTCTTCCGCTGCGGCTACGTTGGGGGCTGTGGTGGCGCCTCGAGTCTTGGATCGGATGGGGGTGGGGGTGGGGGAGGCGGCGTAGGTGGGGTGGCGCTGGGGCTGTAGTGCGTGGGGTGGGCCGGCTCGGCTGGGGGTGGTGGTTGCGGGGGTGGAGTTTGAGTCAAAGGCGGCCCGTGGCGATTTTCCGCGCTGGGTCAGGTGGTGGGGGAGTTTGGCCACGCGAGAAAATCACCACGGTTTTCCTCCCCTGGGTGCGTTGGGAGGGGGGTTGGGCAGGGGCCTGAGCTGGGCGGGACCGTGGTTGTTGGGTGGGGGGTTGCGTGGATGGCGACCTGGGTGAGCGGGAGGTTAGGACTGTTCTGCGGTTACTGCGGCTTTCAGTTTGGCCAGGGAGCGTTCCAGGCCGAATTTGGTGAAGGGTTTGGCGACGGGCCAGCCTAGGCGGCCTAGTGCGCCCAGGGGGAGGGTCAGGTCTTCGCTCCAGCTCAGGATGCAGCCGCCGTCCTTGTGTTCGGTTACTTCGAAGGCTCCTGTGCCTTTGATCAGGCGGCCGGTGTGTTTCACCGCGCAGCGGTGTGGGGGGTCCCATTCTGTGATCACCATCGTGTCCAGGAATCCCAGGGGGCCTACGCCGGTCCAGGCTTCGATGCCGCCGCCTACGCCTTGGCCGTTTGCTTCGGTGCCTCGCACGCGGGTGCCCAGCATCCATGCGCTTTGGCGTTCCCAGTCTGTTGTTGCTTCCCAGACTGCTTGTGCTGGGGCCATGATGTGTACGCTGACACAGATGTAACCTGCGCCTTGTGCTGAGTCCGGCATGTCTCGACCGCCCAATCCGTTTGCTGAGCGGTCAGCGTTGTGCTGGACCCTCTGGTTCATCTTCTCCCGGGTGGCGGGGTTCATCCCTTCGACACGCGCTTGGGTTGTGGGGCTCGGTTGGTCAGCCGGAGTAGACGGTCAGGACGGCTCCGTCGATCTCCACCCGGCGGGTTCGGCTGACGTCTCCGGCGCGCAGGGTGGCCAGGCAGCGGCAGAAGAGTTCCATCTCCGTGTCGTCCAGGACTGCGGCGGCCAGGTCCAGGACCTCGGACAGGTTGGCTTCGGTGAGGTTGGCGGGCAGTTCGCCCGACAGCAGGACTACGGATTCCCCGGTATGGTCCCGCACCACCGCGGTGGTGGGGCCCCCTTGCACGACCAGCACTTGTCTCCTCGAAAACGGTTGTTCCGGCGGGAACGATTGTTCCGGCGGGCTTGTGCGCACGCGGTGCGAGTCGGTAACCGGCGCGACACGGCTGGCGGATGGGCGTACCGTGACAAGCCCCCTTCGGACCTCACGGTCACCGTGTGTGTTGTCTCGTGCACTCTTGGTGGGAACTTTACGCCGGGTCGCCCGGTGGCGGGTGCGGTTGGCGGATTCGCCAGGGTGCGCATGGGGGCGCGGCGGTGAGCAGGAGGTGGGGCGAGGGGGTGCGGGGAAAGTAACCGGAACTTAGGAGGATCTTCAGCGGCAGGGGGAGGGGGCGTGCGTCAATGCGTGTTGGGTGGCCCAGCGGGAGGGCGGGCGTGATGGGGCGCAGCGGCTCGGCGGGCGTGGGGGGCGGAGCGGCGTGGCGTGCATGGGCGCAGCGCGATGGGGCGCAGCGGCGTGGCGGGCGTGGGCCCGGCGCGGTGCGGCCGGGTGGGTCAGGCGACGTTCGGGCCGGGGGTGGGGGAGTCGTCGTCGGCTGATTTGCGGTCGCGGTCCAGGAGGGACTCGACCAGGGCGGCCACGTGCCGGCGGTCGTGCACCGAGAGTTGTTGCAGGCTGGCGATCAGGACGCCCACCTCGGGATCGGGCGCGGCTTCGTAGAGGTGGATGCCGCATGCTTCCGCGGCTGCTCGGCGGACTGCGTCCAGGGGGAGTTCCAGGCCTCGGGCCAGGCCTTCCATGGTGGCCGGCTGGGGCATCCGGACCAGGCGGTCCGAGGTGGCCAGGTGGTGGACCGTGGAGCGGGGGATGGCGCCGCGGCGGGCCACGTCGCCATAGGACCAGTTGTGCCGGTCCAGGCGCTCCTTGATCAGGTCCTGTAGCGCGTTGGACACCGTGAAACCCCTTGAACTTCCGGAATGCGGTCGCCCGCGGGCGCTTGCCGCGCTTGGATTCAGCCGGCTCACCGTCTGTGACCGGTCGCACAGAACGTTGCGACCGGTGTCGAACATACCACCTGCCGCCACGGGTTCATCAGGATTCGGGCTTGGAATCGGGGTGCCGGTACGGGTGTCCGCGGCGGGGTGTCACGTGCTCGTTACGGTGAGTTTCCGGAAACCGCTTGCGCGCAGGCCGACAATCCGACTAGTGTCCAATCTCGTTGGACAGAACGTCTGACAAAGTTGGACGGCACCGGTCGTCCCACTCACGAGGAGCCGCTATGAGCATGGACATGAACGAGCTGTTGGCCGAGTCGGCCGAGCTGCTGCCGGGCCGTGAGGCGCTGGGCAAGCTGAAGTTCAACTTCACCAAGACCGTGACCGTGACCAAGCACGTCGCCAACGTGGACGCGAGCAACACCTCGCACGCCGCCAACTTCGGCTCGGCCAACGCGACCGCCGGGTCCGACGCCGAGCAGACCATCTCCATCAACCAGGGCTAGTCCGAAGCACTGGTCCGAACCACCTCCTCCCTCCGCAAGACACCGAGAAAGGCACACCGACATGAGCATGGACATCAACGAGCTCGAGGCCGAGACCGCCGAGCTGCTGCCGGGCCGTGAGGCGCTGGGCAAGCTGAAGTTCAACTTCACCAAGACCGTGACCGTGACCAAGAACGTGGCCAACGTGCACGCGAGCAACAGCTCGAACGCGGCCAACTTCGGTTCGCACGGCGCCGACGCCGAGTCGCAGGCCACGCAGGGCATCAGCGTCACCCAGTAGCTCGGCGCACCGCGCCAGCGGTGGCAGGTGCCTGCTCAGCAGGTCTGAAGGACAGAAAGCAGTCGCAGCACAGCAGGCCCGGCGTGACGGGCCCGCCCGAAGTCGGCCCGTGTGCGCACGGACCGGTTCAGGGCGTGCCCGCGGCGCCGGGCCCGCACCAGCAGCAGTCGGCCCGCGACGCGGCGGAGGATCCCCCCAGAAATGACAGTCACTGCGAACACCCGGGCCTTCGTTCCCGGACCGGGCGGATTCGCCACGTCGACGCTGCCGCCCCCGCGGCCCGCGGCCGACGGCCTCGTCCCCCGGCTCAGCTCCGGGCTGCGGCTGCACGGCGAGTACCAGGGCTCCGGATTCACCGAGCCGCGCTACATCGCCCGGCGCGGAGACGGCCAGGTGGTGCAGCTGACCAAGCTGCTGCACCTGGTCGCGGACGCGGTCGACGGGGTCAGCGACACCGGGCGGATCTCCCGGCTGGTCAGCGAGCGCAGCGGCCGGGAGGTGAGCGAGGAGAACATCAGCTTCCTGATTGACAAGAAGCTGATCCCGCTCGGCGTGGTCGTGCCCTGGGGCCAGGACCACGACGAGGTCGACGCCCCGCGGTCCGACCTGCTGCTCGCGCTCAAGGGGCACCGGGTGCTGTTCAGCGAGCGCCGGGTGAACCGGATCGGGCACTCGCTGGCCTGGCTGCACAAGCCGGGCGTGGTCGCCGTGGTGCTGCTCGCGGCCGTGGCGATGGACGTGTGGCTGTTCGGGTACTACGGCGCGATCACCCCGGTGCTGCGCGTGCTGGACCAGCCGGTGCTGATGCTGGCCGTGTTCGGCCTGACCGTCGCCTCGCTGGTCTTCCACGAGTTCGGCCACGCCTCGGCCTGCCGGTACGGCGGCGCCCGGCCGGGCTGCATCGGCTGCGGGCTGTTCCTGATCTGGCCGTCGATGTACACGGACGTGACCGACGTCTACCGGATCGGGCGCGGCGGCCGGATCCGCACCGACCTCGGCGGGGTCTACTTCAACGTCGTCTTCATGCTCCTGATGGTCGGCTGCTATCTGCTGACCGGTCAGGCGTTCTTCCTCAGCGCCGTCTACCTCGGCCATTTCGAGGTGCTGGAACAGCTGATGCCCGCCGTCCGGCTGGACGGCTACTACATCCTGGGCGACCTGGCCGGCGTGCCCGACCTGTACGGCCGGATCCGCCCGATCCTGAGCAGCATGATCCCCGGCCGGCCCACCCCGCCGCAGGTGGCCGAGCTCAAGCGGTCCACCCGGGTGATCGTCACCGGCTGGGTCGCGACCATGGTGCCGCTGCTGATCGGCGACCTCGGCTACGCCCTGTGGAACCTGCCGCGGATCCTGGCCACCGGCATCCGCTCCCTGTCGGAGCAGCTGGTCGGCACCGGGTCGGCGTTCGTGCACGGGCAGGTCGTCTCCGGCCTGCTCGGCGTGCTGGGCAGCCTGATGCTGATCTGCCCGCTGGCCGGGATGGCGTACCTGTCGATCCGGATGGCCGGCCGGCTCTCGCGCGCGGCCGGGCGGGCCACGGCCGGCAACCTGCGGCTGCGGATCGCCCTGTCCAGCGCCGTGCTGGTGCTGGTGACCGGGCTGTGCTGCGCCTGGTTCGTCGGCCTGACGCCCAAGCCGCTGCCGCCGGCCGCGCCGATGGTACCCGCGCTGCAACCCGGGGTGCCGACCGTGGCGCTCCCGTCGGCCGCCACCACGCCGCCCGGCTCGGCCGGCACCACCCCGGGCGGCGGCGCGAGCGGCGGCGGACACACCCGCACCGCGTCCCCGACCGCGAGCGGCCCGGCCCCGCTGGGCCCCGGCTTCGCCAGCGGCACGGCCACGCCCACGACCGGCCCGCCGGCCGGACCGACCACGACCGCACCGGCCGCGATCACCACGCCCCCGGCCGCGACGCCGCCCACGTCACCGCCGCCTCCGCCGACCACGCCGCCGGCCACGACCGACCCGCCCACGCCCCCGCCCGCGAGCACTCCCGCGGCGACCGGCACCGGCACCGCCGCGGCGAGCTGAACGGCCCGGATTTCCGCCCACCCACCGAGACCAGGAGAGCACCGACCATGGAACTGAACGAACACCGCAAGCCCCGGCCCAAGTCCCCGCGCGGACGGCGCGCGCTGCGCCTGGGCCTGCTGACCACGGCCAGCCTGGCCACGCTCGGCGCGATCGCCGGCGGCGCGCAGGCGGTCAGCATCTCGATCAGCCCGGTCCCCGGGATCGGGGTGGCCGACGACACCGCGCACGCGCTGGCCAACCCGGGCCACCAGAACCGGTTCGAGGACTCGTTCACGATCAGCCAGTTCGGCCCCGCGTTCGCGGTGACCGCGGACAACCGGGCCACGGCCCAGTCCGCCGGCTGCACCGCGGCCAAGCCGTGCCGGTCGGTCGCGCTGTCCTTCGAGATCGTGACCATGGCCGGGACGAACATCCACCTGAACGCGGACAACCAGAGCAGCGCGCAGAACACGCACTGCCCCGGCTGCCAGAGCATTGCCGGCGCGTACCAGTTCGTGGTGTCCACGCCCGGTCCGTTCACCCTGACCGCGGCCGAGGAGAGCCGGCTCGCGGCGGTGCACCGGCAGCTGGACGCACTGAGCACGTCCACGGCGCCGATCGCCACGGTCCAGCAGCAGGCCGACGCGCTGGCCGCGCAGGTCAACGCGATCCTCAAGGCCGCGGTGGCCTCGGCGCCGGTCCAGCCCGCGGTCAACGGCCTGACGAAGCTGGTGCCGAACGTGGCGATGCACCGGACGTACCAGCAGAACTGAGGTCCGGGGGCGGGGAGGAGCCCCGGGCCCGGGCTAGACCAGCCCTGAGTCGTAGGCGAAGACGACCAGTTGGGCCCGGTCGCGCGCGGAGAGCTTGGTCATCGCGTGCGACACGTGGGTCTTGGCGGTGGCCGGGCTTATCTGCAGGCGGTCGGCGATCTCGTCGTTGGCCAGGCCCGTACCGACCAGCGCGAGCACCTCGCGTTCGCGGTCGGTCAGCAGGGCGAGCCGAACCGCCTGCTCCGGCGAGGTGCTCCGGCGGGTGAACTCGGAGATCAGCCGCCGGGTGACGCTCGGCGCGAGCAGCGCCTCGCCGCCGGCCACCACCCGCACCGCGCGGCGCAGGTCGTCGGCCTCCAGGTCCTTGAGCAGGAAGCCGCTGGCGCCGGCGCGCAGGGCGCTGTGGATGTACTCGTCGAGTTCGAACGTGGTCACGACGATGATGCGGGTGGAGGCGAGCAGTGGATCGGCGCACATCCGGGCGGTGGCGGCGATGCCGTCCAGGCGCGGCATCCGCACGTCCATCAGCACGACGTCCGGCCGGGTCCGCCGGGCCGCCTCGACCGCCTCGATGCCGTCCGCGGCCTCGCCGACCACCTCGATGTCCTCGGCCCGGGAGAGCAGGGCGTGGAAACCCGCGCGGACGAGGGCCTGGTCGTCGGCAAGCAGGACTCTGATGCGGGTCTGGGTCACGGCGTCTCCCGGGGGAGTCGGGCGAGGACGCGGAAGCCGCCCTCGGGCGTGGGGGCCGCGTGCAGCTCGCCGCCTAGCGCTTCGGCTCGTTCGCGCATGCCGGTGAGGCCGAAGCCGGGAGTGGTCGTGGGATCCGGTGGGCGGGTCGGGTCGGTCGGGCCGCCGGGGTCGGTGATCTCGACGACGAGCGTGGTTGGGTCGACTGTGATCGTAGCGGTGACCGAAGTAGTTGACGAGTGACGGAGGACGTTCGTCAGGGATTCCTGCGCGATGCGGAAAGCGGTCAGTTGGACGACCGGCGAGGTGTCGGCGGCGTCCGGGGCGATGGTGAGGTCGACGGTCAGGCCGCTGTCGCCGAATCGGGCGACCAGGTCGGGAAGCCGGCTCAGATCCGGTTGCGGGCGCAGGTCGGGGGCGCCGCTGCCGCGCAGCAGGTCGAGGGCGGCGCGTAGTTCCGGCATCGCCTGCCTGGCTGCCGCGCGGACGGCCTGCATCGCCTCGCGGGCCTGGTCCGGGCTGTCGTCCAGGACGTCCAGGGCGACGCTGCTTTGGACGGCGACGACCGAGATCGTGTGGGCCAGGACGTCGTGCAGTTCGCGCGCGATCTGGAGCCGTTCCTCGGCCAGGCGGCGGCCGAGCTGGGCTTCTGCGGTCGCGGCGGACTGGCGCAGCTGGGCCTCGTGCTCGATCCGGCGGCGGCGGGCCGCGGCGCCGATCGCCGCGGTGGCGGCCATGCCGATCGGCGGCATGGAGATGGAGAAGTCGAAGAACGGCAGTCCGTGCGGCGGGAGCGCGGGGATGATCCAGGCGGCGAGGGCTGCGGAGAATCCGTAGACCGATCGGCGGTACGCGCCGAGGGCGTAGCAGGCGAGGAAGATCAGGACTCCCGGGGAGAAGCCCGCGTAGCCGGACATCCGGTAGCCGAGGCAGCACAGCAGGCAGCCGGCCGCGGCCAGGACCGGCCGGTCGCGGCGCAGCAGGAGGACCGCGGCGGCTGCGGCTGTGAGCAGATACGCGCCGTAGGCCGGGGGCTGCGGCGTGGTCGCGTAGTGCAGTTCGGTCCAGACGCCGGCTGCCGCGAACAGCGCGACCGAGCCGGTCAGGGCCGGCTCGGCGCGCAGCTGCGGGTGTCGGCTCACGGTCGAAGCGTACGCGGTCGCCTGGTCACGCGGCCTCTGCGCGGGTCCGGGGAGCGCGGGTGCGGGTGAGGAGTCGCGGTCGGCGGTAGGCCAGGGCGGTGAGCAGGCCGAGGGCGAGCGACCAGCCGGCCAGGACGGCCGCGTCGGCGAGCGTGGGCGCGTGGCCGGCGGCGATCTGCCAGCCGAGGTCGGCCAGCCGGTAGGTGGGCAGCGTGTCGGCGACGGACCGGAACGAGGCGGGTAGCTGGCTCGGCGGCACCCAGAGGCCACCCATCGCGGACATGGCCATGTAGAGCGCGTAACTGAGCGGGAAGGCGGTCTCGCTGCCGACCGCGTAGCCGATCGCGGTGCCGAGCAGGGCGAACGGCAGGCTGCCGGCCCAGATCGCGCCGACCAGCGCAACCCATTCCCAGGGGGCGAGCCGAACGTCCTTCGCGGCGGCGGCCGTGGCGCAGACCAGGACGAGCGCGGGCAGCGCGACCGCCATGCCCGCGGCCAGCTTCGCCGCCAGCACCTGCCTGGTCGGCAGCGGCATCGCGCGGAGTTGGTCCAGCCAGCCGCTGCCGCGTTCCTGCGCGATGCGCGGGCCGGTGGCCGACAGGGCGCCCCAGATCGCGCCGTACGCGGCCATCGCCACCATGATCTCGACCGTTCCCGGCAGCTGCCCGGGCTGGTTGTTGTCGGGTTTGCCGCCGAACAGGGTCGCGAACAGGAGGTAGAAGCCGATCGGGGCGATCACGGCCAGGGCGAGGTAGCGCGGGTCGCGCAGCATGCGCAGGCATTCGAGGCGGAAGTAGTAGCGGGTCATGGTCATCGTGGTCATTTCTCGGCGGTGAGGTGGAGGAAGGAGTCGTCCAGGCTGGGCGGGGCCACGGTCAGGTCCCGCCAGGGCAGGTCGCTGGCGGCGAGGGCGCGCACGGTCGCGTCCGGGTCGTCGGTGCGGATGGTCACCCGGTCGCCCTCGCGGGTGATCGTGCCGGGGAGGGCGAGGGCGGGGGAGAAGGAATTCGGGGTGGCTAAGGCTGTGCCTGTGGTTGCGGCCAGCGCGGTCGTGGTGGTTGTGGGCGCCGCGGCGGTTGTGGGGGACGGGGCCGTTGCCTCGGACGGGCCGGACAGGCGGAAGCGGACCGTGGCGCCGCCGGACGCCGCGCGGATCTCGGCGGGGGTGCCGTCCGCGATGATCCGGCCGTGCGCCATGACCACCACCCGGTCGGCGTTCTGCTCGACCTCGTCCAGGTAGTGCGTGGCGAACACGATGGTCCGGCCGGACTCGGCGAAGGCGCGCATCGCGGTCCAGAACTCGCGCCGGCCCTGCACGTCCAGCGCCCGGGTCGGCTCGTCCAGCAGCATGGTGTCCGGGTTCGCGACCGCGACCAGGGCGAACTTGAGCCGTTGGGCCTGGCCGCCGGACAGCCGGTCCACCCGCCGCCGGGCCAGGCCGGACAGGCCGGCCAGATCGAGCGCGGCCGCGGTGGCCAGCGGCGCGGGGTAGAGGCGGCGGCCGAGCTCGACCAGTTCGGCCACGGTCACGCCCGGCATCAGGCCGCAGTCCTGCAACATCGCGGCGATCCGGCCGCCGGTGACCGCGGCGCGAGGGGCGCCGCCGCCGACCTGGACGGTGCCGGAGTCCGGCTCGATCAGGCCCATCAGCATGCCGACCGTGGTCGACTTCCCGGCGCCGTTCTGCCCGAGCAGGGCGACGGTGCGTCCGCGCGGGATGTCGAGACTGAGGTCGTCGACGGCGGTCAGGGCGCCGTAGCGTTTCGTGACTCCGGTGAGCCGGATCGCGGAGGCGTTGCTGGGAGCCGTCCCCGTGCGGGGCGGCGCGGTCAGGGTTGCTGTGTCCATGTAGACAGCGTGCGACGAAAGCGGGGTGCGGCGCGTCGGGCAGAAGGTGTGAGTCCTCTACTCCATCGGATGTAGGTCGGCGCAGGCAGGGTGCGGACACCCGCAACCGGGGTCTTCTCAATGATCTGCTAGCTTGATCCCGCCCCGGTCCGCGCAGGGGTTGACCTTCGCCGGACGGCCGCGGACTAGTGAAACCATGCAGGGCGGACCTGTAATTATTCCTGAAGACTACCCAAGCGGGCCTGGTCCGGCGCTAGTGTTATAACATCCGCCGAATCGAGGGCTGCTGTGACCGAGAACGCGAACCCGGGTGGCCGCGCCGACGAGGACTTCCGCCGCCGGCTGCGCGAGCTGAGAGCGGCCCGCGGGCTGAGCCAGGAACAGCTGGCCCGCGATCTCGGCGTCTCCTTCGCCACGGTGAACCGCTGGGAGGGCGGCAAGACCGCCCCCTCGGCCCGGGCCCGGCGGGAACTGGCCCGGCTGGAGGCCGAACCGGCGGCGCCGCGGCCGGGAGCGGGCCGGTCGGGTCCGGCCCGGGCGGCGCGCACGGCGACCCGGGTGACGGTGCCGATCGCACGCTCGGTGGCGGGTGCTGAGGACGAGGAGTCCGGTGGCGCGGCTGAGCGAGTCGACGGGTCTGCGGATCGTGACGGTCGGGCTGTCGGCACGGGTGTAGGTGCGCGTTCTGGTGCGGTGACGGATGCAGTAGCGAGTTCGGGTGCGGGCGCAGTCGGCGGCGAAACGAGTTCGCGAGGCCCGGCCTTGGATTCCGGTTCAGGTCAGGTGGTAGATGCGGTTCGCGTGTCGAGGGCTGGAGCTCCGGCAGGCGAAGCGGGCGGGGACGATGATTCGTCGTCAGCATCGATGTCGCCGAACGGATCGGTGCCGCAGACCGGCGATCGAGTCGGCGGTCAGAATGACGTTCGGACCGGCAATCAACATGGCGGCCAGGCCAGCAGTCGGAATGGCAACCAGACCAGCAGTCAGCATGGCGGCCAGCCCGGCGATCAGGCTCAGCCGGGCGGCGCCCAATCCCCATCTCCATCCTCATCACAAGCCCCGGCGCAGCCCCGACCGTCCCTGCCCGCCCTGGCGCACGTGGCGAACCTCCCGGCCCAGCCCGGCTTCATCGGCCGGGAACCGGAACTGGCCGCGCTGCTCGCCCTGCTCGAATCCTCCCGGCTGGTCTGCCTGACCGGGGTCGGCGGGGCGGGCAAGTCCCGGATGGCCGTGGAAGCGGTCCGGCGGTGCGGGTTCGCCGGGCCGGTCACCTTCGTTCCGCTCGGTTCGGTGCGCGACCCGCGGCAGGTCGCGACCGCCGTGGCCGCCGCGCTCGGCCTGCGCGACCGGCCCGGCCAGGAGGTCACCGAGACCATCGTCGGCGCGCTCGCCGATCCGCCGCAGTTGCTGGTGCTGGACGGTGCCGAGCACGTGCGCGCCGAGGTCGCCGCGCTGGTCCGCCTGGCGTTGGACGCCGCGCCGGGGCTGCGGGTGCTGGTCACCAGTCAGCGGGTGCTCGGCGTCCCGGGGGAGATGGCCTGGCCGGTGCCGCCGCTGTTCTGCCCCGGACCGGGCGACCCGCCCGCGCGGATCGCCGGCGCGGACGCGGTGGAGCTGTTCGTGGCCCGGGCCCGGGAGCGGCTGCCCGGGTTCGTGCTGGCCGACGCGGAGGCCGAGGCGGTGGCCGAGCTGTGCCGCGGGCTGGACGGCCTGCCGCTGGCGATCGAACTGGCCGCCGGGTGGATCGGGACGCTGTCCGTGGCCGAGATCCAGCGCCGCCGGGCCGCGCTGCTCAGCCGCGCGGGCGGCAACCGCAACCATGACGAACGGACCCTGCGGGCCGTCGTCCAGGCGAGCTACGAGCTGCTGGACTCCGGCGAGCGGGAACTCGTGCAGCTGCTGAGCGTCTTCGCCGGGACGTTCAGCCTGGACGACGCCCGCGAGGTGTCCGGCACGTCCGAGGACCTGCTGGTGCACCAGGTGCGCAGCCTGGTCGACTCGTCGTGGCTGGCCGTGCACCGGGAGGACGACCACAACCGGTTCAGCATGCTGGCCACGCTGCGCGCGTACGCGGACGAGCAGCTCGGCGAGGCGGGCGGCGCGGTCCGGCGCCGGCACGCGGCCTACTACGCCGAAGTGGCCCGGGGCAGCGAACTCGGCCTGGCCAGCGCCGAGCGGGTGCGCTGGGTGGCCCGGCTCACGGCCGCCTCCGGAGACTTACAGGCGGCCCTGGCCTGGGCCGAGGCCGAGGGCGAGACCGAACTCGGGCTCGACATGAGCGCCGCGCTGTGGCAGTGGTGGCTGACCACCGGACGGATCGTGGCCGGCCGGGACTGGGTCTCCCGCTTCCTGGCCGACACCGGCCCGCGCCGCACCCCCGCGCTGGGCCGGGCGCTGAGCGCGGTCGGCGTGCTGGCGGTGGAGAGCGGGGACTATGCCGAGGCGGCCGGGCAGGCTGCCATCGCGCTGCGGATCTTCGAGTCGCACGGTGAGATCGAACGCGCGGCCCTGGCCGCCACGGTGCTCGGTTCGGCACACCGCTACCTGGGCGAGTCCGCCGCCGCGCGCGAGTTCTTCGAACGGGCGATGCGCCACCGCGCGGCCCTCGGCGACCAGCGCGGGGTGTCGATCGCGGCGAACAACCTGGCCCTGCTGGCCCTGGACGACGGCGACCTGCCCCGCGCGATCGACCTGTTCGAGCAGGCGCTGCTGACCAAACGCCGGCTGGGCGACCCGCGTTCGGTCGCGATCGGCCTGGCCAACCTGTCCGACGCCCAGATCCGCACCCGCCGGCTGTCGGCCGCGGCCCGTTCCCTGGACGAGGCCGCCGCACTGGCCGCGCAGCTCGGCGACCGCCAGCTGATCGGGACGCTCGCCTGCAACCAGGGCGAACTGGCCGGACTTCGCCGGGAGTGGGCCGCCGCGGTCGAGTTCTACCGCACCGCCGTGGAGGCGTACCGGGTCGGGGTCAACGGCCACGACATGGCGCAGGCCCTGATCGGCCTCGGCCGCGCCCTGCACCAGCTCGGCCGCACCGACGAGGCCGGGATCCGGCTGCGCGAGGCCGAGGCGTTCGCGGCCGGCATCGCCAACCCGCAGCGTCTGTCCGAGGCCCGGGCGGCCCTGGCCGAGATCGGCGAAGCCGGCGGCGCGACCCTGCCGGACGGCCTCACACCCCGGCAGGGCGAGGTATTGGCCCTGGTCGCGGCCGGTCTGAGCAACAAAGAAGCCGCAGATAGGCTGCATCTGAGCGTCTCCACGATCGAACGCCACCTGGCCACGATCTACCGCAACCTGGGCCTGCGCGGCCGTGTCGACGCCGCCCGTTACGCGGCCCGGTACGGCCTGTACGCCCCGCCGCGCTGAGCTGCGGCAAGACTACTGCGGCATCAGGATTCGACCCAGCCGGTGATGTCCACGTTCCACTGTTCCGGCAGCTCGCCGCTGCAGAAGGCGCAGACGAAGGCGGATTCGTGCACGATGCTGCGTTCGTGACAGCTCGGGCAGCGGCGGAAGACGACCTCGTGCGAGAACGCGTCCGGGTGGCCTATCCCGGCCCGGTCCAGGGACGCGGCGACGGCCGGCCAGGTGTCGGTGTCGGGGCAGTAGCCGGCGGACTGGTTGCTGGACTCGGTCACGGCCCAGCCGGCGGCGGTCCGTTCGAAGGCCATCTCGCCCGCGCTGTAGACGCGGCCGCCGCCGGCGCACACGACGTGCTCGCTGCGGCGGGGGGCCAGGCGCAGGACGCCGTCGGCGTCGACGACGAACGTGAACGGCTCGGCCAGTTCCGCCGCGGACCGGTCCTCTAGCCATTCGTCGATGTCCGCGGCCGAACGGATGCGCGCGCCCTCGGCGTCGGGGGTCACTGCGTTCCTCAGATCCGCAGGCCCCACATAGCGATAACTCCGTGCCCGCAGTCTCATGCGAGTCAACCTAGACCACTTTGCGGAGGCCGCCCGGAAATGCGGCCGGAATGTGATTGTCGGCCGGATGCGTGGTCAGCGGACTATCAGCGACTCGATCTGGTCGAGCGTGGTGTCCAGCGCCGCTTCGAGCGCGAGGGTGTCCCGGCGGACCTTGGTCAGCAGCAGGCCGCCTTGCAGCGCGGCCAGGACGGCCAGGCCCAACTTGTCCGGGTCGGCCCGGGGCCCGGGGGGCAGTTCGCCGCGTTCCTGCATGTCGCGCAGGCCGGCCCGGATCGCGGCCTGCCAGCGGGCGAAGGCGGCCGCGAGCAGCCCGCGGGCCAGGTCGTCGGCCTCGGCCAGTTCGCTGCCGAGCGAGCCGATCGGGCAGCCGCCGACGAACTGCTTGTCGTGCTGGAGCTGCACGGCGAAGTCCCGCCAGGCGCGCAGTGCCTCCACGCTGTCGAGCCGGCTGAGCTCCTGGCAGCCGACGACGGACTCGGTCTGGTAGGCGATCACCGCTGCGACCAGGGCTCGTTTGTCCTTGAAGTAGTAGTACAGCTGCGAGGGGTTCACTCCGGCGGCCAGCTGGACGTCTTCGGTGCTGGTGCCGGCCACGCCGCGCTCGTGCATCAGGCCGGCCGCGGCGGCGAGGATCCGGTCCCGGGTGGCCTGGCCCTTGCGGGTCAGCTTGGCCGCGGGCGCGGCGGCGGGGGCCGCGTCGGGGCGGCCGGGGTCTGTCTCCTGGGGGGCCTGCATGGGTCGAGTATAGCGATTTTTGGAGTTGACACTCCAAACCCTGGCAGGGCAGGATGGCAAATGGAGCTACTACTCCAAAAAATTGCGCCGCCAGCCCAGAGAGGCCCTGCCATGAGTGCCAACCAGACCGTCGCCGAGAAGATCGTCCAGGTCAGCGAGGTCGCCGCGAGCCGCCTGCCGGCCGACGTCCTCGCGGTGTTCCACGCGGAACAGGCCCGCTTCGACGCCGAGGGCGTGCCCGAGGGGGTCCTGCGGCCGGGCGAGCAGATGCCGGACGGGAAGCTGCTCGACGTGCACGGCGAGCCGACCTCGCTGGGGCAGGTCCGCAACGGGCGTCCCGCGGTCGTCGTGTTCTACCGCGGCGACTGGTGCCCGTACTGCAACGTCACCCTGCACACCTACCAGGAGCAGGTCGTTGCGCCCCTGGCCGAGCGCGGCGTGGCCCTGGTCGCGGTGAGCCCGCAGAAGCCGGACGGCTCGCTGACCATCAAGCAGAAGCACGAGCTGACGTTCGACGTGGTCTCGGACCCGGGCAACCAGCTCGCCACCGCGCTCGGCATCCTGACCAAGCAGGGCGGCACCGTGCGGGAGGCGCAGGGCAAGCTGGGACTGGACGTGGCCGCGACGAACGGCGACGGCACCGACTTCCTGCCGATGCCGACGGTCGTGGTCGTGGACGCCGCGGGCGCGATCCGCTGGGTCGACGTGCACCCGAACTTCACCACCCGGACCGAGCCGCAGCAGATCTTCGACGCGGTCGCGGCTCTGGGACTCTGACCGGCCGGGCAGCGGCTCAGCGGTTGAGCAGTTCGCGCAGCTCGGGGGCGTGTTCGAGGAAGCCGGGGGTCCACCAGACCTCGGTGTCCCGGGTCACGGTGAACGCCTGGTATCCGGTCCGCGCGGCCAGGTCGTGCAGCCAGGCGTAGACCGTGCCGAGCTGCGCGACATCGGAACCGCCGAGGGCTTGCGCGGCCGTGGCATAGCCGTCAGCCCAGGTCAGCTCGGGTCCGACGATGGTGACCGAGGCGAGCGCGGTGGCCGGGGCGCGGCGGCGCGGATCCCAGATGTGCGCGCCGCGTTCGGCGGTGCCGGAGGTGGCCACGGCGCCGTCGTCGAGCTCGACCACCGTCAGCAGGCGCCCGGCCCGGTGCGGGTCGCTGACGCCGATCCGCCACGGCCGCGGCTCGGCGCGCGGGATGAGGCGACCGCCGCGGACCTGGATGTCGCCGCCGGCGCCCAGGCTGTGGCTCGGGACGCCTGACTCGGCTAGGCGGCGGGAGGCGCGTTCGGCGGCCCAGCCTTTGACCAGGCCGCTCGGGTCGAATCCCGGTTCGGCAAGGTCAGGTAGGTCCGGGGACTCGGCCGAGCCGGGTGTCTGGGCGGCTACCGACCAGATGTCGAAGGCGCCGTCCGACTCGCGCTTGAGCTGCGCGGACAGGGCCAGGACGGTGCGGATCGCCTCGCCGTCGGGATGGTCGGGCAGCCGGTCCGGGGACAGCCGGCCGTCGCGGATCCGGCTGATCGGGCTGTCCGGGCGGTAGGTCGAGAAGATCCGGTCGGCGTCGCGGAGGCAGGCGAAGGCGGCGTCCGTGGCGAGTGCGAACGTATCGGTTCCGGCGGCCGAAGAGGAAGCAGCAGCGGGATCGGGATCGCGGTCGAGCTCCATGCGCGCGGCGATGGAGATGACGGTTCCCATGATCTCAGCGGTCGCGGTCCTGGTGGTAGCGGCAGGTCGGCTCTGGTCACTTGTCATAACACCGCAGCCTCACAGTCCGGCCTTGTCCAGGGCTGATTGCAGGGACTGGGAGTACGACTGGGACGTGTAGGTCGCGCCGGACACGACGTCGATGTTCGCGCTCTGCGCGCTCAACGCCTCCGAACGCAGGATCGGCGTCGCGTAGCCGTCGATCATGGCGCTGCGCTGCTCGTCGTCCGTATCCTCCAGCAGCTTGATGTCGCTGATCCGGCCGTCGGCGAGCACGACCTCGACCTGGATCGTGCTGAACTGCGAGGAGACCGGGGCGCCGACGAACGTGCCGCTCTTGGCGGAGGTGTTGGTCGACGTGTTCGTCCCCGAGCCGGAGCCCGACGTGGGCGTCGAAGCGGCCGTCGGGCTCGCCGCCGGGCCGAGGATCGCGCCGTTCGCCGCGCCGGAGGTCGGGTCGGTGGTCGCGCTGGGGCCGGGGTCGGGCGCGGACAGCGCGGAGACGACCGGGCTCTGCGTGTGCGCCTTGTACGACAGCAGCAGCACCAGGCCGACCGTCGTGGCCAGGAGGGCCAAGATGACTCTTCGCATGACTGTTCGGATTCCTCTTCGCCGGCTACAGGTCGAAAGCTTCGGTGTGGATGCGCGAGCGCGAGACTCCGGCGCGGCGCAGCTGCGCGGTCGCGAACCCGGTCAGCCCGGGCGGGCCGCACAGGTACACGTCCCGGGCGGTCAGGTCCGGCACCAGGCCGGCCAGGGCCCGGTGCGAGAGCGGATCGGCCGAGGCCCCGGCCCGGCGGCCGCCATGCCCGTCGACCTGACGCGGCCCGACCAGCGGATACAAGCCGAACCCACGTCTGCGCGCAATGGCCTCCAGTTCCCGGTACAAGACCAGGTCCTGCGCGTTCCCGGCCCGATACAGCAGGATCACGTCATCGCCAACGCCCGGCAGGGACTCGTACAGCGCGCGGATCGGGGTGATGCCCGCTCCGCCCGCGATCAGCAGGCTGCGCTGGTGCTCGGCCCTCCTCGCCGTGAACGCGCCGTACGGCCCCTCGATCCACACCCGGGTGCCGGGCTTGACCCGGGCCAGGCTGCGGCTGGAGTCGCCCAGCGCCTTGACCGTGATCCGCAGCTGGCGGCCGTCCGGCGCGGCGGACAGGGAGTAGGGATTGGACTGCCACCATCGGTCGCGGGTGAGGAACCGCCAGCGGAAGAACTGGCCCGGCTGCGCGCCCAGCCGGTTCAGGTGCCGTCCGGCCAGGTATATCGACACCACGCCCGGGCCCTCCCGGGTCACCTTCGCGACCCGCAGGTCGTGCCGCAGCGACCGGAGTACCGGCACCAGGAGCCGGTAGTAGATCAGGGCGAGGGCGACCAGGATGTGCACCGCGGACCAGGCGACCCGGACGCGGCGGGACTCGGCGAAGTCGGTGCCGACGGAGAACTCGTGCGAGAAGGCCAGGGCCATCGCCAGGTACACGTAAAGGTGAATGAAGTGCCAGGTCTCGTAGGCCATCTTCTTGCGCACCGCCCGGGCGGACACCAGCCCGACCATGATCAGCAGGCCCAGTGAGACCGTGGCCATCAGCACGTCCGGGAAGTCGAGCACCACCTGTGTCGTCTCGCTGACCAAGCCGACATGGTCCTGCGTCGCGTAACCGATGATGATCAGGACCGTGTGGGCGAGCGCGAGCACGACCGTGTATTCGCCCAGCGCGCGGTGATGGCGGGCCAACACATCCGAGCCGACCCGGTCCTCCAGCCACGGTATCCGCGCCATCAGCGCGACCAGGACGAGAAGCAGATACGCGGCGAGCAGCCCGGTCACCCGTCCGGCCGCGGTCAGGTATCCGCCGACGCCGGCCAGGCTGCCCGGGCTGGTGTTCGACCACCAGATCTCCAGCACCGGCACCGTGCCCAGCGCGGCCGCGACCGCGAGCACCTGGGACCATATCCGGCCAGGCCGGGGCAGCACGCTCGCGCTCGGCGCGGTCCGCGGCGCGACGGCGGGCGCAGCGGGCCGGTTCGCGGCCCAGCCGGCCGGCGACTTGCCGCCGGGTGCGCCCAGGGGCCCACGGTCTTCTGCCACGATGCTGCGCTCCTGCTCGTCACGGTGAAGGGCGGACGCTACAAGTCTGTGCCGAACTGCTTAGAAGCACGTGAGAGAACAGTGACAGTTTCGACAAGGATTTGCCGGATCGGCCTAGTCGCAGCCGAACGGACCAGGTCAAGGGCGGCTAGGCACCGGGTGCAGGGGCGGGGGAGCCGGGCCTCACGGACAGCGGACGACCTGCCCCGCGTAGGAGAGGTTCCCGCCGAAGCCGAACAGCAGCACCGGCGCCCGCATCGGGATCCGGCCCTGTTCGACCAGCTTCGAGAAGGCCAGCGGGATGCTCGCCGCCGAGGTGTTGCCGGACTCGACCACGTCCGTGGCGATCACCGCGTTGACCGCGCCGAGCTTGCGCGCCAGCGGTTCGATGATCCGCAGGTTGGCCTGGTGGAAGACCACCGCGGCCAGGTCCTCCGGGGCGAACCCGCCGCGCTCGCAGGCCTGGCGGGCGATCTGCGGCAGTCGGGTGGTGGCCCAGCGGTACACGCTCTGGCCGTCCTGGGCGAACCGGCTGGGCGTCCCGCCGATCCGCACCGCCTGGGCCATCGACGGCACCGAGCCCCAGACCACCGGGCCGATCTCCGGCTGCTCGCTCGCGGTCAGCACCGCCGCGCCCGCGCCGTCGCCGGTCAGGATGCAGGTGCCGCGGTCGGTCCAGTCCGTCACCGAGGTGAACTTGTCGACCCCGATCACGACCGCGTTCACCGCGGACCCGGCCTGGATCGTGTGGCCGGCCAGGGCCAGCGCGTGAGTGAAACCGGAGCAGACCACGTTGACGTCGATCAGAGCCGGGCTGCCCATGTCCAGGCGTACGGCCACCCGCGCGGCGGTGTTCGGCGAGCGGTCCACCGCGGTGCATGTCGCGACGATCACCAGGTCGATGTCCGCCGGGGCCAGGCCCGCGGCTGCGATCGCCTTCTCGGCCGCGCGCGCGGCCATCTCGTCGACCTGTTCGTCCTCGGCCGCGATCCGCCGGGTCTCGATGCCCACGCGGGTGCGGATCCACTCATCGGTGGTGTCGACCAGGGCGGCGAGGTCGTCGTTGGTCAGGACCCGCGACGGCTGGTAGTGGCCCAGGGCGAGGATGCGGCATCCGGACATGGGGGCGACTCCGTTGCTCGGCCTTCGGCATCGGCGGCGAGGGTTAAGGACGCCTCGACCAGCCGATTCTTCCCACACCGATCGTAGGCCCGCCATCCGGCGCGAGGCCGGCGACGCCGCGCCGGAGCCCGCGGTTTTCGTCACAACGGCCGGTCCGGACCGGGCCTGAACCGGCCCGGTCCGCCGTGTGCCGGGTCCTGCTCAGCCCGACTTGCGCCGGTAGTTGCGCTGGTTGGCCATCGGGCCGTGCGAGTTGCCGACCTTGGCCGAGCCGCTGCCGTCCCCGTCGGCGTGCCGCTCCGCCTCCTTCGCGTGCTTGCGGGCCAGGGCCTCCTGGAACTTGCGCTTGGTCAACTCCGCAGGGCTCAGGTCGCCCTCGTCTTGCGGGGCGGTCGGCTCGTTCTGCTCCTGAGTAGTCATGCTGCCAGAGTGCCAGGCAACGGCGGCGAAGGCCAGCCGGTAACCCGCGGCGCGGCGGCCGTCCGACGCGGCCGGACACCGTCCGACCTGCCCCGGCGCGCCGCGGTCTGGTGGCCGGTCTCACACTGACAAGTGCCCGATCAGGCGCTACTGTCGTAAGCGTCAGGCTGTGGGACGCCGATCGTGCGGGTCGGCGTCTTTCTTATACGCGCGCAAGCTTCAGGGAGCTTCACGTGTCGAGTACTGCTGCGCCGACGACTGCGGCGACTACTAAATACGTCTACGATTTCACCGAGGGTAACAAGGACCTCAAAGACCTGCTCGGCGGCAAGGGCGCGAACCTGGCCGAGATGACCAACCTCGGCCTGCCGGTCCCGCCCGGCTTCACCCTCACCACCGACGCCTGTAAGGCGTATCTCGACACCGGCGACGAACCCGAGTCGCTGCGCGCGGAGGTCTCCACCCACCTGGCCGCGCTGGAAGCGAAGATGGGCCGGCGCCTGGGCGCGGCCGCGGACCCGCTGCTGGTCTCGGTCCGGTCCGGGGCCAAGTTCTCCATGCCCGGGATGATGGAGACGGTCCTGAACATCGGCCTGTCCGACGCCTCGGTCGGCGGCCTGGCCGCCGCGGCCGGGGACGAGCGCTTCGCCTGGGACTCCTACCGCCGGCTGATCCAGATGTTCGGCAAGACCGTGCTGGACATCGACGGCGAGCACTTCGAGGACGCGATCGAGGCGGCCAAGCAGGCCAAGGGCGTGCCCAGCGACGTGGACCTGGACGCCGGGGACCTGCGGGCGCTGGTCGAGTCGTACAAGGCGATCGTGCTCGACCACACCGGGCGGGAGTTCCCGCAGGAGCCGCGCGAGCAGATGGACCTGGCGGTGCGGGCCGTGTTCGAGTCCTGGAACACCGACCGGGCCAAACTCTACCGCCGGCAGGAGCGGATCCCGCACGACCTGGGCACCGCGGTCAACATCTGCTCGATGGTCTTCGGCAACCTGGGCCCCGGCGGTGACGATGACGATTCAAGCAGCGGCACCGGCGTGGCGTTCACCCGCGACCCGGCCACCGGCGCCACCGGCGTATACGGCGACTACCTGGTCAACGCGCAGGGCGAGGACGTGGTCGCGGGCATCCGCAACACCCTGTCGCTCCAGGAGCTCGAAGGCATCGACGCGAAGTCGTACCACGAGCTGCTCGACATCATGCGCATCCTCGAAGGCCACTACCGGGACCTGTGCGACATCGAGTTCACGATCGAGCGCGGCAAGCTGTGGATGCTGCAGACCCGGGTCGGCAAGCGCACCGCGGCCGCGGCCTTCCAGATCGCGGTCAACCTCGTGGACGAAGGCGTGATCACCGCGGACGAGGCGGTCAGCCGGGTCACCGGGGCCCAGCTGGGCCTGCTGATGTTCCCCCGCTTCGACACCAAGAACAAGGTCAAGCCGACCGCCACCGGGATGAGCGCCTCGCCCGGCGCCGCGGTCGGCCGCGCGGTGTTCGACTCCTACACCGCGGTCAAGTGGTCCCGGTCCGGCGAACGGGTGATCCTGGTGCGCCGGGAGACCAACCCGGACGACCTCAACGGCATGATCGCCGCCCAGGGCATCCTGACCTCCCGCGGCGGCAAGACCTCGCACGCGGCCGTGGTGGCCCGCGGCATGGGCAAGACCTGCGTGTGCGGCGCGGAGGAGCTCGACGTGGACACCAAGCGGCGCCGGTTCACCGGCCCTGGCGGCATCGTGGTCGAAGAGGGCGACCTGATCTCGATCGACGGCTCCAACGGCGCGATCTACCTCGGGGAGATCCCGGTGGTCCCGTCCCCGGTGGTCGAGTACTTCGAAGGCAGGCTCGGCGCCGACTCCCCGCGGGCCGGGGACCTGGTCCAGGCCGTGCACCGGATCATGACCTGGTCCGACGAGCGGCGCAAGCTCTACGTCCGGGCCAACGCGGACAACCCCGAGGACGCCGCCCGGGCCCGGCGGTTCGGCGCCCAGGGGATCGGCCTGTGCCGGACCGAGCACATGTTCCTCGGCGAGCGCCGGGCCCTGGTCGAGCGGCTGATCCTGGCCGAGGACGACTCCGACCGGCACAAGGCCCTGGACGAACTGCTGCCGATGCAGCGCGACGACTTCGTCGCCATCTTCACCGCGATGGGCGGCCTGCCGGTCACGGTGCGCCTGCTCGACCCGCCGCTGCACGAGTTCCTGCCCGACATCACCGACCTGTCGGTACGCGTCGCGGTGGCCGAGGCCCGCGGCGAGGACCACGAGAACGAACTGCGCCTGCTCCAGGCCGTGCACAAGCTGCACGAGGCCAACCCGATGCTCGGCCTGCGCGGTGTACGCCTGGGCCTGGTCGTCCCCGGCCTGTTCATCATGCAGGTGCGGGCGATCGCCGAGGCCGCGGCCCAGGTGGCCAAAGCCGGCGGGGTGTCCCGGGTGGAGATCATGGTGCCGCTGGTCGGCGCGGTGCAGGAACTGGAGATCGTCCGCGAGGAGGCCCGCGCGGTGCTCGACGAGGTGCGCGAGACCACCGGCGCGGACATCCGGGCGCTGATCGGCACCATGATCGAACTGCCCCGGGCCGCGCTGACCGCCGGGCAGATCGCCGAGGCGGCCGAGTTCTTCTCCTTCGGCACCAACGACCTGACCCAGACCACCTGGGGCTTCTCCCGGGACGACGTGGAGGCCGCGTTCTTCTCCGCCTACCTGGACAAGGGCATCTTCGGCGTGTCACCCTTCGAGACGCTGGACCGGGCCGGCGTCGGCCGGCTGGTCCAGATCGCCGCGGACGAGGGCCGGGCCGCCCGCCCGGGACTCAAGCTCGGCGTGTGCGGCGAGCACGGCGGCGACCCGGACTCGGTGCACTTCTTCCACCAGGTCGGGCTGGACTACGTGTCCTGCTCTCCGTTCCGGGTGCCGATCGCCCGGCTGGAGGCGGCCCGCGCGGCCATAGCGCAGGGCTGAGCGGTACCGGAGCGACAACGGCCCGCGGCCCCCGGCGGCCGCGGCCCGCGCTCCCCGTGAACCATCGGAAGCCGGGGTGGCCGGGCCGGGCGGACGTGCGGACTGCCCGGCCCGGCCACCCCCACGTCGGCGGCCCGCCACCGGCGGTGCACGGCCGCCGGACAGTTGTCCACAGCCGGTGATCCGGTCACCGGCCGTCCGGCCGCCGGTCCAGTACCGTGGGGATATGACGGACCACGAGAACGGCGGCTACACACCGGCGGACTTGGAGCGCTACGCGGTCGAACCGGCCAGCGAGGCCAAGCGCACCGGCGGCGGGCGCACCGCGTTCCAGCGCGACCGCGCCCGGGTGATGCACAGCGTCGCGCTGCGCCGGCTGGCCGGCAAGACCCAGGTGGTCGCCCCGGGCGAGTCCGACTTCCCGCGCACCCGGCTGACCCACTCGCTGGAGGTGGCCCAGATCGGCCGCGAACTGGCCGGCTCGCTCGGCGCCGACCCGGACCTGGTCGAGGCCGCGTGCCTGGCCCACGACCTGGGCCACCCGCCGTTCGGGCACACCGGGGAGGCCGCGCTGGACGCCCTGACCGACGAGATCGGCGGCTACGAGGGCAACGCGCAGAACCTGCGGATCCTGTCCCGCCTGGAAGCCAAGGTGCTGACCGCGGACGGCCGCTCGGCCGGCCTGAACCTGACCCGGGCGCTGCTGGACGCGCAGACCAAGTACCCCTGGCAGCGGGTCGAGGGCACCAGGAAATTCGGGGTGTACGAGGACGACCTGCCCGTCTTCACCTGGATGAGAGCCGGCGCCCAGCCCGCGCCGGAGGGCTCCATATTCCCGCCCAAGTGCTTCGAGGCGCAGATCATGGACTGGTCCGACGACGTGGCCTACTCCGTGCACGACCTCGAAGACGCGGTCTACGCCGGGCACGTGGACCTGAAGGTGCTGACCGTGGACGCCGAACGCTCGGCCCTGTTCGCCCGCGCCCGCGGCTACGCCCCCGACGCCGAGGAGGCAGAGCTGGCCGAGGCCCTGGACCGGCTGCAGGCGATGGAGTGGTGGCCCGGGCGGTACGACCGCTCGTTCGCCGCCCAGGTCCGGCTCAAACGGGCCACCAGCGAGCTGATCGGCCGGTTCGCGATGTCCGTGACCACCGCCACCCTGGAGCTGCACGGCCCCGGCGCGCACCGGCGCTACCAGGCCACGGTCGTGGTGCCCCGGCCCACCCGGCTCGAGTGCGCCGTGCTCAAGGCGGTCGCGGCCCGGTACGTGATGGAGACCGAGCGCGCGATGGCCCTGCGGGCCCGGCAGCGGGACCTGCTGACCGAGCTGGTCGCGGCCCTGGCCGCCCGCCCGGACCGGCTGGAGCCGGCCTTCGCCGAGCTCTACGCGGCCGCCCCCGGCGACCCGGCCCGGTTCCGGGTGGTGATCGACGCGATCGCCTCGCTCACCGACGCCTCCGCGATCGCCCTGCACCGGCGGCTGTGTGTCGGCTCCGGCGAGTAGAATCACCGGCATGCCCGCCCGACCGCACGCCCCGACCGACCGACCCCCGGCCGACTCGTGAGCGGCCGGATCCGGGAGGAGGACGTCCGGGCCGTGCGGGACGCCTCGCCCATCGCGGACGTGGTCGGCGAGCAGGTCCAGCTGCGCTCGGCCGGCGGCGGCAACCTCAAGGGCCTGTGCCCCTTCCACGACGAGAAGTCCCCGTCGTTCAACGTCACCCCGACCCGCGGCATGTACTACTGCTTCGGCTGCGGCGAGGGCGGCGACGTGATCACCTTCGTGCAGAAGACCGGGCAGCTGTCCTTCAACGAGGCCGTCGAGCAGCTGGCCAAGCGGGCCCGGATCGAGCTGCGCTACGCCGAGGGCGGCTACACCCAGCGGACCGAGACCAGCGAGCGCACCCGCCTGCTGGCCGCGCACAAGGCCGCCGCCGAGTACTACGTCGAGCAGCTGCGCACCCCGGCCGCGCAGCACGGCCGCGAACTGCTGCTCGGCCGCGGCTTCGACCAGGCCGCGATCGAGAAGTTCCAGGTCGGCTACGCCCCGGGCACCTGGGACTCCCTGGTCCGGCACCTGCGCGCCCGCGGCTTCACCGACAAGGAGCTGATGGTCGGCGGCCTGGCCTCGGAGGGCCGGCGCGGCCCGATCGACCGGTTCCGGGACCGGCTGACCTGGCCGATCGCCGAACCCGGGGGCGAGATCATCGGCTTCGGCGCGCGCCGGCTGAGCGAGGACAAGGACTCGCCCAAGTACCTCAACACCCCGGACACCCCGCTGTACAAGAAGTCCTCCGTGCTCTACGGGCTGGACCTGGCCCGCAAGGAGATCGCCAGGGCGCAGCGCGCGGTCGTGGTCGAGGGGTACACGGACGTGATGGCCTGCCACCTGGCCGGCGAGACGACCGCGATCGCCACCTGCGGCACCGCGTTCGGCGAGGAACACATCAAGATCCTGCGCCGGCTGCTGGGCGACCGCAACCAGTACCTCGGCTACGAGGTCGTGTTCACCTTCGACGGCGACTCGGCCGGGCAGAAGGCCGCGATGCGCGCGTTCCTGGAGGACCAGCGCTTCGTCACCCAGACCTTCGTCGCGGTCCAGCCGGACGGCCTGGACCCGTGCGACCTGCGGATGGCGCACGGCGACGCCGCGGTGCGCGAACTGGTCGCCGGACGCTCCCCGCTGTTCGAGTTCGTGATCAAGACCAGGCTGCGCGACTTCGACGTGGCCACCGCCGAGGGCCGGGTGCTGGCCCTGCGGGCCACCGCGCCGATGGTGGCCGCGATCCGGGACCAGGCGCTGCGGCCGGAGTACGGCCGCCGGCTGGCCGGCTGGCTCGGCCTGGACGAGGGCACGGTCTCGGCCGAGGTCCGCAAGACCACCGGGACCTCCCGCAGGGCCCGGGCGTCCTCCGGAGAGGGATATCGGGGGTCCTCCGGCCGGGGCCCGGGATCCGGCTATGGCAACGGCGGTGGCTACGGCAACGGCGGCGGCGGTGAGGGCCGGTTCGGCCGGGACGAGCGCGGCGGGCGCGAGGGCCGCGGCGGCCGGGACGACCGGTTCCGGCGGGACGAGCGCGACCGCGACGGCGGCTCCCGCGGCCCGTACCGCTCCCCGCTGCCGACCGCGCCCACCTTCGACCCGGCCGTGTCCGGGCCGCCCTCGGCCCAGTCCCCGACCCAGCGCCAGCGCGAGGCGCTGAAACTGGCGTTGCAGTACCCGAAGTTGGCCGCCCCGCTGTTCGACGGCCTGGACCTGGAGGAATTCACCAATCCCGCGCTGGCCGCGGTGAAACAGGCCGTCGTGCTGGCCGGCGGCGCGGCCGGCGCGGCCGCGGACCACGACACCTGGCTCGAATGGGTCGCCGCCGCGTGCCCGGACGACCGGGTGCGTTCGTTCGTGATCCAGCTGACCGTGGAACCGGTGTGGGTGAAGGCGGATGGCAAAGGCCGGCACATCGTGGACGCGCACTACGTGAACTCGGTTTTGACCCGGGTCCGGATCGACACCGTGGACCGCCGGCTCGAAGCCCTCCAGGTCCGGCTGCGCCAGCTCGACCCGGTCCGCCAGGCGGACGAGGAGCGGACGGTCAACGCCGAACGGCTCGAACTGGTCCGTTATCGGTTGAGCCTGAACGTTTCCTTGGAATCCTGAGACCGCCGACGTCGGCGTTCTCAGCTTCGGCGGATGCGCCGGGCCGCGGCTCCGGCCGCCCTGGCGTGCGACGGCCGCGCCCGCACCGCGCCGAACCCGCCCCACCCTGCACTCATCCCCTCACGCGAGACCTTGATCAGGAAACTGATCGTTTTCCACTTTTCCTTGTCTTTACTGGGCTGGGGTTCAGTCAAGGTTCGCTAATTCTTTGAAGTTCCGGGTTCGTTTCAGGAGGGAAACGGCGCGCAAGGGGTAAGGGATGGGCGTGGAATTCACCGGACCGCGGCTTCGGCCCGCGGCGAGGTGCTCAGGTCACCAGTGACCCTGGAGTTATTGGCAGCCAAGGCCACGACCAGCGCTTGGGACAACGTGGTCCGCTGCGTGTCGGGCAACTGGTCGGTGAAGCGAACGGAGTTCGAATGGACGGCGCTCTCGCACGGGCAGACTCGGTGACGGACACGGTGAGCGAGGCCGGCAAGGCTTCGCCGCCGAGCCGGGGCAGGGGCCGCGGCTCGGCGAACGGCCGGATTCTGGCACTGGTCAAGGATTCCCCCGCGGTGGAGTCCGGATCGGCCGCCGCGCCGCCGGACGGCGCGGCCGACGAACTCACCGACCTGCGCGACCTGCCCGACCTGACCGAGCAACTGGCGACGATCCTGTCCCTGCCGCTGGGCCGAGACACCGCGAGCCCGGTGGACGCGGGGCTGGCCCAGGAGCCGCCGACCGCGCTGACCGGCCACCAGGACCCGGCCGAGGAGGCCGCCGAGGCCGAGACGGAACCCGACCCGTCCGACCCGGACCTGGCCGACCAGGAGCTGACCGGCCAGGAGAGCCAGGCCGCGGACGCGCACGTGGCGGCCTGGGTGGACTCGGCCGGCCCGGCCGGCGACCTGTTCCGCCAGTACCTGCGCGAGATCGGCCGGATCCCGCTGCTGACCGCGGTCGAGGAGGTCGAGCTGGCCCGGGCCGTGGAGGCCGGCCTGTTCGCCGACGAGCGGCTGCTGACCGTCTACGACCTGCCCGCCACCGACCGGCGCGACCTGAACATCCTGGTGCTGCGCGGCCAGACCGCCAAGCGCCGCCTGATCGAGGCCAACCTGCGCCTGGTCGTGTCCATCGCCAAGCGGTACATCGGCCGCGGCATGACCATCCTGGACCTGGTCCAGGAGGGCAACCTGGGCCTGATCCGCGCGGTGGAGAAGTTCGACTACGCCCGCGGCTACAAGTTCTCCACCTACGCCACCTGGTGGATCCGCCAGGCGATGAGCCGGGCCCTGGCCGACCAGGCCCGCACCATCCGGGTGCCGGTGCACGTGGTGGAGCTGATGAACCGGGTGGTGCGGCTGCAGCGCGCCCTGCTCCAGGCCAACTCGATCGAACCGACCCCGGAGCAGATCGCCGAGGTGCTCGGCGTCCCCGAGGAGCGGGTGATCGAGGTCCTGCGGCTGTCCCAGGAACCGGTCTCCCTGCACGCCCCGGTGGGCGAGGAGGACGACGTGGCGCTGGGCGACCTGATCGAGGACGCCGACGCGATCTCCCCGGCCGACTCGGTCGCCGTGATGATGCTGCGCGAACACCTCGACACCCTGCTGTCGACCCTGGGCGAGCGGGAGAAACGGGTCGTGCAGCTGCGTTACGGCCTGACCGACGGCGAGCCGCACACCCTGGAGGAGATCGGCCGCACGTTCGGCGTCACCCGCGAGCGGATCCGCCAGATCGAGGCCAAGACCCTGGCCAAACTGCGCGGGCACTCGTACGCCGACCAGCTCAAGGATTATCTGCGCTGAAGTCGTTGTTGACCCCTTCGTACGCTTTCCCGGGAACCACCGCGGCCGGATCGTGAAGTTCCGGCCGCCGAAGGACTCGGGGTTCCAGGCCCGCCAGGCCGTGTGAGCCCCGCCGGTCCGGTCACCGGGTTGAGGATCAGGTGAGAACCGGTCGGGCCGACCACCGGCTCGTCAAGCCGGCCGCCTCCCCCGGAAGGGGGAGCCGAACGGTTCGGCTCAGCCGCACGGCCGAGTCCCCGATTTCCCGCGCATCGGCGATCCGCCGACCCCCGTTCGGCGGCATTCTCGGAGGCGTCGGTGAGAAGCCGCTGAAGGAGTGGGACATGAGCGCGACAACGATCGGCGGCCGACGGGACGCGGACGAGGACGGCCCCGGCGGCCGGCTGCGGCGGATGGGCCGCAGGGGTTGGCTGGAGGGCTTGGGCCAACTGGGGTGGGCCGGTGGCGTGGGTACGGCCCAGTTCGTCAGGTCTGCGGCGGCTGTGGGGTTTGTCGACTCCGATGATTCGGCCGAATCGATTGCCGGAGCCGAGTCGGGGGCTTCGGATTCAGATCTTCTCGCGGCCGGGACTGCGGCCTCGCCCTCACCCGAGGCCCTGGCGGATCTGGAGGCCTTGGACGCTCTGGACGCTCTGGAAGCCGATGGCGCGCCCGTTCTGGCCGACCCTGCGGATCACGCTCTCCCCGACGCTCAGGGCGCTCCAGGGCCGTCCCAGGCCGCCCAGGGCGGCACTCGCTGCGTACGGATCACTCATTCGGCGCGGGCTTCGCGCTCCGACCGCATCGTCCGCCATGCCCGACATGCCCGCGATCTCGCGCGGGACAACCGCCTCGATCTCGTCCACGACCAGGGCGACGCGCTCGATGACGACGTCATCCGCGCCGACGGCGCCGGGCCGACTGCGACGATCGGCTACACGTACCTGCCCGACCGGGCCCAGTTCGTCATCGGCCCGAGCCTGGTGGACCAGCTCAGCGCCGTCCTGGCCCGGGTCTGGGCGATGGTGCGGCGCTGGGACAAGACCACCCGGCTGCTCGCCGGGTCCGCGGTGGCGCTGGTGCCGTGGATCATCGTGCTCGGCCTGACCCTGCCGACGCACACCGTGGCCCGCAACTGGTCGACGGTCTGGATCGGGTTCGACCTGCTGCTGGCCGCGGCCTTCGGCGTCACGGCCCGGCTGTACCTGCGCAACGACCCGCGGGTGGGCATCATGGCGGCTGTGGTGGCCACGCTGCTGATCGTGGACTGCTGGTTCGACACGTCGACCGCCTCCGAACCGCGGGACGCGATCGAGTCGTGGGCGATGGCGGTCTTGGTCGAGATCCCGATCGCCGTGTTCTGCGCAAGGTTGGCCTGGCGCAGCTCCTTGTCGATGGTCGGGCCGCCGCCGACTGCCATGGCTGCTGCGGCTACGGCCGTCCCCGCTCAGGCGGGGGATGCCGAGCCCGTGCAGCTCACTTCGGCCGTTCAACCTGCCGAGTGATATGGATCACTCGCCCAGCCCTCCGCCCGCATTCGCTCTCCGCCTTCAGGCATGCGAAAACCCGCCGCCGCCCCGGCTGGAACCACCAGAACGACGACGGGCCTCTACTGTTTCTACTGTTTCGCGCTAATCCTTACTCCGGCGGGGCAAGCGTGCCGTTCACCGCGGAATGGTGCTTCTCCGCGGTGTGCTTGCGCAGTTCGGCGAACTTGTGCGTGACACCGTCCCCGGCGTTCTTGGCCGCGTGTCCGACGCCTCCGCCGGCCGACTTGGCCGCCTCGACGGCGTGCTCGCCCGCGGACGAGACACTGTGGCGCACGGTCTCGTTGCCCGCGACCTTCCCGGCGGTCTTGGCCACCCGGTCGTACAGCCCGCGGCCGATCCGGCTGCCGGTCAGCAGGCCGGCCGCGGCTCCGACGGCGAAATAGGCCTTCCCTTTCACGTCCAGCACCCTCTTTCTGCTTGCTTCAGCGGCACGAGTGACAACCCTGTCCGATTACCCGCACTCGCCGGACCTAATCTGACCAGGCCCGCCGGTTACTCCACCGGTATGACCGGCGCCCGCCGCGGCCCAAACCCCGGCGCCCGCCGAATCGAGTAGCCAAGCACCCCCCAAGATGCGCTAATGTTGTCTCTCGCAAGGCCGGGCATCTTGGAAACAAGCCGAACGGTCCTGTTGCTGTTACGATCCCGTATAGCTCAATTGGCAGAGCAGCCGGCTGTTAACCGGCAGGTTATTGGTTCGAGTCCAATTGCGGGAGCGCAGTGGAACGTCTCCGCGGGCACACGCCCCCGGGGACGTTTTGCGTCTGGTCTGAAAATGGTTGATTTCGGAACTTTCCGGGCACCAGTACTCTCGCCAGACAGGCTGGGGGCGATAGCTCAGCTGGTTAGAGCAGGGGACTCATAATCCCTTGGTCGTGGGTTCGAGTCCCACTCGCCCTACCGAGGTTGGACATCCAACATGGTATCTGACCAGCAATAATACAAGTCAGATGCAGTATTTCAGAGGTCGTCAAGGCTGCCCGGCTCCTCGTTGGAGAGCGGATTGAGAGCGTTTTTCCCGGTATGTCCGGCCTGTCTGCGGCCGCTTTGCCGAAAAACCGGCCGGATCGGGCATCCAAGGGCTGGCGTCGAAGCTTGGCCGGTGTGGAGCGCGTTCAGCCTGGTTGCTCTGTGTAGTGGCTGCATTTATGCAGTTCAAGACTTATGCGTGCGCCGATTTGGCTGATGGGCAGGTGTCCTGTGGCCTGTCCTGGACCGTGGGGCGTACCTTCTACCAGGGGGCCGACAATCCCTTGGCCGAGCGGCCCGATTGTGCAGGGCGCGTGGCCAACGAGAATCCATAACCCTTGTGAACTGCGTATATTCCAGTACCCAAGGAATTGGTTTAGACCTTATGGCGCATCGTTAGGCTGTTGGGCGAGCGGTGGGCGAGTGTGGGTGCGGGCGAAACTGAAGTCGTGCCCGGGCGGACGGCGTCGGCCGTCCGCCCGGTGGATCCGGTATCGATCCGAAAGTCGGGCTGACGTCCCTTCCAGCCCGACCACCTGCCTGGGAAATGCGCGTCAGGACACCGGGCTCTGCCCCCCGTCACGGTGCGAGGCGACGGAGGCCGCGCTGGGAAGGAAGCCGGTGCGCTGGAAATAGGAAATGTACAGACGAATCGCGTCATCATCGATCTCGGGCCGGGAGACCCCGACTGCGTGCAGGAAGCCGTCGGTCGCTGACGAGTCGAACCGCCGGTGGACCTGTTCGGGGGTGTCCGGGCCCGCGGATGGTGCTCCGGTGGACCCGAGTACCAGTTGAGCCGCGTTGCCGGGCTCCCTGTCGATGCTCTTGCGCCACTGGTCGACCGTGAGTTCGGTGAGTGTGTATCCGCAGGTGCGCAGGATCTCGAAGACTTGCGGGAAGGTCGGTGCATTCGGGTTGGTGAGGTTGAACGACGGCTGCGCATCGAGTGGATCGTCGGCGGTCATGCCTGCCAGGCCCAGGATCGCGGCGCTGACCCAGTCGACCGGGACCCATCCGGTCGACTCGTCGTTGTCGTCGGGGACCGCCTGCGCCTGGATGCAGCCCTTGATGATCTGCCAGACCAGATCCAGCTCCTGGCAGGCACCCGTGCGGCTGTCACCGCAGATGCGGGCCGGCCGGTAGACGGTGACCGGTACGCCGCGGCCGCGCGCGACCCGGAGGATCTCCTCGGCGACCCACTTCGTCTGGGAGTACCCGTTGGCCAATTGGTCGGGCGGCCCGATCATGCCGGCCTCCGTGATCGTGCGCGGAAGATCGGCCGAGGGCGCGTAGACGCCGGTGGTGGACACGTAGTGCATGCCGGGCGAGTCGGAGTCGGCGATGAGGCGCAGCAGGTTCCGGGTGCCCTCCACGTTGGGACCGCGCAGTTCCCGGTACGAGCGGGCGAAATTCACCTGGGCGCCGTTGTGGAAGACGGTTCCGACCCGGCGGCGCAGGCTCTTGCATCCGTCCGGATCCAGGCCGAGGTCCGGGGCGGTGAGATCGGCGACGAGCGGGACTATGAACGGTTCGTATCCGTCGTCCCAGACTCCGTACCGTTCCAGAGCGGACCGGACGCGCCGTGCGCCGGCGGCGGGGTCCTCGGCGCGCACCAGGCACTCGATCGGTCGGCCGGTCGACTCGATCAGGTCGCGTAGCAGGTAGGCGCCGAGGAACCCGGTGGCGCCGGTCAGCAGCGTCTGGCCGGTGGCGGTGGGGCGCGAGCGGGCGGTCCGCGCGACGGAGGGGTCCAGGGCGACCTCTGCGCCGAAGTCCGTGAGGTCGGCCCGGCCGGCCGGTTCTTCCCCGGTCGCGTTCGCGATGGCCTGGTCCAGTCCGGCGGCGGTCGGGGCGGCGAAGATCTCCCGCAGCGTCGGCCGCACGCCGAATTCCTGATCGATCCGCTGCGCCAGCTGCACGGCCGACAGGGAGTGGCCGCCGAGGCCGAAGAAGTCGTCGTCCAGGGTGACCCGCGGTACGCCGAGGATTTCGCCGAGCAGGGCGCACAGCGTTTTTTCGCGGGCGGTGCGCGCGGGACGTCCCCCGGACGCGTCCCCCGGGATCTCGGGCGCGGGCAGGGCGCGGCGGTCGATCTTGCCGTTGGGGGTGAGCGGGAGCTCGGGCAGGACGACGAAGGCACGCGGCACCATGTAGTCCGGCAGCGTCCGGGCCAGCGCGGTACGCAGCGACGCGGCGTCCGGGCTCTGCGTTCTCGACCCGGTGACGTAGGCGGTGAGCCGCTTGTCTCCCGGCCGGTCTTCGCGCAGCAGCACGCAGGCCGTACCGACCTCGGGCAGGTTGGTCAGGGTGTTCTCGATTTCGCCCGGTTCGATCCGGTAGCCGCGCAGTTTGACCTGGTGGTCGGTGCGCCCGGCGTATTCCAGGAGCCCGTCGGGGTTCCAGCGGACGAGGTCGCCGGTGCGGTACATCCGGGCGCCGGT
>DASZBX010000118.1:0-6426 GCA_035943635.1 Actinocrinis sp. | reverse complement strand
TTCGGGATTTCTCCGCGGGAGGCGTTGGCGATGGATCCTCGGCAGCGGTTGTTGTTGGAGGTGTGTTGGGAGTTGTTCGAGGATGCGGGTCTGGATGCGGGGGGTTTGAAGGGCAGCCGCACCGGGGTGTTCATCGGCGCCAACCCCACGGACTACGTGACCGCCTCCGCGCAGGTGCCGGAATGGGCCGAGGGCTACGCCGCGACCGGGAGCACCGGCAGCGTGATGTCCGGGCGGCTGTCGTACTTCTTCGGACTCGAGGGCGCGGCGGTGACGATCGACGCCGCGTGCTCGTCCTCGCTGGTGGCGCTGCACCTGGCCGGCCAGGCGCTGCGCTCGGGCGAGTGCACCATGGCGGTGGCCGGCGGCGCGGCGATGATGGCGAGCCCGAAGGAGCTGATCGAGTTCAGCCGGCTGGGCGCGCTGGCCCCGGACGGGCGGTGCAAGGCGTTCGCCGCCGGCGCGGACGGGATGAGCCTGGCCGAGGGCGTCGGGCTGTTCCTGGTGGAGCGGTTGTCCGACGCCGAGCGCAACGGCCACCGGGTGCTGGCGGTGATCCGCGGCTCCGCGGTCAACCAGGACGGCGCGTCCAACGGCCTGACCGCGCCGAACGGTCCGTCGCAGCGGCGGGTGATCCAATCTGCTCTGGCGCGTGCGGGGGTGTCGGCGTCGGAGGTGGATGTGGTGGAGGCGCATGGGACGGGGACGTCGTTGGGTGATCCGATCGAGGCGCAGGCGTTGTTGGAGACGTACGGGCGGGATCGGCCCGCGGACCGGCCGGTGTTGCTGGGGTCGATCAAGTCGAACATCGGCCACACCCAGGCCGCCGCGGGCGCCGCGGGCGTGATGAAGATGGTCCTGGCGATGCGGCACGGAATCGTACCGGCCACGCTGCACGTGGACCGGCCGAGCGACTATGTGGACTGGTCCTCGGGCGCGGTCGCGCTCGCGGTCCAGACGGCGCCGTGGCCCGAGACCGGGCGCCCGCGCCGGGCCGGGGTGTCCGCCTTCGGCATGAGCGGCACCAACGCCCACCTCATCCTCGAACAGGCACCGGTGCGGGAACCGGACCCGTCCGCCCACCCGGCCCCGGCCGACGCCCCGGTCCCACCGGACCAGGCCCTCGCACCGGCCCAGGCCGGCGCACCGGGCCCGGACGCGCTCATCCCATGGCCGATCTCGGCGGCGTCCCCGGCCTCCCTGCAGGGTCAGGCCGCCAAGCTGAGCCGGCTGCTGGCCGACGAGCCCGGCCTGCGGCCGCGCGACATCGGCTGGAGCCTGGCCTTCACCCGGGCGTCGCTGGGGCACCGCGCGGTGGTGCTCGGAACCGGCCGGGAGGGCCACCTCGGCCCGCTCGCCCGGCTGGCGGACGGCGAACCGGACCCCGGACTGGTCCTCGGCACCGCCCAGCGCAAGCCCCGGATCGTCTTCGTCTTCCCCGGACAGGGCGGCCAGTGGCCCGGGATGGCGGCCGACCTGCTCGACACCAGCCCGCAGTTCGCCGGCTACGTCCACGAGTGCGAGCAGGCGCTCGCGCCGTACACCGACTGGTCGCTGACCGAGGTGCTGCGCCGGTCCGCCGCGGCGCCCGGCCTGGACCGGGTCGACGTGGTCCAGCCGGCCCTGTTCGCGGTGATGGTCTCGCTGGCCCGCCTGTGGCAGCACCACGGGGTGAACCCCGCGGCGGTCGTCGGCCACTCCCAGGGCGAGATCGCCGCGGCCTACGTCGCCGGGGCGCTGTCGCTGGCCGACGCCGCCAAGGTGGTCGCCCTGCGCTCGGCCGCCCTGGCCCGGCTGGACGCCCCGGCCGGCATGGCGTCGCTGCGGGCCGACGAACAGCAGGCGGCGGCGCTGCTCGCCGCCTGGCCGGGCCGGCTCACCGTCGCGGCGGCCAACAGCCCCGCGCAGGTGGTCGTGGCCGGCGACACCGAGGCGCTGGACGAACTGACCGCGGAGTGCGAGCGGCGCGGCATCCGGATCCGGCGGATCGAGGTCGGCTACGCCTCGCACTCCCCGCAGGTCGAGCCGATCCGGGAGGAACTGCTGGCGAAACTGGCTGGTATAGAGCCCCAGCGTGCACACATACCGTTCTACTCCGCGGTGACCGGCGAGCCGGCCGACACCACCGGGCTGGACGCCGAGTACTGGTACCGCAACCTGCGCGAGCCCGTGCGGTTCGCCGCCGCCACCCGCAAGCTGCTCGACAACGGCTTCACCATGTTCGTCGAGGTGAGCCCGCACGCCGTGCTGACCGCCGCGGTGCTGGACACCGCCGCGGCGGCCGACGCCGGCGCCGAGCCGGCCACGATCGGCTCGCTGCGCCGGGACGAGGGCGGCCCGGCCCGGTTCGCCGCCTCGCTGGCCGAGGCCTGGGTGCACGGCGCCGACCTGGACTGGGCCACGCTGATTCTCGACGGTGCCCGGGTGCCGCTGCCCGCCTACGCCTTCGACCGGCAGCGCTACTGGCGGGACCAGGAGCGCACCAACGCAGACCCGGCTGACCTCGGGGTCGCGGCCGCGGACCACCCGCTGCTCGGCGCCGCGGTGGAACTGGCCGACAGCGGCACCCTGGTGCTCACCGGGCGCCTGTCCGCGGGCACCCGGCCCTGGCTGGCCGACCACGGGGTCGACGGGGCGTGTCTGTTTCCGGCGGCCGGATTCGCCGAACTGGCCCTGCGCGCCGGGGCCGAGGCGCACTGCCCCCGGATCGAGGAACTGACCCTCGAGGCGCCGCTGGTCCTGGCCGGCGACGACGCGGTCGGACTGCAACTGGTGGTGGGCGCGCCGGGGGACTCCGGCCGGCGCCCGCTGGCCGTCTACACCCGCCCGGACGCCGGGAGCGGCGAGCCGGGCGACTGGACCCGGCACGCGTCGGCGGTCCTGGCGGCCGACAACCGGCCCGCCCCGGCCGCGGCCGCCGAGTGGCCCCCGCCCGGCGCCGAGCCGCTCGAGCTGGACCCGGACTCCTTCTACGCGGCCGCGCAGGCCGAGGGCTACGTCTACGGGCCCTCGTTCCGCGGGCTGCGCCGGGCGTGGCGCCGCGGCGACGAGGTCTTCGCCGAGGTGTCGCTGCCCGCGCAGGTGCGCGCCGAGGCGGACCGGTACGGCGTGCACCCCGCCCTGCTCGACGCGGCGCTGCAGGTGATGCTGCTTACCCCGTCTGCCGCACGCGGCGACGGCGCCGACCGGACCGTGCTGCTGCCGTTCAGCCTGACCGGCGTGTCGCTGTTCGCGCCCGGCGCGCGGGACCTGCGGGTGCGGATCGCGCCGGCCGGCCCGGACACGGTCTCGGTCAGCGCGGCCGACGAGACCGGCGCCCCGGTGGCGGAGATCGAACGCCTGGTCTCCCGTCCGGTCCCGGCCGGGCGGCCGGCTGCGGCCGCCGCGGCCGACCGGTCCCTGTTCGAGCTGGACTGGGTCGCGCTGCCGCGGCCCGCGGCCAGGGTCGCCGACGACTGGGCGCTGCTCGGCGAGGACCTGCTCGGCCTGGCCGCCGGGCTGGCCGAGGCCGGGATCCGCACCCACCGCCATCCCGACCTGGCCGCCCTGCTCGGCGGGCCGGCCCCGGGCGCGCCCTGCCCGGCCCTGGTGCTGCTGCCCGCGGCGGCGCCGGCCGGCGCGGGACTGCCCGGCTCGGCCTTCGACCTGGCCGCAGCGGTGCTGGGCGACGTCCAGGCCTGGCTGGCCGACGCCCGGACGGCCGACGCCCGGCTGGTCGTGGTCACCCGCCGCGCGGTCTCGGCCGCGGCGCCGGGAACGGCCGGCGAACTGCCGGACCTGGCCGCCGCGCCGGTGTGGGGCCTGCTGCGCTCGGCCCAGAGCGAGAACCCCGGCCGGATCGTGCTGGCCGACCTGGACGGGCCGGACGGCGCGGCCGCGCTCGCCTCGGCGCTGGCCGGCGACGAGCCGCAGATCGCGGTCCGCCGGGGCGCGGCGCTGATCCCCCGGCTGGTGCCGGCGAACGGGTCCGGGCACGCGCTGACCGCGCCGGCCGGCGGCCGGTGGCGGTTGGAGCCGGCCGCGTCCGGGGTGCTCGGCGACCTGGCCCTGCTGCCGTGCCCGGACACCGGCGGACCGCTCGGTTCCGGGCAGGTGCGGGTGGGCCTGCGGGCAGCCGGGATCGGCTTCCGCGACGTCATGGTGGCCCTCGGGATGTCCCCGGGCGGCGGCGAGTTCATCGGCGGCGAGGGCGCCGGGGTGGTCCGGGCGATCGGCCCGGACGTGACCGGGGTCAAGCTCGGGGACCGGGTGATGGGGATGATCCCGCGGGCGTTCGCCACCGAGGCGGTCACCGACCACCGCTGGCTCGCCCCGATCCCCGAGGACTGGTCCTACCAGCAGGCGGCCGCGGTCCCGTCCGCGTTCCTGACCGCCTACTTCGCCCTGGTGGAGATCGCCGGCCTGCGCGCCGGGCAGCGGGTCCTGGTGCACGCGGCCACCGGCGGCGTCGGCATGGCGGCGGTCCAGATCGCCCGCGGCCTGGGCGCCGAGGTGTTCGCCACGGCCGGCCCGGCCAAGCACGACGAGCTGCGGCAGGCGGGTCTGGATCAGGCCCACGTCGCGTCCTCCCGCGACGCCGGGTTCGCCGACCGGTTCCGGCAGGCCACCGGCGGCGCGGGGGTCGACGTGGTGCTCAACTCGCTGGCCGGCGACCTCGTCGACGCCTCCCTGCGCCTGCTGTCGGCGGGCGGCCGGTTCATCGAGCTGGGCAAGACCGACGTGCGCGACCCCGCGCAGGTCGCCGCCGCGACCGGGGGCGTGCTGTACCAGCAGGTGGACCTGATCCGGGACACCGCCCCCGAGCGGATGCGGTCGATGCTGGCCGAGGTGGTCGGGCTGCTGCGCGAGGAGGTCCTGACGCCGCTGCCGGTCCGGGCGTGGGACGTGCGGGACGCGCCCGAGGCGATGCGCTTCATGGCCCGGGCCCGGCACGTCGGCAAGCTGGTCCTGACCATCCCGCCCGCCCCCGACCCCGAGGGCACGGTCCTGATCACCGGCGGCACCGGAACGCTCGGCGCCCTGGTGGCCGAGCACCTGGCCGGCCCGTGGGGGATGCGGCACTTCGTCCTGGCCAGCCGCCGCGGCGCCGCGGCGCCGGGCGCGGCCGAACTGACCGGGCGGCTGGCCGCGCTCGGCGCGCAGGTGCGGTTCGCCGCCGGCGACCTGGCCGACCGCGAGGCCGTGGCGGACCTGCTGGCCGACCTGCCGGCCGACCACCCGCTCACCGGCGTGGTCCACCTGGCCGGGGTGCTCGACGACGTGGTGTTCACCTCCCTGACCGACCTGCGCTTGGCGGACGTGCTGCGGCCCAAGATCGCCGCCGCGGTGCACCTGGACGAACTCACCCGGGACACCGACCTGGGCCTGTTCGCCCTGTTCTCCTCCGCCGCCGGGGTCACCGGCAATCCGGCCCAGGCCAACTACGCCGCGGCCAACGTGTTCCTGGACGCGCTGGCCGCGGCCAGACGGGCCCGCGGGCAGGCCGGCACCTCGCTGGCCTGGGGCCTGTGGGCGCCGGACAGCGAGATGACCGGCCGGCTCGGGGACCGCGAGCGCGGCCGGCTGGCCCGGGCCGGGGCGCAGGCCATGACCCCCGCGCAGGCCCTGGCCCTGTTCGACGAGGGGGTCGAGTCCGGGCGGGCGATGTCCGTGGCCGCCCGGATCGACCGCGGCGCGCTGCGCGCCCAGGCCGACCAGGGGACGCTGCCGACCGTGCTGCGCCTGCTGGTGCCGCGCGGCGGGCGCCCGGCCCCGCAGGCCGCCGCGGACGCCTCGTCCGGCGGCCTCGAGCAGCAGCTGGCCGGCCTGGCCCCGGCCGAGCGGCGCCAGGCGCTGGTGGCCTTCGTCCGCAGGCACGCCGCCGCGGTGCTCGGCCACGAGACGGTGGCCGCGATCGACGCCGACCGCGGCTTCCTGGACATGGGCTTCGACTCCCTGACGGCCGTCGAGCTGCGCAACCGGCTGGCCGCCGCGACCGGGCTGCGCCTGCCCGCGACGCTCGTCTTCGACTGCCCGACGCCCGCGCAGATGGCCGCCTGGTTCGCCGAGCGGATCAGCGCGGACGACGGGGCCCCGGCCGAGGACGAGAGCACCGACCAGAACACCGACGAGATCGACGCGGTCGACACCATGGATGTGGACGAACTCATCCGGGCCGTGCACAGCACCGAGGAATGAGGATTCGATGAGTGCATCCATGGAGCAGGTCACCACCGCGCTGCGGGAGTCCGTGAAGGAGTCCCGGCGGCTGCGGCAGCGCAACGACGAACTCGAGGCCCAGCTCGCTGATCCGGTGGCGATCGTGGGTATGGCGTGTCGTTTTCCGGGTGGTGTGGTGTCGGGGGAGGGGTTGTGGGGTTTGTTGGTGGGTGGTGGTGATGCGGTGGGTGGTTTGCCGGTGGATCGGGGGTGGGATGTGGGGGGTTT